>NZ_JBVJOL010000003.1:0-604160 GCF_055583185.1 Streptomyces sp. NPDC104814 | reverse complement strand
AGCAGCGACAGCAGGTAGCGCACCTCCGCGATGCACGTCTCCTCGTCGTCGTAGGCGAAGTGACACACACCCGAGGTCTCCGCGTGCACATCCGCCCCACCCAGCCCGTTCTGGGTGATCTCCTCACCGGTGACGGCCTTGACCACGTCCGGGCCGGTGATGAACATCTGCGAGGTCTCACGCACCATGAACACGAAGTCCGTCAGCGCCGGACTGTAGGCCGCGCCGCCCGCACACGGACCCAGCATCACCGAGATCTGCGGGATCACCCCCGACGCCCGGGTGTTGCGCTGGAAGATCCCGCCGTACCCGGCGAGCGCGGAGACACCCTCCTGGATCCGGGCGCCGGCGCCGTCGTTCAGCGACACCAGCGGCGCACCCGCCGCGATGGCCATGTCCATGATCTTGTGGATCTTCGTCGCATGCGCCTCACCCAGCGCACCACCGAAGATCCGGAAGTCATGGGCGTAGACGAAGACCGTCCGGCCCTCCACCGTCCCCCACCCGGTGATCACACCATCGGTGTACGGCTTCTTCGCCTCCAGACCGAAACCCGACGCCCGATGCCGGCGCAGCTGCTCGACCTCCCGGAAGGACCCCGGATCCAGGAGCAGCTCGATCCGCTCCCGAGCCGTCAGCTTGCCCTTCGCATGCTGCGCCGCGGTCGCCTTCTCGCTCGGACCGGCCAGCGCCTGGGCACGAATCTCGTGCAGTTCGGCGACCCGCCCGCGCGCGTCCGTCGGCTCGCCGGTGGGCTCACCCGTCGTCTCTTCCAAAACGGTCATGTAGCGACCTTACGAAGACCGCCAAGGAAAGCGAGCCGTCGACTCCGTACAGTCTCCGACCCGTTTTCCTGGTACCCCTGAACAGAACCCGACGGGCATGCAGGCGTTCCGACTGCTCAGAGGGCGTCGGGGTTGTGGGGGTCGTACAAACGGACCGGGCGTAAGACGCCTCACATCGGGGGGCTCACATGCCATCCCTGGAGTGAATCCGGGACCCGGATCGCGACACGGAGAGACTACCCCCGACGAGACTGTTGAACTTTGAACGGAATAGGTCTACCGTCGAAGTCGTTGGCATCGTTGAACATTCAACATTCTGTCCCCAAGGAGCACACCATGGGCATCTTCGGCCGCAAGAACACCCCCGAGACCACCGCCGCCGCCCCCGCCGGCGCCACCGCCCCCGTCAGCCCGGACCTCGCGGCGCTGACCGGCGAGTACACGATCGACCCCAGCCACACCACGATCGGCTTCGTCGCCCGGCACGCCATGGTCACCAACGTCAAGGGTTCCTTCCTCGACTTCTCCGGCTCGCTCCAGCTGGACGGCACCGACCCGTCCCGCTCGACGGCCTCCCTCGACATCAAGATGGACAGCATCGACACCGGCAACGCCGACCGTGACGGTCACCTGAAGTCCTCGGACTTCTTCAAGACCGACGAGTTCCCGACGATGACCTTCCGGTCCACCAAGGCGGAGGCCCTGGGCGGCGACGACTACCGCATCACCGGCGACCTGTCGATCCTCGGTGTCACCAAGCCGCTCACCATCGACCTGGAGTTCCACGGCGCCGCGAAGGACCCGTTCGGCAACGAGCGCGTCGGCTTCGAGGGCAAGGCCGAGATCCTGCGCTCGGAGTGGGGCCTGACCTGGAACGCGGCACTGGAGACCGGTGGCGTCCTGGTCTCCGACAAGATCAAGCTCGTCTTCGACATCTCCGCGATCCGCAACGCCTGACCCGAACACCGGCACAGCACGGGCCACCCGGCTTCCGCCTCCCGGCGGAAAACCGGGGGCCCGTGCCGCGTTGTGGGGGCCGACGGCTCAGAAGTCCCCGCCGCCGCCGAAGTCCCCTCCGCCGCCGAAGTCTCCGCCGCCGCCGAAGTCCCCGCCCCCGCCGCCGAAGTCACCGAAGTCACCGGAGTCGAAGTCGGCGCCCGAGACGTCTCCGCCGTCGTAACCGCCGGAGCCGAAGTCGCCGTACCCGGTGCCGTAGTCCGCGGCGTACGACGGGGTGGCCATCATGCCGCCGAGCAGCGTGCCGACGAGGAGCCCGGGCAGCAGGCCGCCGCCGAAGTAGCCGCCCGCCCAGGGGCCGTAGGCCGGGCCCGCGTCCCAGTAGGGGCGACGGCCGTAGTCGGTGTCGACCTCGCGGACCATGGGCTCGCGGCCGTCCGCGAGCCGCGCCTGGTCGGCCGCGCACACCGGGACCTCGCGCGCGGCGCCGCCGGGCGGGGTCCACACGGCGTCGGCGACCGAGGGGCCGTGGCGCGGGTCGAAGAAGCACGGCGGCCGGCGCTGCGGCAGCGGCCGGCCCTCGCGGCGGGCGGCGAGCTGTGCCAGGGAGAACCGGCCTTCCTCCAGCGCCTGGGTGACAGCGCGCACGTCCTCGGGCCGCCGGGCCGCGGCCATCAGCGACTTCGCCTGTTCGTAGGCGTCCAGGGCCCGCTCGTAGTCCGCGCGCATCGCGTCGTCGGCGCCCGGTTCGGCCGGGTGGAACTCCAGTCGGTCCAGTTCCTCGCCGAACGCGGTGATGTCCTCGTCGACGACCACCCGCAGCTGCTCCAGCGCGGCCCGCTGTTCCTCCTCGCGCCGGCGCCGGCCGCGCCGCACCAGGGCGAAGGCGCCCGCGCCGCCGGCGACGACCACGGCGGCCGTGGCGACCAGCGCGGTGGCCGACACCCCGCCGCCGTTCCCGGAGGACCCCCAGCCCGACGGCGCCGAACCGCCCATGTTGGCCACGGCCCGGTCGCTGAAGTCGGTCAGCTGCGTACGGGCGTCACGGTCGCCCCGCACGCTGGTCACGAGGTTCTGCACGGCCGAGCGGGGCAGCACCTTGGAGTCCGCCCGGGCGTCGAAGCGGTCGCCGAGCCGGACGGCGTACAGCCCGGTGATGCCGGTGGCGGTCCGCAGGTCGGTGAACAGGCTCTTGGTCGGATAGCCGGCGGGGAGCACGACCACGAAGAGCGGCTTGTCGGCTGCCTTGATCCGTTTCGCCAGGGTGCCGGCGTCCGCGGCCGACAACTGCGCGGACGCGGCCGGGTCCACGTAGACGGGGTTCTCGCGCAACGCCCGCCCGATGGTGGACAGATCGGAGTCGGCGACGGCCTGCGGGGCCGGCGCCCACAGCACCGCGCACGCGGCGAGCAGGGCGGCCGCCAGCAGGGCCGGGAGGCTTCGGGTCCGTACGACGGCCTTCATAGGTCGAACGTACCCGAAGCGACCCGGAACGTTCCTGCGCGCCGAGCGGAATCAGGCGGCCCGGTAGGCCTCCGCCAGTTTCTCCACCGCCTGTGCGTAGCGCCCGGTGAGCAGCAGGTGGTCCGCCTCGGCGAACGGGCGGGAGACGGCCGGGGTGAGGTGCTGCCCCGCCCTCTCCTGGACGATCAGCCGGGCCCTGGCGACCAGCGCACGGCCGGCGGAGTCCGTGCCCGCCCGTTCGGCCGCCCGGGCGGCGAGCCCGAGGGCCCTGAGCGTGCCCGCGCCGCCCGGCGGGGTCCTGGTCAGCGTCGTCAGCCCCCAGCCGTAGGGATACTGCGGGTCGTAGGAGCTGTCGCCGACGTTGATCGGCAGCTGTGCCTGCGAGCGCGGCCAGGTGACCGGCAGCTGCCCGGTGAACGGCCGCCTGCCGTAGAGCACATCGGCCACGCCGTCGCCCTCGGTGCCCGGCAGCCAGGAGGCGACCAGGGCGTCGATCTCGCCGAGCCGGTCGCCGATCAGCTGCGGACGGCCGGAGACGATCAGCACCGCGCACTTCATCGCCGCGCACACCCGGTCCACGGCCGCCCGGTCGGCGGCGCTCAACTGGAGGTCGTGTCCGTTGCCGACGTCGCCGACGCCCTCGGCGTAGGGGGTCTCGCCGAGGACGACCACACCCACGTCGTGGCCGGCCGTCGGGGCGGAGGCGTCCTTGGACCAGGTGATCTGTGCGCCGGTGTTCCGCATGCCCTCGAGGATGGTGGTGCCGGAGGTGATGTTCCCGGAGGAGCCCTGCCAGGTGATGGTCCAGCCACCGCTCTGGTTGCCGAGGTCGTCGGCGTTCGAGCCCGCGACGTAGACCTTCTGCGTGGGTCTGAGGGGCAGCAGTCCGCCGTCGTTCTTCAGCAGCACCTGTGACTTCGCGGCCGCCTCGCGGGCCACCGCCCGGTGCGCGTCCGAGCCGATGCCGGACGCCCCGCTGGTGTCCGCGTAGGGGTGCTCGAAGAGCCCGAGCCGGAACTTCTCGGTCAGGATGCGGGAGACAGCGTCGTCGATCCGCCGCTCACTGATCCGGCCCGCCGTCACCTCCGCGGCGAGTGCGCCGGTGAAGTCCTTGTAGCCGTACGGCACCATCATCATGTCGACACCGGCGTTCACCGAGGTGCGCACTCGTGCCGCGTAGTCGCCGGGGAGCTGGTCGAAGGCGTTCCAGTCGCTGATGACGAAGCCGTCGAAGCCCATGCGGCCCTTGAGCACCCCGTTGATCATGTCGCCGCGGGCGTGCATCTTCACCGCGCCCTTGCCGTCGCCGGTGATGTCGAGGGAGGAGTACGACGGCATGACCGTGCCGACGCCCCGCCGGACGGCCGTCTCGAACGGCGCGAGATGGATGTCCTCCAGCTGCTGCCGGGTGACGGTGGTGACGCCCTGGTCGGTCGTGTACGTGCCGGTGGTCGAGGAGCCGTAGGCGGTGCCGCCGTCGCCGACGAAGTGTTTGGCGGTGGCGAGCACCTTGTCGCCGCGACTCAGGTCGCGGCCGTCGGCGCGGCCCTGCAGACCCTGGATGACGGTCTCCATGGACTGCACGAGCGCCGGGTCCTCGCCGAAGGACTCGTAGGAGCGGCCCCAGCGTTCGTCGCGGCTGACGCACAGACAGGGCGCGAAGTCCCAGGGGACGCCGGTGGCGCGGACCTCGGCGGCGGTCACCGCGCCCGTCCGCCGGGCGAGCGCGGGGTCACGGGTGGCGCCGATCCCGATGTTGTGCGGCGTGATCGTGGCGCCGGTCAGGTTGTTGTGGCCGTGGACGGCGTCGACGCCGTAGATCAGCGGGATCTGGAAGCGGGTGGCCTGAGCCCGCAGCTGGAAGCCGTCGATCATCCGCGCCCAGGCCGCCGGCGTGTTGGGGGTCGGGGTGGAGCCGCCGCCGGAGAGCAGCGAGCCGAGACCGTAGCCGGCGATGTCGCCCGGAGCGCTCATCGCGCCCCGCTCGGCCTGGGTCATCTGGCCGGCCTTCTCCGCCAGGGACATCCGGGACAGCAGGTCGGCGACGCGCTTGCGGATGGGGAGCTTCGCGTCGAGATACGGCAGTCCGTGGGCGTCGATCACGATCTGCGGGGTCTCGGCGGGGGCCTTGGCACCGGTGACCGCGAGGGTGAGCGGGACGGTCTCGGCGGGTTCGGCGTCCCGGTCCTCGGCCGTCGGCACCTCGATGGTCCGCGTGGTGCCCGAGGCGGTGCCGGGCGGGAAGGTGAGGGTGCCGGAGACCGGGGTGTAGTCCTGACCGGCGGTGGCGGTGCCGCCCCGGGTCGCGTACGTGACCGTCACGGGGTCGGTGAGGGGCTGCTCGCCGGTCGTGGCGACGGTGAGCTTCACGGTCGCGGTGCCGCCCTCCCGTACCGGGTGGACGGCGGCGTCCGTGGTGACAAAGGCGCGCAGGGACTGGTCGATCGCGCCGTACAGCTCCACGCCGTCCAGGGCGAAGGTGCCGCGCACGCCGGTGGGCAGGGTGACGGCGTAGCCCCACATCTGTGTGAGGCCGAGGACGTGGTCGATGCCGCCGACGGGCTGGTAGTCGGTGCGGTAGGTGAAGTCGGTGAAGGGCAGCTCGATGCGCTTCCAGCCGGTGAAGTCGTCGGTGAAGGACGTGGTCCACAGCTCGGAGGCCTCACCGTTCGCCCCGCCGTCCTTGATCTCGAAGGACGTCTTCCTCCCGGTGCCGTGTCCCTCCCACCACAGCCGGATGCCCCGGTGGGCGGACCAGTCGTGCGGCGGTTCGTTCGCGGCGAAGTCGTGGGTGAAACCGCCGTAGCCGCTGATGTCGTAGCCGCCGGTGAGGACCTTGTGTCCCTCGGGGGCGTCGGAGCGCTCGGCGAGGCTCAGGGCGGGCGGGTCGTCGGCGTCGCCGCCCCAGGTGAAGATGGACTCGGCGGGCTGCTGGGCGAAGGGCACCTCTCCCTCGAAGCGGTCGATCGGGACCGGGGCGGGCTCGGGTGCCTCGGCGGCCCGGGCCGACGCCCAGGGGAGCAGGGCCGCCAGGACGGCGGTGGAGGCGAGCAGGGCGGTTCTTCGCATGGACCTTCCCTCGGCTCTGGAGGTACCTCTCAAGGCTTAGTTCAGGGCGTGAGTTAACGGGTCCGGCGCCGCGCCGTCAAGACTTCACACCACAACTGATACGCAGCCACCTCATGGCGCGTTCCGTGGCGTTGAAGCTTCGAAAGCTGAACGCACAACCCCTTGACGCCCGCTGTCCGCCGTCATTTACTCACGGCTCGCACGCCCCCATCCCCCACCACTTCAGAAGGGCGGCGCACATGAGGAGTGCCCCCACGGCTTTGCGCCTGCTGCTCGCCGGACTGCTCACCGCGGCCGGCGTCACGGCGGCCACCGTGCCCGCGCGGGCGGCCGGCGAGCCGGTGACGGCCTGGCTGACCACCACCGACGACTCCGGCGGCCGGCACGTCGTACGCGGCCTGGAACCGCAGACGCCGTTCGCCTTCCAGGCCGGCACCGGCGGCAGCGGCGAGAACATCACCGTCGACGAGAACACCCGCTACCAGACCTTCACCGGCGGCGGCGCGTCCTTCACCGACACCGCGGCGTGGCTGATGAACAGCAGCGGCGCACTCTCCCCGGCCACCCGGGACACCACCCTGCGCAAGCTGTTCTCCCCCACCGACGGCATCGGCCTGTCCTTCCTGCGCAACCCGATGGGCGCCTCGGACCTGGCGCGCTACGGCTACACCTACGACGACGTCCCGGCCGGCCAGACGGACCCGTCCCTCACCCGCTTCTCGATCGCGCACGATCTCGCCGACGTCGTCCCGCTGACCAGACAGGCCCTCCAGCTCAACCCGTCGCTCACGGTGATGGCCTCGCCCTGGACGGCCCCGGCCTGGATGAAGGACAGCGGACAGCTCAACGGCGGCTGGCTGAAGGCGGAGGACTACGGCGCCTACGCCTCCTACTTCGTGAAGTACCTCCAGGCCTACCGCGACCAGGGCGTACCGGTCTCCTATGTGACGGCGCAGAACGAGCCGACCTGCTGCTCGGGCTACCCGTCGATGAGCTGGAACGCGAGCGGGCTGGCGTACTTCACCAAGAACGAACTGCTGCCGCGACTCCAGTCGGCCGGCCTGCCGACGAAGGTCCTGGCCCACGACTGGAACTGGGACACCTACGACACCTACGCGGCCCAGACGGTCGACGACGCGGCGGTCCGCACGCACCCGAACTTCGGTGGGATCGCCTGGCACGGTTACGGCGGCGACATCGCGAAGCAGACAGCCGTGCACAACCGGTACCCGCAGCTGGACGCCTTCGGCACCGAGCACTCGGGCGGCACCTGGATCGCGAACCAGCAGCGCGAGGACCTGCTCAACATCATCGACTACACCCGCAACTGGGCGAAGTCGGTGACGAAGTGGTCCCTGGCCGTGGACCAGAACATGGGGCCGCACAACGGCGGATGCGGCACCTGCACCGGTCTGGTCACGGTCCACAACGGCGACGCGCGCAGCGGCCAGGTGGACTACACGGTCGAGTACTACGACATGGGCCATCTGACGAAGTTCGTCCGCCCCGGCGCCCAGCGCATCGCCTCCACGTCCTCCTCGGCCCTGCCGAACGTGGCCTGGCGCAACCCCGACGGCTCGAAGGCCCTCATCGCCTACAACGACTCGGCGTCCTCCCGCACGATGACCGTCAACTGGGGCTCGCAGCACGCCACTTACTCCCTGCCCGGCAAGACGTCGGCGACCTTCACCTGGTCCGGCACACCGTCCGGGGGTTCCGACCGCACGGGCGCGTTCGTCGGCCTCGGGGACAAGTGCCTGGACGTCGCCGGGGGTTCGGCCGCCGACGGCACCGCCGTCCAGCTCTACGACTGCAACGGCACGGCGGCCCAGCAGTGGACGGTGACGTCCGACGGCACGGTCCGGGCCCTCGGCAAGTGCCTGGACGTGACGTCCGGTTCGACCACCGACGGCGCCAAGGTCCAGCTGTACGGCTGCAACGGCACGGGCGCCCAGCAGTGGTCGTACAACGCCTCGACCGGCGACGTGGTGAACCCGGCCGCGGACAAGTGCCTGGACGTCACGGACAACGCGTCGGCGAACGGCACCCGGCTCCAGATCTGGTCCTGCACGGGCGCCGCCAACCAGAAGTGGCGCCTGCGGTAGCGCCACGGCAGACATCCGCCGCCGGGGGGATGATGGAGGCAGCCGACGGCGCCGACCTGGAGGTCGTATGAGTACCGCCCGCGATCTGCTGCTCACCGCCCTGGACGTCCCCGCCGCCCGGCCGCTCGGGCAGGGCGATCTGTCGCTCGCGCTGGCCGGGGCCGAGCTGGCCGACCTGATCGCCGACGAGGCCGTCCACCTGGACGACGACCGGATCCTGCCCGGCCTGCAGCGGACCACGGGCGACCGGCTGCTGGACGAGGCGGCCGCGGCCCTGAGCCGTGACACGCCGTACGAGTCCGTCGAGGACTGGCTGTGGCGGCGTGGGCGCGGCCTGGCCGCCGTCTACGCCGCCGACGCGCAGGGCGAGCGCGGCGGCCACCGCTGGCTGCGCTCGCGGAGCCGGCCGGGCCCCGCGCCCGACGCTCCGGAGCGGCGCCGCGCCGCCGACCGGTGGGCCTTCCGCGAACCCGTCCTGGTGGCCTTCGGCGCGGCCCTCGGCATCGGCGAGGAGGCCCCGGGCGAGGAGGACACCACGGAGCTGGACGACGCCGTCGTGACCGTCGTCGCCGCCGTCCGCAACGCCCTGACGGAGCTGGCGGCCGTACGGCAGCGCCGCGGGATCGAGGACGACGCCTACGCGAACATCTGGCGCGGCGCCTGAGGCGGGGCGGGCGGTGGGCCTAGGGGACCGGCTGGCCCACGGCCAGCAGGTTGCCCTCGCTGTCCCGGAACCACGCACCGCGCTCGCCGCGCGCCCCCTTGCTCGGGTAGTTCCCCTCGACCTCGGCGATCCCGTCGTGGGTGCGCAGCCCGGGCGCGTCGACGTCCTCGAAGACGACCCCGCGCCGTCGCAGCGCGGCGACGACCGCCTCGATGTCGTCCACCTCGAACGCCATCTGCGTGAACGTGCCGGGCGCGGACCCCGTCGAGCGGAACACGACGAAGTCCACCCCGCCGCACCTGTACAGCAGCCCGCCGGGCCGTTCGTCCACGGGGCTGAGGCCCAGCTTGTCCGCGTAGAACCGCCGGGCCCGCTCCAGGTCCCGGGCGGGCAGCCGGGTCGCCACGCGCGCCCGGCCCAGAAGGTCACCGTCCGAAGAGGTCATGCCTCCACTGTGGCCTACTCGGCCGGGTGCACGCCCGCCCGCAGCAGCCCGTAGGTGTACGCGTCCTCCAGCGCCTGCCAGGACGCGGCGATGACGTTGTCGGCGACGCCCACCGTGGACCACTCGCCGGCACCGTCGGAGGTGGAGATCAGCACGCGGGTCGTGGACTGGGTGCCGTGCACCCCTTCGAGGATGCGGACCTTGTAGTCGACGAGGTCGAGCTTGGCGAGCTGCGGGTAGATCTTCTCCAGGCCCACGCGCAGCGCGCGGTCGAGGGCGTTGACCGGGCCGTTGCCCTCCGCGGTGGAGACGATCCGCTCGCCCTTGGCCCACAGCTTCACCGTGGCCTCGTTGGCGTGGGTGCCGTCGGGCCGGTCCTCGACGATCGCGCGCCAGGACTCGACCTCGAAGTAGCGCAGCGGCCTGCCCTGGACCTCGGTGCGCAGCAGCAGCTCGAAGGAGGCGTCGGCGGCTTCGTAGGTGTAGCCCTTGAGCTCGCGCTCCTTGACCCGCTCGACGACCCGCCCGACCAGTTCGCGGTCGCCGCCGAGGTCGATGCCGAGCTCCTTGCCCTTCAGCTCGATCGAGGCGCGGCCGGCCATGTCGGAGACCAGCATCCGCATGGTGTTGCCGACCTGCTCGGGGTCGATGTGCTGGTACAGGTCCGGGTCGACCTTGATCGCGGAGGCGTGCAGTCCGGCCTTGTGCGCAAAGGCGGACACGCCCACGTACGGCTGGTGCGTGGAGGGGGTGAGGTTCACGACCTCGGCGATGGCGTGCGAGATCCGGGTCATCTCCCGCAGCCGGCCCTCGGGCAGCACCTTCTTGCCGTACTTCAGCTCCAGCGCGGCGACCACCGGGAACAGGTTGGCGTTGCCGACCCGCTCGCCGTAGCCGTTCGCGGTGCACTGCACGTGGGTCGCGCCGCCGTCGACGGCGGCGAGCGTGTTGGCGACGGCGCACCCGGTGTCGTCCTGGGCGTGGATGCCGAGCCGGGCGCCGGTGTCGGCGATCACGGTGGAGACGACCGCGTTGACCTGCGCGGGCAGCATGCCGCCGTTGGTGTCGCACAGCACGACGACGTCGGCGCCGGCCTCGGAGGCGGCCCGTACGACGGCCTTGGCGTACTCGGGGTTGGCGCGGTAGCCGTCGAAGAAGTGCTCGCAGTCGACGAAGACCCGGCGGCCCTGCGAGCGCAGGTAGGACACCGTGTCGCGGACCATCTCCAGGTTCTCGTCGAGCGTGGTGCGCAGCGCCAGCTCCACATGCCGGTCGTGGGACTTGGCGACCAGGGTGACGACCGGGGCGCCGGACTCCACGAGCGCCTTGACCTGGGGGTCCTCGGCGGCGGTCGTACCGGCGCGGCGGGTGGAGCCGAAGGCGACCAGCTGGGCGTGGCGGAAGGTGATCTCCGCCTGTGCGCGGGCGAAGAACTCGGTGTCGCGCGGGTTGGCGCCGGGCCAGCCGCCCTCGATGAAGCCCACGCCGAAGTCGTCCAGGTGCCGTGCGATCGCGAGCTTGTCGGCGACGGTGAGGTTGATGCCCTCGCGCTGCGCGCCGTCCCGCAGGGTGGTGTCGAAGACGTGGAACGAGTCGTCGAGCTCGCTGGTTGCCGTCTCGGTCATGGTCTCAAGGCTCCTGTTGTGGATCTTCGGTCTTACCGGAATGACCGGCTCCACCGTCCCCCCAATGGTCCCTCACGCCTGACTCCCGGCTGAAGGTGGGCCAGGAAACAGAAAAACCCCTCGCGGGTGCGAGAGGTCTGCGCGCGGGTCGAGGACGACGGTGGCCGCCCGTACCTGGTCGTACGTGGCGGTCACTGCGGACCGGCGCGCCTGCTGCCAATAATCGTGGCGAACGAGAGCACGGCGGCAGTCTGGCACAATCCGCCCGCTCGCTCACCGCCCGTCTCAGGATGCGAGCGCAGCGCGTCCGGCGCAGGCGCACACCGACGGCACTCCGGCCGCTTTCCGGGTGCGCTCAGGCGTCCGCGAGGAGTGCGTCGTCGATGAACTCCCGTACATGGCCGAGGGTCTGCGCCCGGTCGGTGCCGCGCAGGCCGATCGCCACATGGATGGAGAAGCCGTCCAGCAGGGCCCGCAGCCGGGAGGCGAAGCGGTCGGGGTCCACGGCACGGAACTCGCCGTGCGAGATGCCCTCGGCGATCAGGGCGACCAGGTCGCGGTGCCAGGCGCCCTCGATGGCGGCCTGCCGGACCCGGGCCTCGTCGTCGGCGTTCTGCGAGCGGTTCCACACCTCCAGCCACAGCGTCCAGTGCGGGTCGCGGTGGCCGTCGGGGACGTACAGGTCGACGTAGGCCGCCAGCCGGTCCCGGGCGGTGCCGCCGTTCGCCAGCAGCCGGGCGCGTTCGGCGCCGAGGCGCCCCTCGCTCCACTCCAGGGTCTGCAGCAGCAGTTCGTCCTTGGAGCGGAAGTAGTAGAGCAGATGGCCGCTGCTCATGCCGACCTCGCGGCCCAGCCCCGCCATGGTGAGCTTCTCCAGACCGCGCTCGGCGATCATGTCCATGGCGGAGGCGAGGACCTCCTCGCGCGGCGGCGCGTTTCTGCGCGCACGGGCCGCACCGGCCATCTGCTGCTCCTGTGTCTCGAAGAGGTGCCGGGGATCAGACCTTCGGCTGCTGCTGGGTGATGCAGTGGATGCCGCCGCCACCCGCGAAGATCGTACGCGCGTCCACCAGGGTGACCGTCCGCTCGGGGAACAGCTTGCGGAAGATGCCGGCCGCGATCTCGTCGCGCGGGTCGTCGAAGCCGCACAGCACGACGCCGCCGTTGCACAGGTAGTGGTTGATGTAGGAGTAGTCGGCCCAGTGGCCGTCGGCCTCCAGCACGGTCGGGGCGGGCACCTCGACGACCTCCAGCGCGCGGCCCCGGGCGTCGGTCTGGGAACGCAGGAGGGAGATGACCTCCTTGCTGACCTCGAAGTCCGGGTGGGCGGGGTCGGGCTGGTGGTGGGCGACGACGACACCGGGGCGGGCGAAGGCGGCGACGATGTCGACGTGGCCGAGGGTGCCGAAGCCGTAGGGCGGGTAGTCGCCGGTCAGGCCGCGCGGCAGCCAGATCGCCTTGGTCGTGCCGAGGTGGGCGTGGATCTCCGCCTCGACCTGCTCCTTGGTCCAGTGCGGGTTGCGCTCGGGGCCGAGCTGCACGGTCTCGGTGAGCAGCACGGTGCCCTCGCCGTCGACGTGGATCGCGCCGCCCTCGTTGACCAGCCGCGAGGCGTACGTCCTGGCGCCGGCGAGGTCGGAGACATAGGCGCCGATCTTGGAGTCGTGCTCCCAGCGGGCCCAGTCCTGGGCGCCCCAGCCGTTGAACGTCCAGTCCACGGCGGCGAGTTCGCCACGGCCGTTGGTGAGGAAGGTGGGGCCGATGTCGCGCATCCAGGCGTCGTCGAGTTCACGCTCGACGACGTCGATGCCCTCGCCGAGCAGGGTGGCGGCCTCGGCGGACTGGCCGGGGCCGCAGACCACGGTGACCGGCTCGAAGCGGCGGATCGCGCGGGCGACCGACGCCCAGGCGATGCGGGAGGCGGCGAGGTCCTCGGGGTCGTCGAAGGTGGGGTTGGGGCTGGGCCACGCCATCCAGGTCCGCTCGTGCGGGGTCCACTCGGCGGGCATCGAGAAGCCGTCGGCAACGGGGGTGCTCATCCAGGGCGTCCTTAGAGGAAGTAGAGGCGGTTGAGGGAGACGGAGTCGGCGGGCTCCGAGCTGAGCGGCTCGCCGTCGAGGGTGACCAGGCCGGTGCGCTGGTCCACGTCGACCTGTCCGGTACGGGAGTTCAGGCGCAGGTCGGCCGGGCCGATGCCGCGGGTGCCGCGCACGGCGACCCTTCTGCGGCGGGTGGGCATCGTGTCGTTGCCCTGGTCGACGGCGGCCTGCGCGACGAACGCGACGGAGATGTCGGCGGCGGTGGCCCCGAAGGCGCCGAACTGCGGCCCCAGCACCAGGGGTTCACAGGTGTCGGTGGCCGCGTTGGGGTCGCCGACCACGCCGTAGGCCGGGAAGCCGGACTTCAGCACGAGCTGCGGCTTGGCGCCGAAGTACTCCGGCCGCCACAGGACGATGTCGGCGAGCTTGCCGGTCTCCAGCGAGCCGACCTCGTGGGCGAGACCGTGCGCGATGGCCGGGTTGATGGTCAGCTTGGCCATGTAGCGCAGGACGCGCTCGTTGTCGTGGTCGGTGTCCGGGCCGCCCAGCTCGGCCTTCATCTTGCCGGCCATGGCGAAGGTGCGACGCACGGTCTCGCCGGCCCGGCCCATGCCCTGGGCGTCGGAGGAGGTGATGCCGATCGCGCCCAGGTCGTGCAGCACGTCCTCGGCGCCCATCGTCCCGGCGCGGATGCGGTCGCGGGCCATGGCGGCGTCACCGGGCAGGTCGGGCTTGAGGTCGTGGACGGAGACGATCATGCCGTAGTGCTCGGCGACGGCGTCCCGCCCGAAGGGCAGCGTGGGATTGGTGGACGAGCCGATGACGTTCGGCACGCCCGCCATCTTCAGCACGTTGGGGACGTGCCCGCCGCCGCAGCCCTCGATGTGGAAGGCGTGGATGGTGCGGCCTTCCAGCACCCTCAGGGTGCCCTCCACCGACAGGCACTCGTTGAGGCCGTCGCTGTGCAGGGCGACCTGCACGTCGTGCTCCTCGGCGACCCGCAGCGCGGTGTCCAGGGCACGGGTGTGGGCGCCCATGTCCTCGTGCACCTTGAAGCCGGACGCGCCGCCCTCGGCCAGCGCCTCGATCAGGGGGGCGCTGTGCGAGGACGAACCGCGGCCGAGGAAGCCGATGTTGACCGGCCAGGCGTCGAAGGCGTTGAAGGCGTGGCGCAGGGCCCACGGCGAGTTGACGCCGACGCCCCAGACCGGGCCGAACTCCTGGCCGATGATCGTGGTCACGCCGGAGGCGAGCGAGGCCTCCATGATGCGCGGCGACAGCAGATGGACGTGGGTGTCGACGGCGCCGGCGGTGGCGATCAGGCCCTCGCCGGAGACGATCGACGTGCCCGTGCCGACGACGACGTCGACGCCGTCGAGGGTGTCGGGGTTGCCGGCCCGGCCGATGCCGCAGATACGGCCCTCGCGGATGCCGATGGACACCTTGCGGATGCCCTGCACGGCGTCGATCACGACGACGTTGCTGATCACGACGTCACAGGTCTCGCGGACGGCGGCGGCCTTCAGGTGCAGTCCGTCACGGGCCGTCTTGCCGAAGCCGGCGAGGAACTCGTCGCCGTACTTCTGCGCGTCGGACTCGATCTTGATCGTCAGCCCGCTGTCGCCGAGGCGGACGCGGTCACCGGCGCGGGGGCCGTGGGTGGCCGCGTACTCGTACGGCGTGAGCCGGCGGGCTTCGGCGGGGTGACCTCCGGGGCGGCTCATCGCTTCGCCTCCTTGTCCGTGGTGTCCGAAACGCCGAGGTAGCCGCAGGCGGCGGCCCGGCGCAGGGCCTCGTCCTTCGCGCCCGGCGCGTCCAGCGGTCCGTCGACCAGACCGGCGAAGCCGATCGCGATCCGCTCGCCGCCGATCGGCACCAGGCCGACCTCGTGCGTCTCGCCCGGCCCGAAGCGCACCGAGGATCCGGCGGGCACGGCGAGCCGCATGCCGTAGGACCGCTCGCGGTCGAAGTCCAGGCGGGGGTTGGCCTCGAAGAAGTGGAAGTGGGAGGTGACCGACACCGGCACGGTCGCGGTGTTGGTGACCGCCAGCGTCACCACCGGTTCGGGGTCGGAGTGCATCGGGCCCGGCAGCAGCGCGCCCGGCCCCTTCTCCCCGAGCCCCCCGCCGATCGGGTCGGAGACGACGGCGAGCCGGGAGCCGTCGTCGAAGACGGCCTCGACCATCACCTCGGTGACGACGTCGGCGACGCCCGGCAGGACGTCGTCCGGGCCGAGCACCGAGCGGGCCGCCTCGATGGCCTCGGCGAGCCGCCTGCCGTCGCGGGCGGCCTCGCAGACGGTGTCCGCGATCAGCGCGGTCGCCTCCGGGACGTTCAGCCTGAGCCCGCGGGCCCGGCGGGCCCGGGCCAGCTCGGCCGCTCCGAAGAGCAGCAGCCGGTCACGTTCCGTGGGAGTCAGTCTCACCTCGCGGCACCTCCTTGCCTTCCTCGCTTTAGAGCACCACTCTAAACACCAGATTCACGCAACGGAAATATTGACGGACCACCTTTGCACACGTCACATTGAACGTCGCTCTAAACCTTAGGTGGCCGTCGAAGGAGACCCACACCATGCCCATCGAACAGCGCGGAGTCGACACGATCCCCGACGAGGAACGCACCAGCGGACCGCGTGACCTCGTCTCGATCCTCCTCGGCTCCAACCTCTGCCTGGGCGTGATCGTCTTCGGCTGGCTGCCGGCCTCCTTCGGCCTCGACTTCTGGTCCTCGATCACCTCGATCCTCGCGGGCACGGTCGTCGGAACGGCGCTGACGGCGCCGCTGGCGCTGATCTCGCTGCGCACCGCCACCAACCTGTCCACGTCCTCCGGCGCGCAGTTCGGCGTACGCGGCCGGCTGATCGGCTCGATCGTGGGTCTGCTCCTCGCCCTCGGCTACACGGCCCTGACGGTGTGGGTCGGCGGCGACGTCTCGGTCAGCGTGCTCGGCCGCCTCTTCGGCCTCCCGGCCGACGGGATCTCCTACGGCGTGATCTACGCGCTGCTGGCCGGGGCGACCGTCGCGGGCGCCGTGTACGGCTACAAGGTGCTGCTGACCATGTCCCGCGTGCTGGCCATCGGCATGACGGCCCTGCTGGCGCTGGGCATCTTCGCCTACGCCCCGCACTTCTCCACCGCCGCCCTCCCCCAGGCCGGCGGCTATCTGCTGGGCGGCTACTGGCCGACCTGGCTGCTGTCGGCGGTGGCCGCGGGCCTGTCCGGGCCGATCGCCTTCATCACCCTGCTCGGCGACTACACCCGTTACATCTCCCCCGCCCGCCACACCCCGCGCCGCATCCTGCACGCCACCTGGCTCGGACTGATCCTCGGCCTGCTGGTCCCGCAGCTCTTCGGCACCTTCACCGCCTACGGCGCCCGCGCCGCGCTCGACTACGCCGGCCCGCTGGTCGACGCCTCCCCCGCCTGGTACCTGATCCCGCTACTGCTGGCCGCCTCGGCCGGCTCGGTCGGCAACGCCGGTCTGATGCTGTACTCGATGGGCCTCGACCTGGACGCGATCCTGCCGCGCGCCTCCCGCGCCCGCGCCACCGCCACCGTCGCGATCGTCGCCACGGCCTGCGTCTTCGTCGGCCACTTCCTGTGGGACGCGCAGGCGGCGATGACGTCGTTCGTGCTGCTGCTGACCGCGCTCGGCACGCCGTGGGCCGTGATCACCCTGATCGGCTTCGCCCGTTGCCGCGGCCGCTACGACGCGGACGCGCTGCAGGTCTTCAACCGGCGCTCGCACGGCGGCATCTACTGGTACCGGGCCGGCTGGAACGTCCAGGCCGCCCTCTCCTGGGCGATCGGCGCATTCGTCGGCCTGCTCGCGGTGTCCCTGCCGGAGTACCAGGGGCCGCTGCTGCGGTTCACCGGCGGCGTGGACTGCAGCTTCCTGCTGTCGGGCCTGGCCGGCGGTGTCGTCTACCTGGCGCTGACGGCCCGGGGCGCGGGCGTGCCCGCCCTCCCGGCCGGCCCCGTGGCGGCGGCGGCCGAGACGGTGACCGCCGACGCCTGACCCCCCGGACCCCCGGGCCGGCCGAGGACGGACGGCCGGCCCGGGCCTTCTGCGCACGAGGACCGCCCCGGACGAGATGTCCGGGGCGGCCCTGGTGTTCGTGCGCAGGATCAGCCGAGCTTGTGCATCCAGCCGTGCTTGTCCTCCGTGATGCCGCGCTGGAGGCCGAGCAGGGCCTCGCGCAGCCGGAGGGTGACCGGGCCGGGGGTGCCGTCGCCGTGGCTCCAGGCGTCCGACTTGGTCTTGACGTGGCCGATCGGGGTGACGACGGCGGCGGTACCGCAGGCGAAGACCTCGGTGAGCGCGCCGGAGGCGGCGTCCGCACGCCACTGCTCCAGGGTGACGACACCCTCCTCGGCGGTGTAGCCGAGGTCTCGGGCGACCTGGAGCAGGGAGTCGCGGGTGATGCCCTCGAGGATGGAGCCGGTCAGGGCCGGGGTGACGATCCGGTCGCCGTAGACGAAGGCGACGTTCATGCTGCCGGACTCCTCGACCTTGGTGCGGGTCACCGCGTCGAGGTAGACGACCTGGTCGCAGCCGTTGGCGGCGGCCTCGGCCTGGGGCAGCAGGGAAGCGGCGTAGTTGCCGCCGGTCTTGGCGTCGCCGGTGCCGCCCGGGACGGCGCGGACGTGGTCCTCGGAGACCCAGATCGTGACCGGCTTGACGCCGCCGGCGAAGTAGGCGCCGGACGGGGAGGCGATCAGCATGAACAGGTACTCGTTGGCGGGGTGCACGCCGAGGCCGGTCTCCGAGGCGAACATGAACGGCCGCAGGTAGAGCGACTCCTCACCGCCGTGCGGCGGCACCCAGTCGGCGTCCTGGGAGAGCAGCGCGTCCAGGGCGGCGATGAACAGCTCCTCGGGCAGCTCGGCCATCGCCATCCGGCGGGCGGAGTTGCGGAAGCGGCGGGCGTTGGCCTCGGGGCGGAAGACCGCGACCGAGCCGTCGGGCTGGCGGTACGCCTTGAGGCCCTCGAAGATCTCCTGCCCGTAGTGGAGCACGTGGCAGGAGGGGTCGAGGGAGATGGGGCCGTACGGAACGAGCTGCGCGTCGTGCCAGCCGCGGCCCTCCGTCCACTTGATCGTCACCATGTGGTCGGTGAAGTGGCGGCCGAACCCGGGGCTGGCGAGGATGGCCTCGCGCTCCGCGGCGGGCAGCGGGTGGGCGGAGGGCTTGAGCTCGATCGTGGGCGTCGTCATGAGTGGTTTGTCCTTCACCGGTTGTCGTGACGGGCCGCGCTCCTCAAGCCCCGCAAGGGCCTTTTCCGGCCAGTGCTAGGACGTCCGAGCTTCCCCTCATATCGCGGCTCCGCGTTCGATTATCGCGCGGGGACGGCGGCCGAAGGAATCCGGGTGGGGCGGGCCCAGGGGTCGATGGTTCCACCCGGCGCCGCACAGCGAAAGCCGCCGGGTGCGTCAAGGCGACCCGGCGGCTTCGAAGTGGTTCTTCAGGAGCGCACCGGATCAGCCGGCTACGCGTACGGCGAGCGCGTCGCCGATCTCGGACGTGGAGCGGGCGGGCTTGCCCACGCGCTCGGCGAGGTCGGCGGCGACCGCGTCCTCGATCCGGGCGGCCTCGGCGTCGTAGCCGAGGTGGCGCAGCAGCAGGGCGACGGACAGGACCGTGGCGCTGGGGTCGGCCTTGCCCTGGCCGGCGATGTCCGGGGCCGAGCCGTGCACCGGCTCGAACATGGACGGGAACTCGCCGCTCGGGTTGATGTTGCCGGAGGCCGCGACGCCGATGCCGCCGGAGACGGCCGCGGCGAGGTCGGTGATGATGTCGCCGAAGAGGTTGTCGGTGACGATGACGTCGAACCGCTCGGGCTGGGTCACCAGGTAGATGGTGGCCGCGTCGACGTGGATGTACTCGGTGGTGACCTCGGGGAACTCCTCGGCCACCTTGTTGAAGATGTTCGTCCACAGGTGACCGGCGAAGGTCAGCACGTTGTTCTTGTGGACGAGCGTGAGCTTCTTGCGCGGCCGGGCCTGGGCACGTGCGAAGGCGTCCCGCACGACCCGCTCGACCCCGAAGGCCGTGTTCACGGAGACCTCGGTGGCGACCTCGTGCGCGGTGCCCTTGCGGATGGTGCCGCCGTTGCCGGTGTACGGCCCCTCGGTGCCCTCGCGGACGACGACGAAGTCGATCTGCGGCTCACCGGCGAGCGGAGTGGCAACGCCCGGGAGCAGCTTGGAGGGGCGCAGGTTGACGTGGTGGTCGAAGGCGAACCGCAGCTTCAGCAGGAACCCGCGCTCCAGCACACCGGACGGAACACTCGGGTCGCCGATGGCGCCCAGCAGAATGGCGTCGTGCCCCTTGAGCCGGTCCAGGTCGTCGTCGGTGAGGGTCTCACCGGTGGAGTGGTAGCGCCGGGCGCCGAAGTCGTACTCCTTGGTCTCCAGCTTCACATCCTGCGGGAGGACGGCGGAGAGGACCTTGAGGCCTTCGGCCACGACTTCCTGCCCGATGCCGTCACCGGGGATCACTGCGAGATCGATGCTGCGAGACATGCGGGCACCCTACTCCTCGTCCCATGGGATGACACGGACCGTCCGCCATCCGGACAAGGAGCGGGCGTGCCTGCGGGGTCTGTCAGTGGCCGGTGGCGCCGCCGTTGTCACGGCGGTCGAGCGCGCGCTGGAGAGCGGCGGCGGCGTTCTTGCGGTCGGCCTCGCTGGTGCGGGAGGAGTGGCGGACGCGGCGGCGGACGGTCGTCTCGGCCATGAGGGATCGACTCCTTCGGGCGATGCAGAGGGGTAACGAGACGCCGGAGGTGGCGGGGAGCAGCGGTGCCGCAGGGGTTGCCTGCATCGGGCCCGGCTCACGTCCGCCCATCGCTTGGTCTAGCGAGACGTTCGGCTCCTACAAAGCTAGGACAGGACCGCGCATCTGTCTGCACAATTACTCGGACTTCCTACTATCTGAGACGCGGGGTTACGTCACACGGCTCTGACCTGCGCTTTCGAGGACCGTGCCGCAGGCACCGCTCGCCCGGACGGCTGATCCTCCGCACCGGCCGGGACACCGCACACCACCCCGGGAACCGTGTCGACATGACCAACACGGCCAAAGCAGTTCTGGAAGGCGGCCCCGAAGACCTCGCGGAGCGCATCGTCCCGATCACTCCGCCGGGAACGGAGCTGAAGGTCCCCCACCGGGGCGGGTACGAGCACTTCCGGTCCACCCCGCGCCATCAGGAGACGGACCAGGGCCGGCTCCCGGTGTACGAGTGGTGGGAGCGCACCGAGATCGCCGAGTAGCCGGCCGGGAACAGCGGAACGGGCCGGTTCCCGTGCGGAAGAACCGGCCCGTTCGCGTACCCCGGGGGGCGGTCAGCCCATGTGCGGGTAGCCGTACTCGGTCGGCGGCACCAGCGTCTCCTTGATGGCACGCGTCAGCGTCCACCGCAGCAGGTTCTGCGGCGCGCCCGCCTTGTCGTTGGTCCCGGAGGCCCGCCCGCCACCGAAGGGCTGCTGGCCGACCACGGCACCGGTCGACTTGTCGTTGATGTAGAAGTTGCCGGCGGCGTACCGCAGCTTCTCCATCGTGTACGCGGCGGCCGCGCGGTCGTTGGCGATGACCGACCCGGTCAGCGCGTAGTCCGACGCGGACTCCATCTGCGTCAGCATCTCGTCGTAGCGCTCGTCCTCGTAGACGTGCACCGCGAGGATCGGGCCGAAGTACTCGGTCGTGAAGACCTCGTTCTCCGGGTCGGTGCACTCGATGACGGTCGGCCGGACGAAGTACCCGACCGAGTCGTCGTAGGAGCCGCCCGCGACGATCGTGCAGGAGGGGTCCGCCGCGGCCCGGTCGATCGCGGCCTTGTTCTTGGCGAAGGAACGCTCGTCGATGACGGCGCCGATGAAGTGCGACAGGTCGGTGACGTCACCCATGGCGATGCCGTCGACCTCGGCCGCGAACTGCTCCTTGAAGCCGTCGTTCCAGATCGACGCCGGGATGTAGGCCCGGGAGGTCGCCGAGCACTTCTGGCCCTGGTACTCGAAGGCGCCGCGGGTCAGCGCGGTCTTGAGCACCGCGCGGTCGGCCGACGGGTGGGCGACGACGAAGTCCTTGCCGCCGGTCTCGCCGACCAGACGCGGGTAGGAGCGGTACTTCTCGATGTTGGCGCCGACCGTCTTCCACAGGTACTGGAAGGTCTTGGTCGAGCCGGTGAAGTGGATGCCGGCCAGGTCGCGGTGGTTGAGGGCGACCTCGGAGACCTCGATGCCGTCACCGGTGAGCAGGTTGATGACGCCCTTGGGCAGGCCCGCCTCCTCCAGCAGCCGCATCAGCAGCACGGCGGCGTGGGTCTGCGTCGGGGACGGCTTCCACACCACGACGTTGCCCATGAGGGCGGGCGCGGTGGGCAGGTTGCCCGCGATGGCCGTGAAGTTGAACGGCGTGATCGCGTAGACGAAGCCCTCCAGCGGGCGGTGGTCCAGACGGTTCCACACGCCCGGGGAGTTGGCCGGGGGCTGCTCGGCCAGGATCTGGCGGGCGTAGTGGACGTTGAAGCGCCAGAAGTCGACGAGCTCGCACGGGGTGTCGATCTCGGCCTGCTGGGCGGTCTTGGACTGGCCGAGCATGGTGGACGCGGCGAGCGTCTCGCGCCACGGGCCGGACAGCAGCTCGGCGGCGCGCAGGAAGATCGCCGCGCGGTCGTCGAAGGACAGTGCGCGCCAGGCCGGGGCGGCGGCGAGGGCGGCGTCGACGGCGTCCTGCGCGTCCGCCTTGGTGGCGTGGCGGAAGGTGCCCAGGACGGCCTTGTGGTTGTGCGGCTGCACGACCTGGAACGGCTCGCCACCGCCCATCCGCCGCTCACCGCCGATGGTGCAGGGCAGGTCGATGGGGTTCTCGGCCAGCTCCTTGAGCTTGGCCTCGAGGCGGGCACGCTCGGGCGAGCCGGGGGCGTAGCCGTGCACCGGCTCGTTGACGGGGGTGGGGACCTGGGTCACAGCGTCCATGGGTTCCGTAACTCCTTACTGAGCGGGTGTGTGCACTGAGCGGGGGGTGCGGGCTCAGCCCTTGCTGACCATCGAGCGCAGGAAGAACTGCAGGTTCGCCGGCTTCTCCGCGAGGCGCCGCATGAAGTAGCCGTACCAGTCGGTGCCGTAGGCGGTGTAGACGCGCATGCGGTGGCCCTCGGCGGCCAGCCGCAGGTGCTCCTCGCCGCGGATGCCGTACAGCATCTGGAACTCGTACTCGTCGAGCTTGCGCCCGGCGCGGTGGGCGAGTTCCTGGGCGATGGCGATCAGGCGCGGGTCGTGGGACCCGATCATCGGGTAGCCCTCGCCCTCCATCAGGATCCGCAGGATCCGGACGTACGCCTTGTCGATCTCGTGCTTGTCCTGGTACGCGACCGAGGCGGGCTCCTTGTAGGCGCCCTTCACCAGACGCACCCGGCTGCCGGCGGCGGCGAGCCGGCGGGCGTCGGCCTCGGTGCGGAAGAGGTAGGCCTGGATGACGCAGCCGGTCTGCGGGAAGTCCTTCCGCAGCTCCTCGTGGATGGCGAACATCGAGTCGAGGGTGGTGTGGTCCTCGGCGTCGAGCGTCACGGTCGTACCGATCGCGGCGGCCGCCTCGACGACCGGGCGGACGTTGGCGAGGGCCAGCTCGTGGCCACCCTGAAGCGCCTGGCCGAACATGGACAGCTTGACGGACATCTCGACGCGCTCGCCGAGCCGGAGGTCCTTGAGGTGGTCGATCAGCGCCAGGTAGGCGTCCCGGGCGTGGGCGGCCTGCTCGGGCGTGGTGATGTCCTCGCCGACGACGTCCATCGTCAGCTCCAGACCCTTGGCGGTGAGGTCCTCGATGATCGGGACGATGTCGTCGACCGTCTCCCCGGGGATGAAGCGGTCGACGACCTGCTTGGTCACCGGGGCCGCCGAGATCAGGCGTCGCATCCGGTCGCTGCGCGACGCGGCGAGAATCACGGGACCCAGCACGGGGCACCTCCACTACGAACAAAACCAGGCCGAAGACCCACGATCCGGGTACGGCACGGAGAACCACCGTGAAACCTAAGGATTGCTCCGATCGTCTGCCATCGACAGCTGTCACGCATCCGTGCCCGGGATCTCAGACAGATGTATGAAGGCCGGGGCGGGATGCGGGAGAATGCCCGGGTGACGGCGGAACACAGGGGTGACTACCAGGAGCTCGTGGACGAGATCTCGGAGCTGCTGGGCGCTCCGGCGACCCTGGAGAACCGGGACTTCGAACTGATCGCCTTCGGCGCCTACGACGACGAGGGCGACCTCGATCCGACGGTCCTGGACCCGGTGCGCACCCGCTCGATCCTCACCCGGCGCTCCACGGCCGCCGTCCGCGCCTGGTTCGAGGGCTTCGGCATCACCCGCGCGACCGGCCCGGTCCGTATCCCGCCCACCCCGGACGCCGGGGTCTACCGGGGCCGGATCTGCCTGCCGGTGCGCCACCGGGGGGTGGTCCTCGGCTACGTCTGGCTGCTGGACGGCGAGCCCGGGCCGAGCGACGCCCAGCTGGCCGCCGCCATGGAGGTGACGGCCCGCATCGGCGCGCTGCTCGCGGACGAGGCGCAGCACGGCGCCGATCTGACCCGGGAGCTGCGGGCGGTGCTGGCGGCCGAGCCGGGCTGGCAGCGGGACGCGGCGGTGGCGGAGCTGCGCACCGCGCTGGGAGTGCGCGCGGACGGGCCGCACACGGTGGCGTGTGTGGCGCCCTGGCCGTCGGCCGACCCGGCCGAGGCCCCGTCGGTGCGCACGCTGCCGGGAGCCGAGGCACTGTGCACGGTGCCGTGGGGGGCGACGGAACACACCCTGGCGGTGCTGGTGCGGCTGCGCTCCACGCAGACGGTGACGCCGGCGGTGTCGGTGGCGACGCGGCTGCGGGAGCGGGCGGGTGCCGGTGCCGTGGGGCCCGCCGGCGCCGGTTCCGTCGCGGGGATCGCCGCGGCCCGTACCGGGATCGCCGAGCTGGGCCTGGCGTGGCAGGAGGCGTCGGCGGCGGCGCGCGCGGCCCTCGCCGACCCGCGTCTGGGTCCCGTCGCCCAGTGGTCCGGGATCGGACCGTACCGGCTGCTCACCTCGCTGCCGCCGGTGGCGGCAGCGGACCCGGTGGTGGCACCGCTGCTCACCGCCGCCCACCGCGAACTGGCCCGCACCGCCGAGGTGTTCCTCGACTGCGCGGGCCAGGCGGGGCGTACGGCGGCCCAGTTGGGCATCCACCGGCAGACCCTGTACTACCGGCTGTCCCGGGTCGAGCAGTTGACCGGCCTGGACCTGGACGACGGGGAGGACCGGCTGCTGCTGCACATGGCGCTGAAGGCGGCGCGCCTGTAGCCGCCGGGGGGTGCGGTCAGCCCTGCTGCGCCGCCTGGTTCATCACCCGGCGCAGACCCTCCGTGAGCTGGTCCGCCGTGGTGGCCGAGTCCGGGTCGAAGAGCCACTGGACCATCAGGCCGTTGAGCAGCGTCTGGTAGAGGCGGCCCTCGGTGTCGACCGCCTCCGCGTCCAACCGGTCCTCCGGGACGTCGTTGAACATCGCCAGGATGCCCTTGCGGCCCTCCACCTGTGCCTCGGCCAGCAGCTTGCGCACCTCGGGGAGCCGGTCGCCCTGGAAGAGCAGTTCGAAGCTGAGCAGCCAGATCGCCCGCGACTCCGGCACGGACCGGATGATGCCCGTCCACACCTCCCGGAAGCGTTCCAGGGAGCCGGCCGGGGCGGCCGCCCCCGCGTCCGCGCCCCAGCCCGGCTCGAAGGTGTCGCCGACCCCCTCGATCAGCTCGACGTACGCCTGGACGAGCAGGGCGTCCTTCGAGCCGTAGTGGTAGCCGATCGAGGCCAGGTTGGTCCCCGACTCCTTGACGATGTCGCGCGCCGTCGTGCGCAGGAAGCCCTTGGCGAGCAGGCAGCGCTTGGCGCCTTCGAGCAGATCCTCACGGTGTCCCATGCCTGTCACCCTACCGCCCGATCCATACAAGCGTCCTAGACGAGTGGATTATACAAACGTTCTAGACACTCGTTTAATACATGCGTACAGTCGCTGCCATGAAGAACCCGACGAGCACCACCCCCCTCGCGGCCGGACGAGCCGGACGCCGTGAATGGACCGCCCTCGGCGTGCTGATGCTTCCGCTGCTGCTGGTCTCGATGGACGTCTCCGTGCTGTACTTCGCGATCCCCGCGATCAGCGCCGACCTGCAGCCGAGCGGCACGCAGCAGCTGTGGATCTTCGACATCTATGCGTTCGTGCTGGCCGGCCTGCTGATGACGATGGGGTCGCTGGGCGACCGCATCGGCCGCCGCCGGCTGCTGCTGATCGGCGCGGTCGCCTTCGGCGCCGCCTCGGTGGTCGCCGCCTACGCGGACAGCGCCGCAACCCTGATCGCCGCCCGCGCCGTCCTCGGCATCGGCGGGGCCACCCTGATGCCGTCCACCATGGCGATCGTCCGCACGATGTTCACCGACCCGGGGCAGCGCGCGAAGGCGATCGGGATGTGGTCCGGCGTGATGACGGCGGGCATCGCGCTCGGCTCGGTGCTCAGCGGCGTCCTCGTCCAGTACTTCTGGTGGGGCTCGGTCTTCCTGGTCAACCTGCCCGCGATGGCACTGCTGCTGGTCCTCGGCCCCGTCCTGCTGCCGGAGTCGAGGAACCCGGAGCCCGGCCGCTTCGACTGGGTGTCCGTGCCGCTGTCCATGGCCGCCGTGCTGCCCGTGATCTACGGCCTGAAGGAGATCCCCTCCGAGGGCTGGCACCCGGGCTACGTCGTCTCGATCACCGTCGGCCTGCTGTTCGCCGCGCTCTTCGTCCACCGTCAGCGCACGGCGGCCTCGCCGATGATCTCGCCGGAGCTGTTCCGCGGACGGGGATTCGCGCCGGCGGTCGTCCTCAACCTGGTCTCGGCCTTCGGGATGATGGGCTCGGCCTTCTTCACCACGCAGTACCTGCAGTCGGTGCTCGGCAAGAGCGCGATGGAGGCGGCCCTGTGGGCGCTGCTGCCGTCGGTGCCGATCGGCATGGCGGCGCCGCTGGCGACCACGCTGGTGCAGAAGGGCGTCCAGCGGGCGTACGTCGTGATGGCCGGCTTCCTGATCGGCGCCGCCGGGTACGGGATGCTGGCCCTGGCCGGCACGGACTCGATGTGGCTGGTCCTGGCCGCGTGCGGGGTGCTGGCCTCCGGGATCGTCATGGTGATCTCCCAGATGACCGACCTGGCGCTGGGCACCGCGCCGGTGGAGCGGGCCGGATCGGCCTCCTCGCTGCTGGAGACCGGGGCGGAGTTCGGCGGGGCGCTGGGGATGGCGGTGCTCGGCTCGATCGGTACGGCGATCTACCGCCACGACATCCCGGCCTCGGCGCCGGACGCGGCCCGCGAGACGCTGGGCGGCGCGCTGGCCGTCGCCGGGAAGGTGCCGGGACTGGCGGAGGCGGCACGGCAGGCGTTCACCAGCGGGATGCAGGGCGCGGCGATCGCCGGTGCGGTGCTGCTCGCGGGGGCGGCCGTGGCCGCGGCCGTCACCCTGCGGGGCGTACGGGTGCGGGCGCAGACGGAGGTCGACATCGCCGCCTGAGCACGGAACGCACGAACGCCGGGCGGGCCGAGGAGGAATCCTCGGCCCGCCCGGCGTTCTGGCAGGCGGGCGTGGTGCGGGTGGGTCAGACCAGGTTGACCGAACGGGCCGACGTGGCGCCGATCTCCGCGGCGACCTCGCTCAGCACCCCGGCGGGCACCGTGTCGTCGACGGTCAGGACGGCGAGGGCCTCGCCGCCGACCGCCGCACGGGCGACCTGCATGCCGGCGATGTTGATGCCCGCCTCGCCGAGGATGCGGCCGACGGTGCCGACGACACCGGGACGGTCCTCGTACTTCAGCACCGCCATGTGCTCGGCGAGCGCCAGGTCCACGTCGTAGTCGCCGACCGCGACGATCTTCTGGACGTGCTTGGGGCCGGCCAGGGTGCCGGAGACCGACACCTCCTCGCCGGTGCCGAGCGTGCCGCGCACGGTGACGACGTTGCGGTGGTCGGCCGACTCCGAGCTGGTGGTCAGGCGGACCTCGACGCCGCGCTCCTGCGCGAACAGCGGGGCGTTGACGTAGGAGACCGTCTCGTCGACGACGTCCTCGAAGACACCCTTGAGCGCGGACAGCTCCAGCACCTTCACGTCGTGCTGGGTGATCTCGCCGTACACCTCGACGTCGAGGCGGACCGCGACCTCGCCCGCGAGCGCGGTGAAGATCCGGCCGAGGCGCTCGGCGAGCGGCAGACCGGGCTTGACGTCCTCGGCGATGACACCGCCCTGGACGTTCACCGCGTCCGGGACCAGCTCACCGGCGAGCGCGAGGCGCACGGACCTGGCGACGGCGATGCCCGCCTTCTCCTGGGCCTCGTCCGTGGACGCGCCGAGGTGAGGGGTGCACACGACCTGGTCGAACTCGAACAGCGGCGAGTCCGTGCAGGGCTCCTTGGCGTACACGTCGAGACCGGCGCCGGCGACCCGGCCCTCCTTGAGGGCGGAGTACAGGGCCTGCTCGTCGACGATGCCGCCGCGCGCGGCGTTGATGATCCGCACGCTCGGCTTGACCTTGCGCAGGGCCTCGTCACCGATCAGACCCAGCGTCTCGGGGGTCTTCGGCAGGTGGACGGTGATGAAGTCGGAGACCTCGAGCAGCTCGTCCAGGGAGAGGACCTTCACGCCCATCTGGGCGGCGCGCGCCGGCTGCACATAGGGGTCGTAGGCGACGACCTTCATGCCGAAGCCGGACATGCGCTGGGCGACCAGCGCGCCGATGCGGCCGAGGCCGACGACGCCGAGGGTCTTCTCGGCCAGCTCCACGCCCGTGTACTTGCTCCGCTTCCACTCGCCGTTCTTCAGCGCGGCGTTGGCCTGCGGGATGTGGCGGGCGGTGGCGACGATCAGACCGCAGGCCAGCTCGGCGGCGGTCACGATGTTGGAGGTGGGGGCGTTGACGACCATCACGCCGGCCTTGGTGGCGGCGGAGACGTCGACATTGTCCAGGCCGACGCCGGCGCGGGCGACGACCTTGAGCTTCTTCGCGGCGGCGATGGCCTCGGCGTCGACCTTGGTGGCCGAGCGGATCAGGATCGCGTCCACCTCGGCGATGGCCGGCAGCAGTTCGGCGCGGTCCGCGCCGTTGCAGTGCCGGATCTCGAAGTCCGGACCGAGGGCGTCGACGGTGGCAGGCGACAGCTCTTCAGCGATGAGTACGACGGGTTTCGAGCTCACGTGAGTCCTCACATGTGCGATGCGGACGGCCGTCCCGACGGCCGCAGGCGGTGGAGGGGGGCTACCGCGGAAGACGCACGACGCTGTGGGCCTGACGCGTGTTGTGCAGCAGTCTAGTGGCGCGGCGGGGGGCGTAATGCGCCTCCGCGGAAGGATCACCCGTCCGTGGCTGGACGGGGTGGACAACGCCGCACTACCGACGTTACCCGAGGTTCACCGAAGGGGCCGGAGCAGTCTCGCTCCGGCCCCTGAGGGGGAGGCTTACGCCTCCTCGTTCACCCAGCTCATCAGCTTGCGCAGCTGCTTGCCGGTGGTCTCCAGCAGGTGCTCGGAGTCGGCGTTCTTGTACTCGTTGTACTTCTTCAGACCGCCGTGGTACTCGTCCATCCAGGTCCGGGCGAAGGTGCCGTCCTGGATCTCGGTGAGGACCTGCTTCATCTCGGCCTTCGTGGCCTCGGTGATGATGCGCGGGCCGGTGACGTAGTCGCCCCACTCGGCGGTCTCGGAGACGGACCAGCGCATCTTCTCCAGGCCGCCCTCGTACATGAGGTCCACGATCAGCTTCAGCTCGTGCAGGCACTCGAAGTAGGCGATCTCCGGCTGGTAGCCCGCCTCGACCAGGGTCTCGAAGCCGGCCTTGACCAGGGCGGAGGTGCCGCCGCAGAGCACGGCCTGCTCGCCGAACAGGTCGGTCTCGGTCTCCTCGGTGAAGGTCGTCTTGATGACACCGGCGCGGGTGCCGCCGATGGCCTTGGCGTACGACAGGGCCAGCGCGAAGGCGTTGCCGGTGGCGTCCTGCTCGACGGCGGCGATCGCGGGGACGCCGCGGCCCTCCTCGTACTGGCGGCGGACCAGGTGGCCCGGGCCCTTCGGGGCGACCAGGGCGACGTCCACGCCGGCCGGGGGCTTGATGAAGCCGAAGCGGATGTTGAAGCCGTGGGCGAAGAACAGCGCGTTGCCGTCCGACAGGTTGGGAGCGATGGACTCCTCGTAGACCTGGGCCTGGATCGGGTCCGGGATCAGGATCATGATGACGTCGGCCTCGGCGGCGGCCTCGGCCGGGGTCACCACGCGCAGGCCCTGCTCCTCGGCCTTGGCCTTGGACTTGGAGCCCTCGTGCAGACCGACACGCACGTCGACACCCGAGTCACGCAGCGACAGCGCGTGGGCGTGGCCCTGGCTGCCGTAGCCGATGACCGCGACCTTGCGGCCCTGGATGATGGACAGGTCGGCGTCGGCGTCGTAGAACAGCTCGGCCACTTTGGGTTCTCTCCTTGTGTACGGGTGTTGCGTCCCACCGTATGACGGCGGGGGGAGGGGAAGTTTCGGGGTCTCGGTATACGGGCGGCCGGTGTCACCCGGCCGCCCGAATCCGGCGTTACGCCGACCGGTCCAGGGAGCGCAGCGACCGGTCCGTGATCGAGCGGGCGCCGCGGCCGATGGCGATCGTGCCGGACTGCACGAGTTCCTTGATGCCGTACGGCTCGAGCATCTTCAGCATCGCGGACAGCTTGTCGCTGGAGCCGGTCGCCTCGATCGTGACGGCGTCCGGGGAGACGTCGACGGTCTTGGCGCGGAAGAGCTGGACGATCTCGACGATCTGGGAGCGTGTCTCGTTGTCGGCGCGCACCTTCACCAGGACGAGTTCGCGCTGCACGGCCTGCGCGGGCTCCAGCTCGACGATCTTCAGCACGTTGACCAGCTTGTTGAGCTGCTTGGTCACCTGCTCCAGCGGCAGGTCCTCGACGCCGACCACGATCGTGATGCGGGAGATGTCGGGGTGCTCGGTGACGCCGACCGCGAGGGAGTCGATGTTGAAGCCGCGCCGGGAGAACAGGGCGGCGATGCGGGCGAGGATGCCCGGCGTGTTCTCCACCAGGACGGAGAGCGTGTGCTTGGACATGGTTTCTGCTCTTCCTTGCCGTCAGTCGTCTTCGTTGTCGCCGAAGTCGGGGCGGACGTCCCGGGCGGCCATGATCTCGTCGTTGGAGGTGCCGGCGGCGACCATCGGCCAGACCATGGCGTCCTGGTGGACGATGAAGTCGATGACGACCGGGCGGTCGTTGATGGAGTTCGCCTCTTCGATGGCCTTGTCGAGGTCCGCGGGGTCCTCGCAGCGGATCGCGTGGCAGCCCATGGCCTCCGACAGCTTGACGAAGTCGGGGACGCGGGTGCCCTGGGCGGGCTCGATGCCGTCGTGCTCCGGGCCGGAGTGCAGGACGGTGTTGGAGTAGCGCTGGTTGTAGAACAGCGTCTGCCACTGGCGGACCATGCCGAGGGCGCCGTTGTTGATGATGGCGACCTTGATCGGGATGCCGTTCAGGGCGCAGGTGGTCAGCTCCTGATTGGTCATCTGGAAGCAGCCGTCGCCGTCGATCGCCCACACCGTCTGGTCGGGCGCGCCGGCCTTGGCGCCCATGGCGGCCGGGACGGCGTAGCCCATGGTTCCGGCGCCGCCGGAGTTCAGCCAGGTCGCCGGCTTCTCGTACTTGACGAAGTGCGCGGCCCACATCTGGTGCTGGCCGACGCCCGCGGCGAAGATCGTGCCCTCGGGAGCGAGCTGGCCGATGCGCTCGATGACCTGCTGCGGGGACAGCGAACCGTCCTCGGGGTGGTCGTAGCCGAGCGGGTAGGTGTCGCGCCAGCGGCTGAGGTCCTTCCACCAGGCGCTGTAGTCGCCCTGGTTGCCCTCGCTGTGCTCCTTCTGCACGGCCTGGATCAGGTCGGCGATGACCTCGCGGGCGTCACCGACGATCGGCACGTCCGCGGCGCGGTTCTTGCCGATCTCGGCCGGGTCGATGTCGGCGTGGACGATCTTCGCGTACGGCGCGAAGCTGTCCAGCTTGCCGGTGACACGGTCGTCGAAGCGGGCACCGAGGGCGACGATCAGGTCGGCCTTCTGCAGCGCGGTGACGGCGGTGACCGCACCGTGCATGCCCGGCATTCCCACGTGCAGCGGGTGGCTGTCGGGGAACGCGCCGAGCGCCATCAGGGTGGTGGTGACGGGCGCTCCGGTCAGTTCGGCGAGGACCTTCAGCTCGGCGGTGGCCTTGGCCTTCAGCACGCCGCCGCCGACGTAGAGAACGGGGCGCTTGGCGGCGGTGATGAGCTTCGCGGCCTCGCGGATCTGCTTGGCGTGCGGCTTGGTCACCGGGCGGTAGCCGGGCAGGTCCATGGTGGGCGGCCAGGTGAAGGTGGTCTTCGCCTGGAGGGCGTCCTTGGAGATGTCGACCAGGACCGGGCCCGGGCGGCCGGTGGAGGCGATGTGGAACGCCTGCGCGATGACCCGCGGGATGTCCTCGGCCTTGGTGACGAGGAAGTTGTGCTTGGTGATCGGCATGGTGATGCCGACGATGTCCGCCTCCTGGAAGGCGTCCGTGCCGATCGAGGTGGACGCGACCTGGCCGGTGATCGCGACCATCGGCACGGAGTCCATGTGCGCGTCGGCGATCGGGGTGACCAGGTTGGTGGCGCCGGGGCCGGAGGTGGCCATGCAGACGCCGACCTTGCCGGTGGCCTGCGCGTAGCCGGTGGCCGCGTGGCCGGCGCCCTGCTCGTGGCGGACCAGGACGTGGCGCACCCGGGTGGAGTCCATCAGCGGGTCGTAGGCGGGAAGGATCGCACCGCCCGGAATGCCGAACACCGTGTCCGCGCCGACCTCCTCGAGGGAGCGGATGAGGGACTGCGCACCCGTGACGTGCTCGACGGGCGAGGGCTGCTGTCCTCCGGAACGGGGCCGCGGCTGCGGATGATGGGCCCCGGTGGCCTGCTCGGTCATCGGCATTCTCTTCTCGATGCTGAGGGTTTTTGCGAAGTTTGGGCGGTGTGCGTTTGCTGCCTGTGCAACAAAAAACCCCTCGTGCCGTAAGGCAAGCGAGGGGAGCGCGCCGGGTGGGGGTCGCTGAGCGATCAGGGCTCAGCGTCAGCCGACGCGCTTTCCAAGTACGAGAATTCGGGTGCGCATGGCACTGACCCTCCCCCCGGCACGCACCTGGTGTCAAGTGGGTGGGACGGGAGTCTCATTATGTGAGCGCAGAGCCGTCCCGCCTCCCAGAACGGCCGGAACACCCGCGCGGTATCCGCCCGCGAAGGCCGGCTCGGCGGGTCCGTGCGGCACCGGGCAGTGGCCGGACGTGAGCGCTCTGCGCAGCCGGTACTCGTCCAGCGGTCCGGCGAAGGCCATGCCCTGCCCGTGGGTGCAGCCCATCGCGCGCAGGGCGACGACCTGTTCGGGCAGGTCCACACCCTCGGCGACGGACTGCAGCCCGAGGTCGGCGGCGATCCGCAGCAGCCCGCCGGTGATCTTGTGCAGGCGGGCGGACTCCACGATCCCCTCGACCAGACCGCGGTCCAGCTTCAGTACGTCCACCGGCAGCCGCCGCAGGGCCGTGATGGCCGCGTAGCCGCTGCCGAAGCCGTCCAGGGCGATCCGTACGCCGAGCCGCTTGAGGGCCGCCAGACGGCGCTCCAGCTCCTCCAGCGGCACCCGCGGGTCCAGGTCGGCCAGTTCGATCACCAGGGCCCCCGAGGGCAGCCCGTGCCGCGTCAGCAGGGCCTCGATCGAGCCGAGCGGCATCGACCGGTCCAGCAGCCGCCGCGCCGAGACCCGCACGGCGACCGGCACGGCCCGGCCGGACCCGGTGCGCTCGGCCGCCTGCTCGACGGCCTCCTGGAGCATCCAGCGGCCCAGCTCGGCGGTCTTGTCGCTGTCCTCCGCGACCCGCAGGAACTCGGCGGGCGTGAACAGCACGCCCTGCGAGGAACGCCAGCGCGCCTGTGCGGACACCGCCGTGATCCGGCCGTCCTCCAGCCGCACCACCGGCTGGTGCAGCAGACAGAACTCGCCGTCGTGCAGCGCGGCCCTGAGCCGGCCGGCCAGCTCCGCCTTGCGCACCACGTCCTGCTGCATCTGCGGCCGGTACAGCTCGACGCGGCCCTTGCCGCCCGCCTTGGCGCGGTACATCGCGAGATCGGCGTTGCGCAGCAGCTCACCGGCGCCGAGTCCCGGCTCGGCGAAGGCGACGCCGATGGAGGCGGCGACCCGGACGTCGTTGCCGTCGATCTCGTACGGCTGCGAGAGCGTGAGCCTGAGGCGGTCGGCGAGCTCCAGGATGTGGCGCTCCCGCTCCGTACGGTCGCGGGTGTTGTCGCCGGCGATCAGCGCGGCGAACTCGTCGCCGCCGAGCCGGGCGGCGGTGTCCGACTGCCGGACCGCGTCCTGCAGTCTGCGGGCGGCCTGCACGAGCAGTTCGTCACCGGCCTGATGGCCGATGGTGTCGTTGACGGCCTTGAAGCCGTCGAGGTCGATGAAGAGCACCGCGGTGTTGCGCAGCGCGAGCCCCCGGTCGCTGGCCCGGCGGCCGGACAGCGCCTGCTGCACGCGCCGGGTGAACAGCGAGCGGTTGGGCAGGTCGGTGAGCGGGTCGTGCTCGGCGTTGTGCTGGAGCTGCGCCTGCAGACGCACGCGCTCGGTCACGTCCCGGCTGTTGAAGATCAGGCCGCCCTGGTGGCGGTTGACGGTCGACTCGACGTTGAGCCAGCCGCCGTCGCCGGAGCGGAAGCGGCACTCGATGCGGGTGGTGGGTTCGTCCTGCGGACTGGCGGCGAGGAAACGGCGCACCTCGTGCACCACGCACCCCAGGTCCTCGGGGTGGATCAGGCCGGCCAGTTCCGTGCCCACCAGGTCCTCGGCGGGGCGCCCGTAGACGCCGGCGGCGGCCGGGGAGACATAGCGCAGGATGCCGCTGGGCGCGGCGATCATGATGACGTCGCTGGAGCCCTGCACCAGGGAGCGGAAGTGGTTCTCCTTCTGCGCCAGCTCCTGGGTGAGGGTGATGTTGTCCAGCAGCATGATGCCCTGGCGGACCACGAGCGCGAGCACGACCGTGCCGCCGGTCAGCAGCACCACGCGCGAGACGCTGTGGCCGTTGAGGACGTTGTACAGGATCCCCAGCGTGCACACCGCGGCGGCCAGGTACGGCGTGAGGGCGGCGAGCGAGCCGGTGATGGGCCGGGTGGCCGGATACCGGCCGTGGTCGCCGGCCGGGGCGGGTCCCTGCGCGGGCGGCGTGCCCGCCGGGGCGTGGGCCGCTGCCGCGGCGGCGTGGCCCGTCGCCGTGGCGGCGGGGGCGGGGGGCTCGGGGGCCGGGTGGTGGCCGCCGCGCTGTCCGCCCGGAGGGTGCTCCGCCGGGTGGCCGCCGGGGTCCTCGCCGCGTGGGCCCGCCGGGTGCTCGCCGCGCCGGCTGCCGGGCAGGTGCTCGTGGACCACGCGGGTGTGGCCGTGGGCGGCCTTCAAGCGGGGGCGCCCGGGCGCGGCCCAGGGGGCGTAGGCCAGCAGCAGCGAGCCGGCGAACCAGCCCGCGTCCAGGAGCTGGCCCGAGCGGTAGTTGTTGTGCAGCAGCGGCGAGGTGAACAGCGCGTCGCACATCACCGTCAGGGCGAGCGCGCCGATCGCCGTGTTGACGGCCGTGCGGTTCACCGCCGAACGCCGGAAGTGCAGCACGAGCACCATGCTGACCAGCGCGATGTCCAGCAGCGGGTACGCCAGCGACAGGGCCGCGTGGGTGACGCTCGGGCCGTCGAACTTCGCCGCCTGGGCGAGCGCGAGGCTCCAGGCCAGGGTGAGCAGCGAGCCGGCGATCAGCCAGGCGTCCAGCGCCAGGCACACCCAACCGGCCTTCGACACCGGCCGCTTGGCCAGGACCAGCAGACCGACGATGGCGGGCGGCGCGAAACACAGGAAGAACAGGTCGGCGATGGAGGGGCTGGGCACGGGCCGGTCCAGCACGACCTCGTACCAGCCCCACACGCCGTTGCCCAGGGCGGCCATGGCGGAGGAGAAGGCGAACAGCATCCAGGCGGGCCGGAAGCGGACCCGCCGGATGCGGGCGTAGAAGAAGCAGGAGACCGACGCGGCGCCCGCGGCGACGGCGAGCCCGAAGTCGCCCATGATCAGCGCGAGTTCCCGCGAGCCCCAGTCGCACGAGGAGCCGACGGCGTACGCCGCGCAGACGAGGGCCAGGAGCAACTGGTGCGCGAGGTTGCGCCCGCCGTCACCGGCCGGCCGGCGCGGCAGCGGCGCGGGGGCGGGGGGCGGCGTGCGCAGCGCGCCGTCCAGGGTGGTCACGGAGGGCGGGGGCGAGCTCACCGTGGCCTCCCGGTCCGCGCGGTTCCCGGGTCCCGGGGGTCCCGGTGCGGTGGGTGGGCGTTCCTCCTGCGGCCGCCGGGCCTGCGGGAGTGCGCGGTGTGCCGGCCGTGGTGACCGCGGTGGCTGCGCCGGCCGCCGCCGTGGTGCGGAGGGCCGCCGTGGTGCGGGCCGTTGTGGCCGGCGTGGCCGGTTCGGCTCGTGTGCGTGGTGTGGTCGGCGTGGTGACCCCACGTGCGTGCCGCCGTGCGCCAGGGTCGTCGTCGGCGGTCCGACAGCGTCGGGTCGTCGGTCCAAAGGCCGTACATCGCCCGTCGCCCCCCTCACAACTCTGAGATGTCCATCCCCGGCGCCGAACGGCGCGCGGCGCAGCCCCTGTCGGGACGATACACCAGTCTCGTCACTCAGGGACATAGTTCCTCTACGCTCCGTGACGACCAGCGGGAACGTGGGTACGGCCCGCGTTCGGGAGAATGCGGAGGGTACCCGAAGCGGAGCCGGTGGGGCTCATGTGGCCCCCGGGGTGCCTCACGCGCCGCCGTCCTCCCCCGTCGTGAGGATCACGTTGCGCAGCGGTTCGCGGTTCACGAAGCGGGTCAACTGGTCGGCGAGCAGCCGCTTCGCGCGGGGCATGAAGGCGGACGTCGGTCCTCCGACGTGCGGGCTGATGAGCAGCCCGGGCGCACGCCACAGGGGGTGGTCGCGCGGCAGCGGCTCGGGGTCGGTGACGTCCAGGGCGGCGGTGATCCGGCCGCTCTCCAGTTCGGCGAGCAGCGCCTTGGTGTCGACGACGGGGCCGCGCGCGACGTTGACGAGCAGGGCGCCGTCCTTCATCCGGGCCAGGAACTCTGCGTCGGCAAGGTGCAGGGTGGCGTCGGTGAGCGGCGTGGACAGCACGACGACGTCCGCCTCGGGCAGCAGGGCGGGCAGATCGGTGAGCGGGTGCACGGGGCCGCGCTCCGTGGTGCGCGCGGAGCGCGCGACGCGCACGACCCGCGCGAGCTCGAACGGCGCGAGCCGGTCCTCTATCGCGGCGCCGATCGAGCCGTAGCCGACGATGAGCACGGTCTTGTCGGCGAGTGCCGGGCGGAAGCCGCCGAGCCACTCGCCCCGCTCCTGCGCCCGCACGAAGTCGGGGATGCCGCGCAGCGAGGACAGGATGAGGGTGAGGGTCAGTTCGGCGGTGCTCGCCTCGTGCACCCCGCGGGCGTTGCACAGCCGGACGCCGGGGCGCAGATGATGCAGACCGGGCTGGACGTGGTCGATGCCGGCGGACAGCGTCTGGACGACCCTCACGCCGCTCATCCCGGGCAGCGGGCGTACGCCGACGCCGCTCGGCTTCATGTACGGCACGACGTAGAAGGCGCAGTCGGCCGGGTCGGCGGGGAACTCCGGCTCGCCGTTCCAGAAACGGTAGGCGGGGCCCTCGGGGAGGCCCTCGATCTCCTCGGCCGGGATGGGCAGCCACACGTCGGCGGTCACGTCAGCAGTCATGAGTGGAGGCTATGTCAGGTGCCCGCGGACGCAGAGGTTAGGTTGGGACGCCAGGAGAGGGAGGGTCACGCACAGGTGGAGCGCAGGACGATCGGCGCGGCGGCACTCTCCGTGGGGGCCGTCGGACTCGGGTGCATGCCGATGAGCTGGGGGTACAGCGGGTCGCGGCGGCGGGGCGAGGAGTCGGTCAGGACGGTTCACCGGGCGCTCGATCTGGGCTCGACGCTGCTGGACACCGCCGACATGTACGGGCCGTTCACCAACGAGTTGCTGCTGGGGCGGGTGCTGAAGGAGCGGCGGGCGGACGCGTTCGTGTCGACGAAGGTCGGGCTGCTCGTGGGTGATCAGCACGTCGTGGCGAACGGGCGGCCGGGGTATGTGAAGCGGGCGTGCGACGCGTCCCTGCGGCGGCTGCAGACGGATGTGATCGACCTCTACCAGCTTCACCGCGCCGACCCCGAGGTGCCCGTCGAGGAGACGTGGGGGGCGATGGCCGAGCTGGTGCGGGCCGGGAAGGTGCGGGCGCTCGGCCTGTGCGCGGTCGGGGTGCGCGGAGGGCGGCGGGCCGGGGGCCGGCGCGGGCTGTACGAGGGGACGCTGCGCCAGTTGGAGCGGGTGCAGCAGGTGTTCCCGGTGAGCGCGGTCGAGGCGGAGTTGTCGGTGTGGTCGCCGGAGGCGGTGCGGACGCTGCTGCCGTGGTGCGAGGCGCGCGGGGTGGGATTCCTGGCGGCGATGCCGCTGGGGAACGGGTTCCTGACCGGGACACTGACGCCGGGCGAGGGGTTCGAGCCGGACGACATGCGGGCGCGGCATCCGCGGTTCACGGCGGAGATGATGGCGGCGAACCAGCCGATCGTCGCGGGGCTGCGGAGGGTCGCGCGGCGGCACGGGGAGTCGGTGACACCGGCGCAGGTGGCGTTGGCGTGGGTCCTGGCCCAGGGGCCGCACGTGGTGCCGGTGCCGGGGGCGAAGCGGGAACGCTGGGTCTCCGAGAACGCGGGGGCGACGGGGGTGCGGTTGTCGTCCGCCGATCTGGTGGAGCTGGGGGCGCTGCCCGCGGCTCGGGGGTCCTGGGACTGAGCAAGCGGCCACCGGCCGGCAACGGGCCGCCGCAGGCGGAAAAGGGGCGCGGGGCTGTATTCGACATGCGGCTCCGCCGCGTGGGCGCGACCGGCCACGACGCACCCGCGGACGACGACGGAACGCCGCACGGGTCACCGCGCCCGCGGACGACCTCGTGCGTCGGGCTTGCGGGGTGCGGGAACCTTGGGCGTGCGGGAGGCGTAGGAAGCAACGGGCGGGGAAGGGAGTGGAGCGTGCAGAGGCGAGTTGGGGCGGCTCTGGCGGCCACCGTCGTGATCGTGGGCGCTGCCGGTTGTTCCTCCGGTGGGGGATCGCCGGAGACGGCCGCCTCGCCGAGTCGCGCGCCGGCGTCGGCGGCGCCGACCGTGCCCGGGGAGTCGGCCGCGCCCGCGAAGGGCACCGTCACGGTGGTGCGCACGGTCGCGACCGGGCTGGACTCGCCGTGGGGACTCGCTCCGCTGCCCGGCGGTGGTCTGCTGGTGGCGTCGCGGGACAAGGGAACGATCACCCGGGTCGACGACAGGACCGGGAAGAAGACCGAGCTGGGCGAGGTGTCCGGGGTCGCCGCGGAGGGCGAGGGCGGGCTGCTGGGCATCGCGCTGTCCCCGGACTACGCCTCGGACCACATGATCTACGCCTACTTCACGTCCGCCTCGGACAACCGCATCGCCCGCATGATCTACGACGCCAGGAAGCCGCCGGGAGAGCAGCTGGGGGCGCCCGACACGGTGTTCAAGGGCATTCCCAAGGGTGTCGTGCACAACGGGGGCCGGATCGCCTTCGGTCCTGACCGGATGCTGTACGCCGGTACGGGCGAGACCGGGGAGCGGGGTCTCGCGCAGGACCGGAAGTCCCTGGGCGGGAAGATCCTGCGGCTCACACCGGAGGGCGAGCCCGCGCCGGGCAACCCGTTCCCGGGCGCCCCCGTGTACTCCTACGGGCACCGCAATGTGCAGGGGCTCGCCTGGGACGGCAAACAGCGGCTGTTCGCCTCGGAGTTCGGGCAGGACACCTGGGACGAGCTGAACGTGATCAAGCCCGGCGGCAACTACGGCTGGCCGGACGCCGAAGGGCGGTCCGCCGACCGTGCGTTCGTGAATCCGATCGCTCAGTGGCACACCGACGACGCCTCGCCCAGCGGTATCGCCTACGCGGACGGCTGTGTGTGGATGGCCGCGCTCAAGGGGCAGCGGCTGTGGCGGATTCCCCTCAAGGGCACCCAGGCGTCCGCCGCGCCGCAGGACTTCCTGCGGGGTGCGTACGGGCGGCTGCGGACGGTGGTCGCGGCCGGAGGCGACAGGCTGTGGGTCACCACGAGCAACACCGACGGCCGCGGCGAGCCGAAGAGCGGCGACGACCGGATTCTCGAGGTGCGGGTCGGCTGAGGCCGCTCACTCCTCGTCCGGTTCCGCCCGATCCTCCTGGGACTGGTCCTGGTCCGGGCTCGGCGGCCGGACGACCACCTTGCCGGACGCCAGGTCTATCGGGCCGCGCCCGGGGTCGCCGTCGCCGACGTCCTCCCGGGTCAGCTCCAGCCGGTTCTGCTCGTCGCGGGTGTGCTTGCGGCCGGGCGCGAACACTTCCTCGAAGACGTTGAACATCGCCCCTCCCCGCTGCCGGTTCCCTCCACCCTACGTCTCAGCGCCCGGCCCGCACAGGGAGGGCCTCGGCGTACAGGCCCAGCCGGTGCGCCACGGCCGCCGCCTCTCCGCGTCCGGAGACGCCCAGCTTGGCGAGGATGTTGGACACGTGGACGCTGGCGGTCTTCGGGGAGATGAACAGTTCCTCGGCTATCTGGCGGTTGGTGCGGCCCGCCGAGACCAGCCGCAGTACGTCCCGTTCACGGGTGGTGAGGCCGAGCGCCTCGGCCGGGTCGGAGGAGTCCGGATCCGGCTGCGCGGGGCCGGTCAGGGGCAGTCTGGCGCGGCGGGCGAGCAGTGCGGTGGCGTCGGCCAGCGGGCGGGCGCCGAGGTGGCCGGCGACGGCGTGGGACAGGCGGAGCAGTTCGGTGGCCCGGGCGCGCTCGTCGTCGCCGCCGACGGTGACGAGGGCCTCGGCGAGGCGGTGGCGGACGCGGGCGAGGTCGTAGGGGCGGTCGAGGGCCTCGAAGGCGGCGACGACCGGTGACCAGGTGTCCGGGGTGGCCCGGCCCTCGGCCCGCAGCACCTCGGCGCGCACCCAGCGCTCGTGGGCGTGCCAGATCGGGGCGGCCGTCGTCAGCTCCTTGGCGGCGCGGAGGATGCGGGCGAGGGTCTGCTCGCGGCCCGGCTCGGACGCGGGCGAGGTGAGGGCGTCCGCCTCGGCGGTGGCGGCCGCCAGCAGCAGGGGCCAGGCGTAACGCTGGGTGCCGGGCGGTGTGCCGGCGTCCAGGGCGGCCTCGAGTTCCGTGCGGGCGCTTGCAAGGCGGCCCTGGGCTGCGGCGACGCCGACGGCGATACGGGCGAGGGGCAGCCACTGCTGAGGCATCGGGTCGTGGGAGCCGAGATGGCTCCGGGAGGCGTTGAGCTGCCGTTCGGCTTCGTCCACCTCGCCGCGGGCCAGCGCGAGATGGGCCAGACACAGCGCGCCCGTGGCCTGCGGCTTGGCGCTCTGTCCGCGGCGCAGGGCGTTCTCCGCGGCCTGCGCGGCGCCGTCCCACTCCCCCAGCGAGTACAGCGAGTCGGAGAGGTTGCCCCACGCCCATGACTCGAAGTCGAGCAGGCCGAACTTGCGGGCGTAGGCGGTGCCTTGGTGCAGCAGCTCGGCGGCTTCCCGGGAACGACCCACCGACTCCAGCTCGGAGGGCAGGTTGACGTAGGCGCGGCCCGCCACGGTGGGCACGTCGTCCGCGATCGCCTGATGCAGGACCTGGCGCATGTCTGCGAGGCCCTCCTCGACGGCACCGGAGTCCACCGTGAGGCCGCCGAGGGTGAGCCGGGCGTTCAGCTCGGTGGCGCGGGAGCCGACCATGCGGGCGTACTCCACCGCTCGCTCGGCGGCGGCGAGCGCCTCGGCTCCCGGCTGGTGCAGCATCGACCAGCCGGCGACGGCGGCGAGCACCTCGGCGTGCACGGTGGACGGCGGCAGTCCGCGCACCAGCTCCTGGGCGGTGGCCAGTTCGGCCCAGCCGTCGCCGCGGGCGAGGGCCTGCACCAGCCGGGACCGCTCGCGCCAGAACCAGGCCGCGCGCAGCGGGTCGGGATCGGCGTCCAGCAGGCGCAGCGCCCGCTTGGTGATCTTCAGGGCGCGTTCCCGCTCCATCGCCAGCCGGCCGGCGACGGCGGCCTCGGCCATCAGGTCCAGGTAGCGCAGGGGCGTGGCGGCCGGGTCGCAGCCGCATGCCGGGTAGGCGTCGGCGTGGTCGTGCGGCCGCAGCCGCGCCCGTACGTCCTCGGGGACGGCGTCCCACAGCTCCATCGCGCGTTCCAGCAGGCCGAGTTGCTCGCTGTAGGCGTGGCGGCGGCGGGCGGTGACCGAGGCGTCCAGGACGGCGGGCAGCGCCTTGGCGGGGTCGTGCGCGTGGTACCAGTAGCTGGCCAGGCGCATGGCGCGCTGGTCGGCGGGGACGAGAGTGGGGTCGCTCTCCAGGGCCTCGGCGTAACGGCGGTTGAGGCGGGAGCGCTCGCCGGGGAGCAGGTCGTCGCTGACGGCTTCGCGGACCAGGGAGTGGCGGAAGCGGTAGCCGTCGGCGGCCGGCGTGGGGATGAGGATGCTGGCGTTGACGGCGGCGCGCAGGGCCTCGATGAGGTCGTCCTCGGCGAGGGAGGCGACGGCGGCGATCAGCCGGTACTCGACGGTGGAACCGCCCTCGGCGACGACCCGGACGACCCGCTGGGCGCTCTCGGAGAGCGCCTCGACGCGGACCAGGAGCAGATCGCGCAGGGTGTCGGTGAGGCCGGTGCAGCAGCCCGCGTGGGCGGCGACGGCGAGTTCCTCGACGAAGAAGGCGTTGCCGTCGGAGCGTTCGAAGATGTCGTCGACCTGGTCCGGGTCGGGTTCGCCGGCGATGATGCCGGCGACCTGGCGGCAGACCTCGTCGCGGGTGAAGCGGGCGATGTCCAGGCGGCGGACGGTGCGCAGCCGGTCCAGTTCGGCGAGGAGGGGGCGCAGGGGGTGGCGGCGGTGGATGTCGTCGGAGCGGTAGGTGGCGAGGACGACGAGGCGGCCGGCGCGCAGGGTGCGCAGCAGGTAGGCGAGGAGGTGACGGGTGGAGGCGTCGGCCCAGTGGAGGTCCTCCAGGGCGACGACGACGGTCCGTTCGGCGGCGAGCTGCTGGAGCAGGCGGGCGGTGAGTTCGAAGAGGCGGGCCATGCCCTCCTCGTCGTGCCGGCCGGGGCCGGCCTCGCCCAGTTCGGGCAGCAGCCGGGCCAGTTCGTCCTCCTGGCCGGCCGCCGCTGCCTCGAAGTCGGCGGGCAGTTCGCGGCGCAGGGCGCGCAGGGCGGCGGAGAACGGGGCGAACGGCAGGCCGTCGGCGCCGATCTCGACGCAGCCGCCCAGCGCGACGACGGCGCCCTGCCGGCCCGCGGCGCCGGCGAACTCCTCCACCAGCCGTGTCTTGCCGACGCCGGCCTCCCCGGCGATGAGCAAGGCCTGCGGCTCGCCCGTGGCGGCGCGGGCGAGCGCGTCGTGCAATGCCTCCAACTCGTCGGCGCGACCGACGAACACCGGACTGACGGACCTGGTCTCCACGCCGGAGAGCATCGCACGCGGCTCCGACAACGGCGCACCGGTTTTCGCCGGGGGCAGAGCGGCCGCCGGGCCGCCGGGGCCGGCCGACCGGACGGCGACCACGCCGTGGGAGGGGCCGGCGGTGTTTCCAGCGGGTGACCGGAGAACCGCGGCGGCCCCGTCCGGTCTGACCGTCCCGCTCGCCGGAACGGACCGCTCCGCAGACCCCGCCAGCCGAGTGGACTCCGTTTGCTTCGGGGCCCGAACGCCGGACACCGGCCCCGTCGTGGGGCCGGTGTCGGTGGTGCCGGGCGAGTCGGCCGGCGTGGAGGGCGCCGGGTGCGGGCGGCCGACCCCCGTACGGCCGTTCCCCGCGCCCGGCGTCGCGCCGCTCACGCGGCCCGGGTGGACCAGCGGCGGCGAGGGCGGCCGGTATGCGCCTCGGCCTCGCTGGTGCGTGCGCCGGCTTCACGGCGGGCGGCGCGGCCGGCCAGGACGGCCTCGCGGACCAGGCGCTCCTGGTCGGCCCGGCGGATCAGTTCGGCGGCGCGGGCCTGCTGGACGTCGTACTCGTACATGAGGTCCCCCTGCGGGATGAGAGTTCGGGTATCGCTTGCTGCGATGCCTCTACTTTCGTCTCCCAGGGGGGTCCGCCACATCGGGAGACTTCCGCATCTTGCGCGCGGTGGGGGGCCTTAGACGCCGGGCGGGGATCCCCGGGTCCGGCGTAAGGCACCGCGCGGGGACCTAAGACGACCCGCGGGGCCTCAGAGGGCGACCCGCGGGACCGTGGGACGGCCCGGGGGACCAGGGCGGCCCGCCCCGGGTCCGTGGCCGGCGGCGGTTCAGCTCGTGGCGGGCAGGCCCAGCAGGACACCCGTGTACTTCAGGACCGCCAGGAGCAGGCCGATCACACCGAGGGAGACCCCCGCCCAGGCGACCGACTTGATCCACGCCGCCTGCGGCCGGCCGGGTGCGCCGAACGCGGGCCGGGCGAGCACGACCACGCCCACGACCAGCGCCGCCAGCGCGAACAGACCGGCCCACAGCGCGGTGGCCTGCCAGGCGTCGCCGTAGCCCTCCTTGACCATCGTCGCGACGCTGGAGGACGACGACGTGTGCAGCTGGCCGATCAGCGCCTCGCGCGCGGAGGCCACCGTGCCGGTCCAGCTGCCGGTGAGCGAGACGACGCCCAGCCCGGCCGCGACGACGGCGCCGGCGCCCTGGCCGACCCCGGAGGGGCCGCCTTCCCGCTGCCCGCCTTCATGCGCCTGCGCCTCGGACGTCTCCTGCTGCCCCGGCCGCGTGTCCTGCTCGGTCTGCGTGTCCTGCCCGGTCTGCGTCTCCCGCTCGGTCTGCGTCTCCTCCTCGGATCCGGTCGCCTCGTCGGCCGGCGTCGCCGCGGCCTCGTGCTCAGTCTTGGTAGCCATGCTCCGCACCGTACGGACGGAGTCTGAGAGGTCCCTTAATGATCGTCACGGGGCGCCGGACCGCCGGGGCGCGTCACGCGCGTGCCGCGCGCCATTCGGGGGCGAGCACCGACCAGACCTCCAGGTCGTGCCGTTCGCCGTGGTGCAGGTAGGCCGCGCGCCGCACCCCGTCGCGGGTCATGCCGAGGCGGCGGGCGACGTTGATGCTGGGGACGTTGCCGGCGGAGGCGACCCATTCGACGCGGTGGATACCGCGCTCCTCCACGGCCCAGTCGATGAGCACCCGCATCGCCCGGGTGATCAGCCCGCGCCCGGTCGCCGCCGGCTCCAGCCAGCAGCCGACCTCGCAGGTGCCGTTCTCGGCGTCGAAGTTCAGGGTGAGGACGCCGCCGACGAGCGTGCCGTCCAGCCAGAGTCCGTGCAGCGAGGCGGTGCCGGCGGCGCGCATGTCGGCGTACCGCTGGAGCGTCTCGCGCGCCGTGGCGACGTCGACGGCCTTGGAGCCGAACGGGACGTACCGGTTGATGAAGTCGCGGCCCCGCTCCAGGTGCGCCAGGAACTCCTCGGCGTGCCAGGGCTCCAGCGGCCGCAGCTGCGCTCCGTCGTCACCCAGGGATATCGCGTACATCCTGCTGCCGCTCCTTCGCCAGTACGTCCGCCACCTCGGCGTCCGTCGCAGCGGCCAGCCTCTCATGGGCGGCGCGGCACTCGGGCGGCTCGATGCTGATGCGCGGCAGGACGCGGTCCAGGCCGCGCGGCAGCCACCAGTTGGCGGCGCCGAGCAGGTGCATCAGGGCGGGCACCAGCAGGGTGCGCAGGACGAAGGCGTCCAGGGCGACCGCGGCGGCCAGCGCTATGCCGAACATGGCGATGACCCGGTCGCCGCTGAGGACGAAGGCGAGGAAGACGGAGATCATGATGACCGCCGCGGAGTTGATCACACGGCTGGTCTCGGCGAGTCCTATGCGCACCGCGCGCCGGTTGTCGCCGGTCTCCAGCCACTCCTCGTACATCCGGCTGACCAGGAAGACCTGGTAGTCCATGGAGAGCCCGAAGAGGACCGACACCATGATCACGGGGAGGAAGGGCTCGATGGGGCCCGCGCGGCCGAGTCCCAGCAGTTCGCTGCCCCAGCCCCACTGGAAGATCGCGACGACGACGCCGAACGCGGCGGCGACGGCGGCGATGTTCATCACGGCGGCCTTGAGCGGGATGCCGACCGACCGGAAGGCGAGCAGGAGCAGCAGGCAGCCCAGGCCGATGACCACGCCGACGAAGAGGGGCAGTTTGCCGACGATGACGCCGGCGAAGTCGTCGTAGGAGGCGGTGACCCCGCCGACGTACACGTCGAGGGAGGTGCCGGCCTCGGCGCGGGGCAGCACGTCGGTGCGCAGCCGGTCGACGAGGTCGCTGGTGGCCTGGGACTGCGGCGCGGACTCGGGGACGACGGTGAGGTACGCGGTGTCGCCGCCGGGCCCGTAGGTCGCGGGGGTCACGGAGGCGACGCCGCGGGTGGCGCGCAAGGTGGTGTCGAGGTTGTCGAGGGCGAGCTTGTCCTGGGCGCCCTCTACGCGCGTCACCAGGGTCAGGGGGCCGTTGACGCCCGGTCCGAAGCCGTCCGCGAGGAGGTCGTAGGCCTTGCGGGTGGTCGTGGTCCGCGGGTCGTTGCCCTGGTCGGAGCTGCCCAGGTGGAGGGAGAGCGTGGGCAGCGCGAGCAGGGCGATGACGGCGACGGCGATGCCGCCGAGCTTCTTGGGGTGGCGCTCGACGAACGCCGACCACCGGGCGGCGAACCCGGTCGGCAGCTCCGGCTGCGGGCCGTGCTCGGCCAGCCGGCGCCGTTCGCGGCGGCTGAGGGCGCGCATGCCGATGAACGACAGCAGGGCGGGCAGCAGGGTCACGGAGGCGGCGACGGTGAGCACCACGGTCAGCGAGGCGGCGACGGCGACGCCGTTGAGGAAGTTCAGCCGCAGGATCAGCATGCCGAGCAGCGCGATGCACACGGTCGCCCCCGCGAAGACGACGGCGCGTCCGGTGGTGGCGACGGCGTTGGTGGCCGCCTCGGTGACGCTGAGCCCGCGTTTGAGTCCGCGTCTGTGGCGCGTGACGATGAACAGCGCGTAGTCGATGCCGACGCCGAGCCCGATGAGCATGCCGAGCATGGGCGCGAAGTCCGCGACGGTCATGGCGTGCCCGAGCAGTTCGATCCCCGCGTAGGCGGTGCCGACGCCGACCAGGGCGGTGGCGATGGGCAGCAGCGAGGCGGCGAGCGAGCCGAAGGCGAGGAAGAGTACGACCGCGGCGACGAGGACGCCGACCACCTCGGCCAGGTGGCCGCCGGAGGTCTTGGTCAGGGCGATGGCGCTGCCGCCCAGCTCGACCTGGAGGCCGTCGCCCTCGGCGGCCTTGGCGGCGTGCACCACGGCCTGCGCCTCGGCGGTGGTCAGGTGCTCGACGGTGTCGGCGAAGGTGACGGTGGCGTACGCGGTGTGCCCGTCGGCGCTGATCCGGCCGGCGCCCTGGCCGTTGTAGGGGCCGCTGACGGCCACCACGCCGGGCAGGTCGCCGATCTTCTCGAGCGTGCGGGTCATGGTCTGCTCGACGTCGGCGGCCCGGACGGTGCCGGACGTGGTGTGCCAGACGACGGTGTCGCTGTCGCCGCTCATGCCGGGGAAGCCCTCGGTGAGCAGCTCGGCGGCGTGACCGGCCTGGGTGCCGGGGACGTCGTAGTCGTTGGAGTAGGCGGAGCCGGTCACGGCGGCGGCAGCGGTGACCCCGCCGAACGCGAGGAGCCACAGCAGAACGGCGATCAGGCGCCGTCGGACACACCAGCGTGCAAGGGCTGCCACGAACCTGCTCCCAGAGTGACTGAATTGTGGATCTTTGACCGGGAACAGTGGTCCATTAACCGAACAGCCCGCAAAGAACGCATGAGGAATGCCTAGCCACTCTTACAGGCGGAAGAGATCCTTTGCGGCTTTCGTGGCCTTGTTCACAGGTGTTGGGAGCGAGGTCACAGGACAATCGACGGCACTCTGTCACCTGTTGTGGCGTCACTCACATGCGGCAGGCCCCGGGGACGTCGTCCCCGGGGCCTGCCGTGTGCGCGGATGCGGTGCTCAGCCCTCGCTGACGCCCAGCTTGTCGAGGATCAGCTCCTTGACGCGGGCCGCGTCGGCCTGGCCGCGCGTGGCCTTCATGACCGCGCCGACCAGGGCACCGGCCGCCGCCACCTTGCCACCGCGGATCTTGTCCGCGATGCCCGGGTTGCCGGCGATGGCCTCCTCGACGGCGGCGGTGAGCGCGCCCTCGTCGGAGACGACCTTCAGGCCGCGCTTGTCGACGACCTCGTCCGGCGTGCCCTCGCCGGCGAGGACGCCCTCGATGACCTGACGGGCCAGCTTGTCGTTCAGGTCGCCCTTGGTGACCAGCTCGGTCACCCGGGCCACCTGCTGCGGAGTGATCGCCAGCTCGTCCAGCGCCGTGCCGGACTCGTTGGCGCTGCGGGCGAGCTCGCCCATCCACCACTTGCGGGCGGAGGCGGCGTCGGCACCGGCGTCGATGGTGGCGACGATCAGGTCCAGCGCGCCGGCGTTGAGGATCGCCTGCATGTCGGTGGCGGAGATGCCCCACTCGGTGAGCAGCCGGGTGCGGCGCGCCAGCGGCATCTCGGGCAGGGCCGCGCGGATCTTCTCGACCCACTCGCGCGAAGGCGCGACCGGCACCAGGTCGGGCTCCGGGAAGTACCGGTAGTCCTCGGCCTCCTCCTTCACGCGGCCCGAGGTCGTGGACCCGGTGTCCTCGTGGAAGTGGCGGGTCTCCTGGACGATCGTGCCGCCGGAGGAGAGCACGGCCGCGTGGCGCATGATCTCGAACCGGGCCGCGCGCTCCACCGAGCGCAGCGAGTTGACGTTCTTGGTCTCGCTGCGGGTGCCGAACTTCTGCGTGCCGTTCGGGCGCAGCGACAGGTTCACGTCGCAGCGCATCTGGCCCATCTCCATGCGGGCCTCGGACACGCCGAGGGCACGGATGACCTCGCGCAGCTCACGGACGTACGCCTTCGCCACCTCGGGGGCGCGCTCGCCGGCGCCCTCGATCGGCTTGGTGACGATCTCGATGAGCGGGATGCCGGCGCGGTTGTAGTCCAGCAGGGAGTGGGACGCGCCGTGGATACGGCCGGTGGCGCCGCCGACGTGCGTCGACTTGCCGGTGTCCTCCTCCATGTGGGCGCGCTCGATCTCCACGCGGAAGGTCTCGCCGTCCTCCAGCTGCACGTCGAGGTAGCCGTTGAAGGCGATCGGCTCGTCGTACTGGGAGGTCTGGAAGTTCTTCGGCATGTCCGGATAGAAGTAGTTCTTCCGGGCGAAGCGGCACCATTCGGCGATCTCGCAGTTCAGCGCGAGACCGATCTTGATGGCGGACTCGACGCCGGTCGCGTTGACGACCGGGAGGGCGCCGGGCAGGCCGAGGCAGACCGGGCAGGTCTGGCTGTTCGGGTCGGCGCCGAGCGAGGTCGAGCAGCCGCAGAACATCTTGGTCTTGGTGCCGAGTTCGACATGGACCTCGAGGCCCATGACGGGGTCGTACGACGCGAGTGCTTCCTCGTACGACACCAGGTCGGTCGTGGTGGTCACGGTGAAACTTCCCTCTCAGCCCAGCAGGACGTCGTCGTCGCCCAGCCGCTTCAGCTCGCGGTAGAGGATGGCGAGGCCGGTGACGATGGCGGCGGCGGACACGGTGGCGTCGATCAGGCGCAGCGTGTCGCTCTCCAGCCGCGCCTTTTTGATCTGCTTGACGACGCTGACCGCGCCGAACGCGGTGGTGGCCATCGACAGGTACGTACCGGACTTGGACTTCTTGAAGTCCTTGGCCTTGGACAGCTTGCTCACAGCGACGGAGCCTCCTCCAGGAGCGGGTGCCCCCACTTTTCCACGAAGGCGGCCTCGACCGCGGCACCCACCTTGTACAGACGCTCGTCCTTCATCACCGGGGCGATGATCTGCAGGCCGACCGGGAGGTTGTCCTCCGGGGCGAGACCGCAGGGCAGGGACATGGCCGCGTTGCCCGCCAGGTTGGTCGGGATGGTGCACAGGTCCGCGAGGTACATCGCCATCGGGTCGTCGGCGCGCTCGCCGATCGCGAAGGCGGTGGTCGGCGTCGTCGGGGAGACGATCACGTCGACCTGCTCGAAGGCCTTGTCGAAGTCCTGCTTGATCAGCGTGCGGACCTTCTGCGCGGAGCCGTAGTACGCGTCGTAGTAGCCGGAGCTCAGCGCGTACGTGCCCAGCATGATGCGGCGCTTGACCTCGGGGCCGAAGCCGGCCTCGCGGGTCAGGGAGGTGACCTCCTCCGCCGAGTGGCCGCCGTCGTCGCCGGTGCGCCGGCCGTAGCGCAGGCCGTCGAAGCGGGCGAGGTTGGAGGAGCACTCGGACGGCGCGATCAGGTAGTACGCCGACAGCGCGAGGTCGAAGGACGGGCAGTCCAGCTCGACGATCTCGGCGCCCAGGTCCTTCAGCAGGGCGACGGACTCGTCGAAGCGCTGGATCACGCCCGGCTGGTAGCCCTCGCCGCGGAACTGCTTGACGACGCCGACGCGCATGCCCGCCACGCTGCCGTTGCGGGCGGCCTCGACGACCGGCGGGACCGGGGCGTCGATGGAGGTGGAGTCCAGCGGGTCGTGGCCGGCGATCACCTCGTGCAGCAGGGCCGCGTCCAGGACCGTACGGGCACACGGGCCGCCCTGGTCGAGGGAGGAGGAGAAGGCCACCATGCCGTAGCGGGAGACCGCGCCGTAGGTCGGCTTCACGCCGACCGTGCCGGTGACGGCGGCCGGCTGGCGGATGGAACCGCCGGTGTCGGTGCCGATGGCGAGCGGGGCCTCGAAGGCGGCGAGCGCGGCGGAGGAACCGCCGCCGGAGCCGCCGGGGATCTTGGTGAGGTCCCAGGGGTTGCCGGTCGGGCCGTAGGCACTGTTCTCGGTGGAGGACCCCATGGCGAACTCGTCCATGTTGGTCTTGCCGAGGATGACGACGTCGGCGGCCTTCAGCTTGCACGTGACGGTCGCGTCGTACGGCGGGATCCAGCCCTCGAGGATCTTCGAACCGACGGTCGTGGGCACGCCCTCGGTGGTGAAGATGTCCTTCAGCGCGAGCGGGACACCGGCCAGCGGGCCGAGCTTCTCGCCCCGCTCGCGCTTGGCGTCCACTTCCCGCGCCTGGGCGAGCGCGCCCTCGCGGTCGATGTGCAGGAAGGCGTGCACCTTCTCGTCGACGGCCTCGATCCGGGCCAGGTGGGCCTCGGTGACCTGGACGGCCGTGAGCTCGCCGGAGGCGATCTTCTCGGCGATCTGCGCGGCCGTGAGCTTGATGATGTTGTCCGTCATGGTGGTCACTCCTCCCCCAGGATCTGCGGCACCTTGAAACGCTGCTGCTCCTGTGCCGGGGCGCCGGAGAGCGCCTGCTCGGGGGTGAGCGAGGGACGGACCTCGTCCGGCCGCATGACGTTCGTCAGCGGCAGCGGGTGCGAGGTCGGCGGTACGTCTTGGTCGGCGACCTCGCTGACGCGGGCCACCGCGCCGATGATGTCGTCCAGCTGTCCCGCGAAGTGGTCGAGCTCTTCGGGCTTCAGCTCCAGACGCGCCAGCCGGGCGAGGTGGGCGACCTCCTCGCGCGTGATGCCAGGCATGCAGCGATCCTCTGGGGTGAGTGTGTGTGGTTGGGGGCCGGGGGCCGTTTCCCAATCCTATGGGGCGGGGGCCCGTGCCTGTTAAACGGTTTGCCGGGCGGCGCGGGGCGGCCCGGTCCCGGGTCACCCGCGGCGCTTCTCCCAGGCCTCGCTGTGCAGGAAGTGGTTGTCGTATGTCTCCTGCACCTCGAGGATGCTTCCGAGCGGGACCTCGCCGAGCCGGATGCGCTGCAGATGACGGAAGTACTCGAAGCGCTCGACGCCCGGGGTGATCACGATGAGCAGGTCCGCGGCGGCGCCGGGGACGGCGGCGAAGGCGTGCGGGCGGTCCGGCGGGACGATGATCAGGTCGCCGGGCCCGGCGGTGACGACGTCGTCGCCGGACAGGACGTCCAGGGCGCCGTCGAGCAGGTAGAACATCTCCGCGGAGTGGTGGTGCACGTGCGGCTTGGCGCCGTCGGCGCCCTCGCCGAGGGTCACGCGGACGGTGGACAGCGCGCCGCCGCTGGCGCTGCTGTCGGCGAGCAGCTTCACGGCGACGGGGTCACCCCCGACGACCTCCGCCTCGGCGTCCCGGACCAGTACGGTCTCGTCGAACTTCGGTACGAACAGCGACATGACGTATCCCCCTCGTCGGTGGGCGCTCGGACCGCGAAGAGCCGTCCGGCGCTGATCAGTACAACGATCGTGGCGGCGCGGTGGATCCCGGAAGCGACGGCTTTCGCGGCGAACCCCGCGAGGCCGGCGGCGCGGGCCGCCCTGAGCCGCCTGGGCCACCTGGCGACGGCGCCCCTGGTGCGGGACTCGCGCTAGCTGACCCGGCCCGGGTCGTCCACCGTGGCGGCGGGGAGGGCCGCCGCGGGGCGCTGCCAGCCCCGGGAGCCGCGGGCGCGCAGCCAGGCCGTCGTCTCCTCCGGCGGCATCGCCGCGGCGACCAGCCAGCCCTGGACGGCGTCGCAGCCCAGGTCGCGCAGGCGCTCCCAGGTCTCGTCGTCCTCGACGCCCTCGGCGACGACCAGCAGGCCCAGCGAATGGGCGAGGTCGACGGTGCAGCGCACGATCTCGGCGTCCTCGGTGTCCACGGCGAGCCGGGCCACGAAGGAGCGGTCGATCTTCAGCTCGCTCACCGGGAGGCGGCGCAGGTGGACCAGGGAGGAGTAGCCGGTGCCGAAGTCGTCCAGGGACATCTTCACGCCGTGGCCGGTGAGTCCCGCGAGGGTGTCGGCGGCCCGCTGCGGGTCCTCCAGCAGGACGTGTTCCGTGATCTCCAGCTGCAGCGAGCCGGCCGGGACCCCGTGCCGGGCCAGCCGGGCGGCGACGGAGCCGGCGAAGCCGGGGGTGTGCACATCGCGCGGGGAGACGTTGACGGCGACCGGGACGAACAGTCCCTGCGAGCGCCACCGGGCGACCTGGGCGAGCGCGGTGTCCAGGACGTACTCGGTGAGGTGCGGCATCAGCCCGGAGGACTCGGCGATCGCTATGAACTCGTCCGGCGGCACCTTCCCGCGCTCGGGGTGCACCCAGCGCACCAGCGCCTCCAGGCCGGCCACCTGGCCGTCGAAGCGGACCTTGGGCTGGTAGTGCAGCTGGACCTCGTGGGCGTCCAGCGCCCGGCGCAGATCGCCGAGGAGCCCGAGCCGGTCGGGGGTGTTGGAGTCGCGCTTGGACTCGTAGACCTCGACGCCGGTGCGGTCCCGCTTCGCCTGGTACATCGCCACGTCGGCGCGGCGCAGCAGGCCCTCGGCGTCCAGCGCGTGGTCGGGGAAGACGGCGACGCCGGCGCTGGCCTCCAGCACCAGTGTGAGCCCGTCGAGGTCGAGCGGGGAGCTGAGGTCGGCGACCAGGCCCCGGGCGACGCGCATCGCGGAGGTCGTGGAGTCGGCGACCGGCAGTAACACGGCGAACTCGTCACCGCCCAGCCGCGCCACCTCCGCGCCGCGCGGCAGGGCGAGCCGCAGCCGGTCGGCTATCTGGAGCAGCAGCCGGTCCCCGGCGAGATGCCCGAGGGTGTCGTTGACCGACCGGAAACGGTCCAGGTCGATCAGCACCAGGGCGGCGCGGGCGCCGATGCGCTCGGCGTCGTCCAGCGCGGTCCAGATGCGTTCCAGCAGCCACTGGCGGTTGGGCAGCCCGGTGAGCGGGTCGCGCAGCTGCTCCTCCGCCCGGGCCCGGGCGATCCACAGGGTGGAGTCCAGGGCGATCAGCGGGATGGAGAACAGCGGCAGCAGCACCGGCTTGGCGGTGGCCACCACGCACACCAGCGGGGCTATGCCGAGCAGGGCGACGGCCACCAGGCCCTGCCTGACCAGCGCGGTGCGCGCGACCGTGGGCAGTCCGCCGGAGCGCGGCGCGTGCAGGTACCACAGCAGGATCCGGGTCACGGCGAGATAGGCGACCGCGACGAGCACCACCTCGGGGGCGGTGTAGAAGGTCCAGCTGCCGGGGTCCGAGGGCGCCTCGACGCTCGGCACGGCGCCGAAGGCGGCCAGCACCAGGGCGCCGGCGCCGATGCCGAGCAGGTCCACCGAGCCGTGCAGCACGCCTTGCCGCCAGCGGTGGCGGCGGGCTATGCCGACCAGGACGACGACGGTGAGGCTGACCATGCCGGCCGGCACCCAGCCGTACAGCAGCAGGACGGCGAGGGTGAGGGCGGCGCCGGAGCCGGTGCCGCCCCACCAGCGGGCGCGGCCGAGCATGACCAGGTGGCCGACGATGATGCCGGTCAGCAGCGCCAGCGACCAGCCGACCGCGCCGGACGGGAAGAGGGCGTGGCCGCCGGTGAAGGCGCGGTAGAAGCCGGCGCCCAGCACGAGGGCGGCGGCCGCGACGACCGCGGCGGGCAGCGGGGGCCAGGACGGGTGGCGTTCGTGCTCGGCGCCGGGCAGGGCCACGGCGGGGCGGGAGGGATCGAGCCGTTCGGGGCCGGCCGGGCCGGCTTTGAACCGGCCGGCGTCGGGGCCGTCGGCGCCGGTGAGGCCCGCGCCGAGCCGGGCGGAGTCCATGCCGTCGCCGCCCGGGTGGGCGGGCGCGGCGCGCTCGCGTACCCGGCCGCGCCCGATCGCGCGTGTCACCCACCGGCTCCCCCGCCACGCGCCCGCCGCACGGCGCAGGCGCAGCCGTGAGCCGGGGGCGGTGCTCTCGGTCGGTTCCATTCCCGTCCCTCTCACAGCCGGCGGTGCCCACGCCTCGCGGCCCGATGCCCGACTTCCCTCAACGGCTCCGCGTTGGAAAACCCTTCCCCCTGCCCGTCAAGAGCACGAGGATGCCCCGACCGCAGCTGGGCACGGCAGGCGCACATCTCAACAGTAGGCCGCGGACGCCTTCCTCGGGCAGCGGTCGCCGACGGTTGCCCGAATGCGCCCCGGCCACCCCTATGCATCTGATATGCGCCGATCGGGTGGCCTTCAACCGCTACTCGTCGGCCGAAAGAGCTACGTCCGCCGCGGCCTCGGGGCCCTGGTCGAGCAGGACGTCGAAGCCCTCCTCGTTCAGGACGGGCACCTTGAGCTGCATCGCCTTGTCGTATTTCGATCCGGGGTTGTCACCCACCACGACGAACGAGGTCTTCTTCGACACCGAACCGGTCACCTTGGCGCCGCGGCTCTGCAGGGCGTCCTTGGCCCCGTCCCGGGTGAAGTGCTCCAGGGTGCCGGTGACGACGACGGTAAGCCCTTCCAGCGGGCGGGGTCCCTCGTCCTCTCCGGCCGTCTCCTCCTCCAGCGGAACGCCCGCGGCCTTCCACTTGCGGATGATCTCGCGGTGCCAGTCCTCGGCGAACCACTCCTTGAGGGCGGCGGCGATGATCGGCCCGACTCCGTCGGTGGTCGCCAGCTCCTGCTCGGTGGCCTGCTCGATGCGGTCGATGGACCGGAACTCGCGGGCGAGCGCCTGGGCGGCCACCGGCCCCACGTGCCGGATGGACAGGCCGTTCAGGAAGCGGGCGAGGGGGCGGGTCTTGGCCGCCTCGATGTTCGCCAGCAGGGCGAGGGTGTTCTTCTTCGGCTCGCCCTTCTGGTTGGCGAAGACGGTGACGACCTTCTCCTCACCGGTCTTCGGATCGCGCTTGGGCAGCCCGCTGTCGGGGTCGAGGACATGGGCCTTGATGGGGAGCAGCTTCTCCACCGTCAGGTCGAACAGGTCGCCCTCGTCCACCAGCGGCGGGTCGGCCGGCTCCAGCGGCTGGGTGAGCGCGGCGGCGGCCACGTCACCGAAGTGCTCGATGTCCAGGCACTCACGCCCCGCCAGGTAGGAGACGCGTCCCCGCAGCTGTGCCGGGCAGGCGCGGGCGTTGGGGCAGCGGAGGTCGATGTCGCCCTCCTTCATGGGCCGCAGCGCCGTGCCGCACTCGGGGCACTCGCCGGGCATCACGAACTCCCGCTCGGAGCCGTCGCGCAGGTCCGCCACCGGACCGAGGATCTCCGGGATGACGTCCCCTGCCTTGCGCAGCACGACGGTGTCCCCGATGAGCACGCCCTTGGCCTTGACGATCTCCTGGTTGTGCAGGGTGGCGAACTCCACCTCGCTGCCCGCGACCGTGACCGGCTGCACCTGCGCGTACGGCGTGACGCGGCCCGTGCGCCCGACGCCCACCTTGATGTCGATGAGTTTGGTGTTGACCTCTTCCGGCGCGTACTTGTAGGCGATCGCCCAGCGCGGGGCGCGCGCGGTGGAGCCGAGGCGCCCCTGGAGGCGGAGCTCGTCCAGCTTGACGACGACGCCGTCGATCTCGTGCTCGACGGAGTGGCGGTTCTCGCCGTAGTACGCGATGAACTTCCGCACGCCGTCCAGGTCGTCGACCACGCGGTTGTGCCCGGAGGTCGGCAGGCCCCAGGTCTTCAGCAGCTCGTAGGCCTGGGAGAGACGGGTCATCCCGGAGTAGCCCTCGAGGGCGCCGATCCCGTGGACGACCATGTGCAGAGGCCGGGTGGCGGTGACCCGCGGGTCCTTCTGGCGCAGCGATCCGGCGGCGGCGTTGCGCGGGTTGGCGAAGGGCTTGTCGCCGGCCGCGACCAGCCGCTCGTTCAGCTCGAGGAACTTCTCCATCGGGAAGTAGACCTCGCCGCGGATCTCCACGAGGTCGGGGACCTCGTCCCCGCCCAGGCGGTCCGGGATGTCGGTGATGGTGCGGACGTTGGGGGTGATGTCCTCGCCGGTGCGGCCGTCGCCCCGGGTCGCCGCGCGGACGAGGCGGCCGTGCTCGTAGGTGAGGTTCACGGCGAGGCCGTCGACCTTCAGCTCGCACAGGAAGTGGTACTTCTGCTCGCCCAGTTCGCGCGCGATACGGTCGGCCCAGGTGGCGAGCTCGTCGTCGTTGAAGGTGTTGTCCAGGGAGAGCATGCGGGAGCGGTGCTCGACGGAGGTGAACTCCGTCTCGTACGAACCCGCGACCTTCTGGGTCGGCGAGTCCGGCGTCCGCAGCTCCGGGTACTGCTCCTCCAGTGCCTCCAGCGTCTTCAGGAGTGTGTCGAACTCGGCGTCGCTGATGACGGGAGCGTCCTTCACGTAGTACCGGAAGCGGTGCTCCTCGATCTGCTCAGCGAGCTGCGCGTGCTTCTCACGTGCCTCGGCGGGCACTGCCGTCTCCGCCTGCTGCTTGTCGCCGGCCACCGTGTTGTCCTCCCGTTACTCTGGGTTGTCCGCGAGGGATCTCGCCGCCCGGACGCAGTGGGCGAGCGCCTGGCGCGCGTACGCCGGGGAGGCGCCCGCGAGCCCGCACGCCGGCGTCACCGTGACCGCCTGAGCGAGCAGTCCCGGGTGCAGGCCCAGCCTGCGCCACAGCGTCCTGACACCCATGACGCTACCGGCAGGGTCTGACAACGGGCCGTCCGTGCCCGGCACGACACCGGCGAACAGCCGGGTGCCGCCTTCGACGGCCTCGCCGATCACGTCGTCGTCACGTTCGGTGAGCAGGGAGAGGTCGAAGGAGACGGCTGCCGCGCCGGCCCGGCGCAGCAGGGCGAAGGGCACGTCGGGGGCGCAGGAGTGGACGACGACGGGGCCGCCGGTGTGCACGGCGACGGTGTCCCGCAGGGCGGCCTCGACGACCTGACGGTCGACGGCGCGGTGGGTGCGGTAGCCGCTGGCCGTTCGCACCTGTCCGCGCAGGACCGCGGTGAGGGACGGCTCGTCGAGCTGGAGGACGAGCTGCGCGCCGGGGACGCGCCGCTGGACCTCGGCGAGGTGGAGGCGCACCCCCTCGGCGAGGGAGGCGGCGAGGTCGCGGCAGGCGCCCGGGTCGGACAGAGCGGCCTCGCCGTTCCTCAGCTCCAGGCTCGCGGCGAGCGTCCACGGCCCGACCGCCTGCACCTTCAGCGGTCCGGTGTAGCCCTGCGTGAACTCTTCCAGCGCGTCGAGGTCCTCACCGAGCCAGGACCGGGCCCGCTTGGTGTCGCGGCCCGGCCGGTCGCCGAGCCGCCAGCCGCTGGGCTCCACGCGCGCGTACATCTCGACGAGCATCCCTGCGGTGCGGCCGATCATGTCCGCGCCGGGGCCGCGGGCGGGCAGCTCCGGCAGAAACGGGAAGTCCTCGAAGGAGCCGGTGACGGTCTTTGCGGCCTCCCGGGCGTCACCTCCGGGCATCGACCCGACCCCGGTGGCGCCCCCGAACCTGAACTGGCTGTTTTCGCTCACGCCTGAAGCCTACGTAAGCGTCACCGGGGGTCCGTCCCCGCCCGGAGCGCCGGTGGCCCGCCGCCCCGCGCCGGCCCGGCGTGGATCAGCGCCCCGGCCGCACCGTCAGGTCGTTGACCTCGGCGTCCTCGGGCAGGTCGACGGCCATGAGGATCGCCGTGGCGACCGACTCGGGGTCGATCCAGCGGGACGGGTCGTACTCCTTGCCCTCCTGCTGGTGGACCTTGGCCTGCATGGGGCTGGCCGTGCGGCCGGGATAGACGGAGGTGACGCGGACACCGCTCGCGTGCTCCTCCTGGCGCAGGGAGTCGGCGAGGGCCTTGAGGCCGTGCTTGGAAGCGGCGTACGCCCCCCACTCGGCGTGCGCGTTCAGGCCGGCGCCGGAGTTGACGAACACCACGTGACCGCGGGCGACGCGCAGCTGGGGCAGCAGCAGACGGGTCAGCTCGGCGGGCGCGATCAGGTTGACGTTGAGCTGGTGGCGCCAGGACTTCGGGGTGAGGTCGCCGACCCGGCCGAGGTCGACGACGCCCGCGATGTGCAGCAGCGAGTCCACGCGGTCCGGCAGCGACTGGTGGGACAGCGCCCAGGAGAGCTTGTCGGGGTCCGCGAGGTCGCCGACCAGGGTCCGCGCGCCGGGGAAGGCGGCGGCCAGCTCCTTCGCGCGGCCCGCGTCGCGCGCGTGCAGCACGAGGTCGTCCCCGCGCGCGTGCAGACGGCGGGCGACGGCGGCGCCGATGCCGGAACCGGCTCCGGTGATCACATGTGTAGCCATGCCCGCCATGCTCGCATCACCGCCGGCTCAGGCGATGCCCTGGCTCTCCTCCAGGTAGGCCAGCGCGCCCACCGGCTCCTCGGCGAAGAACACCAGCTCGGTGAGCGGGCGGGGCAGGAAGCCCTCGTCGTCCATGCGGCGGAACTGCTCCTTGAGGCCGTCGTAGAAGCCGGCGGTGTTCAGCAGCACCACCGGCTTGTCGGTGTGGCCGTGCTTCTTCAGCTCCAGGATCTCGGTGGCCTCGTCGAGCGTGCCCGTGCCGCCCACCATGATCACCACGGCGTCGGCCTTCTCCAGCAGCAGCCTCTTGCGCTCGGCGAGGTCCTTGGCGATCACCATGTCGTCGACGCCCGGCCGCACCTTGGCCGCCAGGAAGTCCACGGAGACCCCGCACAGCCGTCCGCCGGCCTCCTGCACGCCGTCCGCGACGACCTTCATCAGGCCGACGTCCGAGCCGCCCCACACGAGCGTGTGGCCGCCCTTGCCGAGCAGCTCGGCGAACTCGCGCGCGGGACGGGTGTAGCGGTCGTCGAGGTCGGCGGCGGAGAGGAAGACACAGATACGCATGGAGTCACCGTACGCGGGAAGAACCGGCGCCCGGAAAACGCTGTTCCCGACATGACCCGAGGACACACCATCACAGTCGAGCAGAGCGACCGGCACGTGCGCGTGGTGCACGACGGTCAGGTCCTGGCCGAGAGCGACCGTCCGCTCGTCCTGCACGAGACCGGCTGTCCGCCGCGGTACTACCTGCCCGCCGAGGACGTCCGGCTCGAGCTGCTCACCCCGTCCGACACGCACACCCACTGCCCGTTCAAGGGCACGGCGTCCTACTGGTCGCGGCCCGGCGCCCCCGACCTGGTGTGGTCCTACCCGGACCCGAAACCGGACGTGGCGCAGATCAAGAACCACCTCTGCTTCTACGAGGTGGAAGTGTCGTGACCGCTGAGCCGCGTCATCTGCGGCAGTCTGCTCTGCCATGGACAAGCAGGAGAAGCAGGACGGTCACAGCAGGCTGACGGTGGTGTCGCGGGACGGCACCCGCATCGCCGGTGCGCGCCACGGCGACGGTCCGCCGGTGATCCTGGTGAGCGGCGCGATGTCCACCGGGGGCACGCTGGCCCCGCTGGCCGAGCGGCTCGCCGGGCAGTGCACGGCCGTGGTGTACGACCGCCGGGGCCGCGGCGAGAGCGGTGACACGGCGCCGTACGCGGTGGAGCGGGAGGTCGAGGACCTGGCCGCGCTGATCGACGCGGTGGGCGGCGAGGCGGCCCTGTTCGGCGTCTCCTCGGGCGGCGCGCTGGTGCTCGAGGCGGCGGCGAGCGGGCTGCCGGTCCGCCGCGCGGGCGTCTACGAGGTGCCCTACGCGGACTTCCTGACGGGCGGCGCCGAGCGGCACGCGACCTATGTGCAGAACCTGACCGCGGCGCTCGCCGAGGACCGGCGCGGGGACGCGGTGGAGCTGTTCCTGCGCCTGACCGGGCTCGGCGAGGAGGTGATCCGGGGCGCGCGCCAGTCCCCCATGTGGGCCGGCATGGAGGCGGTGGCGCCCAGCCTGGCGTACGACGCGGCGGTGATGGGCGACGGACTGCTGCCCCGCGAGCGGGTCGCCGCGCTCTCCGTGCCGCTGCTGGTGGTGGCCGGCGGGGCGAGCCCGGCGTGGATGCTGGACGCGAACCGGGCGGTCGCCGAGGCGGCGCCGCACAGCGACCACCGCGTTCTCGAGGGCCAGACCCACATGGTGGAACCGGACGTCCTGGGCCCGGTGCTGACGGAGGCCCTCTGCGGGTGAGCCGCACCGGGACCTTGGGCCGGTGCGGCGGGCCCGGCCCGCTGCCGGTGGGCGGCCGCCCGGATCGTCAGCCGGTCGGGCGCGCTCGGACCGTGCGCGGGCAGGGGCCCTCGGGCCTTGTGCGGGCGCGGCGCGCTCGGGCCTCATGCCCGTGGGGCGCGCCCGGATCGTCCGCCGGTCGGGCGCGCTCTGCTCAGGCCACGCTCGCCGTCGCGCGGACGGTCGTCGCGATCGTCGCCGAGCCCACCACGCGGGTGCCGTCGTACAGGACGATCGCCTGGCCGGGGGCGACGCCGCGGACTGGCTCGGCGAAGGTCACGCGCAGCTCACCGTCGGTCAGCTCCGCGGTGACCTCGGTCTCGTCGCCGTGGGCGCGCAGCTGGGCGGTGTAGCTGCCGGGGCCCGCCGGGGCCGTTCCGCACCAGCGGGGCTTGATCGCGGTCAGGGCGGTGACGTCCAGGGCGGCGGCCGGGCCGACGGTGACGGTGTTGGTCACCGGGGAGATGTCGAGGACGTAGCGCGGCTTGCCGTCGGGGGCCGGGGTGCCGATGCGCAGGCCCTTGCGCTGGCCGATGGTGAAGCCGTACGCGCCCTCGTGCGTGCCGACGCGGTTGCCGGCCTCGTCGACGATGTCGCCCTCCGCCTTGCCGAGGCGCCGGGCGAGGAAGCCCTGGGTGTCGCCGTCGGCGATGAAGCAGATGTCGTGCGAGTCGGGCTTCTTGGCGACGGCGAGCCCGCGCCGCTCGGCCTCCGCACGGATCTCCTCCTTGGTGGTGACCGTGTCACCGAGGGGGAACATGGCGTGCGCGAGCTGCTGCTCGTCCAGCACACCGAGGACGTAGGACTGGTCCTTGGCCATGTCGGAGGCGCGGTGCAGCTCGCGGGAGCCGTCCTCGCGCTCGATCACCTTGGCGTAGTGGCCGGTGCAGACCGCGTCGAAGCCGAGGGCGAGCGCCTTGTCGAGCAGCGCCGCGAACTTGATCTTCTCGTTGCAGCGCAGGCACGGGTTCGGGGTGCGGCCGGCCTCGTACTCGGCGACGAAGTCCTCGACGACGTCCTCGCGGAAGCGGTCGGCGAGGTCCCACACGTAGAACGGGATGCCGATGACGTCCGCGGCGCGGCGGGCGTCCCGGGAGTCCTCGATGGTGCAACAGCCCCGCGCGCCCGTGCGGAAGGACTGGGGGTTCGCGGAGAGCGCGAGATGGACGCCGGTCACGTCGTGGCCCGCCTCGGCGGCGCGGGCCGCGGCGACGGCGGAGTCGACGCCGCCCGACATGGCGGCGAGGACGCGGAGGGGGCGGGAGCGCTGCGGGGTGTCAGTCATAGCCCTTCCAGGGTACGGGGACGCGGGAACCGGGACCGCCGGATATGCGTTGACGACCACATGGGGGATGCGAAGAGCGATGCGGACCGGCGGATCGGGCGCCGCGCCCTGCTGCTCGGCGGTGCGGCGGCCGCCGCGGGCACGGCCGTGCTGGCCCGGGACGAGCTGGCGCATCTGTGGTGGCGGCTGCCCGGCGTGGAGAAGGAGCGAGTGGCGGGCGCGGTCGACTTCCGGGGCGCGCTGTGGGTGGCGGCGTCGACGGCGAACTACCGCCGGGCCGACCGGCCCGACGACTACCCGGTCGACCGGGTGGTCGTCCATGTCACGCAGGGCAGTTACCGCAGTGCGGTGAAGGTGTTCCAGGACCCGGGTCACAAGGCGGCGGCGCACTACATCGTCCGCCGGGACGGGCGTGTGACGCAGATGATCCGTGAGCTGGACGTGGCCTTCCACGCGGGCAACCGGGAGTACAACGAGCGCAGTGTCGGCATCGAGCACGAGGGGTTCGTGGACCGGCCCGGCGACTTCACGGCGGCGATGTACGCGGCCTCGGCGCGGCTCACGGCCGGGATCTGCCGGCGGTACGGCATACCGGTGGACCGGGAGCACATCATCGGCCATGTCGAGGTGCCGGGCACGGACCACACCGACCCGGGACCGCACTGGGACTGGGACCGCTATCTGAACCTGGTGCGGCGGGCCCTGACGGCACCGGCGTGAGGCAAAAATCAAGGTTTGGCCCCTTCCATCACCGTAGGCGCGTTCTATCCTGATTACAGGCCTACGAGGCGAGTGAGGGAGTTCGACCGGAGTAGCCGACTTGAGCGAGAAGCCCCGGCTTCCGCTGAGGCCGACGTCGACGGTCGGGCTGAGAGGCCGGACGGTGCAGTTCACGGCCGGAAGGCGACCCCCAGTACCTGATCCGGACCATGCCGGCGAAGGGAACCCGCTTCGTAGGTCCCTTGTCGTGCCCAGGGGTGCGGCCCCCGTGCGCCCCGAGGCCGCGGCTACGTCAGCCCCGCCGCGCGGGCCCGCTCCACCGCCGGCCCGATGGCCTTGGCGAGTGCCTCGACGTCGGCCTCGGTGGAGGTGTGGCCGAGGGAGAAGCGCAGGGTGCCGCGGGCCAGGTCCGGGTCGGCGCCGGTGGCGAGCAGGACATGGCTGGGCTGGGCGACGCCCGCGGTGCAGGCGGAGCCGGTGGAGCACTCGATGCCCTGGGCGTCCAGCAGGAGCAGCAGGGAGTCGCCTTCGCAGCCGGGGAAGGTGAAGTGCGCGTTGGCGGGCAGCCGGCCCTCGGGGGCGGGGTCGCCGCCGAGGATCGCGTCCGGCACGGCGGCACGGACGGCGTCGATGAGCTGGTCGCGCAGGGCGCCGATCTCACGGGCGAACCACTCGCGCTGTTCGGCGGCGAGACGGCCGGCGACGGCGAAGGCGGCGATCGCGGGGACGTCGAGGGTGCCGGAGCGGACGTGGCGTTCCTGGCCGCCGCCGTGCAGGACGGGTACGGGGGTGTACTCACGGCCGAGAAGCAGCGCGCCGATGCCGTAGGGTCCGCCGATCTTGTGGCCGGAGACGGTCATCGCGGCGAGGCCGGAGGCGGCGAAGTCGACGGGCACCTGACCGAAGGCCTGGACCGCGTCGGAGTGCAGCGGGACGCCGAACTCGGCGGCCACGTCGGCGAGTTCACGGACCGGCTGCAGCGTGCCGATCTCGTTGTTCGCCCACATGACGGTGGCCAGCGCGACGTCGCCGGGATCGCGGGCGATCGCCTTGCGCAGGGCGTCGGGGTGGACCCGGCCGTACCGGTCCACGGGGAGGTACTCGACGGTGGCGCCCTCGTGCTCGCCGAGCCAGTGGACGGCGTCCAGGACGGCGTGGTGCTCGACGGGGCTGGCGAGGACCCGGGTGCGGGCCGGGTCGGCGGCGCGGCGGGACCAGTACAGGCCCTTGACCGCGAGGTTGTCGGCCTCGGTGCCGCCGGAGGTGAGGACCACCTCGCTGGGACGGGCGCCGAGCGCTTCGGCGAGGCTCTCGCGGGCCTCCTCGACGGTGCGGCGTGCCCTGCGGCCGGATGCGTGGAGGGACGAGGCGTTGCCGGTGACGCCCAGCTGGGCGGTCAGGGCCTCTGCCGCCTCCGGGAGCATCGGCGTGGTCGCCGCGTGGTCGAGGTAAGCCATGGTGTGCCGATTCTACGGGGCACGTGCGGGCGGCCTCGGCTCCAGGGCGGCCGAAGTGCCTTACGCCTGCCCGCGGCGGCAGGACCGGCCGTACTCGCAGGCGTACTTGTATCCGTCCCCGGCTGCGGGGCGCGGGCGGCACCCGCTGTCAGAAGCTCCAGGACACCGAGTGGTCCGCCTGCATGAACGCGAAGAGGAGGACCAGGTCGGCCACGCCCAGCGCCAGGCCCAGGTACGCGCGGCCGCGGCGGGCCGTGCCGCGCCACAGGGCGACCAGGGCCAGCGCGATGGAGATCGGGCCGAGGAAGAGGTTGAGGACGAGCAGGCCCAGCAGGCCCAGGATGAACGAGGCGACGGCCATGCCGTCGGTGTCGCGGATTCCGGTGCGGCGAGTGCCGCTCGTGCGGTCGGTGCGGCGGTCGGCCGGTGCGGTCAGTTGCATGAGGGTCGTCTCCCGACGGTCGAGGTCGTGGTGGGACGTGCGGACGGTCACGGGGCCGGCGTGCCGCGCCGGCGGGCGTGGCGCTCGCGGACGGCGAAGACGGCCAGCCAGACGGCGATGACGACGGCCGCGATCGCCGTGAAGGACAGCGGCGCGTGGGCCACGGTGCCCATGACGACACCGAGCAGCAGAAGTGCGGCGACGAGGAAGAGCATGGGATGAAGCCCCCTCCGAGATGCTCTCGTGAAGTTTCGGTGAACGGTTGTAGTAACACTTGTTCACTGACTACCCAGTCTAGCGCGCTCGACGGCTTTTCAATTCCGGAGAACAGTTGTTAACTGCATGGCATGAGTCACACCCTCGGCGTCCGGCAGGCCCAGAAACTCAAGACCCGCCAAGCCCTCCTGGACGCGGCGCTCGGCCTGCTGGAGGGGCAGAGCCTGAGCAGCCTGGGCCTGCGCGAGGTCACCCGCGCGGTCGGCGTCGCCCCGACCGCCTTCTATCGCCACTTCCGCTCCATCGAGGATCTGGGCGTGGCGCTGGTCGAGGAGGCGCTGGGCAGCCTGCACCCGATGATCAGGACGACGGTGTCCACGGCGGGCGACCACGGGGAACGCATCACGCGCGCCGTGGAACTGATCGCCCGTCATGTGGACGCGTACCCCGCACACGTCCGTTTCATCGCCCGGGAACGGCATGGCGGGGTGCAGCCGGTGCGGGAGGCGATCCGCGAGCAGCTGGCCCGGTTCGGCGACGAGGTGAAGGCCGAGCTGGCCAAGGACCCGGTCTCCGCGGGCTGGAGCGAGGACGACCTGCTGATGCTCGCCACGCTCTACGTCGACCAGATGCTCATCACCGCCTCGCTCTTCCTGGAGTCCCTGGAGGCACCGCAGGCGGAGCGGGAGCGGGTCACCCAGGTGGCGACCCGTCAGATGCGGCTGATCAGCATCGGCCGCCGCCACTGGCTCGACTGAGCCGCCTCACCCGGGCACGTACGGCCGCCGCCACCGCCTCGACCGGGCCGCCTCGTCAGGGCGCGTACAGCTCCGTGACGGACGCGGCCGCGCGGGCCAGCTCCTCGCGCACCTCGGGCGGGGAGAGCACCTCGACGCGGTCGGAGAACGCGAGCAGTTGGCGGGCCTCGGCGACGACGCCGTACGACAGGCGGGCCGTCACCCAGTCGCCGGGCCCGTCGTCCTCGGGGAGCCCGACGAGCGTGGACGCCATCATGCGCTGGAACATGTCGAGCCGGTCGCGCCTGACCCGGACCACCACCTCGAGAGCGCCGGGCCGCTCCTCGACCTGACGGCGCAGCACCTCCCAGGCGTCGGCGAGTTCGACACCGGGCCGGCGCCGCACCGCTTCGCCGAGCAGCCTCGCCGAGCGCACCCGGTCGGCGCGGAAGAGCCGCGGCCGGCCGCGGCGGTCCGCGACGAGGTACCAGACGCCCGCCTTGGAGACCAGGCCGTAGGGGTCGACGGTGTAGGTGCGTGGCTCGCGCTCGCCGCTGTGCCGGTAGCGCAGCCTGAGGCGGCGGTCGGCGAAGACGGCGTCCTGCAGCACGTCCAGGTCGACGGCCTGCCGGGGTCCGCCGCGCCAGCGGGTCGCGTCGACCAGGATGCGGCGGCTGGTCACCTCCGCGGCCGGGCGGTACGGGGCGGGCAGCGCCGCCATCACCTTGCGCAGGGCCGAACCCAGCGCGGCGTCCAGCCCCAGCGCGGCGTGCGCGCCCTCGGCGGCCAGGATGAACAGGGCCCGGGACTCGTCCGCGGTCAGACCCGTGACGTCCGTGCGGAATCCGGCCAGGAGCCGGATGCCGCCGTGCCGGCCGCGTTCGGCGTAGACGGGGACGCCGGAGGCGGACAGGGCCTCGATGTCGCGGTAGATGGTGCGCACCGACACCTCCAGCCGCTCGGCGAGTTCGTGCGCGGGCAGACGGCCGCGGGTCTGCAACAGCAGCAGGATCGACAGCAGGCGGTCGGACTTCACGGGCTCAGCATCGCGCCCCCGGAAAGCCCGCAGCAAATGCTGACGGAAACTGTCAGGTTATGGGCCGAAGCTCGGCGTACCGACCGAGAGAGAGGTACCCGATGAACGTCATCGACCCGCGCCCCGTCTACGTCCGCGCCACCGAGCAGGCCGCCGCCCTGATCCGGACCGTCCGGCCCGGGCAGCTGGACGGCCCCACCCCGTGCACCGCGTTCGACGTACGGCGGCTGCTGAGCCACATGGTCGGCGGCACCCTGCGGATCGCGGTGGTCGGCGAGGGCGGCGACGGTATGGCCGTGCAGCCGTTCGCACAGGGTGTGGAGGACACCGGCTGGCCCGAGGCGTACGACGAGGTGCGCACCCGGGTGCTGAAGGCGTGGGAGTCCGACGAGCGGCTGACCGCGCCGGTGCGGGTCCCGTGGGGCGACGTGCCGGGGTGGCAGGCGCTCTCGGGCTATGTGATGGAGATCGTCACCCACACCTGGGACCTGTCCGAGGCGCTCGGCCACCCGCTCCCCCTCGACGCCGAACCGGCCGCGTTCGCGCTGGCCACGGCCGAACGCGTGCTGCCCGCGACGCCCCGCGGCGGCGACACGCCGTTCGAGGAGGTGCGGCCCGCCTCCGAGGACGCCGGCGTCTACGACAGGCTCGCCGCCTGGCTGGGCCGGGAACCCCTCAGCCGAGCCTGACCCGGGCCAGCTGCCGGGACTGGGCGACCAGCCGGTCGGCGCTGTCCCAGACCTCGGCGTCCTCCTCCAGGAAGCCGCCGGCGAGGTTGCGGGTGGTGATGGCCACGCGCAGCGGGCCGGCGGCGGGGTGGGCGCGGACGTGCACGGTCAGCTCGACGGTGGGCACCCAGCCCTTCAGCCCCATCTCGAAGGCGGTGGGCGGCAGCGCGTCCACGGCGAGGAGCAGGGAGAGCGGGTCGGCGTCGCGTCCGTCGGCGAGGCCGAACCAGGCCCGCATCTCGCCCTTGCCGGAGGGCTGCCCGAGCGCCCAGCCCAGGGTGGCCGGGTCGAGCTTGATCATCAGCCGGTCGGTGATGGCGGAGCTGCCGGGGATGGGGGCGGGGCCGTCCTGCGGGCCGAAGCACTGCTCCATCGGCGGGATGGCGGGCGGCTTCGCGGTGGTGCGCACGTCGTCGGGCAGCTGTGCGAGGTCGCCGTAGGAGGCGAGGACGCGGATCCGCTCGACCTCGCGGCCCTCGTCGTCGTACTGGAAGAGCGACGCCTGGCCGGTGGAGAGGGTGCGGCCGGTGCGGACGATGTCGGTGCGGATCACGGCCGGCCCCGGCTGGGAGGCGGTGAGGTAGTGCGCCGAGACGGTGAACGGGTCCGTGTGCGGCAGGGTGTCGGCCAGGGCGCGGCCGAGGACGGCCAGCAGGTAGCCGCCGTTGACGGCGTTGATGATCGTCCAGCCGGCCGAGAGGTCGATGTCGTGGACACCGGGGGCGCGGCGGGTGACGGCGGTGTCGCGATCGAACTCGCTGTCACCGATCACGGCCCGGCGGGCCGCTGCGGAAGCTGCTTCTGGCATGCCATGAACGGTACAACAGGTAACTACTAAGCGGTAGCTTTTCTGCTCTGCGAGCCCGCCCGCACCGCCGCCCAGGTGAGGCTTCGGCAATTAAACGGTAAGTGTCCGTATCGCTCCGTAAACCTTGTGGGCGTTATCGCCCTCTCTAGGGATATGAGCCTCACCGGGACTCCGTTCCTCTACCTCTTGATCGTGCTGGCCGTCGTGGCCGTGCTCGTTCCTCTGGTCCTGTGGTCACGGCTGCGCGGACCGAAGGCCCTGCGCGCCGCGGCCCGGCTGCTGATGCTGTTGTTCGCCCAGGGCACCGCCGTCGCCCTGGTGTTCGTCCTGGTCAACAATTCCAACAATCTGTACGACAACTGGGACGACCTGCTCGGCACCGGCGACCACGTCCACCAGGCCGCCGACCTCGGCGCGAACGGCACGGGCAACATCTCGCTGGACAAGCTGCCCAAGGTCAAGCAGCAGTTCAGCCCGGCGACGGGGCCCGGCATGCGCGCCGCCGGCGGCGTGCAGGTCACCCAGCTCAAGGGGCAGGTGTCCGGCGTGGACGCGGAGGTCTACGTCTGGCTGCCGCCGCAGTACCACCTGCCCGGCTGGCGGCACTACAAGTTCCCCGTCGTCGAGGTGCTGCCGGGCTACCCCGGCTCGGCGAAGGCCTGGTTCGGGTCGATGAAGGCCCACGAGCAGCTGCTGCCGCTGATGCAGTCCGGTGAGGTCGCGCCGTTCATCCTGGTCGCGCCGCGCACCAACCTGCTGGCCGGCGTGGACACCGGCTGCGCCAACATCCCCGGCACGGTCAACGCCGACACCTGGCTGAGCGTCGACGTGCCGAAGATGGTCATGGACAACTTCCGCACCCAGCCCGCACCGGGCGGCTGGGCGGTCGCCGGCTACTCCGCCGGGGCGCACTGCGCGGCCAAGCTCGCCGTCGCCCACCCCGACCGCTACCGGGCGGCCGTGAGCCTGTCCGGGTACAACGACCCGATCGGCGAGAGCAACTCCCTCGCCGCGCAGACGCCCGCGCTGCGCGCCGCGAACAACCCGTACATGCTGCTGCGCAAGGCCAAGGTGCCGCCGCAGATCGCGCTCTACCTGTCGGGCCAGCCGCGTGACGGTTACGAGGCCGCGATGGCCCTGAAGCAGGCGGCCAAGGCGCCCACCACCGTCCACGTGGTCTATCTGCCGCGCACGGCGGGCGGGCACACGATGGCCCTGTGGAAGCCGCAGGTGGACACGATCTTCCGCTGGCTGTCGGTGCAGATGGGCAAGCACGGGGTCAAGGACCCCACCGCCACCGCTCCCCCGGCCACGCGGAAGGCGGGTTCCACCCGCGCCGAGCTGGCCAGCGGGGCGCCGGCGGGGCGCAAGCAGTGACCTGAGCCTGAGCTCCGGCGGTTCTGATGTCGAGCGGATCGTTTCGCCGAGGGGTACCGATGTCTTCTTGGGCGGGCCGGGTCGTCTTTCGGGTGCGGGTGCGTCGGGGCCGGTCGCGCAGTTCCCCGCGCCCCTGGGTGGGGTGCGGCGCCGTCGGTCGTTGAGGTGCCGTGGGCTCGGTGGACCCCGGGTCTACTCCTCTCGTACCGTCGAGCGGCGGTTCCAGGCTCGGGGGGCTCGCCAGTGGAACCGCATCGCCAGCAGCCGCAGGACGAAGGCCGTCAGCGCGGCGAGGCCGCTGGCCAGCGGGGTGAGGGCGTCGTAGCGGATGCACAGGGCGACCATGGCGGAGCCGACGATCGCCGGGACCGCGTACAGGTCGCGGTCCCAGCGCAGCAGCGACGGCACCTCATTGGCGAGGACGTCGCGCAGGACACCGCCGCCGACCGCGGTCGCGAGGCCCAGGGTGGCCGACGCGGTCAGGCCGAGCCCGTAGGCGTACGCCTTCGTCGTCCCGGCGACGCAGAACAGCCCGAGACCGGCGGCGTCGAAGACGAGCACCGCCGACTGGATCCGCTCGACGTGCGGATGCAGGAAGAAGACCACCAGGGTGGCGAGCAGCGGGGTGAGGAAGTAGCCGAGGTCCGTGAAGGCGGCCGGCGGTACCGCCCCGATGATCAGGTCCCGGAACAGCCCGCCGCCCAGCGCGGTGACCTCGGCGAGGACAGCGATGCCGAAGACGTCGAAGTTCTTGCGCACGGCCAGCAGCGCGCCGGAGATGGCGAAGACGAAGATGCCGACCAGGTCGAGCGTGTGCTGGACGGAGGGGCTGAAGAGCTGGGGGATCACCCGAACATTCTGACGTCTCGGGGGGCGTGCACCTGGCAAAGCCAGGCCACGCCCCCCGAGCGACTACTTGTCCGACTTCCCGGTCGCGTCGTCCCGCCCGTCGGCGGCCGAGGCTTCGGCGTCGCCGCCCGCGGCGGTCTCCGACCCACCGGCCTCCGACCCACCGGCCTCCGACCCACCGGCGTCCGGCGCGGCGGCGGTCGCGGTGCCGGGAGCAGGCGCCGGCTCGGCCTCCGAGGCGGCCTCAGCCGCCGTGTCCGACGCGGCCCCGGAGTCGGCCTCCGGCGCAGCCTCGGGCTCGACGGCCGGCGCTGCCTCGGGCGCGGCCCCCGACTCGACGGCCGGCGCGGCCTCAGCCGCCGTGTCCGGCGCGGCGGGCGTGGCTGCGTCGGCAGGGGTCTCGTCGCGGGGCGTGGGGCCGTTCGACGCGACCTCCGCCGCCACCGCCGCCGAGGTCTCCGCCGACTCCGCGAGGACCTCGTCGGCCACCAGCTCCGCCGCCTCCTTGGCGATGGTCAGCAGGACCGTGTCCTGCGGCTGCTGGTCCTCGAAGTTCTCCGGGTGGTGGCAGGCCACCCGCTGTCCCGGTCGCAGCTCGGCCAGCGGCGGCTCGGTCGTCGCACAGATCTGCGTCGCCTTCCAGCACCGCGTGTGGAAGCGGCAGCCGCTCGGCGGCGAGATCGGCGAGGGCACGTCGCCCTTGAGCAGGATGCGCTCGCTCTTGGCGTTCTTGCGCCGCGGGTCCGGGATCGGCACCGCCGACATCAGGGCCTTGGTGTACGGGTGCATCGGCGACCGGTACAGCTGGTCGCGGTCGGCCAGCTCCACGATCTTGCCGAGGTACATCACCGCGATCCGGTCCGAGACGTGCCGGACGACCGACAGGTCGTGCGCGATGATCACGTACGTCAGGCCGAGCTCCTCCTGGAGGTCGTCCAGCAGGTTCACCACCTGGGCCTGGATCGACACGTCCAGCGCGGACACCGGCTCGTCGGCGACCACGAGCTTGGGGCTGAGCGCGAGCGCGCGGGCGATGCCGATGCGCTGGCGCTGACCGCCGGAGAACTCGTGCGGGTAGCGGTTGTAGTGCTCGGGGTTGAGCCCGACCACCGACAGCAGCCGCTGCACCTCCTTCTTGATGCCGCCCTCGGGCGTGACGCCCTGGAGCTTGAAGGGGGCGCCGACGATCGTGCCGATGGTGTGGCGCGGGTTCAGCGACGAGTACGGGTCCTGGAAGATCATCTGCACGTCGCGGCGCATCGGGCGCATGCCCGACACTCCGAGGTGCGTGATGTCCTTGCCCTCGAACTCGACCGTGCCGCCGGTCGGTTCGAGCAGCCGGGTGATCAGCCGGCCCATGGTCGACTTGCCGCAGCCCGACTCGCCGACGACGCCGAGGGTTTCGCCGCGGCGCACCTCGAAGTCGATGCCGTCGACCGCGTGGACCGCGCCGACCTGCCGCTGGAAGAGGCCCTTCTTGATCGGGAAGTGCTTCTGCAGCCCGGTCACCTTCAGCAGGACGTCCCCGTGCCCGGCGTCCTCGGTGAGGGTGGCCGCGCCGGCCGACTGCGTCTTCGGCGGGGTCGCCGCCGTGTCCTTGGAGTTCTCGCTCACAGCTTCGGCGCAATCTCTTCGGTCCAGATACGCTCCCGCTGCTCCGCGCTCATGTGGCAGGCGGCCCAGTGCCGGCTGCCGACCTCGGCCAGCTCGGGGCGGACCGTGCGGGTGACGTTGTCCTTGGGGACGTCGGCGTACGGGCAGCGCGGGTTGAAGGCGCAGCCGGACGGGATGTTGATGAGGGAGGGCGGGGAGCCCTTCACCGGGATCAGGCGCTCCTGCTGCTCGCGGTCCAGCCGCGGCATCGAGCCGAGCAGACCCCAGGTGTAGGGGTGGCGGGGCTCGTAGAAGACCTGCTCGGCGGGTCCGCGCTCGACGCAGCGGCCGCCGTACATCACCAGGATGTCGTCGGCCAGTTCGGCGACGACGCCCAGGTCGTGGGTGATGATGATGACCGCGGAGCCGAACTCCTTCTGCAGATCGCGGATCAGGTCCAGGATCTGCGCCTGGACCGTCACGTCCAGTGCGGTGGTCGGCTCGTCCGCGATGAGCAGCTCGGGGTTGTTGACCAGCGACATGGCGATCATCGCGCGCTGGCGCATACCGCCGGAGAACTCGTGCGGGTAGCTGTCGACGCGCTTGTCGGGCTGCGGGATGCCGACCCGGTCGAGCATCTCCACCGCGCGCTTGCGGGCGGTCTTCTTGTCGACGTCGTGGTGGACCCGGTAGGCCTCGACGATCTGCTGACCGATCGTGAAGTACGGGTGCAGCGCGGACAGCGGGTCCTGGAAGATCATCGCCATCTGCCGGCCGCGCAGCTTGCGCACGTGGTCGGGGTCGGCGGAGAGCAGTTCGGTGCCGTCCAGCCAGATCTCGCCGGATATCTGCGCCTTGCGCTTGCCGTACTGGCCGGCGGTGTGCAGGCCCATGATGCCGAGCGAGGTCACCGACTTGCCGGAGCCCGACTCGCCCACGATGCCGAGGGTCTTGCCCTTCTCCAGCTGGAAGGTGAGCCCGTCGACGGACTTGACCAGGCCGTCGTCGGTCGGGAAGTGCACCTTCAGGTCGCGCACTTCGAGGAAGGCGGACGGCGGCGCCGAGGCGGGGGTGGGCTCGCCCACGGCCGCCCCGGTCTTGCTCAGTTCGGTCATGCGAGCCTCACTCGGGGGTCGATCACGGCGTACAGGACGTCCACCACGAGGTTGGCGAGGAGCACCGCGAGAGAAGTGATCAGGGTGACGCCGAGGATGATGGGGAGATCCTGGTTCTTGATGGCGTCGAGCACGGCGCGGCCGAGACCGGGCAGGTTGAACGTGGACTCGGTCAGAATGGCTCCGCCGATGAGGGCGCCGAGGTCCATGCCGAGCATGGTCAGGAGCGGGGTCATCGTGGAGCGCATGGCGTGCTTGCCGATGACCTTCTGTTCCTTCAGGCCCTTCGCGCGTGCCGTGCGGATGTAGTCCTCGCCGAGGATCTCCAGCATGGTGGCGCGCGTGATGCGGGCGTACATCGCCGCGTACAGGAAGGCGAGGGTGGCCCAGGGCAGGATCATGCTCTCGAACCAGCGGGCCGGGTTGTCGGCGAGGGGCACGTACTGCGAGTTGACCCAGTGCAGCCCGATGTCGAAGACCGCGATGCTGAGCAGACCGGTGAAGTAGATCGGGAGGGAGACACCCGACAGGGCGACGACCATCGCGCCGCGGTCCCAGACGCTGCCCCGCTTGAGGGCGGAGAGGACACCGGCCGCGACACCGAAGATCAGCCACAGCACGGCCGCGCCGAGCGCGAGTCCCAGGGTCACCGGGAAACGGTCGGTCAGCACCGGCCAGACGGCCTGCTCGCTCTTGAACGAGTAGCCGAAGCACGGCGCGGCGCAGTGGACGACGTCGCCGCCGCCCGAGTAGGTGCGGCCGGCGATGATGCCCTTGAAGAACTCCCAGACCTGGAGGTAGACCGGGTCACCGAGACCGAGCTTCTCCCGCACGCCCTCCACGGCCGCCGGGTCGGCCTGCTTGCCCACGAAGCTCAGGGCGATGTCGACGCCCGCCCACTTCGGGATCAGGAAGAAGATGCAGAACACGGCCAGGATGATGACCACGAGCATCACGATGGCGGCGAAGAACCGCCTGATGAGGTAAGCGAGCACAGCTTACGGCCCGCCGCGGGACCGCGGGCCCCGGAGGTCGTCCGGGGGCCCGCGGTCACGCCGCGCCGGCCTTCACCTGCCTTTCGTGCCGTACGGCGGGTGTGCCGGGTTTACTTCGAGTTCTTCAGACCGAGGTTGACGAAGTCGTACATACCGCTGTAGCCGTCGGTCGTGTAGACGTTCGCCAGGTTGTCGCTGCGCCAGTTGATGAACTTCTCGAAGACGAAGGGCAGGTAGTAGCCGCCCTCCATCACCTTGTGGTTGATCTCCGTGGCGATCTTGGTCTTGCCGGCGTCGTCCAGCGTGTTCACGTAGCTGTCGAACAGCCCGTCGATCGTCTTGTCCTTGATCAGGGCGTAGTTGTTGTTACCGCTCTGCTGGATGTACTTGCTGTCCCACAGCGGCAGACCGAACCCCTGCACGGACGGGAAGTCCGGGCCCCAGCCCATGATGATGATGCCGTAGCCCTTCTTCTGCACGTTCGAGGGGCTGCCGATGATGCCGGTGGTCTGCGAGCCGTCGTACTGGTCGATGTCGACGTTGATGCCGACCTTCTTCAGCGACGCCTGCAGGGACTGGGCGGTGGCCACCTCGACCGGCTTGTTGTTGCGCACGGCGATGGTGGTCTTGAAGCCGTTGGGCTGGCCGCAGGCCTTCAGCTCTTCCTTGGCCTTGGCGGCGTTGCCGCTCTTGTTGGCGCCGGCGAGCTGGTACGGGTCGTACTTCTGGCCCTCGCCACCCGCGACGGACGGCGGGAGCATGTTGGTGCCGATGTCACCGCCGGCCAGCGGGCCGCCGCGCGCGGTCTGCAGGGAGACGTGGTCGGCGCCGTAGATGACGGCGAGGCGGCAGTGGATGTTGTCGAACGGCTTCACGCTCTGCGGGAAGACCGCGTAGCGGATGTAACCGGACGTCGGGTTGTCCAGGTTGGCCTTGTGCTGCCGCAGGGCGGTCTGGCGGCCCTGCGGCGACATGCCGGTCTGGTTGATGTCGAGGTCCAGGTCGCCGTTGATCAGGCGCTGGTCCAGCTCGTTGGCGTTGGAGAAGAAGGTGACCGTGATCTTGTCCGGGTACGCCTTGCGGACCGGGTCCGAGGCCTGCTTCCAGTTGGTGTTGCGGACGAGGGTGAGGTCCTTGCCCGGGTTGTACGACTGGAACTTGTACGGGCCCGAGGAGAACGGCTTCAGACCGTACTTGGACTTGGTGTCCATGTCCTGGCGGACCGGGGAGGCCGAGGTGAGGGCCAGCATCTCCTCGAAGTCCGAGTTGGCCTTCGGCAGGTGGAAGACGATGGTCTTGTCGTCCGGCGTGTCGATCGCCTTCAGGCCCAGGTGGTCCGCGGAGGTGTCCTTGTAGGGGCCCTTGTACTCGTTCTTCGGGTCGAGCACGTCCTTCAGGTAGGTCGGGCCGCCGGAGAGGACGTCCTGCGCCCAGATGCGCTCGATGCCGTACTTGAGGTCCTTGGAGGTGATCGGCTTGCCGTCCTCCCAGGTGCTCCCGTCGCGCAGCGTGTACGTGTAGGTCTTGCCGCCGTCGGTGACCTTGGCGAGACCGGTGGCGAGGTCCGGGGTGAGGGTGGCGCCTTCCTTGCCCGGGGCCGGCTTGTTCGTGACGAGCTGGCGGCTGTAGTAGCGGGAGAAGTTCCACATGAAGCCGTAGTAGCCGCGCGTGGTGTCCCACGAGTCGGCGTCCTGGGCGGCGCCGAACCTCAGCGTGCCGCCCTTCTTGGCCAGCGAGGCCTGGGCGACCTTGTTGTTGGCGGCGTCGAAGCCGGCGGCACCGGACTTCGAGCCCCCGTCGTCGCTGCCGCCGCCGCACGCCGCCGTGGTCAGCAGCCCGGCGACCACGAAGGCGGCGGCCATGGCCTGCTTGTGCCGCCCTGAGGTGCGTTGCGTAGTCACGATCTCGGATCCTCCGGTTTTGATGAGAGACCCCGTGCCAGGTGCTGCCACGGGTCGCTTGGGGTACGGCACTTCAGCGGGAGCCCTTGGGGTCGAGCGCGTCGCGCACGCCGTCGCCGAAGAGGTTGAAGGCAAGAACGGTGATGAAGATCGCCACGCCGGGCACCACCATGTACATGGGGTCCGAGTCGTAGTAGTCGATCGCGCTCGAGAGCATCTGGCCCCAGGAGGCCGTGGGCGGCTTGACGCCCACGCCCAGGAAGCTGAGTGCCGCCTCGGTGAGGATGTTGGTGGGGATCATCATCGTCGTGTAGACGATGATCGGCGCCACGAGATTGGGCAGCAGTTCCTTGAAGAGGATGTACAGCCGGCCGGCGCCCAGGGACCGGGCGGCCTCCACGTACTCGCGCTCACGCATCGAGAGTGTCTGGCCGCGCACCACGCGTCCGATGTAGGGCCAGCCGAAGAAGCCGATGACCACGACCATCATGAACACGCGCACGCCGGTGCCGGACAGGCCCAGCATGTTGTTCGGCATGACCGAGACCAGCGCGATGGTGAACAGCAGCTGCGGGAAGGCGAGCAGGCCGTCCATCACCCGGCTGACCAGGGAGTCGACCCAGCCGCCGAAGAAGCCGGCCAGGATGCCGAGGACCGTGCCGAGGACGACGGCGACGACCGCGGACAGGAAGCCGACCAGCAGGGAGATCTGCGCGCCGTAGAGGATGCGGGCGAAGATGTCGCGGCCGTTGACCGGCTCGACGCCCAGCCAGTGCTCCCCGCTCATGCCGCCGAGCGACCCCCTGGGGGTGCCGAACAGCGGGTCGATCAGGTTCTCGTGATAGTCGTTCGGGTCCTGTCCCACCGCGCCGGTGATCACCGGGGCGAGCAGGGCGACGACGATAAGGAGCAGCACGACGACGCCGCCCGTGAGGGCGAGCTTGTCCCGCTTCAGGCGCTCCCAGGCGATCCGTCCCAGGGACCGGCCCTGGACGGCCTTGGCGCCGGTGGTCGCAACCGCCGCTTCCTCGGCCGCGCTCGGGGCCGCTTCCGCGGTCGGCTCGTGCAATGGTGCCGTCATCTGGCAGGGACCCCTCTCAACCGGCGGTAGCCGGCCCGCACTTGCCGCTGTGGCGGCATGGTCAGTCCGTCGTACGAAGTCGTACACAGGGGCGACTGGGCCCCTTGGAGCGGGAGTCTTCAACGCATTGGCGAGCAGTTGCCAGACTTGGTGAGGAAAGGATGCGTAAACGTGATGCGGTCTGGGGACTTCCGTTATCCGGACAGCGGGTGGCGCGGGCCGGACGGGGACCAGTGGGGGCGATTCGGGCAGGCCGGGATCATCTGCCGCGATCTACGCGCGCAGAAGGGTGCCGGGGCGCGGTGAACCGCGCGGGGGATCAGTACCGGCCGGGGGCGGGCGGGTAGCCGTAACCGGACGCCGGCGCCTGGGGCGCGGCGGCCGCGTGCGCCTCACGGTCGTAGAACGGGCGCGCGTTGGCGCGCATCCAGAGCACGACCGGGTCGTGGTCGTCGCTCATCGCGACGGTCGACACCGGCAGCCCGTCCGGCACCGCGCCGAGGGACTGCTGCATCATCGCGCGTACGGCGTCGACCGCGGCCGGCGAGGTGTCGTAGACGTCCAGGCCGATGGCGAGGTACGGCGCGCCGAGCGCGGGCTGCACCCACGCGCGGCGCAGGGCGCGCAGCGGCGGGGTGCGGTGCGCGTTCTGCGCGAGCAGGGCGTAGAACTGCGGGATCTCGATGGCCGGTTCCGTCAGCCGCAGCGGGCCGGCCGGCTGGCGGTCCAGGCCGGTGGCGATGCGGCGCAGGTCGAGCCAGGGGATGCCGAGGCCGCCGCCGGGGGCGTGCGGATTGAGCCACAGGCCGTGGTGGTCGGGGTAGAGCGCGCGGGCCACCTCGAGGCCGTCGGCCACCTCGTACGAGCGGTTCCAGCCGCTGGCGCTCAGCTCCTGGGCGGAGGTGACGCAGGGCGCGTAGCCGTGGCCGTCGACCTCCATCGTGCCGTACTGGGCGTCCGGGGAACCGGCCTGGCCGTGCCACAGCAGCATCCAGACCTGGCCGGTGGCGGGGGTGGCGAGTGCGCGCAGCAGCGCCTCGTAGGCGTCGTACCGCCCGGGCGTCACCTGGCGCAGCATGTGCTCGACCTGGCCGGTCGCGGCCGTGCCGCTCGCGCTCACTTCGAATCGCCCTTTCGTACAACACCCTCGACCGAGCTATGAAACCAGGTTAAGTGGCGCCTGGGGAGGACCGGGGAGAACGGTGCGTGGCCCCGGGCGGGTCAGCCGCCCCTCGTGTAGAAGGGCCGCACCTTGTCCCTGAGCCAGATCGCCACCGGGTCGTCGCCCGCGAGGTCCAGCAGGATGAGGTTCACCGGCCACGGGGCCGGGGTGGTGCCGAGGGCCCGGCCCAGGGCGTCGAGGGGGGCGTTGCGCAGGTCGCCTTCCCATTGGGAGAGTTCGACGCCGACGAACATGACCGGGTCGGCCGTCTCGATCACGGCGAGGCAGCGGCGGGCCGTCAGGACGGTGCCGGTCGCCTCGAACTCGGCGGAGGCGGTGGCGAGGAAGCCGACGGGGTCGTCCTGCCAGTCCGGCTCGTACAGGCGGACCCGGCCGCCGCTCGCGGGGCCGTCCAGCGGGGTGCGGCCGGCCCGGCACACCTCGGCCACCGCCTGGGGCGGCAGCGGTATGCCGACCAGGCCGCCCGGGTTCACCGCGATGCCGACCTGCGCCGGCAGCCCGCGCGCGAACTCCACTGCGGGCGCGACGGTGTACGACATGTGGGCGCCGGCGACCTGGCGGAACTGCTCCTCGGAGCTGAAGACGGGGACGTAGGCCTGGCCGGCGATCTCGGTGGTGGGCAGGTCGAGGGGGCCGCTGTGCGGGCCGCCGCCGTGGGGAAGGGGGATCCACAGGAAGCTGCGGCCGAGCACCTCCACGATCCGGCCGCCGGCTCCCGGGACGCCGAGGGAGGCCGACAGCACCTCCTCCAGCTCGTTGCCGGGCCATCCGCCGTGGGGATGGGGGTGCGTCTGCGCCGGGAAGTCCGCCGGAAGGTCGGCAGGGAAGTCCATCTCTCCACCATCTGCTTCGAACCGCTGCTGTGGCTGAAAGGCTAACCGCACGGCGGTTCAGCCGGTGAAGGCGATCCGCCGCAGGGCGTTCGCCGCGTCCCGGTCGAGGAGGACCGCCGCGTCGCAGCCGGCCGGCAGGTCGCCGCGCTCGACGGCGGACAGCAGACGGGCCGTGGCGCGGCGATGGCGGTGGAAGGCGTACCGGGAGACGCCGCGGCCGCGTGCGCGCTGGCCGGTCAGGGCGGTGTCCGGGTCGGTGTCGAGCAGCAGCAGGTGCAGGGTGCCGCCGCGGCGGCGGGCCGTGCGCGCCAGCCAGCCGCGCACCCAGGACTGTGTGCCGCAGTCGTGCACGACGACGCCCTCGCCGCTCGCCAGGGCGCGGCGCAGGGCGGCGTAGTGGGCGAGGCGGACCAGCGGGCGGTAGAGCGCGTAGGGCAGCAGGCGGGACAGGCGGGCGTCGTAGCGGTCGCGGGTGTCCTGGGAGTCGACGCGCAGGCCCGGTACCGCGCGGCGCATCAGGGTGGACTTGCCGCTGCCGGGCAGTCCGGTGACGACGACCAGGTCGCACGGGCCGAAGAGCAGGGCGTGCGGGCTGCGGCCGGCCCGCTCGCGCAGGTCCCGCACCACCGGGCCGGTCCGTGTCTCCAGGGCGGGCGCCGCCGGCTGCGAGGGCAGCGTGAGGCCCGGGGTCGTCGCGTACGCCGTGATCCTGTCCACCGTCATCGTCCTCCCCTGGCGTTCAGGTGATGACCTGCCCAACGCAGGTAAAGAGAAGGTAATGCGGATCGCCTCCCGGTTTCGTGTACGTACCGCCACAACCCGGTTACAGATGCGGCCTGCCGTCTTCGGGCGAGGCGTGCAATGATGAGCCCGCCAACTGCATACCGGCCGTTTGAATCCGCGCGGGAGAGTTCCCAGCCCAAGGCTGGGGCGCCGAAGGAGCAAGTCCCTCCCTTGAATCTCTCAGGCCCCGTTACCGCGCGGGCGAGGCACATCTGAAAAGCGGGCCGTCCACGTCGGCGGCCCCACCCAAGGTGCAAGCCAGGACCGTGAGCGGTCATGGCGAACCTCTCAGGTTCCGATGACAGATGGGGAGGAACTTCCTCGCCCTGTCCTTCCCCTGGGAGACGACCGACCGATGAGCAGTACCGAACTCCGTCTCACCGCGCTCGATGCCGTGCATCGCTCGCTCGGCGCAACCATGACCGACTTCGCCGGCTGGGACATGCCGCTGCGCTACGGCTCCGAGCGCGACGAGCACAACGCCGTACGCACGAAGGCCGGGCTCTTCGACCTCTCCCACATGGGCGAGATCACCGTCACCGGCCCGCAGGCCGCCGCCCTCCTCGACCACGCCCTGGTCGGCAACATCGGCGCGGTCAAGACCGGCCGCGCCCGCTACACCATGATCTGCCAGGCCGACGGCGGCATCCTGGACGACCTGATCGTCTACCGGCTCGCCGAGACCGAGTACATGGTCGTCGCCAACGCCTCCAACGCCCAGGTCGTGCTCGACGCCCTCACCGAGCGCGCCGCCGGCTTCGACGCCGAGGTGCGCGACGACCGCGACGCGTACGCGCTGCTCGCGGTGCAGGGCCCCGAGTCCCCCGGCATCCTCGCAAGCCTGACCGACGCCGACCTCGACGGCCTGAAGTACTACGCCGGCCTGCCCGGCACCGTCGCCGGCGTCCCGGCGCTCATCGCCCGCACCGGCTACACCGGCGAGGACGGCTTCGAGCTGTTCGTGAAGCCGGAGCACGCCGTCGAGCTGTGGCAGGCGCTGACCAAGGCCGGCGAGGGCCTGGGCCTGGTCCCGTGCGGTCTGTCCTGCCGGGACACGCTGCGCCTGGAGGCGGGCATGCCGCTGTACGGGCACGAGCTGACCGCCGAGCTGACCCCCTTCGACGCCGGGCTCGGCCGGGTGGTCAAGTTCGACAAGGAGGGCGACTTCGTCGGGCGCGAGGCGCTCGCCGCGGCCGCCGAGCGCGCCGAGTCCAGCCCGCCGCGCGTCCTGGTCGGCCTGGTCGCCGAGGGCCGCCGCGTCCCGCGCGCCGGGTTCCAGGTCGTCGCGGACGGCAAGGTCATCGGCGAGGTGACCTCGGGCGCCCCCTCTCCCACGCTGGGCAAGCCGATCGCCATGGCCTACGTGGACGCGGCGCACGCGGCGCCGGGCACGCCGGGTGTCGGCGTCGACATCCGCGGTACGCATGAGCCGTACACGGTCGTGGCGCTGCCGTTCTACAAGCGGCAGAAGTGACACTGGCGTAAGCCCTCCGACGTGACATGGGGCACATCGCCCCTGGTCACGCGCGTCTTCGCAGTCCCCCATTCATCAGCACAGACCCGCGTACAGGAGAATTCAGGCCATGAGCAACCCCCAGCAGCTGCGCTACAGCAAGGAGCACGAGTGGCTGTCGGGCGCCGAGGACGGCGTCTCGACGGTCGGCATCACGGAGCACGCGGCCAACGCGCTCGGTGACGTCGTGTTCGTCCAGCTCCCGGAGGTCGGCGACACGGTCACCGCGGGCGAGTCCTGCGGCGAGCTGGAGTCGACCAAGTCCGTCTCGGAGCTGTACTCCCCCGTCAACGGTGAGATCACCGAGGTCAACGAGGACGTCGTCAACGACCCGTCGCTGGTGAACTCGGCCCCCTTCGAGGGCGGCTGGCTGTTCAAGGTGCGCGTCACGGGCGAGCCGGACGACCTGCTCTCCGCCGCCGAGTACGACGCCTTCACCAACGGCTGAGAGGTCGCAGGAATCCCATGTCGCTTCTGAACACGCCCCTGCACGAGCTCGACCCGGACGTGGCCGCCGCGGTCGACGCCGAGCTGGACCGCCAGCAGTCCACCCTGGAGATGATCGCCTCCGAGAACTTCGCCCCCGTGGCGGTCCTCGAGGCCCAGGGCTCGGTGCTGACCAACAAGTACGCCGAGGGCTACCCCGGCCGTCGTTACTACGGCGGCTGCGAGCACGTCGACGTCACCGAGCAGATCGCGATCGACCGGGTCAAGGAGCTGTTCGGCGCCGAGTACGCCAACGTCCAGCCCCACTCCGGCGCCTCCGCCAACCAGGCCGCGCTCTTCGCGCTGGCCCAGCCCGGCGACACCATCCTGGGCCTGAACCTGGCGCACGGCGGCCACCTCACCCACGGGATGCGGCTGAACTTCTCCGGCAAGCAGTTCAACGTCGTCCCCTATCACGTCGACGACAACGGCCTGGTCGACATGGCCGAGGTCGAGCGGCTCGCCAAGGAGCACCGCCCCAAGGTGATCATCGCCGGCTGGTCGGCGTACCCGCGTGAGCTGGACTTCGCGGAGTTCCGCCGGATCGCCGACGAGGTCGAGGCGTACCTGTGGGTCGACATGGCGCACTTCGCCGGGCTGGTCGCGGCCGGGCTGCACCCGAACCCGGTGCCGTTCGCCGACGTCGTGACCTCCACCACGCACAAGACGCTCGGCGGCCCGCGCGGCGGCATCATCCTCGCCAAGCAGGACTTCGCGAAGAAGCTGAACTCCTCCGTCTTCCCGGGCTTCCAGGGCGGCCCCCTGGAGCACGTGATCGCGGCCAAGGCGGTCTCCTTCAAGCTGGCGGCCTCCGAGGACTTCAAGGAGCGCCAGCGTCGTACCCTGGAGGGCGCCCGCATCCTCGCCGAGCGGCTGACCTCGCCGGACGCCCGTGAGGCGGGGGTGAACGTCCTGACCGGCGGCACGGATGTGCACCTGGTCCTGGTCGACCTGCGCGACAGCGAGCTGGACGGCCAGCAGGCCGAGGACCGCCTCCACGAGGTGGGCATCACGGTCAACCGCAACGCGGTCCCGAACGACCCGCGCCCGCCGATGGTGACCTCGGGCCTGCGCATCGGTACGCCCGCCCTCGCGACCCGCGGCTTCACGGCCGAGGACTTCGCCGAGGTCGCGGACGTGATCGCCGAGGCGCTGAAGCCGTCCTACGACGCCGACGCGCTCAAGGGCCGGGTCCGGGCCCTGGTGGAGAAGCACCCGCTCTACCCGGGTCTGAACAAGTAAGTCACGCTCCGCGGGGTACCGCGCACACTGGCAGTACCGGTGTGCGCGGTGCCCGCGCCCCGCACCACCCCCGTCTTGAGGAGTCTCCCCGTGGCCATCTCGGTCTTCGACCTGTTCTCGATCGGCATCGGCCCGTCCAGCTCCCACACGGTGGGCCCGATGCGCGCGGCCCGCATGTTCGCCCGCCGGCTGCGGGGCGAGGACGTGCTCGGCTCGGTCGCCTCCGTGCGCTGCGAGCTCTACGGCTCCCTCGGCGCGACCGGGCACGGCCACGGCACCCCGAAGGCCGTCCTGCTCGGCCTGGAGGGCGACTCACCGCGCACGGTGGACGTGGAGACGGCCGACGAGCGGGTCGAGGCGATCAGGTCGGCGGGCCGGCTGAACCTGCTCGGCGAGCACGAGATCGCCTTCTCCTTCGACGACGACCTGGTCCTGCACCGTCGCAAGGCCCTGCCGTACCACGCCAACGGCATGACCATCTGGGCGTACGACGCCGCGGGCACCGAGCTGCTGTCGAAGACGTACTACTCGGTCGGCGGCGGATTCGTCGTCGACGAGGACGCGGTCGGCGCGGACCGGATCAAGCTGGACGACACGGTCCTGAAGTACCCCTTCCGCACGGGTGACGAGCTGCTGCGCCTGGCGAAGGAGACCGGCCTGTCGATCTCCTCCCTCATGCTGGAGAACGAGCGGGCCTGGCGCACCGAGGAGGAGATCCGCGCCGGGCTGCTGGAGATCTGGCGGGTGATGCGCGAGTGCGTGGAGCGCGGCATGTCCCGTGAGGGGATCCTGCCGGGCGGGCTGAAGGTGCGCCGCCGGGCGGCGACCACCGCGCGCAAGCTGCGCTCCGAGGGCGACGCGAAGGCCCTCGCCATGGAGTGGATCACGCTCTACGCGATGGCCGTGAACGAGGAGAACGCGGCCGGCGGCCGGGTCGTCACCGCCCCGACCAACGGCGCGGCCGGCATCATCCCGGCGGTCCTGCACTACTACATCAACTTCGTACCGGGCGCCGACGAGGACGGCGTGGTCCGCTTCCTGCTGGCCGCGGGCGCGATCGGCATGCTCTTCAAGGAGAACGCCTCGATCTCCGGCGCCGAGGTCGGCTGCCAGGGCGAGGTCGGCTCGGCCTGCTCGATGGCGGCGGGCGCGCTCGCCGAGGTCATGGGCGGATCTCCGGAGCAGGTGGAGAACGCCGCGGAGATCGGCATGGAGCACAACCTCGGCCTGACCTGCGACCCGGTCGGCGGCCTGGTGCAGATCCCGTGCATCGAGCGCAACGGCATGGCGGCGGTCAAGGCGGTCACCGCGGCGCGGATGGCGCTGCGCGGCGACGGCTCGCACAAGGTGTCCCTGGACAAGGTCATCAAGACCATGAAGGACACGGGCGCGGACATGAGCGTGAAGTACAAGGAGACGGCCCGGGGCGGTCTCGCGGTGAACATCATCGAGTGCTGAACGAGCGCTTCCGTTCAGGCGGTTGAGCGGGGGCCGATCCGGGGCATCAACAACTCCCGTCCCCCCACACCTTGTCGGGAGCCCCCATGCTGCGCGGCATCGACGTGAGCGCGTACCAGTCCTCCGCCTACGGCACGGACGGCCTCTCCTTCGTCTTCATCAAGGCGACGGAGGGGCGTTCGTACGTCAACCCCCGGCTCGCCGCCCAGACCGCGCACGGCCGTGCCGCCGGGCTGGTCGTCGGCTTCTACCACTTCCTGTGGCCGGGCAACCTCACGGCCCAGGCGGAGTACTTCCTGAGCAAGACCCCGGAGAAGCCCGGCGACATCCTGGCCGTCGACTGGGAGACGACGGGCGAGGGCACCCACGCGAGCAACGCGGACAAGGACCGCTTCCTGCGCACCCTGAAGCAGCTGCGCCCGCACAACCGGGTCGTGCTCTACTGCAACCGGAGTTTCTGGTTGACGGTCGACACGACCTCCTACGCCGGCGACGGCCTCTGGATCGCCGACTACGTCACCGCGGGCAAGCCCCGCATCAAGGCGGCCTGGCGCTTCCACCAGTACACCGACGACCCGCACGACAAGGACGTGGCGAACTTCGCCGACCGCGCGGCGCTGCGGGACTGGGCCACCCCGTAGCGCCGCGCGGCGTCGTCGTGCGGGCTCAGCCGCGGAAGTCCGCCGGGCGGTCCGGGGTCGCCGCCTCGAGGGCGCTCGTCACGGCCTCGACGTCGCCGCGCAGGCCGTAGACCGGGGTGCCGGGCTGCTGGCGCCAGGAGTCGTCCAGGCCGCCGGTGTCGACGGTGTCGAAGCCCAGCTCGTCGATCAGGGCCCTCACCTTCGCCTTGGCCGCCGCGTCGTCGCCGGCGACCGACAGCGCCATGCGGTCGGGGTCGCCGGCGGGGCGCGGGCGTTCCAGCAGGTCCTGGGCGAAGGTGGCGTTGAAGGCCTTGATCACCGGATGGCCGAGCTGCCGCTCGGTCCAGCGGCTCTCGGCGAGGCCCTCGTCCTCGATCGCGGCGATCCGTCCGTCGCGCTGCTGCGGGTAGTAGTTGCCGGTGTCGACGACCACGACGCCGTCGGCGGCCTCGTCGAAGAGCCCCTTGGGCAGGTCGGGGATCGCCTTCAGCGGGATCGTGACGATGACGATCTCGGCGTCGCGGGCGGCCTCCTCCACCGGTACGGCCGTCGCCCCGGTCTCCTCGGCCAGCTCGGTGAGCGTGTGCGGGCCGCGCGAGTTGGCGACGGACACGTCATGGCCGACGGCGGTGAGCCGCCGGGTCAGGTTGCCGCCGATGTTGCCCGCGCCGATGATGCCGATCTTCATGGCTCAGCCCTTCAGGTTCGCTGCGCATGGTCCGGTTTCCGGGCGAGAACCGGGTGGTCCGTCCGGCTATTCCCGTCCGCGGGCCGAACGGGTGACGCGGGTCGCGATCCGGCCGTCTCCGCCGCGCTGCACGCCCTGCGGGGCGGAGGACCTTCCGCTGCGGGCAGGCTTCCTGGGCGGGCGCGCCGCCGGGGCGGTGTCCCGGGCGGGCGGTCAGGTGGCCGGCGGGAAGGGGTTCTGCAGTTCCTGGGCGACCACCGCCACCGCCGTCTCCGCGTCCCCCTCGGCGATCGCCCGGACGATCGCCTCGTGGGCGTCGTCCGCGGTGTTCGGGTCGTCGCGGCGCAGGCCGCTCAGTGCGAGGAGTTCGGTCAGGCCCTTGCGCAGAACGGGAGTGAACTGGGCGAACAGGCCGGACAGGACGATGTTGTGCGCGGCGGCGACCACCGCAGCATGGAAGGCGATGTCGGCGTCGACGAAGGCCTCGTCACCGGCGCCGGCGGCGGCACGCCGGCCCTCCAGCGCGGCGCGGATCGCGGCGACGTCCTCGTCGGTGCGGCGCTGGGCGGCCAGCCGGGCGGCGTGCACCTCGACGGCGGTGCGGACCTCGTAGACGTCGGTGACGGCGGCCCGGCGCAGCTGGGCGGGCCAGTCCTCGGCCGGTTCGGTGGCGGTGACGAAGACACCGGCGCCCTGCCGGGGGCGGACGAGTCCGGCGCCGGCCAGCGCGCGCAGCGCCTCGCGCACCGTGGAGCGGCCCACGCCGAGGTCCTTGGCGAGGGTGGTCTCACCGGGGAGCTTGCTGCCGACGGGCCAGGTGCCGTCGGCGATCCGGGCGCGCAGCCGCTGGGTGGCCTGTTCGACCAGGGGGCTGGGGCGCAGGGGGCCGTCCGGGGTCACCGGGGCCCTCCCGTGTGTGCGGTCACCGTTCACTGTCTCCAACTTGTCTGAGGAGTTTGCCGTTTCCACTTGTCTGAGGACCTGAGCAGTGGCTAGCGTACCGATCATGACGCTGTGCGGTCTCCTTCTTCTCGGCTGCCGCGGCGGGGTTTGACGCGACCGGCGCCCCGCCGCGGGACGCCGTGCTGCCGGTCACCGTCCGACCGAGCCGAAGGCAGCCGACGATGACCACGACCGCCGTACCCGATCCGCAGCCGAGGACGACCACCACGGCCGTACCCGATCCGCAGCCGTCCAGCGCGACGCCGTACCGCTGGAATCCGCAGCGTCCCAGCGGGATGCCGTACCACCGCTACCGTCCCTTCCACGAGCGCGTCCCCGTTCCCGTCACCGCCCGGCACTGGCCCGCCGCCCGGCTGGAGCGGGCCCCGCTGTGGGTGCCGGTCGACCTGCGCGACGGCAACCAGGCGCTGGCCGAGCCGATGGACACCGAACGCAAGCGCCGCCTGTACGACCTGCTGGTCTCCAGGGGGTTCAAGGAGATCGAGGTCGGCTATCCGTCGGCCAGCCGCGCCGACTTCGGCTTCGTCCGGCACCTGGTGACCGCCGGAGCCGTTCCCGACGACGTCACGCCCGTCGTGTTCACCCCGGCGCGGACGGAGCTGATCGACCGCACGTTCGAGGCGATCGAGGGGCTGCCGCGGGCGGTGGTCCATCTGTACGTGGCGACCTCGCCGGTGTGGCGGGACGTCGTCCTGCGCCGCGACCGCGGCGAGGTGTGGCGGATCCTGCGGGAGGCCGCCGAGCACATGGCCCGCCGGGCCGGCGACGCCCCGCACCTGCGCTTCCAGTTCTCCCCCGAGACCTACAACCTCACCGAGCCCGACTTCGTCCTCGAACTGTGCGACGGGCTGAGCGAGTTGTGGGACGCGAGCCCGGACCGCCCCGTCACGCACAACCTGCCCGCGACCGTCGAGATCGCCACCCCGAACGTCTACGCCGACCAGATCGAGTACGCCCACCGCAACCTGGCCCGCCGTGACGCCGTGATCCTCTCCGTCCACCCGCACAACGACCGCGGCACCGGCGTCGCCTGCGCCGAACTCGCCGTGCTGGCCGGGGCGCAGCGCGTGGAGGGCTGCCTGTTCGGCAACGGCGAGCGCACGGGCAACGTCGACCTGGTGACCCTGGCGATGAACCTGTACGCGCAAGGCGTGGACCCCATGGTCGACTTCAGCGACATCGACGCCGTACGGGAGACCGTCGAGCACTGCAACCGGCTGCCCGTGCACCCGCGTCACCCCTACGCCGGCGACCTGGTGTACACCGCGTTCTCCGGCACCCATCAGGACGCCATCAGCAAGGGCTTCGACCATCACGCGCGCCGGGCGAAGGAGCGGGGGGTGCCGGAGACGGACGCCCCCTGGGAGGTGCCGTACCTGCCGATCGACCCGGCCGACGTGGGGCGCTCCTACGAGGCGGTGATCCGGGTCAACTCCCAGTCCGGCAAGGGCGGCATGGCGTATCTGCTGCGTGAACACCACGGACTGGACCTGCCCGCGCGCATGCGGCCGGACTTCTCGCGGGTCGTGCAGCGGGCCACGGACGACAGCGGCCGCGAGGCGACGCCGGACGAGTTGTACGGGCTGTTCCGCGGCACCTACCTCGCCGACGGCGAGGTCCGGCTGGACGCCTGGTCCGCCCTCGGAAACGACGGCTTCGTGTGCACCCTGCACACCGGTGAGCGCACCTGGGACCTCGAGGGCACCGGCCCGGGCCCGCTGGCAGCGTTCGCCGACGCGCTGGCCGGTGCCGGGTACGCCGTCGAGGTGCTGGAGGTCGCCGAGCACCCGGCCGGGGCGGGCACGGCCGCCTACGCCGAGTGCCGGGTGAACGGCACCGAAGTGTGGGGCGCCGGGCAGGCCGGCTCGGGCCTCGAAGCCCGGGTGCGGGCGGTGCTGTCCGCGGTGAACCGGGCGGTGACCGGATGAGCGAGGTGCTGCGCGCCGAGGACGTCCACGTGGTGCGTGAGGGCCGGCCGATCCTCGAGGGCGTGTCCCTCACCGTCCGCGCGGGCGAGCACTGGGCGCTGCTGGGCGCCAACGGCGCGGGCAAGTCCACGCTGCTCAGCCTGCTCGGCGCCCGCGTCCATCCCACCCGCGGGTGGGTCGAGGTGCTGGGCCGCCGCCTGGGCCGCGTGGACCTGCGGGAGCTGAGGGCGTACGTCGGTCACGTCGACCCGCGTCATCCGCTCGCCGAGCCGCTGCGGGTGCGGGACGTCGTGCTGACCGGGCTGACCAACTCCGTCGCGCCGCTCCCCCGGTGGCGCCCCACCCCGGAGCAGGAGGTGCGCGCGGACCGGCTCATCGGCACCCTCGGTCTGGGTGAGCTGCGCGAGGCGCGCTGGCCGACGCTGTCGCAGGGGCAGCGCGGCCGGACCCTGATCGCCCGCGCGCTGATGCCCGAGCCGCGGCTGCTGCTGCTCGACGAGCCCGCGACCGGCCTGGATCTGCCGGGCCGCGAGCAGCTCATCGAGGCGCTGGACGCCCTGCGCCGGGAGCATCCGCGGCTCGCCACGGTCCTGGTCACCCACCATCTGGAGGAGTTGCCGGGGCACACCACGCATGCGCTGCTGCTGCGCGACGGCCGCGCTCTCGCCCGGGGCCCGGCGGACGAGGTCCTCACCGCGGACCAGCTGGGCAAGTGCTTCGACCTGCCGTTGGCGCCGGCGCGGCACGAGGGCCGCTGGAGTGTGCGGATCCGGCGCCGGGCATGACGAAGGGGCGCCCGCCGGTGACCGGCGGACGCCCCCTGGTGATGCACGTCACTTGTTGAGGTGCGCCCAGAACTCGTCAAAGGACAGCACCTTGTCGCCGTTGAGGTCACGGGACTTGATGATGGCCTCGGCGACCGACTCGGTGACGTTCCAGTCACCCTCCTGGGCGAGGGCGCTCTTGAACTCGGCAGCGGTGATGAAACCGTCACCGTCCGCGTCGATCCGCTGGAACTGCTTGCGTGCTTCCTCGATGTCCGCCACCGATCCGCCCCTTTTTGTCGCGTTTCTTACTCGTGCCGGCGTAGTGCCGCAGGTCAGATTAACGGCCCGCGCGCGCACGCAGTGCGGCGACCACCCAGGCGAAGTCCTCCTCGTGCGACGGCTGGGGTCCCAGGCCGTTCACGATCGCCGACAGCTCGCGGTAGCGCGCCACCCGCGCGTTCGAGGCCGCGGTCAGCCGGTCGAGCACCGCCGCGGGGTCGGCGTCGCCGAGCAGCGAACGCAGCACCTCCGCCGCCTCCGGCGCCCGCGGATCGATGCCCCGTTCCCGTGCCTCGCCCGCGAGCTGCACCAGACGGCTCATGAACCACAGCGATGTGCCCGCCGGGACGTCCGGTCCCCGGTCGGCGGCGTTGAACTGGACCATCCGCCGCATCAGCGCCCGGAAGTCCGGGTCCTGGATCAGCTCGGCCAGCTCGACCCAGGCGTCCACCTGCTCGGGCGTCGGGTCGTCGGGCAGGTCGGCGGTCATGAACCGCAGGCGCCGCCGGATGTCGGGGTCCGCCGCGTCCAGCCCGTCGAAGATCTCCGCCGTGAAGTCCTCGAGGACGCGCTTGCGTTCGGCCGCCGACAGCCGGGCCAGTTTGTTCATCAAGGTCGTCTCCTTCGCGCTCGAGCCCCGCCGGGCCACGGTCGACAGCACCGCACGGGTCACCTTCAGCGATTTGATCTGCGCGTCCAGCGCCGCCACGTGCGCCGCCGCCACCTGAGCGACCGTCCGCTCCCCGGCCAGCACCGTGCGCACGTCGTCCAGGCCGAGGCCCAGCTCGCGCAGGGTGCGGATCAGCTCCAGACGGGCGGCGGACTCGGCGTCGTAGAGCCGGTAGCCGCCGGACGACCGGGTCACCGGGGTGAGGACGCCCTCGTCGGACCAGTAGCGGATGGTGCGCACGGTCAGGCCCGTGGCCCGGGCCAGTGCGCCGATGGTGAAAAGACCGGTGCCGTCTTCGATCATGTCTGCGAGTGTGGGCCTTCCAGCGGGTGGAGACTCAAGGAGCGGTGATGGGAGACCTGCGCGGCATTCTCGACGCGGCGGCGCGGGGGGTCTTCCCGCCGCCGGACGGCGGGACGACGGTCGTGCCGCAGGAGGGCGCGCGGGACGCCGGGGTGCTGTCCTTCACCGCGCACTCGGTGGTCTTCACCGACGAGGACCCGGCCTGGGTGTACGCCGCGCTGGAGGCGACGGACTGCGACCGGCTGGCGGCGAGCCTGAACCCGCTCTTCCTCGCCGCGTTCCTGGGCCGCACCGCCCGGACCATGGACACGGTCGACGCGCTGCTGGTCGCCGCCCCGCTGCCGGGCGAGCCGGAGGTCACGCTGAAGGAGATGGCGGGCGACCACCCCCGCATCGCCTACGCCCGCCGGCGCCGCGACGACGTGCGCGCCTGGGCGGCGGACGGCGGGGTGCTGGTGCTGGGCCGGGGCGTGGCCGGACGGCTGGAGGTGTCGGTGGAGGTCGACGAGGACGTACGGCACCGGGGGCTGGGCCGGGCCCTGGTGACGGCGGCGCGGCAGCTGGCCGGGGAGCCGCTGTGGGCGCAGGTCTCGCCGGGGAACGCCCGCAGTGCGCGGGCGTTCCAGGCGGCGGGCTACCGGCAGATCGGCGCGGAGGCGCTGCTGCTGCCCCGGTGAGCGGGAGCGCTGCCGCGGGTCCGGTGAGCAGGGGCGCTGCCGCGGGCCCGGTGAGTGGGGGTCAGCGGAAGATGCCCGTGTGGCCGAGCGAGTAGCGGCCGGGCTGCGGGTAGACGGCGAGGCCGTGCGGGCCGCTGCCGACCTTGATACGGGCGAGCTGTTCGCCGGTGCGGGTGTCGATGGCGTACACCTCGGCGTTGTAGCGGCCGGAGAGCCACAGGACCTTGCCGTCGGCGGAGACGCCGCCCATGTCGGGGCTGCCGCCCTGGGGCAGCCGCCACTTCTTGGTGAGCTTGTTCTGGGGGAAGTCGAAGACGGAGATGGTGCCCTCGCCGCGGTTGGAGATGTACATCTCGCGGGAGTCGCGGCTCACGTACAGGCCGTGGGCGCCCTTGCCGGTGGGCAGCAGGGTGGGCTTGGTGAACTTGTCGCCGTCGAGGACCCAGATGCCGTCGGCCATCATGTCGGCGATGTAGAACCGCTTGCCGTCGGGCGAGATCTTCACGTCCTGCGGCATCGCGCCGCGGAAGGGCAGCTTCTCCTGGCCGATGACCTTCATCGACGCCGTGTCGACCTTCAGCAGTTCGCCGCTGAACTCGCAGGAGACGATGAAGTAGCGGCCGTCCAGGGAGAAGTCGGCGTGGTTGACGCCGTAGCAGGAGACGGGAACCGTCTTGATCCGCTTCATGGTGTGCGGGTCTCGGAAGACCAGTTCCCGGTCGAGGGAGGCCATGACGACCGCGTACTTCCCGTCGGGCGTGAAGTACAGGTTGTACGGGTCGTGCACGTCGACCGTCTTGCCGGCCTTGCCGGTGCGCGGGTCGATCGGGGTGAGGGTGTTGCCCCGGTCGTTGTTGACCCACAGCGTCTTCAGGTCCCAGGACGGCACGACGTGCTGCGGCTGGCGGCCGACCGGGATCGTCTCGATCACCTGGTACGTCTTCGGGTCGATGACCGTGACCGTGTTGGACTCGGTGTTGGGGACGTACACCCGGGACGGGAAGTCCTTGACGACCGGGGAGAGCTTGTTCGGCCGGTCGGCGGCGTAGACGTCCTTGGGGTCGAGGACGGGCGGCATGCCGGGCAGGCCGGGCACGGTGTGCTGCTTCTTCGCCGGGGCGGGCAGGGCCGCCTTGGTGGTCTCGCCGCCGTGGTCGCCACCCGGGCTGCCGCAGGCGGCGAGGGCGGCGAGGAGGGCGCCGGCGAGCAGGGTGCGGGTCGTTCGCTTCAGGTGCATCAGCCGATCAGCTCCGTGGTGGTGACCGCGCGCAGACCGCGGCGGTCGAGCTCTTCGAGGACAGCGGGGAGCGCGGCGACCGTGTCCCGGTAGCCGAAGTGCAGGCTCACCACGGATCCGTCGCGGATCTCGCCGAGGACCTTGCGGCTGACGGCGGCGGCGCCGGGCGCGGTGTAGTCGAGGGAGTCGACGTCGTAGGACAGGACGTGCGGGTAGCCGGCCTCGGCGGCGAGGCGGGCGACGAGCGGGGAGGCCTGCGGGGCGCGCGAGGGGCGGAACCAGGTGCCGATGGAGCCGGTGAGCTTCTTCAGCCGGTCGGCGCAGGCGGTGATCTCCTCGCGGGCCTCGGCCTCCGGCATCGTGTTGATGCCCAGGTGGCGCTGGGTGTGGTTGCCGAGGTCGTGGCCGCCGTCGAGGATGCGGCGGGCCATCTCGGGGTGCTGGTCGAGCCAGGTGCCGACGGCGAGGACGGTGACATGGGCGCCGTGCCGCTCGGCCTCGGTGAGCAGGGCGCGGGCGATCGCGGGATCACCCTGGCCGTGGAAGGTGAGGGCGACGCGGTGGCGGGTGCGCGGGCCGTGGGTGATCTGGGAGGGCTGCCCGGGGTAGGCGCGGGGCGCCGGCGCCGGGCCGGGCGGCGAGGAACGGGGCTGCGGCGAGCTGGGCGCGGGGCGGGCCGCGACGGAGTCGCCCGCACCGCCGGACGCGGAGCAGGCGGAGGCGAGGGCGGCACCGGCGACAAGGCCGGTACCGGCACGCAGAGCGGTGCGGCGGTCGGGTGCGGTCACCTCACCATTAAAGGGTGTGAACCGTAAAAAATCGGGCGATTCACCCACTCGGTGTGCGAGGCGCGAGTCGCGCTCCGCAGCGCCGGGCAAGGAACGGCATGTCATGACGTGGACGGGTTCGCTCGGGGACCACCCCCCTTTTACGCACTCATGAGTGACGCGTTACCCGCACAGGGACCGACCCGCCGACAGCGCGCGGACCGGCCGGGGCCTCGTCAGCGGTCCGCGACCCGCATCTCGAACCAGGTCGTCTTGCCGCGGGGCAGCAGGTCCACGCCCCAGCGGTCGGCGATCTTGTCGACCAGGAACAGGCCGCGGCCACTGACGTCCATCTCCCGGACGGGCATCAGACACGGCAGGCCGCGGGAGGGGTCGCGGACCTCGACGCGGATACGGCCGCGCGGCCGGCGCATGCGCAGACCGAAGACGCGGGCGCCGGTGTGACGGACGGCGTTGCCGACGAGTTCGGAGACGAGCAGGACGGCGTCCTCGGCGAGCTTGGGGGTCAGCCCCCAGTGGCGCAGGATCACCACCTGGGTCAGCCGGCGCGCGGTGGCCGCGGACTCCGGGCGGGAGGGCAGCGGCACATCGTGTTCCGCCGGGTTGCCGAACAACTCCAGTGCCTTGAGCGCTCGTTCGTCCTCGACCGCAGGCGACCAGCGCGCCGCCACAGCACGGCCGTGTCCCCGCGGCTGTTCGATGCCCTCCAGCCCCGCCATGCCCCCATCATGGCCGTCCGCGGGGGCGCCGGGGGCCGTTCTGCTGGAATACGCCCCCCTGACGCTCCCGTCCCACCGCTTGCGAGCGGCATATGCGCCGGGCATTTCGGAGGCCGCGACGGCCCCGCTGACCTGCGGCGACGGCTCGACCGAAGGCAATCGACAGGCTCCCTCGACAAGACAGGCTTAAGGTTGCCCAAAGGTTCCCATAAACCGCCCCATCGAGGGACCCCGCATCAGACACGACGTCAATTACGCGTTGCCCGGCAGGTGTTCACCGGCACTGCGCCGGCGCCGGGCGCCGGCCGTTGTGTTCAGAGGAACTTGGCCTTGCCCGGGCCCTCCTCCACGAAGCTCTTCATGCCCCGCTCGCGGTCCTCGGTGGCGAACAGGCCCGCGAACCAGTTGCGTTCGACCGCGAGGCCCGTGTCGATGTCCGTCTCCAGACCGGTGTCGACGGACTCCTTCGCCGCGCGCAGCGCGAGCGCCGGGCCCTGGGCCAGCTTCGCCGCCCAGGCGTGCGCCTCGGTGTACACCTCGGCGGCCGGCACCACCCGGTCGACCAGACCGAGCGACAGCGCCTCGTCGGCCTTCACCATGCGGCCGGTGAAGATGAGGTCCTTGGCCTTGGACGGGCCGATCAGCCGGGACAGGCGCTGGGTGCCGCCGGCGCCGGGGATCAGGCCGAGCAGGATCTCCGGCTGGCCGAGCTTGGCGTTGTCGCCGGCGATGCGGTAGTCGGCGCACAGGGCCAGCTCGCAGCCGCCGCCGAGCGCGTAGCCCGTCACCGCGGCGACGACCGGCTTGGGGATGCGGGCCACGGCGGTGAAGGCGTCCTGCAGGGCGCGGGCGCGCAGGACCATCGCGGTGTGGTCCATGGCCTGCATCTCCTTGATGTCCGCGCCCGCCGCGAACACCTTCTCGCCGCCGTACACGACGACCGCGCGCACGTCGTCGCGACGGCCGGCCTCCTCGGCGAGTTCCTTGAGCCTGTCCTGCGTGGCGACGTCCAGCGCGTTCATCGGCGGACGGTCGAGGCGCAGCGTGCCGACGCCTTCGGCGACTTCGAGATGTACGGTCATGCCAGCAGGTTAACCACGATTAACGGCAACGGGCCCGGTGCCGTAGGTCACAGCACCGGGCCCGTCAGGTCCGCGGACCTACTTCGTCCACTGAGCCCACGGCATGTTCCAGCCGTTGAGCCCGTTGTCCGGGGCGACCGTCTCGTCGTGGGAGTTCTTCACGACCACCACGTCGCCGATCAGCGAGTGGTTGAAGAACCACGCCGCCGGCACCGAGCTGTCGTAGCCGCCGCGCACGTCGCGCAGGCCGACGCAGCCGTGGCTGGCGTTGTAGTTGCCGAAGGCGTCGCCACCCCAGTAGTTGCCGTGCAGGAAGGTGCCGGAGGTGGTCAGGCGCAGGGCGTGCGGGACGTCCTTGATGTCGTACTCGCCGCCGTAGCCGACCGTCTCGCCGTTCATCCGGGTCACGGTCAGCTTCTCGCTGATGACCATCTGGCCGTTCCAGGTGTCGTAGCCGGGCTTGCCGGTGGTGACGGGCAGGGTCTTGACGACCTTGCCGTCCTGGGTGACCTGCATGGTGTGCTTCTTGGCGTCCACGTAGGACACCTGGTTGCGCCCGATGGTGAAGGACACCGTCTTCTTTTGCTTGCCGTAGACGCCGGGGCGGCCCTCGACGCCGTCCAGGTTGAGCGTGACGGTGACCTTGGTGCCGGACTTCCAGTACTGCTCGGGACGGAAGTCGAGGCGGTCGTTGCCGAACCAGTGGCCCCGCACGTCGACCGCCGGCTCGGTCTTGATCTTGATGGCCTTCTCCACGTCCTGCGGGTGCGTGATGCCCCGCGAGAACCGCAGCGAGAACGGCATGCCGACACCCACGGTGGAGCCGTCCTCCGGGGTGAAGATGCCGGTGAAGGTGTTCTTCGGGGTCAGCGTGGTGAACGCGGAGTCCTCGGCCGCGGTACGGCCCTCGGCGTCCTTGGCGACCGCGTGCACCTGGTAGCGGGTGGCGGCGGCCAGATGGATGGCGGGCGTCCAGGAGGAGCCGTCGGCGGATATCGCCCCGTCGACCTTCGTCCCCTTGGTGTCCTTCACCACGACCTCGGTCAGCTTGCCCTTGGCCGCGCTGACCTTCAGCGCCCCGCTGGTGTCGACGGCCGTGGCGCCGTCCTTGGGCGCGACGGTGACGACCGCCTCGGACTGCTTGCTCGCGGCGGCCGAGGCGTCACCCCCCTTGCCCTGCTCCGCGTCCGAGCCCCCTCCCCCGCCGCACGCCGTGACGGCGAACAGCACGGCGCCCGCGACCAGCGCGAGCCCCGCGCGGCCCCGCCCGCGCCCCTCAACCGATGCCCCCGATATCGGCCGGATGTTCAAGGTGTTTCTCCCTCCCCCGGGCCTGTCACAGGCCCACACGCCCCGCGCGCCGCGCGCGCATGAAGCGCATATTAACTGCCCGGTCAGGAGCGCCGGCGGCCTCGGAATGTCACCGTTCCGTCCCAACTCCCGGCCGGCTCGCTCAGCGCACCGCGCCACCCGCCTTCCACTCGCTCCAGCCCAGGTTCCAGCCGCCGAGGCCGTTGTCGGGCGCCACCGTCTTGTCCTTGCTGTTGATCACCTCGACGACGTCCCCGATCAGGCTGCGGTCGAAGAACCAGCCCGCCGGGGTGTCGGAGCCGCCGCCCTTGGTGTCGCGCAGGCCGACGCAGCCGTGGCTCACGTTGGTCTGGCCGAAGACGTCCTCGTCCGCCCAGTAGTTGCCGTGCAGGAAGGTGCCGGAGTCGGTCAGTCTCATGGCGTGCGGCACGTCCGGGATGTCGTACTCGCCCTTGCCGTCGGTTTTCCGGAAGCCGACCGTCGCCCCGTTCATGCGGGTGACCTCGAGCATCTCCATCACCACCATCTTCCCGTTGTAGGTGGTGTTCTTCGGCGACCCCGCGGTGATCGGCACGGTGGCCAGCAGCTCGCCGTCGCGGCGCACCTCCATGGTGTGGTCGGCGGCGTCCACCAGCGACACCTGGCTGCGGCCGACGGTGAAGGAGAAGGACTTGGACTGCAGCCCGTACACCCCGCGGGCCCCCTCCACGTCCCGCAGCGCCAGGTCGACGGTGACCTTGGTGCCGGGCCGCCAGTAGCGCTCGGGGCGGAAGTCGACGCGGTCCTTGCCGAACCAGTGGGGGCGGATCTCCACGGCCGGCTCGGCGCGCACCCGGATGGCCCGCTCGACGGCGGCCCGGTTCTGCAGCTCCCGGCTGAACTGGATCGACACGATCATGCCGGTGCCGACGACCGAACGGTTCTCCGGGGTGACGTACCCGATGAAGCGCTCGGCGGGGACGTAGGTGGTGAAGGTGGCGTGGCGGGCGGAGCGGTCCCCGTCGCCGTCGACGGCGACCGCGTCCACGGTGTAGCGGGCGGCGAGCGCGAGCCGGTCGTCGTCGGGGCGCCAGGTCCGGCCGTCGGCGGAGAGGTGGCCGGGCACCGGGGTGTCCTGGGCGTCCTGGGAGGCGACCACCTTGACCGACTCCAGCCGGCCGTCGTCCACCGTGACGCGCAGCTTCTTCCCGGACCGTACCCCCTTGTCGCCGTCGTCCGGGGAGATGTGGATGGCGTCCTCGGACGCGCCCGGTTTGCCGAACATCCCGCCCGGACCGCCGGAGCCGTCCGACGTGCAGCCGGCGGCTCCCGCCAGCAGTCCTGCCCATGTCAGTACGGCGGCCAGCGCGGCCCCCGCGCGCCGCGCGCGCCCGTGTACGTGCCTCACGAGCAGCCCAACGAGCGGGGTCGCCCCGGGGAAACGTGAGTGCGAGCCACGGTCTGGGCAGAACTCTGGGGAGGACGACGACACGACGGGGCGCGGCCTGGGACGCCGTACGCCCTGAACGGGTCTCGCCATGAGCCGCGGGAGGCTGAACGGTGTCCAGCGCAGCCGAGCAGGAGGCGGTGACGGCAGGGCGCGCCGCTGAGCAGGGGCGCCCGGCCGCCGCTGTGAACGGGACGCAGCGCCTGCCCGTGTGGCCGGGCGCGCCGACCCCGCTGGGCGCCCGCTTCCGGGTCGGTCCGGACGGGGTGGCCGGGACGAACTTCGCCCTGTGGGCGGGCGGCGCGGAGGGCGTCGAGCTGTGCCTCTTCGACGAGGACGGCGTCGAGACACGGCTGAAGCTGACCGAGCTGACGCACGAGATCTGGCACGGTTTCGTGCCGGGCGTGCTGCCCGGCCGGCGCTACGGCTTCCGGGTGCACGGCCGCTGGGACCCCTGGACCGGCGGCCGCTGGAACCCGGCGAAGCTGCTGCTCGACCCGTACGCCCGCGCGGTGGACGGAGAGTTCGGGCTGCCGCCGGAGGTGTACGGGCATGTGCGGGACTGGCCGGACCAGCACGTCGCCGACACCGTGCGCGACGAGAGGGACTCGTCGCCGTACGTGCCGAAGGGGGTCGTCGTCCACGACGACGACGACTGGTCCGACGACCGGCGCCCGAAGACGCCGTGGGCCGACTCGGTGATCTACGAGCTGCACGTACGCGGCTTCACCAAGCTGCACCCGGGCATCCCCGAGGAGCTGCGCGGCACCTACGCGGGCCTCGCGCACCCGGCGGCGATCGAGCACCTGACCCGGCTCGGGGTGACGGCGGTGGAGCTGCTGCCGGTGCACCAGTTCGCCCACGAGGACCATCTGCTCAGGCGGGGCCTGCGCAACTACTGGGGCTACAACTCCATCGGCTACTTCGCCCCGCACGCCGGCTACGCCGCCTCGGGCACGACCGGTGAGCAGGTGGGCGAGTTCAAACGGATGGTGCGCGCCCTGCACGCGGCCGGGATCGAGGTCATCCTCGACGTGGTCTACAACCACACCGCCGAGGCCGGCGAGTACGGCCCGACGCTCTCCCTGAAGGGCATCGACAACCGCGGCTACTACCGCCTCCAGTCGGACGCGCGCCGGTACGCCGACTACACCGGCTGCGGCAACACCCTGCACGTCGTGCAGCCGCACGTACTGCGCCTGATCACCGACTCGCTGCGCTACTGGGTCACCGAGATGGGCGTGGACGGCTTCCGCTTCGACCTCGCGGCGGCCCTCGCCCGCTCGATGCACGACGTCGACATGCTCTCCCCGTTCCTGGCGGTCATCGCCCAGGACCCGGTGCTGCGGCGCGTGAAGCTGATCGCCGAGCCGTGGGACGTGGGGTCCGGCGGCTACCAGGTGGGCGCCTTCCCGCCGCTGTGGACGGAGTGGAACGACCGCTACCGCAACGCCGTACGGGACTTCTGGCGGCACGCCCTGCCCGACGTGCGCGAGATGGGCTACCGGCTGTCCGGCTCCAGCGACCTGTACGCCTGGGGCGGGCGGCGGCCGTACGCGTCGGTCAACTACATCACCGCGCACGACGGCTTCACCCTGCGCGACCTGGTCAGCTACGAGCGCAAGCACAACGAGGCCAACGGCGAGGGCAACCGGGACGGCAGCGACGACAACCGCTCCTGGAACTGCGGGGCGGAGGGCGAGAGCGACGACGTCCGCGTCCTCGCCCTGCGCCGGCGGCAGCTGCGCAACCTGCTCACCACCCTCCTGCTGTCCACGGGCGTGCCCATGCTGGTCGCGGGCGACGAGATGGGGCGCACCCAGCGCGGCAACAACAACGCCTACTGCCAGGACAACGAGCTGGGCTGGGTGGACTGGCGGCTGCTGGACGAACCCGGCTGGAAGGCCCTGTTCGACCTCACGGCACGGCTGATCGCCCTGCGCCACCGGCATCCGGTGCTGCGCCGCCGCGCCTTCTTCTCCGGCCGGCCGCAGGCGGCGGACGGGCTGCGGGACCTGGCCTGGTTCACCGCGCGGGGCACCGAGATGACCGAGCGGGACTGGTACGCGCCCGCCGCGACCCTCGGCATGTACCTCTCGGGGCGGGACATCCCGGGCCGCGACGAGCGGGGCGCGCCGATCCTCGACGACAGCTTCCTCGCGGTGCTGCACGCCGGGGAGGGCCCGGTGGACTTCGTGCTGCCGGGCCCGCCGTGGGCGGAGCGGTACGAGGTCGTCGTGGACACCGCACGTGAGGAGCAGGCGCGGGCGCCGGAGGTGACGCACCCGGCGGGCACGGCGATCACCGTGCCGGAGCGGTCGGTGCTGCTGCTGCGGGTGCACTGAGCGGTTCCGCCGTCCGCGCCCGACGACGGCCGGGCCCCGGCCGCCCCGTGAGGGGTGGCCGGGGCCCGGTGGCACGCGTGATGTCAGCCGAAGGACTTGATGGTGTTCCAGTTGACGGAGAGGACGACGCGTACGGGTGCGTTGGTGTTCGTCCGGGACGGGTGGTAGATCCGGGTGTAGCCGTCGGATGCGAGGCGGGCCCAGATGTCGGGGATGCCGTCGTTGTTGACGTCGGGGATGCCGATGGCGGTGGGGACGTTCACGTCGGTCCAGTTGGTGCCGTAGGCCTCGTCCTTGCCGGTGAGGCTGTTGGCGGCGACCTTGAGGGATTCCAGGTCGACGCTGCCGGCGACGGTGCCGGGCTTGCCCTGGCGGTCGTACATGTTGCCGTTGTCGAGGTTGCGCCAGAGCAGGTCCGGGGTGCCGTCGCCGCTGATGTCGGCGACGTTGACGATCTCACGGCGGGCCCAGGCGGTGCCCTCCATGAGGGTGGCGGTCTGGAAGGTGGCGCCGGTGTAGCCGGACAGGGTCCAGAACGCGGGGCCGGCCCGCAGGACGAGGTCGGGCAGCTTGTCGCCGGTGATGTCGCCGACGGCCTTGATCTGCGTCCACGTCGAGGGCGCGGGGGCGTTGGCGGGGAGGCGGACCTCCAGGCGCTGGGTGACGTCGAAGCTGCCGTAGCCGTCGCCGGGGTAGAGGTAGAAGTGGCCGTCGGGGCTGACCGAGAACAGGTCGGTGGAGCCGTCGCCGGGGTAGGCGTCCTGGTAGTGCGTGATCAGGGCGGCCTTGCCGGTGGCGGCGTCGAACCAGTGGCCGGCCGGGTCGGTCTTCTTGTCGGCGTCGTAGGAGGCGACCAGGCAGTTGTACAGGTCGCCGTCGTCACCGCCGACGCAGGTGCGCAGGTTGCCGTTGGCGTCGACGATCACCAGGTCCGGCTTGGCGTCACCGGTGGCGTCCATCGGACCGTCGGCGGTGTCGCGCGGGGGGACGTAGAAGGTGTAGTCGGTGCGCTTGCTGGCGTTGCCGGAGGCGTCGTACGCATACACCTGCAGGGTGTTGGGCCCCGCGTGCGCCGGAGTGAACGTGCTCAGCGTCGCGGTGTTGTTCGACGCGGTCACGTCGACCGGGTTGTTGCCCTCGATGGACCAGCGGAACTTCGAGGCGCCCTGAGAGGTGAAGGTCACGGGGCCCTTGCCACCGAACTTCACAGTGGACCAGGTCTGTCCGTCGGGGGTGGCCTCGGGGAAGACGTCGCTGTCGACGGTGGGCTGCGGCGGCGCGCTGGCGTCGACGTTCAGCCGGCACGGGTCGGAGCCGGGCGGGAAGTAGGAGGAGACCAGGGCCGGGGAGCCGGAGTCCTCGGCGCGTACGTCCCAGGAGTAGGTGGCCTTGTCCTCCAGCGGGAACGTGGCGGGGATGGTGAGGGTGGCGGTGCCGCTGGAGTTCGGGGTGACCAGGGTGCCCGAGGGCACGGTGCCGCCGGTCTTCCAGAAGCGGAAGCGCAGCTTGCTCAGGTTGCCGTCGGGGTCCTTGGCGTTGGCGGAGAGCACGATGTTGGTCTTGCCGACGGTGGGGCCGGATCCGCCGATGGAGCAGTTGCCGCCGGGGGTGGTCTTGCCGGCGGTGGGCTCGGAGGGCGGCCGGTTGTAGACGACCTCCATCACGGCGCTGGTGGCCTTGAACTTGCGCCAGGTCTGCACGTCGGACTCGCTGGTGGCCCGCAGGCCGAAGGTGATGTTCGACCAGCCGCCGTCGGCGCCCTTCTGCGCGGCGTCCTTGACGTTGAAGTCCTCGTAGTCGTCCGGGCAGGACGTGGACGACCAGCCGTGTGCGAAGGACTTCTTCTGCTGCACGGTCGACCAGCTGGGCTGCTTGTTCCACGTCGTGCCCGAGGAGATCGCCCCGGTGATCGCGAACTGGAACTCACGGGTCGTGCAGGACCAGGAGTGGTTGTTGAGGACCTTGAAGGTCGCCGAGGAGATCGTGGCGCCCTTCAGGCTGGTGCTGTAGTTCATCCGCCAGAAGGAGCGGGCGGTGCCACCGGTCTCGTTCTCGTAGCCGACGCGGGCGTCGGAGGTGCCGGAGGAGAAGTTGGTGCCGTTCCAGAAACTGGAGTTCGGATACGGCTTGTAGGCGACCGTCCAGGCCAGCCAACCGCTGTTCAGGGTGGGGTCGACGAAGACCGGGTACTTCGTGTCCGCCTTCGTGAACAGGCCCGTGCCCGCGGCGTTGAGGTCGAGGCGCGTGCTGCCGGTGCCGTCACCGTTCAGCTTCACGGGCATCGGCGCGCTGTGGGCGCCGGGCTCGATACCCGACAGACCCGACAGCTTCAGCACATCGGCCGGGGTGGCGGTGGAGGTGTGAGGGGTGCCCTTGCCCTCATCGAGCTCGGGGTCGCGGCCGTTGGAGTCCCACGCGAACGGGGTGGGGATCGAGCCGAGTTCCTTGCCCGCCTTGTCGCTGACCAGGATGCGGCCGGTGGCGGCATCGTGGTGGAAGACGGCCGTCTGGGACTTCAGGCCGTAGTTGAGGGTGGCCAGCGCCTTGGACTGCGCGGCCTCCTTGTCCTTCACGATCAGCAGCTGGGCGAAGCCGCCCTCCTCGCGGGCCACCAGCAGCAGGTCGACGCCGGGAAGGACCTCGGAGTACAGGGCGCGCGGGCCGTCCAGGACCGGCTCGGGCAGGGCGCCGGGCCAGGTGTACGCGACGGTGTGGCCGGCGATGTCGACCTCGGCCAGCACCGTGTCCTGGCCCTCCGCCAGGGGCGCGCGGGCGAAGGAGCGGTCGGCGTGGGCGGCCTTGGTGCCGCTGGAGAAGCGGATCGGCTGGGCCGCGTTGACGGGCTGGACACCCAGGTTGCGCGGGGCGTTCTTCACCCGGCGCAGCCGGTTGTCGATCGCAGCCCACACACCGTTCGCGGTCTTCGCCCGGGCCGGCGTCGCGGTCATCCGCGTGCGCAGCATGCCGTCGGGCAGCGCCCAGGTCTGCGAGGTCGCGGTGGTCGCGGTGTCGATCAGGACCTGCTTGCGGGTCCGCCTGGCCTCGGCCTGCGCGGCCTTCTCGTCACGCGGGCCCGTCGAGGCCGGACGGGCGTCGGTGGCCCTGCCGGCCTCGGGTGGTGAGGCTTCGTCGGGTTGCCACCAGGGCAACAGAGCTGCGGTCAGAGCGGCCAGTACGAGGCCGAGGGTGGCAGCCAGCCTGGTGCGCGTGCGCACGAAGGGGCTGAGAAAACGATGCGGCGCGGACACGGCGGCGGTCTACTCCCGTGTGAACCAGGCGGATGGGCATGGGCGCGGCACACCATCACACGTTCGGCACAGCCAGTCCACGTATGAAGAATTTATGAAGTTGTGACGATCACATGGGACGGCCTGGGGCATTACTTGACGATGCCTCATGTGCGGCTTTTGGCCGCCTCGAGTGTGACTGTATCGACGACTTTCACCTCTTTGTCGACTTGTCCCTCAAAGCTGACGTCACGTCAACTCTCGTCCCGTGTCGTAGATCACTTCAACTAGGGGAACCTGCGCGGATCGTTGTTGAAGCGTGTGGGGGTCATGACAGAGGGTGCGGATTCCATCTGTCGTTTTTTTCGCATGCCTTGGTGGGGTCGACGCGTATGCGCGCTCAAAGTCCACCGTCGTGGCTGGGGCGTTGGCGCCCAGCGGCGACGGAGTCACAACGACGGCGCCGCCGGCAAAGCCGCGCGGCGACCGTCCTTTTGTTGTCCACGGCCTTGTTGGTGAGCAGTCTCGGTACGGAGGCCTGGGCGATACCGGGTCCCGGGATGAACCGGGAGGAGGTCAAGCTCCCGGATCTGCCGAAGCCCACCGCGCTGGACGCGGACGAGGAAGCGGAGAAGAACCTCACCACGGCGCCCGAGGTGCCCATCGATCCGTATGCGCCGACGGCGGTCACGCCGTGGGCGGCGGACAGTGGTGTCGCCACGCTCGCCGCGGACGCCACGCCGGGTACGACGGTCCCGGTCGATGACCTGCCGATCGCGGTCGGGGTGCCTGCGGGTACCGATCCGGCGGCGATCGACGGTACGTGGAAGGTCGATCTGGCGGCGCCGACGGCGTCGCAGGACGCGAACGTCTCCGGCATGATCATGAAGGTCACGCCGCCGGCCGACGCCGACCCGACCGCGCAGGTCTCCATCGCGGTGGACACGACGAGCTTCGCGGACCTGTACGGCCCGCAGGCCGCGGACCGCTTCGGTCTGGTCCTCCTGCCGAACTGTGTGATGGACTCACCCGACACGGGTGACTGCGCCACCGACGCGGGCACGACCACCATGTCCGGCAAGACCGACGTGCAGCCCGAGCGGCTGCGCTCCTCGGTGAAGGTCGTCGCCGCGGACAAGGCGCCGACGAAGACCAAGGCTGCCGCAAAGGCCAAGCACCGCAAGATCCTGACCGGTTCGGTGCCGGTCCGGGACCTGCTGGGCGGCGACGCCGGGACGACGACCGCGTCGAAGACGTCGGCTCGTACCGCGTCGTACAAGAGCACCGACGTGCTGCCGGTCGTCGACGCCTCGGGTCCGCAGGTCATCGGCGCGATGGACACCGGAGCGTCCGCGTCGGGTGACTTCACCGCGTCCCCGCTGCTGTCCTCCGGTTCCTGGGCCGCGGGTTCTTCTTCCGGCGCGTTCACCTACTCGTATGACGTGCAGGTGCCGGAGACCGCCGGCGGTCTGATGCCGAAGATCTCCCTGGGCTACTCGTCGCAGTCGGTGGACGGCCGTACCTCGGCGACGAACAACCAGGCCTCCTGGATCGGTGACGGCTGGGACTACAACCCCGGTTCGATCACCCGCACCTACGCCAACTGCCGTGAGGACTCCAAGAAGGAGGGGTCGAACAACAAGACCCACCGCACGGCGGACCTGTGCTGGGGGTCGATGAACGCGACCCTGTCGCTGGGCGGGATGACCACCGAGCTGGTCTGGGACAAGGACCAGGGCAAGTGGTTCACCGCCAACGGTGACGGCTCGAAGATCGAGCGCCTCACCGACACGGACAACGCCAACGGCGCCTACAAGGGCGAGTACTGGGTGGTCACCACCAAGGACGGCACCCGCTACTACTTCGGCATGAACAAGCTGCCGGGCTGGGCGTCCGGGCAGCCGACGACCGACTCCGTCCTCACCGTCCCCGTCTACGGCAACCACGAGGGCGAGGACTGCTACAAGGCCGGTGACTGGGCCCACTCGTGGTGCACCCAGGGCTGGCGGTGGAGCCTGGACTACGTCGAGGACATCCACGGCAACGCGATGTCCCTGTGGTGGAAGAAGGCGCAGAACTACTACGCCCGTAACTTCGACTTCAAGGCGCCGGTCGTCTACGACCGTGACGGCTGGCTGGACCACATCGACTACGGCCAGCGCAAGGACACCCTCTTCTCCGCGACCGCTCCGGCCCGGGTGAACTTCACCGTCGCCGAGCGCTGCCTCACCGAGGGCACCCTGACCTGCTCGGACGCCAACTTCGAGGACAAGGACCCGGGCAAGTACCGCATCTGGTACGACACCCCGGCCGACCTGAACTGCAAGCAGGTCACCTCCACCTACAAGACGAAGTGCTGGAACGCCGGCCCCTCGTTCTGGAGCCGCAAGCGCCTCACCCAGATCCAGACCTCCGCGCAGCGCCGCACGGACACCACCGCCCGCCAGGTCGTGGACCGCTACGCGCTCACCCAGAGCTTCCCCGTTTTGAAGACCGGTCCGAACACGGCGCTGTGGCTGGAGTCGGTGCAGCGCACCGGCTACGCCCGCAACGGCAGCACGGACCGCAGTGTCACCATGAACGCGGTGCGCTTCGAGTCCAACGCCGAGGACATGCCCAACCGGGTGATGCGCCCGAACGACCCGCGGCCCGGTTTCTCCCGCCTGCGGATCGCCCGCGTCATCAACGAGTACGGCGGCGAGACCGTCGTCACGTACAAGAAGCCCGAGGGTGACTGCGCCACCGGCACCAACCTGCCGGACAAGAAGGACACCGCGGGCCTGAAGTCCAACACCCGGCTGTGCTACCCCTCCTTCTGGGCGCCGGATCCTGAGGTCGAGGACATCGACTGGTTCCACAAGTACGTGGTGGACTCCATCGAGGAACTCCCCAACGTCGACGGCGCGTTCGCGACGAAGACGGCGTACGTCTACAAGAACCCGGGCTGGAAGCTCGCCGACCAGGAGTTCACCAAGAAGTCCACGCGGACGTACTCGCAGTTCGCGGGTGTCGAGCAGACCACGGTGATCACCGGCACCGACGACGCGTCGATCGGCTCCAAGCGCTCCAAGGCGGTGACGCGCTTCTTCCGCGGCATGGGTGACACCGTGCCGGTGAAGGACATCACCGGCACCGAGATCGCCAAGGACCGCGAGGCCTTCGCCGGCCGCATCGCCGAAGAGCTCGACTACGACAACGCCACCGACGCCGACACCGACTGGGTGTCCCGCTCGATCACCGTCCCGGAGGCCACCGAACTGGCCCACCGCGACCGCGACGACGGCCTCGACCCACTGCGCGCCTGGCGCGTGACGGAGCCCGACGAGATCGCCTACACCAAGTCGTCCGGCACCAACAGCGACGACACCCGCACCGAACGCGTGGTCAAGACCCACACCACCTACGAGCCGACCTATGGTCTGCCCGTCCTGGTGGAGTCCCTCGGCGACACGGGCAAGACCGGCGACGAGTCGTGCACCAAGTCCGAGTACATCCACAACACCGCGAAGAACATCATCGGCCTGTCCAAGCAGGTGCTGATCTCGCCCACGACGTGCGCCGCGGCCAATTTCTCGGACCTGTCCACCCTGAGCGGTGGCACTCGTACGGCGTACGACGGCCAGGGCTACGGGGTCGCGCTCGCCGACACCACCAAGGGCGAGGCGTCCGAGACCTGGACGATCAACGGCACCGGTACCGGCTGGCAGTCCGACGGCACCACCGAGTTCGACGCCATCGGCCGCGTCACCCGCACGACGGACCAGGACCACAAAACCCTCAGCCTGATCACCTACGAGCCGACTTCCGGCCAGGTTTTCAAGGTGACCGACACGAACGCGGTCGGCCACTCGGAGTCGCGTGAGATCGAGCCCGGCCGGGGCACTACGACCAAGACGGTCGACGCCAATGGTCATGTCACGCAGGCGGAGTTCGACCCGCTGGGCCGGCTCGAGAAGGCCTGGGCCGCGGACCGTGCACCGTCCGACACCGCGGTGCCGGACTTCCGGGCCGTCTACACGGTGCCGCCGTACGTGGAGGGCCAGGACCGCAAGCCGTCCTACGTCACCACCTACACCCGCGGCTACAACGACAAGATCGACACCTCCGTCACCGTCTACGACGGCCTCGGCCGCGAGCGCCAGCAGCAGGATGAGGCGGACGGCGGCGGCTGGCTGATCACCGACACGCTGTACAACAGCTCCGGTGAGGTCTGGCAGACCAACAACGCCTACCTGACCTACGACTCCAAGCCCGGCGAGCTGTTCTCCCCGGAAGCCGACACCCAGGTCCCCAACATCACGCGCTACACCTACGACGGCTCCGGCCGCGTGCTGCAGGAGACCCCTGTCCTCAAGGTCACGGACCCGCTGACGGGCGAGACGCAGTCCAAGGAGGTCCCGGAGCGGGCCACCAAGTACGAGTACGGCCTGGACTGGTCGAAGGTCGACAACCCGCAGGGCACGTCCGACTACCGCGTCTACACCGACGCCCTCGGCCGCACCCAGCGCGTCGACACCTTCAACCCGGACGCACCCGGCGGCCTCACGTCGATGAACTACGAGTACGACGCCAGCGGCCAGATGGTGAAGGCGTACAACTCGGTCGACAAGGCCCACCCATGGACGTGGACCTACGACCACCGCGGTCGGACGGAAACCGCCACCGATCCGGACTCGGGCACGACCAAGTCCACGTACGACAGTCACGACCGTGTGCTCACCACCACCAACGACCGTGGCGTCACGGTGTGGAACAGCTACGACCAGCTGTCGCGGCCCACGGAGCAGCGCCTGAACAACGCCTCCGGCACGCTCCTGGCCAATCTGACCTACGACCTGGCGCCCGGCGGCAAGGGCATGCCCTACACCGCCACGCGCTACACCGACGGTGAGGCCTACACCCAGCAGGTCGACGGCTACACCAAGGACTACCAGCCGACCTCGACCACGCTGACTCTTCCCACAACCCTGGCCTCCACCTGGGGTCTGGACTCCTCCTACACGTACTCCTACAAGTACGCCGACAACGGCATGCTGGAGGAGTCGACCGTGCCGAAGGTCGGCAAGCTCGCCTCCGAGAAGCTGGTCGTCCGGTACAACAAGGACGGCAAGCCGCTCTCGATCTCCGGCAAGGACTGGTACGGCTCCGAGACGGTCTACGACCCCTACGGCCAGGTGCTGCGCTCCACGCTCGGTGCCCAGCCCTACCGGGTCTGGACCCAGTCGACGTACGACGAGTCCAGTGGTGAGCTGAAGGACCAGCAGGTCTACCGCGAGAAGAGCGACGACCAGTCCCTCGTCTCGGGCAACCTGGTCTCCAAGCGGTCGTACACCTACGACCCGTCCGGCAACGTCACCTCCATCAAGGAGTCGGCGACCGGCATCGACGAGCGCCAGTGCTTCGTCTACAACCCGCTGGGCGAGCTGAAGTCGGCCTGGACCTCCAAGGACCAGTCCACCTGCACCGCCCCGAAGAACACCGACGGCACGCTGAACGTGGCGGCCGGCAAGGACAACTCCGGCTACTGGCAGGAGTACGAGTACGACCTCCTCGGCAACCGCAAGCAGCTGACCGAGAAGGACCTCGGCGGTAACACCGCCAAGGACGCCACCACCACCTACGCCTACGGCAAGGCCGACGGCTCCCAGCCGCACACGCTGACCAAGGTGTCCAAGACCTACACCACGCCGGCCGGCGCGCAGGTCAAGGCCGAGGCGGAGCGTCTGTACGAGCTCACCGGCGAGACCAAGACCATCACCTCCCTCCAGAACGGTGACAAGCAGGAACTCACCTGGGGGTATGACGGGCAGATCGAACGGATCAAGGGCGCTGGTTCCGGCGGCAAGACCCCGTACGTGGGTCTCGCCGACAAGTGCCTGGACCTGAAGAGCGGCCTCGCGGTCGCCGGCACAGCCATCCAGCTGTACGGCTGCAACGGCTCGCCCGCGCAGAACTGGCGCTTCAGCCAGACCCCGGGCGGCACCAACCCCGACCAGGGCACGCTGAACGTCTACGACAAGTGGTGCGTCCAGCCCGTCGGTAACACCGCCGGGGCGGCTGTCCAGATCCAGAAGTGCGACGGTTCGGCCGGTCAGGAGCTCAAGCGCAACGCCTCGGGCCAGCTGACCCACGTGGCGTCGGGCCTGTGCCTGGCGGTCCAAGGCGCCAATTCCGCCAGCTCGACCCCGATCGTGCTCGCCACCTGTGACGGCACGAAGGCGGAGCAGCTGTGGGCGCCGCAGAACGACACCCGCTACATCTACGGTCCCGACGGCTCCCGCCTGCTGACCATCAAGGGCAAGCAGGCCACGCTGACCCTGGGCGAGGCCGAGGTGACCGTCCAGCAGGGCGGTGTGCTGGTCAACTCCCAGCGCACCTACTCCGCCCCGGGCGGCGCGGTCATGCGCTACGCCTACGGCACCGGCGGCGAGAAGCTGGTCGCCATCACAGGTGATCACCAGGGCAGCACGTATGCCGAAGTCGCTCTCGACGGCGGCATGCCGGTGCGGATCCGTAAGCAGGACCCGTTCGGCAACCAGCGCGGTACCGACACGGCCGGCGTCAACCTGCAGACACACACCGGGTTCCTCGGCGCACCCAACGACGACACCTCGGGCTTCGTGCCGCTGGGTGCACGTCTGTACGACCCGGTGGTGGGACGCTTCCTGTCCGCCGACCCGGTGCTGGACCTCAACGATCTGTTGCAGTCCAACGGGTACGCCTACGCGCACAACAACCCGGTGACGTTCTCCGACCCGTCGGGTGCGTCGATCGCGCTGACTGCTTCCGAGCGGGCCGCTGCCCTCGCGGGCGCGGGACTGTCCGCGGCCCAGGTCGCACAGGCGCAGGCCATGCAGGGCAAGTCCATGACGTCCGTCATCCTCGCCGTGGCGTGGGAGACGCTGAAGGACTTCATCGGCATCAACGACGCCATCGCCTGCTTCGGCGGCGACATGTGGTCCTGCATCAGCATCGCGGTCGACGCCATCCCGTGGACCAAGCTGGGCAAGATCCCGTCCGTCATCAAGGCCGTCAAGCGCACCATCAAGGCCGTCGAATCCTTCCGCGCGGCCAAGAAGGCAGCCGAGATCGTCCTCAAGGCCGCCAAGGCAGCCGAACGGGCAGCGCTGAGAGCGAAGAAACTCGCCATCGAACGCGCCAAGAAACTCGCGGCGCAACGAGCGAAGAAGAGAGCGGCCGAAGCAGCCAAGAGAACCGCCGACAAGGCGCTGGAGGCCAGCAGGAAGACCGGTAACCGCGTCCACAAGCAGGCGCAGGCCAAGGCGGCCCCGAAGGTGTCGTCCCACACCCGCGGTGGCGGCGGCAAGGGCGGGGGCGGCAGCGGCTCCAAGCCCGGCGGCAAGTCCGGCGGATCCTCCAAGAGTCACGGGGGATCCAGCGGCAGCGGCGGCTCGGGGAAGGCCGACGGAGGCGGCAGCGGCGGCTCCTGCCCGATCAGCAACAGCTTCGTGCCCGGCACCAAGGTGCTCATGGCCGACGGCAGCACGAAGCCGATCGAGCAGGTCAAGACCGGTGACAAGGTCGTCGCCACCGACGCGAAGACGGGCGAGACCCGGATCGAGACGGTCACGGCCGAGATCAAGGGCCAGGGCCTGAAGCACCTGGTCAGGGTCACGGTCGACGTCGACGGCACGAAGGGCCGGAAGACCGCTCAGGTCACCGCGACAGACGGTCACCCCTTCTGGGTTCCCGAACTGCGCAGGTGGGTCGACGCGACGGACCTGAAGGCCGGCGATTGGCTCGAGACCAGCGCGGGCACGCTCGTCCAGGTCGCCACCGTGGAGCGGTGGACGGCCCATGGCGCCACGGTGCACAACCTGACGGTGTCCGATCTCCACACGTACTATGTGCTGGCCGGATCGACATCTGTCCTGGTGCACAACTGCAATCCGACGCCGGACGATGTGTTCGATCGCGCCGCGGAACTCACCGACTCCGATGGTGAGTACCTCTACCGGGGCATCACGAACAACCATTACAAGCTGGAGGAAGCGAAGGCCGGTGTCGCGGAACCCCGCGGCGGTCACAGTGACCCCGTGGCCCACTCGGGTGACGACACGGAAAGCGTCTTCACCTCGTGGTCGCCCGACCTGGAGACGGCTCGTGAGTTCTCGGAGGAGTTCGGTAGCAGGGGCGCCCTGGTACTGCGCATTCCACGAAGTGCGATCGATCCCAGTCGCATGACAGTGGCCGGCGATCGAGGACTCGAAGAGTTGGAAATCCTCATCGAGGGCCGCGTGACAGGTTGTGAGGTCAGCTGTGAGTGGGGACCGTTCCGGTCTCCCTGACAGGTGAGCGGTCCATGAGCGGAGAGGAGTCTTCAGGTGCCCGACACCGGATCAGGTGGAGTGTTCGCACGCTATTGCCTGCCTGGAAACAGGTACAAAAGGCTCCTCTCCGTCAGTTTCATGAGAAGCGCCCCCGCCGAGAGAGCCCGCTTCGGCGAAGCCTTGATGGAGGACAGCCGGCGCATCTCGGCGGACGAGCTGAACCAGTTGCTCGAGGGTGACTGGCGTGAGGTCCTCACCGCGTACTGGCTCATCGGATTCGGGCGGCGGTCCGAGTACCGGCAGGCAGTACACGAGCGTCTGCGGGGAGGCGGCATCCGGCACGTCGGCAAAGGGATCTCCTTCGCCCTCGCCCGGCTGTGCCGTCCGACCGACGCTTCGGCGTTGTACGACCACCTGCAACACGCTCTGGCGGACCCGGAGAGCCGGGGAGAACAACCGTGGTACCTGGGCGCCCTGCTCTTCATCGAGAAGCGACTGGGCTCCCGGGCTTCGCAGGGGTTGCTGGCCCCGGATGGCCTGTGGGACCGATGGGCGGCCGCCGGATTCCTGGAGAGCGCTGATCCCGCCCACTGGGAGAAGCAAGTGAGCGACTGGATCGAACTCGCCGAGAGTCTGGAGTAACGACGGCCTTCTTGGCCGTCACTCCGCGGAGGCGGGCACCCCGCCGGGTATCGAACCCGGCGGGGTTTCTTCGTGCGTGGACTCCGGTGCATGAACGCCGTGTGAAACCGCTCCTCCGCACGCGTCAGCGTGTTGACGCCGACGGGAGGCCCTGGCACCGTCCCTGATCATGAGGCTCTCCGCTGTCCGCACAGCCGTGCGCGTCGCGCTCGTGGCGCGGCGGCATGTCGACCTGTGCCGTCAGGCCAGCGCGATCTGTAGCTGAGGCTCGGCCTCCGCCCTCCCCCTGCCTTCCTTCCCTCCCTCGCCGTGCCCGTCCTGGGGCACGGCCGCCTCCGAGGATCCGAAATGTCTGCCATATCCCGCCGTGCCTTCACCGGCCTGCTCGGCGGCGGCGCCGCGACGGCCGTCGCCGGTACGGCCGCCGCCGAAGCCGCCGTTCCCGCCGAGCGCCTCTTCCGTGCCCGTGACCGCGCGCACACCCGCCCCGGCAAGCGCCCCAACATCCTCTTCGTCTTCGCCGACGACCTCGGCTGGGCCGATCTGTCCGTCTACGGCGCCCCGCACATCAAGACCCCGAACCTGGACCGGCTCGCCGCGCAGGGCGTGCGGTTCACCGACGCCTACTCCGGCTCCGCGACCTGCTCCCCGACCCGGTTCAGCCTGTACACGGGCCGCTTCCCGGGCCGTACCAAGGGCGGGCTCGCCGAGCCCATCGCCAACCGCAGCCAGGGACTGGACCCCAGCCATCCGACGCTCGCCTCGCTGCTGAAGAAGGCGGGGTACTCCACCGCGCTGATCGGCAAGTGGCACTGTGGCTGGCTGCCCGACTACAGCCCCACCAAGTCCGGCTGGGACGAGTTCTTCGGCAACTTCGGCGGCGCCCTGGAGTACTTCTCCAAGCTGGGCCAGCTCGGCGACTACGACCTGTACGAGGGCGACGCCGAGTACAAGGACCTGCGGTACTACACGACCGTGCTGACCGAGCGGGCCGTGGAGTACGTCGGCCGGCCCCACGAGCAGCCGTGGCTGCTGAACCTCAACTTCACCACCCCGCACTGGCCGTGGCTCACCGAGGACGACGCGGAGACCGCAGCCGAGATCGCCGCGAAGGTCCGCGCCGGCAACGTGCTCGGCGCGCTGCTGCACAACGACGGCGGCTCGGTGGAGAAGTACACGGAGATGGTGCAGAGCCTGGACCGGGCCGTCGGCGAGGTGCTGGCCGCGCTGCGCCGCTCCGGGCAGGAGGAGAACACGATCGTGGTGTTCTCCTCCGACAACGGCGGAGAGCGCTTCTCCTACCTCTGGCCGCTCAGCGGCGAGAAGGCCTCGCTGCTGGAGGGCGGCATCCGGGTGCCGACGATCCTGCGCTGGCCGGCCCGCATCGACGGCCGGCAGGTCAGCCATGTCCCCGTGTACACGCCGGACTGGACGGCGACCCTGCTGGAGCTGGCCGGCGCCCGCCCCGACCCGGCGTACCCGCTGGACGGCCACAGTCTGGCCGGTTATCTGCTGCGCGGCGAACGGGTGCCGGAGCGCGACCTGTTCTGGCGGGTGCGGGGCAACCGGGCCCTACGGCGCGGGGACCTCAAGTACTACCGGGACGCCGACGGCAGGGACCACCTCTTCGACCTCGCGGCGGACGCCCGCGAACAGGCCGACCTGGCTCCCGACCGGCCGCAGCTGCTCGCGGAGCTGAGGGCGGCCTGGGAGAAGGTGAACGCGACCCTGCTGCCGTACCCCGGCTAACCCAGAATCCCCCGGTCGTAGGCCACCGCCACCGCTGCCGCGCGGTCGTTGACGCCGAGCTTGGCGTACAGGTGGGTGAGGTGGGTCTTCACCGTGGCCTCGCTGATGAACAGCTCGCGGGCGATCTCCTTGTTGGAGGTGCCCTTGGCGACCAGCGCCAGCACCTCCCGCTCGCGGGCGGACAGCGGCTCGTTGCCGGGAGACTTGGGCGCGCGGACCGCCGAGACCAGGCGGGAGGCCACGGCCGGGGAGAGCACCGTGCGGCCCTCGGCGGCGGCCCGGACCGCGGTGAACAGCTCCTCGCGGGGCGCGTCCTTGAGCAGATAGCCGGTCGCGCCGGCCTCGATCGCGGGCAGTGTGTCGGAGTCGGTGTCGTACGTCGTCAGCACGAGCACCCGGGCGCGGGCGCCGCGCCGGGTGAGCTCCCGGATGGCGTCCACCCCGCCGCCGCCCGGCATCCGCAGGTCCATCAGGATCACGTCCGGGTCGAGGGCGGCGGCCCGCTCGACGGCCTGCACGCCGTTCGCGGCCTCGCCGAGGACGGTGAAACCGGGGGCGGAGGCGAACATGCCGCGCAGTCCGTCCCGTACGACGGGATGGTCGTCGACGATCAGCAGCGAAACGGTCGTCTCATCGGTCATGGCGGACCAACGGTACGCGAGCCGACAGGGCCGTGCCGTACCCCGGTTCGGTCTCCACCGTGAGGGAGCCGGCGATGCGTTCGGCGCGGGCGCGCATGCCGCCGAGTCCGAAGCCGCCGGCGCTGCTGCGCTCGGGCAGGGCGAGCGGGTCGAAGCCGCGGCCGTCGTCGCGGATGTCGAGGACGACCTCGTCGCCCATGAAGGACAGGGTGACCCCGGCGCGGGTCGCGTCCGCGTGCCGGGCGGTGTTGGCGAGGGCCTCCTCGGCGATGCGCAGCAGCGTGGCGGAGACCTCGGCGTGCAGTTGCTCGGCGGTGCCGGTGACGGTGAAGTCGGCGCGGACACCGGTGCGTTCCCCCCAGGCTGCGACGGTCTTCTTCAGCGCCTCGGGCAGCTCGTCGCGGTCGAGGGCGGCGGGGGCCAGGTTGTGCACGGAGCGGCGGGCCTCGCCCAGGCTGTGCCGGGCCAGGTCCATCGCACGCACGGTGTGATCGCGGGCCAGGTCGGGGTCGGGGGTGTTCACGACGACCTGGAGCTGGGCGATGATGCCGGTCAGTCCCTGGGCGAGGGTGTCGTGGATCTCGGCGGCCAGCCGCCGGCGCTCGTCGGCGACGCCCGCCTCACGGGCCTGGACGAGCAGCTGGGCGTGCAGCGCGGCGTTCTCGTCGAGGGCCTGCTGGAGCGCGGCGTTGGTGCGTTCCAGTTCGACGATGGTGTCGGCGCGGGCCCTCGAACGCTCCTCCTCCTGGTGGGTGAGGTGGCCGACGACCATCCACAGCACGTTGTTGACCACCAGCATCCCGAAGAACACGCCCCACTGCGAGGCGTTCTTCAGGGGGAGCCCGCCGGACTGCGAACCGGCCAGCGTGACGGACGTGGCGAACAGGCCGATGCGGTGCCGGCGGCGTCCGGGGATCAGCTCGTCGGCGTCGAAGTATCCGGTGACGGCGTACAGGGCGAAGAAGGGGTTGAGCCAGGTGAGCGCGAAGGCGATCGCCCAGCGCACCGCGTAGAACACCGTCCCGGCGCGGGAGGGGGTCCGGCGGCGGCGTCCGGATCCGGTGACGGGAGTGTGCGGGCGCAGGTCCCAGTACACGTGGAGCACCAGCGCGGCTCCGACGAGCGCGGCGGCCGCGTACCGCCGGCCCGGCCCGGCCATGATGTTCTGGGTGGCCACCGCGATGAGCGTGGCGATGCCGAGCATCCCGTACGGGCCCCAGCGGTGGAACTGGTCCCACCGCTGTTCGAGCTGCGTGTCCTTGGCGACCATCCCCCCAGTCTGCATACGGCCACCCGCTCCCCCCGGCATACGACCGCCGTCTTCCCCTGGAGCCGGACCGCCCGCTCGCTCGCGCATGCCGTCTCCTACTCCCAGCGGAACCAGCGCACGGCCGCGCCGGTCAGCAGCACCGTCCAGGCGGCGAGCACCCCGAGGTGGCCCCAGCCCGGCCAGTTACCGGCGGCGGCCTGGTTCAGTGCCTGCGCGGCGGCGCCGAACGGGGTCCAGCCGACGATCCGGGCCAGGAGGTGCGGCATGGCCTGCACCGGCACCCAGACACCGGCGCAGAACATCATCGGGAAGAACACGGCCGAGCCGATGGCGCTCGCGATCTTCGTGGTGCGGGACAGCGCGGTGACCACCGAGCCCAGCGCGAGGCCGGCCGCGGTGGCCAGCAGCAGGGCGAGCAGGTATCCGGCGGCCTGCCGGGGCAGGGCCACGTCGAGGGCGATCCGGCCGACGGCGAGGGCGAGCAGCGCGGAGAGCAGGGCGGCGCCGCCGTACACCAGCATGTGGGCGGCGAGCAGGGCCGCCGGGCGCACGGGCGTGGCGGACATGCGGCGCAGGATGCCGCGCTCCCGGTAGCCGGTGACCGTCTGCGGCAGGCTCTGCACGCCGCCGACGATCAGGCCGAGCAGCACGGTCACGGGCACGTAGACGTCCACCGTGCGCAGCCCGCCGAGGGAGGCGTCGGGGTGCCGGAAGGACGGGACGGACCCGAGGATCGCCAGCAGCAGGGCCGGGAAGAGCAGGATCCAGAAGAGCGCGGCGGGTTCGCGGCGGAACAGCCGGATCTCGGTGCGCAGCACGGCGGGGTTCAGGGCGTTCATCGGGCGGCCTCCGTCAGGTCCAGGAACGCGTCGTCGAGCGTGGCGTCGGTGACGCGCAGCTGGTGGGCGGTGATGTGGTGGCGGGCGAGGAGGGTGATGACCGCGTTGACGGTCTCGTCGGTGCCGGAGAGCGTGACGCGGCCGTCCTTGTGCTCGACGCGGGCCAGTGCGGGCAGCGCGGCGAGGGCGCTGTCGTCGAGCGGCGCGGACGGGGTGAAGCTGATGACGGTGGCGCCGGCCGAGCGGCGGATGAGTCCTTCGGGGGTGTCGAGGGCGGCGACGCGGCCCCGGTCGATCACCGCGACCCGGTCGCACAGCCGCTGGGCCTCCTCCATGAAGTGCGTGACCAGCAGGACGGTGACCCCGCTCGCGCGGACGTCCTCGATCAGCTGCCAGGTGTCGCGGCGCGAGCGCGGGTCCAGGCCCGTGGTCAGCTCGTCCAGGACGACGACCCGGGGGTTGCCGATCAGGGCCAGCGCGATGAACAGCCGCTGCTTCTGCCCGCCGGACAGCTTGGCGAAGCGGGTGGTGAGCTTCTCCGTGAGCCCGAGCCGTTCGGCGAGCGGCCGCCAGTCGAGCGGGCGGTCGTAGAACGCGGCGTACAGCTCCAGGGCCTCGCGCACGGTGAGCTTGGGCTGCAGCTCGCTCTGCTGGAGCTGGGCGCCGAGCACCCGGGCGACCTGCTCGCGGTCGGCGACCGGGTCGAGGCCGGTGACCCGGACCCGCCCGGCGTCGGGCACGCGCAGGCCCTCGACGCACTCGACGGTGGTGGTCTTGCCGGCGCCGTTCGGGCCGAGGATCCCGAAGATCTCGCCCTCGCGGACGGTGAACGAGACGCCGTCGACGACCGCGCGGCCGCCGTAGGACTTGCGCAGATCGGTGACTTCGATGACAGGGATGTCGGTCATGGCACCAGCGTCCCGGCGCGGCGGCGCCCGCGGCATCGGCCGTCGCGCTCGAACCGGCATCAGCCGATCGGTTGATGCGGCACTACGACGTCACCTCGTCCTCGGCGCTGCGACGTCCCTCGTCCTCGGCGCCGCGACGTCACCTCCCGCGCGCGAGCCGGCCGCTCGGCCTGGTCGTAGGTCCAGCGGCGGAGCCCGGTCCGTCCGAAACTCGGTGGGCGATGTCAGTGGCAATCCGTAGGCTCGCTGCTGATGTCCACGACACGTGCAACCACCCGGGACCGGTCCGCCGTACGGACGTTGCTGCGCCTGTGGCCGTATGTGCGGCCCGTGCGGGCGCGGCTGTCCGCGGCGGCGTTCGTCGCGATCGTCGCCTCCCTGGTGGGGCTGGTGATCCCGCTCGTGCTCAAGTGGATGGTGGACGGTCCGGTGGCCGACCGGGACCCGGCCGGGGTGTGGCTCGGCGCGCTGTACCTGCTGCTGCTCGGACTCGCCGAGGCGCTGCTGTTCGGGCTGCGGCGGTGGCTGGTGGCCCGGCCGCTGTCGCACGTCGAGGCGGAGATGCGGGCGGATCTCTACCGGCATCTGCAGCGGCTGCCGGTGGCCTTCCACGACCGGTGGGCGTCCGGGCAGCTGCTGTCGCGCGGCACCACGGATCTGATGCTGCTGCGCATGTTCCTCGCCTTCCCGCTGACGTTCCTGCTCGTCAACGGCGTGACGATCGTCGTCGGTGTACTGATCATGCTGGCCCAGGACTGGACGCTGGGGCTGGTGATCCTCGGCCCGGTGGTCCCGATGATCGCGATGTGCATGGTCTTCGAGAGACGGTACGCCGATGTGGCGCGCCTCGCGCAGGACCAGGTCGGCGATCTGACGACGGTCGTCGAGGAGAGCGTGCTCGGCATCCGGATCATCAAGGGCTTCGGCCGGCACCGCAGCCAGGCGCGGGCCTTCCGGAAGCTGTCGCACACCCTGCGGGGCACGGAGCTGCGCAAGGCGCGGCTGCTTGCGGTGATCTGGGCGGTCATCGTGACGCTGCCGGAGGTGGCGATCGGGGCGGCGCTGGTGGTGGGGGCGGTGCAGGTCGCCGAAGGCGATCTGTCGACGGGCACGCTGGTGGCCTTCCTGTCCACGGCCCTTGCGCTCAGATGGCCGGTGGAGTCGATCGGCTTCCTGCTGGCGATGAGCCAGGAGGCGGCGACAGCGACGGAACGTTACTTCGAGGTGATGGACGAGCGGCCGGAGTCGTCCGAGGTCACCGCGGAGCGGCGGCGGTACGGCGACGAGGGGCTGCGTTTCGAGAACGTCACCTTCCGCTACCCGGACGCGCCCGCCGACGCCCCGCCCGTCCTCGACCGGGTCGATCTGCACATCCGTTCCGGCGAGTCCATGGCCCTCGTCGGCGGCACCGGCAGCGGCAAGACGACGCTGACCGCGCTCGTCCCGCGGCTGCACGAGGTGACGAGCGGCCGGATCACGCTGGACGGCGAGGACATCACGGCCATGCCCCGCGAGGAGCTGCGCGCGAAGGTGGCCGTCGCCTTCGAGGAGCCCACCCTGTTCTCGGCGAGCGTCGGCGAGAACGTGCTGATGGGCGCCGGGGGGCAGGCGGGCGCGCCCGAGCTGGAGCGCGCCCTCGCGGTCGCCCAGGCCGACTTCGTGCACGCCCTGCCGCAGGGCCGCGACACCCAGGTCGGCGAGCAGGGCCTGAGCCTGTCCGGCGGCCAGCGCCAGCGTCTCGCGCTGGCCCGCGCGGTCGTCGGCCGGCCCCGCTTCCTCGTCCTGGACGACCCGCTGTCGGCGCTGGACGTGCACACGGAAGCCGCCGTGGAGGCCGCGCTGCGCCAGGTGCTCGCCGACACCACGGCCCTGATCGTCGCGCACCGCCCCTCCACCGTGCTGCTCGCCGACCGCGTCGCGCTGCTGTCGGGCGGCCGGATCGCCGCCGTCGGCACGCACCAGGAGCTGCTGCACACCAACTCCGAGTACGCGCACCTGATGTCGGGCCTGGACCGCCCGGAGGAGGACGAGAGATGACGGCCCCCACGACGTCCGTCCCCACCGCCGACGAGGGCGAGCCGTCCCGCCCGGGACACGACGGCGACCCCTTCGACCGCGATGTCCTGCCGTCCCCGCCGGGCGCCACCGCCGCGCTGCTGCGCTCCCTGCTCGCGCCGATGAAGGCGCGGGTCGCGCTCACCACGCTGGTGCTGCTGCTCCAGCAGGCGGCCGTGCAGGCGGGCCCGCTGCTGGTGGCGTACGCCATCGACAGCGCCGTACCGGCGTTCCGCCACGACCGGCACGGCCCGCTGATCGCGGTCGCCGTCGGGTACCTGCTGTGCGCGGCCGTGTCCGGGGCGCTGCAGTTCGTGTTCATCGCCGCCTCGGCACGGGTCAACCAGGACGTGCTGCTCGATCTGCGCGGCCGGATCTTCCGGCATGCCCAGGCGCTCAGCATCGACTTCCACGAGCGCTACACCTCGGGCCGGCTGATCTCCCGTTCCACCACGGACGTGGAGTCGCTGCGGGAGCTGCTCAGCGAGGGCCTGCAGGAGCTGGTGACGGTCGTCCTGTCGTTCGTCTACATCTCGGCCATGCTGCTGTGGCTGGATCTCGGCCTCGGCGCGGTCGCGGTGGCCTCGTTCGTGCCGCTGTACCTGCTGGTGCGCGTCTACCAGCGGCGGGCGGGCGAGGTGTTCCGGCAGCGGTCCACGGCGATCGCCTCGGTGATCGTGAAGTTCGTGGAGACGATGAACGGCATCCGGCCGGTGCGCGCCTTCCGCCGTGAGAAGGCCAACGACGCCGAGTTCCGGGTGCTGAACCGCCGCCACGAGCGCACCAACGGCGACGCGCTGCTGGAGATGGCCCGCTATGTCGTCGGCTCCCGTCTGGTGGCCAACACGGCGGTGGCCGCCATCGTGCTGTGGGGCGCCTACCGGGTGGCCGACGGCTCGCTGGAGCTGGGCATCCTGGCGGCGGCGGTGCTGTATCTGCGGCGGCTGTACGACCCGATCGACCGGCTCGGGATGTTCCTGAACTCCTACCAGTCGGCGGCCGCGTCGCTGGAGAAGATCGCCGGGCTGCTCGCCCAGACGCCGACCGTGCCCGAGCCGTCGCAGCCGAGGGAGCTGCCGCCGCTCGCCGGTGACCATCCCGGCCGTAAGGTCGTCTTCGACGGCGTGCGGTTCGCCTACCGCACCGGCGGTGAGGTGCTGCCCCGCTTCGACCTGACGCTGCCGGCGGGGCAGACGGTGGCCGTCGTCGGCTCGACGGGCGCCGGTAAGTCGACGCTGGCCAAGCTGCTCGCCCGGTTCTACGACCCGACCGAGGGGCGGGTGCTGCTCGACGGCGTGGACCTGCGCGAGCTGGCCGTGCCGGAGCTGCGGCGCGGGGTGGTGATGGTGACGCAGGAGGCGTTCCTGTTCTCCGGCACGGTCGCCGAGAACATCGCCATCGGCCGCCCGGAGGCGAGCCGGGAGGAGATCGAGCAGGCCGCGAAGGCGATCGGCGCGCACGAGTTCATCAGCGCGCTGCCCGACGGCTACGACACCGACGTACGCAAACGAGGCGGTCGTATCTCGGCGGGGCAGCGACAACTGGTGGCGTTCGCAAGGGCGTTGCTGGCCGATCCCGCCGTGCTGATCCTGGACGAGGCGACCAGTTCGCTGGACATCCCCGGGGAGCGGGCGGTGCAGCGGGCGATGACGACGGTCCTGCAGGGGCGTACGGCTGTGGTGATCGCGCACCGGCTGTCGACGGTGGAGATCGCCGACCGGGTGCTGGTGATGGAGCACGGCCGCGTCGTGGAGGACGGCACCCCGGCCGACCTGATCGCGGGCACGGGCCGGTTCTCGGATCTGCACCGGGCGTGGCGGGAGAGCCTGGCCTGACGGCCGGCGGCGCTCGGCGCGGTCATCGGGGTCGCCGCGTCCCGGCGGCGCCCCGGGCTGAGCCGTCGCTCGTGGGGGATTCCGGCCGGCGCCGGCGTTCTGCGCGCCGGCCGTGCCGCCGTGTCCGCACACCCGGCCCGCGTCCGACCGTGCGACCGGCGGACCAACAGTCCGCATACCGAACATGAACATCCGGTCAACGGACGATTTCCAGCCAACTTCCTGACGCGCTCCTGACAGGAGCCGAGATCTCCTGCCACTCTTCCCACGGCCACTGCACAGCAACCCCACAGACCCACCCCGCTGTGCCGTCGCCGATCGCACTGCCGCACGTGTGTTCACGCACCTCCCAGTTCTGCCCGGACGGCTCGATCGGCCGCCCGGTCTCCCCTGGCCGCGCGATCCGTGGCCACGCAGAAGGAGTCAGTGTTGAGAAGCAGTTCCTCGCGCAGACGCACCTCCCACACCCTGCACCGCCGGGCGGCCGGTGTCGCCCTCGTCGGCGTCTCCGCCCTGCTCGCCGCGGCCGTCCAGTCGGGTGCCGCGAGCGCCGCCCCCTCCGCCCCGGTAGCCGGCAAGGCGAACCCCGCCCACATGGCCGCCAAGCTCTCCGCCTCGCAGCGCGCCGAGCTGCTGCGCGACGCCGACGCCGCCAAGGCGCAGACCGCGACGCGGATCGGTCTGGGCGCGCAGGAGAAGCTCGTCGTCCGTGACGTCATCAAGGACGCGGACGGCACGCTGCACACCCGCTACGAGCGCACCTACGCCGGCCTGCCCGTCCTCGGCGGCGACCTGGTCGTGGACAGCGCCAAGGGGCAGACGCAGCGCGTCATCAAGGCGACGAACGCCCAGCTGAAGGTCGCCGACCTGACCGGCAAGATCGCCCGGGCGACCGCCGAGCAGCGGGCCGTGCAGCGCGCCAAGGCCCTCGGCTCCTCCAGGACGGCGGCCGACTCCTCCCGCAAGGTGATCTGGGCCGCGAGCGGCAAGCCGGTCCTCGCGTACGAGACGGTCGTCGGCGGCCTGCAGGACGACGGCACCCCGAACCAGCTGCACGTCATCACCGACGCGGCCACCGGGGCGAAGCTCTTCGAGTACCAGGGCATCGAGAACGCGACCGGCACCGGCAACACGCAGTACAGCGGCAGTGTCCCGCTGACGACGACCCTGTCGGGTTCGACGTACACGCTGAACGACGGCGACCGCGGCGGCCACAAGACGTACAACCTGAACCACGGCACGTCCGGCACCGGCACGCTGTTCTCCCAGACGACCAACACCTGGGGCAACGGCACCACGTCGAACGCCGCGACCGCGGGCGCCGACGCGCACTACGGCGCCGCCGTGACATGGGACTTCTACAAGAACACCTTCGGCCGCTCCGGCATCCGCAACGACGGTGTGGGCGCCTACTCCCGGGTGCACTACGGCAACGCGTACGTCAACGCGTTCTGGGACGACAGCTGCTTCTGCATGACCTACGGCGACGGCTCCGGCAACGCCGACCCGCTGACCTCGCTCGACGTGGCCGGCCACGAGATGAGCCACGGCGTCACCTCCAACACCGCCGGCCTGAACTACTCCGGGGAGTCCGGCGGCCTGAACGAGGCCACCTCCGACATCTTCGGCACCGGCGTGGAGTTCTACGCCAACAACGCGTCCGACCCCGGTGACTACCTCATCGGCGAGAAGATCGACATCAACGGCAACGGCACCCCGCTGCGCTACATGGACAAGCCCAGCAAGGACGGCGGCTCGGCCGACTCCTGGTACTCGGGCGTCGGCAACCTGGACGTGCACTACTCGTCCGGTGTCGCCAACCACTTCTTCTACCTCCTGTCGGAGGGCAGCGGCGCCAAGGTCATCAACGGCGTCAGCTACAACTCGCCCACCGCGGACGGACTTCCGGTCACCGGCATAGGCCGCGACAAGGCACTGCAGATCTGGTACCGGGCGCTGACCACGAAGTTCACCTCCACCACGAACTACGCGGCCGCCCGTACCGGCACCCTGGCGGCGGCCGGTGAGCTGTACGGCACCACGTCCGCCGAGTACAAGGCGGTGCAGGACGCGTGGGCGGCCGTCGCGGTCGGCTCCCGCTCGGGCGGTGGCGGCGGCGGTGGCGGCACGGTGTTCGAGAACACCACCGACGTCTCGATTCCGGACAACGGCCCGGCCGTCACGTCCTCCATCAACGTCACCGGACGCACCGGCAACGCCCCGTCCAACCTCCAGGTGACGGTGGACATCGTGCACACCTGGCGCGGTGACCTGGTGATCGACCTGCTGGCCCCGGACGGCACGGCGTACCGCCTGAAGAACTCCAGCGGTTCGGACTCGGCGGACGACGTGCACGCGACGTACACGGTCAACGCGTCCACCAAGGCGGCCAACGGCACCTGGAAGCTGCGCGTCCAGGACGTGGCGACCTACGACACCGGTTACATCGACGGCTGGAAGCTGACCTTCCCGTAAACCGCCGTCGCACGAGCAGGGTTCCGCCCCGGTGGTGCAACTCCCGGGGCGGCGCCCGCTTTTTACATTTCGGCAATGTTTACCGGACAGTCAACTTTCGGCCAACATCACCTCGGGGTCATGACATGTACGCGCCCGAGGTGCCAGTCTTCCCTCACCCGCCGCACAACCTCACGACCACCTCGGCCGGTTGCCCCACAACCGGCCGGTCTCCCCCACAAGGAGCTTGTGTGTCCAGCCCCTTCGCGCGTCACAAGCGCACCACTCTGGCCATCGCCACCGCCGTCGCGGCCGGAGCCCTTCTCACCACCGGTCTGACCACCGGTTCCGCAGCCGCCCAGACGTCGGCCCCGCTTGCGGCCGCCCCGGCGCAGCTGTCCCCGGCCGTCCACGCCTCCCTCATCCAGGAGAAGCAGGCCGACGCCGCGAGCACCGCCCGGCAGATAGGCCTCGGCGCCCAGGAGAAGCTGATCGTCAAGGACGTCGTCAGAGACGCCGACGGCACCACGCACACCCGCTACGAGCGCACCTACGGCGGCCTGCCGGTCCTCGGCGGCGACCTCATCGTGCACCAGGCGGCGTCCGGTGCGGCCAAGGGCGTCACCAAGGCCGTCAACGCCACCATCAAGGTCGCCTCGCTCACCCCGGCCCTGACGCCGGCCAAGGCCGAGACGCAGGCGCTGACCGCCGCCCGGGCGGCCGGCTCGCAGAGGACCGCCGCCGACTCCTCCCGCAAGGTGATCTGGGCGGCGACCGGCAAGCCGGTCCTCGCCTACGAGACGATCGTCGGCGGCCTGCAGGACGACGGCACCCCGAACCAGCTGCACGTCATCACCGACGCGGCCACCGGCAAGAAGCTCTTCGAGTACCAGGGCATCGAGAACGCGACCGGCAAGACGCTGTACTCCGGCACGGTCAGCCTCAACTCCGTGCAGTCGGGCTCCACGTACCAGCTCACCGACACCGCGCGGGGCAACCACAAGACCTACAACCTGGCGCGCAAGACGTCCGGTACGGGCACCCTGGTGGCCAACTCGACCAACGTCTTCGGCACGGGCACCGCCTCCACCTCGTCCTCCGACCAGACCGCGGCCGCCGACGCCGCCTACGGCGCGGCCGAGACCTGGGACTTCTACAAGAGCACCTTCGGCCGCAGCGGCATCAAGAACAACGGCGTCGGCGCCTACTCCCGCGTCCACTACGGCAACGCCTACGTGAACGCCTTCTGGGACGACAGCTGCTTCTGCATGACCTACGGCGACGGCTCCGGCAACGCCGACCCGCTGACCTCGCTCGACGTCGCGGGCCACGAGATGAGCCACGGCGTCACCTCCAACACCGCCGGCCTGAACTACTCGGGCGAGTCGGGCGGCCTGAACGAGGCCACCTCCGACATCTTCGGCACGGGCGTGGAGTTCTTCGCGAACAACGCCTCCGACCCCGGTGACTACCTCATCGGCGAGAAGATCAACATCAACGGCGACGGCACCCCGCTGCGCTACATGGACAAGCCCAGCAAGGACGGCGGCTCCGCCGACTACTGGTCCTCCTCGGTCGGCAACCTGGACGTGCACTACTCGTCCGGTGTCGCCAACCACTTCTTCTACCTCCTGTCGGAGGGCAGCGGCGCCAAGACGATCAACGGCGTCAGCTACAACTCGCCGACCTACAACGGCTCGGCCGTCACCGGCATCGGCCGCGCCAAGGCGCTGCAGATCTGGTACAAGGCGCTCACCACGTACATGACGTCCACGACCAACTACAAGGCCGCCCGCACGGCGACCCTGAACGCGGCATCGGCGCTGTACGGCTCCACCAGCGCCGAGTACAAGGCGGTCGCAGCCGCCTGGACGGCGGTCAACGTCAACTAGCGCAACCCGGCGGCACCCGGAACCCACGGGTTCCGGGTGCCGCCGTACGCTTGGGCCCCATGTCCTTCACGTACGAGGCGGTCGGCGCGACCCGCGAGGACCTCGCCGCCTGCCCGCCCGGCTTCCGCCCCCTGCACGTGCGTACCCGCCTCGGCGAGGGCGAGGCGGTCTTCCGCCGGGCCGCCGACGCGGTCCTCACCTGGGAGATGCACCGGGAACTGGGCGTGGGCATCGACGCGAGCGCGGACCGCGCCGCCGAGGGCGTCGACGTCACCGTCACCCTCGCCGGCATGATCAAGGCCCCGTGCCGCATCGTCTGGACGACGGACGAGCCCCGCCGGGCCGGCTGGGCCTACGGCACCCTCCCCGGCCATCCCGAATGCGGCGAGGAGGCCTTCATCGTCGACCGCACAGGAGACGGCACGGTCTGGCTGACGGTGGCCGCCTTCAGCCGCCCGGCGAAGTGGTACGCCAAGGCGGGCGGCGCGGCCACCCGAGCCTTCCAGCACGCCTACGCCCACCGCTGCGGCACGGTACTGCGCAAACTCGTCGCCCCCCAGGACGAGTCCTAGCCGGTTGCCTGCGGCGCCGGGTCGTACGTCGTCAGCGGGTACGTTGTGGCTGGTCGCGCAGTTCCCCGCGCCCCTTCGGGGCGCTTGACCGCCCCGGCCCCCCGCCTTCGACGCACCCGGCGCCGCGGGCACCGCGCCGCAGGTACCCCTACCGCAACAACACCCCGCCCTCCCCCATCTCCTCCGCCGGCACAGTCACCAGCCCCAGTTCCGCCCCGGCCGCCAGCAGCCGATGCGACGGCAGGATGCGCACGGTGTACCCGTAGGGCCCGGTCCGCTCCAGCGACAGCGGCCCCTCGTAGTTCCACCGCCCCTCCGCGTCCGGCCCGCCCACCGGCTTCAGCGGGACGGCCGTCCCCCCGGTGATGCGATCCTCCGCGTCCACCCGCCCGGAGACGACCTGCACCTCCACGTCGTCCGGCCCGAGATCACCGAGCTGCACCCGCACCCGCAGGGTCAGCGTCGTCCCCAGCTCCGCCGTCGCGCTGGTCGCCGACGTCTCCACGTGGTCCACGGACACCGCAGGCCAGGCCCCGCGGACGCGCGCCTTCCACTCCGCGAGCTCCCGCGCCACCTGCGGCCGCAGCACCCGGTGCGCCTGCGCCGCCGGCGCGTACAGCCGCTCCACGTACTCCCGCACCATGCGTCCCGCCAGCACCTTCGGCCCGAGGTGCGTCAGCGTCTGCCGGACCATCTCGATCCACCGGTCCGGCAGCCCGCCCCGCCCGCGCTCGTAGAACCGCGGAGCGATCCGCTGCTCCAGCAGCTCGTACAGCGCGGCCGCCTCCAGATCGTCCCGCCGGTCGGTATCGGTGCCGGCGCCGTCGGCCGTGGGGATGGCCCAGCCGAAGTCGGGCTGGAACCACTCGTCCCACCATCCGTCCAGCACGGACAGGTTCAGGCAGCCGTTCAGCGCGGCCTTCATCCCGGAGGTGCCGCAGGCCTCCAGCGGCCGCAGCGGGTTGTTCAGCCAGACGTCGCACCCGGGGTACAGCTTCTGCGCCATCGCCATGCCGTAGTCCGGCAGGAAGACCAGCCGGTGCCGCACCCGCGGATCGTCGGCGAACCGGACCAGCTCCTGCACCAGCCGCTTGCCCCCGTCGTCGGCCGGATGCGCCTTGCCCGCGACGACGATCTGGATCGGCCGCTCGGAGTGCAGCAGCAGCTCCATCAGCCGGTCCCGGTCCCGCAGCATCAGCGTCAGCCGCTTGTACGACGGCACCCGCCGCGCGAACCCGATGGTCAGCACGTCCGGGTCGAGGACGCCGTCGATCCAGCCCAGTTCCGCCGCGCCCGCGCCCCGCTGCCGCCACGACGCCCACAGCCGCTGCCGTACCTCGGTCACCAGCTGCTCGCGCAGATCCCGGCGCAGTTCCCAGATCTCCTGGTCGGAGATGTCCGCGACGGAGTCCCAGCGGTCGGAGCCGCCCACGGTCAGCGCGTCCTCGGCGCGTTGCGCGCCGATCTGCCGGGCGCCGAGCCGGAACACCTCGGGCGCCACCCAGGTCGGCGCGTGCACTCCGTTGGTCACGGAGGTGATCGGCACCTCCTCGGGGTCGAATCCCGGCCACAGTCCGGAGAACATCTCCCGGCTCACGCGGCCGTGCAGCAGCGACACGCCGTTGGCGCGCTGGGCGAGCCGCAGCCCCATCACGGCCATGTTGAACAGGTTCGGCTCGCCGCCCGGGTACGTCTCCATGCCGAGCCGCAGCACCCGGTCGACGTCGATGCGCGGCAGCTCCGCGTCGGGCCCGAAGTGCCGGGCGAGGAGTTCGCGGTCGAAGCGGTCGATGCCGGCCGGGACGGGCGTGTGCGTGGTGAACACCGTGCCGGCCCGCACCGACTCCAGCGCGGAGTCGAAGTCCAGGCCGGTGTCGCACAGCTCGGCGATGCGTTCCAGGCCGAGGAACCCGGCGTGCCCCTCGTTGGTGTGGAAGACCTCCGGGTCCGGATGCCCGGTCAGCCGGCAGTACGTCCGTACCGCCCGGACACCCCCTATCCCGAGCAGCATCTCCTGCAGCAGCCGGTGCTCGCTGCCGCCGCCGTAGAGCCGGTCGGTGACGCCGCGCTCGCCGAGGTCGTTCTCCTCGACGTCGGAGTCCAGCATCAGCAGCGGCACCCTCCCGACCTGGGCGACCCAGATCCGGGCGAGCAGCGAGCGGCCGCCGGGCAGGGCGAGGGAGACCTGGGCGGGGGTGCCGTCGGCCTCCTCCAGCAGGGTCACCGGCAGCTCGTTGGGGTCGAGCACGGGGTAGTGCTCCTGCTGCCAGCCCTCCCGGGACAGGGTCTGCCGGAAGTAGCCGTGCCGGTAGAGCAGCCCCACCCCGATCAGCGGGACGCCGAGGTCGCTGGCCGATTTGAGGTGGTCGCCGGCCAGGATGCCGAGACCGCCGGAGTACTGGGGCAGTGCGGCGGTGATGCCGAACTCGGGCGAGAAGTAGGCGACGGCGGCCGGCAGGTCGCCGGACTGGGCCTGGTACCAGCGGTCGCCGCTCACATAGTCGTGCAGATCTCCGGCGACCGCGGTGAGGCGGCGCAGGAAGCGGCGGTCCTGGGCCAGTTCCGCCAGCCGGGCGGCGCGCACGCTGCCCAGCAGCCGGACCGGGTCGCCGCCGGACGCGGCCCACTGCTCGGGGTCCACCGACTGGAACAGGTCACGGGTCTCCGTATGCCACGACCAGCGCAGATTACGCGCCAGGTCGCTGAGCGGACGCAGGGGTTCGGGGAGGACGGGTCGGACGGTGAATCGACGGATCGCCTTCACAAGTCACCTCGACGCGAGTGGCTGCCGCCGGCACACCGGGATGTGCCGGCTCGTCCCTTACGACGGTACCGGCGCGGGTGCCCGCCTCGCCGGGGACCGGGCCCGCTGACCCCCGTTCGGCCTGAATCGACCCGGTGTGTGGACACCCGGCTGGAAACGATCCGGTCTTCTGCGTAGACATACGCGTGAGTAGTTAACAAAGTGCCGGATTGCCCACCAGAAGAGTGTGGGAAGGCTCCTCCGGTAGTTACCGGGGTACCCCTCTTGGCACAACTGCAGACCAGACCTCCCCACAGCCATCCGCCCACCCACGTTGACGCGGACAGGAGCGGTCATGCCCGCCACGCACCACTCGTCAGCACCTCCGTCCCCGAGCACCGCCGCACCACCGAAGTCACCCCCGGACGCGGCCGCGCGCACCGCCGTGCCCACCCGGTCCGCGCCGGCCACGGCCGTCGGCCGGATACCCGTGCTGGACGTCCGCCCGGTCGTCCAGCACGGCCGCCGTCCCGCCAAGGCGGTGACCGGTGAGTCGTTCGAGATCTCGGCCACGGTGTTCCGTGAGGGCCATGACGCCGTCGCCGCCAATGTCGTCCTGAGGGACCCCGACGGCCGTGCGGGCCCCTGGACGCCGATGCGGGAGCTGGCGCCCGGCACGGACCGCTGGGGGGCCACGGTGACCGCCGGGGCGCCCGGCCGGTGGACGTACACCGTGGAGGCGTGGAGCGACCCCGTCACCACCTGGCGTCACCACGCCAAGATCAAGATTCCGGCCGGCATGGACACCGAGCTGGTCCTGGAGGAGGGCGCACGGCTGTACGAGCGGGCCGCGGAGCCCCTGAGCGGCGAGCAGCGGGCCGTCCTGCGGGAGGCCGCCGCCGCCCTGCGCGACGAGGCCCGGCCCTCCGCCTCCCGGCTGGCGGCCGCGCTGACCCCGGAGGTGGACGCGGTGCTGGCCGCGCATCCGCTGCGCGACCTGGTCACCGCCTCCGACCCCCTGCCGCTGCAGGTGGAGCGGGAGCGGGCGCTGTTCGGGTCCTGGTACGAGTTCTTCCCGCGCTCGGAGGGCACGCCGGAGCAGCCGCACGGCACCTTCCGCACCGCCGCCCGGCGGCTGCCGAAGATCGCCGCGATGGGCTTCGACGTCGTCTATCTGCCGCCGGTCCACCCCATCGGCACGACCTTCCGCAAGGGCAGGAACAACACCCTCACCGCCGAGCCGGACGACGTGGGCGTGCCGTGGGCGATCGGCTCCCCGGAGGGCGGCCACGACACGGTCCACCCGCGGCTGGGCACGATCGAGGACTTCGACTGGTTCGTGGAGCGGGCCCGCTCGCACGGTCTGGAGATCGCGCTGGACTTCGCGCTCCAGTGCTCCCCCGACCATCCGTGGGTGCAGAAGCACCCGGAGTGGTTCCATCACCGCCCCGACGGGACGATCGCCTACGCCGAGAACCCGCCGAAGAAGTACCAGGACATCTTCCCGATCGCCTTCGACGCCGACATGGACGGCCTGGTGGCCGAAACCATCAGGGTGCTGCGGTACTGGATGGACCACGGGGTGCGGATCTTCCGCGTCGACAACCCGCACACCAAGCCGGTGGTGTTCTGGGAGCGCGTGATCGGTGACATCAACGCCTCCGACCCGGACGTGATCTTCCTGGCCGAGGCGTTCACCCGCCCGGCGATGATGCACACCCTGGCCCAGATCGGCTTCCAGCAGTCGTACACCTACTTCACCTGGCGCAACGACAAGCAGGAGCTGACGGAGTACCTCACCGAGCTGTCCGGCGAGGCGGCCTCCTACATGCGGCCGAACTTCTTCGCCAACACCCCGGACATCCTGCACGCCTATCTCCAGCATGGCGGGCGGCCCGCCTTCGAGGTGCGTGCGGTGCTGGCCGCGACCCTCTCCCCCACCTGGGGCATCTACTCCGGCTACGAGCTGTGCGAGAACACCCCGCTGAAACCGGGCAGCGAGGAGTATCTGAACTCGGAGAAGTACCAGCTCAGGCCCCGTGACTGGGAGGGGGCCGAGCGCGAGGGCCGCACCATCGCCCCGCTGATCACCCGGCTGAACGAGATCCGGCGCCGCAGCCCGGCCCTCAAGCAGCTGCGTGACGTGCACTTCCACCACGCCGACCAGGACGCCGTCATCGCGTACTCGAAGCGGAGCGGTTCGAACACGGTTCTGGTGGTGGCGAACCTCGATCCCCACCACACCCAGGAGGCCACGGTCTCGTTGGACATGCCGCAACTCGGCCTGGACTGGCACGAGATGACGCTGGTGCGCGATGAGCTCACCGGCGAGACCTATCACTGGGGCAGGGCCAACTACGTGCGACTCGAACCGGGCCTGAGGCCCGCGCATGTCTTCACCGTCCTGCGACCGTCCATCCCGCAGACCGGAGGGTCACCCACAAAATGATCGTCAACGAACCCGTCCCGGACACCTTCGAGGACACCCCGGCGAAGGACCGGGACCCCGACTGGTTCAAGCGTGCCGTCTTCTACGAGGTCCTCGTCCGCTCCTTCCAGGACAGCAACGGCGACGGCGTCGGCGACCTCAAGGGCCTGACCGCCAAACTCGACTATCTGCAGTGGCTGGGCGTCGACTGCCTGTGGCTGCCGCCCTTCTTCAAGTCGCCCCTGCGGGACGGCGGCTACGACGTCGCCGACTACACCTCGGTGCTGCCCGAGTTCGGTGACCTGGCGGACTTCGTGGAGTTCGTGGACGCCGCCCACCAGCGCGGCATGCGCGTGATCATCGACTTCGTGATGAACCACACCAGCGACCAGCACCCGTGGTTCCAGGAGTCGCGCGCCAACCCCGACGGGCCCTACGGCGACTACTACATGTGGGCCGACGACGACAAGCAGTACCAGGACGCGCGGATCATCTTCGTCGACACCGAGGTGTCGAACTGGACCTTCGATCCGGTGCGCAAGCAGTACTTCTTCCACCGGTTCTTCTCCCACCAGCCGGACCTGAACTACGAGAACCCGGCCGTGCAGGAGGAGATGATCTCCGCGCTGCGGTTCTGGCTGGACCTGGGCATCGACGGCTTCCGGCTGGACGCGGTGCCGTACCTCTACGCGGAGGAGGGCACGAACTGCGAGAACCTGCCCGCCACGCACGAGTTCCTGAAGCGGGTGCGCAAGGAGATCGACGCCCAGTACCCGGACACGGTGATCCTCGCGGAGGCCAACCAGTGGCCGGAGGACGTCGTGGACTACTTCGGCGACTTCGAGTCCGGCGGCGACGAGTGCCACATGGCGTTCCACTTCCCGGTGATGCCGCGCATCTTCATGGCCGTGCGCCGCGAGTCGCGCTACCCCGTCTCGGAGATCCTGGCCAAGACCCCGGCGATCCCCTCGGGCTGCCAGTGGGGCATCTTCCTGCGCAACCACGACGAGCTGACGCTCGAGATGGTCACCGACGAAGAGCGCGACTACATGTACGCGGAGTACGCCAAGGACCCGCGGATGCGGGCCAACATCGGCATCCGCCGCCGGCTCGCGCCACTGCTGGACAACGACCGCAACCAGATCGAGCTGTTCACCGCGCTGCTGCTGTCCCTGCCCGGCTCGCCCATCCTGTACTACGGCGACGAGATCGGCATGGGTGACAACATCTGGCTCGGCGACCGCGACAGCGTGCGCACGCCGATGCAGTGGACGCCGGACCGCAACGCCGGTTTCTCCTCCAGCGACCCCGGGCGGCTGTTCCTGCCCACGATCATGGACCCGGTCTACGGCTACCAGGTCACCAATGTCGAGGCGTCCATGGCGTCGCCCTCGTCGCTGCTGCACTGGACCCGCCGCATGATCGAGATCCGCAAGCAGAACACCGCCTTCGGACTGGGGTCCTACACCGAGCTGCCGTCGTCGAACCCGGCGGTGCTGGCGTTCCTGCGCGAGTACGAGGACGACCTCGTGCTGTGCGTGCACAACTTCTCCCGCTTCGCCCAGCCCACCGAGCTGGACCTGCAGCGGTTCGAGGGACGGCACCCGGTCGAGCTGTTCGGCGGGGTGCGCTTTCCGGCCATCGGGGAGCTGCCGTACCTGCTCACGCTCGCAGGCCACGGCTTCTACTGGTTCCGGCTGCGCAAGGACGGCGGCGCCTAGAACCCGGGGCGGGGCGGTTTCTCCCGCCCCGCCCGGGGCACGCAAGAGTAAGCCCCCCACCCGCACCCCCTCCCCCGGGGAAAGGACGTGACGCCATGGCGGAAACGGTCACCGTCTCGGGTACCACCAGCCCCGGCCTGCTCGCGTCACTGGATCCGCTGTTGCGCGAGTGGCTGCCGAGGCAGCGCTGGTTCGCGGGGAAGGGCCGCCCCGTCACCGGCTTCTCGCTGGTCGCGGCCACCGAGCTGCTCCCGGCGTCCGGCCGCCTGGGCCTGTACCACCTGCTGGTGCGGGCCCACCAGCCGCGCACCCTGGGCGCCGCCGACACCCACCCCGGGGACTGCTACCAGCTGCTCATAGGCGCGCGCGAGGCGCTGCCGCCCCGGCTGGCGCCCGCGCTGATAGGCCATGTCACCGACGGCCCGCTCACCGGACGCACGGTGTACGACGCCCTGTACGACCCCCGGCCCGCCGATGTGCTCCTGGAGGCTCTGCGCTCCCAGGCCCGCATCGGCGGGCTGCGTTTCGAGCGGGTCCCCGAGCCGGAGATACGCCCCGGTCTGGTGCCCCGCGTGATGACGGCCGAGCAGTCGAACTCGTCCGTCGTCTACGGGGACACGTTCATCCTGAAAGTGCTGCGCCGGGTCGTCCCCGGTGTCAACCCCGATCTGGAACTGCCGCTGGCCCTGGCCCGCGAGGGCTGCGCCCGGGTGCCCGCGCCGGTCGCGTGGATCGAGGCGGACCCGCAGGACATGACGGACCAGGCCGGCGAGCCCTACGTCCTCGGTGTGCTCCAGCCCTTCGTGCAGGGCGCGGCCGACGGCTGGGAACTGGCGCTGCGGCAGCTGGCCAAGGGCGAGGACTTCGCCGCCGAGGCGCGCGAGCTGGGCCGCGCCACGGCCGAGGTGCACATGGCGCTGGCCCGGGCGCTGCCGACCGTCACGCTCGGTCACGCACAGCTGGAGCCGCTGGTCCACGGCATGATCGAGCGGCTGGAGAGCGCCGTACAGCAGGTGCCGGTGCTCGGCCCGTACGCGCCGGGGCTGCGGACCGCTTTCGAGGCGCTGGCCGACCTGGCCGCCGAGGGGCACACCTGGACCGCGCAACGCGCGCACGGCGATCTGCACCTGGGGCAGTGCCTGCGCTCCCCCGCCGGGGACTGGGCCCTGATCGACTTCGAGGGCGAACCGGCCCGGCCGCTGGCCGAGCGGCGGATGCCGCAGCCGGTGGTGCGGGACGTGGCGGGCATGCTGCGCTCCTTCGACTACGCCGCGCACTCGGCGAAGACGCCGGCGCCCGAGTGGGCGCGCGCCTGCCGCGCCGCGTACTGCACCGGATACGCCGAGGCGAGCGGCTTCGACCCGCGCACGGACCCGGTGCTGCTGCGCGCCTTCGAGACCGACAAGGCGATCTACGAGGTCGTCTACGAGGCCCGGCACCGCCCCGACTGGCTGCCGGTGCCGATGGCGGCGATCGAGCACCTCGCCGCCGTGCCCGACCCGAGCTGACCGGCCCGCCCTCCGACCGACGTCCCCTTCCAGGAGGCTCCCCCGTGACCCCCCGTCGACAGTCCAGCGGTTCGGATCCGAAGAAGGCCAAGAAGGCCGCCAAGAAGACGACGGCCGCGAAGGCGGTGAAGAAGACGGCCCCGGCCGAGGAGACCGTGCGGCAGACGGCCCCGGCCGAGGGCGCGGCGGCGACGACCGCCCCGGCCCCCGAGGTGCCGCGGAAGGCGGCGGCGCCCGGCGCGGAGCCGGAGGTCACCGTCCCCGTCCCCCTCGCCCCCGCCCTGGACGACGGGGACCGCGAGCGGCTGCTCGCCGGGACGCACCACGACCCGCACACGGTGCTCGGCGCCCATCCGGCCGCCGGCGGCGTGCTCGTGCGGGCGCTGCGGCCCTACGCCCAGTCCGTCACCGTTGTCGCCGACGGGGTGCGCGCCGAGCTGCACCCGGACGGGGACGGCTTCTTCTCGGGCCTGCTGCCGCTGCGGGAGGTTCCGGCGTACCGGCTGCTGGTGGCGTACCGCGACACCGTGCTGGAGACCGAGGACGCCTACCGTTTCCTGCCCACGCTCGGTGACCTGGACCTGCATCTGATCGGCGAGGGCCGGCACGAGCAGCTGTGGGAGGTGCTCGGCGCGCACCCGACGACGCACCAGGGCGTGGCCGGCACCCGCTTCTCGGTGTGGGCGCCGAACGCGCGCGGGGTGCGGGTGGCCGGCACCTTCAACTACTGGGACGGCACCGCCTTCCCGATGCGCTCCCTGGGCTCCACCGGGGTGTGGGAGCTGTTCGTACCGGGGGTCGGCGAGGGCGAGCTGTACAAGTTCGAGATCACGCGGCCGGACGGTTCGAAGACGCTGCGCGCGGACCCGCTGGCCCGGCGCACCCAGGTCCCGCCGGAGACGGCGTCGATCATCACGTCCTCGGACTACGAGTGGAACGACGCGGAGTGGCTGGCGCGGCGGCCGGAGGTGCCCGCGCACGAGGCGCCGTTCTCGGTGTACGAGGTCCATCTCGCGTCCTGGCGGCCCGGGCTGACCTACCGTGAGCTGGCGGAGCAGCTGCCGGCGTACGTCAAGGACCTCGGGTTCACGCACGTGGAGCTGATGCCGGTCGCCGAGCACCCCTTCGGCGGCTCCTGGGGCTACCAGGTCACCGGCTTCTACGCGCCGACGGCCCGGCTCGGCACTCCGGACGACTTCCGGTACCTGGTGGACAGGCTGCACCAGGCCGGCATCGGCGTGATCATGGACTGGGTGCCGGCGCACTTCCCGCGGGACGAGTGGGCGCTGGCGGAGTTCGACGGGCGGCCGCTGTACGAGCACTCCGACCCACTGCGGGCCGCCCACCCGGACTGGGGGACGCTGGAGTTCGACTACGGCCGCAACGAGGTCCGCAACTTCCTGGTCGCCAACGCGGTGTACTGGTGCGAGGAGTTCCACATCGACGGCCTGCGGGTGGACGCCGTCGCCTCCATGCTCTACCTGGACTACTCGCGCGAGTCCGGCCAGTGGACGCCCAACCAGTACGGCGGCCGGGAGAACCTGGACGCGGTGGCGTTCCTGCAGGAGATGAACGCGACCCTGTACCGGCGGGTGCCGGGCGTGGTGACCGTCGCGGAGGAGTCCACGGCCTGGGACGGGGTCACCCGGGCCACGCACCACAAGGGCCCGAGCGGCTTCGGCGGCCTCGGCTTCGGGCTGAAGTGGAACATGGGCTGGATGCACGACTCGCTGCAGTACGTGAGCCATGACCCGATCCACCGCAGGTACCACCACCACGAGATGACGTTCTCGATGGTGTACGCGTACAGCGAGAACTACGTGCTGCCGATCAGCCACGACGAGGTGGTGCACGGCAAGCGGTCGCTGGTGTCGAAGATGCCGGGCGACTGGTGGCAGCAGCGCGCCAACCTGCGCGCCTATCTGGCCTTCATGTGGGCCCACCCGGGCAAGCAACTGCTGTTCATGGGGCAGGAGTTCGCGCAGGGCTCGGAGTGGTCCGAGGAGCGCGGCCCGGATTGGTGGCTCCTCGACCCGTCCTACGGCGCCGAGCCCGACCACCGGGGCGTGCTGGACCTGGTCCGCGACCTGAACGACCGCTACCGGTCCACTCCGGCACTGTGGCAGCGGGACATCCACCCGGACGGTTTCCAGTGGATCGTCGGCGACGCGGCCGAGGACAACGTCTTCGCGTTCCTGCGCCACGACGCGGACGGCAGCCCGCTGCTCGCGGTGTCGAACTTCGCACCCGTGGTCCGCCCCGACTACCGCCTCGGCGTGCCCGACGACGTCCCCGCCTGGCACGAGGTGATCAACACGGACGCGGCCCGCTACGGCGGCAGCGACGTCACCGGCCCCGACCCGGTCAAGCCGGAGCCACAGGGCTGCCACGGCCGCCCCGCGAGCATCCGCCTGACCCTCCCGCCCCTGGCCACGGTGTGGCTGCGGCCTGCCTGACCGACACGCGGCCTGCCCGAACGCCCCGGTCGACGGCAGGTCACGACCCCTGGGCTGCGCACGCGGGCGGGTGCGCGCCGGTGGCAAGAACCCCGCCGAGGCCGGGCCGAAGGGTCCGGACCCGGCGGGGCGTGCGTCAGCGGGCCGCTTCGGCCATGCCCTGCGGCAGCTCCCCGGTGTGCAGGATACCGAGGCGCTGGGTGGCGCGGGTGAGGGCGACGTACAGGTCGCTCGTGCCGTAGTCGCCGGGCTCGACGACCAGGACGGAGTCGAACTCCAGGCCCTTGGCCTGGCGCGGGTCGAGCAGGACGACGGTCCGTGTCAGGTCGGGCTCCGCGCCGGCCGTGACGCCGTCCAGCCGGGCGGCGAGGCGGCGGTGCAGCGCGCGCGGCGCGATGACGGCGAGCCGGCCCTCCGCCGGGGTGAGTTCGGCGACGGCCTTCTCCACGGCGCCGGGCAGGTCGTCGGTGCCGCGTACCCAGGGCCGTACGCCGGTGGAGCGCACAGACTGCGGGGGTTCGAAGCCGGGGTGCCCGGCACGCACGACCGCCGCCGCCAGCTCCATGATCTCCGCCGGGGTGCGGTAGTTGACGCCGAGGCGGGTGTGCTCCCAGCGGTCCTCGACGTAGGGCGCGAGGATGTCCTGCCAGGAGCCGACACCGGCCGCTTCGGCGGTCTGCACCGGGTCGCCGACCAGGGTCATCGAACGGGTCGGGCTGCGGCGCATCAGCAGCCGCCACGCCATCGGCGACAGCTCCTGCGCCTCGTCGACGATGATGTGCCCGAACGCCCAGGTGCGGTCGGCCGCGGCCCGCTCCGCGGCGGAGCGGTGGTCGGCCTCCTCCTGGCGTTCGGCGAAACGCTCGGCGTCGATGATGTCGTGCGCGGACAGCACCTCGGAGGACTCCGGGTCGTCCTCCTCCTTGTCCTCGAACTCGTACGTCCGGGAGGCGTAGGAGACGTCGAGGACGCCCTGCGCGTAGGCGATCTGCGTCTCGCGTTCCCGCTCGGCGCGGGCGCGGGCCCGCCGGTCGTCCTCGCCGAGGAGTTCGGCGGCCTCGTCCAGCAGGGGCACGTCGGCGGTGGTCCAGGCCCGGGTGACCGGGCGGCGGATCGCGGCCGCGTCCGTCTCGCTCAGATGACCCTCCGGCTCGGCGAGGAAGTCGGCGACCAGGCGCTGCGGGGTGAGCACCGGCCACAGCCGGTCGACGGCCGCCCAGACCTCGGGGTTCTCGGCGAGTTCGTCGCGGATCTGGGTGATGTCGGCCGCGTCGAGCAGGCTGGAGCCGTCGTAGGGGTCGGTGCCGACGCGCTCGGCGTACAGCTCGGTCAGGGTGTTGAGGATGTGGCCCTCGAAGTACTCGCGGGCCGCGTTGTGCGGCAGCTCGGCGGCGCGGGTCTTCTCCCGGGCGACGTTCACCAGGCCGTCGTCGAGCATGAGGACCTCGCGGTCGTGCTCGATCGCGATGACCGGGTCGGGCAGCGCCTGCCGGTCGCGTACGACGGCGGCGAGCACGTCGGCCATCTCGGCGCGGCCCTTCACCGCGGCCGCATCGGGGGTGTCCGTGGCCGTCGCCTTCACGCCGGGGAACAGCTCGCCGACCGTGGCGAGCAGTACGCCGGTCTCGCCCAGGGAGGGCAGCACCTCCCCGATGTAGCCGAGGAAGGCCGGGTTCGGGCCGACGATCAGCACGGCCCGCTTGGCGAGCAGTTCGCGGTGCTCGTAGAGGAGGTAGGCGGCGCGGTGCAGGGCGACGGCCGTCTTGCCGGTGCCGGGGCCGCCCTCGACGACCAGCACCCCGCGGTGGGGCGCGCGGATGATCTCGTCCTGTTCGGCCTGGATGGTCTGCACGATGTCGCTCATGCGGCCGGTGCGCGCGGAGTTCAGCGCGGCCAGCAGCACGGCGTCGCCGCTGGGGTCCTCGTGGCCGGTGCGCTCCTGGTCCCGCACGTCGAGGAACTCGTCGTGCAGGGCGGTGACGGCGCGTCCCTCGGTGGCGATGTGCCGGCGGCGGCGCAGGCCCATCGGGGTGTGCCCGGTGGCCACGTAGAACGGCCGGGCCACCTCGGCGCGCCAGTCGATCAGGATCGGGGTGCGCTCGGTGTCGTCCTCGCGCAGCCCGATCCGGCCGATGTGGTGGCCGGTGCCGTCGGTGAAGTCGATCCGGCCGAAGCACAGGGAACCGTCCACCGCGTTCAGCGCGGCGAGCAGCCCCGAGCGTTCGGCGACGAGGATGTCCCGTTCCAGGCGGGCCTGCATGGGCTTGTCGCCCTGCGCGAGCGCGTCCTGGACGGCGGTCTCGGTGTCTCCGCGCAGCGCGTCCACGCGCGCGTACAACCCGTCGATGAATTCCTGCTCGTGCCGCAATTCATCGTCCGGAAATTCGGTGTTTGACAATTCCGCTCCCGCCCGGATATACTGTGCTCACTTAAGCCTCTTCGTGACCTCCCCCAAGGGAAGTCGCGAATGAACAAATATAGCGAAAGAAATCCCCCGAGCACAATTGCTCGGGGGATTTCCGGTATCCGGGGCGCGGAGTGCTCAGAGCACGTCGTCGAGCTCCTGGAGCAGCCGCCGCTTGGGCCGGGCGCCCACCATCGACTTCACCGGTTCACCGCCGGAGAAGACCAGCAGGGTCGGCGTGGCCATCACGCCGTATCCGATCGTCGTCGCCGGGTTGCGGTCCACGTCGATCTGCACGATCTTGATCCGCTCGCCCTCCTCGGCGGCGAGGGCGCGGAGCACGGGGGCGAGCTGCCGGCACGGCCCGCACCATTCGGCCGTGAACTGCACCAGCACCGGCAGGTCCGCCCGCAGCACCTCGTCCGCGAAATCCGCGTCCGTCACCTCGGTCACGCCGTCCGTCTTGATCATTTCCTCTGCCCTCCCAGCTCGCACCGCGGCTCCGGACCCCCCGGAACCAGCGCCTCGACGGCCAGCTCGCCCAGCGCCTGCTCGGCCCGCGCCAGCTGGGCGGCGACACTCGCGCGCACCCCGCTCAGCTCGCCGATCAGGGCGTCCAGCTCGGCCAGCTTGCGCCGGTAGACCGCGACCGACGCCGGGCACGAGTCCCCCTCGGGGTGCCCGGCGCGCAGGCACTCCACGAACGGCCGGGTCTCCTCCAGCTCGAACCCGAAGTCCTGCAGCGTGCGGATCTGCTCCAGCAGCCGCAGGTCGCCGTCGTCGTAGCTGCGGTGCCCGTGCTCGTCGCGGCGCGCGGGCAGCAGGCCCCGTGCCTCGTAGTACCGCAGCGTGCGCGTGGTGGTCCCGGCCCGTGCGGCCAGCTCGCCGATTCGCATGTCCGCGACCGTATGCCTTGACGCCGACGTCAAGGCAAGCGCGGCAGGAGCGGCTTGTGCGCCACCGGGGAGGACAGCACGATCGAGGTGGTGGTCCGGCCGAGGGCCGAGATCTGCGCCAGCACCTCCTCCAGGTGGCCGGTGTCCTCCACGGCGGCCTTCAGGATCCAGCAGTCCTCGCCGACGACGTGGTGCACCTCGGTGATCTCCGGGCGGCCGGTGACCTCCAGGGTCCTGGGATGGGTGAGGGTGTAGCCGCCGTGCGGGTTCACCCGGATGAAGGCCTGGATGCCGTAGCCGAGGCGGGCCGGGGCCACGCGGGCGCCGTAGCCGGTGACGACCCCGGCTGCCTCCAGCCGCCGGACCCGTTCGGTCACCGCCGCCGGGCTCAGCCGAACCCGGCGGCCCAGCTCGCTGAGCTTGATCCGGCCGTCGGTCTGGAGCAGGTCGAGGATCTGCCGGTCCAGCGCGTCCAGGGCCACCGACGTTTCGTTGGCGGCGGCGCGAAGATGCCGGGGTTCTTTTGGTGCAGCGGCCGGAACTCCCACGGTTCCCCCTTCAGTACGGACATCGGTGCCGAAAGAATTATGGGCGTTGATCCATTCGATGGGGGACGGGATGCGTGAGGTTCTGGTCATCGGCGGGAATCGCTATTTCGGCAAGCGGCTCATCGACCGGCTGCTGGCCGCAGGGGATCGCGTGACGGTGCTCAACCGGGGTTCCTCACCGTCCCCGCCGGGCGCCCGCCGGCTCGTCGCCGACCGCGACGACGAGGCGGCCCTGCGGGCGGCGCTGGGCACGGCGGACTTCGACGCGGTCGTCGACCAGGTCTGCTACACACCGCGCCAGGCGGACATCGCGCGGCGGGTGTTCACCGGCCGCACCCGCCGGTACGTGATGACGTCGACGGTCGAGGTGTACGAGAACGAGGACTCCGCCGCGCCCGTCCGGGAGGACGCCGTCGACCCGCGCACCGTGGCCGTGGACCTCCGGCTCCCCTGGGCCGACGCGGCGTTCCTGGAGTCCCACTACGGCGAGGGCAAGCGGCAGGCGGAGGCGGTGTTCGCGGCGGCGGCGCAGGACCTGCCGTGGACGTCGGTGCGGGTGGCCCATGTGCTGGGCGGCGCCGACGACTTCACCGGCCGCCTCACGCACTACGCGGACCGGATCACGGCGGGCGAGCCGATCGCGGTGGCGCCGGCCGGCCACCCGGCGACGTACATCCATGTCGAGGAGATCGCCGACTTCCTGTTCTGGGCGGTGGGCCAGGACTTCACCGGCCCGGTCAACGCGGCCTCGCACGGAGTGCTGACGACGCAGGACCTGTGTGCGGCCATCGAGGAGCATCTGCCGCAGGGCAGGGCCGTGTTCCGGCCGGTGGAGGCCGGCCCGCTCTCCCCCTTCTCCTTCCCGCGCTTCTACGGCATGGACAACTCCCGGGCGCAGCAGCTCGGTTTCCCCTTCTCGCACGTCCGGCAGTGGCTGCCGGACGCGGTCGCCGAGACCCTCGGAAAGGACGCCTGACATGCGGATGCGCCGGCTCGGCGAGGTGAAGGTGAGCGCGGTGGGACTCGGCGCGATGCCGCTGTCCCTGGAGGGCCGCCCCGACGAAGGGCGCGCTCTGGCCACCGTGCACGCGGCGCTGGACGCGGGGGTGACCCTGATCGACACCGCCGACTCCTACCACCTGCCCGGCGCGGCACCCGGCCACAACGAGCTGCTGGTGGCCCGGGCGCTGGCGGCCCACGGCGGTGACACCTCCGGCGTCCTGGTGGCGACGAAGGGCGGCCGGGGCCGGCCGGCCGACGGCAGCTGGACGGTCGACGGCTCGCCGCGCCATGTGCGGTCCGCGGCCGAGGCGTCCCTGCGGAGGCTCGGCGTCGAGGCGATCGGCCTGTACCAGCTGCACAAGCCGGACCCCGCCGTCCCCTTCGCCGAGTCGGTGGGCGTCCTCGGCGAACTGCTCGACGAGGGGAAGATCCGGTACGCAGGGATCTCCAACGTCACCGCCGAGCAGATCCGCCAGGCCCGCGCGATGCTCGGCGAGCGGCTGGTGTCGGTGCAGAACCAGTACTCCCCCGCCGTGCTCGCCGCCGAGCCGGAGCTGGCGCTCTGCACGGAGCTGGGCCTGGCGTTCCTGCCGTGGAGCCCGCTCGGTGGCATCGCCCGCAGCTCGCTGGACGGGCCGTCACGGCTGGAGGGCGGGGAGCGCTTCGCCGCGTTCCACGAGGTGGCCCGGGAACGCGGGGTCAGCCCGCAGCAGGTCTGCCTGGCGTGGCTGCTGGCCCGCTCCCCGTCCGTGATCCCGATCCCGGGAGCGAGCCGCCCGGAGACCGTCCGGGACTCGGCGGCCGCGGCGGATCTGGTGCTGAGCGCGGAGGAACGGACGCGCCTGGACGCGTCCGCGGCCGGTTCACGGCCGTGAGCCGGACGCGGCCGGTTCACGGCTGAGCCGGACTCGGCGGACTCGTCGGACCCGCCGGGCTCAGACCGGTACGCCCGCTGCTTCCTCCACCTCCAGCAGGGAGGCGCTGTGGCGTTCCTCGTCGAAGGCCCGCCGGCCGCCGCGCAGGCCGAACAGGCGCTTGGCCAGCGCGATGTAGAGGACGGCGAGGATGTTCAGGACCAGTGTGGCGATCTTCAGCGCGCTGATGTGCTCGGTGAGTTCGTAGATCTCCAGCGGGAGGAAGGCCGCGGTGGCGACCACCGTCAGGTACTCCGCCCAGCGTTTGGCGTACCACAGGCCGACGGCCTCGACGATCTCGATCAGGGCGTAGGCGAGCAGGAGGCCGGCGACCAGCAGCAGGGTGGAGTGCTTGTAGCCGAACGCCTTCTGGATGGAGCCGACGACCGGTGAGTGGTCGAGGTCGTAGTGGAAGTGCCGGAAGACCGGCCGGAAGACGTCGAGGTTGTCGTCGAAGAGCCGGCGCACCGCGTCCTGGCTGTTGGAGAACTTCCACACGGCCGCGGCGACCAGCACGATGAACACCCCGCGCAGCACCCGTTCGATCGCGAGGAAACGCAGGATGAACAGGTCCCGCAGCACCTTTCCGCGGGGCACCAGCGGTGCGTCGGCGGCCGGCCCGGAGCCGTGCGGCTCGCCGAGCACGAAGTCCCCGCAGCGCAGGCACCGCCACACCTCACCGAGCGCGGTCTCGGCGTGCAGCCGCACCCGCAGCCGGGGGTCGTCCGGCGCGTAGGTCACGTGGCCGCGCCGCGCGCACGTCCGCCGGTTCCAGTCGATGCTCATCCCCCGGGCCTCCTGTACTGCGCGGGCGTGCCGCGCCTGGTGATCGGCGCGGCACGCTAGTCGAGGCGGTTAAGAGTTCGGTGAGAGTCGCTCAGCCCGCCTTGCTGAGCTGCGCTTCCTTCTCGTCGGCCGGCTGCTCCGCGTCCGCCTTGTCCCGGCGCGGCAGCAGCACCGCGACGAGCACCGTGCCGACACCGAGGATCACCGCGCCGACCAGGCTGGTGTGGGCGACCGCGTCGGCGAACGAGGAGCCGACGGCGTGGCTCATCTGCCCGGCACCCTCGGCGAGTTGCTGCGCCTGCGCCTTGAGCTGCGCGGCCTGCTGCGGGCTGCTCGCGTGCGCCGCCTGCTCGGCCAGCGCGCGGGCCTTGTCGCCGATGCCCTGCGCGACGGCGTACCCGGCGCCGACGGAGTCCTGCGCGGTGGCGAGGGCGTCGGCGGGCAGCTTGCCGCCCTTCGTGGCGTCGGCGAGGTGGTCGGAGTAGGAGGTGGCGAGCAGGGAGCCGAGGATCGCGATGCCGAGCGAGCCGCCCAGCTCCAGCGAGGTGTCGTTCACCGCGCCGCCCACGCCCAGTTCGGCCTCCGGGAAGGAGCCCATGATGGCGTCGGTGCAGGGCGAGAGCGCGAGGCCGATCGCGAGGCCCAGGATGATCAGGGGCGCCACGAAGTCGCCGTACGACGATCCCGCGTCGATCCGGGTCAGCAGGGCCAGCGCGGCCGTGCCGCCGACCATGCCCGCGCTCACCGTCCACTTCATGCCGACCCGCGGGGTGAGGTACCCGGTGAGCGCCGAGCCGGCGAAGACCGCGCCGGCCAGCGGCAGCATCCGCACGCCGGTGTCCAGGGCGTCGTAGCCGAGGACGAACTGCAGGTGCTGGGTGAGGTAGTAGAAGGCGCCGAAGACGGCCAGGAAGAACAGGGCGACGGCGAGGTTGGAGCCGGCGAAGCGGCGCTCGGTGAAGCGGCGCACGTCCAGGATCGGGCGCGGGTGGCGCAGCTCCCACAGGACGAAGGCGATCAGGGCGACGCCGGCCACGACCGCGGCGGTGACGGCCTTGGCGCCCCAGCCGAAGTGCGGCCCCTCGATGATCATGTAGACGAGCGCGCCGGTCCAGATCACCGACAGCAGACCGCCGACGTAGTCGATGCGGTCGTGGTGACCCGCCTTGGACGGCGGGATCAGGACGAAGGCGGCGACGATCGCGACGGCCGCGATGGGCACGTTGATCAGGAAGGTCGAGGACCAGCCGTGGTCGCGCAGCAGCGCGCCGGCGACGACCGGTCCGGCGGCGATGGCGAGCCCGGCGGTGGCGGTCCACAAGGTGATCGCCTTGGCGCGCTCGCCCCGCGGGAAGGTCGCGGCCAGCAGCGACAGCGTGGCCGGCATGATCAGGGCCGCGCCGACGCCCATCACGGCACGGGCTGCGATGACCGCCGTGGAACTGCCGGCGAGATAGCCGGCGACCGCGCCGCCGCCGAAGACGACGAGCCCGAGCACGAGCGCTCCGCGGCGGCTGTACTTGTCGCCGATCGCGCCGAGCAGCAGCATCAGCGCGGCGTACGGGACGGTGTAGCCGTCGATGACCCACTGCAGGTCGGCGCTGGAGAGCCCGAGGTCACGGGTCATGTCGGGCGCGGCGACCGTGAGGGCGGTGTTCGCCATCACGATGACCAGCAGGCTCAGGCAGAGGACGAGGAGTGCCCACCAGCGCCGGCGGTAGGGGCCCTCCATCCTCTCGACCGGTTCGTTCATCACGAGTCGCATGGCAGGGATCGCCTTCCTCGACGTCGAAACTTGCACAGCGGAGTGCATTTGCACAACCATGTGCAATGTACGTCCGTTGCACATCGCTGTGCAAATCGAGGGGCGCACCACTGCGCATCGCTGTGCAAGTCGCCGGAGACCCGCGTACGGGAGGAGGGCAGAATGACTGCCATGACCACGGGTAACAGCCGCGCCGACGCCAACCGGCGCCGCATCCTCGACGTCGCCCTCGCGGAGCTGCTGCGCGACCCCGACGCCTCCATGGACCAGATCGCGCGCGCCGCCGGAGTCGTGCGGCGCACGGTGTACGGGCATTTCCCGAGCCGGGAGGCGCTGATCGGCACACTGGTGGACGAGGCGGTGCAGTCGCTGGCGGCCGCGCACGCCGGGGGCCGCGAAGGGGTGGACGACCCGGCCGAGGCCGTGGCCCGCTCGGTGCTCGCGGTGTGGGAGATCGCCGACCGCTACCGGCTGCTCGTCGCACTCGCCCAGCGCACGGTCACCATGCAGGGCATCCGCGAACGCCTCACCCCGGTCCGCGAGAACAGCGTCCGGCTGCTCCAGCAGGGCCTGGACGCCGGCGTCTTCGCCTCGGCGCTGCCGGCCCCGGCCCTCGCCTACGTCCACGAACAGATCCTCTTCGCCCTGATGGAGGCCGTGAACGACGCCCTGGTCCCGCCCTCGGAGGCGGGCCGCGCGGCGGCGGTCACGGTCCTGACGGCGGCGGGAGTGCCGGCGGCGAAGGCGGCGGTTCTGGTGGGAAAGCTGGCGGCGGACACCTGAAAAACGCGAAGGGCACCCGGCAAAGGTTCAGGCGATGCCGGGTGCCCAGGTCGGATACGGCACGGAGGTGCCGGCAAGGGGCGCGGGGCGGTATCCCTGTGCGGCTCCGCCGCGCGGGCGCGACCAGCCACGACGCGCCCACTCGCGGGACGACCCGCACCCCCTCGGCGCTAGGCGGTGGCCAACTCCTTCTCCTGCGCGGGGACGGCACCCGCGTCGTCCAGCAACGTCGTCTCGTCGAACGGGATTTCACCCGCCAGCACCGCGCGGACGCGCACCGTGTCGATCTCCTTCGTCCACGTCCCCACCAGCACCGTCGCCACCGCGTTGCCCGCGAAGTTCGTCAGCGCGCGGGCCTCGCTCATGAAGCGGTCGATGCCGACGATCAGGCCGATGCCGTCCACCAGCGCCGGCTTGTGCGACTGCAGACCACCGGCCAGCGTGGCCAGGCCCGCGCCGGTGACGCCCGCCGCGCCCTTGGACGCGACCAGCAGGAACAGCAGCAGCGGGATCTGCTCGCCGACCGACATCGGCGTACCCATGGCGTCGGCGATGAACAGCGAGGCCATGGTCATGTAGATCATGGTGCCGTCGAGGTTGAAGGAGTACCCGGTCGGAACGGTGATGCCGACGACGGGCTTGCTGACGCCGAGGTGCTCCATCTTCGCGATCAGCCGCGGCAGCGCGGACTCGGAGGAGGAGGTGGACAGGATCAGCAGGAACTCACGGCCCAGGTACTTGAAGAACGTGAAGACGTTGAGCCCGGCGACGATCCGCAGCAGCGCCCCGAGGACGACGAAGACGAACAGCGCGCAGGTGAGGTAGAAGCCGAGCATCAGCACGGCCAGCGACTTCAGCGCGTCCACGCCCGCCGAGCCGACGACCGCGGCCATCGCGCCGAACGCGCCGACCGGCGCCGCCCACATGACCATCGCCAGGACGCGGAAGACCAGCCGCTGGATGTGCTCGACACCGCGCAGCACCGGCTGCCCGGCCGCGCCCATGGCCTGCAGCGCGAACCCGCACAGCAGCGCGACCAGCAGGGTCTGCAGCACCTGGCCCTCGGTGAAGGCGGAGACGATCGTGGTCGGGATGATCCCGAGCAGGAAGGTGGTGGTGTCCTTGGCCTCGGCGTCGACCTGCGCGTGCCCGACGCTCTTGACCGCGTCGGTGACCGCGAGGCTGGAGCCGGGCTCGAGGATGTTGCCGACAACCAGGCCGATCGCGAGGGCGACCAGCGACATCACCAGGAAGTAGGCGAGGGCGATGCCGCCGACCGCGCCGACCTTGGCGGCCTTGCGGACCGAGCCGATGCCCAGCACGATCGTGCAGAAGATGATCGGCGAGATCATCATCTTGATCAGGTTCACGAAGCCCGTGCCGATGGGCTTCAGCTCGACCGCGAAGCCGGGCGCGGCCAGCCCGACGACGATGCCGAGGGCGACCGCGACGATCACCGCGATGTACAGGTAGTGGGTGCGGTCCCGCTTCACAGCGGGCGCGGCAGGTGCCGTTGGGGATGTGCTGGCGGCCACGGCTGCCCTCCTTGACGTCTTCGTCGGCATCACCGGCGTGCGGCTCACGTCCGGGCGTTTTGGGGATTGCCGTGACTATCTCCCGCCGCTGTGAGGGCGGTCACCCTTCCGTTCATTGAGTTCACCGACGGAGCGTTTAGCCCACCACCGGACGGAGAGGCAGACTGACGGCATGCGCCTCACCCTGCCGAGACCCCGCAGCCTGGCGGGCCAGCTGTTCGCCATGCAGGCCGTCCTGCTTGCGCTCGTGGTGGCCGGGTACGCGCTGTTCAGTTACGTCAGCGACCGCAGCCAGGCCGAGCAGGCGGCCGGCCGGCAGGCCACGGCGGTGGCCCGGTCGGTGGCCGACGCGCCGTCGGTGCGCTCCGCGGTCCGCGGCCCCGACCCGACGGCCCAGCTCCAGCCGTACGCGCTGCGGATCATGCGGGACACCGACGTCGACTTCGTCACGATCATGAACCCGCGGGGCATCCGCTGGACCCACCCCGACCCGAACCAGATCGGCAAGCCCTTCCTCGGCAACACCGCGCGCGCCCTGCGCGGCGAGACGTTCACCGAGACCTACACCGGCACCCTCGGCCCCTCGGTCCGCGCGGTCACCCCCGTCGAGGACGACGACAAGCGGATCGTCGCCCTGGTCAGCGCCGGGATCCGGGTGGAGGCGATCAGCGCGCGGGTGCAGGACCAGGTGACCGCGCTGCTCGGCGTCGCGGCCGGGGTGCTGGCGCTCGGCGCGATCGGCACGTATGTGATCAACGCCCGGCTGCGCCGGCACACCCACGGCATGAACGCGGCCGAGCTGAGCCGCATGCACGCCTACCACGAGGCCGCGCTGCACGCCGTACGCGAGGGGCTGCTGCTGCTCGACGGGCAGTACCGTGTGGCGCTGGTCAACGACGGCGGACGGGAGCTGCTGGGGGTGAGCGGGGACGTGGTGGGCCTGCCGGTGACGGAACTGGGGCTGCCCGCGCCGCTCACGGGCGCGCTGCTGGCGTCCGAGCCGCGGGTGGACGAGGTGCATCTGACGGCGGAGCGGGTGATCGTCGTGAACACCTCGCCGGTGTCGGGCGGGGAGCGGCGCGGCACGATCGTGACCCTGCGGGACGTCACGGAACTCCAGTCGCTGACCGGCGAGCTGGACTCCGAGCGGGGCTTCACCCAGGCGCTGCGCTCCCAGGCGCACGAGGCCGCCAACCGGCTGCACACCGTCGTCTCGCTGATCGAGCTGGGCCGGGCCGAGGAGGCGGTGGACTTCGCCACGGCGGAGCTGGAGCTGGCGCAGGCCCTGACCGACCAGGTGGTGGCCGCGGTGAGCGAACCGGTGCTGGCCGCGCTGCTGCTGGGCAAGACGGCCCAGGCGAACGAGCGGGGCGTGGAGCTGGTGGTGTCGCCGGACAGCCGGCTGGACGACGGTCTGCTGCCCGCGTCCCTGTCCGCCCGGGACCTGGTGACGATCCTCGGCAACCTCATCGACAACGCGGTGGACGCGGCGCAGGGCTCGGTGGCGCCGCGGGTGACGGTGACGGCCTGGTCCGACACCTCCGACGGCTCCGAGCTGGTGCTGCGGGTGGCGGACACCGGCCCCGGAGTGGACCCCGCGCACGCCGGACTGGTCTTCCAGCGCGGCTTCTCCACCAAGCCGTCGGGACCGGGCGGCCGCGGCCTGGGCCTGGCGCTGGTGCACCAGACCGTGCACCGGCACGACGGCACGCTGACGGTGCGCCAGGCACCGGGCGGCGGCGCGGAGTTCGAGGCACGACTGCCGCTGCGGCTGGGCGCGGCGACGAGAGGCGAGGCATGAGCGAGGGCGCGGGCAGCGGCAGCACCGGTGACGTGACGGAAGCCGCGCGGCCGCCGATCCGGGTACTGGTCGTCGAGGACGACCCGGTCGCCGCGGACGCGCATGTCATGTACGTCGGCCGGGTGCCGGGCTTCGTCGCCGTCGGCAAGGCGCACACCGGCGCCGAGGCCCGCCGCTTCCTGGACCGCTCCCCGGTGGACCTGCTCCTGCTCGACCTGCACCTGCCGGACGTGCACGGACTCCAGCTGGCCCGCACGCTGCGCGCGGCCGGCCACCACGCGGACGTCATCGCGGTGACGTCGGCGCGGGACCTGGCGGTCGTCCGTGAGGGCGTCTCGCTCGGCGTGGTCCAGTACGTGCTGAAGCCCTTCACGTTCGCCACGCTGCGTGACCGCCTGGTGCGCTACGCCGAGTTCCACGCGGCGGCGGGCGAGGCGAGCGGCCAGGACGAGGTGGACCGCGCCCTGGCGGTGCTGCGCGCACCGGGCCCGGCGTCGCTGCCGAAGGGTCTGAGCGGCCCCACGCTGGAGCGGGTGACGGTGGCCCTGCGCGACGGCGCCGAGGGCCTGACGGCCACCGCCCTGGCCGAGGCGGTGGGCATCTCCCGGATCACCGCCCGGCGCTACCTGGAGCACCTGGTGGACACCGGCCGCGCGGAGCGCCGACCGCAGTACGGCACGGTCGGCCGGCCGGAGTTGGTGTACCAGTGGGTGCGCCGGCGGTGAGAGCCGGGAGTCGATCCCGCACACGCGGCGGTGTCGTCGCCGCTCGGCCAGAACACGCCGGGGCCGGCGGCGGCCGCCCTGATACGGCGAACGTCGAAACCGGTGCGCACGCTCACCGGGGGTTCTTCGGCCGCCCTGGCGGGAACGGTCAAGGGGTGACACGTGCCGCAAACGGTAAACCTACGGAAACGTAGGTTCCTACAATCCGTGATCCTGGCGAAACCCACCGTAGTCACGCCTTGAGTGCCGCTCTATGTTGTGGCGAGTGCGCCATCCCTCTGCTCCCTCGAACCAGCCCGGCCCCCCGTTCGACGCCCTGGCCGCCCGGCGGCTGCGCGCCGCCCTCGGCATGGGGCCCGAGCATGTCGCCCACGGCATGCGGATGTCCTACGGGCTGCCGTACGTCACCCCGGACCTCGTGATCGCCTGGGAACGCGGCATCACCAGCCCCAGCAGCACCGAGCTGACCGCGCTGGCAGGGGTCCTGTGGTGTGCGCCGGGCGAGCTCATCGCCCGGCCGCGCACCCTGCGCGAGCACCGCATGGCCCGCGGGATCGCGCCGGAGGACGTCGCCCGGGAGGTGGGCGTCGACGTGCGCGCGTATCTGCGGATGGAGGAGAGTGGGGACTGGCGCGGCAACGAACGCCAGTCGGTGGCGCTCGCCGACGTCCTCCGGCTGTCCCTGCCGGACTTCGTGGCGGTCACGGGGCGCGAGAAGCGCCTGGCCGAGATGTTGCGCAGCGCGGCGAGCACCCGCTGGCAGGGGTACGTGCGCCCGGTCGCCAAGATCGCACCACTGGAGAAGGACATCCTGGAGGAGGTCCTGCAGGAGCTGCACGAGGACTATCAGGGCCATATGGCCGCCACCCTCAGCTGGGGCGGCGGCAGCAGCGACTCCAGCGACTCGGGCCGCGCCTTCCTCGACGACATCGTGGACCACTTCTGGACCGCGGTGCGCAAGAGAACCGGCTAGTGCTGCGATCCGGTCGCAGCACTAGCGGGCGGGTGCCCCGCACACGGGGCGCCTCTTGCTAGAAGACCGACTCCGCCTCGTCCATCCGGTCCTTCGGGACCGTCTTCAGCTCGGTCACGGCCTCGGCGAGCGGCACCATCACGATGTCGGTGCCGCGCAGTGCGGTCATCTTGCCGAACTCGCCGCGGTGCGCGGCCTCGACCGCGTGCCAGCCGAAGCGGGTGGCGAGCACCCGGTCGTACGCCGTCGGCGTGCCGCCGCGCTGGACGTGGCCGAGGATCACCGGCCGGGCCTCCTTGCCGAGGCGCCGCTCCAGCTCGTGCGCGAGGGCGGTGCCGATGCCCTGGAAACGCTCGTGGCCGAACTGGTCGATCTCGCCCTTGCCGTAGTCCATCGTGCCGTCGGCCGGGTGGGCGCCCTCGGCGACGCAGACGACGGCGAACTTCTTGCCGCGGGAGAAGCGCTCCTCGACCATCTTCACCAGGTCGGCCGGGTCGAAGGGGCGTTCGGGCAGGCAGATGCCGTGCGCGCCGGCGGCCATGCCGGACTCCAGGGCGATCCAGCCGGCGTGCCGGCCCATGACCTCGACGACCATCACGCGCTGGTGGGACTCGGCCGTGGACTTCAAGCGGTCCATCGCCTCGGTGGCGACGCCGACGGCGGTGTCGAAGCCGAAGGTGCGGTCCGTGGAGGAGATGTCGTTGTCGATCGTCTTCGGGACGCCGACGACGGGCAGGCCGGCGTCGCCGAGCATGCGCGCCGCGGTCAGCGTGCCCTCGCCGCCGATCGGGATGAGGGCGTCGATGCCGAACTCCGCGACCATGTCGGTGGCCCGCGAGCAGGCCTCGCGCAGCCGGTCGCGCTCGAGACGGGAGGAGCCGAGGATCGTGCCGCCGCGGGCGAGGATGCCGCTGACCGCGTTCAGGTCGAGACCGCGGTAGCGGCCGTCGAGCAGGCCGGCGTAACCGTCCTCGAAGCCGATGACCTCGTCGCCGTAGTTGTCCACCGCCCGGTGCACGACCGATCGGATGACGGCGTTCAGGCCGGGGCAGTCGCCGCCTGCGGTGAGGACTCCGATGCGCATCGTGCTGTGTCTCCTGCTCGCTGTGGGTACCTGTGAGCCTCCTCCCGATTGTTCCACGTCGCTGACCAGCGGAACGTCTTGACGGGCGCCTTATCTGCGCCCAGGGGTATTGTCAAGAGGGTTCCGCTCACCCCCGTGGGCGATTTTTGTACACGGTGGTGTACGCGGGACGAAGCCCCCGCGGACCGCACCTCGCCCGACCTCACCCCCTCACAGACGAAACGGAGAGCACACGTGACGCGCAGCGTGTACGTGACCGGTATCGACCGCGGCGACGGCCGCCAGGTCGTGGAGCTGGGGGTCATGGAACTCTTGACCCGGCAGGTGGACCGGGTCGGCGTCTTCCGCCCGCTCGTCCACGACGGGCCGGACCGGCTGTTCGAGCTGCTGCGCGCCCGTTACCGGCTCTCCCAGGACCCGGCGACCGTCTACGGCATGGGGTACGACGAGGCGTCCGCGCTGCAGGCGGAGCGCGGCACCGACGAGCTGGTCGCGGCGCTCGTCGACCGTTTCCATCTGGTCGCCCGCGACTACGACGTCGTCCTGGTCCTCGGCACCGACTTCGCCGACACCCAGCTGCCCGACGAGCTGTCGCTGAACGCGCGCCTGGCCAACGAGTTCGGCGCGTCCGTCATCCCGGTCGTGGGCGGCCGGGGGCAGGCCGCGGAGTCGGTGCTGGCCGAGACGCGCAACGCCTACCGGGCCTACGACGGCCTGGGCTGCGACGTGCTCGCGATGGTCACCAACCGGGTCGCCCGCGAGGAGCGCGACGCGATCGCCGAACGGCTCACCGGGCGGCTGCCGGTGCCCTGCTACGTCGTCCCCGACGAGCCCGCGCTGTCCGCGCCGACGGTCTCCCAGATCGCCCACGCGCTGGACGCCAAGGTGCTGCTCGGCGACGACTCGGGGCTCGCCCGCGACGCGCTGGACTTCGTCTTCGGCGGCGCGATGCTGCCGAACTTCCTCGCCGCCCTGACCCCGGGCTGTCTGGTCGTCACCCCCGGGGACCGTGCCGACCTGGTCGTCGGCTCGCTGGCCGCGCACAGCGCCGGCACCCCGCCGATAGCCGGGGTGCTGCTCACCCTGAACGAGGTCCCGGGCGAGGACATCCTCACGCTCGCCGCGCGCCTCGCCCCGGGCACGCCGGTGCTGTCGGTGTCCGGCAACAGCTTCCCCACCGCCGCCCAGCTGTTCTCCCTGGAGGGCAAGCTGAACGCGGCCACCCCGCGCAAGGCGGAGCGGGCGCTCGGCCTGTTCGAGCGCTACGTCGACACCGCCGGCCTCAACAAGCGGGTCTCGGCGCCGAGCAGCGACCGGGTCACGCCGATGATGTTCGAGCACACGCTGCTGGAGCGGGCGCGCGCCGACCGGCGCCGGGTGGTGCTGCCGGAGGGCACCGAGGAGCGTGTGCTGCACGCGGCCGAGGTGCTGCTGCGCCGGGGCGTGTGCGACCTGACGCTGCTCGGTCCGGTCGACCAGATCCGCAAGAAGGCAGCCGACCTCGGGATCGACCTCGGCGACTCGCAGCTGATCGACCCGGCCACCAGCGAACTGCGCGACGCGTTCGCCGAGAAGTACGCGGCCCTGCGCGCCCACAAGGGCGTCACCGTGGAACTGGCCTACGACGTCGTCTCCGACGTGAACTACTTCGGCACGCTGATGGTGGCCGAGGGCCTGGCCGACGGCATGGTGTCCGGCTCGGTGCACTCGACCGCGGCGACCATCCGTCCCGCCTTCGAGATCATCAAGACCAGGCCGGACACCTCGATCGTGTCGTCGGTGTTCTTCATGTGCCTGGCCGACAAGGTGCTCGTCTACGGCGACTGCGCGGTCAACCCGGACCCGAACGCCGAGCAGCTCGCCGACATCGCGATGCAGTCGGCCGTCACGGCCGCGCAGTTCGGCGTCGAGCCGCGGATCGCGATGCTGTCGTACTCCACCGGCACCTCCGGCGTCGGCGCCGACGTCGACAAGGTGCGCGAGGCGACGGAACTGGCCCGGCTGCGCCGCCCGGACCTGAAGATCGAGGGGCCGATCCAGTACGACGCCGCCGTGGAGCCGTCGGTCGCCGCGACCAAGCTGCCGGGCTCGGAGGTCGCCGGGCAGGCCAGCGTGCTGATCTTCCCCGACCTGAACACCGGCAACAACACCTACAAGGCCGTGCAGCGCTCGGCCGGCGCGATCGCGGTCGGCCCGGTGCTGCAGGGCCTGAACAAGCCCGTCAACGACCTGTCCCGGGGCGCGCTCGTCCAGGACATCGTCAACACCGTCGCCATCACGGCGATCCAGGCCCAGTCCCACACCCCGTCCCCCGCCCTGTCCTCCGTAGAAAAGGCTCCCCAGCAGTGACCGGCACCCGCATCCTCGTCCTCAACTCCGGCTCCTCGTCGGTGAAGTACCAGCTGCTCGACATGCGCGACGAGAGCCGGCTGGCGGCGGGCCTGGTCGAGCGCATCGGCGAGCAGACCTCGCGCCTCAAGCACACGCCGCTCACCGGCGACGGCGCGAGCCGTGAGTTCAACGGCCCGATCGCCGACCACGACGCCTCGCTGAAGGCCGTGGCGGAGGAGCTGGCCAAGGACGGCCTCGGGCTCGACTCCCCGGAGCTGGCCGCGATCGGGCACCGGGTGGTGCACGGCGGGATGTTCTTCACCGAGCCCACCGTCATCGACGACGAGGTGATCGCCGAGATCGAGCGGCTGATCCCGGTCGCGCCGCTGCACAACCCGGCCAACCTCACCGGCATCCGTACCGCGCGGGCGCTGCGCCCGGACCTGCCGCAGGTCGCCGTGTTCGACACGGCGTTCCACACGACCATGCCGGAGTCCGCCGCGCGCTACGCCCTCGACCCGAAGATCGCCGACCGCCACCGCATCCGCCGCTACGGCTTCCACGGCACCTCGCACGCGTACGTCTCCCGGGCTACGGCACAGTTGCTGGGCAAGGCACCCGAAGAGGTGAACGTGATCGTGCTGCACCTGGGCAACGGCGCGTCCGCGTCGGCCGTGCGGGGCGGTACCTGTGTGGACACCTCCATGGGGCTGACGCCTTTGGAGGGGCTGGTGATGGGTACGCGTTCCGGTGATCTCGACCCGGCCGTCATCTTCCATTTGGCTCGTGTCGGCGGAATGTCCATGGACGAGATCGACACTCTCCTCAACAAGAGGAGCGGTCTGTTCGGTCTGTGCGGCGACAACGACATGCGGGAGATCCGGCGCCGGATCGACGAGGGCGACGAGCAGGCGCGACTCGCCTTCGACATTTACATTCACCGTCTGAAGAAGTACATCGGCGCCTATTACGCCGTGCTCGGCACGGTCGACGCGGTCGCCTTCACCGCCGGCGTCGGGGAGAACGCGGCACCGGTGCGCCAGGCGGCGGTCGAGGGCCTGGAGAGCCTGGGCCTGGCGGTCGACGACGAGCTGAACGCGGTGCGCGGCGACGCGCCGCGGCTGATCTCCCCGCAGGGCGCGCGGGTGGCGGTCGCGGTGGTGCCGACGGATGAAGAACTGGAGATCGCGACGCAGACCTACGCACTGGTCGTAAAGAACAACTGAGCGCACCTGAGCATTCGGGCACTCATTTGTACTTTCCGCCAGACGGAATATTCCGGAGCGAAACAAACCGATAGGATCGCCCCATGCGCCGTTCGAAAATCGTTTGTACTCTCGGCCCCGCGGTCGACTCCCACGAGCAGCTCGTCTCGCTGATCGAAGCCGGCATGAACGTGGCCCGCTTCAACTTCAGCCACGGCACCCACGCCGAGCACCAGGGCCGGTACGACCGCCTGCGTGCCGCGCAGAAGGAGGCCGGCCGGGCCATCGGCGTCCTCGCCGACCTGCAGGGTCCGAAGATCCGTCTGGAGACCTTCGCCGAGGGTCCGGTCGAGCTGGAGCGCGGTGACGAGTTCGTCATCACGACCGAGGACGTCCCGGGCGACAAGCAGATCTGCGGCACGACCTACAAGGGTCTGCCCGGCGATGTGGCCAAGGGCGACCAGATCCTGATCAACGACGGCAACGTCGAGCTGAAGGTCGTCGAGGTCGAGGGTCCGCGGGTGCGGACGATCGTCATCGAGGGCGGCGTGGTCTCCGACCACAAGGGCATCAACCTGCCCGGCGCGGCCGTGAACGTGCCCGCGCTGAGCGAGAAGGACATCGAGGACCTGCGCTTCGCGCTGCGCATGGGCTGCGACCTGGTCGCGCTGTCCTTCGTCCGGGACGCCAAGGACGTCAACGACGTCCACCGGATCATGGACGAGGAGGGCCGCCGGGTCCCGGTCATCGCCAAGGTGGAGAAGCCGCAGGCGGTGCAGAACATGGAGGACGTCGTGATGGCGTTCGACGGCGTGATGGTCGCCCGTGGCGACCTGGCCGTCGAGTACCCGCTCGAGAAGGTCCCCATGGTGCAGAAGCGCCTGATCGAGCTGTGCCGGCGCAACGCCAAGCCGGTGATCGTGGCGACCCAGATGATGGAGTCGATGATCACCAACTCCCGTCCGACCCGCGCCGAGGCCTCCGACGTGGCCAACGCGATCCTGGACGGCGCGGACGCGGTCATGCTGTCGGCGGAGTCCAGCGTGGGCGCGTACCCGATCGAGACCGTCAAGACGATGTCGAAGATCGTCGCAGCGGCCGAGCAGGAGCTGCTGAGCAAGGGCCTGCAGCCGCTGGTGCCGGGCAAGAAGCCGCGCACGCAGGGCGGTTCGGTGGCCCGTGCGGCCTGCGAGATCGCCGACTTCCTCGGCGGCAAGGGCCTGATCGCCTTCACCCAGTCCGGTGACACGGCCCGCCGGCTGAGCCGCTACCGCGCGACGCAGCCGATCATCGCGTTCACCACGGACGAGAACACGCGCAACCAGATGACGCTCAGCTGGGGCGTCGAGCCGCACGTGGTGCCGTTCGTCAACAGCACCGACGAAATGGTCGAGCTGGTCGACCAGGAAGTGGTCAAGCTCGGCCGCTTCAACGAGGGCGACGTCGTCGTCATCACGGCCGGCTCCCCGCCCGGCGTCCCCGGCACCACCAACATGGTCCGCGTCCACCACCTGGGCTTCGCGGGCCGCGACTGACCGCACGGCAGTCACCGCACAGCACCGAGGGCGCCCCCTGCGACAGGGGGCGCCCTCGGTGTCCGTGCGGCTCTCGGAGGAGGCTCAGTCGGTGGTGTACAGGTGCATGCCGGGCACCGTGAGCGTGCCGCCGAACTGGGCGGCCTGGACCACCTTCACGTTGGTGAAGTAGATCAGCGGGATGTTCAGCGGCGGCGGGTTGTCCGGGCTGAACGTGATCGGGATCAGGCCGAAGAGGTTGCCGGAGATCGACTCGGTGTACATCACCGTCTCGCCGTCACGGATGGTGGACGTGGTGCCCTTGCCGGCCTGGACGTGGTAGGTCTTGCCGGAGTCCTTGTCCTTCACCGTCTGGTGCAGGTCGCCGATGTCGGTGCCGCCGGAGATGACGTACTTCAGCACCTTCTTGGTGGTGCCCGAGGCGGTCTTGACCTCGACCACGCCCTGGTAGTCCGCGCTCTTCAGCAGCAGCGAACTGGCCTGGAGGTACCAGGGGTCGTTCGCCACCGGCACCTTGTTGTCGACGCCGCCCTGGGCGTCGGTGGCGGCCTTGCAGTCCTTGGGGTCGGTGGTGGAGCCGGCCGAAGGACCGGGCGACGCGGTGGCCTGGTCGGCCGCCTTCTGCGCCGCGTCGGTGGCGTCCTTGGCCGCGTCGGTCACCTTGCCGGTGGTGTCCTCGACCGTGCCGGCCGCCTTGTCCGTGGTGTCCTTGACCGTCCCGGTGACCTTGTCGGTCGTGTCCTTGACGGTGCCGGTCACCTTGTCGGTCGTGTCCTTGACCGTGCCGGTGGACTGGTCGGCGGAGGGCGACGGGGAGGCGGACGGCGTGGCGGTGGGCGAGGGCGAGTTCTTCTGGCCGCCGCCGAGCAGACCGTCGAGCGCGTCGCCGATGTCCTGGAGCAGGTTCTTGTCCGTGGCGGACGGCGACGGGGCCGGCACCGAGGCGCTGGACCCGCTCTTCGGGGCCGTGGAGGCGGAGGCCGACGGCGTGGGCTCGGCCTTGTCGCCGGAACCTGAATCCGGCGAAGAGGTCGTGTCCTTGCCGGAGCCGGCCGGGCCGGAGGTCTTCCCGCCGGCCGACGCGCTCGGGCTCGCCCCGTCCTTGCCGTCCTGCGCGCCGCCGGTGGCGTCCTTGCTCGCGGAGGCGGAGGCGGAGGGCGACGGGGTGGCGGAGGCGTCCGTGCCGTCCTTCGCGAGGGCGGCGACGCAGTCCTTGTACTCGTCGGCCATCTTCGACGACGCCGGGTTGTTGTCGGCCACGGCGAGGGACGCCGTGAACCCCATGCCGATCAGGACCGCCGTGGGCATCGCCACGCTGGCTATCGCGCGGCCGGCCGGCATGTGGAACCTGGTGAACAGAGGCTTCCTGGGGGCCGCATGACGCGGGCCGGTTCTCCCACGGAACGCCTCGGCGTCAGTCCCGTGGGTCACCTCGTCAGCCGGCACTGTGCCTCCCGTTCGCCCCGTTGCCCGGGCTCGTTCCTGACAGATCGTTCGGTTCGCCCGCCCCGTCCGGCGTCTGCTCGTAACCGGGCTCGGGAGCACCGTCGGTGCCGGCGTCCACGGCCTGCCCGTCCTTGGGCGCGGCGCCCGGCGCCCACGACACGGCCATGGCCCCGCCGATCAGCGCGAACAGGAAGCCCACGACGAAGCCGCCGAAGTTGGACACGGGGATCGACACCAGCGCGAGCAGGATCGAGGCGACGCCCGCGAAGACGCGGATGTGCTTCTGGAACCACAGGCTGATGCCCAGGACGACCAGCAGCACACCGATGATCAGCGAGCCGGCCCCGGCGGTCGTGGCCATGGCCAGCGTCAGGTGGCCCACCTGCAGGTGTGCGTACGGGAAGTACATGATCGGAAAGCCACCGAGCATGACGAACAGTCCGGCCCAGAACGGCCGGGTGCCCCGCCAGGCGCGGAACTGCAGCCTCCGGCGGGTGAACTGGCCGGGTACGGCAGAAGTCTCGGCGCTCATAGGAAAACAGCTCCCTGGTGCGGCATCGCTGTGGTGGGGATGTGGTGCGGGTGTGGGGGGTGTGCGTCTGCGTGGAGCAGGTGTGCACAAGGCCCGGGAGCGGAGGGGCGGGAGGCGCCTGAAGGCTCCCCCCGCCCGTCACCCGATGCCTAGTAGCACTCGTGGGTGCCCGTCTGCAGCTTCATCTTCAGACCGGGCAGCGTGAAGGTTCCGGCCGTGGTCGCCCACGCCGTCTGCCGCACGCCGTACAGGTCGGCGCCCGTGGCCTGCTGCGCGAACCCGTACGGGTTGGACTGCTCCTTGCCGCCCGCCATGCCGGGACCCTTGCCGCCCTTGTCGGCGCCGGTCTCGCCCGCCGGGACACCGATGTCGAGGCCGTGGAACACGGCTCCGCCGGTGGTCTCGAGGTCGGCGACGTCGATGTACAGGCGGTCCGCCGAGACCTGCTTCTTCTTGTCGTCGCTGTCGCCCGCCGACAGGGTCAGGGTGACCGACCCGAGCAGCGGGATGTTCGGCGTGACGACGGACTGGCACAGGTTCTTGATGGTCGCGGACTTGAAGCCCGACACCGCCACCGGGTGGATCGTCTTCTCACCGCTGAGGGTGTACCCGCTGTCGATCGCGCCGTACTGCTCGAAACCGTCACCGTGCAGTTCGTCGGCGGTGACCTTGAACGACTGCCCCGACACACTGAACGACGCGGCCAGCGCGCCCTGCGCCAGGGCGACGCCTATGGCAGCCGTGGCGGCCACGCTGGGCACCATGACCACAGCGAACCGCTTCCATCTGGTCCCGCCACGCACCTGGGACTCCATATTTCCTCCTTCTCGGACGTACATCTCCTGACCACCTGGCCCCCTTGACGGCGGCTCACCGGGCAGGGATGGGAGAAGTGCTACGTCCTCGGGAAGGAGCGCCCGCGCTCGGCGGCGCTGGTACGCGCCCGAATCACCGGCGATCACCCCCGAGCGACAACCACTGGTCGCGCCTGACACGCATCACGCACAACCTTGCCGGACAGGCTTCGCCCAGGCGAAGACCCCCCTGTCCAAGAACCGGCGCCACTGCCGCCGGCTCTGCTCGGTGGGGACCCAGGAAGTCCCGTGACCCGATTGGCTGTCGGGCTGCGGGAATGGACCGAGCGTCGCCGATCGTGGTGCATTCTCGCCGCCGACACAAGGGGGTTCGTTACTCGCTAGTAACGGCCGGATCACCGCCCGGCGACCCAGAGGTCTCGGGCGGCGACGCAGGGTGGCTCCAGGTGCGGGGACAAAACCGTTGATCGCTGGACAGAATCCGACAGAACCACTGCCTGGACTTACTCGCAGTAACAGCGGCCGCGATTACCAAGATTTGGTAAAGCGCGGCCGCGGTGGAGGCGTCTCGGCGAACTTTTCACCCGGGCATCACATGCCCGGGCGTTTACCGACTGGTCGGGGGACGGGTCCTCGCGCGGCTCAGAACAGGGCCCGCGCCAGCGCCCGCCGCGCCGCGGTCACCCGCGGATCGTCGGCCCCGACGACCTCGAACAGCTCCAGCAGCCGCAGCCGTACGGCCTCGCGGTCGTCGCCCACCGTGCGCTGCACCGTGTCGACCAGACGCCCGAAGGCGTCCTCGACGTGACCGCCCACCAGATCCAGGTCGGCGGCCGCGATCTGCGCCTGCACGTCCGCCGGCTTCTCGGCGGCGTCCTTGCGGACCTGCTGCGGGTCGAGGTGCTGCACCCGCTGGAGCAACTCCGCCTGGGCCAGGCCCAGTTTGGCCTCCGGGTGGGCCGGGTCGTCGGCCAGTACGTTCTGGTACGCCCGGATCGCCCCGGCCATGTCGCCCGCGTCCAGCGCCTGCGCGGCGGCGTTCAGCGCGGCGTCGTAGGGCCCCTCGGCCGGCGCCGCGACGGACGCGCCGCCCGGCTCGGCCTCGGGGTCGACGGTCAGACCGGTGATGCCGAAGCGCTGCTCGGCGACGGCCACCAGCTGCTCGAAGGTCTCGCGGATCTGCTCCTCGCCGGCCGCTCCCTGGAAGAGCGGCAGCGCCTGACCGGCGACGACGGCGAAGACGGCCGGGATTCCCTGGATGCCGAACTGCTGCATCAGCATCTGGTTGGCGTCGACGTCGATCTTGGCGAGGACGAGCCGGCCGTTGTACTCGACGGTCAGGCGCTCGAGCAGCGGGCTCAGCTGCTTGCAGGGCTGACACCACTCGGCCCAGAAGTCGATGACGACCGGCACCTCGGCCGACCGCTGCACGACATCCCGCTCGAATCCGGCCTCATCGACGTCGATGACGAGGTCGGCGGGGGAGACGGCACCCGTCCCGCCCTGCCGCGCCGCTTCCGCGCGCGCCTGCTCGGCCTTGGCCTTGGCCTCCTGGGCCGCCTTCACCGCGGCGAGGTCGACGACGCCGCTCATGGACATGTTCCGTGGCTGCATGCGTCTATCCTCCCCCGTCCAGGTGCCTGCGTGAAAAACGATGTGAAAAGCCGGGCCCGCCCGATGTGTACGGAGCCGGACCGGCGGATGTCTCCTGGTCGGCGCCGGGTCCCCACCCACGCGCCGGTGGTCGTCGCCCGTGTACGTCCCTCACGAGCTTTCGCTACGAGTCGTAGCGTAATGCCAACGGGGTCCCGTGCGACACCACCCCCCGGTGATCTCCCTCACGACGGCGCCGGAACGGCCGGATATGGTCGACGTATGCCGAGCCGCTCCCCCGCCGCCCGCCCCGGCCGTCCGCGCAGTGCCGCCGCGGACGCCGCGATCCTGGCGGCGACGCGCGAGGCGCTGGTCGAACTGGGCTGGTCCAAACTGACGTTGGGAGACGTGGCCACCCGCGCCGGAGTGGCCAAAACGACCCTGTACCGCCGCTGGTCGGGCAAGAACGAACTGGTGGTCGACGCGGTCGCGGAACTCTTCGACGAGCTCCGGCTGCCCGACAGCGGCAGCCTGGCCGCCGACATCGAGGGCGTGGTGCTCCAGTTCGCCGCGATCCTCGCCCGCCCGGAGGCCAAGAGCGGCCTGATGGCGGTGGTGGCGGAGTCGACCCGGGACGACGCCCTGCGGCTGCGCATCCGCGAGTCCGTCGTGGAGCGCCAGAAACGGCTGGTCCTGGAGGGCCGCGCCCGCGCCCAGCGACGCGGCGAGCTGCCCCCCGAGACCGATGCCCGGGAGGCAGCCCGTACGGCCGACCTCATCTTCGACGTGGTGGCGGGCGCGGTGGTCCACCGCACCCTGTTCAGCGCGGAACCGGCGGACGAGGAATGGGTCCGCAGCTTCACCCGCGTCCTGCTGATGGGGCTGAAGGAGTCGGCGGGCTAGGGGGTGCCGGCAACGCCCCTCTCAGGGGGGCCGCCCCGCCCCCTAGAAGCCCGCCGGCTCGGTGTACACCCCCCACTCGTCCCGCAGGACCCCGCAGATCTCGCCCAGCGTCGCCTCGGCGCGCACGGCGTCGAGCATCGGCTCGATCATGTTCGCGCCGGAGCGGGCCGCGGCGAGCATGCCGTCCAGCGCCGCACGCACCGCGGACTCGTCCCGGGCCGTCTTGCGCTCGGCGAGCACCCGCACCTGCTCGCGCTCCACCTCGTGGCTCACCCGCAGGATCTCCAGGTCCCCGGTGACCGATCCGGTGTGGACGTTGACGCCCACGACCCGCTTCTCGCCCTTCTCCAGCGCCTGCTGGTAGCGGAAGGCGGACTCCGCGATCTCGCCGGTGAACCAGCCGTCCTCGATCCCGCGCAGGATGCCGGAGGTGATCGGCCCGATCGGGTGCTGCCCGTCCGGGTGCGCCCGCAGACCCCGCTCCTTGATCTGGTCGAAGATCTTCTCGGCGTCGGCCTCGATCCGGTCGGTGAGCTGCTCGATGTACCACGAACCGCCCAGCGGGTCGGCCACGTTGGCCACCCCGGTCTCCTCCATCAGCACCTGCTGGGTGCGCAGCGCGATCTCGGCGGCCTGCTCGCTCGGCAGCGCGAGGGTCTCGTCGAGGGCGTTGGTGTGCAGCGAGTTGGTGCCGCCGAGGACCGCGGCGAGCGCCTCCACGGCCGTACGCACGACGTTGTTGTACGGCTGCTGGGCGGTCAGCGAGACACCGGCGGTCTGCGTGTGGAAGCGCAGCCACTGCGACTTCTCGCTCTTCGCGCCGTACACGTCCCGCATCCAGCGCGCCCAGATCCTGCGCGCCGCGCGGAACTTGGCGATCTCCTCGAAGAAATCGACGTGCGCGTCGAAGAAGAAGGACAGGCCCGGCGCGAACACGTCCACGTCCAGCCCGCGCGAGAGCCCCAGCTCCACGTAGCCGAAGCCGTCCGCGAGTGTGTACGCCAGCTCCTGCGCGGCCGTCGCGCCGGCCTCGCGGATGTGGTAGCCGGAGACGGACAGCGGCTTGTAGGCGGGGATCTTCGCGCTGGTGTACTCCATCAGGTCGCCGATGAGGCGCAGATGGGGCTCGGGCTGGAAGAGCCACTCCTTCTGGGCGATGTACTCCTTGAAGATGTCGGTCTGGAGCGTGCCGTTGAGCACCCCCGGATCGACGCCCTGCCGCTCGGCGGCCACCAGGTACATGCAGAAGACGGGCACGGCGGGGCCGCTGATGGTCATGGAGGTGGTGACGTCCCCGAGCGGGATGTCCTTGAACAGCACCTCCATGTCGGCGGCGGAGTCGATGGCGACACCGCAGTGCCCGACCTCGCCGAGCGAGCGGGGGTCGTCGGAGTCGCGGCCCATGAGCGTCGGCATGTCGAAGGCGACGGACAGGCCCCCGCCGCCGTTGCCGAGGATCATCTTGTAGCGCTCGTTGGTCTGCTCGGCGTTGCCGAACCCGGCGAACTGCCGGATGGTCCACGTCCGCCCTCGGTAGCCGGTCGGGTACAGCCCGCGCGTGAAGGGGTACTCCCCGGGCCAGCCGATCCGCTCGAAGCCCTCGTACGTGTCCCCCGGCCGGGGGCCGTACGCCGGCTCCACGGGGTCGCCGGAGAGCGTGGTGAAGTCAGCGTCGCGCTTGCGTGCGGCGTCGTACCGGGCCTGCCAGCGTCGGCGGCCTTCCTCGATGGCGTCAGCGTCCATGCTCTCGAATTTACTAGGACGTCCTAGTAAATGTCGATGGCTGACCGCCGTACAGGTGTACGGCGGTGGCGGCCGGAGCCGGACGGACGGCCGTGTCAGGCCTTGGCGGCCGCGGGGGCCGGAGCGTCGGCCTTGGCCTCGAGCTCGCGGCTGACCTTGCGCTCGACGAAGAAGGCGGCCGTCGGGATGGTGCCGGCGATCAGCACCCACAGCTGCTTGCCGACCGGCCACTTCGCCTTGGAACCGAGGTCGAACGCGAAGATCAGGTAGATGACGTACAGCCAGCCGTGCGCGATGCCGACGGCCCGGACGAAGCTGTCGGCCCCGTCCATGTGGATGCCGTACTTGGCGACGCAGCCGAGGGTCAGCAGGACCAGCAGCACGCCGGTGACGTAGGCCATGACGCGGTAGCGGGTCAGCACGCTCTTCTTCATGGCTTCGAGCGTAACCGCCCGTTGTGGGAGATCTTGCCCGGGGTCAGGTGCCCCGTGTCACTCCCCCTCGAAGTCCTTCGCCGCGATCCGCAGCGGGCGCAGCAGGGCGAAGATCTCGCCGCACTCCTCCGCGTCGTAGGCGCCGAGGCCGAAGTCCATCGCCATCAGGTCGCGGGTGGCGGCCTCGACGACCTCGCGGCCCTTGGCGGTGATGGAGGCGAGCGTGCCGCGGCCGTCGTTGGGGTTGGGCCGCTTGGCCACCAGACCGGACCTGACCAGGCGGTCCACCGTGTTCGTCACGGACGTCGGGTGCACCATGAGGCGCTCCCCGATCTTGGACATCGGCAGCTCGCCCTCCTTGGAGAAGGTGAGCAGCACCAGCGCCTCGTAGCGCGCGAACGTCAGCCCGTACGGCTTGACCACCGCGTCCACCTCGGACAGCAGGATCTGTTGCGCGCGCATGATCGACGTGATCGCGGCCATGGCCGGGACATTGCCCCAGCGCTGCTTCCACAGCTCGTCGGCGCGGGCGATGGGGTCGAACGGAAGGCTGAGAGGCTTCGGCACGTCACGAGACCCTACCCGCCGGTCATATGGCGGTCAGCCCTGTCTCGCCCTTCGGTCGTTCCCCCGCGGGCGTCTCCCGGTGCGTCCGGCGGCCCCGGGCCGATCGCCCGCCCGCGCAGCTCCTCGGGCACGTCCCGCACCAGCCGCTCTCTGCCGGCGCTGCGCGACGCCGGGCTGGTGGCGCGGCGCTACGGCCATCAGGTGCTGTACGAGCGGACCCCGCTGGGGATGGCGCCGGCGGCGGGCGGGACCTGAGGGACTACTCGGCGGCCAGGTGCCGCTCGACCGTCTCCACCTTGGAGGTGAGGCCGTCGCTCACACCGGGGCGGATGTCCGCCTTGAGGACCACGGAGACGCGCGGGGCGCGTGCCTCGACGGCGGCGACGGCGCGCTTGACGACGTCCATGACCTCGTCCCACTCGCCCTCGACGGAGGTGAACATGGCGTCGGTGCGGTTGGGCAGCCCGGACTCGCGGACCACGCGGACGGCGTCGGCGACGTACTCCCCCACGTCCTCGCCGACGCCGAGGGGCGTCACGGAGAAGGCGACGATCACGCGTTCACCACGCCTTCCTGGCGGGCGCGGGCGGCGATGACGGCGTCCTCGGCCTCGCGGCGCAGCTTGCGCTCGGCGAAGAAGCCGCCGGTGGGCAGGACCGAGAGCACGAAGTAGAGCGCGGCGGTCTTCAGCGGCCACTTGGCCCGGTTCCAGGCGTCCGCCCAGAAGAGCACGTACAGGACGAACAGCACGCCGTGGACCATGCCCATGACCGGCACGGCGTCGAAGTCCGTGGTCCGCTTCAGCACCGAGCAGACGAGCAGGATCAGGAAGGACACGGCCTCGGGTGCGGAGACCAGTCGGAGGCGGCGGAGGGCGGTGGCGGTCTTGATGTCCACGGGTCACCTTCGGTCGGGAGTTGCGGCTGCCGTTTGTGAACGCACGCACAAGCGTTCCCCCATTGTGGCAAACCGCCCCCGTAGGGGTCCGCTCAGGGTCGCTCTCCACCCACGGGTGCTGTCCTCTCCGTCCGCCCGCCCGCTACTTTCCTTGCGTGGCGATGTTCCGACTGCAAGGCAGCAAGGTGCTCGCCGTCGACATGACCGGGGACGCCGTGAAGGCGAAGAACGGCTCGATGGTCGCGTACGACGGGCAGATGGCGTTCAAGAAGATGACGGGCGGCGGTGAGGGCCTGCGGGGCATGGTGACCCGGCGGCTCACCGGCGAGCAGATGACGGTGATGGAGGTGAGGGGGCAGGGGACCTGCTGGTTCGCCGACCGCGCGTCGGAGATCAACCTGGTGACCCTCCAGGGGGACACGCTGTACGTCGAGTCCAGCAATCTGCTCGCGACCGACGCCGGCCTGCGGACGGGCACGACCTTCACGGGGCTGCGCGGGGCCTCGCAGGGCAACGGTCTGTTCACGACCACGGTCGAGGGGCACGGGCAGGCGGCGATCACCTCCGACGGCCCGGCGGTGGTGCTGCGGGTGTCGCCGCAGTACCCGCTGAGCGTCGACCCGGGCGCCTACGTCGCCCACCAGGGCAGCCTGCGCCAGTCCTTCCAGTCCGGTGTGACCTTCCGCACGCTGATGGGCGAGGGCGGCGGCGAGGCCTTCCAGATCCGCTTCGAGGGGGACGGACTGGTGTACGTGCAGCCGAGCGAGCGCAACACGATCGCGGGGGACGTCTGAGATGGCCTTCCGTGAGATCAACTCCAAGATGGTCGAGGCGACCGTGGGGCCGGGACAGCGGCTGTACAGCCAGCGCGGCGCGATGCTCGCCTACCGGGGCGAGGTGAGCTTCACGCCCAACGTCCAGGGCGGCCAGGGCGGGGTCATGTCGATGATCGGGCGGCGGATCGCGAACGAGGCGACCCCGCTGATGACCGTGGAGGGCAGCGGCACCGTGCTGTTCGGGCACGGCGGCCACCACGTCCAGCTCATCCACCTCACCGGCGACACGCTCTACGTGGAGGCCGACCGGCTGCTCGCCTTCGAGGGCACCCTGACGCAGGGCACGGTGTTCCTGGGCGCACAGGGCGGCGTCATGGGCATGGTCCGGGGCCAGGTCAGCGGCCAGGGACTGTTCACCACGACGCTCAAGGGACACGGCGCGGTCGCCGTGATGGCACACGGCGGCGTCTTCGAGATCCCGATCACCCCGCAGCGGCCCGTGCACGTCGACCCGCAGGCCTACGTCGCCCACCACGGCGACGTGCGCAACAAGCTGTCCACCGCCCTCGGCTGGCGGGACATGGTGGGCCGCGGCTCCGGCGAGGCGTTCCAGCTGGAGCTGAGCGGCAGCGGTGCGGTCTACGTCCAGGCCTCGGAGGAGAAGCTGTGAGCACCCCCTACGGCGGCGCCGGCCCGGTCGTGCACGACCCGTCGACCCTGCCCGCCGACGACAACGTCAACGCGTACACCTTCTGCGTGGAGCTCAAGGGGAGCCAGTGGTTCCTGCAGAAGGGGAAGATGATCGCCTACTACGGGGCGATCGAGTTCAACGGCATCGGGCACGGCCGGCTGGAGCGTCTGGTGCGTACCTCGTTCCATTCGCCTCTGCACGCGAGCGACTGGGTGGTGGCGGCGGGCTCGGGCAAGATGCTGCTGGCCGACCGGGCCTTCGATGTCAACTCCTACGACCTGGATGACGGCAATCTGACCATTCGCTCCGGCAACCTGCTCGCTTTTCAGCCAACTCTTTCGCTCAAGCAGTCGATCGTGCCGGGCTTTCTGACACTCATCGGAACCGGAAAGTTCGTGGCCGCATCTAACGGGCCGGTGGTGTTCATGGAACCCCCGATCCGGGTGGATCCGCAGGCGCTCGTCGGGTGGGCCGACTGCCCGTCCCCGTGCCATCACTACGACCACGGGTATCTGACGGGCGTATGGGGCGGTCTACGTGCGATGACGGGCCTCGGCGGGGTGTCCGGAGAGGAGCATCAGTTCGAGTTCGTGGGCGCCGGCACGGTCCTCCTGCAGTCGACCGAGACACTCATGGCCGAGCAGGCCACGGGGGCGGTTCCACCGGAACCCGGGGTACCCGGGGGAGGCGGGGCGCACGGTCCGGCCGGAGGGCAGTCCGGGGTACCGCGCCTTCCCGGACAGCTGGGCGACCTCCAGCGTCGCTTCGGGCTGTGAGCGGTAGTCTGCGGAGTGTGACGTCGAACGCGTGCGCACTGTCACACCACCCTCAGTAGTTCGCCTTTCAACTTCTTAGGTAGACTTCATTCATGGAGACCGAGACGGCCACGCGGTGGCTGACGGATGCGGAGCAGTGTGCCTGGCGTACCCATCTGGAGGTCAACAGGCTGCTGACGTACCAGCTCGAAAAGGATCTGCAGCCGTTCGGCCTGACGATGAACGACTACGAGATCCTGGTGAATCTCTCCGAGTCGGAGGACCGGCGGATGCGGATGAGTGACCTCGCCTCCGCCACGCTGCAGTCCAAGAGCCGGCTCTCCCACCAGATCACGCGCATGGAGAACGCCGACCTCGTACGCCGGGAGAACTGCGAGTCCGACCGGCGCGGGCTGTATGCCGTCCTCACCGAGCACGGCATGGAGACGATGAAGAAGGTCGCACCCCACCATGTGGACTCGGTGCGCCGCCACTTCATCGACCTGTTGTCCCCGGAGGCCCTGACGGAACTGGACAAGTCCCTCAGGCCCATCGCCGACCACTTGCGAACGCAACGCGGCCGCCCCTGAGCGAACGCGGGGCCCCGCCGGCTCGGTCGCACCCGTCGTTCGACGGGTGCGGCCGAGTGGGCCATGGTCGCGCAGTTCCCCGCGCCCCTTGCGGGGCGCCGCGTCAGCCCTCGGTGAGACCCGCGACCAGCTCGTCCGCCGCCCGGTAGGGATCCAGCTCCCCGGCGACGATGCGCTGCGCGAGCGTCGGCAGGTGACTGTCCCCGTGCAGATCACCGATCCGCTCCCGCAGAGCCGTCACCGCGATGGTCTCGACCTCGCGGGCGGCCCGCGCACGCCGGCGCTCCACGAGCACCCCGTGCTCCTCCATCCACGCGCGGTGCTTCTCCAGGGCCTGAACGACCTCGTCGACGCCCTCCGCCCGTGCCGCCACCGTCTTGACGATCGGCGGACGCCAGTCCCCCGGGCCGCGGGCCTCGCCGAGGCCCAGCATGTGGTTCAGCTCGCGGGCGGTGGCGTCGGCGCCGTCACGGTCCGCCTTGTTGACGACGTACACATCGCCGATCTCCAGGATTCCGGCCTTCGCCGCCTGGATGCCGTCGCCCATGCCGGGGGCCAGCAGGACGACGGAGGTGTCGGCCTGGGAGGCGATCTCCACCTCGGACTGGCCCACGCCGACCGTCTCCACCAGGATCACGTCGCAGCCCGCCGCGTCCAGCACCCGGATCGCCTGCGGCGCAGCCCAGGCGAGGCCGCCCAGGTGGCCCCGGGTCGCCATGGAGCGGATGTAGACGCCGGGGTCGGAGGCGTGCTCCGACATCCGGACCCGGTCGCCGAGCAGGGCGCCGCCCGAGAACGGTGACGAGGGGTCGACGGCCAGGACGCCGACCCGCTTGCCCTGCTTGCGGTACGCCGTGACCAGCGCGGAGGTGGAGGTGGACTTGCCGACGCCGGGCGAGCCCGTGAGCCCGACGACGTAGGCGTTGCCGGTCAGCGGGGCCAGTGCCGCCATGACCTCCCTGAGCTGCGGGGACGCCCCCTCCACCAGGGAGATCAGCCGGGCCACGGCTCTCGGCCGGCCTTCCCTGGCCTGGGCCACCAGCGAGGAGACGTCCTGCATCACAGCTCCGTTCAGATCAGGATCGTACGAATATACGGACTGCTCAGGCCTTGGGTACCCGCACGATCAGCGCGTCACCCTGGCCGCCGCCGCCGCACAGCGCGGCCGCGCCGACCCCGCCGCCGCGGCGCTTGAGCTCCAGTGCCAGGTGCAGCACCAGACGGGCGCCCGACATGCCGATCGGGTGTCCGAGGGCGATCGCGCCGCCGTTGACGTTCACCTTTTCCGTGGACACCCCGAGGTCCTTCATTGACTGCACGGCGACCGCCGCGAAGGCCTCGTTGATCTCGATGAGGTCGAGGTCGGAGACCTCCAGGCCGTCCTTCTTCAGGGCGTGCAGGATCGCGTTCGACGGCTGCGACTGCAACGAGGTGTCCGGACCGGCGACGTTGCCGTGGGCGCCGATCTCGGCGATCCAGTCCAGGCCCAGCTCCTCGGCCTTGGCCTTGCTCATCACGACCACGGCGGCCGCGCCGTCGGAGATCTGCGAGGAGGTGCCGGCCGTGATCGTGCCGTCCTTGGAGAACGCCGGGCGCAGCTTGCCGAGGGACTCGGCCGTGGTGTCGGCGCGGATGCCCTCGTCCTTGCTGAACAGGACCGGGTCGCCCTTGCGCTGCGGGATCTCCACGGGGGTGATCTCCGCCTCGAAGACGCCGTTCTTCTGCGCTGCGGCGGCCCGCTGGTGGGACAGGGCGGCGATCTCGTCCTGCTCGGCGCGGCCGATGCCGAGGCGGGTGTTGTGCTTCTCGGTGGACTCGCCCATGGGGATGTTCTCCCACGGGTCGGTCAGGCCGTCGTAGGCCATCGCGTCCAGCATCTGCACCGCGCCGTACTTGAAGCCCTCGCGGGACTTCGGCAGCAGATGCGGGGCGTTGGTCATGGACTCCTGGCCGCCCGCGACGATGATGTCGAACTCGCCGGCGCGGATCAGCTGGTCCGCGAGCGCGATGGCGTCGAGGCCGGACAGACAGACCTTGTTGATGGTGAGCGCCGGGACGTTCATGGGGATGCCCGCCTTGACGGCCGCCTGGCGCGCCGGGATCTGGCCCGCGCCGGCCTGGAGCACCTGGCCCATGATCACGTACTGCACCTGGTCGCCGCCGATGCCCGCGCGGTCGAGGGCGGCCTTGATCGCGAAGCCGCCGAGGTCGGCTCCGGAGAAGGACTTCAGAGAGCCCAGCAGTCGCCCCATGGGCGTCCGCGCGCCCGAGACGATCACCGAGCTGTTCGTTGCAGTTGCCATGAGCTGCGATCCCCTTACCGGCCTGCACGACCGAGGAGTGAACGAGGGTTTACTTCGAATGTACTGAGTGGCACTCCGTGCCGTCACCGGCCCGTCGGTGTGATCGCGCGCACGTTGCGTAACCATGCCGGGAGCGCTCCACTACAAGCATGCTGACGCGAATCGACCACATCGGGATCGCCTGCCACGACCTCGACGCCACCGTCGAGTTCTACCGGGCCACGTACGGCTTCGAGGTGTTCCACACCGAGGTCAACGAGGAGCAGGGCGTGCGCGAGGCCATGCTCAAGATCAACGAGACCTCCGACGGGGGCGCCTCCTACCTCCAGCTGCTCGAACCGACCCGCGAGGACTCCGCGGTCGGCAAGTGGCTGGCGAAGAACGGCGAGGGTGTCCACCACATCGCCTTCGGCACCGCGGACGTGGACGCGGACTCCGAGGCCATCCGCGGCAAGGGCGTCCGCGTGCTCTACGACGAGCCGCGCATCGGCTCCATGGGCTCGCGGATCACCTTCCTGCACCCCAAGGACTGCCATGGCGTCCTGACAGAACTGGTCACTTCGGCCCCCGTTGAGTCGGACGAGCACTGACCCTCGTACATAAGGGCCGGTAGGGTTGGGTGCGGTCGCCGCCCAACCCTGCGGTGGCCCGGTCCCTCCGTTCGTCGGCGGGACCAGTCCGGGGTCCGGTTCAGGGGGGCGAGCGACGGGGCAGCAGCCCATGCTCCGCCGTTGATCTGACACCATTCACCCGGGGGCCCCGTTCGGCGGATGGACGGTGCTCGTTGGAGAGACTTGCGACCAGGGGACGGATGGGACCGCGCAGTGCGGGGCTACGAGAGCCAGGAGCGGGAGCCGGCGGCTGACGTCGACCACCTCACTCGGTTCGAAGCCGAGATGAAACGGCTGAAGACCGAGCGGGAAAAGGCGATCCAGCACGCCGAGGACCTCGGCTACCAGGTCGAGGTGCTGCGCGCCAAGCTGCACGAGGCGCGCCGCACCATCATGTCCCGGCCCGCCTTCGACGGCGGTGACATCGGCTATCAGGCCGAGCAGTTGCTGCGCCAGGCCCAGATGCAGGCCGACCAGATCCGCGCCGACGCCGAGCGCGAGCTGAGCCAGGCCCGCGCCCAGACCCAGCGCATCCTGCAGGAACACGCCGAGCAGGCCGCGCGGCTGCAGGCGGAGCTGCACCAGGAGGCGGTGACCCGGCGCCAGCAGCTCGACCAGGAGCTGGCCGAACGCCGGGCGACGGTCGAGTCGCACGTCAACGAGAACGTCGCCTGGGCCGAGCAGTTGCGCGCCCGCACCGAGGCGCAGGCCCGCCGGCTCCTGGAGGAGTCCCGCGCCGAGGCCGAACAGGCCCTGGCCAGTGCCCGTGCGGAGGCCGAGCGGCTGACCGCGGAGGCCCGTCAGCGGCTCACCGGTGAGGCCGAGTCCGCCCGCGCCGAGGCCGAGCAGATCCTGCGCCGGGCCCGCGCGGACGCCGAACGGCTGCTCAACGCCGCCTCCACGCAGGCCCAGGAGGCCACCGACCACGCCGAGCAGCTGCGCACCTCCACCGCCAGCGAGTCGGAGGCCGCGCGCCGTCAGGCACAGGAACTGAGCCGCACCGCGGAAGCCCGCATCGCCGAGGCCGACACCGCGCTGCGCGAGGCCCGCGCCCAGGCGGAGAAGCTGGTCGCCGAGGCCAAGGAGGCCGCCGCGAAGGCGCTGGCGAGCGCCGAGGCCGCCAACGAGACCCGCACGCGCACCGCCAAGGAGCAGGTCGCCCGGCTGGTCGGCGAGGCCACCAAGGAGGCCGAGTCCACCAAGGAGGAGGCCGAGCAGCTGCTCGCCGACGCCCGCGCCGAGGCGGAGAAGCTGCTCGCCGAGGCCACGGAGAAGGCGCGCAGCGCCACCGCCGAGGAGGCCGCCACCCAGCTGTCCAAGGCTGCCAGGACCGCCGAGGACGTGCTCAACAAGGCGTCCGAGGAAGCCAAGCAGACCCGGAAGGCGGCCGCCGAGGAGGCGGAGCGCATCCGCACCGAGGCCGAGGCCGAAGCGGACCGGCTGCGCGCCCAGGCGCACGAGATCGCCGAACAGCTCAAGGGCGCGGCCAAGGACGACACCGAGGAGTACCGGGCCAAGACGGTCGAGCTGCAGGAGGAGGCCCGCCGGCTGCGCGGCGAGGCCGAGCAGCTGCGCGCCGACGCGGTCGCCGAGGGCGAGAAGATCCGCGCCGAGGCCCGCAAGGAGGCCGTCCAGCAGATCGACGAGGCGGCCAGGACCGCCGAGGAACTGCTCGCCAAGGCCAAGGCGGACGCCGACGAGCTGCGCAAGACCGCGACCGCGGACAGCGAGAAGGTGCGCACCGAGGCCATCGAGCGGGCGACGAGCCTGCGCCGGCAGGCCGAGGAGACCCTGGAGCGCACCCGCGCGGAGGCCGAACGGCACCGTGCGGAGGCCGCGGAGCAGGCGGAGGCGCTGAAGGAGGACGCCGAGCGGGCCGCACGCGAGCTGCGCGAGGAGACCGAGCGGGCGATGGCCGCCCGGCAGGCGGAGGCGGCCGGGGAGCTGACCCGTCTTCAGTCGGAGGCGCAGGAGCGGCTCGCCGCGGCCGAGCAGTCCCTCGCGGACGCCCGTGAGGAGGCCGCCCGAATCCGCCGGGAGGCCGCCGAGGAGACCGAGCGGCTGCGCGGCGAGTCCGCCGAACGCATCCGTACGCTCCAGCAGCAGGCCGAGACCGAGGCCGAGCGGCTGCGCACCGAGGCCGCCGCGGACGCCTCCGCCTCCCGCGCCGAGGGCGAGGCCGTCGCCGTACGGCTGCGTTCCGAGGCGGCGGCCGAGGCGGAGCGGCTGAAGACGGAGGCGCAGGAGAGCGCCGACCGGCTGCGCGCCGAGGCGCAGGCCGCGGCCGAGCGGCTGGCGGCGGAGGCGTCGGAGACGCTGGCCGCCGCGCAGGAGGAGGCGGCCCGCCGCCGCCGTGAGGCCGAGGAACTCCTCGGTTCGGCGCGCCAGGAGGCCGACCAGGAGCGGGAGCGGGCCCGCGCGCAGAGCGAGGAGCTGCTCGCGGCGGCGCGCACGCGCGTGGAGGAGGCGCAGACCGAGGCGACCCGGCTCGTCGAGGAGGCCGAGCGGCGCGCGGGCGAGATGGTGTCCGCGGCCGAGCAGCACGCGCAGCAGGTGCGGGACTCGGTGGCCGGGCTGCACGAACAGGCGCAGGACGAGATCGCCGGGCTGCGCAGCGCGGCCGAGCACGCGGCGGAGCGCACCCGCCGCGAGGCCCAGGAGGAGGCCGACCGGGTCCGCACGGACGCCTACGCCGAGCGGGAGCGGGCGGGCGAGGACGCCGCGCGGCTGCGCCGGGAGGCGAACGAGGAGGCCCAGGCGGCCAAGGCGCTCGCCGAGCACACGGTGACGGAGGCCGTCGCGGAGGCCGAGCGGGTGCGTTCGGACGCCGCCGAGCACGCCCAGCGGGTGCGCACGGAGGCCTCGGAGACCATCGCGCAGGCCGACCAGCAGGCGGCCCGTACGCGGGCGGACGCCCGGGAGGACGCCAACCGCATCCGCTCGGACGCCGCGACGCAGGCCGACACCCTCATCAGCGAGGCCCGTAGCGAGGCCGAGCGCCTCACCACCGAGACGATCACCGAGACCGACCGGCTGCGCACGGAGACCGTCGAGGAGGCCGAACGCGTCCGCACCGAGGCGCTGCAGGAGGCCGAGCAGGTCCGCACGCAGGTGCGTCAGGAGGCCGAGCGGCTGCGCACCGAGGCCGCCGACGTCCGGGCGCAGGCCGACCAGGACGCGACGCGTACGCGGGCGGACGCCCGGGAGGACGCCAACCGCATCCGCTCGGACGCCGCGACGCAGGCCGACACCCTCATCAGCGAGGCCCGCGGCGAGGCGGAACGCCTCACCACCGAGACGATCACCGAGACCGACCGGCTGCGCGCCGAGACGGTCGCCGAGACGGACCGCCTGCGCACCGAGACGGCCGCCGAGGCCGAACGCGTGCGCACCGAGGCGCTCCAGGAGGCCGAGCGGGTCCGTACGGAGTCGATCGCCGCGGCGGAGAAGCTGGTCGGGGACGCCACGGCGGAGGCGGAACGGCTGCGTGCCGAGGCCGCCGAGACGGTGGGCAGCGCCCAGCAGCACGCCGAGCGGATCCGTACCGAGTCCGAGCGGGTCAAGGCGGAGGCGGCGAAGGAGGCCGACCGGCTGGTCACGGCCGCCCGCGAGGAGGCCGAGCGCACCCTGGACGAGGCCCGCAAGGACGCCAACAAGCGGCGCAGCGAGGCCGCCGAGCAGGTCGACAAGCTCATCACGGAGACCACGGCCGAGGCGGACAAGCTGCTCACCGAGGCGCAGCAGCAGGCGCTGAAGACGACGGCGGACGCCGAGTCCCAGGCGGACACGATGGTCGGCGCGGCCCGCAAGGAGGCCGAGCGGATCGTCTCCGAGTCGACCATCGAGGGCAACCAGATGGTGGAGAAGGCCCGTTCGGACGCGGACGAGCTGCTGGTCGGCGCGCGCCGGGACGCGACGCAGATAAGGGAGCGGGCGGAGGAGCTGCGCGACCGCATCACCTCCGAGATCGAGGAGCTGCACGAGCGGGCCCGCCGCGAGGCCGCCGAGACGATGAAGTCGACCGGCGACCGCTGCGACGCGCTCATCAAGGCCGCCGAGGAGCAGCTGGCCAAGGCGGAGGCGAAGGCCAAGGAGATCGTCTCGGAGGCCAACTCCGAGGCGGGCAAGGTCCGTATCGCCGCCGTGAAGAAGGCCGAGGGGCTGCTCAAGGAGGCCGAGCTGAAGAAGGGCAGGCTGGTCAAGGAGGCCGAGGAGCTCAAGGCCGAGGCGGTCCGCGAGGCGCGGCGCACGGTCGAGGAGGGCAAACGCGAGCTCGAGGTCCTGGTGCGGCGCCGCGAGGACATCAACGCCGAGATCTCCCGCGTCCAGGACGTCCTGGAAGCGCTGGAGTCCTTCGAGGCCCCCTCGCCGGCCAAGGACTCCGCGGTCAAGGCCGGTGCGACGGTCGGCGCCCCCCGTTCGGGTGGCAAGTCGTCAGACGGCTAGCGTGGACGGACCGCAGGGGTCAGCCTGGACCAACGGCACGGAGGGGAAGCGGAAGTGACGCGGCGGTGTTCCACGGTCCTGGGCAGGCCCTTTGACGGTGTCTTGGCAAGTGGTCCGCCGATCAGCCACTCAAAAGGGGTGTCATTCTCCAGATCAAACACGTATCCGCTCGATGACACGCCGTTCTGACCCCTAGGATTCCACCTATCACCTCACCGGTCTCATTCGACAGGAACCCCATGAGCGACACTTCCCCCTACGGCTTCGAGCTTGTGCGGCGTGGGTACGACCGCGCTCAGGTGGACGAACGTATCTCCAAGCTCGTCTCCGACCGTGACCAGGCCCTCTCCCGTATCACCGCTCTGGAGAAGCGCATCGAGGAACTGCACCTCGAGACGCAGAACGCCCAGGCCCAGGTGACGGATGCCGAGCCGTCGTACGCCGGGCTCGGCGCGCGCGTCGAGAAGATCCTGCGCCTTGCCGAGGAAGAGGCCAAGGAGCTGCGCGAGGAGGCCCGGCGCGCCGCCGAGCAGCACCGCGACCTCGCCGAGTCGGCGGCCCAGCAGGTGCGCAACGACGCCGAGTCGTACGCCGCCGACCGCAAGGCGAAGGCCGAGGACGAGGGCGTCCGGATCGTCGAGAAGGCCAAGGCCGACGCGGCGCAGCTGCGCACCGAGGCGCAGAAGGACGCGCAGTCCAAGCGTGAGGAGGCGGACGCCCTCTTCGAGGAGACCCGCGCCAAGGCCGCGCAGGCCGCCGCCGACTTCGAGACGAACCTCGCCAAGCGCCGTGAGCAGTCCGAGCGCGACCTGGCCTCCCGTCAGGCCAAGGCCGAGAAGCGGCTCGCGGAGATCGAGCACCGCGCCGAGCAGCTGCGTCTGGAGGCGGAGAAGCTGCGCACGGACGCCGAGCGCCGCGCCCGCCAGACGGTGGAGACGGCCCAGCGCCAGGCCGAGGACATCGTGGCCGACGCCAACGCCAAGGCCGACCGCATCCGCTCGGAATCCGAGCGCGAGCTGGCGGCGCTCACCAACCGCCGCGACTCCATCAACGCCCAGCTGACGAACGTCCGCGAGATGCTCGCCACGCTGACCGGTGCGGCCGTCGCTGCCGCGGGCTCCCCGGCTGACGACGAGCAGGTCTCTCGTGGGGTGCCGGCGCAGCAGTCGCGCTGACCCGTTCGCCAACGCCCGGAATACGGCGCCCGAACGCCTGCCGAAGCCCTCTGCCTGTCCACTGGCGGAGGGCTTCGTTCCGTCTTAGCGTGGCCGCATGATCGAGCTCGAGGGGCTGACCAAGCGGTACGGCGAGAAGGTGGCGGTGAACAATCTGAGCTTCACCGTCAGACCCGGCATCGTCACCGGCTTCCTCGGTCCCAACGGCGCGGGCAAGTCGACCACCATGCGGATGATCCTGGGCCTGGACCGGCCCACGGCCGGGGATGTGCGGATCGACGGCAACCACTACGACCAGCTGAAGGACCCGCTGACGTACATCGGCGCGCTGCTGGAGGCGAAGGCCTGGCACGGCGGGCGCAGCGCCTACAACCACCTGCTGTGCCTCGCGCAGAGCAACGGCATTCCCGCCCGCCGGGTGGGTGAGGTGCTGCAGACCGTCGGTCTGACGGGGGTGGCGAGGAAGAAGACCAAGGGCTTCTCGCTCGGCATGGGGCAGCGGCTCGGCATCGCGGCCGCGCTGCTCGGCGATCCGCGGATCCTGATGTTCGACGAGCCGGTCAACGGCCTCGACCCGGAGGGCATCCACTGGATCCGCAATCTGATGAAGTCCCTGGCGGGCCAGGGGCGGACGGTGTTCGTCTCGTCCCATCTGATGAGCGAGATGGCGCTCACCGCGGACCATCTCGTCGTCATCGGGCAGGGCCGGCTGCTGGCCGACACCTCGATGGCCGACTTCATCGCCCGCAACTCCCGCGCCTTCGTCCGGATCCGCACCCCGCAGCGCGAGCGGCTGCTGGACGTGCTGCACCGGGAGGGCATCACCGTCGTGGAGACGGGCAGCGGGGTGCTGGAGGTGGAGGGCGGCAAGAGCGAGCAGATCGGTGAGCTGGCGGCGCGGCACCAGATCGTGCTGCACGAGCTGAGCGGTCAGCAGGCCTCGCTGGAGGAGGCGTTCATGCAGCTGACCGCGCAGGCGGTGGAGTACCACGCGGACGACGGCACACCCCCGGCACCGCAGCAGCCCTGGGGCGCCGGCCGGCAGAAAGGGGACTGAGCCATGGCGGCGGTCCAGGTCATCCGCTCGGAGTGGACCAAGATCCGGTCGGTGGCGTCCACGGTCTGGACGCTCTCCCTCGCCGTGGTCGTCACCATCGCCCTCGGCATGCTGATCTCGGCGCTGTCGAAGAACGAGTTCGACAACATGAGCCGCCGTGACCGGCTCTCCTTCGATCCGACCTTCATCAGTTTCGCCGGGATGACCCTCGGCCAGCTCGCGATGATCGTGTTCGGGGTGCTGGTGGTCTCCAACGAGTACAGCACCGGCATGATCCGCGCCTCGCTCGCCGCGGTGCCCCGGCGCGGCACGTTCCTGTTCAGCAAAATGGCCGTCGCGACCGGGCTCGCGCTGGTGGTCGGCATGGCGACCAGCTTCGCCACGTTCTTCCTCGGGCAGGCGATGCTGGGCGAGCACCGGGCCTCGATCGGCGACCCCGGGGTGCTGCGCGCGGTGTTCGGCGGCGGGCTGTACATGACGCTGATCGCGATGTTCTCGATGGGCGTGGCCGCGATGCTGCGCTCTCCGATGCTGTCGCTCGGCATCCTGATGCCGTTCTTCTTCCTGATCTCGAACATCCTCGGCAACGTCAGCGCGACGAAGAAGATCGGCCGGTACCTGCCCGACCAGGCCGGCAGCAAGATCATGCAGGTGGTCACGCCGGTCGGCGACGACACCCCGTACGGCCCCTGGGGCGGGCTCGGGATCATGGTGGCGTGGGTGGCGGCCGTCCTCGTCGGCGGGTACGTCCTGCTGAAGCGGCGCGACGCCTGAGTCCCGGCCCGGGACTGCGCCCGGGTCTGCGCCCCGGTCTTTGCCTTCTCTTGGGCGGAACCGTCAGCGCCTGGATATCCTCCTAACCCTTACGGGGGCGTGTGCCCTGCTGTCCTGAACCTTGCGATGGGTGCGGAGCATGATCGAAGCAGTCGGCCTGACAAAGCGCTACGGCGACAAGACCGCTGTGTACAACCTCTCCTTCCAGGTGCGGCCCGGTGCCGTCACGGGCTTCCTCGGACCGAACGGCTCGGGCAAGTCGACGACGATGCGGATGATCCTCGGCCTGGACAACCCCACCGCCGGGTCGGTCACCATCTGCGGCCACCCCTACCGCCGGCTGCCCAACGCCGCCCGCCAGGTCGGCGCCCTGCTGGACGCCAAGGCCGTGCACGGCGGCCGCTCCGCCCGCAGCCACCTGCTGAGCCTGGCGCAGCTGTCCGGCATCCCGGCCCGCCGCGTCGACGAGGTGCTCGGCGTGGTCGGCCTGCAGGACGTGGCGAGGCGGCGCTCCAAGGGCTTCTCCCTCGGCATGGGCCAGCGGCTCGGCATCGCCGCCGCGCTGCTCGGCGACCCGCAGGTGCTGCTCTTCGACGAGCCGGTCAACGGCCTCGACCCCGAGGGCATCCTGTGGGTGCGCAACCTGATGAAGGCGCTCGCCGCCGAGGGGCGGACGGTGTTCGTCTCCTCCCACCTGATGAGCGAGATGGCCCTCACCGCCGACCACCTCATCGTCATCGGGCGCGGGCAGCTGCTCGCCGACATGAGCGTGCAGGACTTCATCGCGGCGAACTCCGCCGGCTTCGCGCGGGTGCGCACCCCCGACAGCGAGCCGCAGCAGCGCGAGAAGCTCACGGCCGCCCTCACCGAGGCCGGCGGCCAGGTGCTGCCCGAGCAGGACGGCGCGCTGCGGGTGACGGGACTGGCGCTGCCGCGCATCTCGGACCTCGCCCACGAGCACGACGTACGCCTGTGGGAGCTGAGCCCGCACCAGGCCTCGCTGGAGGAGGCGTACATGCGGATGACGCAGGGCGCCGTCGACTACCGCTCCACGATCGACCAGAAGGCAGCTCTCCAGCAGCCGCTGCCGCCGGGCGCCGAGCCGCCGATGCCGGTCCCCGGGCAGGGACAGCCCGGCTGGTACGCCCCGCCGCCGCCCCAGCAGGGCGGGCAGCCGTTCCCGCCGGGCCCCTACGGCGCCCCGCAGGCACCGGCCGCCTCTCCCTACGGCGCCCCGCAGGCACCGGGCGCGGCCCCGGCGAACCCGTACGCCCAGCCGGCCGCCGTCCAGCCGGCCGCCCCGCAGGCCCCCGCCCAGCCGGCCGCCCCGCAGGCGCAGCCGCCGCAGGCTCCCGCGCGGCCCGCCGAGGCCCCCGCGCCGCAGGCTCAGCCGCCCGCGTCCGCCGCCGCATCCTCCGCCGAACCGACCACCGCCCCCTCCGAGGACGCCCGATGAGCTCGCCCCAGATCCCGACGCCGCAGGCCGCGCCGACCTGGCAGCCGGCGCCCGGCGCCCCCGCCTACACCTCGCCGATCCCGATCGTGCGCACCCACCTCGGGCACGCCGTGGCCTCCGAGTGGACCAAGCTGCGCTCGGTGCGCTCCACGCTGTGGACGCTCGGTGTGTTCGTGCTGCTCGTCGTCGGCATCGGCCTGATGACCGGCGCGCTGATCGCCGCCAACGCCTCGTCCGACGACCTGGCGGGCAGCAGCCCGCTGCCGTACGGCCTCTTCGGCGTGCTGCTGGGCAGCGTGTGCGTCATCACCCTCGGCGTGCTGACGACGGCCTCCGAGTACGGCACCGGCATGATCCGCACCACGACGGTGGCCTGCCCGACGCGCGGCCGGGTGCTAACGGCGAAGGCGATCGTGCTGTTCACGGTGGTGTTCACGGTCACGCTGGTGTCGACCGCGTTCGTCTCGTTCGCGCTGACCGGCATCCTCTCCGACGCGAAGGAGCCCTCCGGCGGGGAGTGGTTCAAGGCCACCGTCGGCGTCTCGCTCTACCTGGCGCTGCTCGCCCTGTTCTCCCTGCTGATCGGTTCGATCATCCGGCACTCCGCCGGCGCCATCACGATCATGATCGGTCTGGTACTGGCCCCGCTGGTGATCGCCCTGTTCATGGTCACGGAGTCGCTGCAGAAGGTCCGCGAGTTCCTGTTCGACTACTCGATCCCGACCCAGCTCGGCGTGTTCTACACGACGTCCATCGGCGAGAACGGCCCCTCCGGCTGGGACCCGCTGTGGATCGCCCTCGGCGCGACGGCCGCCGCGTTCGCCGCCGCGTGGGCGCTGCTGGAGAAGCGGGACGTGTAGGGCGTACTAGAACTTCGGCGCGTTACGGGACCGCTGCACCCGCGTGGTGCGGCGGTCCCTGGCGTTCCAGCAGGCCTTGTGCCAGTGGCGGCGGTCGTCGACGCCCACGTGCTCGGGCCAGGCGACGACATGCGGGACGCCGTCGGGGATCAGCTGGTCGCAGCCCGGGCAGCGGTAGCTCTTGCCCTGGGCGCTCGCGCCCGCCACGTGCCGCACGTTCCAGTGCTCGCCCTGCCAGCTCACCGACGACTGCCAGCCGCCGTAACGGCTCGACGGGTCGTCCTCGGCGCTGCGGCCGAGCGAGCCGGAGTCCTTGGGGCGGTTGCGACGCGGGGACACGGGACACCTCACGGAGCGGTACAGGGAGCACGGGCCGCTTCCAGCGTACGCGGAGCGTTCCGGGGTACTCCCCGCTCAAGGGCCGGTGGGACCCCGCCAAGTGCCCCTGCGGGGCCTGCCGTTCCCGGCGATTCTCCCGACAATCCGCAAATTACTCCGTCAGGCCGTGTCCTCGGCACGTGTCAGACGGTTATGCCGGGTGGGGGAGCTCCGCGTCGGAGCCGAGGAAGCAGGAAAAGCGATGCGCGTTGGAAGTTTCGTGTTGGCGGCCCAGTTCCCCGGCCAGGGCCCGGGAGAGGCGCTGCACCGCGCGGTCCGCTCCGCGGAGGTCGCCGAGGAGGCGGGGCTCGACACAGCCTGGCTGGCGGAGCACCACTTCGTGCCGTACGGCACATGCCCGTCGGCCGTCACCCTGGCCGCGCTGCTGCTGGGCCGTACCCGCAGGCTGCGGGTGGGCACGGCGGTCAGTGTGCTGCCGACCGCGCATCCCGTCGCGCTCGGCGAGCAGGCCGCGCTGCTGCATCTGACGAGCGGCGGCCGGTTCTCGCTGGGCGTGGGGCGGGGCGGGCCGTGGGTGGATCTGGAGGTGTTCGGCTCGGGCCTCGGGGCGTACGAGAACGGCTTCCCGGAATCACTCGATCTGCTGACGCGCTGGCTGCGCGACGCGCGGGTGTCGGCGGACGGCGAGCGGTTCCGCTTCCGCGAAGTGCCCGTCGTGCCGAGGCCGTCGGAGGCACTGACCGACGACCCGGGCCCGGAGGTGATCGTGGCGTGCACGTCCCCGTCGAGTGTGCGGCTGGCGGCCGAGCGCGGGCTGCCGATGCTGCTCGGGATGCACGTCGGGGACGAGGAGAAGGCCGAGATGGTCGCCCTGTGGCGGCGGTCCGCGCGGGCCGCGGGCCGCGGTGAGGACGAGATCCGGTCGGCCGCACATGTCTCGGCCGGCGTCTGCCAGCTCGCCGACCGGCGCACGGACGCGGTGGAGACGCTGACCAAGGCCATGCCGGGCTGGCTGAAACAGGGGCTCGACGCCCATGTCACCGTCGACGGCCGGCAGCGGCGGATGCGGGACCCGCTGGCGTACACCGAGCTGCTGTGCGGGCTGCACCCGGTGGGCACGCCGCGGCTCGCCGTCGACCGGCTCACGGCGACCAGCGAGCGGACCGGTATCTCCCGGTTCGCCCTGCTGGTGGAGGGTTCGGGCGATCTCGCGGCGACGGAGGAGAACGTCCGGCGTCTGGGCGCCGAGGTACTCCCCCATCTGTCCTGAGGGCGTCCCGGGGAGCTTGCCGCTCCGGTTTCGATGTCTGCACCTCCCACGGGCGGAGCGGCAAGCGGGTGACCGCACTGCGTCAGCAGTCCCGCAGCTCCGGGGACTGGTTCAGCAGCTGGTTGCGGATCGAGGTGAAGCGCGCCAGCGTCTCGTCCACCGAGGAGTCGAGCGGGAACACCGCCACGCGGTGGCAGTTCTGGAAGGCCAGCCGCACTCCGAAGTGCCGTTGCAGCGCACCGCGTATCGCGTCACTGGCGAGCGCGCGCAGCAGCTGGCCGCGCGCCTGCTCGTCCGGCGGGGGCGTCTGGTTGTCGGCGAACTCGCCGCCGTCCACCTTCAGCTGGGCCACCAGGGAGCTGATCATCTCCCATGCGTAGGGCAGGGAGGTCCGGACGCAGTCGACGAATGCTGCTTCGTCGACCTCGCCTCGCTCGGCCTGTTCGAGTAGGGCCGGTGAGACGTCGAGCGACATGGGTTCTCCTCTCGCACCCCCGCACAGCAGGGGTTGCCGGACACGGAAAGGGGAGCCCGCGATGCCGAGATACCGAACACGGTGAGTACACGCATAGCGACCTCCCGTTTTCTACGGTAGGCAACAGACCGTGACGGCACCAGGCGAATGGGCAGATAGGAACGCCCAGTTGGGCACACAATCGGCCAGTGTGGAACAGGCGGAATCAGGGAGATTAGGGGCGGCTCACCGGGCGAATCGCGTGCACGGGTGTCCGTCGAGTAGCGTTGCCGACCATGCGTCTCGTCATTGCCCGATGCTCCGTGGACTACGCCGGCCGGCTCACCGCCCACCTGCCCTCCGCGCCCCGACTGATCCTGGTCAAGGCGGACGGCAGCGTCTCCATCCATGCCGACGACCGGGCCTACAAGCCCCTGAACTGGATGTCGCCGCCGTGCACGCTGAAGGAGGGCACGGGCGAGGAGGAGGGCGTCTGGACCGTCGTCAACAAGGCGGGCGAGAAACTGATCATCACGATGGAGGAGATCCTCCACGACTCCTCGCACGAACTCGGTGTCGACCCCGGCCTGATCAAGGACGGCGTGGAAGCGCACCTTCAGGAACTGCTCGCCGACCGCATCGAGACCCTCGGCGAGGGCTACACGCTGATCCGCCGCGAGTACATGACCGCGATCGGCCCCGTGGACATCCTGTGCCGGGACGCCGAGGGCCGGACCGTCGCGGTGGAGATCAAGCGGCGCGGTGAGATCGACGGCGTCGAGCAGCTCACCCGCTACCTGGAGCTGCTCAACCGCGACCCGCACCTCGCGCCGGTGCGCGGCATCTTCGCGGCGCAGGAGATCAAGCCGCAGGCCCGCGTCCTCGCCACGGACCGCGGCATCGGCTGCCAGGTCCTGGACTACAACGCCCTGCGCGGCATCGAGGACGACAAGCTGCGGCTGTTCTGAGCAACCCCAACGCCGTACGACGGCGAAGGGCCGGACCCGGACGGGGCCCGGCCCTTCGCCGTTGCCGGGTCAGATCACCGACTCCGTGCTGCCGGCCGTGCCGCTCTGCGGCGCGCTCGCCGAGCTGCTGGACCCCGCGGGGGCGCTGGAGGAGGCGGGGCCGCTCGCGGTGTTGGAGGTGGAAGGGGACGACGTGTCGGTCGGCGACTCGGACGGCCCCGTCGTCTCCGTGTCGGTGGGCGAGGGAGATGACGAAGTGGACGTGGACGGCTTCGAGGACGTCGTCGGCTTCGGTGAGGTCTTCGTCGGGGGGTTCGTCCCCGGATCCGACGGCTCGGCAGGAGCCCCTCCCCCGGTCTGGTGCGTCCCCGTGGGCCGGTCCGACGGCCCCGCCGTCGTGGCCGGCGTCGGGTCGTCCGCTGTGCCGTAGGTGCCGTCGGGGCCCGGGTCCGTGGGGCGGCCGGTCGGGGTGCCGGTGGCGCCGCGGGGGGCGTCGCCGTTCTTCTGCGGGGCGTCGGCGCCCAGGGTGCCGTCGTCGATGTCCTGGCTCGCGGACGGGTTGACGCCGACCTGGTCGGACGGGGTGTGCGCGTCGTTGTCGGAGGTGGCGCCCAGCGTCACGACCGTACCCAGCACGGCGACGAGCAGCGCTCCCGCGCCGGCCGCGACGAGGTTGCGGCGGGCCAGGTTCCTGATGCCGCCGCGGCGCCCCGCCGCGGGGCCGTGGGGACCCGGCGCGGCCTGGCGGGTGACGACGGTGACGCCGTCGTCCGGGGTGGGCCGGGGCAGCGGCGGAATCGGCGCGAGCACACCGGCCGCCGGGGACGCGGACTCCTCCGAGCGGGCGGCCGCCACCTCCTCCCCCGCCGTCACCGGGAGGCCCGGCACGTCACCGGCGCGGTCGGCGACCAGGGCGAGGGCGCGGCGGCCTGCGACGGTCCCGCGCTTGTCGGAGACCGCGCCGCGCAGCCCGACGGACGCCTCAAGTTCGGCGCGGGCCCGGTCGAGCCGGCCGGCGCACAGCGCGAGGACGCCCAGTTCGTGGTGGAAGTAGGCCTGTTCGGCGACCTCGCCGGCGAGCCGTGACGCCTCGGCGCCCGCACGCAGGGCCCGCTCCCAGGCGCCCCATTCCAGTCCCGCGGCGAACGCGGGCGCGGCGGCGCGGGCGAGCGCGACGGCCGTGTGCTCGCCGTCCTCCTCGTCGGGCCCCGCGGAGACGAGCGGCGTGAGGGCGGCGAGTACGGCGTCGGCCTCGGCGCAGACCCGTTCGGGGGTGACCGAGGGGTGTCCGGCCCACCAGGTGTAGTGCCGGGCGGCGGTACGGGCCTGCTCGGTGGCGTCGTCGGCGTACCCGGCGGCCTCCAGCTGGGTCTGGACGCCGGCGGCGAGCCGGTAGCGGGTGCCGACCGGGGAGACCAGTCCGCAGGCGGCGAGTTCGCCGAGCGCGGCATCGGCGTGGGTGTCGCCGACGAGGGCGGGCAGGTGCGCCTGGTGCGGCACCTCGCCGCCGAGGGCGACGGCGAAGCGCAGGGTGGCCCGGGCGGACGCGCTGAGCCGCGACGCGAGCAGCGGGGCGGGCGCGGCGGCCTCACCGAGGGCGGGCAGCGGTATGTCCTCGTCCGGTTCGGCCGGGACGGGTGCGTCGTCGGGCACCGCGTCCTCGAAGACGCCGTACTCGTCGACCGCGTCGGCGCCCGCGCGCAGCCGGTCGCGCTGCCGCAGCAGGGCGCCGGCCTGGACGAACCTCAGCGGCAGTCCCTCGGACTCGAACCACAGGTCACCGGCCCAGTTGGCCTCGTCCTCGGTGAGGACACGGCCGAGGGACTGCTCGATGACGTCGACGCCGCCGGCCCGGTCCAGTCCGCTGAGGAAGACCTCCTCGACGGCGGAGTCGGCGGACGGCGCTGCCACGTCCGGGGTGGCGGCCAGCAGCCAGGCGCACTCGGGGGTGGCGTCGAGCAGTTCGTCGAGCGCCGCCCCGCCGAACTCCAGGTCGTCGAGGACGACGACGGCGCCGATGTCACGGACGCACTCCAGCAGTTCCTCGCGGGCCGGGCGGTGCCGGGGCGCGCTGTGGACGGTGCGCAGGAGGTGGTGCAGCAGTTCGTCGGCGGTGCGGTGGAAGCCGTTCAGGCGGACGACGCCGTCGGGGGCGAGGTCCGCGCAGTCCTCGGCGACCAGGTCGAGGAGGCTGGTGCGGCCGGAGCCTGCGGGGCCGGTGAGGCGTACCGAGCGGCCGCGGGCCAGGAGGCGGACCAGGCGCTCGCGTTCCTCGTCGCGGCCCAGCAGCGGCAGCGCGGGCCGGGCGGGTCCGGGCGGGACGGGCGGCGCTGCGGCGCGGTCGGCGTCGGCACGGTCGGCTGCGGTGCGCCGGGCGGGCCGTTCGGGCCGTCCGGCGGGCGGGCAGGGCTCTATCTCGCTGCCGTCGACGGGGTTGACGGTGAGCAGGAGATCCCCGGAGACGACCTGGACCATGCGGGCCTGCGCGGGCCCGTGCTGGCCGAGGTCGGGTGCGAGGGGATCCCTGGACGGGCGCGGGCGCGGCGCGTGGCCGTCACCCTCGCGGCCGTGCTCCTCGGGCCCCCGGGTGTTCGGGTCCATAGGTTTCAAGCCCCCCAAAAGCGTCGTGTGGCGGTAGCCCCTCCCGGCCTTGCTGCACACTGCGCTGTCGCTTCTGGTCCGGTGCCCGGTCGAGGGTTGCGGGCGGCGGGCAGACGAACCGTAAACCTTCGCTCAGTATCTCCGACAGCCCGGGGTACCGTGCCGCCCGAGACGTCACAGTCCGGTGAGGATTGGGCGCGTGGGGCGTTTCGCCGGTCTGGGCCGTGCGCCGGGTGCCCCCGCGCGCCGGCACTACACCCGGCCGCACCCTTGCGGCAGCCCGCGCCGAGGCCACGGACGGGGCGGCCGGCCCGCGTCGGGCCGCATCCGCGGCGGGAAGTCCGCGCCGGGCCGCACCCACTGCGCGAGGCCCGCGTCGGGCCGCATCCGCTGCGGGAAGCCCGTGCCAGGGCTCCGGGGTTACACCCGGGGCAGGGAGTCCACGGCGAGGCCGCCTTCGATGGCGAGGATGCGGTGCAGCCGGGTCGCCACCAGCAGGCGCTGCATCTGCGGGGGTACGCCGCGCAGCACCAGGCGGCGGCCGCAGCGGCCGGCCCGGCGGTGGACGCCCATGATGACGCCCAGCCCGGTGGCGTCCCAGGAGTCCAGCTCTGACAGGTCGAGCACGAGGTCGCCGACTCCGTCGTCGACCGCCGAGTGCAGGACCGTACGGGCGTCCGCCGCGCTGCGGACGTCGAGGCGGCCCCCGACGACCAGCTCGACGTGGTCGCCCCTGATGTGCATATGCGCTCCTCGGGTGAGTGCGGTGGCTACTCCATGACGTGGGTGTGCCAGGTCTGACTGCGCCGGTGGCGGTGCGGTTGCTGGCTGTAAGCGAACCGATACCTGATTCACCCCGGAGAGTGACCTCTCCGGGGTGAGTGCGGTGATCAGTACGTGTAGAAGCCCTGCCCGCTCTTGCGCCCGATGTCACCGGCGTCCACCATCCGGCGCATCAGCTCCGGCGGGGCGAACTTCTCGTCCTGGGACTCGGTGTAGATGTTGCTGGTGGCGTGCAGCAGGATGTCGACGCCGGTGAGGTCGGCCGTCGCGAGCGGTCCCATCGCGTGGCCGAAGCCCAGCTTGCAGGCGATGTCGATGTCCTCGGCCGTGGCGACGCCGGACTCGTACAGCTTGGTGGCCTCGACGACGAGCGCGGAGATCAGACGGGTCGTCACGAACCCGGCGACGTCGCGGTTGACGACGATGCAGGTCTTGCCGACGGACTCGGCGAACTCCCGGGCGGTGGCGAGGGTTTCGTCGCTGGTCTTGTAGCCGCGGACCAGCTCGACGAGCTGCATCATCGGCACCGGCGAGAAGAAGTGCACGCCGACGACCCGCTCCGGGCGCTCGGTGGCCGCGGCGATCTTGGTGATCGGGATGGCGGAGGTGTTGGAGGCGAGGACGGCCTCCGGGCGCACGATCTTGTCGAGGGCGCGGAAGATCTCGTGCTTGACCTCGAGCTTCTCGAAGACGGCCTCGACGACGAGATCGGCGTCGGCGGCGGCGTCCAGATCGGTGGTGGGCGTGATCCGGGCGAGGGCGGCCTCGGCGTCCTCGGCCGCCAGCTTGCCCTTGCTCACGAACTTGTCGTACGACGCCTTGATGCCGTCGGTGCCGCGGGTGAGTGCCTCGTCGGTGACGTCGCGCAGGACGACGTCCCAGCCCGCCTGCGCGGAGACCTGGGCGATGCCGGACCCCATGAGACCGGCCCCGATGACGGCGAGCTTCCGTGCCACTGTGCGACTCCCCTGATACGCGCTGTCGTCAGGCCCCGGCGTCCCGTCCCCTCGTCCGCTCGGAGGGTGCGCCCGGCACCCCGGGCAGGACATCACCGGGGCGCCACCGGGCAGGGGGAGGGTCACGCAGGGGCCAACTTCTCTTCGGCGGACACTAGCGCCCGTGAGGGGCGGCGCGGCGGAGTTAGTAACGCGTTTCACGTCTCACGGGGTGAGACGCCGGTCACGTCCGGTGGCGGGGGGAGTTGACGCGGCGTCGGCGGCGCCCGGACCGCGCCCCGCCCCGGCGCCCCTCGGGCTCCCGGTCAGCCGACGCGGTCGTCCAGGCCCAGCACCTGCGGGTGGAGGCCGGGAAAGTTCCGGGGCAGGCCCGGCACATCCAGGGTGCGCCCGTACACCCCGGCCAGGAACCCGACGGCGCCGACCGGGAACTCGAACCACTCGGCGTTGTCCGTACGGACCACCACCGGCCAGGCGTCCGGGTCCGTGGGGCTCGTCCTCCAGTAGAAGTCGTCGCCCGAGTAGGACGACGCCCAGCCGATCAGGCCGCCCGGCTCGGGAAAGGGGACGTATCCCGCGGTGTCCCCCATCTCGTACAGATCCTGGAGGATTTCGTCCTCCCGGGCCCCGGACGCCCACGCCGCCTCGGCGCCGGGCGTCGGAACGGCCACGCTCAGGAAGTCGTCCACGACCAGCACCGGGTACGCCTCCGCCAGGGCACGGAAGTCGGAGGGCAGCGCCGTACCGAGGACCGCCTCCAGAACAGCCCAGTCCACGCGGCGCCCACCGGGCACCCGCCACCGTGTCATCGCCGGAAGCGCGGCCTCCAGCGCTGCGACGGCTGCGGCAAGCGGCGGTTTTCTCTCGCCCACGGCATTCCCTTTCCCGTTACGGAAACGGCTCCTTGTACGCGACGGCGAGCCGCGCGCGCAACCGAGCGGACAAACCGGGCACAGCTATCCAGAATTGACGAACTGTCGGATATGCGAGCTTGCTTGACACGGGGTCACCCGCGTGAACAACCCCGCCGGCCCCGTCCTGCTCATCGGCGGAGCCGCCCGGGCCGGCGTTCGTCGGCGAGACACCCCCTAGGCCTCGCGTACCGCGTACTCCAGGACTCGTTCACTCAGCAGCTCCTCGACCTCGTCGAGGAGCTGGAGCGTTTCGCGGGACACCTCGGCCGGCGCCCGCTCCTTGAGCATCTCGCGGCCGATGGCGGCGAACACCGTCTCGTAGATCCAGCAGATCTGGCCGGCCATCAGGTCCGGCAGCGGGTCGCCCTCCGCCGCGCCCGTCTCCTCGCACAGGGCCGCCCGCAGGTTGTCGTGGCTGTCCTGCTGGAGCATCCACAGCCGCGAGCGCAGTGTCGGTGCGTCCTGGATGACGCGCATGAAGCGGCTGTAGCCCTCCATCAGACCGACGCGCGGGGAGACCGCCTCGATCTCCTCGCGCAGCTCCCGCAGGACGGCGCGCGCGGCGGACTCCCCCACGTCGCGGCCCCGGACCCAGCGGGCCAGCCGGTCGACCACGCCGGCCGAGCGGTCCAGGAAGAGGTCCTCCTTGGCGGGGAAGTAGTTGTAGACGGTGTTGACGGAGACGTCCGCCGCGTCGGCGATCTCCGCGACCGTCACCGCCTCGAAGCCGCGCTCCAGGAACAGCCCCGTGGCGACATCCGAGATGTACTGCCGGGTCTGCCGCTTCTTCCGCTCCCTCAGCCCCTCTGCCATGCCCTCATCCTAACTTCGCTGGGGCCACCCAAAAGTTGGAGTCGTTGCAAAATTTCAGGGACTCTGTTTTTCTGGATGGCATGCCAGCAGTCATCAGCGCGGCTTCACTGGCGCGCACCTTCACGACCAAGCACGGTCCCGTCGAGGCCGTGCGCGGCATCGACCTCACCGTGCACGAGGGCGAGATCCTGGGCTTCCTCGGACCCAACGGCGCGGGGAAGACGACCACCCTGCGGATGCTGACCACCCTGCTGAAACCGACGGGCGGCAGCGCCACGGTCGCCGGGCACGACCTCGCGAGCGACCCGGTCGGCGTACGGCGGGCCTGCGGTTACGTCGCCCAGTCCGGCGGCGTCGACCCTCAGATCAGCGTCCGGGAGGAGCTGGTCACCCAGGGACGGATGTACCGGCTGAGCAGGAGCGAGGCCGTCGCCCGCGCCGACGAGCTCGCCCGCGATCTGCACCTCACCGAGCTGCTCGACCGCAGGTGCGGGGCGCTCTCCGGCGGGCAGCGACGCCGGCTGGACATCGCCATGGCGCTCACCCACCGCCCGCGCGTGCTCTTCCTCGACGAGCCGACCACCGGCCTTGACCCCGCAAGCCGCGCCGGCCTGTGGGACCTCGTGCGGCGGCTGCGGGACGAGCACGGCACGACCGTCTTCCTCACCACGCACTACCTGGACGAGGCCGACGCCCTATCCGACCGCTTGGTGGTCGTCGACCAGGGCACGGTCGCCGCCGAGGGCACGCCGACCGCGCTCAAGCTGCGCCACGGCGGATCGATCGACGCCACACTCCAGGACACGTTCCTCGCCATCACCGGCCGGGGTGCCGCCCCGGCCGACGCCGCCCCCGTAGCCGTATAGGACACCCCGACCGATGCTGCTCCACGACACCGGCCTCATCTACGGCCGCTATCTGCGCCAGACCCTGCGCTCGCGCTTCGCGATGCTCTTCGGCGTGCTGATGCCGCTGCTGTACCTGCTGTTCTTCGGGCCGCTGCTCACCGGTCTGCCACTCGGCGGCAAGGGCAGCTCGTGGCAGGTGCTCGTGCCCGGCCTGCTGCTCCAACTCGGGCTCTTCGGGGCCCTGTTCGCCGGGTTCATGATCATCCTGGAGAACGGAGTGGGCGTGGTCGAGCGGATGCGGGTCACGCCCGTCAGCCGGCTGGCGCTGCTGCTCGGGCGGGTCCTGCGGGACGCCACGGTGTTCGTCTTCCAGGCTGTCCTGCTCGTCCTCGCGGCCCTGGTCATGGGCCTGCGCGCACCCCTGGCCGGGGTGCTGATCGGCTTCGCCTTCGTCGCGCTGCTGACCGTGTCCCTGGCGTCGCTGTCGTACGCGGTGGCGATGAAGGTACGCACCCCGCAGGAGTTCGGGCCGCTGATCAACGCGGTCTCCATGCCGTCGATGCTGCTGTCGGGCCTGATGCTGCCGATGACGCTCGCCCCGGCCTGGCTGGACGTCCTGTCCCACTTCGTACCGTTCCGCTATCTGGTGGACGCCATGCGTGACGCCTACGTCGGCGAGTACGCCACCGCGCACATGCTCTACGGCGTCCTCGTGGCCGCCGGATTCGCGGCGTTCGCCGTGACAGTGGGCACACGAGTGTTCCGGAAGGCCGGCGCGTAACTACGCTGGCCGCATGGTCAATCTGACGCGCATCTACACGAGGACCGGCGACCAGGGCACCACCGCCCTCGGCGACATGAGCCGGGTCCGCAAGACCGACCTGCGGATCTCCGCGTACGCCGACGCCAACGAGGCGAACGCGGTGATCGGCACGGCGATCGCGCTGGGCGGGCTCGACGAGGAGGTCGTCAAGGTCCTCACCCGCGTCCAGAACGACCTGTTCGACGTGGGCGCGGACCTGTCGACGCCGGTCGTGGAGAACCCGGAGTTCCCGCCCCTGCGGGTCGAGCAGTTCTACATCGACCGGCTCGAGGCGGACTGCGATCACTTCAACGAGCGGCTGGAGAAACTGCGCTCCTTCATCCTCCCCGGCGGCACGCCGGGCGCGGCCCTCCTCCACCAGGCGTGCACGGTCGTACGCCGCGCCGAACGCTCCACCTGGGCGGCCCTGGAGACCCACGGCGATGCCATGAACCCCCTCACGGCGACCTACCTCAACCGCCTCTCCGACCTCCTCTTCATCCTCGCCCGCACGGCGAACAAGCAGACGGGTGACGTCCTGTGGGTCCCGGGCGGCGAGCGTTAGGCTCCGCCGGCCCGTCCGAGAAACCAGCGGCCCGTGACCTTCCCCCCGGGGAGGGTCACGGGCCGCAAACGATCGTGGAGTCACAGGAGTTGGGGACACCACCGCGTCAATGTCAACTGGTCCAGACCTATTGACCCGTGGTCCAGACCTTTCTATTCTCGCGGCACCGTGGGCATGAAGGCTCAGTCATGCCCCTGACATCCCCACATACAGAGGAGGCGCACCATGCGCTTCACCCACAGAGCCGCGGCAGGGTTCGCGACCCTGTTGCTCCCCCTGGCCGGCATGGTCGGCCTCGCGGCCCCCGCCCAGGCCGCGGGCAACGCCACCGCCACCTTCACCAAGACCAGCGACTGGGGTACCGGCTTCGGCGGTCAGTGGACCGTCAAGAACACCGGCACCAGCAGCATCAGCTCCTGGACCGTGGAGTGGGACTTCCCCTCCGGCACCAAGGTCACCTCGGCCTGGGACGCCACGGTCACCAACTCCGGTGACCACTGGACCGCCAAGAACGTCGGCTGGAACGGCACCATCGCCCCCGGTGCCTCCGTCTCCTTCGGCTTCAACGGCTCGGGCCCCGGCTCCCCTGCCAACTGCAAGCTCAACGGCGACAGCTGCGACGGCACGACCGTCCCCGGCGACGCGGCGCCCTCCGCGCCCGGCACCCCCACCGCCTCCTCCGTCACCGACACCTCGGTGAAGCTCAGCTGGGGCGCGGCCACCGACGACAAGGGCGTCAAGAACTACGACGTCCTGCGCGACGGCGCCAAGGTCGCCACGGTGACGACCACGTCGTACACCGACACCGGCCTGACCGCCGGCACCGACTACTCCTACACCGTCCAGGCCCGTGACACCGCCGACCAGACCGGCCCGGTCAGCGGCGCGGTCAAGGTGCACACCACCGGCGGCACCACCACTCCCCCGCCCACCGGCGACAAGGTCAAGCTCGGCTACTTCACCGAGTGGGGCATCTACGGCCGCAACTACAACGTCAAGAACCTCGTGACGTCCGGCTCCGCGGCCAAGATCACCCACATCAACTACGCCTTCGGCAACGTCACCAACGGCCAGTGCGCGATCGGCGACTCCTACGCCGACTACGACAAGGCGTTCACCGCCGACCAGTCCGTCAGCGGCGTCGCCGACACCTGGGACCAGCCGCTGCGCGGCAACTTCAACCAACTGCGCGAGCTGAAGGCGAAGTACCCGAACATCAAGGTGCTGTGGTCCTTCGGCGGCTGGACCTGGTCCGGCGGCTTCGGCCAGGCGGCGCAGAACCCGGCCGCGTTCGCGGACTCCTGCTACAAGCTGGTCGAGGACCCGCGCTGGGCCGATGTCTTCGACGGCATCGACATCGACTGGGAGTACCCGAACGCCTGCGGTCTGAGCTGTGACACCTCGGGAGCCGCGGCCTTCAAGAACCTGATGTCCGCACTGCGCGCCAAGTTCGGCGCGAACAACCTGGTCACCGCCGCGGTCACCGCGGACGGCTCGGCCGGCGGCAAGATCGAGGCCGCGGACTACGCGGGCGCCTCCCAGTACGTCGACTGGTACAACGTGATGACGTACGACTTCTTCGGCGCCTGGGACGCCAAGGGCCCGACCGCCCCGCACTCCCCGCTCACCTCGTACAGCGGCATCCCGAAGGCGGGCTTCACCACCGCCGACGCCATGGCCAAGTTCAAGGCGGTCGGGGTCCCCGCGAAGAAGCTCCTGATCGGCATCGGCTTCTACGGCCGCGGCTGGACCGGCGTCACCCAGGACGCCCCCGGCGGCACCGCCACGGGACCTGCGGCCGGCACCTATGAGCAGGGCATCGAGGACTACAAGGTCCTCAAGACGTCCTGCCCGGCCACCGGCACGATCGCCGGCACCGCCTACGCCCACTGCGGCAGCAACTGGTGGTCCTACGACACCCCCGCCACCATCGCCGGCAAGATGAGCTGGGCCAAGAACCAGGGCCTCGGCGGAGCGTTCTTCTGGGAGTTCAGCGGCGACACCGCGAACGGCGAACTGGTGAACGCGATCAGCAGCAACCTGTAACAGCTGAAGCACCACACCTCCTCACCCTCCCCCGGGCTTCGTCTGGGGGAGGGTGAATGTCGCTACGCCACATTCACTCGCTGTCCGGGCGGGGCTGCTTCCAGCCACGCGAGGAAACCGGTCAGCGCGTCTTCGCTCATCGCCAGTTCGAGGCGCGTGCCCTGATGGAGACAGGCGAGGATCACCGCGTCGGACAGCAGCGCCAGCTCCTCCTCGCCCTCCGGCAGCCGGCGGCCGGCCACCTCGATGGAGCCGCGCTCCAGGACCCGGCGCGGACGCGGGGCGTAGGAGAAGACCCGGAACCACTCGACGCGGTCGCCGCTGTACCGCGCGACGCCGTACGACCAGCCTTTGCCGCTGGTGTCGGCATTCTCCGGCACCCCCCAGCGCAGGCTGCAGTCGAACGTGCCCCCGGAGCGCTGGATCAGCCTGCGCCGCAGACCGAAGACGAACAAACCCAGCACCACGAGGGCGACGACGATTCCGCACACAGTCAGAGCGAGGACCATCGACTACCGACCTCCTCGACTCCTAGGTAACGGAACGGAAAAAACATCCAGATCTGCCTCAGCCGCGGTCGGCTCCGGATCTCTCCGGTGCCGACCGCGGCTGAGTAGGTCATCGTAAGGCGTGCTCGCGTCTCAGCGGGCCGCCGCCGCACGCAGTCGTACGTCGGCGCGGCGCTGGGCCGTGGCGTCGCCCTCCGCCTTCGCGCGCTCGAGCTCTCGCTCCACGCGCTGGACGTCGATCTCGTCGGACAGCTCCGCGATCTCGGCGAGCAGGGACAGCTTGTTGTCGGCGAACGAGATGAAACCGCCGTGCACCGCGGCGACGACCGTCCCTCCCTCGCTCGTCCGGATGGTCACCGGGCCCGACTCCAGCACACCGAGCAGCGGCTGGTGACCGGGCATGACGCCGATGTCGCCGGACGTGGTGCGCGCGACGACCAGGGTGGCCTCGCCGGACCAGACCTGGCGGTCGGCGGCGACCAGCTCGACGTGCAGCTCAGCAGCCAAGGGTGGCTCCTCGGGTCACCACCCGGCGGGGGTGCCGGGTGTTGGGGTCAATTCTAGGGGGCGTGCGTGAGGGGGCGGGACGTACCCGCCCCCTCACACCGAACTCAGGGAGTTCAGGAGACGCCCAGCTCCTTGGCGTTGGCCTTGAGGTCCTCGAGGCCACCGCACATGAAGAACGCCTGCTCGGGGAAGTGGTCGTACTCACCGTCGCAGATCGCGTTGAACGCGGCGATCGACTCGTCGAGCGGCACGTCCGAGCCGTCCACGCCGGTGAACTGCTTGGCGACGTGGGTGTTCTGGGACAGGAAGCGCTCCACACGACGGGCACGGTGGACGACGAGCTTGTCCTCCTCGCCGAGCTCGTCGATACCGAGGATCGCGATGATGTCCTGGAGGTCCTTGTACTTCTGCAGGATGTTCTTCACGCGCATGGCCGCGTTGTAGTGGTCCTGCGTGATGTAGCGCGGGTCCAGGATCCGGGACGTGGAGTCCAGCGGGTCCACGGCCGGGTAGATGCCCTTCTCGGAGATCGGACGGGACAGAACCGTCGTCGCGTCGAGGTGGGCGAAGGTGGTCGCCGGGGCCGGGTCGGTCAGGTCGTCGGCGGGGACGTAGATCGCCTGCATCGAGGTGATCGAGTGACCGCGGGTCGACGTGATGCGCTCCTGGAGGAGACCCATCTCGTCGGCCAGGTTCGGCTGGTAACCCACCGCGGACGGCATACGGCCGAGCAGGGTGGAGACCTCGGAACCGGCCTGCGTGAAGCGGAAGATGTTGTCGATGAAGAACAGCACGTCCTGCTTCTGGACGTCACGGAAGTACTCGGCCATGGTCAGGCCGGCCAGCGCGACGCGCAGACGGGTGCCCGGCGGCTCGTCCATCTGACCGAAGACCAGCGCGGTCTTGTCGATGACGCCCGAGTCGGACATCTCCTCGATCAGGTCGTTGCCCTCACGGGTGCGCTCGCCGACACCGGCGAACACGGAGACACCGTCGTGGTTGTTGGCGACACGGTAGATCATCTCCTGGATGAGCACCGTCTTGCCGACGCCGGCGCCGCCGAACAGACCGATCTTGCCGCCCTTGACGTACGGGGTCAGCAGGTCGATGACCTTGACGCCGGTCTCGAACATCTCGGTCTTCGACTCGAGCTCGTCGAAGTTCGGGGCCTTGCGGTGGATGGACCAGCGCTCGCCCTCGTAGGTCTCGTCGACGTTCAGCACCTCACCGAGGGTGTTGAACACCTTGCCCTTGGTGAAGTCGCCGACCGGGACGGTGATGCCGTCGCCGGTGTCGGTGACCGGGGCCTGGCGGACCAGGCCGTCGGTCGGCTGCATCGAGATGGTGCGGACCAGGCCGTCACCCAGGTGCTGGGCGACCTCCAGGGTCAGGATCTTCTTCTCGCCCGCGTTGGCCGGGTCGGCGACCTCGACGTGGAGGGCGTTGTAGATCTCCGGCATCGCGTCGACGGGGAACTCCACGTCGACGACCGGGCCGATGACCCGGGCGACGCGGCCCGTAGCCGTCGCGGTCTCAACAGTGGTGGTCATTTATCGGTCACTCCCCGCGGTCGCGTCGGCGAGAGCGCTCGCGCCACCGACGATCTCGCTGATTTCCTGGGTGATTTCGGCCTGGCGGGCCGCGTTGGCAAGACGGGAGAGCGTGTTGATCAGCTCGCCCGCGTTGTCGGTGGCCGACTTCATCGCGCGCCGCGTGGCGGCGTGCTTCGAAGCGGCCGACTGGAGCAGCGCGTTGTAGATGCGGCTCTCCACGTAGCGCGGCAGCAGGGCGTCGAGGACGTCCTCCGCCGAGGGCTCGAAGTCGTACAGCGGCAGGATCTCGCCCTGCGGCTTGACTTCTTCCGCGACCTCTTCGAGACGCAGCGGAAGCAGCCGGGCGTCGAGCGCCGTCTGCGTCATCATCGAGACGAACTCGGTGAAGACGATGTGGAGCTCGTCCACACCACCCTCGGCCGTGTCCTTCTCGATCGCCTCGATCAGGGGCGCCGCGACCTTCTTGGCGTCCGCGTACGACGGCTCGTCGGTGAAGCCCGTCCACGACTGAGCGACGGTGCGCTCACGGAAGTTGTAGTGGGCCACACCACGCCGGCCGACGATGTACGTGTCGACCTGCTTGCCTTCGCGCTCCAGGCGCTCGGTCAGCTGCTCCGCGGCCTTGATGGCGTTGGAGTTGAAGGCGCCGGCCAGACCGCGGTCGCTCGTGAGGAGCAGGACCGCGGCACGGGTCGGGTTGTCCGCCTCCGTGGTGAGCGGGTGCCGGGTGTTGGAACCGGTACCGACGGCCGTGACAGCGCGCGTCAGCTCGGTCGCGTAGGGAGTGGAGGCCGCCACCTTGCGCTGCGCCTTGACGACGCGCGAGGCGGCGATCATCTCCATCGCCTTCGTGATCTTCTTGGTCGCGGTGACGGATCGGATGCGACGCTTGTAGACCCGGAGCTGGGCTCCCATGAGTCAGGTCCCTTCCTTACGTCACTTGGCGGCGGACGGGGCGTCCTCGCCGAGCAGCTTGCCGTCCGAGGTCTCGAACTGCTTCTTGAACTCCGCGATCGCGTCCGCGACGGCCGTCAGGGTGTCGTCGGACATCTTGCCGCCCTCACGGATGGAGGTCATGAGGCCCTGCTCCTTGCGGTGCAGGTACTCCAGCAGCTCCTTCTCGAAGCGGCGGATGTCGGCGACCGGGACGTCGTCCATCTTGCCGGTGGTGCCGGCCCACACGGAGACGACCTGGTCCTCGGTGGACATCGGCTGGTACTGGTCCTGCTTCAGCAGCTCGACCATGCGCTGACCGCGCTCCAGCTGGGACTTGGAGGCCGCGTCCAGGTCGGAACCGAAGGCGGCGAACGCCTCCAGCTCACGGAACTGGGCGAGGTCCACGCGCAGACGGCCGGAGACCTGCTTCATGGCCTTGTGCTGCGCGGAGCCACCGACTCGGGAGACCGAGATACCGACGTTCAGGGCCGGACGCTGACCGGCGTTGAACAGGTCGGACTCCAGGAAGCACTGGCCGTCGGTGATGGAGATGACGTTGGTCGGGATGAACGCCGAGACGTCGTTGGCCTTCGTCTCGACGATCGGCAGACCGGTCATCGAGCCCGCGCCCATGTCGTCGGAGAGCTTCGCGCAGCGCTCCAGCAGACGGGAGTGCAGGTAGAAGACGTCACCCGGGTAGGCCTCACGGCCCGGCGGGCGGCGCAGCAGCAGGGACACGGCACGGTAGGCGTCGGCCTGCTTCGACAGGTCGTCGAAGATGATCAGGACGTGCTTGCCCTGGTACATCCAGTGCTGGCCGATGGCGGAACCGGTGTAGGGCGCCAGGTACTTGAAGCCGGCCGGGTCGGAGGCCGGGGCGGCGACGATGGTCGTGTACTCCAGCGCGCCGTTCTCCTCCAGCGCGCGGCGGACCGACGCGATGGTGGAGCCCTTCTGGCCGATGGCGACGTAGATGCAGCGGACCTGCTTCTTCGGGTCGCCCGAGCGCCAGTTGTCGCGCTGGTTGATGATCGTGTCGACGGCCAGCGCGGTCTTGCCGGTCTGACGGTCACCGATGATCAGCTGACGCTGGCCACGGCCGATCGGGGTCATGGCGTCGACGGCCTTGTAGCCCGTCTCCATCGGCTCGTGCACCGACTTGCGCTGCATGACCGTGGGGGCCTGCAGCTCCAGCGCACGGCGGCTGTCGGTCTCGATCTCGCCGAGGCCGTCGATCGGGTTGCCGAGCGGGTCGACGACACGGCCGAGGTAGCCCTCGCCGACCGCCACGGAGAGGACCTCACCGGTACGGGTGACCGGCTGACCCTCCTCGATGCCGCTGAACTCACCGAGGACGATGGCACCGATCTCGCGCTCCTCGAGGTTGAGGGCGAGGCCGAGGGTGCCGTCCTCGAACTTCAGCAGTTCGTTGGCCATGGCCGAGGGCAGGCCCTCGACCTTCGCGATGCCGTCGCCGGCAAGGGTGACCGTGCCGACCTCCTCGCGCGAGGCCGCGTCCGGCTTGTACGACTGGACGAAGGTCTCCAGTGCGTCCCGGATCTCCTCCGGCCGGATCGTGAGCTCCGCCATCTGGGTTCCCTGCTCTCCTTGTTGGGCCCGAAGTTTCACTTTGGGGGGATGGGGACTCCCCCCAACAGGAGGTGAATCCTCTGCACGGCCCAACCAGGGCCGTAAGTACGTACTGCTGTCTTTGTTTGCCGAGCGCCGCTCAGCTCGCCATGCGGCGGGCGGCGTCTTCCAGCCGGTCCGCGAGGGAGCCGTTGATGACCTCGTCACCGACCTGCACCCGGATCCCGCCGAGGACCTCGGGGTCCACGTCGAGGTTGAGGTGCATCCGACGGCCGTAGAGCTTGGTCAGCGCGGCGCCGAGGCGCTGCTTCTGGCCGTCGCTCAGCGGCACCGCCGAGGTGACGACGGCGACCGTGCGGTCCCGGCGGTCGGCGGCGAGCTTGGACAGGGACTCGAGTCCCGCTTCCAGGCTACGTCCCCGCGGCGCGGTCACAAGGCGCGTCACCAGACGCTCGGTGGTCGGCTTGGCGCGCCCGCCGAGCAGGCTGCGCAGCAGCTCGCCCTTGGCCGGGACGCCGGCCTTCCGGTTGGTCAGCGCGGCGCGCAGCTCGGTGCTGGAGGAGACGATCCGGCCGAACCGGAACAGCTCGTCCTCGACGTCGTCGAGCGTGCCCGCCCGCTGGGCGGCCGTGAGGTCGGCGACATCCGCCAGCTCCTCGAGCACGTCCACCAGGTCGCGGGACTGCGACCAGCGGGAGCGGACCAGGCCGGCCACCAGGTCGGCGGTCTCGCCGCTGACCTGGGCGCCGAGCAGGCGCTGGGCCAGCTCGGCCTTGGCTTCACCGGCCTGCGCCGGGTCGGTGAGGACCCGACGCAGCGACACCTCGCGGTGGAGCAGCGCGGTGACGGCGGCCAGTTCGTCGGCGAGCTTCGCCGAGTCCACAGCCGTGTTGTCCGTCAGCGCGTCCAGACGCTCGCGTGCGGCGGCAAGGGCCTCGCGGCTCGCTCCGTGCGCGGTCATCGAGTCGCCTCGGCCTTCTCCTCAAGCTCGTCGAGGAAGCGGTCGATCACGCGGCTCTGCCGGGCGTGGTCCTGCAGGGACTCGCCGACGAGCTTGCCGGCCAGGTCCGTGGCGAGCTTGCCGACGTCCTGGCGCAGCGACGACGCGGCGGCCTTGCGGTCGGCCGCGATCTGCGCGTGGCCGGCAGCGATGATCTCCTCACGCTGCCGCTGGCCCTCGGCGCGCATCTCGGCGATGAGCGCGGCACCCTGCTCCTGCGCCTCCTGGCGCAGGCGCGCGGCCTCGTGCCGGGCCTCGGCGAGCTGGGCCTTGTACTGCTCGAGGACGCTCTGGGCCTCGGTCTGCGCGGCCTCGGCCTTCTCGATACCGCCCTCGATGGCCTCGCGGCGCTCTTCCAGAACCTTGTTGATGTTCGGAAGGAGCTTCTTGGCGAGGAAGCCGAAGACGATGACGAAGGCGATCAGGCCGATGACGAGCTCGGGCCACGGCGGAACGAGAGGGTTCTCCTTCTCGGCCGCCAGAACCATGAGGTTCACATCAATGCCTTTCGTCGAATGGGGCTGTCGCTGTCGTTCGTCTTAGTAGACGAACGGCATGACGAGGCCGATCAGGGCCAGCGCCTCACAGAACGCGAAGCCGAGGATCTGGTTGGCGCGGATCAGACCGGCCGCCTCGGGCTGGCGGGCGAGGGCCTGGGTACCGTTGCCGAAGATGATGCCGACGCCGACACCGGGGCCGATGGCGGCCAGGCCGTAACCGACGGAGCTGAGCGAGCCAGTGACAGCGGCAAGGGTCTGGGACATGCCAGTTCTTCCTTTTCTTTACGGACCGGTGGGGGTTGGCCACCGGACGACCAGGGGGTGCGGGGCGGGGTGGCTCAGTGGTGCTCGGCGAGCGCGCCCTGAATGTAGGAGCAGGTCAGCAGGACGAAGACGTACGCCTGGACGGCCTGGATGAACAGCTCGAAGGCGGTCATCACGATCGTCATGATGAACGAGACACCGGAGTAGGCGATGCCGATGCCGTTCAGCATGTACCAGCTCGCCACCGTGAAGAGCACGAGCAGCGTGTGGCCGGCGAACATGTTCGCGAAGAGCCGGACGGCGTGCGTGAACGGGCGGACCAGCAGGTTCGAGAAGAGCTCGATGGTCATGGCCAGCGGGAGGACGGCACCGAGCGACTTGTCGTAGCCGGTGATGTTCTTCCAGGCGCCGACGAAGCCGTGTCGCTTGAAGGTCAGCGGGACCCACACGAGGTACACGATCGCGGCCAGGACCATCGGGTAGGCGATGATCGAGGTGACCGGGAACTGGGCGACCGGGATGACCGACCAGAGGTTCATCATCCAGACGAAGAAGAACAGCGAGACGACCAGCGGTACGTACTTCTCGCCTTCCTTCTTGCCGATCGTCTCGTAGACGACGCCGCGGCGGATGAAGTCGTAGCCGGCCTCGGCCACCATCTGCATCTTGCCCGGGATGACCTTGGGCTTGCCGAACGCGGCCCAGAAGAAGCCGACGACGATGATCGAGCCCAGCAGGGCCAGCAGCATCGGCTTGTTGAAGTAGATGCCGTCGGTGTCGCCCCAGAGCGGCTTGAAGAGGAACGAGTGCAGGCCCGGAGCGACGGTGTCGAAACCACACCCGTCGAACAGGTGGCAGCTCGAGTCGAAAGCGAGCGTCTGCGTCGGGTCAGCACTCACCGCGGGCTCCTTCAGCGTGGCGCATAGGTACGGCAACCTCGTTGTGTCGGCGCGGCGTGCGGCCGCGGTTCGGCACGGGACTGGTGTTACGGATGTGGGGGCGGCTGGGGGGCATCTCGCCTCGCGAATGAGCAGGCGTCAGCTCAGATGCCCGCGCCCGCGATGCCGCAGTTGGCACCGGACGATAGCAGGGTCTCTTGAGCGTCTTTATCCCGGCCCTACCCCTCACGACGAATGCCCCGTCTTTTCGTGCTCGTCGGGCTCGACGTACAGGATCTTGGCCTTCATATGGGCGCGCGTCTGCGCGGCGATCCACGCCAGGGTGGTCGCGACGAGCGTCAGCGCAAAAGCTTTGGGGTGGAACAGCGTCGTGTGCTTGAAAGCCGCGACGAAGACGAACAGCAGCAGGATCTGTGCCGCGTAGAGCATCAGGCCCATCGCCTGGAAGAGGTGCGGAAGCGATTTGGCGGTGCGCTGCAGGACGTAGAGACCGATGCCCATGAAGAGGATCGTCACCAGCGTCGCCACGACGGCTCCGAGCGCGCCCTTGCCGCCGGCGACCACGCCGCTCACGACGGCGGCGACAGCGCCGACGGCGGCCGTGGGCACGGCAGCCTGGGCCAGGATCCGGACGTCGTTGGACGGCATGGCGGCAACTCCGCTTTTCACAGGGGGCAAGGGGTGTCGTCATGGACGAGCGTAGTCCCGGCCGGGGGCGTGCAGCCCTCGCGTCGACGGACCCTCGCACTAGGGTCCTTCGGCTCTATCCGGGGTTCTCGTGAACCGTATCACAAACTATTTGATGCAGTCTTTACCTGTAGGGTGTGCTTGCTGTCACACATGAGAGTGAGAGCGCGCGTATGTGCAATTTCGGTGCCTCTTTGTCTGGTATTGCACCGAAACGCTCCCCCACGAGTTGGCAATGCTCTAGTCAGATTCTTACCTTGGCGTCAGCGCCGGGGGTCAGCGCGAGGTGCCGGCCTTCCGCCGGTCGTGCAGACGCGAACGGGGGCCGATGGCCGTCGCTCCGTTGACCCCCGAGACCCCGGGGGTGCCTGCGGCGAGAGGGGTGCGCTCCGGCTCGTCCCCGTCGGAGGGGTGGCCGAGACGGGCCGCGGGCTCGGCGATGACGCGGCGACGGCGGCGCCGGTAGCGCGGCGGCACGAACCGCTCCGCCCAGACCGGGGTGCGCGGCGTGAACCGCGGCAGCAGGAGCAGCACCAGGCCGATGGCGCTGAGCGCGACCACACCCAGCACGATCCACATCGAGGCCGAGTTGACCGAGTAGCCCAGCGCGCCGAACGCGATCAGCGCCGACCAGAAGTACATGATCAGCACGGCCCGGCTGTGCGAGTGGCCGATCTCCAGCAGCCGGTGGTGCAGATGCCCGCGGTCCGCGGCGAACGGCGACTGGCCGCGCCAGGTACGGCGCACGATCGCCAGGATCAGGTCGGCGGCGGGGATCGCGATGATGGTCAGCGGGAGCAGCAGCGGGATGTACACCGGCACCATCTGGTGCACGGTGTTGCGCTCGGAACCGGCGAACAGGTTCATCACGTCCGGGTCGACCTGCCCGGTCACCGAGATCGCGCCCGCCGCCAGGACGAGCCCGATCAGCATGGACCCGGAGTCGCCCATGAAGATCCGCGCCGGGTGCATGTTGTGCGGCAGGAAGCCCAGGCACATGCCCATCAGCACCGCCGCGAACAGCGTCGCCGGGGCGGCCGCCTCGATGCCGTACGAGTACCAGACGCGGTAGGCGTACATGAAGAACGCGGCCGCCGCGATGCACACCATGCCGGCCGCGAGACCGTCCAGGCCGTCGACGAAGTTCACCGCGTTGATGGTGATGACGACGAGCGCGACGGTCAGGAGCGTGCCCTGCCACTGGGTGAGCGCGACCGTGCCGACGCCGGGCACCGGCAGCCACAGGATCGTCAGACCCTGGACGACCATCACACCGGCGGCGATCATCTGCCCGCCCAGCTTGATCAGGGCGTCGATCTCGAACTTGTCGTCCAGCACGCCGATCAGCCAGATCAGCGCCGCGCCCGAGAGCAGCGCACGGGGCTCGTTGGACTTCTCGAAGACCTCGTTGAGGTTGGTGAGATGGTCGGCGACCAGCAGGCCCGCGCACAGGCCGAAGAACATCGCGATACCGCCGAGCCGCGGAGTGGGTTCGCGGTGCACGTCGCGTGCCCGGATCTCCGGCATCGCGCCGGCCACGATGGCGAACTTCCGTACCGGCCCTGTCAGCAGATACGTCACCGCGGCCGTGATGCAGAGCGTCAGCAGGTATTCACGCACAGGCTTCCCCACAGGTCTCGCTGGCCATCTCAGCCCCACACCCTAGCGAGGTGCGCATATGGTTGTGGACTTCCGGGTAGCCAGGATGGTTGCACGCGCGGCTGTGCGGCCGGTTCCGGGCCGGGTACGGCGGTGCGCCTACCCCGCATCGAGCGGGATACGGCCACACGTCGCGCACGTCACGTCGGATACGGCGGGAACGCCTCGGCGAGGTCGCGTACGTCGTCGCGGATCCGCTTGGCCTCGGAGCCGTCGCGCAGGGCCGCCGCGATCAGGGCGGCGATACGGACCATCTCGGTCTCGCCCATGCCCTGCGTCGTCACGGCCGCCGTGCCCAGGCGCAGACCGCGGTCGTCGGCGTGGGGAAGCGCACAGCAGTCCATGATGATCCCGGCCGCGGCGAGCCGGCCCCGGGCGGTACGGCCGTCCACACCGAGCGGCGCCGGGTCCGCGGTGATCAGGTGCGTGTCGGTGCCGCCCGTGGTGACGACCAGGCCCTCGGCGGCCAGGTGACCGGCGAGGACGCGCGCGTTGGAGACCACCTGATGGGCGTACACGGAGAACGCCGGGGCTGCCGCCTCACCGAACGCGACGGCCTTCGCGGCGATGGTGTGCATCTGGGCGCCGCCCTGGGTGAAGGGGAACACGGCGCGGTCGACGCGTTCGGCCAGCTCCTCGCCGCACAGGAGCATTCCGCCGCGGGGTCCGCGCAGCACCTTGTGCGTGGTGGCGCACACGATGTCCGCGTACGGCACCGGGCTGGGCGCCGCGCCACCCGCGACCAGGCCGATGGGGTGGGCGGCGTCCGCGATGAGATAGGCGCCCACGTCGTCGGCGACCTCGCGGAAGAAGGCGTAGTCGGGGTGGCGCGGATAGGCGATGGAGCCGCACACGATCGCCTTCGGGCGGTGGGCGCGGGCCAGCGTGCGGACCTGTTCGTGGTCGATGAGGCCGGTCTCGGCGTCGACTCCGTAGGGCACGAAGTCGAACCAGCGGCCGGAGAAGTTCGCCGGGGAGCCGTGCGTGAGGTGACCGCCGTACGGCAGGCCGAGGGCGAGGACCTTGTCGCCGGGGCGCAGCAGGGCGGCGTACGCGGCGAGGACCGCGGAGGAACCGGAGTGGGACTGCACGTTGGCGTGGGCGGCGCCGAAGAGGCTCCTCGCGCGGTCGATGGCGATGCGCTCGGCGACGTCGACCATCTCGCAGCCGCCGTGATGGCGGGCGCCCGGGTAGCCCTCGGCGTACTTGTTGGCGAGGGGGGAGCCGAGGGCGGCCAGGACGGCCGGCGAGGTGAAGTTCTCGGCGGCGATCAGCTGGAGCGTCGTCGCCTGCCGGGTGCGCTCGCCGAGCAGGATGTCGGCCAGCTCGGGGTCCTGCCGCCGCAGGGTGCCTGCGGCGCTGCCGGGGTCGGCTTCGGTGGCGTGGGTGACCGTCATGGTGGGCTCCGGGCATGGCGTCGACGGTGACGTACGTCCACGGTAAGCCTGCGGCGGCTTGGGGGGCGCGGTGCGTGCAGCCGAGTGGGGGGCACGGTGCGTGCAGCCGAGTGGGGGGGGCGCGGTGCGTGCAGCCGAGTGGGGTCGTCTCGCGGGTGCGGGCCGGTGGGGGCTGGTCGCGCAGTTCCCCGCGCCCCTGGGTCGGCTGCAGTGCCGTCGGCGCACGCCGCGGGCATGGAGCGCCCCGACCCCCGGCCCGCATCAGCGCCGGGTGCGGGGAAACGCCGGGCGCGCAGCCCAACAGGCGGCACCCGGAAACGCCGGGCGCGCAGCCCAACGGCACGGCACCCGCAGACGTCGGTCGCTACATCCGCGCCGGTACGCCCGTCAGAGCTGTCACCACCGGGTCCAGCGCCTCGCTGATCTCCTCGCCCACGCTGCGAAAAAAGCCCAGCGGCGCCCCGTACGGGTCGTACACCTCGTCCGCCTCGGCCGTCGGCGCCTGGAGCCACCCGCGTAGAGCCGCCGCGGCCCGCACCAGCGCCCGCGCGCGGTTGACCACGCCGTCCTCCAGCGGCGGCAGCGTCGCGGGGTCTATCGCCCGCACCAGCCGCGTGAACTCCTTCAGCGTGAACGTGCGCAGCCCCGCCGAGTGCCCCATCGAGATCACCTGAGCACGGTGGTCGCGGGTCGCGGTGAGGACCAGGTCGGCCCGGATCACGTGCTCGTCGTGCAGCTCGCGGCCCATGAAGCCGGACGGGTCCGCCCCGTAGTCGGCCAGCACCGTCTCGGCGTGGGACTCCATGGGCGCGCCCTCGTGGCCCCACGTGCCCGCGCTCTCCGCGATGATCGGGCCGCCGAGGATGCCAAGCCGCTCGGAGACGAAATGCCGGGTCAGCCGCTCGGTGATGGGCGAGCGGCACACGTTGCCGGTGCTGACGTGGAGGATGCGGAAGGTGTCGCGGGGGAAGCCGAAGGTCGTGGTCTCCTCCGCGTTGAAGCCCCCGCCGGCTATGCCACGCCCCGCGTCAGGGGCCGTCAATTCGCCACCTCGAGGTCGGGTACGACCTTGCGCAGCTCCTCCGGGGAGAGGGCGCCTTCGCGCAGGAGGACGGGCACCTCGCGGGTGACGTCCACGATGGAGGAGGGGATGTTGCCGGGGGTGGGCCCGCCGTCGAGGTAGACGGAGACGGAGTCGCCGAGCATCTGCTGGGCGGCGTCACAGGTCTCCGGCGCCGGGTGCCCGGTGAGGTTCGCGGAGGAGACGGCCATGGGCCCGAACTCGGTGAGCAGCTCGATGGCGACCGGGTGCAGCGGCATGCGGATCGCCACCGTGCCACGGGTCTCGCCGAGGTCCCACTGGAGGGACGGCTGGTGGCGCGCGACGAGGGTGAGCGCACCCGGCCAGAACGCGTCGACCAGTTCCCAGGCCTGCTCGGAGAAGTCCGTGACGAGCCCGTGCAGCGTGTTCGGGGAGCCGATCAGGACGGGGCTGGGCATGTTGCGGCCACGGCCCTTGGCCTGCAGCAGGTCTCCGACGGCCTCCTTGGAGAACGCGTCGGCGCCGATGCCGTACACCGTGTCCGTGGGCAGCACCACGAGTTCGCCGCGGCGGACGGCGGACGCGGCCTCGCGCAGACCCGTCACACGGTCGGTCGCGTCGTTGGTGTCGTATCGCCGTGCCATAGCTAGCGGGCCTCCTCGTACACGTACTGCGGGGTCGAAGACTGGGTGGTGCTCACGGCAGCGCCTTGCGGGCGGTGGCGAAGCGGGGGCGGTTGTTGAGGTCGGGGTGGTCGGCCGCGTCGGCCCAGCCCTTCTCCTCGGTGAAGATCCACGGCACCTGGCCGCCCTGGGTGTCCGCGTGCTCGACGACGACGAGGCCGCCGGGGCGCAGCAGGCGGTGCGCGGTGCGTTCCAGGCCGCGGATGAGGTCGAGGCCGTCCTCGCCGGAGAACAGGGCGAGCTGCGGGTCGTAGTCACGGGCCTCGGGGGCGACGTACTCCCACTCGGTGAGCGGGATGTACGGCGGGTTGGAGATGACGAGGTCGACCTGGCCGTCGAGGTCGGGGAAGGCGGTCAGGGCGTCGCCCTGGCGCAGCTCGACCCGGGAGCCCTCCATGTTCTTGCGGGTCCAGTGCAGGGCCTCGTCGGACAGCTCGACGGCGTACACGCGTGAGCGCGGCACCTCCTGGGCGAGGGCCAGCGCGATGGCGCCGGAGCCGGTGCACAGGTCGACGATGCACGGCTCGACGACGTCCATGGCCCGGACCGCGTCTATGGCCCAGCCGACCACGGACTCGGTCTCCGGGCGGGGCACGAAGACGCCCGGGCCGACCTGAAGCTCCAGATAGCGGAAGTAGGCCCGGCCGGTGATGTGCTGCAGCGGCTCGCGCTGCTCACGGCGGGCGATGACCTCCCAGTACCGGGCGTCGAAGTCGGAGTCCTTCACGGAGTGCAGCTCGCCGCGCTTGACGCCGTGCACGAACGCGGCGAGCTCCTCCGCGTCGGTGCGCGGCGAGGGCACGCCCGCGTCGGCGAGCCGCTGAGTGGCCTGGGCCACCTCTGCGAGCAGCAAATTCACGCACGTCCTCCGGAGGTACTCGTAGTGGCTTACGCGGCGGCGAGCTTCGCGGCCGAGTCCGCGTCGACGCAGGCCTGGATCACCGCGTCGAGGTCGCCGTCCAGGACCTGGTCCAGGTTGTACGCCTTGAAGCCGACGCGGTGGTCGGAGATGCGGTTCTCCGGGAAGTTGTAGGTGCGGATCTTCTCGGAGCGGTCGACGGTGCGGACCTGGCTGCGCCGGGCGTCCGCGGCCTCCCGCTCCGCTTCCTCCTGCGCCGCCGCGAGCAGCCTGGAGCGCAGGATACGCATCGCCTGCTCCTTGTTCTGCAGCTGGCTCTTCTCGTTCTGGCAGGAGGCGACGACTCCGGTCGGCAGGTGCGTGATGCGCACGGCGGAGTCGGTGGTGTTCACGGACTGCCCGCCGGGGCCGGAGGACCGGTAGACGTCGATGCGCAGGTCGTTCGGGTTGATCTCGACGTCGACCTCCTCGGCCTCGGGCGTGACGAGCACGCCGGCCGCGGAGGTGTGGATACGGCCCTGGGACTCGGTGGCGGGGACGCGCTGCACGCGGTGCACACCGCCCTCGTACTTCAGGCGGGCCCACACGCCCTGGCCGGGCTCGGTCTGGCCGCGGGTCTTGATGGCGACCTGGACGTCCTTGTAGCCGCCCAGCTCGGACTCGGTGGCGTCGATGATCTCGGTCTTCCAGCCGACGCGCTCGGCGTAGCGCAGGTACATGCGCAGCAGGTCGCCGGCGAACAGGGCGGACTCGTCGCCGCCGGCGCCGGCCTTGACCTCGAGGATGACGTCCTTGTCGTCGCTGGGGTCGCGCGGGACGAGGAGGAGGCGCAGCTTCTCCGTCAGCTCCTCGCGCTGCTTGTCCAGCTCCTTGACCTCGGCGGCGAAGTCGGGGTCCTCGGCGGCCAGCTCGCGCGCGGTGGCGATGTCGTCGCCGGTCTGCTTCCAGGAGCGGTACGTGGCGACGATCGGGGTGAGCTCGGCGTAGCGCTTGTTCAGCTTGCGCGCGTTGGCCTGGTCGGCGTGGACCGACGGGTCGGCGAGCTTCGTTTCCAGGTCGGCGTGCTCGCTGACGAGTTCCTCGACGGCCTCGAACATCTTGGGCTCCTGCTACTGCGTGGTGAGGGGGAAGGCGGACGACCAAAAACGCCGGTCCCGGCGCGCACGCCATGCGGGCGTGCGGCCGTGGACCGGCGAAATGGGGCTCGCTACTTCTTGGAGCCGGCGGCCTTGCCGAAGCGGGCCTCGAAGCGGGCCACACGGCCACCGGTGTCGAGGATCTTCTGCTTGCCCGTGTAGAACGGGTGGCACTCGGAGCAGACCTCGGCCCGGATGGTGCCCGAGTCGATGGTGCTGCGGGTGGTGAACGACGCGCCGCAGGTGCAGCTGACCTGCGTCTCGACGTACGCGGGGTGGATGTCGCGCTTCAAGGTGTCTCCTAGGTTTCGGGAGGGCGCCGGGTCGCCTGCCGCGGGGTGCGGGGGCGTGAACCGGAGCCGACGTACCAGTCTGCCAGGACTGGGGCCATCCTCCCAAACCGGGGGTGCGGCTGTTCTATTCCTGCGGTGCGCCCACGGGCACATGCCCGCGTGCCTTCAGCCGGTGACGACCCCGTCGGCTTCGCCGGTGGCCGTTCCCGTCGTGGCCGACTTCGGGATGGGCCGGTCGTTCTTCAGCGCGTTCCAGACCATCTCGGCCTTCGTCTTCTCGACCAGGACGCGGTTGCCGTTGGACGGGTCGTACTGGACCGGCATGGTGACCATCGTCATATGGGCGGGGCTGATGCCCTTCAGGCCGTTGGCGAAGGACATCAGGGAGTTCACCGAGCCGAGGCCGGAGTCGGTGGTGACGGCCTTGGTGGAGGTGTCGGCGAGGTCGTAGAGCTTCTTGGGGCTGGTGAAGACCCCGATGTCCTTGACCTGCTTGACCAGGGCCTTGATGAACGCCTGCTGGAGCTGGATACGGCCGAGGTCGGAGCCGTCGCCGACGCCGTGCCGGGTGCGGACCAGGCCGAGGGCCTGCCGGCCGTCGAGGCGGTGCGTGCCGGCCTTGAGGTTCAGATGGCTCTCGTGGTCGGCGATGTCCTTGGTCGTGGTGATCTGCACGCCGCCGAGTTCGTCGATGAGCTTCTGGAAGCCGGCGAAGTCGACCTCCAGGTAGTGGTCCATCCGGACGCCGGTGAGGGACTCCACCGTCTTGACGGCGCAGGACGCGCCGCCGGTGGAGTAGGCGGAGTTGAACATCACGCCGTGCGCGGCGTCGTGGGTGGTGCCCTGGGCGTCGGTGCAGGCGGGGCGGTCGACGAGGGTGTCGCGCGGGATGGAGACCACGCCGGCCCTCTTGTGGCCCTTGTACACGTGGATGATCATCGCCGTGTCGGACCGGGCGCTGCCGTCGTCCGTGCCGCCGCCGAGCCCCTTGTTGCTTCCGGAGCGGGTGTCGGAGCCGAGGACGAGGATGTTCTGCGAACCGTTGTCGACCTTCTGGGGCCGGTCGGTGCCGAGCATCTGGTTGATGTCGATGCTCTTGATGTTGCCGTTGAGCTTGAAGTAGACGTACCCGAGTCCCGTACCACCCAGCACGACGATGCCCGCCGCCGTCCAGGCCGCGATCAGGACGCCTTTGCGTCTGGTGCGGGGCTTGCGGCGGCGGCCCTTGGCTCGACGGCCCGGGCCGCTGCTGTCTCCGGGTGCCTCGGGTATGCCGGGGCCCGGCGTGCTCTCGGCGGTCATGTGCTCCTCAGCTCGTCTGGGATCCATGGTCGCCCCGATTGGTCAGACGGGGAAACTCGGGAAAGGGTTGCACAACAGGGTGTGACCGAAGCGCACAAATACGATCACCCTCCGTCACGAAGAGAGCGGGTCTTACGCCGCTCACCTGCGTGTTTCCCCGACGGTCGCGGAACGCGTGCAAACAGGCCGCTGTGGCACACATCGCAGCAAAGAGATGAGGGCCGCCCCTTGCGTGGGGCGGCCCTCATCTTTATGCGCAGTTGACGTCAGTCGCCGTTGCCCGGCGTCGGCGTCGTCTTCTGGATCTGCATCAGGAACTCGACGTTCGACTTCGTCTGCTTCATTTTGTCGAGGAGCAGCTCGATCGCCTGCTGCTGGTCCAGCGCGTGCAGGACGCGGCGCAGCTTCCAGACGACGGCCAGCTCCTCGTTGCCGAGCAGGATCTCTTCCTTGCGGGTACCGGACGCGTCGACGTCCACCGCCGGGAAGATGCGCTTGTCGGCGAGCTTCCGGTCGAGCTTGAGCTCCATGTTGCCGGTGCCCTTGAACTCCTCGAAGATCACCTCGTCCATGCGGGACCCGGTGTCCACCAGGGCGGTGGCGAGGATGGTCAGCGAGCCGCCGTCCTCGATGTTGCGGGCCGCACCGAAGAAGCGCTTCGGCGGGTAGAGGGCCGTGGAGTCGACACCACCGGACAGGATGCGGCCGGACGCCGGGGCGGCCAGGTTGTACGCACGGCCCAGACGGGTGATGGAGTCCAGCAGGACGACCACGTCGTGACCCAGCTCGACGAGGCGCTTGGCGCGCTCGATGGCCAGCTCGGCGACCGTGGTGTGGTCCTCGGCCGGGCGGTCGAAGGTCGAGGAGATGACCTCGCCCTTGACCGACCGCTGCATGTCGGTGACCTCTTCCGGACGCTCGTCGACCAGGACGACCATCAGGTGGCACTCGGGGTTGTTGTGGGTGATCGCGTTGGCGATCGCCTGCATGATCATGGTCTTGCCGGTCTTCGGCGGGGCCACGATCAGACCGCGCTGACCCTTACCGATCGGCGACACCAGGTCGATGATGCGGGTGGTGAGCACGCCCGGGTCCGTCTCCAGGCGGAGGCGGTCCTGCGGGTAGAGCGGGGTCAGCTTGTTGAACTCCGGGCGGCCACGGCCGTGTTCGGGCGCCATGCCGTTGACGGAGTCCAGGCGGACCAGCGCGTTGAACTTCTCGCGGCGCTCGCCCTCCTTCGGCTGGCGGACCGCGCCGGTGATGTGGTCGCCCTTGCGCAGGCCGTTCTTGCGGACCTGGGCGAGGGAGACGTACACGTCGTTCGGGCCCGGCAGGTAGCCGGACGTCCGGATGAAGGCGTAGTTGTCGAGGATGTCCAGGATGCCCGCGACGGGGATCAGGACGTCGTCCTCGGCGAGCTGCGGCTCGGCGGCGATGTCGTCGCGGCCACGGCGGCCACGGCGGTCCCGGTAGCGGCCGCGACGGCCACGGCGGCCGCCCTCGAAGTCGTCGTCGTCCTGCGGGCCGTTGCCCCGGTCCTGACGGTCCTGGCGGTCCTGACGGCCGCCGCCCTGCTGCTGGCCCTGCTGCTGACCGCGCTGGCCGCCCTGCTGGTCGTCGCCCTTGCGGCGGTCGCCGCGGTCACGGTCGCGGTCGCGGTCACGGCCGCGCTCACGGCGGTCGCGGCGGCGGCCCTCGCCGCCCTCGCCGGCGTCACCCTTGGCGTCGCCCTGCGGCTGCTGCGCGGGCGTGTCGGCCTTGGGCTCGCTCTTGGCCTCGGTGGCGACCGTCTCGGGGCTGCCGGCCTCGGCGGTGGCGCGGCGACGCCGGCGCTCGCTCGGGGCGTCGTCGGACGCCGGCTGGCCGGGAATCTCGATCTGCTGCTGGGCGACGGCCTTGTCGGCCGGGGCCTGCGTGGCCTTCTCCGCCTTCTGCTCACCGTCCACGGCGGCCTCACCGGTGCGGGCCTTGGAGGTGGCGCGGCGCTTCGGCTTGCTCTCGGTGGCGGGCTCGGCGGCCTTGGGAGCGCTGCCGGAGGCCTGCGCCTCCTTGATGACCTCGATCAGCTGGCTCTTGCGCATCCGCGCGGTGCCCCTGATGCCGAGGCCGGAGGCGACCTGCTGCAGCTCGGCCAGCACCATGCCCTCGAGGCCGGTACCGCGGCGCCGCCGGGAGCCGGCACCGGAGGCAGGCGCGGAGGCGTCCGTGGCGGGCGCGGCAGCGGTCTCCTCGACACGTGCGCCCATCAGATCGGTGGTGTCGCTCACGAAGGGTCCTTCCCTGGAGCGGACGTCGGCCTGTCTGGCTCGGCGACCGGTTGTGCTGTCCGACTCCGGTCCTTGCTGTGTGGACGGAGCCGGGGCGGTGGTCCGCCAAAGAGGCGGAAGAGATTTCTGGTGATGGCGCTACCTCGAGCCGTGGCACCCGGTGTCACGTGGCGTGGTCGCACCGATTCCGGAGTGCCCCCAGAGGGGGTACCCCCTCCATCGGTCCGCTCAGTGTCCGCATACGCCGTACTGCCCAGATACGACGTACGAAACACGGTGCGGCGTGGGGAGCTCCCGGAAGAATGTCTGTCCCGGACGGGGACACGAGGCACCTCGCCATGGTGGGGTCGGGTGCAGACTTGAGATTAACACTACCGGATCCAACAAACATTCCCCCTCTCCTAATCCGGCAAGCGTGTGTCAGGTCGCGAGCGGCAGCACGCTCGCACCCTGCAGATCCAGGCTCAGCCGGTTGGCCGCCCAGTCCGCGCCCGCCAGAGCCTCGATCTTGTCCGCGCCGGCCGCGTCGGCGAGCGCCATGACGGTGGGTCCGGCACCGGAGATGACCGCCGGGACGCCGTCGGCGCGCAGCCGCTCCACCAGTGCCGCGCTCTCCGGCATGGCGGGGGCGCGGTACTCCTGGTGCAGGCGGTCCTCGGTGGCCGGCAGCAGCAGCTCGGGGCGCCGGGTGAGGGCCTCGACGAGCAGGGCGGCGCGGCCGGCGTTGGCGGCGGCGTCGACGTGCGGAACGGTGCGCGGGAGCAGGCCGCGGGCGGTCTCCGTCAGAACCGGCTTTCCGGGCACGAAGACCACCGGGACGACGGAATCGGCGGGCTCGAGCCGGATCGACCGGGCGGCGCCGGACTCCATCCAGGCGATCGTGAAACCGCCGAACAGACAGGGGGCCACGTTGTCGGGGTGCCCCTCGATCTCGGTGGCGAGCTCCAGCAGGGCGGCGTCGTCGAGCCGTGACTCGCCGCCTATGGTCACCGCGCGGGCGGCGACGATGCCGGCGACGATGGCGGCGGAGGAGGAGCCGAGGCCGCGGCCGTGCGGGATGCGGTTGGCGCAGACGATCTCCAGGCCGCGCGGCTGACCGCCGAGAAGGTCGAAGGCGGTGCGCAGGGAGCGGACGAGGAGGTGGCTCTCGTCGCGCGGCAGGGTCTCGCTGCCCTCCCCGGCGATGTCGATGTGCAGCCCGGAGTCGGCCACCCGGACGACGACGTCGTCGTAGAGCCCCAACGCCAGGCCGAGGGCGTCGAAGCCCGGGCCGAGGTTGGCGCTGGTGGCGGGGACGCGCACCCGGACGGCGGCGGCGCGGAACGCTGGACCGGCCATCGCTCGTTGACTCTCCTTGAGCTGCGTGATGGTCGAATGACTCTCGATCGGTGCCGAGAACCCTGGGCCGCACGAGACGCGCGGCGCTGCGGCACATGCGGTGGGGGGCATATGCGGCGGGCGGGTTGAGTACAGCCTATCGAAGGAAGGTTCTGTGGCGACATAGGGCGCACAGGAGGCGCACGATGCGTGTCGCGAGCCCCCTGTGCCCCCGCGCTGGGGAACTCCCCCAGGTCGCCGGCCGTTCACGCCCGGACCTCGATGAGGCCCGGGCGCGCAGGGCACGGACTACGCGAGGCCGAGGCGCTCGGCGGCGGTGGCGGCGTCGACCGGGACGGTGACCGGCTGCGGAGCGCCGGCGACGGCCCAGTCGGGGTCCTTCAGGCCGTTGCCGGTGACGGTGCACACGATCTTCTGGCCCGGGTCGACCTTGCCCTGCTCGGCGGCCTTGAGCAGACCGGCGACGGAGGCCGCGGAGGCGGGCTCCACGAACACGCCCTCCTGCGAGGCCAACAGCCGGTAGGCGCGCAGGATCTCACGGTCCGTCACCTCGTCGATGGCGCCGCCCGATTCGTCCCGCGCCGCCAGGGCGTACTCCCAGGAGGCCGGATTGCCGATGCGGATGGCGGTGGCGATGGTGGAGGGGTCCTTGACGACCTCGCCGCGCACGATCGGGGCGCTGCCGGAGGCCTGGAAGCCCCACATGCGGGGCGTGTGCGAGGCGATGGAGTCGGCGGCGTACTCCTTGTAGCCCTTCCAGTACGCGGTGATGTTGCCCGCGTTGCCGACCGGCAGGACGTGGATGTCGGGCGCGTCGCCCAGCATGTCCACGATCTCGAAGGCGGCCGTCTTCTGCCCCTCGATCCGCACCGGATTGACCGAATTGACCAGCGCCACCGGGTAGTTGTCGCTCAGCGCGCGGGCCAGAGTGAGGCAGTCGTCGAAGTTGCCGTCGACCTGGAGGATCTTCGCGCCGTGCACGAGGGCCTGGCCCATCTTGCCCAGCGCGATCTTGCCCTGCGGCACGAGCACGGCGGACACCATGCCCGCGCGCACGGCGTAGGCGGCGGCCGAGGCGGAGGTGTTGCCGGTGGAGGCGCAGATGACCGCCTGGGCCCCCTCCTCCTTGGCCCGGGTGATGGCCATGGTCATGCCGCGGTCCTTGAAGGACCCGGTCGGGTTCGCGCCCTCCACCTTGAGGTGGACCTCGCAGCCCGTGCGCTCGGAGAGCACCTGCGCGGGCACGAGCGGCGTGCCGCCCTCGCGGAGCGTCACGACCGGCGTGGTGTCGGATACCGGCAGCCGGTCCCGGTACTCCTCGATGATTCCGCGCCACTGGTGGGTCATTGCTGGTTACTCTCCTTCAACCCGCATGATGCTGGCGACACCCCGCACGGTGTCGAGCTTGCGCAACGCCTCGACGGTCCCGTTCAGGGCCGCGTCGGACGCGCGGTGGGTGACGACGACGAGAGAGGCCTCGCCGTCCTTGCCCTGCTGGCGCACGGTGTCGATCGACACCCCGTGCTCGGCGAAGACGGTCGCGACCTGGGCGAGCACACCCGGTTTGTCCGCCACGTCGAGGCTGATGTGGTAGCGCGTGACGACGTCGCCCATGGGCGACACCGGCAGGGCGGCATACGCCGACTCGCCGGGCCCGGTGGACCCGGTGAGCCGGTTGCGGCAGACGGCGACGAGGTCGCCGAGCACGGCGGAGGCGGTCGGAGAACCGCCGGCGCCGGGGCCGTAGAACATCAGCTGACCGGCCGCGTCGGACTCGACGAACACGGCGTTGTACGCGCCGCGCACGGAGGCGAGCGGGTGGGTCAGCGGAATCATCGCGGGATGCACGCGCGCGGTGACGGACTGCCCGTCGGCGGCCCGCTCGCAGATGGCGAGCAGCTTGATGGTGCAGCCCATCTCCTTGGCCGAGGCGAAGTCGGCGGCGGTGACCTCGGTCATGCCCTCGCGGTAGACGTCGTCGAGGCGCACGCGGGTGTGGAAGGCGATCCCGGCGAGGATGGCGGCCTTGGCGGCGGCGTCGAAGCCCTCGACGTCGGCGGTCGGGTCGGCCTCGGCGTACCCGAGCGCGGTGGCCTCGTCCAGGGCCTCCTGGTAGCCGGCGCCGGTGGAGTCCATCTTGTCGAGGATGAAGTTGGTCGTGCCGTTCACGATGCCGAGCACCCGGTTGACCTTGTCACCGGCGAGGGACTCGCGCAGCGGCCGGATCAGCGGGATGGCACCGGCGACGGCGGCCTCGTAGTAGAGGTCACGGCCGTGCTCCTCGGCGGCGGCGTGCAGGGCGGCCCCGTCCTGGGCGAGCAGGGCCTTGTTGGCGGAGACGACGGAGGCGCCGTGCTCGAACGCGGTGGTGATGAGGGTGCGGGCGGGCTCGATACCGCCGATGACCTCGACGATCACGTCGATGTCGCCGCGTTTGACGAGGGCGGTGGCGTCGGTGGTGACAAGGGCGGGGTCGATGCCCTCACGGACCTTGCCGGGACGCCGTACGGCCACCCCGGCGAGCTCGACGGGGGCCCCGATCCGGGCGGCGAGGTCGTCGGCGTGCGTCGTCATGATGCGCGCCACCTCTGAGCCGACCACTCCACAGCCCAGCAGCGCCACCTTCAGCGGACGCGTACGCATCATCCGACCTCGTTTCCTCATACCGTCTACGGTTCGACCAGTCTCACTCACCGGACGGGATTTTCTGCCCTTGGTCCGGATTGTGAGACGTTTATTTCATTTCCGGACGGGGTGGAAGCCGGAAGATCTTCCGCCGCCGTCCGGAGTTCATCCGTCCGTCACGCCGCGCATGGGGCGTCACCCCGCATCGAGCGTCGCCCGACGATCGAGCGTCACCCGACGTCGAGACGGAGGAGGTCCTCCTCCGTCTCCCGCCGGACGATCACCCGGGCCTCGCCGTCCTTCACGGCGACGACCGGCGGGCGGAGCACATGGTTGTAGTTGCTGGCCATCGACCGGCAGTACGCCCCGGTCGCGGGGACGGCGATGAGGTCGCCCGGCGCCAGGTCGGCCGGCAGGAACGCGTCCCGCACCACGATGTCGCCGCTCTCACAGTGCTTGCCGACGACCCGGGCCAGCATCGGCTCGGCGTCGGAGGCGCGGGAGACGAGCGCGACGCTGTACTCGGCGTCGTACAGCGCCGTGCGGATGTTGTCCGACATGCCGCCGTCGACGGAGACGTAGGTGCGCAGCCCGTCGAGCGGCTTGACGGTGCCGACCTCGTACAGCGTGAAGGCGGTGGGCCCGACGATGGCCCGCCCGGGCTCGACGGAGATCCGCGGAGTCCGCAGCCGCGCGGCCTCGCACTCACGGGTGACGATCTCGGTGAGCGCCTTGGCGATCTCGTGCGGCTCCCGCGGGTCGTCGTCGCTGGTGTACGCGATCCCCAGCCCGCCGCCGAGGTCGATCTCGGGCAGCTCGACGCCGTGCTCGTCCCGGATGTCCTTCAGCAGCCCGACCACCCGGTGGGCGGCGACCTCGAACCCGGACATGTCGAAGATCTGCGACCCGATGTGCGAGTGGATCCCGATCAGCTCGAGCCCGTCGAGCTGCAGCGCCCGCCGCACGGCCTCGGCGGCCTGCCCGCCCGCGAGCGGAATCCCGAACTTCTGGTCCTCGTGCGCGGTGGCGATGAACTCATGGGTGTGCGCTTCGACACCGACGGTGATCCGGATCTGCACGCGCTGGCGGGTGCCCAGCTCCTGGGCGATGTGGGCGACCCGCACGATCTCCTGGAACGAGTCCAGCACGATCCGCCCCACCCCGGCCTCGACGGCCCGCCGGATCTCCTCGCTCGACTTGTTGTTCCCGTGGAAGGCGATGCGGTCGGCGGGCATCCCGGCGGACAGCGCGGTGGCGAGCTCCCCGCCGGAGCACACGTCGAGATTGAGCCCTTCCTCGTGCAGCCAGCGCACGACGGCCCGGGACAGGAACGCCTTGCCCGCGTAGAAGACGTCGGCGTCGGGCCCGAAGGCGGTGCGCCAGGCACGCGCACGGGCCCGGAAGTCCGACTCGTCGAGGATGTAGGCAGGGGTGCCGTGCGTCTCGGCGAGGGTCTTCACATCGATCCCACCGACGGTGAGCACGCCGTCCTCGCCGCGCTCGACGGTCTGGGCCCACACCTTGGGGTCGAGGGCGTTGAGGTCGGTGGGCGGGGCGGAGTAGTGGCCCTCGGGAAGGACGTCGGCGTGACGGGGCCCGGCGGGATGTGCGGAACGGCTCATGTCTGGGTCTCTTTTTGGCTCAGAGGTGATCGGGTGCGTCGATGCCGAGCAGGGACAGGCCGCCGGCCAGCACCGTCCCGGCGGCTTCGGCGAGCGCGAGCCGGGCACGGTGGGCGGCCGAGGGTTTCTCCTCACCACACGGCAGCACACCGGGCAGCACCGCAAGGGTGGCATCGGCAACGGCGACGAGATGCCGGGCAAGCCGGTCGGGGCCGCGGTGGGTGACGGCGGCGCGGAGGACGCGGGGGTGGTCGGCGAGGGCGGTGAGGAGGGAGGTGCGGGGGGCGACGGCGGGGGTGTGCCGGTCGGTGGTTTGGCGGTGCGGGTCGCCGGACGGGGCGTGCGCCTCGACGACTCCCGGCTCGGGGGCGAACCCGAGATCGGCGGGCTCGGGGGCGAAGCCGAGGTCGGCGGGCTCGGGGCCGAAGCCGAGATCGGCGGCGTTGCGGTGCAGGGCCCGGGTGCGGGCGTGGGCGTACCGGACGCGGAAGAGGGGGTTGGTCTCCCGCTGAACGAGGTGGTCGGCGCTGATCCGGGGCCGGTCGTGCGGGGCGGGGTGGAGCAGAGCCCAGCGGGCGGCGTCGGGGCCGAGGGGGGTGGGGTCCTCGGGGGCGGAGGTGGGACGGAGATTCACGTCCTGCGCGTCCGCGTGGGCGATCTCGACGCGCGCGCCCTGTGAGGCGGCGATCCGCGCGAGGGCGTCGGCGACGACTTCGGCACGGATCTCGTACGGAACGCGGAGGGCGAGGGTGTGCCCGGCAAGGGCGTCACTGTGCCCGTAGGCGAGCCCTTCGTCGAGGATGCGCCGGACGAGCTGCGTGCCGCTCGTGTTGTCGAGGCTGATGTTGAGGAAACCGGGCCCGGTGATCTCGACGCGGGTGACGCCGTCGGCGTGGACGAGGCGGTCGCGGAGAACTTCGGCGACGTGACGCGGGGGCCGGCCGGCGGGGCGGGCGAGCTGGAGGGCGATGTTGGTGGCGTAGTCGCCGCACCCTCCGGGCCCCGGCACGGTGACCACGGCCCGCTCGGGCACGCTCACCGTCAGCTCCCCCTCGTCGACAGCACGACGCACCGCGCACAGCACGGTATGGGAGAGCTCGACGGGGGTCACGGGACAAGCGTAGGGGAGGAGGGGGGTGGGTAGGCGAGCGGGTTTCGGGGGGTCCCGGGATGTGGACGGGGGGCGACGTTCTCGGGGCGGCCGGCTTTCGGGGGCCCCGGGATGTGGACGGGTCGGCGTTCTTGGGGCGGCCGGCTTCGGTCGTCGACCGGACATTCGGCTTGGCCCCCGACGGTGAGCCGCCCCCTGGGACCGCTCTCGTGACCGCCCTCGGGACCGCCCGCTTCTCCGCCCCCGACGGTCAGCTTTCGCCGAGTGTCGTGCGCTCGGGGTCGTCGGAGGCCGGAACGTCATCGGTGTCCACGGAGGCGACGGAGTCACGCTCCCCCGAGCCCTCCCCACGACCACCGCCCTCACGCCCGCGCTCGATCAACTCCCGGACGACCCGGATGAGTTCGTGCGGCTCGAAGGGCTTCGCGAGGAACGCGTCGACGCGGACGTCGAGGCCGGCGTCGACCTCGTACTCCGGACAGGCACTGACGATGGCGACGGGCAGATCCCGGGTCCGGGGGTCGGCACGCAGCCGGGCGACGGTCCGGATCCCGTCCAGCCGGGGCATGACGACGTCGAGGGTCACAAGATCGGGCTGCACCTGATGCACGACATCCAGACACTCGGCACCATCGGCCGCGGTCACGACCTCGAGACCCTCCAGCTCGAGGTTGACCCTGATCAGTTGCCGGATGACCTTGTTGTCGTCCACAACAAGCACCCGGCCCGACGCGCCTGACACAACTCGAGAGTAGGTCCGGACCGGCCATCGCGTCCGGCTTTTGGTGACTTCCACCCCGTGCGAGGGATGTCGGCTCACGAAGCTGACGCCGAGCACCTCCGGAAGATCGACACGAACCCCGAAACCCGTTCCTGACCACCCCATGGGAGCTGGTAGTGTTCTACCCGTCACCGCGACCGAGCGGACGACACGCCCCCGTAGCTCAGGGGATAGAGCAACGGCCTCCGGAGCCGTGTGCGCAGGTTCGAATCCTGCCGGGGGCACCTTGATTCAGGTGCCTAAAGACCCCGTCACCAGCGGAAACGCTGAGGCCGGGGTCTTCGCGTATGTGCAAGCGTATGCAGCCCTAAGCGACCCTGGGACGCGGTCTGTGGACTATTCGTGGACAGGATCTTGGAGCATCAGCCCAGGTCAGCCACGGCAAACGGCAAGGCCCCCGGACAAGTCCAGGGGCCGGAAGCCTAGCGTCGGGCACGATCACTCGTACTCGCGCAACAGCTCTTCGATCTTCCGGTTGGCGATCTCCTGCCGTCCGTCGATGCACTTGGCATAGCGGCTCAGCAGAACCTCGACGCTGTTGCCTGCTCGCTCGGCGACTTCGGTGGGGTCCACCCCGGAGTTGAGCCAGGTGGACAGCGCCGAGTGCCGGAGGTCGTACGGCCGGGCAGCGAGCGGGGAGGCGACCGTGGCCGGCGGGAGCGCCAGCGCCCGAGCCTCCTGCCAGACGCGGTAGTACGTCGAGGAGCCGACCACTCCCCCACGTTCATTCGTGAACAAGCGCCCGTCCTCAGCGGTTCCGAACGTGTCGAGGTGTTGCCGAAGGATGGCGACGAGCTGGGGCGGGATCGGTACGAGCCGGACCTCTTCGGCCGGCCGGTTCTTCAGGCCGCGGTCGTCGTGGGTCTCGCCGGAATCCGTCCACTGCTTGCCGACACTGGGGCGCGTCCGGTTCAGCAGCACCGTCCCCCATCCGGTCTCGGGCAGTTTCAGGTCCGCACGGGTGAGGGCGACAGCCTCAGCGGGGCGGAGGGCGCCGTAATACATGCAGGCGAACAGGCCGACAAGTCGACGACCACGTGCCCGGCCGTACCCACCAACGTACGAGACTGCAGTCAGCAGGGACCGCGCCTGCTCCGGATTGGCAACTACCCTGGGATCTACTTCCCCGGCCACATTTGGTTTCTTCCAGCGGATGGCAGTGATCGGATTCTCTTTGAACTCCCCGAGATCCACTGCGTAGTGCAGTGCGTTGACGAGTGTCCGACGCTTGCGCCGAACAGTTTCCGCAGCCGCCGCCGTCCCGTCGAGCTTCAGTTTGAGGGAGTCCAGGACCGCCCTGCCTATCGCAGCGTCGCCGAGGTCGGACAGGGGCCGCGAAGCCTTGGCGACCCAGTCCAAGGTGTTGGCAATCTCGGTCGGCAATTCGCGATCATCAGGACCAGGCAAGACAAAGGCGTCGTCACGCACATCAGGCGGACGTACTACAGCGACGAGGGACGGCCCGTGGAGACAGCGGACATCGTGGTGCCCGCCGCACACTGCGAGATCGTCTACGAGATCCCGATCAACCGCTAGCTCCGCCCCAGGGCGCCTTCAACTTGGCGTGCCAAGTAGGGTCCGCAGCATGACGACTTCGCCTGACCGCGTCGACAGCAGAGAAGACCTGGCAGCCTTCGTTCGTTCCCTGCGGCGCAGTCACGCCGAGGACGCAAGCTCGTGGGAGAACCCGGACCTTCCGAGCTTCCTGGAGGCCCTGGGCGCCTGGATCGACGACGCGGACGGCTGGTACCACAACGGCAGCCGTGAGTTGCCGCCTGACGGTGACTGGACGTTCTTCGCGCGAGCTCTGCAAGCGGCGACGATGTACGAGTAGTACGAGCCGGGTCGAATGCGTGTCGAAGTCCAGAAGATGAGGCGCGCGGTGCGGTAAGAACAGCAGGTCAGCGATTGGGTGACGCACTACCTACCAAGCGCCTTCTACTGCTCACTCGGCGGCTGACGACCTCGCGGTCACGCCACTCCTGCCTTACTCGCAGCCAGCCTCGATGAAATTCTCCGATGGCCGCAGAGAGTAGCCCTATACGTCCTCGTGGGAGTCAGCGACCTCGTAGACGTCCGGGACCGCCCCCATCGCCTCCGTGCCCACGTAGTAGCGGATTGCGCTCGGATATCGCGCGTTCTGCTCCCGGTACATCAGGACTTGGCCCATTAGGGCGCTGATCTGCCATTCATCACCCAGGGCGGCCGCGAGTAGGCGGAAGGCCCGGTCTGCGGAGAGGGGGCCCTCCGGGATAGTGAGGCGGGCCCCTTCAACCGCGGCAACTCGGTGGTCATAGCGGAAGACGTAGGGAAGTTCAGTCTTCAGATACGTGGCCAGTTCGGGTGCCGTCAGATGAAGGGTAGGCCCGTCGGTGCGAAGGGGCCACGTTAGGTCAACCGGGTGGAGTACGTCGAAGTGTTGGCTGTTGAGTCGGGTGAAATCTCGCGCCCGCCCGGCATCCCGGTTACCGAAGCCGTTTTGGTTCCATGCCGAGGTGAGCCCCTGATCGTGCAGGTGCCGGAGTACGACACGCTCCGGGGCGACATAACTGAGGTCGTCGTCAAGCTTGAGGTAGCTAAATGAGATGCAGCTGGAGTCGACATAGTGGCGCCCGTCTATCTTCCGCAAGTGGTCTTTGAGACGGGTGGCAATCGAGCGATCGCCTCTTCCGACGTAGACGATCTCCCTGGCGCCACCACCGAGTTTCCGGTGGAGGAGGTAGACGCCAGGCCAGTCCTCCAACTTATCGATGCTCGGAGCCGTGAGGTCGTGGAGCGGTTGCGCAGCAAGGACTCTTAGGAAAAGGTCCGTGTGGTCCCGAGGGATCAGTCGGAACCCCGTGCCTCCGGAATACACGACGTTGCGACTGAAGGCATATGACTCGACGGTGTCCGACCCACGCTGGTTCGGCTCGGGGAGGCCGTTAGCCTTGAGCGTACGCTTGAGCGACGGGTAGATGTCGCTCAGGGCGAGCATCGGTGGGGCTCCGGGTATGCCATCTCTAACTACATCGCGCAGCGCCGCAGTGAAGGACGTGCAGGCTGTCTTCTGTTCCTCCGATGGTGGCACATGAGCGATTTGGTCGGCCGCCGTAAGCGTGTAGACGCCGCGGACGTCGGTGGCGTCCGCGAGCTGGTTATCGTCGGCGCCCGCCAGGCCTTGGATGGCGCGGCCCGAGTAGCAGCAGTCGAGGATCACCAGCTTCACTTGGGCAGGCGAGTCGAGCAGGGCAGTGCGGACCTTGTCGTACTCCAGGCCCGTCAGGTCGGGGTAGCGGAGTTGAGTGTCACCGGTGGCCAGACAGAGCGCGCCGGTCCTGCTAACCATCCCGTGGCCGACGAAGTACATCAGTAGGGTGCCAGTGGTCTCCTCGGCCAGGCGGTGCAGCTGCAGCGCAAGCTCGGTGGCTCCAGTGGGGTCGTCCAGGACGAGTACCTGGTCCTCTGACCACCCGCACAAGTCGGGGTCAGTGAGAAGTTGGCGCATGGCCTGCAGACTGTTGAGCACTGCGGGCACGTTGGGGAGCGACGGATCGCGGTACTGCGAGACGCCGATAAGGACGGCGGTGTCGTCAGACGCCATCGGCGTCTTCGCCCAAGAAGCGCCGAATCAGAGCCTCGGCCTCTTTGGCGTCGCCAGTCTCAACTTCCAGAGTGCGGTCGGCCCGCGTGATGGTGATGCGCACCTTGGTCGGAGTGCGGCGGCTCTGCAGCCAGGTGGCGAGGGAGCCGGCGAGCACGGTTGCGATCCCGCCGGAACCGAGGGAGACGCTGAGAAGTCCGAGAACGGCACCCAACTCACCCTCGGCGGGAGTGGTGGGGAGGACCCGTACGTGCCCCTGAAGGCCGCGTTCGTGACGGAGCCACTCGGTCAACGCCATGTGGTCGTCGAAGGCGTCACTCGAGTCGAGCATGATCTGAACGGCAGTCGTCTCAACATTTCCGGCGCCATCCATCACGTGTCCCCACCCTCGCGTGCGTCTCGCGCCCGGGGTTCCCGGGCTAGTACAAGGGATCACACTACGTGCCTTGGCTCCTCACATCGTCCCGATTGAACAAGCAGGTGCCGAGAGACGGCGGTCGGTACTGACAGGCAGCAGCGCGCCAAGGTGAGAGATCGCTCGCGAGGTCTAATGCGACACTTCATGCTGGTGGGCCATTCGTGGACCAGCAGGCACCTCCTTCACGCGATCGGCCACTTGAACTGCGGCTACCTTCTGCGCAGCGACGGCCTCCGGAGCCGTGTGCGCGGGATCGAATACTGCCGGGGCACCCAGCAGGAGGCGGCCAAATACCCCGTCAGCGGAGACACGGACGTGGCCCGCGCCGTCGTCGTCCGGGCAAGTTGCACGTCGGCAAGGGCTATGACTTCGACCGCCGCAGCTCAGTTCGTTCGCTCCCCGGGCGAAGGCCGGCCACGCCGTGATCTTGCCCTCTGGAGCTGCGGGCTCAATCCGAGCAGACGCACGGGAGTTGCCCCTCCTTTTTGCGCCAATGCGTATGGGCACCCTCGTCCACTCCGCAACATGCCTGCCCTTGTTCAAGTTACTGACCTGGCCCCAGTGCCCCATCGGTCTGGCCGTCGTCCGCACGCTCCTCCAAGAGGACGTCAGGCCGCGCCGGTTGGCGGGGCAGCGTGGCCCCACGCCTCGGGCTTTCACGGGCGACTAGCCTGCCGAGCAAAGGCCGTCGTTGGGGCAGAACACAACGCCCGTGTAGTTGTAGCCGGACCGTATGGTCACGGGGTTCGGGTCGGGAGGGAAGTTGACGTAAGAACCGGCGTCAGCTGTGGCACTGAAGTGGACCGTCGTCCCGATCGCGAAGCTCGCGGTGCAGGTACCGGTCGGGCTCGGCGCCGGGTCGCCGGCGTACGGATCCCAAGCCGAGATGTGGCAGTTGATCCCGGCGGGGCTGCTGGTGATGGTTCCGCCACCCCAGCCGTCAGAAACGTACGCGTGGAGTTGAGCGGTGGCCTGAGCGTGAGCCGGAGCGGCGAACCCGATCGCTGTGGCCGTGGCGAGTGTGGCGATGACTCCGATCGCGCGCCCGGCACGGTTTTTGTACTTACTCATGGGCGGTCCTCCGATCGAACCGATCCCCTCCGACCAGGCTATTCGCCACCCGGAGGACCCACAACCCAGCGCGTTCGCCTCTGGTACCGGCCCCGGATTCTCTCCCTGAACGTCCTATCCACGCCGTCGATACAACGATCGGATAGATGTAGAACGGTCAATCGCCCCGTGGCGCGCCCGACCCGCCGCATCACGTTGCGGTCCCCGATTGTCCGGGCCGAATCAGTCGTGCTCGCGCGGCAGACCTTCCATACGTCGGTTGGCGATCTCGTGGTGCCTGTCGGGGCACTTCGCGTATGGGCCAGTAGGACCTCGAGCCGAGTGGACAGTGCTGAGTGCCGGAGGTCCTACGGACTGCTCGCGAACGGCGAGGCGGCGACAGGCGGCGGAAGCGCCAGGAGCCGAGCCTCCTGCCACATGTGGCAGGAGGGCAAGAGGGGGCGGCCTTCAGACCCGGAAGGCCACCGACCCTACGGCGGCTTGACGGGCCGTCAGAGGTGCTCTCGCTGGCATCATGCTGCGATGCCCTTCTCCCCCGCCGAAGCGTGGCTTCGTGGTGTTGCCGTCAATCCTGCTGCACCGCCAGGTGTTCTGCTGCGGCTCCTGCAGTCGGGCGGGCGAGCCGCCTGGACCGTGTTGTGCCGGGAGCGGCGGGGGCTGACGCGGGACGTGGTCGACGCGATGATCGGGCATTCGGAGCGGGCGGTGCGCCGGGGCCTCGCCCGTAATCGGTACGTGTCCGCCGCTCAGCGGAGCCGTCTGGCCGAAGACGTCGACTCGCTCGTCGTCGCCGATCTCGCCGGCGGGCCCAATCCGCGGTTCGGGCGCGTCGAGCCGCTTCCCGATGGTGTCATCGAGCGGTTGCTGACCGGGCGGCACGGCCGCGTCGGGGATCAGACGGTCACGGCCGCCGAGATAGCGCAGGAGTTGGTCTTCTCCCAGCAGATACCCATGTCCTTCTACCGAGGAGTGTGGGAACACCCGGACCCCGAGCTGCGGGCCTACGCAGCCGGGCGGTGGCTCTGGCTCACGCCCGCGCAGCGTGACGCCCTCCTCGACGATCCTGTTGCCGCCGTGCGTGAGGCCGCTCACCAGCAGAGCCGGGTCCTCGATCCGGCGGCCATGGAGGCCGAGCTTCCGGAGTTCGACTGCCATCAGCGCTCGCTCCTGCTCGTCAACTACGCCGTCTCGCAGTCCGTGGTCGACGCGTGTCTCGCCGACGGGCGGGACCTGTGGCCCCTGGCATACAACCCCCATACGCCCGCCGGTGCCGTCGCCCGTCTCGCCCGCGACCCCGATCCTCAGGTGCGGGAGCGCGTGGCCGCTCGCGCCGATCTCGATCCCACGCTGCTGGCGGAACTCGCCGAGGACCCGGACGTGACCGTGCGCACTCGTGCCCGGCTGCATCCCCTGCCCCGTACCTGGGCCCAGCGTGCGGCCCTCGACGAGGTCGTCGGCCACGCCGCCGAGGACATCGGCCCGACGGGCGAGTTGCTGGTGGAGCCGGATGCCGGCTGGTACCGCATGTGTGCCGGCTCACCTGATCCCTTGCTGCGGCGGGCTGCCGCCGTATCCCCTGGGCTGCCGCCGGAGCTGGTGACGCGGCTGGCGGGTGACTCCGACGCCGAGGTGCGGCATCTCCTCGCCTGCAACCACCCGCTCGCCCCGCCCTCCATCGTCCTGGACGCCTTCCTCGCCCTGCCGCGGCAGCGTCCCTTCCTTCTCACCCTTCCCGGTCTGCCCCGCACCGGTCTGCAGCATCTGCTCGGGCACGCGGATCCGCAGGTGCGCGCCCTGGCCGCCGCCGATCCCTCGCTGGAGCGGCCGCCCCTGGCCCTGCTCAGCGACACCGATCCCGGGGTGCGCCGCGCCGCCGCCACCAACCCGCTGCTGCCTCGTGAGCTCGTCACAGCGCTGCTGGAGGACCCGGACACCGCGGAGGGGGCTGCGGCCAACCCGGCCTTGTCCGCGGCGGACCTTCATGAGCTGCTCGACCGCTGTCGGCTGCTCGGCACGGCCGTGTGACGTCCAACACGGTTGATTTGGGCGCTTTTGTGCGATCCGGGCCATATTGAGGGTTTTTGACTTTTCGTCGGGTGAATGCGTCTACATCACTCATGTGACGTAGTTCGCAGATTCAGTATTCAACTGTGGATTTTCCGTGCCGCGCCCGCTTCACTCATTTCCGTCCGTTTTACGCCAGTTCGGGCTCAGGAAGTGTGGTGACGTATGTCCCATTCGCACGGAACACCGGAAAACCGACTCGCTCTCGACCCTCACTCCGTCAGTGCCGCCGAGGTGGTGCCCGGGGACCTCGTCGATCTCTCGACCGGCGCCGACGGGGGCGCGCAGGCCCGCTGGTATGTCGTCGTGCACACCGTGCCGGAGGCCCCCGAGTGGATACGGCTCTTCCTGCGGCCCGTGCTCGGGGGCAGGGAGCGGGACCGCCTGGTCGCACGGGACGCGCGGCTCACCGTCGCCGGGTATCGGGTCGATCCCGCCGGCGTGGGGCTCGTCGAGTCCGACGATGTGGCGGGGGCCCGGTTCCGGGACGGGGATCGGGTCGGGCTGCTGCGGGTCGTGGATCCGGGGGCCGTCGAGGAGACGTATGTGCGGCGGTGGGGGGTGTGGCATCGGGATCTCGATGACGGGAGTGGTGTCGCTCACTCCGATGAGGAGGTGCGTGCTTGGGCCGGTGACGCCCTGCGCGGTGATGAGGTCGTCGTGCGGTATCGGGCGAGGCCCCGCGCCGAAAGCTCCGTTCCGCGGGCCCGGCGCGTCGTCGTCACCGGGCTCGGGGCCGTCACTCCGCTCGGGCTCGGGGTCGGGGAGTTGTGGCGGGGGCTGATGGAGGGGCGGCACGGGATACGGGAGGTCGATGATCCCGAGTTCGGGGATCTGCCGGTGCGGACCGCCGGGGTCGTACCCGTCGATCCGGGTGAGGTGCTGCCGCGGGCCGTCGCTCGGCGCATGAACCGGGCCGCCCAGTTCGCCGTGCTGGCCGGGCGGGAGGCGTGGGGCGACGCCGGGTTCCAGGAGGGCGGGACCGAGGCCAGTGGGGTCGATCCCTCGCGGGTCGGCGTCTGCCTCGGTGCCATTCTCGGGGATGCGTCCGTGCTCGTCGGTGGGGACCGGAAGTTGCGGGAGCGTGGGCCGCGTGCGGTCTCGCCGCTCACCACGCCCATGACCGTGCCCTCGCAGGCCGCCTCGCAGGTCTCCCTCGATCTGCACATCACCGGGGAGGCCCGGACCGTCACCAGTGCCTGTGCCTCCGGGACCGAGGCCATCGGGGAGGCCATCGACCGTATCCGGTACGGCCGGATCGACGTCGCCCTCGCCGGGGGCGCCGAGGCCGTCGTCACGCCGGCGATCATGGCCTCCTTCGCCGCCATGCGGGCGCTGTCCACCCATGAGCTGAAGGACGGGGTCTCGCCTTCACGGCCCTTCGGCGCGGACCGCGACGGGTTCGTCAACGGGGAGGGCGCCGGGGTGCTCGTCCTGGAGGCCGAGGAGCACGCCCGGGCCCGGGGTGCGCGGATCTACTGCGAGGCCGCCGGGTGGGGGCTGTCCGCCGACGCCCACCACATGGCCGCACCCGATCCGAGCGGGAGTGGCGTCGCACTTGCGCTGCGGCGGGCCCTGCGGGACGCTGGCGGGCATGTCGTCGACGTCGTCCATGTCAACGCGCATGCCACGGCGACCGTGGAGGGGGACCTCGCGGAGGCCGCCGCGCTGCGGGGCGTGCTCGGCGGGCGGGACGTCCCGGTGACCGCGCTCAAGGGGCACCTCGGGCATCTGCAGGGTGCCGCCGGTGGTGTCGAGGCCGTCGCCGCCGTCCTCACCCTGCGCGACGGTGTCGTACCGCCGACGGTCGGGACCACGACCATCGACGACGCCATCGGGCTCGATGTCGTCACCGGTGCGGCTCGTCAGCTGCCCCGGGACGGTGATCTCGTGCTCAGCAACTCCTTCGGGTTCGGCGGGCACAACGCCGTGCTGGCGCTGAGGCGCCTCGCCGCCGCCTGAGTACGTCCCGGGAAGAAGTCGGGCGTCCCTCACGCACCCTCACGCACTCCGCTTGCGGGACGCCGTCTTCTTCGCCGGGGTCTTCTTGGCCGTGGTCTTCGACGCGGCCGCGGTCTTCTTCGCGCCGGTGCTCTGCGCCGACTTCGCCGTCGTCTTCTTCGACGCGGCCGTGGTCTTCTTCGCGGCGGACTTCTTGGCCGGTGTCTTCTTCGCCGACGTCGGCGCCGGCTCCTTCTTCGCCGCCGTCTTGCGTCCCCGCAGCGGCCTGACCTCGGCCTCCGCCTCGGCACCGGCCTCCGGGCGACCGCCCTCGCCGCGGGACTCGCGGGCCGCTCGCACACTGTTCTCCAGGGCCGCCATGAGGTCCAGGACCGTGCCGCCGGCCGCGGGCTCGGGGGCCTCGGGCGGGGCCACGCCGGACACCTTGGCGGCGATGACCTCCTCCACCGCCTCGCGGTACTCGTCGTGCAGGTCGTCCATGTCGACCTCGCCGAGGGTGTCCATCAGGGCGTCCGCCAGGTCCAGCTCCTTGTCACGGACGGTGACATCGGCGTCGGGAGCGACGCCCTCGGGGGCGCGCACCTCGTCGGGCCACAGCAGGCCGTGCATGGCGATGGCGTCGCCGACGACCCGGAGCATGCCGAGGCGCTCGCGCCCGCGCAGCGCGTACTTGGCGATGGCGACCTTGTTGCTGCGTTTGAGCGCCTCGCGCAGCAGGGTGTACGGCTTGGCGGCCGGGGCGCCACTGGCGGCGAGGTAGTACGCCGCGTCCATCTGGAGCGGGTCGATCCGGTCGGCCGGGACGAAGGCCACGATCTCGATCGTCTTCGCCGTCGGCAGCGGCAGACTGGCCAGGTCCTCGTCCGTGATCGGGATGATCGAGCCGTCCGCGTCCTCGTAACCCTTGCCGATCTCCGCCTGGGTGACCTCGCGCTCCTCCAGCTCGCAGAACTTGCGGTAGCGGATGCGGCCGCCGTCCTCGGTGTGGATCTGGCGGAAGGAGATGGAGTGGCTCTCGGTCGCGTTGACCAGCTTGATCGGGATGCTGACCAGGCCGAACGAGATGGCGCCGTTCCAGATGGATCTCACGTGCACACCCTTTCGGTCGGGTTCGTCCACTTAGCTACGGATATCTCCCTATTACTGGGAATTCTCATCGTATGACGCCGATCACAGAGGTGGAGGGGCGGCGGATCGCGCTCAGCAACCTGGAGAAGGTGCTGTATCCGGCGACCGGGTTCACCAAGGCCGAGGTGCTGCACTACTACGCGACCACGGCCGAGGCGCTGCTGCCCCATCTGCGGGACCGCGCGGTGTCCTTCCTGCGCTACCCGGACGGTCCTGACGGGCAGCTGTTCTTCACCAAGAACGTGCCGCCCGGTACGCCCGACTGGGTCACGACCGCCCCGGTGCCCCGGTCGGAGGGGCCGACGCGGATGGTGGTCGTCCAGGACCTGGCGAGCCTGATGTGGGCGGCGAACCAGGTCGCGGAGTTCCATACGCACCAGTGGCGGGTGCAGACCCCGGACGTGGCCGACCGGATCGTCTTCGACCTCGATCCGGGGCCGCCCGCGACCGTCGTCGAGTGCTGCGAGGTCGCGCTGTGGCTGCGGGAGCGGCTCGCGCGGGACGGGATCGAGGCGTACGCCAAGACGTCCGGGTCGAAGGGGCTGCATCTGCTGGCGGCCGTGGATCCGGCGCCGTCGGAGCGCACGTCCGAGTACGCCAAGCAGCTCGCCGTCGAGGCGGAGAAGGCCATGCCGCGCCTCGCGCTGCACCGCATGACGCGCAGCCTGAGGCCCGGGAAGGTGTTCGTGGACTGGAGCCAGAACGCCGCCCGCAAGACCACCGCGACGCCCTACACGCTGCGGGCCCGCTCGCATCCCTGGGTGTCGGCGCCGGTGACCTGGGAGGAGATCGAGGACTGCGGGACGCCGGAGCAGCTGGCGTTCGGTGCCGCCGACATCGCGCCCCGGCTCCAGGACCACGGCGACCTGCTGGCGCCCCTGCTGGAGCCGGGGCGCGCGGGCTCGGTTCCCTGAGCGCGGTTCGCCACGTGCTCAGACGCGGGACCACGTCCTCAGACGCGGGCCCAGGTGTTGCGGTCGCGGGCCATCGCGTGCAGGGCCTCGACGTCCGCCGGTTTCAGTACGCCGCCCTGGCGGGCCAGCTCCGGCAGGTCCGTGTCCGTGACGACACGGACCTCGCGCGGCGGTGCGGCGACCTGGACGGACGCCGGGGCGAGCAGGCACAGCACCGGGCGGACCTCGGCGGTCAGCGCGTAGGAGGCGCGGGCTGCGACCGCGCGGACGTCGCGCGGCAGCGGCACGGGGTCGCGCCGGCCCAGGGTGAGCAGCGGCCCGTCCACCGTGACCTTCTGCTTGCGGGCGTGCACGGCGTGCAGCGCGAACAGTCCGCCGGGGCCGATCAGCAGGTGGTGGACGCGGTCGCCGCCGGGCAGCGGTACTGAGTGCAGCGCGTGCCAGCCCGCCCCGTCCAGCCGGTCGAGCGCCTCGCCGACGGACTGCTCCGCCTCCAGCGCCCGGCGGCGCGGGTCCGGGCGCAGCCGGTGCGCGGGGCCCGGATCGCGTTCCAGGGCGACCAGGAGGGCCTCGCCGGGCCGGTTGGGGGCGAGGTCGTCGTCGGGGTGGAGGCTGAGCCGGGCCAGCTCGGCCGGGGTGGGCACGGGTGGCGGGCCCACGGCGACCTGGCCGGTGAGGAACGGGCCGAGGGCGTCCAGGACGGCCTCCCGGTGGTCTTCGCTGAGCAGGTTCACCCGGCCGGCCTCACGGTCGTACCAGGCGATGTTCCGTCCGTCCGTGGAGCAGACGTACAGCCGTTCGCGGCCGTGTCTGTAGGTCGGTATGACACGCAGTCGGCTCATGCCCCATCACCCCACGACCATGGGAACAGGCAGGGTGCTCCCGGGGCAAGAAGGCGGCTACCTTGGGAGGGAGTTGCGCGGGCGGGACCGTGGTGGGCGGGGTTGGGGAGGCACCGTTGCGTACGCGTGGGAGACAACCCGATGTGCCCGCTCCGGACAGCCCGTGGAGCGAGATCGTGCCGGGCCTGTGGATGGGCGGGCACGAGTTCCGGGGGACGTCCGGGCGGCTGGAGTTCGCGGTCGTACGGGACGAGTTCGAGCTGGTGCAGACGCTGCTGCGGCTGCCGGGGCACGGGCCGGACCCCGGGGTCGAGCACCATGTGTGGGACATCCCGGACGGGCCGCTGGACGGCACCCAGCTGGCGGGGGTGCTGCGGCTGGCCCGGGCGGTGGGCGAGGCGCTGGACGACGGCCGGCGGGTGCTGGTGCGCTGCTACCACGGCTACAACCGCTCCGGCCTGGTCGTCGCGCAGGCGCTGGTCCACCGGGGGCACCCGGTGGAGGACGCCATACGGCTGATACGGTCCCGTCGCTCGCCGTGGGCCCTGCACAACGAGCTGTTCGTCGCGTACCTGCGGGCCGGGCTGCCGACGGTCCGCTTGCTGGAGGAGCTCGCCGAGTAGGTTCACGAGCAGGCTTCCGAGCGCGCCCCGAGCAGGCTCGCGAACACGTCTCCAGCAGGCTCCCGAGCAGGTTCCCGAACAGCAAAAAGGACTTACCTACGAATATGGTGTACGGGGCCCTCGAACATCCCTACCCACAGGAGTCCCGTGCCCCCTCGCCGCCCGCGTGCCCTGCTCTCCGTCCTGGCCGTGTTGCTGGGTGCTGCCCTGACCGCCTGCGGTGACACCGGGTCGCTGGAAGGCGCCGGGCCCACGCAGGTCGCGGTCAGCCCGGCCCGGCTGTGGCCGGAGCTGACCCCGGCGTCGTCTCCGGCGTACGACATCGACGAGGTCGAGCGGGAGGTCGTCAAGGGCGTGTCCGTGCCCGGTGACGACATCCGCAGGGTCGATCCGGCGGCGATCGTGCGCGCGGAGATCGCGGCGCACCCCGACCGGTACAAGGCCGGCGGCAAGAGCGGGGAGACGTTCCCCGAGACGGCCCGGCTGGTGCGGGACGCCTGCGGGCAGGGGCCCGAGCGGGGGCGCTGCCCGGTGCTCAAGCCGTACTACCGGGATCTGACCGGGGACGGGCACGACGACCTGGCCCTCGGGTTCCGGCTGCTGCCCGGGCCCATGACGGCCGTACGGGTGTACACCGTGGACCGTCACCGGCTGGTGCAGATCATGAAGTGGGAGGACGCCGTGAGCGCCGTCGAGGTGGCCGGGCGTTCGCTCGTGCTCAGCTCGCCGTCCGATCTGGCGCGCTACGAGTACCGGCTCGAGTGGACCTGGGATCCGGACCAGAAGGCGATGCTGCTCACCCATGACGAGATGGTGCGCACGGGGAGCGGGGTGCATCCGGGGCATCCGCAGCGCAAGCCGGCCGCGTCGCCGTCGGCCGGGGGGTCGGCTTCGCCTTCGGCCTCGGGGGCGGGTTCGGGGGCCGCTTCGGGGGCGGGTTCGGGGGCCGCCTCGGGGGCAGGTTCGGGGGCCGCCTCGGGGCCGGCTGCGGGGGGTGTGGCGCCGTCTGCGGCGGGGGGCGTTTCGTCGTCGGTGTCCGGGTCGGCAGGTGGGCGATGAGGCCCGTGCTGCCGCAGTGGTCCGGGCCGCTGGCGGTGCGGGCCGCCGCCTTCATCATCGTGATGTCCTGCGCGCTGGCCGCGCTGCTCGGCGTGCTGGTGCATGTGCAGGTCACGAACCAGACCGTCGGCCAGGCCCGCGACCTGGCCCTCGCCCGGCTGGCGGACGCCACGCAGGCCTTCGAGGCCGGGGACACGCTGCTGCCGAACGCCGGGGTCGATCCCCCGGAACTGCCCGCGCGGCTCCGGACGCTGGCGGCGGCCGGGGAACGGGGCACGATGGTCGGCGAGCACCGCGGGGAGCCGGCGATGTGGGCGGCGGGGCCGGTGGAGGGCGGGCACGCGCTCGCCGTACGCGTGGACTACGCGCAGCAGGCCCGCACGATCCAGGGGCTGGACGGGGCGATCCTGTGGTCGTCGGCGCTGGCGATCGGGGCGACCGTGCTGGTGGGGGCGTTCGCGGTGACCCGGGTGACGCGGCGGCTGCACGCCACGGCTCGGGTGGCGCGGCGGATCAGCGCCGGGGACCTGGACGCGCGGGTGGACGACCCGCGGGCCGGGGATCCCTCACGGCCGCAGGACGAGGTCGCGGCGGTGGCCGGAGCGCTGGACTCCATGGCCTCGTCGTTGCAGGGCAAGCTGCTGGCGGAGCAGCGGTTCACGGCGGACGTGGCGCACGAGCTGCGTACGCCGCTGACGGGGCTGCACGCGGCGGCCGAGCTGCTTCCTCCCAGCCGGCCCACGGAGCTGGTGCGCGACCGGGTGGCCGCACTGCGCACGCTCACCGAGGACCTGCTGGAGATCTCGCGCCTGGACACCGGGCGGGAGCGGCTGGACGTGGACAGCGAGAAGCTGGGGGCTTTGGCCGAGCGGGTGGTGCGGGCGTCGGGGACGCCCACCGAGGTCCGGGTCCTGCGGGACGCGCGGGTGGAGACGGACCGGCGGCGACTGGAGCGGGTGCTGGGGAACCTGGTGTCCAACGCGCACCGGCACGGGAAGGGGCCGGTGGTGGTGACGGTGGACGGGCCGGTGGTGACCGTGCGGGACCACGGGGACGGCTATCCGGAGTACCTCGTCGCGCACGGGCCGCAGCGGTTCCGTACGGAGGGGGGCGCGACGGGGCACGGGCTGGGGCTGACGATCGCGCTGGGGCAGGCGGAGGTACTGGGCGCGAGGCTGACGTTCGCGAACGCGGTGGGGGGCGGGGCGCTGGCGACGCTCTCCCTGCCGGGGGCTCCGCGTGGGGGTTCCGCCGGTTCCGGTTGATCTTGCGCGAGGGGTTAGGGGCCGGGGTTGACGTGACCTTGCGCAAGAGGTGGAGGTGGCCGGGGTTGACGTGACCTTGCGCAAGGGGTGGAGGTGGCCGGGGTTGACGTGACCTTGCGCAAGGGGTGCCGTCGCGGGGCTTCGCCCCGGACCCGAGGGGGGGTGTTTGCCCACCCGCCCACCCACTCGGTCGGCCAAGAGCCCACCCCACGGGGCTCCGCCCCGGACCCCCGGCAGGCCCCGCCCCGTGACCCCCGCGTGGGGCTGCGCCCCACCCCCCTCCCGATGGCCCAGCATTTCGGGCATCGGGCTTCGGGGGCTCCTAACGTGGCGGTTAGTCAGGTTTTGGCCCCTCAGGTTCCTCGTGGAGGTACCCCATGTCTTATCGCCCCCGTCTCGCCCGGTTCGCCATAGCTGCTGCCACCGTCGTGTTCGTCGGTGCCGTCGCCGGTACGCCCGCTGTCGCCGATGACGGCTGGGGGGAGGACGGCCCCTCGGTCTCCAGCCAGGGCGGCGGGGGCGGTGGGGGCGGCGACGACGGCAACTGGCAGCAGCAGGGCGGCAACGAAGGCGGCAGCGGCGACGGCGGAAGCTGGCAGCAGCAAGGCGGCGGAAACGAAGGCGGTGGCGACGGCGGCGGGAGCTGGCAGCAGCAGGGGGGCGGCGACGGTGGTGGGAGCTGGGAGCAGGGGGGTGGTGGGCACGAGTCGCGGCTTGCCCGGGGGCGGGTCACGGCCGGGACACTGCTGCTGCGCAGTGCGCCCAACCGGGGCAGCCAGGTGATCCGTTCCGTGCACCGCGGGCAGATCGTCTCCATCTACTGCCAGACCCGCGGCCAGAGCGTCGACGGTGACCGCCTGTGGTACCTGCTGACGGACGGCACCTGGGCCTGGGGTTCCGCCCGCTACATCCAGGTCCTCGGGTCCTCGCCCCGCTGGTGCTGACACCACCGGTACCGCTGACACACCCTCACCCGCTCGCCCTTCCGACGCGGCGCAAGTCGTCCCGTTTGGGTAAGTTCCGGACATGACGAAGGCCGGAACCGGAATCACCGTGGCCGTGGCGGACACCCCCGCTCCCCCGGTCCCCCTGCCCCGGCGCCGTGGTGTCGAACTCGCCCTCATCGTCGTCGCCGTCCTGCTGTCGGTCTGCGGCTACTGCGTGGTGGGGCTGGGCCGCACCGGTGCCGTGCCGCCCGGCGCCGCCGGTTACGGCGCCGGGCTCGGCGTTCTCGCGCTGCTCGCGCATCTGATCGTCCGGTTGCGCGCGCGGCACGCCGATCCCCTGCTGCTGCCGATCGGCGTCCTGCTCAACGGGCTCGGGCTGGTGCTGATCTACCGGCTGGACCTGGAGACGCCCGGTGACCGGGCGGCGCCCACGCAGCTGGTGTGGTCGACGCTCGGGGTGGCGTTCTTCATCGTCGTCGTCGCCATGCTCCGCGATCACCGGGTGCTCCAGCGCTACGCCTATGTGTGCGTGGCCGCCGCGCTCGCGCTGCTGACGCTGCCGATCCTGTTCCCCGCCGTGAACGGGGCCCGGATCTGGATCCGGATCGCCGGGTTCTCCATCCAGCCCGGCGAGTTCGCCAAGGTGCTGCTGGCCGTCTTCTTCGCCGCCCACCTCGCCGCCAACCGCACCGCGCTGGCGTACGCCGGACGGCGTGTGTGGCGGATGCAGCTGCCGACCGGGCGGGTCCTCGGGCCGATCGTCGCGGTGTGGCTGGTGAGCGTGGGGGTGCTGGTGCTGGAGCGGGATCTCGGGACCTCGCTGCTGTTCTTCGGGCTGTTCGTCGTCCTGCTCTACGTGGCCACCGGGCGCAAGGGGTGGATCGCCGTCGGCCTGCTGCTCGCCGCGCTGGGGGCCGTCGCCGTGGGGCAGCTGGAACCGCATGTGCACGCGCGGATCGAGGACTGGCTGCATCCGTTCGCCTCCATCGAGGCCGGGCAGGGCGCCAACCAGCTCGCCCAGTCGCTGTTCGCGTTCGCGGCCGGCGGCCTGCTCGGCACCGGGCTCGGCCTCGGGCACTCGGTCCTCATCGGGTTCGCCACCAAGTCCGACTTCATCCTCGCCACCGCCGGGGAGGAGCTGGGGCTCGCCGGGCTGTCGGCCGTCTTCCTGCTCTACGGCCTGCTCGTGGAGCGCGGCTACCGCGCCGGGCTCGCGCTGCGGGACCCCTTCGGGCGGCTGCTCGCCGTCGGGCTCGCCTCGATCGTCGCGCTCCAGGTCTTCGTCATCGCCGGCGGGGTGACCGGGCTGATCCCGCTGACCGGCATGGCGATGCCGTTCCTCGCGCAGGGCGGTTCCTCCGTGGTCACCAACTGGGCCATCCTCGCCCTGCTCATCCGTGTCAGCGACTCGGCCCGGCGGCCCGGCGCCACCCCGGAGGCGCCATGACCCGCACCATCCGCCACTCCGCCGCCTTCTGCGCCCTGCTGCTCGTCGCCCTGCTGGTGAACGCGGCCCGCGTCCAGCTCGTCGTCTCCGGCGGCTACAACGACAACCCGGCCAACCGCCGCCCCACCATCGCCCGGTACGCCCAGCCACGCGGCGACATCGTGGTGGGCGGCCGGCCGGTCACCGGCTCCCGGGACTCCGGCGAGCAGCTGCGCTACGAACGTTCCTACAGCGACGGCCCGTTGTACGCGCCCGTCACCGGGTTCTCCTCCCAGGAGTACGGCACGACGCTGCTGGAGCACACCGAGGACGGCGTACTGGCCGGCACCGATCCGCTGCTGGCGTCGCTGCCGCTGGTGGGCGACCTCACCCGGGCCCGTGACCCGGGCGGCGACGTGGTGACCACCCTCGATCCGCAGGCGCAGCGGGCGGCGTACGAGGGGCTGGCGGGGCGCAAGGGCGCGGTGGCGGCGATCGAACCGGCCACGGGGCGCATCCTGGCTCTGGTGTCCGCTCCGTCGTACGACCCGGGGGTACTGTCCGGGAACGGGCCGGCGGCGGCGCGCGCCTGGGCGCGGCTGAACACCGATCCGGACCGGCCGATGCTGAACAGGGCCGTGCGGCAGACGTATCCGCCGGGGTCCACTTTCAAGGTGGTCACCGCGGCGGCGGCGCTGGACGCGGGCCTGATCCGGAACCTGGACGAGCCGACCACCTCGCCGGACCCCTACCGGCTGCCGGGGACGACGACCCGGCTGACCAACGAGGGCGACGGCTGCCGGGACGTGTCGCTGCGGGACGCCTTCGAGTGGTCCTGCAACACGGTGTTCGCCAAGCTCGGCGTGGACGTCGGGGCGGCGCGGATGGTCCGTACCGCGCAGGCCTTCGGGTTCAACGACAAGCGGCTGCGCATCCCGTTCTCGGTGGCGCCCAGCACCTTCGACACGAGCGTGGACCGGGCGCAGCTGGCGCTGTCGTCGATCGGCCAGTACAACACGCGGGCCACGCCGTTGCAGATGGCGATGGTCGCCGCGGCGGTCGCCAACGGGGGGCGGCTGCGCACGCCGTACCTGGTGGAGCGCACCACGCGGCGCGGCGGTGCGACGGTCACCACGGCGGGGCCGCGTCCGACGCGGCAGGCGATGCTCCCGTCGACGGCGGCGAAGCTGCGCAAGCTGATGGAGGGCGTGGTGCAGGAGGGCACCGGCACCAACGCGGCGATCCCGGGCGCGATCGTGGGCGGCAAGACCGGCACAGCGCAGCACGGCCTCGGCAACTCCGGTACGCCGTACGCCTGGTTCGTCTCGTGGGCGCAGGACGAGCGGGACATGGAGGCACGGGTCGCGGTCGCGGTGGTGGTGGAGGACGGCTCCGCGATCCGCGGCGAGATCAGCGGCGGCGGTACGGCGGCGCCGATCGCCCGTGCGGTGATGCAGGCGGTGCTCGACTCGTGAGACGGGGGCTTCCGCGGGACGGACGCCCCGACCTACCGTTCGGTCATGACTGACGCCGCGTACGAACTCGCCCAGGTCAACATCGCGCGCCTGAGATTCCCGCTGGACTCCCCGGAGTTGAAGGACTTCGTCGACAGCCTCGACCCGGTCAACGCCGACGCCGACACGGCGGACGGCTTCGTGTGGCGGCTGCAGAGCGAGGGCGGTGACGCCACCGACATCGCCGTCTTCGGCGACGAGTGGCTGATCGTCAACATGTCGGTGTGGCGGGACTCGGACGCCCTGACGGCGTTCATGTACCAGGGCCGGCACCGGGAGATGCTGGCCCGGCGCCGGGAATGGTTCGAGCGGGTCCAGGAAGCCATGGCGACGCTGTGGTGGGTGCCGGCGGGGCACCGTCCGACGGTCGCCGAGGCCGAGGCCCGGCTGCTGCACCTGCGGGCCCACGGCCCGACGCCGTACGCCTTCACGCTGCGCACGTCGTTCCCGGCGCAGCACGCGGACCCGGTCCTCGGCGACGCGCCCGGGCGGGGCGTCACCGCCGACGACCTTCGGTGCCCGGTGTAGCTCAGACCGGCTTGAGGAGTTCGGTGCGGGCCTGGAGCGCGGTCTTCGCGGCGGCCTCCAGGTCGACCTTCTGCGGGTCCTGCGTCATGGTCTCGGCGGTGATCTCGGCGACGGAGGCGCCGGTGTTGTCGTCGACCCAGCCGCACATCGGCACGGTCAGCGTGGTGCCCATCTGCACCTGGGTGAGCACCTCGCAGGTCACCGTGATGCCGGAGTTGTCGGGGTGGAAGTCCTTCGGGGGCACGACGACCTTGGCCTCGCCCTCGCCGGCGCCCTTCATCATGTTGCCGCGGGCCTGGTCGGGGTGCTTGAACCGCCCGTACATGCCGGAGACCACCAGGGTGCCCTTGGTCTGGTCGCCGCCGAGGGCGTACTGGCCGACGACGGCGTGGGTGTCCTTGGCGTCCCAGGAGCCGTCGGCCTCGTCCTCGATCTTCTTGCCCTCGGAGCCGGACAGGTCCTGGCTGAGGGTGTAACGCCCGTTCAGCAGGGTCTTGGACAGCACCAGCTTGTTCTTGGCCTCGGGGAAACCGCCGCCCTTGGAGCCGACCAGCGCGAGCGCGGCCACGACCACCACGATCAGGGCGACGGCACCGCCGACGATGCCGATGACGAGCCCGCGCCGCTTCTTGGGCGGCGGCGGCGCGCCCCAGCCGTGCGGCTGCGGCGGGTAGGGGCCGGGCGGCTGCTGGCCGTAGGCGGCCCCGTAGGGCGGCTGTCCGCCGGGGGCCGGCGGCTGCCCGTACGGCGCCTGGGGCTGCTGCGCGCCGTATGGGTTCTGGCCGTAGGGCCCCTGCCCGTAGGGACTTTGAGGCTGCTGACCGTAAGGATTCTCGGGAGGCGTGGACACGCCGAAACCGTACTCCACGCGGGTGAGCCGTCAGGCCCCGACCACCCCCGCCCCTCCCCTTTCCCCTTCTCCTCCCGGTTCCCCTTCCCCTTCCAGGATCGCCGCGCTCACCTCGGCGACGCGTTCCTTCTCCTCCGCCGCGAAGCGCTCGGCGTCGAGCCGCTCGGCTATCTCCTCGTCCTGGTTCATCAGCAGGTCCAGGTCGGAGTCGCCCAGTTCCAGGACGCCGAGGTCGACGTAGGCCTGCTGCAGTCGCTTGCCCCACAGCCCGATGTCCTTCACGCACGGCACGATCCGGCTGAACAGCAGCTTGCGGAAGAGCCGCAGAAACTCGGAGTTCTCGCTGAGCTGCTCGGCCTCGGCCTTGGGGATGCCGAAGTTCTCCAGCACCTCGGTCCCGCGCAGCCGGTCCCGCATCAGGTAACAGCCCTCGATGACGAACTCCTCGCGCTCGCGCAGTTCGGCGTCGGTGAGCTGCCGGTAGTAGTCGCGCAGGGCCATCCGCCCGAAGGCGACGTGCCGTGCCTCGTCCTGCATGACGTAGGCGAGGATCTGCTTGGGCAGCGGCTTGTTCGTCGTGTCCCGGATCATGCCGAAGGCGGCCAGCGCCAGTCCCTCGATCAGCACCTGCATGCCGAGATACGGCATGTCCCACCGGCTGTCCCGCAGTGTGTCCCCGAGCAGCGACTGCAAGTTGTCGTTGACCGGATAGACCAGCCCGATCTTCTCGTGCAGGAAACGGCCGTAGATCTCGGCATGCCGGGCCTCGTCCATGGTCTGGGTCGCGGAATAGAACTTCGCGTCCATGTCCGGCGCCGACTCCACTATGCGCGCCGCGCAGATCATGGCGCCCTGCTCGCCGTGCAGGAACTGGCTGAACTGCCAGGAGGCGTAGTGCCGGCGCAGCTCATTGCGGTCCCGGTCGGACATCTTGTCCCAGTACCGGCTTCCGTACACGGACATGGCCTCGTCCGGCGTCCCCAGCGGGTCGTAGGGATCCACCTCGAGATCCCAGTCGATGCGCTTGGCCCCGTCCCACTGCTTGTCCTTGCCCTTCTGGTACAGGGCGAGCAGGCGGTCGCGGCCGTCGTCGTACTCCCAGCTGAAGCGGGCCGCGCCGGAGGCGGGCACCTCCCAGTGCGGGGCGCCCGGATCGTCGGCGTACAGGTCGAAGGTCGGCATGAACGGCAGGCTCACACGGGGTGGGCGCGGGGTCAACGAGTTCCTCGGCACACCGAGGAAGCGAGTTGCTGCACGGGGATTGACGGGCTTGCTGACAAGCAGTCTTATAAGAGGAGTGACCGGCGGGTAACTCCGCCCTGCCCCCCGCACGACGAGGTGGATCAGCCATGACGACGACCCTGACGGAAGCCGAGGCGCTCGACGGCCTGCGCGATGCGCTCGGCCTGCTCAAGGACCGCGAACAGGTGGCCGAACGCCTCCTCGCCTCCTCCGCGAAGCACTCCTTCGACCCGGACAAGGAGCTGGACTGGGACGCGCCCTTCGAGGAGGGCAAGTGGTTCTGGCCGCCGGAGCTGGTGTCGCTCTACGACACACCGCTGTGGAAGCGGATGAGCGAGGAGCAGCGGATCGCGCTCTCCCAGCACGAGGCCGCGGCGCTGGCCTCGCTCGGCATCTGGTTCGAACTGATCCTGATGCAGCTGCTCGTCCGCCACATCTACGACAAGGCGGCGACGAGCGCGCACGTGCGCTACGCCCTCACCGAGATCGAGGACGAGTGCCGGCACTCGAAGATGTTCGCCCGGGTGATCTCCCGGGGCGGCACGCCGTGGTACCCGGTCAGCCGGGTGCACCAGAACCTGGGCCGCGTGTTCAAGACGATCTCGACGACCCCGGGGTCCTTCACGGCGACGCTGCTCGGCGAGGAGGTGCTGGACTGGATGCAGCGGCTGACCTTCCCGGACGAGCGGGTCCAGCCGCTGATCCGGGGCGTGACGCGGATCCACGTCGTGGAAGAGGCGCGCCACGTCCGCTATGCCCGCGAGGAGCTGCGCCGGCAGATGCTGACGGCGCCGAAGTGGTCGCAGGAGTTCACGCGGGTCACCTCCGGTGAGTTCGCCCGGGTCTTCTCCATCGCCTTCATCAACCCCGACGTCTACACGAACGTCGGCCTGGACAAGCGGGAGGCGATGGCCCAGGTCAAGGCCAGCGGGCACCGCCGCGAGGTGATGCAGACCGGCGCCAAGCGCCTGACGGACTTCCTGGACGACATCGGTGTCCTCCGAGGAGTGGGCCGCCGCCTTTGGAAATCCTCGGGCCTCCTGGCGTAGGGCCTCCGGCGCGGGCTGGGCTACGCGCCCGGCGTTCACGGCGCCCCGTTGGGCTGCGCGCCTGGCGTTTACTTGTGCCGCTCCTTCGGTCGGCCGGGGGTGGGTGCGCTCGCCGGCGCTTGCCGGTGCCGCTGCGCCCACCCGTGCCGCCCCAGCGGCACGACTGCCCGCAGCTCCGGCGATAGGGCAACCGCCGCTGCGCGCGCCACCGCGTCGGTGCACCCGCCCTCGGCGGGGAGGGGACGGGGTGGGGGGTGTCCGCCCGCAGCGGCCGGCACCGGGACACGGTGCCCGCGTCGGGAACGGGTGGCCGGACCGAGGACGGACACCCCCCACCCCGGCCCCGACTCAGAAACCGGCCGGAGGCGAGGACCGCAACCAGCCACCGGACGGTGACGGGCCGCCGCAGGCACAAAAAGGGGCGCGAGGAACTGCGCGACCAGCCACAACGCACCCACAGCAGACAACGCACCCACCCCCACCCACCCGCGGACGCGACTACGCTGCGAAGCATGACCCCCTCCGCCACCCCCGCCTACCGCCGCCTCAGCGTCGAGGAACGCCGCAGTCAGCTGCTCACCGCCGCCCTGTCGCTGTTCGCGCACCGGGCCCCGGAGGAGGTGTCCTTGGACGACGTGGCAGAGGCCGCCGGAGTCTCCCGCCCCCTGGTCTACCGCTACTTCCCCGGCGGCAAGCAGCAGCTCTACGAGGCAGCCCTGCGCTCCGCCGCCGACCAGCTCCAGCTCTGCTTCGACGAACCGCGCACCGGCCCCCTCCTCACCCGTCTCTCCCGCGCCCTCGACCGCTACCTCGCCTTCGTCGACGAGCACGACGCCGGCTTCAGCGCGCTCCTCCAGGGCGGCAGCGTCGTGGAGACCTCCCGCACCACCGCCATAGTGGACGGAGTCCGCCGCGCCGCCGCCGACCACATCTACCGCCACCTCGCCGTCCGCGCCCCCGGCCCCCGCCTGCGCATGACCGTCCGCATGTGGATCACCGCAGTCGAGGCGGCCTCCCTCATGTGGCTGGACGACGACAAGCAGCCCCCCGCGGCCGAGCTGCGCGACTGGCTCGTGGAGCAGTTCGTCGCCGCGCTCGGCGTGACCGCGGGACGCGACCCGCAGACCGCGGACGTGCTCGCCGCGCTCTCCGGGGATGTCTGAGACTGGTGGCGTGAAGAGCGAAGACACCCCCTTCGAGGGCGGCCCCATGGACGGCCGGGTCCTCCCCGTGCTCGTCGGCCCGACCGGCCACCCCCCGAAGACGTACCGCATCCCGGTCCCGGACGCCGCCGGCGGCCCGCCCACCGTGCTGGTCTACCGCCGGGTCCCGCGCGGCCACAGCAAGCGCCTGAACCTCGTCCAGGGCTGGAAGTACACCTTCGACCCGGCGGGCGACACCGGCACCGGCCGCCCGCGCTGGCACTGGTCGAAACCGGCCCCCGGCCCCCACCGCACTCAGGCCACCACACCGGACACCACACCGGACGCCACGCGAGACACCACACCCGACGCAACGCCAGACACCACGCCGGACGGCAAACCGCACGACCCGGACGAGTGACACCCTTGCGCCGGTCCGCGCACCCCCGCGCGCGCACCTCGCGGACCGGTCCCAAGCTCACGGTGCGGAGCAGAGGGGCTGCCCCGCACCGGAGGTGATGACGTGTCAGGAAAGCTGCTGCGTCTCGTCGGTACGACGATGGCGGCGGCGCAACTAGCGCTCGCGCCCACGCATGCCGCAGCCGTACCCGACCCCCAGCCACAACCACCCGCGGACGCACAACAACAACAACAACCCACGGACGCACCCGCGGACACACCCCAGGACGCATCCCCAGACGCACCCTCGGACGCAGCCACCGACGCGCCCACCGACGCCCCGAAGTCCCTGCCCGCCCTCCTGACGCAGCTTCAGACGCTGTACCAGCAGGCGGAGCAGGCCACCGAGGCCTACAACGCCACACAGGAGGCGCTGAGGAAGAAGCGCGCCGAGGTGGCACGGCTGGACGCCGAGCTGGCCGAGGCCCGGCTGTCCCTGCACAACGGCCGCGGCGCCGCCGGCCGGCTCGCCCGGCAGCAGTACCAGAACAGCAGCGACCTCTCCCCGTACCTGCGCCTGCTGCTCGCGTCCGACCCCGAGCACGCCCTCGACGAGGGCCATGTGATCGGCCGGCTCGCGCGCGAGCGAGCGCAGACCATCGGCCGCCTCACCGGCAGCGAACGCAAGGCCGCGGACCTCGCCCGCCGCGCCCGTACCGCCCTCGACGAGCAGCTGACGCTCACCGAACGGCAGAAGAAGCAGCGCGACGACGTACGCCGCCGGCTGTCCGACGTCGAGAGGCTCCTGGCCTCGCTCACCGCCGAGCAGCTGAGCGCCCTGACGGCGCTGGAGCGCACCGGTGCCGCGCAGGCGCAGCGCAGCCTGGTCGCGTCCGGCGCGCTGGACGGCGACGACAAGCCGTCGTCCACCGGGGGCGAGCGCGCCGTCCGGTACGCCGAGCGGCAGATCGGCAAGCCGTACGCGTGGGGTGCCGAGGGCCCGGCGTCGTACGACTGCTCCGGCCTGACCTCGCAGGCCTGGCAGGCGGCCGGTACGACGATCCCGCGCACCAGCCAGGAGCAGTGGGCGCGGCTGCGGCACGTTCCGCTGCGCGCGCTGCGCCCCGGGGATCTGGTGGTCTACTTCCCGCAGGCCACGCATGTGGCGCTGTACGTGGGCGGCGGCAAGGTGGTCGAGGCACCGCGCACCGGCGAGAAGATCAAACTCTCCCCGATCGCGGCCCACCCGATCCTGGGAGCGGTACGCCCGGACCCGAAGACCCCGGCCCGCCCGCTCCCCGCACCCCCGGCCCACCCGCTCCCGAAGGAGCAGACACCCCCGGCCCCGAAGAACCCGGCACCCCCGGCTCCGACGAGCCCGGCACCGGCACCCCTCGTGCTCCAGGAAAAGCCGATCGCCCTCTAGCCGAGCCCGTCAGCCCGTCGGCCCGTCGGCCGGTCCGCCCGTCAGCGACCCGAGGTACGCGGCCGTCTTCTCCGGCTCGGAGAAGTAAACCGACGGCCCCGCAAGGCTTCTACCAGCGGTTTCCACCGAACTGATCAGCCTTCGCGGGGCCGTGGGCCGTCTGTGGGCCGTCAGACTGGACGTTGTGCCTTGGCGTAGACCGTGGCGATTGCCGTACGGGTTCGCTCCTGGCTGCTCGGCATGAGGTGGGCGTAGATCCGTAGCGTCAGGGCGGCGTTGCTGTGCCCGAGGTACTCGCTCACCGCCTTGATGCTCTCACCGCCGTCCAGGAGAGCGGACGCGTAGAAGTGCCTCAGCGCGTGCATGCCGTGCTCGCGGGCCGCCGCGTAGCCAGCCGCCTTGGTCTTCGGCGCGGGGATGACGCCGGCCGCGACGAGCGCAGGCTTCCACGCTTCCTCGTTCAGGGATGTGCGCCACACGTGGTTGCCCCCAGGCGCCATGAAGATGAGCTGCCGGGTCACCTTCGGCCCGTCCGGTGTCTTCCAGGGCAGCGTGATCTCAACCGGCGGGAACTGCTTCATGTGGGCCCTGAGCGCATCGGCGACGGGACCGGGAAGCGGTACGTCCCTGGTCTTGCCGCCCTTGGGCAGCGCGAACACGGGCTTGCTCCGGCTGAGCTTGAGCTGCTGCACCACGTGCAGCGTGTCGGACTCGAAGTCGATGGCATCCACGGCGATTCCCAGGATCTCCCCCTGGCGCATGCCGCAACCCGCGCCCAGGTCGACCATGGCTCGGTACCGTTCCGGCATCGCTGCCTGTACGGCGAACACTCGCTCAGCCGACCAGGGCACCACGCGCTTCGGCTCAAGCGCCGGCGGCTTCACGGATCGAGCGGAGACCGGGTTGCGGCTCAGGTATCCATCATCAACAGCAGCGCTCAGGGCCGCTCGCACGTTGGCATAGATGATCCGCCCGTATGAGCCCGGCACCCTAGATTCGAGAGCCGCTACCCACTCTCGGATGTGCTCCGGCTTGAACGATCCGAGCGGGCGGGTCCCGATGTACGGGAAGGCATGGAGCCGCAGTTGCGAGTTCATGGACTCGATCGTGTTCGGGTCAGCTCCGAGTGTCGTGAGCCACTTCTCGGTGTACTCCTGGAAGGTCACCTTGGCCGCACCCGGGTCGACGTAGTGACCGGTCGCCATGTCCGCTGCGGTGCGGTCCAGCCACCGTTCAGCCTCCCGCTTCTTGCGGTCGGGGAAGCTCTTGGACTTCTCAGTGCCGTCGGGGCCGACGTATCGAGCCCGGTAGCGCATGCCAGTGCCGTAACGCTCGGTCTTGACCCGCACCGGTTTGCCATCCGGCCCGGTCTCGGTCTTGTACCAGCGGTCCTGAATGTGGCCGGCCATCAGGCAGCCTCCCCAAGCTGGGAGTCCACCCAGGCCCGCACGTCGCACGGGTCGAAGCGCAGGTGCCGGCCAACGCGGAAGCCTCGGGGACCAGTGTGCTTGCGGCGCCACTGGTAGACCGTCTCAACACTGGGCAGCTCGAACATCTCGACCAGGTCCTCAGGAGTCAGGAACCGGTTCGGCAGCTCTGAGGCCATGGTCAGCAGTTCCTTTCGTCGGAGAGCAGGTTCGGCAGTTCCTCGCGGGCGATCTCGCGGTTGTGCTCGATGTCGCGGCGGATGTTGGCGGCGAGCCAGGACTCGCCGGGGGTGTGACCGTGGCCGGCGTAGGTCCAGTGGGCGAGGGTCAGGGTCGTTGCCTCCTGGTCGTCGGGGTCGGGCAGGCCGAGGGCTTCGCGTTGCTGTGCGGCGCGGTAGTCGGCGCGGACCTGGCGCAGGGCGCCGAGGGTGGTGGAGTAGCGGCGGGACTTGGTGGAGAAGTGGCCGCGGAAGCCGAGCATGTGGGCCCAGTCGCGGAGCTTGCGGTCGGGGTAGAGCGGGTGTAGGTCGAGGCAGGCGGCGATGAGCCGGGCCGGGTGGTCGGGGACGCCGAGGAGGGCCAGGGCCTCTTTGTTGCCGATGCGGCGGTCGACGGTGCCGGTGGTCTCGGCGGCCTTGGTGGCGTACTTGGCGACGTAGGACGCGACGGCCTGTTCGGTGATGTCCTGGCCGTCGCCGAAGGCCTTGATCGGGCGGACGTCGAGCTGTGTGCCCCAGCGCAGCGTGCGGGCAGGCGCGGTCCTTGCCGGTTGATCGGGGTCCGGCTGATACCGAGCCGGAGGCACGTCGACCGCAACGCGGGCGGCGGCGGCGCGGATGGCGTCGGTGAGCAGGTCGAGGGTGGCCCAGGCCGGGGGCGGGGTGTCGGGTCCCTCGGGGCCGTCGAAGCGGATCACGGCGTGGAAGTGGACCGCTCCGCGCTTCTGATACTCGGCGACCTTGCCGAACGAGACCCGGGACTGCTCGTGGGCCGCCTTCTGGGTGAGGCCGGCGCGGCGGGCAATCTCGCGGCGCAGGTAGATCGTGAAGTAGCGCCACAGGTCGGAGGCGTGGTTGTTCCACAGCACCGCACCCGCGTAGTCGTACGCGTCGGGGTCGAGCGGGGTGCCCAGCTCGGGGGCGTCTTCGGCGTGGCGGGTGCCGCAGGCGCAGGGCCGGTTGCCGGGCCGGTTGTGGACCGGGCCGAAGGAGGGGGCGGTGAGGGTGGCGAAGACCCGCGGGTGATCACGGATGGTGTCGGGGGTGCCCTTGGCGGGGTCGCCGACGAGGCCGGCGCGGATGAGGTGGTAGGTATCGCCCGCGTAGGTCCAGGCGCAGGCGGGGCAGCGGGAGGCACGCCGGTTGCCGCACGCGATGCGGAGCCGTCCACCAGGCTCGGTGTCGGTGGAGTAGCGGTGCAGGACGTGCCGGGTCTGGGCGTCGCGGACGACGACGGAGCCTTGCAGGTGAATGGGGTGGGAGCAGCCGCCGGTGCGGCGAATCTGGTCCTGGATGCGGTCGAAGCCGTCAGACCCGGCCAGCCTCAGTACGTCGGCGAGGGTGGCCGGGTCCAGGCCCGCCATGGTGGCGGTGTCGGTCAATTGGTCACCTCCCGGCGCGGGCAACCGTTGCGGCGGCGAGCTGGTGGCCGGTGCCCTTGCAGCTGGGGCAGGTGACGCGGAGGGTGGCGCGGGTGCCATCCGGGTGGCGGGTGCCGGTGGTGATGGCGGCGGCGGCGAAGCCGTCGCAGTCGCGGCAGATCCGCCGGTTCAAGGTGTGCTGGGGCATGATGGGGCTCCCTTTTCGGATCCGTTGGGTTCGGAAGGGGTTCAGGCGCCCGGAGCGGACGAAGTTTGGCGACCGAGGCCGCTCCGGGGGCCGCTCAGCGTGTGTTGCGCCTGCCATGGCCCTTGGCCGCGTACATCGCAGCGTCGGCGGCGGATAGAGCGTCGGTGAGAGTCGGCACCGGTAGATGGGCGCGGTGGCAGTGGCCGACCGAGGCCGCCACGGGCAGGACGTGCCCGTTGTGTGTCACCGGCTGGTCCAGGGCGAGCTGGAGCGCGTGGAGGCCGGGGGTACGGTCGGGGGCGGTGACGATGGCGGCGAATTCGTCTCCACCGAGGCGGGCGGCGATGCCGTGGCGGCCGCACCAGTCGGCGACGCGGCGGGCGGTCGCGGTCAGTGCGGTGTCGCCGGCGGCGTGGCCGTGGGTGTCGTTGATGGCCTTGAAGTCGTCCAGGTCGACCAGGACCACGAGGGCGTTCGGGTGCTTGGCCATCAGGTGTTCGGCGCGGGTGGTCCATCCGGCGCGGGTGTGCAGGCCGGTGAGCGGGTCGCGGCGCGCGGTCGAGAGGCGGCGGGTGAGCAGTCCGCCGTGCAGGGCCCAGCCCAGGGCCGGTAACCCAGCGGCTATGACGTGGGTGTCCATGCTGGTCACCGCCCCCTCTGCAGGTCCTTGACGAGCAGGCGGAGGACGACGGCGACCACGGCGACGGATACGCCGGTGATGGCGACCGCGAGGAGCATGGAGACCAGGACCGCGCCGACGACCAGGACGACGGCACCACCGCCGGCGGCGAAGGCGAGCGCGCTGCCCGGGGTGAGCTGCACCGTGGGCCGGTTCGACACCGCAGCCGGAACGGCCGGGGCCGGGACGGCGGGCGCCGGGGTGGGGGTGTGCGGCGCGGGGTCGGCCGTGGGCGGGGCGGTGTCCTGGGGCGGGTATTTCGGGGTGAGCACGGTGGTTCTCCCTTCAGGTCACTTGTGGAGGGCGGTGCCGATGACGGGGCTGAGAAAGCTGTCGGCGACGAGGTAGCCGCCGAGGAGGAGCACGATCACGAGCCACCAGGGCGGGCGGATGAGCTTGATGCCGAGGTAGCCGACGACGAGGAGGGCGAGCCAGAGCGGGACGTCCATGCGGTCTCTCCTATGCCTTGCAGCGGTGGGTGCGGGCGGCGAGTTCGGCGGCGGAGCGGTCGGGGTAGTCGGCGGAGAAGCCGCAGCCGGGGGCGGTGCAGGCGGCGGTGTGCTTGTCGCGGCCCCGGCCGTCGTAGTAGGTGGCGACCTGAACGGGGCCGATGCGGATGCGGTCGCGGAAGTTGCGGTACACGGCCACGAGCGATGTCCCTTCCGGGGTTAGGCGAGTTGGAGTTGGGCGGCGATGGCGTCGACCATCGGCGCGGGCAGGCCGAGCCGGGCCGACAGCGCGTCGGCGGGCATCGGAGAGCCGGTGGACGCCTGGTGCGCGTCGGCGAGCTTCCGGGCGTGGTCCAGCAGCGCGGCCGGGACCTGAGGAGCGGCAGGCGCAGGCTCGGGAGCGGCCGACGCAGGCCGGGCCGGAGTCAGCTGGGGAACCTCCGGGGCCGGGTCCGGAGCCGGGGTCGGTTCCGGGGTGTCGGCGCGGTCCATGGCGACTTCTGGCACAGCCGGTTCGTCGTCGACAGGCTGTACAGGCACGGCCGGTGTATGGACGAGGAGCGTTCCGCCGAGGAAGGCCAGTGCCGGCCACCCGGCGACGAGGATGCGCAGCCAGGCCGGAATCTGGTCCAGGTTGAGCAGCCCGGCAGTGGCGACGTTCGCGCCGAGTGAGGCCGCCAGGGCGATGACGAACCAGGTCCAGGCCGAACGGTCACGGCGGGCCGTGCGCAGCCGACGCCAGGCGGCGACCAACAGCAGGTCGACCGAGACCGGGTAGGCCCAGGCCTTCCAGCCGGACTGGCCCGCGGCTGCGGCGAGGTCGTGGAGGTGGGCGAAGGACAGAGCTCCTGCGATGACGGCCTGGACGAGCACGGCGTCAGGGCGAATCGAGCGAGGCATGACACCTCCCTTCGGGCGTCAGTCGGTGACCGGGCGGGGCTTGGCCAGCGACGGGCCGGGCGCCGGCGTCTCGGCGGGCACGAACGGGCGGAAGGGCTCCAGCGCGGGGAAGTCCGGGGCCAGGTGGGCGAACTCCCGGCAGACGGCGACCACTTCATCCCGGGCGGTGTGCGGGGTGCGGATCTTTGACCAGCCGCCCGTGGAGTCCGCCGCCACGGCGGTACCGGGGCGCTCCATCGGGATCAGGCTGGCGACCGGGACCGCGTCCGGGACGACGTCGCTGAGGCCCATCTCGGCGGTTTGCTTGTCGTTGACCCGGTGCACCACGCGGCCGGTGAGCTGGGCGCGAAGCATGGTGGCGCCCTTGCCCAGCTCGGAGCCGAAGCGCTGAGCGCAGATCTCCAGGTAGATGCCGACTGCGCGGGCCATCTGCGCCAGCCGGATCAGCGCGGTGACGATCCGCTCCCGGCGTTCCTCGTCCTTGCGCGAGGAGATCAGGAACAGCTCGGCCACCTCGTCGACCAGGACGACGACGGGCACCGGCCGCACCGCGTCAGGCAGGTCCCAGATGTCGGAGGCACCGTGCAGGCTCAGCAGGTCGAAACGGTCTTCCATCTCCGCCACCAGCACGTCCAGCAGCGACGCGGCATCGTCCGGGGTGGTGACCAGCGCCGAGAGGCGGGGTGCGAAGGCGGACTGTTCCACCCCGCGCTTGCAGTCGATCCCGACCAGCGCGACCGGAAGCTGAGCCAGGCCCTTGATCAGGTTGCGCTGGTACATCGACTTGCCCGAGTGGTTCGCGCCGAGGGTGAGCGCCATGGGCGCCTTGCGGTAGTCCCGCTCGAATGCGGTCCCGTCCTCCCGCAGCGCGACCGGCACCACCATGTCGCGCGGCCGTGCCGTGCGCGGCATCCTCACCCGGCCGAGCACGTCATAGCCGGTCATGCGCAGCTCGACGTATCCGGGCCGGGTCTCCACCACGGTCACTGAGTGCACGCCCCAGGCGTGACGCAGCCGCTCGGACGACGCCTTCACGTCCGCCGGTTCGAGGCCGGCGGGCAGGCGCAGGGTGACCCGCAAGCCGGTTGACGTGACCCGGACCCGGCGGATCTTCGGCGGGACCGGCTGCACCTCCCGGCGAGCGACGTTCCGGGTGAAGAACGCCCGCAGGCCGGACGGCTGAACCGTCAGCCCGCACACGTCCATCGTGGAGCGGTACGAGAAGGTAAATCGGCTCCAGGTGAGCGGTGCCCCGACCAGCGACCAGTAGACCCGCGGGGCGCGGACCTTGGCATAGCCGAGCCCACCGGCACCGGCTAAGGCTCCCGTGGTTTCCAACCACGTCGTCACGTCGGCCATGTCAGGCCGCCGGGGTGATCGCGACCGCGCGGAACGAGATCCCGTGCCGCTTCTGGCCGTTGAACTCGTTCTCCCAGTCCCGCGCCTTCAGTCCGATCACCTTGACCGGCATGCCCGGCGCCAGACCCTCCGGGTAGCCCGTCTCCGGGATGGTCACCTGGTACAGGTTGCCCTCGCCCTCGTCGGAAACCAGCAGGCCCACGGTCGACAGCGGCGCCCCGGTCTCCCGGTCCATCGCCCGCTCACCGGTCTTGGCGTTCGCCAGCTTCGGCACCGGAGCGGTGGCCACGAACACGACGGCAGTCTGAAGGTCGATCTTGAAGGACGGCATTGCGTCTCCTAGTCATGTCGGATGACTCCTGTCGTACTTAGTACGTCAGGTCGGGTTCGGTTTCGAGAGTGCACTTGTCATGCCAAGTGTGTCAAGTAGCTTCTCGACTCGACCGCCCCTGTGTGGTGCACTTGGTACGACAACCACGGAGAGGGGCTATGGCCGAGTTCACGGGACGGGCGGCATACCTACAGATCGCTGACGGGCTGAAAGAGCAGATCCGTTCAGGGAAGACTCCTCCAGGGGAGAAGCTCCCTTCCGAGGCTGAGCTGATGTCTCAGCACGGTGTGTCTCGTACCGTGGCCCGCCAGGCGATCTCCCGGCTTCGCGAGGACGGGTATGCGATCTCCCACCAGGGGAAGGGAAGCTTCGCCTCGCTGCCCAGCAAGGACCACCCCGTGAAGCGCAGCCCGGAGTTCGAGCAGATCACGGAGTACCTGTCGGAGGTTCGCCAGGACGTGCGCCGTCTCGCCGAGCGGATGGACCAGTTGGAAGAGCTGGTTCGTCAGCAAGCCCAAGAGCGGTGACGAGCCCGTCAGCACGACGCGCCAGCTGCCCCACCTCGCTGGCCAGCGACTCCATCTGATCCACAAGTTCCCGCCGTTCTTCCGGGGTCAGCCCCATCACGGCCCCCTCGTTGCACTTCCGTCTGACAGCTCCATGAACTGCCAGCAACGCTAGATCCGGTCCGATCCACCACCCCGGAAAATCTCTCCGGGGTCGCGCGAAGGAACGGGGAGACGCTGTTCCCATGCGAGGAATGACAACGAACCTGACGATCGGTGAGCGCGTCGCCTGGTACCGCCGCCGGCGCGGCATGTCCCAGGAAGTGCTGGCCGGACTCGTCGGTCGGACCGTGGACTGGTTGAGCAAGGCCGAGAACAACCGGCTGGAGCTGGACCGGCTGTCGGTGATCAAGTCGCTGGCCGACGCCCTGGACGTGACGCTCGGGGATCTCCTCGCCGAGCCGACGCTGATGGACTGGACGGCGGACAGTGGCACGCGAACCGTTCCGGCCCTGCGTTCCGCGCTGATGAACTACCGGCAGCTCACCCCGCTGCTTGGCGTCCCAACCGAGGGAGAAGCGACGCCGCTGGACGAGCTGAAGAACAGCGTGGCGGAGGTATGGAGCGCCTACCAAGATTCGCGGTACGGGTTCGCGACCCGCCGCCTGCCCCTTGTGCTCGCCGACGCCTTGATCGCCGCCCAGGCCTACGACGGGCGGGACCGTGAGCGGGCGCATGAGCTGATGGCGATGACCTACCAGGGCGCGGCCATGGTGTTGACCAAGGTCGGGGAAACGGACCTTGCGTGGATCGCGGCAGACCGCGGGCTCGCCGCAGCCCAGCAGTCCGACAACGCGGCGGTGACTGGCTCGCTCTTCCGATCTGTGGCCCACTGCCTTCTGTCGAACGGCCGGTTCGACGCCGCGGTGCAGCTCGTCAGCGACGCTGCGGACTACCTTCGGCCCGGCCTCCGGGACGCCGGCCCCGAGTTCCTGTCTATCTACGGAACACTGTTTCTCGCCGGATCGATGGCGGCCGCGCGCGCGGACGACCGGGCGACGACCCGCGCATTCCTCGCCGAAGCTGATCATGCAGCACAGCAGCTCGGGCACGATGCGAATCACATGTGGACCGCGTTCGGCCCGACCAACGTCGCTATTCACCGGGTGGCCACGGCGGCTGAGCTGGGGGACATGCAGGTCGCCGTAGACCTCGGCCCGCAGATCGACACCCAGAATCTGCCCACTGAGCGGCGGACGCGGCACAACCTCGAAGTGGCCCGCGCCCTCAGTGCTCACAACCGGATGGACGACTCTCTGTCCTTGATCCTCGAAGCCGAGCAATGGGCACCGGAGCAGGTACGAAGCCACTACATGGCCCGCGAGCTGGTGCTGATGTGGGTGCGGAACCAGCGCGGCCGGCCGAGCCGGACTCTTGCGGAGCTGGCCGACCGCCTGCACGTCGTGTGAGCTGGGTACGCTCGGCCCCATGGCACCGAGCGAGCATGAAGCAAAGATGGCGCATCCGCGTATGGCCGCGGGTGCGCTTTTCTTTGACCCCCACGGCCGAGTGCTGATGGTCGAGCCCACCTACAAGGACTACTGGGACGTGCCGGGCGGCTACGTGGAAGTAGGGGAATCACCGTTGCAGGCCGCCGTTCGCGAGGTGTGGGAGGAGCTGGGGATCTCCGTTTCGCTGGGGCGGCTGCTGGCGGTCGACTGGGCGCCCAACGACGCGGAGGGCGACAAGGTCCTGTACCTGTTCGACGGCGGGCAGCTCGCACCGGAACTGATCGACCAGGTCAAGCTGGGGGCCGACGAGCTTCGCGCCTTCCACTTCGTATCTCTGGCGGACATCGAGAAGCGGACGATTCCCCGACTAGCCCGCCGTATCCGGAGCGCCGCTCAAGCTCGCGAAGAGGCTGCACCCATCTACCTCGAGCACGGCGAAGTCCCCGCGACGCCGGCGGCCTAGCCGTTTCCGGACTCCGGGCCAGCAAGCTGTTACAGGTTTCTCTACCTCATCAAGGCACCCGGCTGCGCTCCGCTCCGCCGGGCGCGCTTCCCGGCTCCGCTGCGGGCGCCGCTCCTGCCTCCGGCCCGCTCCGCCCGCGCTGCGCCGACGCGCGCCCACGTGTGGATAGGGCCTACGGCCATGGGTCGATCACCGCATGCGCGGTCCAGGTCAGAACAATGCCTCCGGCGGGGGATCGGCCGGCACCGGGATGGAGGGGGCGCCGTCGCCGACTGCGGCTCCGTTGTGGCGTGCGCGGGGAGCTCCCATCCCGTCCACCGTCGACCCAGGCAGAGCCGAGCAGACGCGGCCCATGGCGTCCAGGTCGTTCGTACAGTGGCGCGCTCCACCTGGACGCCATGGACCACGCCCGCTCCACGGTGTGTGGGTCGACGGCGGACGGGATGGGAGCTGGGGAGGGTGGTGGGCTGAGCTAACGGCAAGGCACCAGGCTCATCCGACCTTCGAAACGAAGGCCCCCGCAACAGATCACCTCGGCCCCGCCTTCGCCGAACTTGGCGCCGACACCCTGCCCACTACATCAAGTAATCAGTACTGCGGGGTGAGCGGCCTCTTTTTGAACGCAGGTTACGCGCGTAGGTTCACCGACCCACGGGAGACTTCCATCACAGCAGCACGGGACGCAGACAGTGACCTAGGCCGCCTTGGCACGCCGTGACGTGACATCGAGCAGCGACATCGCCACGGAATCAAGGGCTCCGGCAGACGTGAGAGGCACGGAGTGTCTGCCGAAAGGATGACTCTCTGTCAGGAGAGTCCCGTAACCTGAACGTCACATGGCCGCCTTCGAAGTGAAGGCGGCCAGGACAGCTCACGTGCGGGTGGAGCCGCCGAGAGCCCGGAGTTCAAGGGAGTTCAACCTTGTCCAACGTGGACCCTACCGTGCCACCAGCAAGAGGTAACCCTCAGGGCAGCCTTTTCGACAGACTCATGCTCCTGGATCACAACGGCCAGGAGTGTTGGTCAGCTCGCGACCTTCACGCGCCCATGGGCTACGAGAGATGGGAACGTTTCGAGGTGGCTATCAATCGGGCCATCGCCGCAGCCGAGAACAGCGGGCTCAACCCGCTTGATCACTTCCGGGGCGCCTCGAAAGCTATCAACGGCGGCCGGTGGGGCAGACAGACGGTTTCTGACTACCGTCTCACCCGCTACGCCTGCTACTTGATCGCCATGAACGGTGACCCGCGCAAGCCTGAGATCGCGTCGGCGCAGACGTACTTCGCCGTTAGGACTCGGGAAGCGGAGGCTACGCAACAGTCTGCCGACGTCTCCAACCCGGAAGGCGTCCTGGCGCTCGCCGAAAGGTACCTCGAAGCCGCACGCGAACTGGTCTACACGAAGAAGGAACTCGCGATCGCTGCGCCGAAGGCCGGCAAGTGGGATGCCTTCTGCGACTCTGACGGGCTCATAGACATGGCTGCTGCGGCGAAGGCTCTAAGCAAGTTCACAGGCGGCCTCGGGCGCACGAAGTTCATGGAGTTGCTGCGCCGCGACGACATCCGCTTTCTGCAACGCCAGAACCCGCGCGTGCCGTACGAGTGTCACACCAAGGCTGGCCGAGCCGAGGTGAAATTCGTACCCACGCCCAACGGTCGCTGGGTGGAGCAGACCTTCTTCACACCGAAGGGCCTGGACTGGCTCACGGACCGGCTCGGAGGCTCCATGCTACCGGCGGCATGACCAACCCACTGGACCCGTGCACAGTGTGCGCGGGTCCAGCCTGAATGTGCTTGACCTCACACACTGGCTGCCTGGCGGAGTATTGGCAGCATCAACTGCGCTAGGCTTCCGCGCAGTTGCCGTGAGGCAACGCGAACCAGCCGTGCCGCGCGTCCCCTACCAAGTTCGGCGCTTCACGGCTGCGACGTGGTTCGGAGACTGCATGGAGGTCAACTTGCCAGAAGAACCCCAGGAACAACCCACCGTGCCGCGTAATGCATTGCATAGCAATGCCTTACCGGGAGGCTACCGGAGTTATGTCGGACGACACAACCGCAGTGAGTGGAGGAGGCCGAGCAATGTGGTGGCGTTGATCACCGCTGTGGCAGCACTAGTGACAGCGTGCACGCCACTGATCATCAGGCTTCTCTAACGTGCCCCTCCCCCGCCCGAACAGACGGCACAAGCGGCGTGGCTCAACTCCGGCCCTGAAACCGCAAGTCACTCCCTCACCAGGCCAACCGCCACCGCGTGCACTGTCTGCCAACCTAGGACGGCCCCAGTTCGTCCGGGGCCGTCTCTGGGCCGTGCGAGGGTGGCCGACGTCGACCGGTAACGACAGTCGACGACGGCCGGAGCCCAGGCCAGAGGGCCGTCAGGCTCCAGAGATCGAGGCCAGGTACGCGGCCGTCTTCTCCGGCTCGTAGAAGAAGTTCTCGAAGTCGGCCGGGTCGTTGAACGCGTTCGCGAAGCGGTCGGCCGCCGGCTGGAGCTGGCCCGCCGCGCCGATGAGGTTCAGCACGTGCTCCGGCGGCGGCGCCAGCATCGCGTTGGTCCACTTCACGACGTGCTGCGCGGTCTGCCAGTAGCGGTCGAACGCCTGCTGCATGAAGTCCTCGTCGAACGGCTTGTCGCCGTGCTCGAGGATCGCCGCCAGGTAGGCGGCCGCGCACTTGGACGCCGAGTTGGAGCCCTGCCCGGTGATCGGGTCGTTGGCGACGACCACGTCGGCGACGCCGAGCACCGCGCCGCCACCGGGCAGGTGCCCGATCGGCTTGCGCACGGTCGGCGCGTAGCGGCCGGCCAGTGTGCCGCCCGCGTCGGTCAGCTCGACCTTCGTGGCCCGCGCGTACTCCCAGGGCGTGTACCGCTCCATGAGTTCCAGGGTCAGGGAGAGGTGCTCCGCCGGGTCCTTGACGCCCTTGAAGACGTCGAGCGGGCCGCCGGGTATGCCTTCCCAGAACAGGATGTCGGCGCGGCCGGAGGTGGTGTACGTCGGCATGATGAACAGCTCGCCGACGCCGGGCACCAGGTTGCAGCGGACCGCGTCGATGTCCGGGTGTTCCGGGCGCGGGCCGAGGCCGTGCACGTACGCGACCGCCAGCGCGCGCTGGGGCTCGCTGTACGGGGAGCGGGAGGCGTCCCGCTCGAACATCGACACCAGTTCGCCCTTGCCGGCGGAGACCAGGACGAGGTCGTAGGCGCGGGAGAAGTAGTCGAGGTCGGAGACCGCCGCGCCGTGGATGACGAGCTGGCCGCCGCGCTGCGCGAACGTCTCCATCCAGCCGGCCATCTTCACCCGCTGGTCCACCGACTGCGCGAATCCGTCGAGCCGGCCGACCCAGTCGATGGCGCGGGCCGCCGGGCCCTCGTCCCACGAGCCGGGGGCCGCCACCGAGACGCCGAGTCCTTCGATCTTCGGGGCCTGGGACTCCCAGAAGTTCAGCTGCAGGTCACGCTCGTGCTGGAGTGCCGTGTGGAACATGCACTGCGTCGACATGACCCGGCCGGAGCGGATCTCGTCCGCGGTCCGGTTCGACATCAGGGTGACCTCGTAGCCGTGCGCCTGCAGGCCGAGGGCGAGCTGGAGGCCGGACTGTCCGGCCCCTACGACGAGTATCTTCCGCATGCGGGGACGTCTCTCCTAGATGGACTTCTCGGGTCGGGGTGGACCCGTCGGTACCGGTGGGACTACTCGGGGGTTTCCTCGAGCGCGTGGGCCACGAGGGCGAGGAGCGTCTCGATGACCGAGATCCGGCGCCGCGCGTCCATGATCATGACAGGTATGTGCGGAGGAATCGTGAGGGCCTCGCGCACGTCCTCGGGCTCGAACCGCTCGGTGCCGTCGAAGTGGTTGACCGCGACGACGTACGGCAGCCCGCAGCTCTCGAAGTAGTCCAGCGCCGGGAAACAGTCCTTCAGCCGCCGGGTGTCGGCCAGCACGACGGCGCCGATCGCGCCGCGCACCAGGTCGTCCCACATGAACCAGAACCGCTGCTGCCCCGGCGTGCCGAACAGGTACAGCACCAGGTCGTCGTCGAGCGTGATCCGGCCGAAGTCCATGGCCACGGTGGTGGTCAGCTTGCCCGGTGTGGCCGTGAGGTCGTCGGTCTCCTGGCTCGCCTCGGTCATCAGCGCCTCGGTCTGCAGAGGTGTGATCTCCGAGACGGAGGTGACCAGCGTGGTCTTGCCGACGCCGAAGCCGCCCGCCACCACGATCTTCGTGGCGATGGGGGCACGGGTGCGGTCCGTCTGCCAGGACTTCAGCTCCTCGTCGGGCTCGGCGGCGCGGGCCGCCTCGGCGAACGGGGAGACGCCACGAGCGGCGTCAGAGACGACGGAGTCCACTCAGCACCCTTTCCAGCAGTGCGCGCTCCGGCCGGCCCGTGCCGTGGCCGGTGCCCGTTCCGTACACGCGGATCTTTCCCTGGTCCGCGAGGTCGCTCAGCAGGACGCGGACCACACCGAGCGGCATCTTCAGCAGCGCGGCGATCTCGGCCACCGTGCGCATACGGCGGCACAGTTCGACGATGGCCCGCATCTCCGGCATCACGCGGGTGGCGAGCGTACCCCCCGTCAGCTCCTTGCGCTCCTCCGGGGCGTCCAGCGCGGCCACGAACGTCTCGACGAGCAGGACGTGACCGAAGCGGGTGCGGCCGCCGGTGAGCGAGTAGGGGCGCACGCGGGCCGGTTTGCGGTCGCCGCCGCGCACCGGCAGCTGCGTCTTGGCGGCGTGGGACATGCTGCTCATCGCTCACTCCCGGTCGAGGAGGACTCCAGGGATTTGCGCAGTTCGCTGCGGAGTTCGGGGGTCAGCACGTGTCCGGCGCGGCCGACGAAGAGGGCCATGTGGTACGCCACGACGCTCATGTCGCACTCCGCCGAGCCGTGTACGCCGAGCAGCGAGCCGTCGCTGATCGACATCACGAACAGGCTGCCCTCCTCCATGGCGACCATCGTGTGCTTGACCGCGCCGCCGTCCATCAGCTTGGCCGCGCCGATGGTGAGGCTGCCGATGCCGGAGACGATGGTGGCGAGGTCGGCGGCGGAACCGCGGGGGCCGGCGGACCGGGTCGTCCGCCGGGCCTGCCGGGCCTCGACGTTGCGCTCCTGGTCGGAGGAGAGCAGCAGCAGGCCGTCGGAGGAGACCACGGCGACCGAGAGGATGCCGGGGACCTCCTCGACGAGGTTGCTCAACAGCCAGTGCAGGTTGCGGGCTTCACTGCTCAGACCGAAGGTACTGGGCGCGGTCAACTGCTTGCCTCCTCGACTGTGCCCCCCGTGGCGTCTGGTGTAGGTCGTCGCTCCGCGGGCTGCGCCGCGGGTGTCCTGGTCTGCCCGGTCTGCTCGGCGATCTCCGCCTGGGCGTCGCGGTAGCCGGCGGTGGCACCCTGGCGGAAGCCGCCGAGCCGCCTGCGCAGGGCTTCGGCGTCCACGGACTTGGTGCGGGGGCGCTCCGACTGGGCGGGGGCGGTGATCTTGGGGGTGCGCTTGGGCAGGCCCTTCGCGGTGTACTGGTCTTCCTCGTCCGCGATGCGCTCGTGTTCCGCCTCCGCCTCGCCCACTGCCTCGGCCTCGGCCTCGGGGGCCGGCGTGGGCTCGGACACGGGCTCCGGCGCGGGCTCGGGAGCGTTTTCGTCCGTCTTCGGGGACGGGATCAGCAGCTCCATCGTCATCTCGGCCGGGGACTCCACCGGCGGCGCGGGGTGCGCCACGGGCCTCTCGGCCGGCGTCGGCTCCGCGGGCTGCTCCGGCGCCTGTCCGTCGGCGGGCGCCGGCTGCCGGGCGGTGTCCTGCCCGGGCTCGCGCTCGTCGGCCTGCGCCTGCCCCTGCTCCCGTACCGCCTTCTCCGCCACCGCCTTCTCGGCCACCGCCTTCTCCGCGAGCGCGACCAGAAGGTCGCCGTCGCCGGTGCGGCCGTGGAGGACGTTGGAGTTGGCCTCGGCGTCGGCGCCCGGCAGGGAGAACGTCTGGGTGGTGCTCGCGGTGTGCGCGGGCGGAGCGACCGCGGCCGGCGGGGCGGCGGCCAGCAGCGCCTGCGGCAGGACGACGACCGCGGCCGTACCGCCCTGCTTCTGCTCGCGCAGCCGCACCCGCACGCCGTGCCGGTGGGCGAGGCGGGCCACGACGTAGAGGCCGAGGCCGAGGCCCTCCTCGCCCTCCTGGTCGTACGGCGTGTTCGGGTCGAAGGCGGTGAGGCGGGCGTTGAGCCGCTCCATCCGCTCGTCCGTCATGCCGATGCCCTCGTCCTGGACGGAGAGCATGACCTCGCCGCTCTCCAGCAGCCAGCCGGAGACCTCGACGGGCACGTCGGGCGGGGAGAACGCAGTGGCGTTCTCCATGAGTTCGGCCAGCAGGTGGGAGAGGTCGTCGGCGGCGAACCCGGCGACGTGCGCGTGCGGCGGGAGGGCCGCGATGCGGACGCGCTCGTAGCGCTCGATCTCGCTGACGGCGGCGCGGACGACGTCGACCAGCGGGACCGGGCCCGCGTGCTGCTGGACGTGCTCGGTGCCGGCGAGGACGAGGAGGTTCTCGCTGTGCCGGCGCATGACCGTGGCGAAGTGGTCGAGCTTGAACAGGGTGGCCAGGCGGTCGGGGTCCTGCTCGCGCTCCTCCAGGCCCTCGATGACGGCGAGCTGACGCTCGACCAGGCCGAGGGTGCGCAGGGCGAGGTTGACGAAGGTGGAGCCGATGCTGGTGCGCAGCCGGTCCAGCTGGGCGGCGGACTCGGCGAGTTCGGCGCGCAGTTCCTCGCGGGCGTCGGCCATCTTCTGCCGCTGGCCGACCAGGTGCTTGCGGTCGGACTCCAGGGTGGCGACGCGTTCGGCGAGGGCGGCGGCGTGCGCGTGCAGGGCGTTGACGGAGCGGACGACCTGGGCGAACTCGTCGTTGCGGCCGGTGAACGTCACCGGTTCCTGCGTGGCCGGGTCCTCGGCCTCGGCCAGCCGGGCGGAGCCGCGCCGCAGCACCGACAGGGGGCGGGTGAGGCTGCGGGCCATGGCGGTGGCGATGCCGACGGCGAGCAGGATCAGCGCACCGAGGATCGCGATGCGGATCTCCAGCGCGGTGACGTCGTCGTCGCGCAGCTGTTCCAGGGCCTTGGTGCGGTGCTCGTAGAGCGCTGACTCCGCGCCGCGCATCAGCTCGATCCGCGCGGACAGGGCCGCGTCGAGCTTGCGCGTGCTGGTGTCGAGCTCGCTGTCGTCCAGGGCGGGCTGGTCGGTGAGGCGGGCGAGGTACTTCTCGGCGGTGGTGGTCTCCGGTCCGGTGACGGTGGAGTCGTACGACGTCACCGCCTGCCGGGGCGCCGTCTCGTGGAAGCCGGCGAGGGCGGCGTCGGAGCGCAGCCGGGCCTGCTGGGCGGCGGCGGTGAGCGCGTCGCGCTGCTTGGCGGCGGACGAGGAGGAGTCCGAGCCGGTCTCGGGCAGGCCGGTGACCGGGTCGATGGTGTTCTGGGTGCCGCCGGGGACGTTCAGCGCGGCGAGCAGCAGGCCGCGGGTGGCGGCGGCCTGCTGGACGGCGGAGTCCAGCTCGGCGAGGGCGTAGGCACCGGAACCCGCGCGCGGCGGGCTCTGCTGGGCGAGCTGCTCGGTGAGCCGGTGCAGCTCGGTGATCGCGGCCGAGTACGCCTGGTGGGCCTCGAGGGCGCCGCTCTGCCCGGTCAGCGCGGCCCGGCGGACGGCTGCGATGCCGTCGAGGTCGGTGCGCAGGGCGGCGGGCAGGTCGGTGTCGGCGCGCAGTTCCGCGACCTGCCGGTCGACGCGGGCGCTGCGCTGCTCGTCGGGCGCCTTGGACTTGGGCCGGCCGGCGGCGACGTACGAGGTGACGTCGTCGCGTTCGTCGGCGAGGGCGTGGGCAAGGGTCAGCGCCTGCTGGGTCTGCCCGGCGAGGGTGACCAGGTCCTGGGTGTCCTTCAGCTGCCCGGAGGCGGCGATGACGGACGGGGCGCCGGCGCCCGCGATGGCGGCTGCCACCACCGCGACGGCGACGATCAGCCGATTGCGGACGTGGGTGGGGCGGCCCTTGCCGACGACGGGGGGCTGCGCGCCCCCTTCGGGGGCCGACTGCCTGCCTGTGCGCCGAGGCCGCATCTTCTGCACCGGTGCTCGCATTCCTGTACTCGTGTAGCCATGGGACCGGATGACACCCCGTCAATCGGCGCGTACGTCCGGTACGGTTCCCGACCCTCCCAGTGCCGGTGGGCAGCGGGCGGGCATCACCTGCCCCGCCACCCGAAGGAGTGAACATCGGGGATGAGTTGGCGGGCAAGTTCCTCTGGCGCGTGCAGCGCCCTTGCGCGGCGGGCCGGTTGGACGTCGGCGGCGCGCTTTGGCAGGATTCGCCGCCACGCCTCGGCGGAGTGAAGCATTCCACCCCAAAACCGGCGGCGCGGGGGCGCGGGTACGGTGAATCCGCGACGGTTGCCAGCCGTTCGCGGAGCATGTGAAGGGCTCGTGCAGACTGGCTGGATGCGTACGGAACTCGTCTCTGAACCCGGTGATCCGATCCGCCCCAACGAGGACTTCGCCGCCATCGGAGTACCCGCTTCCGGACAGGGCGGGTCGCTGGTCGTCCTGGACGGGGTGACCCCGCCCCGCAACGGGGACACGGGATGTCTGCATTCCGTCCCCTGGTACACGGCTCGCCTCGGCGGAGCGCTGACCGAACTGACCGTTTCGCTCCCGGATGTTCCCCTGGCGGAAGTCCTTGCCCGCGCCATCGCGCGCGCCTCCGCCACACACGCCCGGACCTGTGACCTTTCTCACCCGCGTACCCCCCAGGCAACCGTGGTGGTGGCGCGGTGGTCCGCAGCCGTCGTCGAGTACCTGGTGCTGTCCGATTCCGCCCTGCTGGTGCAGTCCCCGGCGGGTGCGGTGACAGCGGTCCTCGACGACCGGCTGGCCCGGCTGCCGCGGGCCGCGCTGGCCACGGACGAGATGATCGACGCGCACCTGCGCAACAAGGAGGGCGGCTTCTTCACGGCGGCGGCCGACCCCTCGGTCGCCGGCCGGGCGGTCACCGGCTCCCTGCCGCGCGAGGAGGTGACCGCGCTGGCCGCGCTGACGGACGGGGCGACGCGCTGGGTGGAGAAGTTCGGCGAGGGCGACTGGGCGGACTGCCTCCGGCTGATCCAGAAGGAGGGCGCGCAGGCCCTGGTGGCCCGCGTCCGGTCCCTGGAACGCGCGGACGCGCAGGCCCGCGCCCGTCTGGGCCGCAACAAGACCCACGACGACGCGACGGTGGTCTACGCGGAGTGGTGACCCACGGCCGCGCCGCCGGCGACCTAGGAGGGGGTGGCCGTCACTTCTCCATGCCGCGGTTCAACTGGTGCAGCAGCCGGGCCAGTTCGGCCACCTCGCGGCGGTTCCAGTGGGCGAGCTTGCTGACGTAGCGGGCGCGGCGGGCGTCGCGGACGCTGCTCACCCGGCGGTGGCCCTCCTCGGTGAGGTGGACCAGCCACGCGCGGCCGTCGGCCGGGTCGGGCTCGCGCGCCACCAGGCCCAGCTCCTCCAGGGCCCGCAGCTGGCGGGACATGGTGGCCTTGCCGACGCCGATGTAGGCGGCCAGTTCGGTGGCGCGCTGCCGGCCGCACTCGTCCAGCCGGACCAGCAGGCCGTAGGCGGCCGACTCCAGGTCCGGGTGGACCTCGCGGGCCATCTCGCCCTGGCTGGCGCGGGCCCGGCGCAGGAAAACGGTCAGCTCGCGTTCCAGCGCCAGGAACTCCTGGTCCACACCACTCGGCATCGCCTCGGGTTCGCCCCGATGCTCCGCGCCGTTCGCGTCCTCGTGCACGTCAGTCCCCTGATCCGGTTTCCCGATCCTGAAAGTTTCCGCCAGGCGCACACCATCGCCGCAGCTTGGTCAGTATTTCGCAGGGCTAGACCAACGGCAGCGTCCGCACCCCTTCCCTCTGTGCGGTCTACGTGCGTAGCTTCTTGTACCAGGCCCACGGCTGGCATGCCCACGCCAGTCAGATTCGGGCCACCCTGTGCAGCACGTCGTCCAGCGTTCCCCACCGACGCCCTCGGAGGCACGTCATGCCCGTGCACAGACCCCGTTCCGCACACCGCCGACTGCTCGCCGCGCTCGCTGCGGCCGGCCTCGCGGTGCTCTCCCTCGCCCTGCCCGCGTCCGCCCGGTCAGCCGACGTCCCCACGCGCGGCTCCGCCCACATGGGCATGGGCGTGATCGCCCACGACGGCCAGGGCGGCACGCCCAGCACCGGTGACGCCACCCAGACGGAAGGCGTCGACGTCTCCGGCTACCAGGGCAACGTCGCCTGGTCCACGCTGTGGAGCAGCGGCGTGCAGTGGTCCTACGTCAAGGCCACCGAGGGGACGTACTACACGAACCCCTCCTTCGCGCAGCAGTACAACGGCTCCTACAACGTCGGCATGATCCGCGGCTCGTACCACTTCGCGACACCCGACACCACGGGTGGCGCCACCCAGGCCAACTACTTCGTCGACCACGGCGGCGGCTGGTCCCGCGACGGCAAGACCCTGCCCGGCGCCCTCGACATCGAGTGGAACCCGTACGGCGCCGCCTGCTACGGCAAGACGCAGAGCGGCATGGTCAGCTGGATCCGTGACTTCCTGAACCAGTACAAGGCCCGTACGGGCCGCGACGCCGTCATCTACACGGCGACCAGCTGGTGGACCCAGTGCACCGGCAACTACGGCGGCTTCGCCACCACCAACCCGCTGTGGATCGCCCGGTACTCCACCGATCCGGGCACGCTGCCGGCCGGCTGGGCGTACTACACGATGTGGCAGTACACGTCGTCCGGACCGACGGTCGGTGACCACGACAAGTTCAACGGCGCCTACGACCGGCTCCAGGCCCTGGCCCTCGGCTGACGCCCCGCTACCCGCCCCGCCGACGGCCTTCGGGACGCCGGCGGGGCGCACGTCGGACACGGGCGGCCTCGGGCACCGGCGCGGAGATGCGGGGGCCGCCTTCCGGGCACCGGCTCGGGGATGCGAGGCCCGGGACGGCCGGCGCCACTGGGCCCCGGGGCGGTCCCAGGCGCTGGGGACGCGGCGCCGGCGCCGGGGCGGTCGCCGCCACTGGGTGCCCGGACGGGCCGCGGCGCTGGGGGCGCGGCGGTCGGCGGCCGGGGCCGGTCTGAGGGGGGCGGCGCGGCTGTGCGGACCTGACCGCGGCCCGCCACGGCTGTGGACGGGGACGGGCCCCGGGTCTCCCTCACGGGACCCGGGGCCCTCCCTCGTCCGGCGGCGTCCGTCACGCCGCCACCGGAACCTCCGGCGCCGCCTCGCTCGTGGCGGGTGCGAGCGCCAGCTCCAGGACCTGGCGCACGTCGGTCACGGCGTGGACGTCCAGCTTGTCCAGCACCTCGGCCGGGACGTCGTCCAGGTCGGGTTCGTTGCGCTTGGGGATGATCACGGTGGTCACCCCGGCGCGGTGGGCGGCGAGCAGCTTCTGCTTCACACCGCCGATGGGCAGCACCCGGCCGGTCAGCGACACCTCGCCGGTCATCGCCACGTCGGTGCGGACCAGACGGCCGGAGAGCAGGGATGCCAGGGCCGTCGTCATGGTGATGCCGGCGCTCGGGCCGTCCTTGGGGACCGCGCCCGCCGGGAAGTGGATGTGCACACCCCGGTCCTTCAGATCGCCGACGGGCAGCTCCAGTTCGGCACCGTGGCTGCGCAGGAAGCTCAGCGCGATCTGCGCGGACTCCTTCATCACGTCGCCGAGCTGACCGGTGAGGGTCAGTCCGGCCGCACCGGTCTCCGGGTCGGCGAGGGACGCCTCGACGTAGAGGACGTCACCGCCGGCGCCGGTGACCGCGAGACCGGTCGCCACACCGGGGACGGCGGTGCGGCGCTCGGCCGGGTCCTGGGCGGACTCGGGCACGTGGTGCGGTCGGCCGATCAGGTCGCGCAGGTCCTGCGCGGTGACCGTGAACGGCAGCGCGCGCTCGCCCAGTTCGTGCTGCGCGGCCACCTTGCGCAGCAGACGGGCGATGGAGCGCTCCAGGGTGCGCACCCCGGCCTCGCGGGTGTACTCGCCGGCCAGCTTGCGCAGGGCGTCCTCGTCGAGGGTGACCTCGTCCTTGCTCAGGCCGGACCGCTCCAGCTGCCGCGGCAGCAGGTGGTCGCGGGCGATGACGACCTTCTCGTCCTCGGTGTAGCCGTCGAGGCGGACGATGTCCATGCGGTCGGCGAGCGCCTCCGGGATGGCTTCCAGGACGTTGGCGGTGGCCAGGAACACCACGTCCGACAGGTCGAGTTCGACCTCCAGGTAGTGGTCGCGGAACGTGTGGTTCTGCGCCGGGTCGAGGACCTCAAGCAGGGCCGCCGCCGGGTCGCCCCGGAAGTCCGAGCCCACCTTGTCGATCTCGTCGAGCAGGACCACCGGATTCATCGAGCCGGCCTCCTTGACGGCCCGCACGATCCGGCCGGGCAGCGCGCCGACGTACGTGCGGCGGTGACCGCGGATCTCGGCCTCGTCGCGCACACCGCCGAGGGCGACGCGGACGAACTTGCGGCCCATGGCGTGGGCCACCGACTCGCCGAGGCTCGTCTTTCCCACGCCCGGCGGCCCCACCAGGGCGAGCACGGCACCGCCGCGGCGGCCTCCGACGACACCCAGGCCGCGATCGGCGCGGCGCTTGCGCACGGCGAGGTACTCGGTGATGCGTTCCTTGACGTCGTTCAGCCCGGCGTGCTCGGCGTCCAGGACGGCCTTGGCGCCCTGGATGTCGTAGGCGTCCTCGGTGCGCTCGTTCCACGGCATCTCCAGGACCGTGTCGAGCCAGGTGCGGATCCAGGAGCCCTCGGGCGAGGCGTCGGAGGCGCGCTCCAGCTTGTCGACCTCCTTGAGGGCGGCCTCGCGGACCTTCTCGGGGAGGTCGGCGGCCTCGACGCGGGCGCGGTAGTCGTCGGACTCCTCGCCCTCCGTCTCCCCGTTCAGCTCACGCAGTTCCTTGCGGACGGCCTCCAGCTGGCGGCGCAGCAGGAACTCCCGCTGCTGCTTGTCGACGCCTTCCTGGACGTCCTTGGCGATGGTCTCGGCGACATCCTGCTCGGCGAGGTGGTCACGCAGCTGCTGGGTGGCGAGCTTGAGGCGGGCGACCGGGTCGGCGGTCTCGAGCAGCTCCACCTTCTGCGCGGTGGTGAGGAAGGGCGAGTAGCCGGAGTTGTCGGCGAGGGCGGACACGTCGTCGATGGCCTGGACACGGTCGACGACCTGCCAGGCACCGCGCTTCTTCAGCCAGGAGGTGGCGAGGGCCTTGTACTCCTTGACCAGTTCCTGCACGTGTCCCGGCACGGGGTCCGGCTGTGTCTCGTCGAGCCGCGTGCCCTCGACCCACAGCGCCGCACCCGGGCCGGTGGTGCCGGCGCCGATCCGGACGCGGCCGCGGCCGCGGATCAGGGCGCCGGGGTCGCCGTCGGCCAGCCGGCCGACCTGCTCGACGGTGCCGAGGACACCGGTGCTCGCGTAGGTCCCGTCGATGCGTGGCACGAGCAGGACCTGGGGCTTTCCGGCCTGGGAGCCGGCGGCGGCCTGCGCGGCCTCCACGGCGGCGCGGACCTCGGAGTCGCTCAGGTCCAGCGGAACCACCATCCCGGGCAGCACGACCTCGTCGTCGAGCGGCAGCACAGGGAGGGTGAGCGATGCGGACGTCGAAGCCATGATCTCCCTTTCGGCAGTCAAGTTGAGTTGTACCGACTCAATGCTTGGGCAGCGCGGGATGTTCCCAGACGGATGTTCGCTGTGAGCGATCAAGGAACCGGAGGGGAAGCGGCGGGGATGCGACGGGGAGATGGCGGGCAGAAATGTAATAACTGAAACCTGCTGGCGAGTATTACTCTGCATCCGGGTAAGAGGTGCGGGGACGGGATACGGCGGGGACAAGGAGGCGACCGGGGTGTCGGACACGATCGTGCGGGCCTGGGTGCAGGGGTGGGTCGTCTCGCGGGGCGCGGCCCCGCCGGTGGACGAGGGCTGGGGCTGGACCATCGACGTCGGACGGCCGGACCACGTCGGCCGCCATGTGTTCGCCGGGGTCGGCGACGCCGTGCAGGAGGCCGTCGTCCGCAAGGTGGCGGACGCGGTGACCGGGGCGGGCGTGCAGCTGAAGGCGTTCCGGGATCCGGCCGAGGCCGGCGGCTGGCTCGGCGCCGGCTGGGGGGTCGACCCGGAACCGGGCTGGCTGATGTCCGTCCCGCTCACGGGTTCCGCGGCCCCGCCCGCCGTCCCGGACGGCTACCGCTTGCGCACCTGGACACGGGGCGGCGTGCTCCGCGCCCTCGTCACGGCGCCGGACGGCTCCTGGGCGGCGAGCGGGCAGATCGCGCCGACCGGCCGCACCGCGGTGGCGGACATGATCGAGACCTCGCCGGAGCACCGGCGGCGTGGGCTGGGCACGCTGGTGATGCGCACCCTCCAGCGGGGTGCGGCCGACGCGGGCGCGCGCACGAGCGTACTGGCCGGGACTCCGGACGGGCGGGCGCTGTACGAGACGCTGGGATGGCGGGTGGTGGCACCGCTGACCAGCGCGCGACGCCTGGCGGACTGAGCGACGGCACGGCACGGGGCTGCGCAGTCCGTCACCCACCCGCGTGCGCCACCCGCGTGCGCCGCCCGCGGGCTCGCGCCGGGCCGCCGCCGCTGCTGGGCCGTCTCAGATGCGGCGCCGGCCGCCGTGCGGTGCGGGCGCCGTCCAGCGGCGCAGGCGGGGCCAGGTGGTGATGCCGATGGTCAGCGCCATCGCGTGTCCCCAGCTGGTGAGCGGATCGTAGGAGCTCAGCAGGTCCTGGCCGATGATCAGCGCGACCCAGGCCAGCAGCGGCCAGCGCAGCCAGGGGGTCAGCAGCCCGGCCAGCGCGCCCACCCCCGCGGCGACGCCGAAGCTGATGCCGTAGTCGAGGCGGTGCAGCGAGGTGTCCGGCAGATGGCCGGTGGCCACCGCGACCCCGACCGGCACCTCGGTCGCCAGCGTCGCCAGCACGTGCCCGCACAGGAAGACACCGGCCGTGCGCAGACCGCCGATGCGCCGCTCCAGCGCACTCAGCACGAGCAGGAAACCGAGCGTGTACGGCGAGAACACCCCGCCGGCGATCCACAGCGCACTGCCGACGAGCACCAGCACGGGGTGCCGCGCCAGGTGCGCGACGTCCGTGCTGGACCCCTGCTGCAGCGCCTGCACCACCGCGGGGTCGGCGTACGCGGCGACCAGCGAGGTGACGGCGAGGACCGCGGCGTAGGCGAAGGTGAAGGGGGTCGCCCGGGGAGAGGGCAGCCACTGCCAGGGGCGAACCGCCGGTGGCAGCAGCCGCGAGGGCCGTACCGCCCGCAGCCGGTCACGGGGAGCCGGGGCGGCCTTCGCCGCATCGGCGAGTGGCTCGACGTGTGTCCGCGGGCCTCTGCGCCGGGGCTGGCCGGGCATGCCGTCCAGCAGTTGCGCGAGGCCCGGCAGATCGGCCGGAAGGGGCGCGTCGGCGGGTGCGGTGTCGACCCTCGCAGTGCGTTCCACAGTGAGGAGCTCCTTCCGTCACGGCCCACCTTTCGGGTCCCGACTGCCCGCTGTCTGTGATCCACGCCACGCGTGACCGGATTCTCAGCAACCTCTCAATGTTCTTACGCGTCCGCCGGCCGCCGGCGCTCCAGGGGCGCGGGAGCGCACGGACGCCTCGCCGATCACGCCGTCGCAGGTAATTCCGGTTCCCGCAAAGCCGCGTTCATGCAGGATGGGGTCCATGTCCACGACGTACGACAGTCCCGAGGTCCTGGACCGCCGCGAGGGTCCCTACGGCGAGGTCGTGCTGCGGCGGCACGGCGAGCTGCTGCAGATCATCGCCAACGGCTGCTTCCTGATGGACACCTCCGACGGCCGCAGCGAGCGGCTGCTGGTCGACGCGGCGCTGGAAGCCCTCGGCGACCGCACCGCGCCGCACGTGCTGATCGGCGGTCTCGGTGTCGGCTTCTCGCTGGCCCATGCGGCTGCGAATTCACGGTGGGGCCGGATCACCGTGGTGGAAAGGGAATCCGCCGTCATCGACTGGCACCGCACCGGTCCGCTCGGCGGACTCTCCGGCGAGGCACTGGCCGATCCGCGCACCGAGATCGTGCACGACGACCTGGTGGACTACGTCAATGAGACATCCGCCACGTTCGACGCGCTGTGCCTGGACATCGACAACGGCCCCGGCTGGACCGTCACGGAAGGCAACGACGGACTGTACTCACCGGCCGGACTGGCAAGCTGCGTACGGGTGTTGAGGCCCGGCGGGGTGCTCGCGGTGTGGTCGGCCCAGCCGTCTCCGGATTTCGAAGAAACCTTGGGGAATGTCGGGTTCCAGCAGGTGCGTACGGAAGAGATCCCCGTTGCCCGAGGCGTTCCCGACGTCGTGCACCTCGGGATCCGACCTGAATAGCAAAGCCGTGGTGACTCCCCGTACGCTGCTTCCCTGACGCCGATCATTCAAGCGTCAATCGCAGTCACGCGCAGACCGAGGGATCACCCCACTGATTCCGGAAAGCACACTTCAGGGGCGGGCGATGGAGCAGACACACACCTCCCAGAGCGGCACGACGGCGAGCCCCGGCGCGCAGCGGCGGGTCCTGGTCGTCGAGGACGATCCGACGATCGTCGACGCCATCGCGGCCCGCCTGCGCGCCGAGGGATTCCTCGTGCAAACCGCGGGTGACGGCCCGGCGGCCGTCGACACCGCCGAGGCCTGGCAGCCCGATCTGCTGATCCTCGACATCATGCTGCCCGGCTTCGACGGGCTCGAGGTCTGCCGGCGGGTGCAGGCACAGCGGCCGGTCCCGGTGCTGATGCTCACCGCCCGCGACGACGAGACCGACATGCTGGTCGGGCTGGGCGTCGGGGCCGACGACTACATGACCAAGCCGTTCTCGATGCGGGAGCTGGCCGCACGCGTGCACGTGCTGCTGCGCCGGGTGGAGCGGGCCGCGCTGGCCGCCGCCACGCCGCGCAGCGGTGTGATGCGCCTGGGCGAGCTGGAGATCGACCACGCGCAGCGCCGGGTCCGGGTGAAGTCGGAGGACGTGCATCTGACGCCCACCGAGTTCGACCTGCTGGTGTGCCTGGCGAACACCCCGCGCGCGGTGCTCTCCCGGGAGCAGCTGCTGGCGGAGGTGTGGGACTGGGCGGACGCCTCCGGCACCCGCACGGTCGACAGCCACATCAAGGCGCTGCGCCGGAAGATCGGCGCCGAGCGGATCCGTACCGTGCACGGTGTGGGCTACGCGCTGGAGACGCCGGCGCCATGAGCGACGGGCGGCCGGCCGCACGACGCCGTCCCAGGGAGCCCTGGGGCGGCGTTCGCCCGTTCTCGATCAAGACCAAGCTGGGTGCGCTGGTCGTCATCGCGGTGCTGATCACCACGGGACTGATGATGATCGCCATGCGCACCCGCACGGAGCTGCGCTTCATCACGGTCTTCTCCATGATCGCCACCTTGCTGATCACCCAGTTCGTGGCGCACTCGCTGACCGCGCCGCTGGACGAGATGAACACCGTGGCCCGGTCCATCTCGCAGGGCGACTACACGCGCCGGGTGCGCGAGAGCCGCTGGGACGAGCTGGGCGACCTCGCCCAGACGATCAATGTGATGGCGGACGAGCTGGAGGCGCAGGACCGCCAGCGCAAGGAGCTGGTGGCGAACGTCTCGCACGAGCTGCGCACCCCCATCGCGGGCCTGCGCGCGGTGCTGGAGAACATCGTCGACGGCGTCACCGAGGCCGATCCCGAGACCATGCGCACGGCCCTGAAGCAGACCGAGCGGCTGGGCCGGCTGGTGGAGACGCTGCTGGACCTGTCCCGGCTGGACAACGGCGTCGTACCGCTGAAGAAACGTCGCTTCGAGGTGTGGCCGTATCTGTCCGGCGTGCTGAAGGAGGCCAACATGGTCGCCTCGGCGCGCGCGGGCATCGCCTCCGGCTCCGGCAGCCACACCCGCGCCGACGTCCATCTGCACCTGGACGTCTTCCCGAGCGACCTGACCGCACACGCCGACCCGGAGCGCATCCACCAGGTCGTGGCGAACCTCATCGACAACGCGGTCAAGCACAGCCCGCCGCACGGCCGGGTCACGGTCCGGGCGCGCAGCGGGAAGGCGCCCGGCTCGCTGGAGCTGGAGGTCCTGGACGAGGGACCCGGCATTCCGAAGTCGGAGTGGCACCGCGTCTTCGAGCGGTTCAACCGGGGTGTGGTCACACGGCCGCACGGTCCCGGCAGCGACGGCGGCACCGGGCTGGGCCTGGCGATCGCACGCTGGGCCGTGGACCTGCACGGGGGCCGCATCGGGGTGGCCGAATCCGAGCGAGGTTGCCGGATTCTTGTCACTCTTCCGGGAGACCCAACCGTTCAAAGTTGACGTAGGGTTCGAAGCGGAGCCTCAAGATCCACGAGCATCCGCGCCGACGGACACGTGTGATCAGGCACACGGCCCGCACGCTGCACGCGGCGGGCCCCCGTTGCCGTACCCCGGCACGCCTCTTTCACACCGGAACCACGCTTGTTTCCCGCCATTTCAAGCCCCGAAACACGGGCTGAGATGTGACTTACGCGACGATGAACGGGCCCGGCCTGACCTTCACCCTCAGGGAGGCGTAGCCTTTATTCCCGCTGTCCATCACCTTGTGAAGCGGAAGAGGGCGGTTGCCGCCGTGTCGCCACAGTCCCCCAGTAACGCATCGAGCGCACCTACGACCGACGCCGACCAAGCGGGAAAGAACCCCGCTGCTGCGTTCGGTCCGAATGAGTGGCTCGTCGACGAGATCTATCAGCAGTACCTCCAGGACCCGAACTCGGTAGACCGTGCCTGGTGGGACTTCTTCGCCGACTACAAGCCGGGGGCCGCAGGAGCCCCGGTTGCGTCGGGCGGCGCGGCCGCGGGGGCCGCGCAGACCCCCACCACGACGCCCCCCACCCCGGCCCCGCAGGCCGCCGCGCCGGCCGCTCCGGCGCCGAGCGCCGCTCCGGCTCCCGCGGCTGCGAAGCCCGCGGCCGCCGCTCCGGCCAAGGCTCCCGCCCCCGCGGCGAAGGCCGCCCCCGCCCAGGCTCAGCCGGCGCGTCCCGCACAGGCGCCCGCTCAGCCCGCGGCGAAGGCGCAGCCCGCCAAGGAGGCGCCGGCCGGCCCGGAGCTCGTGACGCTGCGCGGTCCGTCCGCCGCGGTCGCGAAGAACATGGACGCCTCGCTGGAGATGCCGACCGCCACCTCGGTGCGCGCGGTCCCGGTGAAGCTGCTCTTCGACAACCGCATCGTCATCAACAACCACCTCAAGCGCGCCCGCGGCGGGAAGATCTCCTTCACGCACCTCATCGGGTACGCGATGGTGCAGGCCATCAAGGCCATGCCGGCGATGAACTGGTCGTACCAGCTCAAGGACGGCAAGCCGACCCTGGTCAAGCCGGAGCACGTCAACCTCGGTCTCGCCATCGACCTGGTCAAGCCCAACGGCGACCGCCAGCTCGTCGTCGCGGCGATCAAGAAGGCCGAGACGCTGAACTTCTTCGAGTTCTGGCAGGCCTACGAGGACATCGTCCGCCGCGCCCGCGACGGCAAGCTGACGATGGACGACTTCACCGGTGTCACGGTCTCCCTGACCAACCCCGGCGGCCTCGGCACCGTCCACTCCGTGCCGCGCCTCATGCCCGGCCAGTCGGTGATCATGGGCGTCGGCTCCATGGACTACCCGGCGGAGTTCCAGGGCACCAGCCAGGACACCCTGAACAAGCTCGGCATCTCGAAGGTCATGACGCTCACGTCGACCTACGACCACCGGGTCATCCAGGGCGCCGCCTCCGGCGAGTTCCTGCGGATCGTCGCGAACCTCCTCCTGGGCGAGAAGGGCTTCTACGACGACATCTTCGAGGCGCTGCGCATCCCCTACGAGCCGGTCCGCTGGCTCAAGGACATCGACGCCAGCCACGACGACGACGTCACCAAGGCCGCCCGCGTCTTCGAGCTGATCCACTCCTACCGGGTCCGCGGCCACGTCATGGCCGACACCGACCCGCTGGAGTACAAGCAGCGCAAGCACCCCGACCTGGACATCGTCGAGCACGGCCTCACCCTGTGGGACCTGGAGCGCGAGTTCGCCGTCGGCGGCTTCGCCGGCAAGTCGATGATGAAGCTGCGCGACATCCTCGGCGTGCTGCGCGACTCGTACTGCCGCACCACCGGCATCGAGTTCATGCACATCCAGGACCCCAAGCAGCGCAAGTGGATCCAGGACCGTGTGGAGCGCCCGCACTCCAAGATGGAGCGCGAGGAGCAGCTGCGCATCCTGCGCCGCCTGAACGCCGCGGAAGCCTTCGAGACGTTCCTGCAGACGAAGTACGTCGGCCAGAAGCGCTTCTCGCTGGAGGGCGGCGAGTCCGTCATCCCGCTGCTGGACGCGGTCATCGACTCCGCCGCCGAGTCCCGGCTGGACGAGGTCGTCATCGGCATGGCCCACCGCGGCCGCCTGAACGTGCTGGCCAACATCGTCGGCAAGTCGTACGCGCAGATCTTCCGCGAGTTCGAGGGCAACCTCGACCCGAAGTCGATGCACGGCTCCGGCGACGTGAAGTACCACCTGGGCGCCGAGGGCACCTTCACCGGCCTGGACGGCGAGCAGATCAAGGTCTCGCTCGTGGCCAACCCCTCGCACCTGGAGGCGGTCGACCCGGTCCTGGAGGGCGTCGCCCGCGCCAAGCAGGACATCATCAACAAGGGCGGCACGGACTTCACGGTCCTGCCGGTGGCGATCCACGGCGACGCGGCCTTCGCGGGCCAGGGCGTGGTGGCCGAGACCCTGAACATGTCGCAGCTGCGCGGCTACCGCACCGGCGGCACGGTCCACATCGTCATCAACAACCAGGTCGGCTTCACCGCGGCCCCCGAGTCCTCGCGTTCCTCCATGTACGCGACGGACGTGGCCCGCATGATCGAGGCCCCGATCTTCCACGTGAACGGCGACGACCCCGAGGCCGTCGTCCGCGTCGCGCGGCTGGCGTTCGAGTTCCGCCAGGCGTTCAACAAGGACGTGGTGATCGACCTCATCTGCTACCGCCGCCGCGGTCACAACGAGTCGGACAACCCGGCCTTCACCCAGCCGCTGATGTACGACCTGATCGACAAGAAGCGCTCGGTTCGCAAGCTGTACACCGAGTCCCTGATCGGTCGCGGCGACATCACCCTGGAAGAGGCCGAGCAGGCGCTGCAGGACTACCAGGGCCAGCTGGAGAAGGTCTTCACCGAGGTCCGCGAGGCCACCTCGCAGCCGGCCGGCGGCGACGCCGCCGAGCCGCAGGACGGCTTCCCGGTCGCGGTGCCGACCGCGATCTCCGCGGAGGTCGTCAAGCGGATCGCCGAGTCCCAGGTCAACGTGCCCGACCACATCACCGTCCACCCGCGTCTGCAGCCGCAGCTGCAGCGCCGGGCGGCCATGGTCGAGGACGGCACGATCGACTGGGGCATGGGCGAGACCCTGGCGTTCGGTTCGCTGCTGCTGGAGGGCGTGCCGGTCCGTCTGGCGGGCCAGGACTCCCAGCGCGGCACCTTCGGCCAGCGCCACGCGGTCATCATCGACCGCAGCACCGGCGAGGAGTACACGCCGCTGCAGTACCTCTCCGAGGACCAGGCGCGGCTGAACGTCTACAACTCCCTGCTGTCCGAGTACGCGGCGATGGGCTTCGAGTACGGCTACTCGCTGGCCCGCCCGAACGCGCTCGTGCTGTGGGAGGCCCAGTTCGGCGACTTCGTCAATGGCGCCCAGACGGTGGTGGACGAGTTCATCTCCTCCGCCGAGCAGAAGTGGGGCCAGACCTCCGGCGTCACGCTGCTGCTGCCGCACGGCTACGAGGGCCAGGGCCCGGACCACTCCTCGGCCCGCCCGGAGCGGTTCCTGCAGCTGTGCGCGCAGAACAACATGACGGTCGCCATGCCGACCTCCCCGGCGAACTACTTCCACCTCCTGCGGTGGCAGGTGCACAACCCGCACCACAAGCCGCTGGTCGTCTTCACGCCCAAGTCGATGCTGCGTCTGAAGGCCGCCGCGTCGAAGGCGGAGGACTTCACCACCGGCGAGTTCCAGCCGGTCATCGGTGACTCCTCGGTGGAGGCGAGCGCGGTCCGCAAGGTCGTCTTCTGCTCCGGCAAGGTCTTCTACGACCTCGACGCCGAGCGCAAGAAGCGGGGCGTCACGGACACCGCAATCCTCCGTCTGGAGCGCCTGTACCCGCTGCCGGGTGCGGAGCTGCAGGCCGAGATCGCGAAGTACCCGAACGCCGAGAAGTACCTGTGGGCCCAGGAGGAGCCGGCCAACCAGGGCGCCTGGCCGTTCATCGCCCTGAACCTGATCGACCACCTGGACCTGGCGGTCGGCGCGGACATCCCGGCCGGCGAGCGCCTGCGCCGCATCTCGCGTCCGCACGGCTCGTCCCCGGCGGTCGGTTCGGCCAAGCGGCACCAGGCCGAGCAGGAGCAGCTCGTGCGCGAGGTGTTCGAGGCGTAACCGCTCCGGCGGGTCGTACGTGACCGGGCCGCACCCCTGCTCAGGGGGTGCGGCCCGGCCGTTTGCGCCCACTTATCCTTGACCTCATGTACTTCACCGACCGTGGCATCGAAGAACTGGAGAAGCGGCGCGGCGAGGAGGAAGTCACCTTCGAGTGGCTCGCCGAGCAGTTGCGGACGTTCGTCGATCTGAACCCGGACTTCGAGGTCCCGGTGGAACGCCTTGCGACCTGGCTGGCGCGGCTGGACGACGAGGACGACGAGGAGTAGCCGGGCAACACCGCGCGCGTGCGTGCGGGCGCCTGCGTGCCAGGGCCTGCGTGCCAGGGCGCCCACGGGCGCCCTGTGCCGTTTCTGGGGCCGTTCGCGCCGGCGCCGTCCGCGCAGGCGGGTGGGTGCGCTCCTCCAGCCGGCTGTCAGTCGCGCACGCGCGGGTGGGTGCGCTCCTCCAGCCGACTGTCAGTCGCGCACGCGCGGGTGGGTGCGCTCCTCCATCCTCCAGCCGGCGGTCAGTCGCGGGGATGGCTGAGTGCGTACGTCAGGCCCAGTGCGCCGTGGGCCAGCAGCAGCGTCCCCGCCGCCGTCCAGCCGCCGCTGTGCCGGCGCAGGCCCCACAGGGCGAGCGAGAGGCCCGTCGCGAGCTGGGCGACGCCCAGGGCGCGTGCCTGCGGGGTGGTGGCCCAGGGCAGCCAGGGGGCCAGGGCGGCGCGTTCGACCGCGTCCAGCTCGCCGCGCAGTGTCTCGCGCAGGGTGTGCGCCTGAAGCTCGCGGACGCCGGGGTGGCGCAGGGCGGCCTGCCGCAGCCGGTCGCCGGGGGCGCCGGGGTCGAGGCCGGACGGCAGGGTGACGCCGGCCCGGGTGAGGACGGCGAGGAGGCCGCGCAGCCGGGCGCGGGCGTCGGCGGCCGCGTCGGGGCGGGTGAGGTGGTCCAGGGCCTGCACGTCCAGGACGGGGTCGAGGCCGAGCCGGGCGGCGAAGGTACGCATCGCCTCGTCCTCGCCGGCGGCGGTGCCGTTGGCCAGCCAGACGTACCCGACGGGGCGGCGGAACCCGGAGGCGAGGGTGTAGCCGGCGCGGTCGGTGTCCCACCACAGGGCGAGTACGGGCCAGGGCGCGGCGACGGCGAGGGCGGTGGCCCAGCCGGTGAGGACCCGGTCGACCGGTTCGCCGCCGTCGCGCCAGGGACGCCCCTCGGGCACCAGGACGGTCCACCCCTCGCCGGCCCCGGCGAGCAGCATGGGCTCGCGCAGCAGGTGGGCGGTGGGGGTGACGGCGGGGGGTGCGGCACGGCAGAGCAGCAGCCCGCCGGACGCGGCGCCGCCGGGCGGGCGGCCGCGGCCAGGGGCGTCTTCCGTCGGCATGTCCCCACGCTAAGGCCGTGCCGCCGTCCCCCGCTCTCCCTGATCACCAGAACGGGTGTCTTGACTTCCCGCCACCGCGATATATCGTGAATCACGTAAGACGCGATATGGCGTGTCGAGGAGGTCGAGGAGGTCTCCCATGTCCGAGTGGTCCGTCGCAGAGCCGCAGAAGCTCACCTTCGACGAGCCGGTGAGCGAGCTCCATGTGCGCATCGTCAGCGGCACGGTGAACGTGGTGGGCACGGACGAGGGTGCCGCCCGCCTGGAGGTCTCCGAGATCGACGGGCCGCCGCTGCTGGTCACCCAGCAGGGCGGCACCCTGACGGTGGCGTACGAGGACCTGCCCTGGAAGGGCTTTTTGAAGTGGCTCGACCGCAAGGGCCGGCGGCGCAGCGCCGTCGTCTCCCTCGCCGTGCCCGCGCACACCCGGGTGGAGGTGGGCGTCGTCGGCGCCGAGGCCGTGGTGTCCGGGATCGACGGCCGCGCCGAGGTCAAGGGGGTCACCGGGGACACCACCCTGGTCGGTCTCGGCGGCCCGGTGCGCGCCGACACCGTCTCGGGGAACGTGGAGGCGCAGGCCCTGCGCGGCGATCTGCGCTTCAACTCCGTCTCCGGCGACCTGACCGTGGTGGACGGTTCCGGTTCAGCGGTCAGAGCGGATTCGGTGAGCGGTTCGATGATCGTGGACCTGGACCCCGCCGGCCATCCCACCGACGTCAGTCTGACCAGCGTCTCGGGTGAGATCGCCATCCGCCTGCCGCATCCGGCGGACACCCGGGTGGAGGCGAACACCGCGAGCGGCTCGGTCTCCAACGCCTTCGAGGACCTGCGCGTCACCGGCCAGTGGGGCGCCAAGCGGATCACCGGCCGGCTCGGCGCGGGCAGCGGCCGGCTGAAGGCGACCACCGTCTCCGGCTCCATCGCCCTGCTGCGACGGCCCCTGGCGGAGGACGAGCCCTGGGAGGCGCGGCCGTACGACGACGGCCCGGCCGCGGGCTCCGGCGGCACCTCGGGGGAGAATTCCGTTTCCGGTCCGGGCGCGGGTGGATCCGGTGCCCCGGCCGACGGCACGACCGACAAGAAGGTGCTCTGAGATGCCTCCCGTCTTCGCCCACGGCCGCCTGCGTCTGTACCTGCTGAAGCTCCTCGACGAGGCCCCCCGCCACGGCTACGAGGTGATCCGCCTCCTGGAGGAGCGCTTCCAGGGGCTGTACGCGCCGTCGGCCGGCACCGTCTACCCGCGGCTGGCGAAGCTGGAGGCCGAGGGCCTGGTCACCCACACCACCGAGGGCGGCCGCAAGGTGTACGCCATCACCGACGCCGGCCGCGCCGAGCTGGCCGACCGCAGCGGGGAACTGGCCGATCTCGAGCTGGAGATCCGCGAGTCGGTCGCCGAACTGGCCGCCGAGATCCGCGCCGACGTGCGCGGCGCCGCGGGCGACCTGCGCCGCGAGATGCGCGCCGCGGCGAGCGAGGCCCGCCGCGGCCGGACGAGCCGCGCCCAGGACGCCCCGGACCTGTCCGGCCTCGGTGAGGGCGACGAAAGGGAGGCGTGGCGCGCCGCCAAGGAGGAGATGCGCCGCGTCAAGCAGGAGTGGAAGGAGCAGGCCCGGCGCGCCAAGGACGAGAGCCGCCGGGCCCGCGAGGAGGCCCAGCGGGCCCGGCGCCAGGCCAAGGAGGCCCAGGAGCAGGCCCGCGCCCAGGCGCAGGAGGAGCTGCAGCGCATCGCCCACCGGGTGCAGGAGCACGTGCAGGACCACTTCGCGCGCGGCGACTGGCCGACCGGCGTGAAGGAGGGGCTGACCGAGCTGGCCAAGGAGTTCGGCGACTTCGGCAAGGACTTCGGCAAGGACTTCGGGTGGGGCTACACGGCCCCCGGGAAGCCGTCTGCGCAGCCGGAGTACGAGCGGACGCCGGAGGACTTCCCGGCCGTGTACGAGCCCTCCTGGGCCCATGAGCCCCTCACCGGCGAGCCGGCCCGTGACCTCGACCGGCTCCTGGACCGCTTCCGCGACGACATCCGCGACGCCGCCCGCGACCACGGCGTGGACGCCGACCAGCTGCGTGACGCGCGCCGCCATCTGTCCACGGCGGCCGCCCATATCGGGGCGATACTGCGCTCGCCGAAGGTGTGACGGGACGGCGGGGCCGGTTCAGCCGGCCTTCGCCTCTCCCCCGCCGTACAGCACCCGGCTCACCGACGTGTGCGTCACCCCGTGGTCGGCGAGCACCTCGCCCGCGATCCCCGGCAGGACGGTCAGTGCCAGCAGCAGATGCTCGTCGCCGATGCGCCGGTCCCGCCGCGCGAGCGCCATCCGCAGCGACTTCTCCAGCACGTCCTTGGCTCCCCGGCCGAAACTCGGCCGCCGCCCGGACCGCCACCGGCCGTCCCCGCTGTCACCGGCCATGGCCCCGACGCCGTGCGTCTCCTCCACACGGGCCACGATCTCGGACACATCGATCCCCAGCCCCGCGAGGGCGTCCGCGTCGGCCCGGGTGAGTCCGCCGCGCCGCCGCGCCTCACCCACGTCCCGCCGCACCGACTCCCGCCACCTCTCGCCGCCCAGAGCAGCGAGCGCGAACGCCCCACGGCTGCCCTCCCGGTCGAGCAGGGCGATCAGCAGATGCCCGGCATCGACGCTCTGTGCGCCTTCCCGGCCCGCCTGGGCCACCGCCCCCTGGACGACGTCCCGGGCGTCCTTGGTGAACCGCTCGAACATCAATGCCTCCCGTACTTCTTGTGCACGGCCTGCCTGCTGACCCCGAGCTCCGCGGCGATCTCCTGCCACGACCAGCCCTGGTTCCGGGCGCTGCGCACCTGCACCGCCTCCAGCTGCTCCAGCAGCCGGCGCAGCGCGGCCACGGCCCGCAGTCCCACCCGCGGATCCCGGTCTCCCGCCCGCTCGGCGAGATCGGTGGCTTCACTCATGCAGTCAACCTACGTTGACATCTGCGCCCTGTCAACAGAAGTTGACAGCAGGGGCGCGAAAAAGGCGGGCCCGACCCGCGGACCCGCCTTGCCGCACACCCTCGGGAGGACTTCCCCCCTGTCAGGAGTTGGTGAGCACGACCTTCCCGAAGAGCTCCCCGGACTCCATCCGCTCGAAGCCCTCACGGGCCCGGTCCATGGGGAGCACCTCGTCGATGACGGGCCGTACGCCGGTGGCGGCGCAGAAGGCGAGCAGATCCTCCAGCTCGTCCTTGGTGCCCATGGTCGAGCCGACGATCTTCAGCTCCAGGAAGAAGATCCGCGTCAGCTCCGCGTGCGAGGGCCGGTCGCCGCTGGTCGCCCCGGAAATGACGAGCGTGCCCCCGGGCCGCAGCGACTTCACGGAGTGGGACCAGGTGGCGGCGCCCACGGTCTCGATGACCGCGTCCACCCGCTGCGGCAGCCGCGCCCCCGACTCCAGGGCCTCCACGGCGCCGAGCTCCAGCGCCCGCTTCCGCTTGGCCTCGTCCCGGCTGGTCGCGAAGACCCGCAGCCCGGCGGCCTTGCCGAGCACGATCGCCGCGCTGGCGACACCTCCGCCGGCGCCCTGCACCAGCACGGAGTCGCCGGGCCGTACCCCGGCATTGGTGAACAGCATCCGATACGCCGTCAGCCACGCGGTCGGCAGGCAGGCGGCCTCCTCGAACGACAGCTCCTTCGGCTTCGGCAGCACGTTCCAGGTGGGAACGGCCACCTGCTCGGCGAAGGTTCCCTGGTAGCGCTCGGTCAGGATCGACCGGGGCTCCTTGGGCCCGACACCGTGGCCGCTCTGGCCGATCACGGAGTGCAGGACGACCTCGTTGCCGTCCTCGTCGACACCCGCGGCGTCACAGCCGAGGATCATCGGCAGCTTGTCCTCTGCGAGGCCCACGCCGCGCAGGGACCACAGGTCGTGGTGGTTGAGGGAGGCGGCCTTGACATTGACGGTGCTCCACCCGGGACGGACCTCGGGAGCGGGGCGTTCCCCCAACTCCAGTCCGTTCAACGGCTGGTCGCGGTCGATTCGAGCGGCATAGACAGCGAACATGCCCCCGACGATAGGTTCCCCACGGCCCATACGGAACGCCACCGCGCTGTGACACACACCCTCTTGCGCACCGCCCCCCGACAAGCGGTGGCCGCACACGGCGCAACCGTCCACCGGACGGAAACGGGCCGCCGCAGGCGAAAACGGGCCGCCGCAGGCAAAAAAGGGGCGTGGGAAACTGCGCGACCAGCCACAACGCACCCGCAGACGAACAACGACCCGGCGCCGCAGGCACAACGCACGCGCCGCCGGCAGGCACAACGCGAACGACCCCGCCCACCCGGGACGGGGTCATCGGCAAAGCCGGTCAGGCCGGCGCAGCGACAGGCGTTACCGCCGAGCCACACCCTCCGCCCGAGCCGCAGCCGCGACCGCCGCGGTGACGGCCGGGGCGACCCGCTCGTCGAAGGGCGACGGGATGACGTAGTCGGCCGCCAGGTCGTCCCCGACGACCGACGCCAGCGCCTCGGCCGCCGCGATCTTCATGCCCTCGGTGATCCGCGTGGCCCGCACCTGCAGCGCGCCCGCGAAGATGCCCGGGAACGCCAGCACGTTGTTGATCTGGTTCGGGAAGTCGGACCGCCCGGTCGCCACGACCGCCGCGTACTTGTGCGCGACGTCGGGGTGGACCTCCGGGTTCGGGTTGGCCATGGCGAACACGAACGCGCCCTCGGCCATGGACGCCACCGCGGCCTCCGGCACCGTGCCGCCGGAGACGCCGATGAAGACGTCCGCCCCGGCCAGCGCGTCCTCGAGCGACCCGCTCAGCCCGGCCTTGTTCGTGAAGGACGCCAGCTCACGCTTCACGGAGGTGAGGTCCTCACGGTCCGAGGAGACGACACCCTTGCGGTCGGTGACGGCCACGTCCCCGATCCCGGCCTCGATCAGCATCTTCGCGATGGCCACACCGGCCGCACCCGCGCCGGAGATGACGGCGCGCAGCTGCCCGATCTCCCGGCCGCTCAGCCGCGCGGCGTTGCGCAGCGCGGCGAGCGTCACCACGGCCGTACCGTGCTGGTCGTCGTGGAAGATCGGGATGTCCAGCCGCTCCTGCAGCTTCCGCTCGATCTCGAAGCACCGCGGCGCCGAGATGTCCTCGAGGTTCACACCACCGAAGGACGGCGCGAGGCGCACCACGGTCTCGACGATCTCGTCGACGTCGGTGCAGGCGAGCGCGATCGGCACCGCGTCGACGCCGCCGAACTGCTTGAAGAGGATCGCCTTGCCTTCCATGACCGGAAGGGAGGCCTCGGGGCCGATGTCCCCGAGTCCCAGCACCGCCGTGCCGTCGGTCACCACGGCGACCACGGACGACTTCCAGGTGTAGTCGTTGACCAGCTCCGGCTGCTCCGCGATCGCGGTGCACACGCGCGCGACGCCGGGGGTGTACGCGAGGGACAGGTCGTCCTTGTCGCGGACCGGCACGGTGGCCTGCACGGCCATCTTGCCGCCACGGTGCAGCGCGAACACCGGATCGAAGGAATCGAGGGGCTCCGCACCGCCCTCCTGATCCGCTTTGCTCTCGCTGCGAGGATTGACGATCTCCGCTGCCACTTTCTCTTTACCCCTTAAGTGTTCATGGTTTGAGGGTTTGTGACCGCCCCTGGTGAGGGGCGGGCGGGCACCGCGTACGGCCCGGTTTGACTGATGCGTACGGGCAGCTACGCGACGGGCGCGCCGCACACGCGCCCTGAGCCCCGGATGAGGGGTGTAAAGAACCTTCTTACCCGACGGACGGTGTCGCCGACGAGTCGATACCGCGAAGGTCACACGTCAGACGCATGGCGCGGCTTCGCTCATGGCCGAATATGCGGACAAGGTCTGGACAAACCCTCAACACAGACTCAAGCGGACACGTCCAGGCCGCACCTGTGGCCCACATCGTGAGATGCGCCGAAGATCTTCCGGCCGGAAGCCTGGATTCCCGCAGAACATGCGCTGTGATGTACCGGAGTGATGCGGTTCGGGTGTCGCCCGTTATCCGATTTTGACATGGCGAGTCACCTGAATGTCGGAGTCCGAATGGCAAGATGCCGTAATCACACGAGGTCGCGACACTCGAAGGTGTGTGTTCTCGTCGACCCATCGGCACTGCCGTAACCATCGGCACCATCCATCCCGCCGGAGGAACCCACGATGACCGCAAGCTCCACCCGTCGTACGACCGCCGCGCACTCACGGCTAGCAGCGGTCGGTGCGATCGCGGTCGCAGGCGCACTGCTGCTCACCGGCTGTGGTGACCAGACCAAGAAGGACAGCGGTTCCCAGAGCAGCGGCGGGGCCTCCACCAACGCTCCGCTCGCCGACCTGCTCCCCAAGTCCGTCCGTGACAAGGGTGTCATCAAGGTCGGCTCGGACATCGCGTACGCGCCGGTGGAGTTCCGGGACAGCTCCGGCAACACGGCCGGCATCGACCCCGACATCGCCGACGCCCTGGGCAAGCAGCTCGGCGTGAAGTTCCAGTTCGAGAACGGCACCTTCGACACCCTGATCACCGGTCTGCGCTCCAAGCGCTACGACATCGCCATGTCCGCGATGACCGACACCAAGGACCGCCAGCAGGGCATCGACGCGGACACGGGCAAGAAGGTCGGCGAGGGCGTGGACTTCGTCGACTACTTCACCGCCGGTGTCTCGATCTACACCCAGAAGGGCAAGGACCAGGGCATCAAGACCTGGGCCGACCTGTGCGGCAAGAAGATCGTGGTGCAGCGCGGCACGACCTCCGAGGACCTCGCCAAGGGCGAGGCGAAGAAGTGCCCGGCGGGCAAGACGCTGTCGATCGAGGCCTTCGACACCGACCAGCAGGCCCAGACCCGGCTGCGCGCGGGCGGCGCCAACGCCGGCTCCTCCGACTTCCCGGTCGCCGCGTACGCGGTGAAGACCTCCGGCGGCGGCAACGACTTCCAGATCGTCGGCGACCAGGTCGAGGCCGCCCCGTACGGCATCGCCGTCGCCAAGGGCAACACACAGGTGCGCGACGCCCTGAAGGCCGCGCTGGACGCGATCATCAAGAACGGCGACTACAACAAGATCCTCCAGAAGTGGGGCGTCACGGCCGGTGCCGTGAAGCAGGCCGCCGTCAACGGCGGCAAGTGACCGCTCGTACGCATCTGCGGGCACTGAAAGGCAGCACCCGTGACTGTTGACATAGACAAGACGACGGAACCGGCGGCCACCCCGCCGGCCGGTGCGGAGGCCATCAAGGCCATCCCGGTGCGTCACTACGGACGGTACGTCTCCGCCGTCATCGCGCTCGCCCTGCTGGGCGGCATCGTCTACGCGTTCTCCCAGGGCAAGATCAACTGGGGTGCGATTCCCGACTACTTCTTCAACCACCGCGTGCTCAGCGGCGTGGGCAACACCCTGCTGCTGACCATCCTGTCCATGCTGATCGGCGTGGTCGGCGGCATCGTGCTCGCGGTGATGCGGCTGTCGAAGAACCCGGTGACCTCGTCGATCGCCTGGTTCTACATCTGGTTCTTCCGCGGCACCCCGGTGCTGGTCCAGCTGATCGTCTGGTTCAACCTGGGTCTGGTCTTCGAGTACATCAACCTCGGGCCGATCTACAAGGACGAGTGGTCGGACTTCATGACCCCGTTCCTGACCGCGCTGCTCGGCCTCGGCCTCAACGAGGCCGCGTACATGGCGGAGATCTGCCGCGCCGGGCTGCTCGCGGTCGACGAGGGCCAGACGGAGGCGGCGCACGCGCTGGGCATGAGCCACAGCAAGACGCTGCGCCGGATCGTCATCCCGCAGGCGATGCGCGTGATCGTGCCGCCGACGGGCAACGAGGTCATCAACATGCTGAAGACGACCTCGCTGGTCTCGGTCGTCCAGTACTCCGAGTTGCTGCGCGTCGCGCAGGACATCGGTCAGACCTCCGGTGCCCCGGCCGAGATGCTGTTCCTGGCCGCCGCCTGGTACCTGCTGCTGACCTCGGTGTTCAGCGTGGGCCAGTACTACCTGGAGCGCTACTACGCCCGCGGCTCCACGCGCCAGCTGCCGGCGACGCCGTGGCAGAAGATCAGGAAGAACGTGCTCTCCCTGTCCGGCCGGAAGGGGGCCACGGCATGACCGACAAGATGGCGAAGCCGGTGAAGACCGACAAGACGGCGGAGCCCGTGCAGACGGACACCGCCACCGCGAAGTCCACCGTCTCGATGGTGAAGGCCGAGGGCGTCCACAAGAGCTTCGGCGCCGTCGAGGTGCTCAAGGGCATCGACCTGGAGGTCAAGCAGGGCGAGGTGTTCTGCCTGATCGGCCCGTCCGGCTCCGGCAAGTCGACCTTTCTGCGGTGCATCAACCACCTCGAGAAGATCAACGCCGGCCGGCTGTACGTCGACGGCGAGCTGGTCGGCTACCGCCAGAAGGGCGACAAGCTGTACGAGCTGAAGGACAGCGAGGTCGCGCGCAAGCGCCGGGACATCGGGATGGTGTTCCAGCGGTTCAACCTCTTCCCGCACATGACGGCCGTGGAAAACGTCATGGAAGCGCCGATGCAGGTCAAGGGCACCGGCAAGACGCAGGCCCGGGAACGCGCCATGCAGCTGCTGGAGCGCGTGGGCCTGGCGGACAAGGCGCGCAACTACCCCTCGCAGCTCTCCGGCGGCCAACAGCAGCGCGTGGCGATCGCCCGGGCGCTGGCGATGGACCCGAAGCTGATGCTGTTCGACGAGCCGACCTCGGCGCTGGACCCCGAGCTCGTGGGTGACGTCCTCGACGTCATGCGGGACCTGGCCGAGTCGGGCATGACGATGGTCGTCGTCACGCACGAGATGGGCTTCGCCCGCGAGGTGGGCGACAGCCTGGTCTTCATGGACGGCGGTGTGGTGGTCGAGTCCGGCCACCCGCGCGAGGTCCTGACCAACCCGCAGCACGACCGGACGAAGTCCTTCCTGTCCAAGGTGCTGTAGGCGCACGCACACGGGGAAGGGGCGGTACGGCCTGGCCGTACCGCCCTTTTCGCGTCCCGCCACCCCCGGAGCTCCGCTACGTGAGCGCGCGCAGCAGCGCGCCCGTCGCCGCTGCCCCTCCGTCATGGATGACCGTAATACCCTGTAACCACGACCGGCTGTTACGCGACCGCACCCACGACCATAGAGCGCCCTCGTAAGGACTACAAGTGGAACTGGCCTATTACTCGGATTACGCCGTACGGCTCGTGAACAGCGAAGAGCCGGCCCGCGGCAAGGACTCCCTGACCTCGGTGGAGGCCGTCCGGGAGCTGTTCGGCGCCAACCAGTCGGCGGCCCGCCGGGCCACCGACGCGGACGTCACCCGGTTCCGCTCGGTCCGGGCGCGGCTGCGCGCCGTCTTCGAGGCCGCCGCCGAGGGCGACGAGACCCGCGCGGTGGACCTGCTGAACGCGCTGCTGCTGGAGTTCCCGGTCAGCCCGCAGGTCTCCGGCCACGACCACCGCGACGACGACGGCCGCCCGCTGTGGCACATGCACCTGGCCGACCACCCGTCCAACGCGACGGCCGGCTACGCCGCCATCGCGGCGATGGGCCTGGCGTTCCACCTGACCGAGTACGGCGTGGACCGCCTGGGCCTGTGCGAGGCCGCGCCCTGCCGCAACGCGTTCCTGGACACCTCCACCAACCGTTCCCGGCGCTACTGCTCCGACCGCTGCGCCACCCGCGCCAACGTGGCCGCCTACCGGGCCCGCAAGCGCCTGGAGGCCGACCGGTCGGCGAACACGGGCCTCGCGGCCGACAGCGCCCAGCGCACGACGGCCAGCGGCGAGCGCTGATCCGGCTCCGGCGGGCGGCGGAAGCGGAACAGCACCCGGCCGACGACCAGCTCGTCCGGTACGACGCCGTAGTCCTCGCTGTCGGTGGTCGTACCGAAGGCGTTGTCGGCGAGCACCCACCAGCCGCCCTCACGGCGCTCGGCCGCGCGCTTGACGACCAGCAGGTTCTGCTGCAGCGGATGGCGCAGGACGATGATGTGGCCCGGGCGGACCCGGCTCCCGTACCGCACCAGCAGCTGGTCGCCGTGGTAGAGCGTCGGCACCATCGACGGGCCCGTGACCTCCACCCAGCCGAAGGGCGGGTCGGCGCCCCTGCCCTGCTCGGTGCCCTGCGACAGCTCCGGCATCACCCGTACCTCCCCGGTCCGATCGTCCACCAGTCCCAGTCTGACCCTGGACTTTTGTCCTAAGCCCAAGGGGGCACTCGCGAAAAGCCGTGCCGCAGGGAGTAATGTCCCACCTGAGAAGACGATCACGAGGAAGGAATGCTCCATGCTTTCCCGCCTGTTTGCCCCCAAGGTCAAGGTCAGCGCCCACTGCGACCTGCCCTGCGGCGTGTACGACCCGGCCCAGGCCCGCATCGAGGCGGAGTCGGTGAAGGCCGTGCAGGAGAAGATGGCCGGCAACGACGACCCGCACTTCCAGGCTCGTGCCACGGTCATCAAGGAGCAGCGCGCCGAGCTCGCGAAGCACCACGTCTCCGTGCTGTGGAGCGACTACTTCAAGGCCCCGCACTTCGAGAAGTACCCGCAGCTGCACCAGCTGGTCAACGACACCCTGAAGGCCCTGTCGGCCGCCAAGGCCTCCACCGACCCGAAGACGGGCGAGAAGGCCCTCGAGCTGATCGCCGAGATCGACAAGATCTTCTGGGAGACCAAGAAGGCCTGATCACGGCGTTCGCCATGCCCGCGGTCGGTGCACCGCCGCGGGGTGCGGCCCGTGCACGAAGGGGCCGGTCGGTTCGTCCGACCGGCCCCTTCGCCGTGCGCGCCGTGCGCGACCACCGTGGGCGTGCGGCTCACGCACGGAGCGGTTCACCACCGCCGTGCGCCCCGTTCACGCCGAGCGGTGCCATTCCGCTCGGCCGACCGGGTGGGCGAAGGGGCGGCCCGTGGCGTACCGCTCCAGTTCGTCGGCCGCGGCCGCGGCCATGCGGTGCAGTTCGTTGCCGAGGGAGCCCGCGATGTGCGGGGTCAGGAGCACGTTCGGCAGGTCGTAGAGCGGGGAGTCGGGAGGCAGGACCTCCGGGACGGTGACGTCCAGGACCGCGTCGAGACGGCCCGCGGTCAGTTCCGCCGTCAGCGCCTCCTGGTCGATCAGGGAGCCGCGGGAGGTGTTGATGAGCGTGGCGCCGGTGTGCATGAGCGCCAGCCGGTCCGCGTCGATCAGATGCCGGGTCTCGGGCAGCTCGGGGGCGTGCACGCTGACCACGTCCGACGCGGCGCACAGCTCGTCCAGGCCGACCGGCCGCGCACCCAGTGCCTGCGCCTCGGCGGGCGGGACGTAGGGGTCGTACAGGAGAAGGTCCAGGTCGTGGGGGCGCAGCAGGTCCAGGACGCGGCGGCCGATGCGGGAGGCGCCGACGATGCCGACCGTACGGCGGTAGTTGCCGGCCCGGGCGTAGGCGCCCTGCCAGTCGTGCGGGGCGCGGCGGCGCCGGTAGTCGTCGCGGATGCGCAGCAGCTGCTTGTTGGCGAGCAGGATCAGGGCGACGGTGTACTCCGCGACCGGCAGTGCGTTCGCCCAGGCCGCCGACGTGACCTGGATGCCGCGCTCCCAGCAGGCCTCGGTGATGTGGTGCTTGACGGAGCCGGCCGCGTGGACGACCGCCCGCAGACGGGGAGCCGCGGCCAGTACCCCGGCCGTGAGCGGCGGGCAGCCCCAGCTGCTGACGATGACCTCCGTCTCGCGCAGCGCGGCCGCCGCCCGGGGTTCGGTGAAGTCCTCGGCGACCAGCTTCGGGTCGAGGTCGGCGAGGTCGGTGAGCCGGGTCATGGTCGCCGGGTCGATGAGCTTGGCCGCCAGGTCGGCGTGCATGGCGAGCAGGGCCCGCGGGCGGCGCGGCGGCGCAGTGGTCACTTGACGGCCCCCGCGGTCATGCCCGCCTTCCAGAACCGCTGCAGCGCGACGAACGCGACGACGAGCGGGATCACGGCGAGCAGGGAACCGGTCACCACGAGCGGGTAGTACTCGGGGAACGAGTGCGTCTGCGTGTTCCACGCGTACAGGCCGAGGCTGACCGGGAAGAGCTTGGTGTCGGACAGCATCACCAGCGGCAGGAAGAAGTTGTTCCAGATCGCCGTGAACTGGAACAGGCAGATCGTCACGAACCCCGGCATCACCATCCGCAGCCCGATCGACCAGAAGGTCCGCAGCTCCCCGGCGCCGTCCATGCGGGCGGCCTCCAGCACCTCGCCGGGCACATAGCCGGCGCAGAAGACGCGGGCCAGGTAGACGCCGAACGGGTTCACCAGGGAGGGCAGGAACACCGCCCAGAAGGTGTTGACCACTCCCATCTTGGAGGCGAGCAGGTACATCGGCAGGGCGAGCGCGGTGGTCGGCACCAGCACGCCGAGCAGCACGAGGCCGAACAGCTTCTCCTTGCCGGGGAAGCGCGCGACGTGGAAGGCGTACCCCGCCGCGACGCAGATCAGCCCGCACAGCAGGGCGCCGACGCCGGCGTACAGCAGGGAGTTGAGGTACCAGCGGAAGTACACGCCGTCGCCGGTCGCGGCGAGGTTCGCGAGGTTGTCGCCGAGGTGCCAGCGCGACGGCGACAGGGTCCGTCCGCCGAGCAGGTCGCCGGTGTTCTTGGCGGCGGCGGTCAGCAGCCACAGCAGCGGGAAGAGGGTGTAGGCGGTGGCCAGCAGCAGGATGCCGTTGACGGCCGCCTTGGACAGCGACCAGGGGCTGCGTCCGGGCGGCGGGGCGTGGTGTGCGGGAGTCTTCAGCGGCTGCGGCCGTACCGGCGCGGCGGTGCTCATGCCTTCGCTCCCTTCGGCTCGGCACTGCGGCCGCCCGTCAGCCGGGTGACCACGAAGGACAGGAGGGCGGCGGCGAGCGCGAGCAGGACGGAGGCGGCCGCCGCGAGTCCGTAGTCGCCCCGCTCGAAGGCCGCGGTGTACGCGTACATGTTGGGGGTCCAGGTGGTGACGACGCCGGGGGCCGCGCCGTGCAGGATCGTCGGCTCGGTGAACAGCTGGAGCGAGCCGATCACGGTGAACAGGCCGACCATGGCGAGCGAGGGCCGGATCAGCGGCAGTTTGATGCCGAGCGCGGTGCGCAGCGGGCCGGCGCCGTCCACGACGGCGGCTTCCAGCACCTCGCGCGGGATGGCCTGGAGGGCGGCGAAGAAGATGATGAGGTTGTAGCCGGTCCACTCCCACAGCGCGATGTTGACGACCGCGGGGACCGGGTGGCCGAGCAGGTCGGCCTCGATGCCGCCGGAGTGCAGGGCGCCGATCACGGGGCTCACGCCGGGTGTGTACAGGTACATCCACACCAGGGCGGCGATGATGCCGGGCACCGCGTGCGGCAGGAACAGCGCCAGCTGGAAGAAGCGCCGGGCGCGGGCGAGCGTGGAGTCGAGCAGCAGGGCCAGCAGCAGGGACAGGGCCAGCATGAGCGGGATGTACAGCACGCAGTACAGGGCGAGGTTGACGAAGCCGTCCCGGAAGGCGGCGTCGCCGAGGGCCTGCGTGTAGTTGCCGAGGCCGGTGAAGACGTCCCGCACGCCGCCGAAGCCGAGTCCGGAGCGGCGCTCGCGGTAAAGGCTGAGGTAGACGGCGTTGCCGATGGGGATCAGCGTGCAGGCGGTGAAGAGCAGGAAGAACGGCAGCAGCAGGACCACCGGGGCGCCGGGCCTCCCGCGCCTGCGGGCGGGGCGGGAGGCCGGGGCGCTGCCGCGGGGCAGCGTCGGGGCGACCATCAGCCGGTCACCTTGATGCCGCGGTTGCCCAGCTCCTTCGTGGTCGCGCTCTGCGCTCCCTCGACGCTGTCGAAGATGCTGCCCTTGCCGCCCTTGATGCCGGCGAAGGAGTCCTTCAGCGAATTGTTGGTGACGCCCATGGCCGGGCCCCAGCTCCAGTCGGTGCGGATGGACTGCGCGGCGTTCTGGAAGAGCGTGTAGACGTCCTGCCCGGCGAACAGCTGCCCCTTGAAGGAACCCTTGGCGACCGGGACGAGTGCGGGCGCGGCCGGGTAGGCGGAGGAGGTGCCGCTGGCGATACGGGCCTTGATGCCGGCCTCGGTGGTGGTCGCCCACTCGGCGAACTTCACCGCGGCCTCGGCCTTCTTGCTGTCCTTGGACACGGCGAAGGTGGAACCGCCGAGCATGCCGCTGGCGGGGTTGCCGTCGGCGGTCGGGATCGGCGCGGCCGCCCACTTGCCGGTCTGGTCCGGCAGGGTGCCGCCGAGCACGCCGGCGCCCCAGCTGGCGCCGAGGTAGCCGACGGTCTGCCCCTTCTGCAGGGCGGCCGTCCACTGCTGGGAGAAGGACGGGGCGACGTCGATGAGGTCGTCATCGATCATCTTCTGCCAGTAGTCGGCGGTCTGCCGGGTCGCGGAGTCGGTGAAGTCCACCTTCCAGGAGTCGCCCTCGGTCTTGAACCACTGGGCGCCCGCCTGCCAGGCCATCGCCTCGAAGGTGCTCGGGTCGTCGGGGAAGAAGGTGGCGATACGGGCCTTGGGGTCGGCCTGCTTGATCTTCTCGGCGTCGGCGCGGAACTCCGTCCAGGTCTTCGGCGGCGCGGTGATGTGCGCCTGGGCGAAGACGTCCTTGCGGTAGTAGAAGGTCTGCGGCGCGGCGTCCAGCGGGAGCGCCCAGGTCGACCCGCCGAGCGTGGTCAGCTGCACGGCCTGCGGCAGGTACTTGGCCTTCAGACCGGCGGGGACCAGCTTGCTGATGTCCTTGACGGCGCCCTGGCTGACGAAGTCCGGCAGCTGCGGGTACTCCACGTTGAACACGTCGGGAGCGTTGCCGGCCTTCACCGCGTTGGAGATCTTGGCGTAGCCGCCGGCGTTGCCGGAGGGGATCTCCTGGAACTGCACCTTCACATCGCTCTGCGCCGCGTTGAAGGCGTCGACGACGTCCTTGGTGCCCTTGGCCCAGCCCCAGAAGGTGATCGTCACCGGACCGTTCTTGCCGGCGGCGCCGGCGTCCGCGTCCTCGCCCGAGCCGCAGGCGGCGAGCGTGCCGAGAGAGAGGGCGGTGACGGCGGCGAGAGCGGTGGAGCGGACTCTGCGGGAGGTGGCGGAGGAAGTCATGGGCGCGGCTCCTTGGACGGGGCGGGATCGAGTGACATCCTCAAGCGCCATTTGATCGGAGTCAAGACTCTTCGATCAAATGATCTGAAGTGATCAGACGGGGCGTCCGAGGACCGCGCCGCTCGCGCGCAGGGTTGCCCTCAGCCGCAGGACGCGCGCACCGTGAGCGTCGGCAGCAGCTCGATCTGGTGGACGGGCAGCGCGTCGCCCTCGTCCAGCCGGCGCAGCAGCAGCCTGAGCGCCTCCGCGCCGACGGCGCGCTTGGGCGGGGCCACCGCGGTCAGCGGCGGGTCGGACAGGTTCGCGTAGACGTCGTCGTAGGACACGAGGGCCAGGTCGTCGGGGACGGTGAGGCCGTGCGTGCGCAGCAGCGGCGGCAGTTGGATGGCGTCCTGGTCGTTGTGGACCAGCACGGCCCGTACGCCGGAGGCCGCGGCCTCGGCGATCCGCGCGGCCAGTTCCTGGTGGGCGTTCGCGGGGTGCGCGGCGGCCGGTGTCGGCACGTCGATCACGGGCAGGTCGGCCAGTCCGAGACCCTCGACCGCCATGGCGTACCCGGCGCGCACCTCGTGCGCGGTGCGGGTGTCGGAGCGGGCGGCGAGCAGCACGGACGTATGGCCGCGCTCGGCCAGCCGGCGCAGGGCGAGGAGCACGCCGTGACGGTGGTTGGAGCAGACCGCGTCGAGACCCGCGGCCGCGCTCGCGGGGGCGGCCCGGCGTTCGACCAGCACGGCCGGGACGGGCAGGCCGCCCAGCCAGTCGCTGCCCGCGAGGCCGCCGTCCGCCGACCAGTTGGGGGTGAGCAGCAGCCCGTCGACGTCCGACTCCAGCAGCCGCTGCACCTGGGCGCGGTCGCTGTCCGTCTCATAGGGGGCGATGCCGAGCACCACCCGCGCCCCGGCGGCGGTCGCCGCGGCGCTGGCGCCCGCGACGACCTCGTCGAAGTACGACCCGACGGACGGCACGAGCATGCCGATCACCCGCCCCTGTCCGCCCGGCCGGGCCGCCGGCGCCCCCGCGGGCAGCGAGACCGCCCCGTGCGTGCGCTCCAGCCGGCCCTCTTCGGCCAGCGCGGCCACGTCGCGGCGGACCGTGACGGCGGGGATGCCGAGGCGTTCGGCCAGCTCCACGACCCGGACGGACCCGGCCTCCCGCACCACATCGAGGATGCGCGTACGGCGTTCCTGCGCCGAAGTGGCCATCGGGTCCTCCTGATCCTGGCGCGGCGGCGCCCGTCGCCCTCTGTTTCGGGGGCTCACGACCTCCCGCCCTCACGGTATCCGATCACATCGTGGTCATCTGATCAATCCGCTCGATCACAGCGCGACGGCCCCCTCCGTCACGGCCTGGCGGGAACCGGCTACAGCCCGGGACCGTTGTAGGCGCCCCGGTGCGGCTTGGCGGTCGCGGAGACCGGGTTGCCCCAGTAGTCGCGGCCGCCGTTGTCCTGGACGACACCACCGTTGCCGAGCGCCGGGGAGCCTGCCTTCAGCCGGTAGCCGGCGGCGGAGGCGAGGGTGTCGCCGCCGGTGCCGGGCGCGGTGAACTGCGGGTCGCCGGCGATCCCGTTGGCGGTGGGCCGGGGCACGCCCTGGAAGACGTTCCACAGCCAGGAGATCCCGGAGCCGGTGGGCAGCCTGGAGTCGGCGGTGCCCACCCAGATGTTGTTCTCCACCAGCGCGGTGGCGGGCAGTGTGACGTCGAACTTCTTGTCCGGGCAGTAGAAGACGTTGTTGTACATGCGCAGCGCGGACCGGCCACCGGAGGCGTGCACGATGCGGCAGTCGTTCTCGGACACGTTGTAGCGGATGACCTGCGTCGCCGCGCCGCTGGTGCCGCAGCCGTCGCAGTCGAGGAAGAACCCGCCGATGTTGTCGCGGCTGAAGTTGTACTGGATCGTGCAGGTGCCGGTGTTGCCCCAGTCGCAGTCGAAGGACTCGCTGTCGAAGACGGACATCCGCGTGATGTCGTGGACGGCGTTGAACTGCATCACCGGGTCGTGGTCGCCGAGCACCCAGATCCCGGCGAAGTTGCCGCCGGAGAACGGGTAGACGCCGTTGCCGACGCCCGCGGCGGTGTTGTACTGGATCAGCGGTGCCTCGGCGTAGCTGACGATGATTCCGTCACCGCCGACGTCGGTGATCGTGTTCCGTTCGACCAGCACCCCGCTGCCCTTGAGGGCCGTCGAACCGGCCCTGACCTTGACCCCTCCACCACCGGTGTTGCTGACGGCGTTGTCGTGGACGTGGATGTCCTCGAGCGCGGAGCCGGTGCCGCTCGCCCCGGTGACGATGCCGGCGGACTGGACGTAGTCGTCGGTCGTCGGGCTGTTCTTGTTCGTCTGCCCGGCGACCCGGTCCACGACAAGATCGCCGATGTCGAAGCCGGAGTGCACGCGGCCGTCGGTCGCGGACACCCGCAGTCCGGTGCGCCGGGCCAGGCCGGGGGCCGGGTTGGTGATCTTCAGGCCGCTGATCGTCCAGTGGTCCTGGTCGGTGAAGGCGACGGCGTCGGGCGCGCCGGCCCCGTCGATCACGGGCCGGGCCCCTGTCCCGTAGGCGGTCAGGGTGACGGGGGCGGCGGCGGTGCCGCTGCCCCGGGGTGTGAGGGCGCCGGTGCACGTCGTACCGGCGGCCAGGGCGAGGGTGTCGCCGGGGCCGTAGGTGCGGGCACCGGCCTGGGCGAGGCTGTTGAAGGGGGCGGCGAGGCTGCCGTCGCCCGCGGTGGCCCGCGAGCAGTCGACGTAGGTGGTGGTGCCGGCGGCCGACGCGGGGACGGCGGGCAGGGCGGCCGTACCCATCACGGCGAGCGCGACGGCGGCCAGCCGGCGCCGGGCGGGGGTGATCCTCATGACGCGTCCACCTCTCTGGTGGCTCAGGGGACCGGGACGACGCCCGAAGCTAGGGAGGCACGCGGATCACGTCAATGGTTTCGTATCAAACGATCGACATTCGCTCACTTGTCGATCGACTGATCGGCCTGCCCGGAGTCGGCCCGGCGTGGCATGCTGGCCGGGTGACCCCCGAGGACCTGGTGCGACTGCGCAGGGCACGCGACCGGATGGACCGCGAGTACGCCGAGCCCCTGGACATCTCCGTGCTCGCCCGGACGGCGCTTATGTCACCGGGTCACTTCCAGCGCAGCTTCCGCGAGGCGTACGGCGAGACTCCGTACGGCTACCTCATGACCCGCCGGGTCGAACGCGCCAAGGCGTTGCTGCGGCGCGGGGACCTGAGCGTGACCGAGGTGTGCCTCGCCGTCGGCTGCACCTCACTGGGCTCGTTCAGCTCCCGGTTCACCCAGCTCGTGGGCATGACACCGACCGCGTACCGGGCCCGTCCGCACGAGGCGGTCGCGACCATTCCGCCCTGCGTGGTGCGCAGGCTCACGCGACCGCGCCGACCCTAGGGTGACCGTCATGGATGTGAAACTGAAGCAGTGCTTCGTCACCGTCGACGACCCCGACAAGGCGCTCGCCTTCTACCGGGACGTCCTCGGCCTCGAACTGCGCAACGACGTGGAGTTCGAGGGCCTGCGCTGGCTCACGGTCGGCTCCCCGCTCCAGCCGGACGTGGAGATCGTCCTGGAACCGCCGGCCGCCGACGCCTCCCCAGCCGACCGGGAGACGCTGACCCGGCTGCTGGCCAAGGGGGTGCTGCGCGGGGTCATCTTCACCACGCCCGACTGCGAGTCCCTGTGCGAGAAGGTCCGCGAGGCCGGCACCGACATCCTCCAGGAGCCGATGGACCAGCCCTACGGGGTCCGCGACTGCGCCTTCCGCGACCCGGCGGGCAATCTGCTGCGCTTCATGCAACGAACGGAGAGCTGACCATTTCCGCCCTGGCCAGAGACGTGGACCGAGACATGGGCTTGGATCAAGGCCGGGACGTGGACCTGGATCAGGGCCGTGACGTGAACCCGGACGTGCATCCGGACGCGGACCCGGGCGGGGACCGGCAGGTGCGCTGGACCTACGCGTTCGTCGACCGCCCGGCCGGACTCCTGGACCATGCCTGCGCGTTCTGGACGGTCGTCACCGGCACCCGGCTGTCCCCGGCACGCGGTGACCAGGGGGAGTTCACCACCCTGCTCCCGGACGGCGACGCCGACGCCTGTGTGAAGGCGCAAGGGGTCGCGTCCGGCCCGGGCGGCGCACACCTCGACTTCGCCGTGGCCGACGTGCCGGGATTCGTGGCGTCGGCGCTGCGGCTGGGCGGCAGCGTCGAGGCCCGGCACGAGGGCTGGGCGGTGCTGCGCTCCCCCGGCGGGCAGCTGTTCTGCGCGGTGCCGTGGCACGGCGAGCAGCGGCGCCCGCCCGCCGTCGACGGCTGCCGTCTCGACCAGGTCTGCCTCGATGTGCCGCCTTCGGCGTACGACGCCGAAGTCGCCTTCTTCACAGCGCTGTTGGCGCAGTGGGCGTCCCGGCCCGGCTCGCGCCCCGAGTTCCATGTGATCGCCCCGCCCGAGGGGCTGCCGATCCGCATCCTGCTCCAGTGTCTGGAAGAGGAGCGGCCGGCCTCCGCGCACGTGGACCTGGCCTGCGCCGACCGGACGGCGACCCGCGCCCGGCACAAGGAACTGGGCGCGGCCGTCGTCTCCGGCGGACCTCACTGGACGGTGATGCGAGACCCGGCGGGCGGCCTGTACTGCCTCACGGCCCGCGACCCCGAGACGGGCGGTCTGCCGCCCCGGTGAGAGCGGGCGCTCACGCCAGCCGGCGAGGGCCCGGGCTCACGAGAGTGCGGAGCGCCGGCTCATGCCGGCCACGGCTCCACGGACACGACCGCCTCCACCGGGATGGGCCCGTACACGTGCGGGAACTCCTCACCGCCGGGCTCGACGGCCTCGTACTTCAGCGGCACGTCCAGCCGCGCCGGGTCCACGACGAGGACGACCAGCTCATCTGCGCCGTCGTGGTCGCCGTAGAGGAAATCGGCCACCGGCGCGAGCTGTTCGCGGGTGGAGCAGTGGATGAACCCCTCCTGCTCCAGCGTGCGGCCGCGGGTGGACATGGCGTACCGGCCCTGAGCGCGGGCGGCCTCCCACAGGGAGCGTTCGGTGATGTGGAGGATGTGCGGGGCATCGGTCATGCGCCCACGCTATGCGGTGAAGGGCCTTACGACCCAGCCGTCATGATCCTTCCGCCCCGGAGACCCCGGGTGTCCCTGACGCTCCAGGGGTGTCGCCGTCCTCGGCCGGGGCGGCGACGACCGGGGGCTCGGCGGGGGACGCGCCACCGGTGGACGGTTCCGCGCAGGCCGGGCACTCCGCGTTGCGGCAGGGACCGGGCGTCCACACGGGCACCCAGGCGCCCAGCGTCTTGTGGCGCCGGACGACCGTCTCGACGCGGTGCCCGCAGACCGGACACACGGATTCGTCGCTGCCCACGCCCCCAGCGTAGGGCGCTGCCCGGCTCAGCGCTTCCCGCTCCGGGGAGCGAGGCGCGGCTCAGTGCTTTCCGCTGCGGGGCTCGCGCCACATGGGCCACATCCTCGGGCCGTCGGGCAGGTCCAGCACACCGTCCATGACCGTGAAGCCGAGACGCTCGTACAGCACCCGGCTGCGGGCGTTGCTGGCCTCCAGGTATGCCGCCTGTCCTGCGCGGTCGCACCGCTCGAGGACGTGCTCGATCAGCGCGGTGCCCAGTCCCTCACCCTGCCGGTGCGGTGCGACGCCGATCATCCACAGATAGGCGTGCGGGCGGTCCGCGGGGTGGATCCCGGCCGTCAGCCGCCCGATCAGCTCCACCCGCTCGTTGTCCGGGTCCACGGCCCTGCGCAGCTCGGCGGGGCCGTCGTCCCCGGCATCGTCGTCCCCGGCGTCGTCGTGCTCCCCCGCCGGCACGGACAGCCACAGCGCGCATGCCGCGCCGTCCTCGGTGACGTCGATCCAGCCGTCGCCGAGGGCGATGTCGGTGAACGCGGCCATGAGCCGGTGGTGGGTGCCACGCCGGTATTCCTCGTCAGGGAACACCCAGGTGCTGACCGGATCGTCCTGGAAGGCTTCGTCCAGCAGCCGTACGACCGCCTCCCGGTCGCCGGCGCTCGCCCGCCGTATCGCCACACCCATCCCGGCCCCATTCAACGCGCCCGTCGCATACGGGGGTTGACCTTATCCCGGGCGCTTCGGCCGCGACGGAAGGGCTCGGTCCGTCCCCGGCCGTCCCTGGCCACCCGTCCCTGGCGACCCGTCATGTGCCGCGCCGGGTCACGAGCTCCGCCAGGCTCAGCAGGTTCCCGGCCCGCTCCGGCTCCGGCACCGCGCGGGCCAGGGCGCAGACCGCGCGGGACATCCGGTCGGCCGCCTCCTGCTGTGCCCAGTCACGGCCACCGGCCCGCTCGAGCGCCGACGCCGTGTGCTCGACGTCCTCCGGTTCGAGCCATGTCCCGTGCGGCTCGGGCAGGCGGACGCCCGCCGCGGTGCCGGAGACCAGCGCGGCCACCACCGCCAGCGGCTTGCCGCGCGCCACGAGGTCCGCGTCGGCCCGCTTGCCCGGGCGCCCGGGCCCACCCCAAATACCGATCACGTCGTCGAGGAGCCGGAAGGCGAGCCCGGCCTCGCGTCCGAACACGTCCAGCGCGTCGACGTCCTCGGCAGCCGCGCCCGCGTACAGCGCACCGACCGCACAGGCGCATCCCAGCAGCGCCCCCGTCCCGGCCTCGGCCACGGCGAGCACATCGTCCGGATCCGTCGGATCCGGCTCACCGGGTGAGCGCCGCTCCAGCGCCGTCCCGGTGTGCCGGCCGGCGCACAGCTCCACGACGCAGGCCGCGAGCCGGGCGGCGGCCGCCCCGGACGCCGGATGCGGGTCCTCGGCGAGCAGCTTGAGCGCGAGCGCCTGGAACGCGTCGCCGGTGAGGAGGGCGTCGGCGTGGCCCGGCAGGGTCCCTGCGGCCGGCCGGTGCCGGCGGGTGACGCCCCGGTCCGGGTCCCGGTCGACCACGTCGTCGTGCAGCAGCGTGAAGTGGTGCACCAACTCCACCGCCGCTGCCGCCCGCACCGCGCTGTCCCGGGCCGCTGTGCCGCCCAGGGCGTCGGCCGCCGCCAGCACGAGCGCGGGACGCAGGGCCGTGCCCGCGGGACCCGCCGCCGGGCCGCCGTCCGGCTGCTCCCAGCCGAAGTGGCGGCGCGCGACGCGTCGCAGGGTCCCCGGCAGGGACTCGACCGCCGTGCGCAGCTCGGGGTCGACCAAGTCCCGCGTGTGCTCCAGGAGCGCCGCCGCCTCGGCTTGGTCGGCCGGCCCCGCCGCCCGGTCCCGGTCCGCCGGCGTGACCGAAGGGTGTGCCCGCCCCGGGGAGGGACGGGCACGGGGTCCCTGGAGCGGGAGGGTCACCGCCAGCGGCCGATCTCGACGTTCTCCAGCACACCCAGCGCGTCCGGCACGAGCACCGCGGCCGAGTAGTAGGCCGTGACCAGGTACTTGATGATCGCCTGCTCGTTGATGCCCATGAACCGCACCGACAGGCTCGGCTCGATCTCGTCCGGGATGCCCGACTGCCGCAGTCCGATGACGCCCTGGTCCTGCTCGCCGAGACGCATCGCGATGATGGAGGTGGTGCGCGCCTCGGTCACCGGGATCTTGTTGCACGGGTAGATGGGCACGCCCCGCCAGGTCGGGATGCGGTTGCCGGCCACGTCGATGGTCTCCGGGACCAGTCCCCGCTTGTTCAGCTCGCGCCCGAACGCGGCGATCGCGCGCGGGTGGGCGAGGAACATCTTGGTGCCGCGCCGCCGGCTGAGCAGCTCGTCCATGTCGTCGGGGCTGGGCACGCCGTCGTGCGGCTGGATCCGCTGGTCGTACTCGCAGTTGGAGAGCAGGCCGAACTCCCGGTTGTTGACCAGTTCGTGCTCCTGGCGCTCCTTCAACGCCTCGACGGTGAGCCGCAGCTGCTGCTCGGTCTGGTTCATCGGCTGGTTGTACAGGTCGGCGACGCGCGAGTGGATGCGCAGCACGGTCTGGGCGATGCTCAGTTCGTACTCGCGGGGCCGGGCCTCGTAGTCGACGAAGGTGTGCGGGATGTCCGGCTCGCCGGAGTGGCCGGCCGCCAGCTCGACTTCCTTCTCCCCGTACTTGTTGGTGCGCTGCGCCGGGATCGCGCGGGCTTCCCGGAGCTGGTCGCGCAACGACTCGGCCCGCTCGGCGACCTGCTCGACGTCCTGGCGGGAGAGGATGAGCACCGTGCAGGCGGTGTCCGCCCGGGCGGTGTACTCCCAGATGGCGTCACCGGACAGCAGTGCGTGGTCGCCGAAGTAGGCGCCGTCGGCGAGGACGCCGAGGACCTGGTCGTCGCCGTACGGGCCGGTGCCGACCTTCTCCACCCTGCCGTGCGCCAGCAGATAGACCTCCTCCGCCTGGCTGCCGAAGGAAGCGATCACCTCGCCGGGGGCGAACTGGTGCTGCCTGCAGCGCTGGGCCAGCTCCGCCAGCACCTCCTCGTCCTCGTAGGCCCTCAGGGCGGGCAGCTCGCCCAGCTCCGCGGGGATGACCTCGACACGGTCACCGGTCTTCACGAACGTGATGCGGCCGTCACCGACCGCGTAGGTCAGCCGTCGGTTCACCCGGTACGTGCCGCCCTGAACGTCCACCCACGGCAGCAGCCGGAGCAGCCAGCGAGAGCTGATCTCCTGCATCTGCGGCACGGACTTGGTCGTGGTGGCCAGGTTCCGCGCGGCCGCGGTGCCAAGGCTCTGCTGCGGCCTGGTCTCTTCCGTGCGGACCTCTTCGCCTACCGACATAGAGAATTGCCCTCCCAGTGCTGCTCTGGCTCCGAACCGCGCCAGGCATTCGATCTGGTGACCAGGCTCCCATCACGGAGCGTGCTGGAGCTATTACACGAAAGAGCGGGGTTGGATCACTTCCCGGAGGGAAGACTCAACGGCCCTCCCGGCCGCCCTCGCATGCCGGACGTGTCCGGATCCGCTCGCACACCGTGCGAACGATGTCGTCCGTCTCGTCCCGTTTCGGTACAAGCGGGGTACGACGGCGGCCGCGCCCCGTGGCCCCGGGACAGCAGCACGAAGGAGGCGGCATGGCCTCACCCCTGTCCGCGAGCGACTTCCTCACCGCTCTGAGAGCCGAGGGCCTGGAGGTCGTCGAGGTCGGCGACTGGAGGCATCACCATCGCAACCACAAGGGTCCGTGGGGCCCGGTGCACGGCGTGATGATCCATCACACGGTGACCCGGGGCGCGGCGCGCACGGTGGAGCTCTGCCGGGACGGCCGCCCGGGGCTGCCGGGCCCGCTGTGCCACGGTGTGATCACCAAGGACGGTACGGTCCACCTGGTCGGCTACGGCCGCGCCAACCACGCCGGGCCGGGCGACGACGACGTCCTGCGCGCGGTGATCGCGGAGAAGGCGCTGCCGCACGACGACGAGGCGAACACCGACGGCAACCGCCACTTCTACGGCTTCGAGTGCGAGAACCTCGGGGACGGTGAGGACCCCTGGCCCGAGGCCCAGCTGGTCGCGATCGAGAAGGCCGCGGCGGCCGTGTGCCGCCGGCACGGCTGGACGCAGCGGTCGGTGATCGGCCACCTGGAGTGGCAGCCGGGAAAGGTGGACCCCCGCGGCTTCCCCATGGCCTGGCTGCGGGAGCGGATCGGGGAACGCCTGAAGTGACGGCCCGACGGGCTCACCGGGACGGCTGTTCGACAATGGTGCGGTGACCAGCCTGGACGCCCTGCACCCCCGCCTTCCCTCCCCCGTCGAGGAGGCTGCGGACGACCGTTTCGCCCGGCACGGCGTCCGGCTGCTGCTCAAGCGCGACGATCTGATCCATCCGCAGCTGACCGGCAACAAGTGGCGCAAGCTGGCTCCGAATCTCCGGGCGGCGGCCGGGCGGCCGGTGGTGACCTTCGGCGGTGCGTACTCCAACCATCTGCGGGCCACGGCGGCCGCGGGCCGCCTCCTGGGCGTGCCGACGATCGGCGTGGTCCGCGGCGAGGAACTGGCCGAGCGCCCCCTCAACCCGTCCCTCGCCCGCTGCGCCGCCGACGGCATGCGGCTGCACTTCGTCGACAGGTCGATGTATCGCCGTAAAACGGAACCGGACATTCTTGCCGCGGTGCTGGACACCGTGGGCGCCGGGGACGCCTACGTCGTCCCGGAGGGCGGCAGCAACGCGGCGGCCGTACACGGATGCGTCGCGCTCGGTGCGGAGCTGGTGGGCCGGGCCGATGTGGTCGCCCTCGCCTGCGGGACCGGTGGCACGCTGGCCGGCCTGGCCGCCGGGCTCGGTCCCGGGCAGCGCGTGGTGGGCGTCCCCGTTCTCAAGGGCGGCTTCCTGTCCGGCGACATCCGGAGGCTGCAGGAGCGGGCCTTCGGCGGGCCGCGCGGCAGCTGGCTGCTCGACGACCGGTTCCACTTCGGCGGCTACGCGCGCGTGCCCGCCGCCCTCGACGCCTTCGCGGACGACTTCGAGGACCGCCACCACCTGCCCGTCGAACGCATCTACGTCGCCAAGATGCTGTACGCCCTGCTCACCCTCACCGAGGAGGGTGCCTTCCCCAGGGACACCACTCTCGCCGCGGTGATCACCGGCCGCCCCTTCCCCGGGTGACATCCCCGGTCCGCGCCGGCGCACCGCCGGGCGGTCACGTCGCCTCCCGGTACGCCGCCGCCTCCTCCAGGTCCAGCCGGCGCAGCAGGGCGCGCAGCATCTCGTCGTCGATGTAGCGGCCGTCGCGCAGCTTCACGAAGACCTCGCGTTCGGCGCTGATCATCTCGCTGGACAGCCGCCGGTAGGTGTCGTCGGCGGTCTCGCCGGTGATCGGGTTGACCTGGCCGAGGCGTTCCCAGACCGCGTTGCGGCGGCGCTCCAGGACGCTGCGCAGCCGGTCGGCGAGCGGCCCGGGCAGCGCGTTGCGTTCGTCGGCCAGGAGGTCGTCGAGGCACTGTTCGGCCGCGCGGGAGGCCTGCGCCTGGGCGTTGGCCTCGGCGAGGGTCTCGGCCTGCGCGTCGCGGCCGGGGAACTTCAGCAGGCGGATCAGGGGCGGCAGGGACAGGCCCTGCACCACGAGGGTGCCGATGACCGTGGTGAACGTCAGGAAGAGGACGAGGTTGCGGTGCGGGAAGGGCTGGTCGCCGTCGTGCAGGTGGAGCGGGATGGAGAAGGCGATGGCGAGGGAGACCACGCCGCGCATCCCGGCCCAGGCGATGACCACCGGGCCGCGCCAGGTCGGGTTGTCCTCGCGGGCGCGGATGCGCGCCGACAGCAGCCGGGGCAGGAAGGTCGCCGGGTAGACCCACAGGAAGCGGACCGCGACGACCACGAGGAACAGGGCGACGGCGTACCAGGCGGCGTCGGCGCCCGCGTACTCCCCGAGGCCCTGCAGAACGACCGGCAGCTGCAGTCCGATGAGCGCGAACACGGCCGACTCCAGGACGAAGGCGACCATCTTCCACACCGCCTCCTCCTGGAGCCGGGTGGCGAAGTCGACCTCCCAGTTCCGGTGGCCGAGATAGAGGGCGACGACGACCACGGCGAGCACGCCCGAGGCGTGGACCTGTTCGGCCGCCGCGTACGCGACGAACGGGATGAGCAGGGAGAGCGTGTTCTGCAGGAGGGGTTCCCTGAGGTGGGTGCGCAGCCAGTGGATCGGCGCCATCAGGATCAGGCCCACCACCACGCCGCCGACCGCCGCGAGCAGGAACTCGCCGATCCCCCCGGCCCAGGACGCGCCCTCGCCGACGGCCGCGGCGAGCGCCACCTTGTAGGCGGTGATCGCGGTGGCGTCGTTCAGCAGGGACTCGCCCTGGAGGATGGTCGTGATCCGCGAGGGCAGCCCGACCCGGCGCGCCACCGCCGTCGCCGCCACCGCGTCCGGCGGCGCGACGACCGCGCCGAGCACCAGTGCCGCGGTGAGCGGCAGGCCGGGCACCAGGACGTACGCGGCCCAGCCGACGACGACGGTGGCGAACAGGACGTAGCCGACCGACAGCAGCGCCACGGGCCGCATCTGCGCCCTCAGGTCGAGGTAGGAGCTGTCGACCGCGGAGGTGTACAGCAGCGGCGGCAGCAGCAGGGGCAGGACGACCTCGGGGTCGAGCCGGTAGTCGGGGATGCCGGGGACGTAGGAGATCGCGAGGCCGACCGCGACCAGCAGCAGCGGTGCCGGCACCGGGGTGCGCCGGGCGGCCGCTGCGACCGCCGCACTGCCCGCCACCAGCAACAGCAGTGGCATCACGTCCATCGTCCTCGCCCACCCTCGTCCTTGGCGCCGCTCGCCGCACGCCCGTCGTAACCTGGCAATCATGAAACAGTGCACGCACGCCGACGCGCTGCCGCGTCCGGAACCGGCTCCGCTCAGCGAGACGTGTCCGGAGTGCCTGCGGGACGGCACCCACCCGGTGCAGCTGCGGCTGTGTCTGACGTGCGGCCACGTGGGCTGCTGCGACTCCTCGCCGCACCGGCACGCCACCGAGCATCACAAGGAAACCGGTCACCCGGTGATGCGGACCTTCGAACCGGGCGAGGACTGGCGCTGGTGCTTCGTCGACCACGTGCTGGTGTGAGCGGCCGGTCACGGGTGCCGGGCGCCGCGCACGGGGTTCGTGCGGGCGGGAAAGGGGCCGCGTGAGGAGACCGGAAGGTGCCGTACCGGGTACGGTTCGAGCGTCTGACGCCTGGGTACGTCAATCCGGCGCGCGCTGTTCCCAATTGGGCCCGCACACCCTCTAGCCACGGAGCGTATCCGGAGCTTTACTATGAGTGACGGCAAGGGGTTGGGGTCCCGGGACAGGAAACTTCTGGGCGCGATAGCGTCACCGCAGTACCACACTTCGCGTTGACCCGGGGGGCGACCCTCGGCCCCGAACAGCTTGTACCACCTTGGAGGTGAGGGTGTCCCAGATCGCAGGCGAGCCCGCGGTGAACCAGGACTTCGTGGAGGTCCGGCTGCCGGCTGCGGGTGCCTACCTGTCGGTGCTGCGGACGGCCACGGCCGGTCTCGCGGCCCGTTTGGACTTCACCCTGGACGAGATCGAGGACCTGCGCATCGCCGTGGACGAGGCCTGCGCGATCCTCCTGCAGCAGGCTGTGCCGGGCTCGGTGCTCTCCTGCGTCTTCCGGCTCGTCGACGACTCACTCGAGGTCACCGTCTCGGCGCCGACCACGGACGGGCACGCCCCCTCGCGGGACACGTTCGCCTGGACCGTCCTGTCCGCTCTCGCGGGCAAGGTCTCCTCCGCCGTGGACGAGGACAAGACCGTTTCGATCAGCCTCTACAAACAGCGCGGCGCGGGACCCGGGCCGGCGTGAGGAACGGGGACGGGCCGGTGCGGGACGAAGAGCGTGGCACCAGGGAACTGCCGCCCGAGAACGCCCTGGGCGCTCAGGGTGTTTCCCGGCGTACGGCGGACGGCATCGACGGCATCCCCGAGCAGGCCCGGCCGCACCCGGAGGACGAGTCCTCCCGGGCCGGGGCGGTGGACGCCGGTCTGCGGGGCACCGCCGACGGCGGCCCGCGGCCAGACGAAGGCGCCGGACGGGGCACGCCCCGGGGCTGGCGGAACGGGGGCACCCCTGTCCCAGCGGAAGCCGGGGCTCGGGGAAGGGCAACGGGCGGGACGATGAGCGAGCACGAGCGAGACGCCGAGGAACAGGCGCCGGACGGTCAGGCCGTGCGCGACGTGCGGGCGCCGGACGCGCCGGCCGTGCGCGAGGTGCACGTCACGCAGCACGGCCCGCAGGACCGCAGCGGGGCGCGGGCGATGTTCGTCGAGCTGCGCGCGCTGCAGGACGGCAGCCCGGAGTACGCGGAGCTGCGCAACAGACTGGTCCGGATGCACCTGCCGCTCGTCGAGCACCTCGCGCGCCGCTTCCGCAACCGCGGCGAGCCGCTCGACGACCTCACCCAGGTCGCCACCATCGGGCTGATCAAGTCCGTCGACCGCTTCGACCCGGACCGCGGCGTGGAGTTCTCCACGTACGCGACCCCGACGGTCGTCGGCGAGATCAAGCGGCACTTCCGCGACAAGGGCTGGGCGGTGCGGGTGCCGCGCCGGCTGCAGGAGCTGCGGCTGTCGCTGACGACGGCCACGGCGGAGCTGTCCCAGCTGCACGGCCGCTCGCCCACGGTGCACGAGCTCGCCGAGAAGCTGGGGATCTCGGAGGAGGAGGTCCTGGAGGGTCTGGAGTCGGCCAACGCCTACTCCACGCTGTCCCTGGACGTCCCCGACACCGACGACGAGTCCCCGGCGGTCGCCGACACCCTGGGCGCCGAGGACGAGGCGCTGGAGGGGGTCGAGTACCGCGAGTCGCTCAAGCCGCTGCTGGAGGGCCTCCCGCCGCGCGAGAAGCGGATCCTGCTGCTGCGCTTCTTCGGCAACATGACCCAGTCGCAGATCGCGCAGGAGGTCGGAATCTCCCAGATGCACGTGTCCCGGCTCCTGGCGAGGACCCTGGCCCAGCTGCGGGAGAAGCTGCTCGTGGAGGAGTGACGGACTCCTCCGTGACGGACTCCTCCGTGTCACCGACGGCTCCCGGTGCGGGCGTGAGCGCCCACGGGAGCCGTCGCCGTTACTTCTGCGCCCCGGGTCCCGCCCCCGGGCCCCGGATGCCGAGGGCGCGGGTCGTCTCGCCGTTGACCAGGAGGACCAGGGCGGTGACGGCCGCGGCGGTCAGCGCGATGCCCGCCGGGATGGCGGCACCGTCGGCGTGGATCAGGTTGTAGGCCACCGGCAGCGCGATGATCTGCGTGATGACGGCCGGGCCGCGGCTCCAGCTGCGGCGGGCCAGCAGCCCGCGGGCCGCCAGCAGCGGCAGCAGCGCGAGGACGACGATCGTCACCCCGCCGGTCACGGCCTGCTGCCGGTCGTCGGGGGAGCCGGTCAGAGCGAGGACGAGCATCCACACCCCGCCGACGAGCAGCGCGAGCCCTTCGAGGCCGGCGAGTACCGCGGCGTACGTCAGACGCCGCGGGCGCGGGCCGGCGGTGTCCTGGGTCTGCGTGGGGGTGGGGGTCTGCTCACTGCTCACCCCTGAAGGGTAGCCCTCACCCGACGCGTCCCCCGGGGCAAGCCCCACCGGTCCTCCTCTTACCTGTTCCCTACCTCGCCCTCGTACGAGTACCGCTCAGTAGGTACGCTGCACGTCATGCGTGCACTTCTCGTGGTCAACCCGGCGGCAACCACTACCAGTGCGCGCACACGCGACGTGCTCATCCACGCGCTCGCCAGCGAGATGAAGCTGGAGGCGGTCACCACCGAGTACCGCGGGCACGCGCGCGACCTCGGCCGGCAGGCCGCCACCAGCGACGACATCGACCTGGTCGTGGCGCTCGGCGGCGACGGCACGGTCAACGAGGTGGTCAACGGCCTGCTGCACGCCGGCCCCGATCCGGCGCGACTGCCCGGCCTCGCGGTGGTGCCCGGCGGTTCCACGAACGTCTTCGCCCGCGCGCTGGGCCTGCCCAACGACGCCGTGGAGGCGACCGGCGCCCTGCTGGACGCGCTGCGCGAGGGCAGCGAACGCACGGTCGGCCTGGGTCTGGCCTCCGGCACGCCGGGCACGGAGGACGAGGCGGTGCCCCGGCGCTGGTTCACCTTCAACGCGGGGCTCGGCTTCGACGCGGGTGTGGTGGGCCGGGTGGAACAGCACCGCGAGCGCGGCAGCAAGTCGACCCACGCCCTGTACGTACGGCAGGTGGTGCGTCAGCTGCTGGGCGAGTCGAATCGCCGGCACGGCTCCATCACGCTGGAGCGGGAGGGCGAGGAGCCGCTCACGGATCTCGTCCTGTCCATAGTCTCGAACACCTCGCCGTGGACGTTTCTCGGCAACCGTCCGATCTACGCCTCACCGCAGGCCTCGTTCGACGCGGGGCTCGATGTGTTCGGTCTCAGCCGTCTCTCCACGGCCGCGGTTGCCCGGTATGGCACCCAGTTGCTCACTTCGTCCCCGGAGCGCGGACCCCGGGGCAAGCATGCCGTCGCACTGCACGATCTGGACGCGTTCACCTTGCATTCGAAGGTGCCGCTCCCCCTCCAGATGGACGGTGACCATCTGGGGCTGCGTACCAGCGTGACGTTCACAGGTGTACGCCGTGCACTGCGTGTGATTGTGTGAGCAGAACGGGCCAAAGTCCTTTCACTCGAACGTTTAGGCCAGGATCCACCCCATGGAAGTACGGCTGTGACCTAGTCGACACCGAAGAATCAAAAAAAACTTTCTTGAAGGGGTTGTATCCGCCGCTGAGGTTTGCGAGTCTCTACGTGGCGATCGGGACGGCCCGCAAGACCGGCCTCCACTGATCACCAGAACCCCTCACCAAAACACAGGACCACGCCGGGGAAGACTCGGCGGTCGGCCCTTCACTTGTTGAGGGATTCGTGAAAGCGTTCACATTCACAAGCAACTTGCACAGTCATACCAAGGAGAGGTAGCAGCCATGGACTGGCGTCACAACGCCGTTTGCCGCGAGGAAGACCCCGAGCTCTTCTTCCCCATCGGCAACACCGGTCCTGCGCTGCTGCAGATCGAGGAAGCCAAGGCCGTCTGCCGTCGCTGCCCGGTGATCGAGCAGTGTCTGCAGTGGGCGCTCGAGTCCGGTCAGGACTCCGGCGTCTGGGGTGGTCTCAGCGAGGACGAACGCCGTGCCATGAAGCGCCGCGCCGCCCGCAACCGGGCCCGTCAGGCCTCCGCCTGAGGATCCACCCCTGCTGACAGCCTGAGCTTGGCGGCGCGCACATCGCGTGCGCATCTCCCGCCCCCGAGCCGCAGCGCGCAGTGAACGAAGAAGTCGAGCACTAGCCTCGGACCAATGGCGGTCCGGGGCTTTTTGCTGTCCCCGGACCGTTGTGACGTGGCCCTCGACGCGGGTGTGGCGGGCGCCACTTACTCTGCGTGACAACCGCTACTTCTGCGCCCGCACCGGGATGTCGAGGATCACCCGGGTGCCGCGCTCGGGCGCCGGGACCATGTCGAAGGTGCCGCCCAGCTCGCCCTCGACCAGGGTGCGGACGATCTGCAGCCCGAGATTTCCGGCGGTCCGCGGGTCGAAGCCCTCCGGCAGGCCGACGCCGTCGTCCTGGACCGTGACCAGCAGGCGCGCCTCCTTCGTCGTACCGCCGCGCACCGCCGAGACCTCGACCGTGCCGGTGTCGCCCTGGTGGAAGCCGTGCTCGAGCGCGTTCTGCAGCACCTCGGTGAGCACCATCGACAGCGGCGTGGCGACCTCGGCGTCCAGGATGCCGAAGCGGCCCGTGCGCCGGCCGGTGACCTTGCCCGGGGAGATCTCCGCGACCATGGACAGCACGCGGTCGGCGATCTCGTCGAACTCCACCCGCTCGTCCAGGTTCTGGGACAGCGTCTCGTGCACGATGGCGATGGAGCCGACCCGGCGGACCGCCTCCTCAAGCGCCTCCCTGCCCCGGTCGGAGTCGATGCGCCGGGCCTGGAGCCGCAGCAGGGCCGCGACGGTCTGGAGGTTGTTCTTCACCCGGTGGTGGATCTCCCGGATGGTGGCGTCCTTGGTGATCAACTCGCGTTCGCGGCGCCGCAGTTCCGTCACGTCCCGCAGCAGCACCAGCGAACCGATGCGCGTGCCTTTCGGCTTGAGCGGGATCGCCCGGACCTGGATGACCCCGTCACTGGCCTCGATCTCGAACTCCCGCGGCGCCCAGCCGCTGGCGACCTTGGCGAGCGCCTCGTCCACCGGGCCCCGGGTCGGGGCGAGTTCGGCGGTGGTCTGGCCCAGGTGCTGGCCCACCAGGTCGGAGGCGAGGCCGAGCCGGTGGTAGGCGGACAGCGCGTTCGGGGAGGCGTACTGGACGATGCCGTCCGCGTCGAGCCGGATCAGGCCGTCGCCGACGCGCGGCGAGGCGTCCATGTCCACCTGCTGGTCCGGGAACGGGAAGGAGCCGGCCGCGATCATCTGCGCGAGGTCGGAGGCGCTCTGCAGATAGGTCAGCTCCAGCCGGCTCGGGGTGCGCACGGTGAGCAGGTTGGTGTTGCGGGCGATCACGCCGAGGACACGGCCCTCCCGCCGGACGGGGATCGACTCGACCCGGACGGGGACCTCCTCGCGCCACTCCGGGTCGCCCTCGCGCACGATCCGGCCCTCGTCGAGCGCCGCGTCCAGCAGGGGCCGGCGGCCGCGCGGGACGAGGTGGCCGACCATGTCGTCCTGGTAGGAGGTGGGGCCGGTGTTGGGCCGCATCTGGGCGACCGAGACGTACCGCGTGCCGTCGCGGGTGGGCACCCACAGGACCAGGTCGGCGAAGGAGAGGTCGGAGAGCAGCTGCCACTCCGACACCAGCAGATGCAGCCACTCGAGGTCGGAGTCGTCGAGGGCGGTGTGCTGGCGGACCAGTTCGTTCATGGAGGGCACGGGTGCGAGCGTACCTGGCGGTTTGTACGGCCCTGAAATACACGGCGCGCACCTGGGCGGCGGGGAGGGGGCGGGCCGGTCGGCGCCCCTGCAAGGGACGGGCCCGTGACCGCGGGGCCGTGGCCCCGGAGACACCCGCGGGCCGCGGCGCCTGGGAGGGACCCTCAACCCTCCCGGCACCGCAGCCCGGAGCAATATCGGCCGTGGGGTGTGCGGTCCCGGTCGGCCGAAGGTGAGGAGCCGGGGCAGTCAGGGCAGAGAGCTCCGGTTCCTCGATCCGTCTTCCTGTGCGGGGAAGACGGAGGCTGTGATCGCTGCGCTCGGTCGTGCTCGCACCGTCCTGACGATTCTGGACTAGACCACTGGGCCTGTCCATGCGCCGGTGCGAATCGCGCTCGCGCAGCCTCTGTGAAGTTGATGCACCGCAGCCTAGCCCGCCCTGGTCAGCAACGGGGCCACACCGTCGCGGCAAATTCCGCGAACGCTTCCGGTTCCTCCCGGCTCGCCCCGTCCCGCGCCCCGGCCCGCGCCCGGCCCACGCCCCGGCCGGCGGCCCCGCGGCGGGGCACGGGACGGGACGGGGCGCGCCCGGGACGGGCACGGGCGGGCGCCCAGGAGGCCGGAGCAGGCACCGCGCCGCCCGGCGGTGGCGGGCGCGAAGTGGTGCGGAGACCCTGGGAGAGGGACGCCCGCCTCTGTTAGATTGGTCTAAACCACAGTGCCCGAATCCGGGCACCGGGCCCCCGGCGGCTCACCCCCGCCTCCCCGGTCCCGGCCACCCCGGTCCCCTCCCCGAGTCCCCTCTTCGAAACGGCAGGCCAGCGTGGAAGTTGTCATCGTTCCGGACGCCGAGGCGGGCGGCGAGCTGATCGCCGAGGCCATGGCGCAGCTGCTGCGGCGCAAGCCCGACGCCCTGCTCGGCGTCGCCACGGGCTCGACGCCGCTGCCCATCTACCGGGCGCTGGAGGCGAAGGTGCGCTCCGGCGCCGTGGACACCGGCCGGGCCCGGGTCGCACAGCTCGACGAGTACGTGGGGCTGCCCGCCGACCACCCGGAGTCCTACCGCTCGGTGCTGCGCCGTGAGGTGCTGGAGCCGCTCGGCATCGGCATGGAGCGGTTCCTCGGCCCGGACGGCACCGCCGAGGACGTGCAGGCGGCGTGCGAGGCGTACGACAGGGCACTGCCGGAGGCCGGCGGGGTGGACCTCCAGCTCCTCGGGATCGGGACCGACGGGCACATCGGCTTCAACGAGCCGTGCTCCTCGCTCGCGTCCCGGACGCGGATCAAGACGCTGACCGAGCAGACCCGGGTGGACAACGCCCGCTTCTTCGACGGCGCCATCGAACAGGTGCCGCACCACGTGATCACACAGGGCATCGGCACCATCCTGGAGGCCCGCCACCTGGTCCTGCTGGCCACGGGCGAGGGCAAGGCGGACGCGGTGGCGGCGACCGTCGAGGGCCCGGTCGCGGCGGTCTGCCCGGCCTCCGCGCTGCAGCTGCACCCGCACGCGACGGTGGTCGTGGACGAGGCGGCGGCGTCCAAGCTCAAGCTGGCGGACTACTTCCGGCACACGTACGCGAACAAGCCGGAGTGGCAGGGCATCTGACCGCCCCCGCCGCAGGCCACCGCGGACAGCGCTCTCGCTGGACTAGACCAGCAAGGGCGCCGACGGTATACAGAGGAGATCACGGAGCGTGCGGAGGCGCCCACTGAGGTCACCCCGCACGAAGCCGTGCCACGATGTGAGCCCGCGGCCGATGGCGTGTCGGCCGCTTCGGCACCGGAGCCGGGAAGGCAGAGCATGAGCACCGACGTGAGCAGTGCGGAGAACGACAGTGGCGCCACCGTCCGTACCGCGCGCGTGCCCAAGTACTACCGCCTGAAGAAGCACCTGCTCGACATGACCGAGACGATGCCGCCCGGCACCCCGGTCCCGCCGGAGCGGACGCTCGCGGCGGAGTTCGACACCTCCCGCACGACCGTCCGCCAGGCGCTGCAGGAGCTGGTGGTCGAGGGCCGGCTGGAGCGCATCCAGGGCAAGGGCACGTTCGTCGCCAAGCCGAAGGTCTCGCAGGCGCTGCAGCTGACGTCGTACACCGAGGACATGCGCGCCCAGGGCCTGGAGCCCACCTCCCAGCTGCTCGACGTCGGCTACGTCACCGCCGACGACCGGCTCGCCGATCTGCTCGACATCAGCGCCGGCGGCCGGGTGCTGCGCATCGAGCGGCTGCGCATGGCCAACGGCGAACCGATGGCCATAGAGACCACCCACCTCTCCGCCAAGCGCTTCCCGGCGCTGCGCCGCTCCCTGGTGAAGTACACGTCCCTGTACACGGCGCTCGCCGAGGTCTACGACGTCCACCTCGCCGAGGCCGAGGAGACCATCGAGACCTCGCTGGCCACCCCGCGCGAGGCCGGGCTGCTCGGCACCGACGTGGGCCTGCCGATGCTGATGCTCTCCCGGCACTCCTTCGACCGGCAGGGCGAGCCGGTGGAGTGGGTGCGGTCGGTGTACCGCGGGGACCGCTACAAGTTCGTGGCCCGCCTGAAGCGGCCGTAGGAGGCTCCGTCAGATCCCGTCGCAGTCGCGGTCGTATAACGGTCCAGAGCGTCAACGCCCGTTATCCGGACGAGGGGTTCCGTTCCTGCTGCACCTGACCTAGATTTCCTGCGCATTGCACAGGTGATCAGTGAGGGGACGGAACCGCGCGATGACGAATGCGCCAGATGTGTCCAGACCGGCGACGGTGACGCCCGTGCGCGTCGTCATCGCCCTCTGTCTTGTCGCGCCCTTCGTGGCGATGCTGTGGGTCGGGAGTTACGCGAAGGTGGACCCGGCGTTCATCGGGATCCCCTTCTTCTACTGGTACCAGATGCTGTGGGTGGTCGTCTCCACGGCGCTGACGGTGATCGCGTACCAGCTGTGGCGGCGTGACCAGCGCGCCCGTGCCTCCGTGAAGGGTGGTGCGGACAAGTGAAGGACGGCGTGAACGGCGTCGCGCTCGGCGTCTTCATCTTCTTCTTCCTGCTCGTCACCGTGATGGGCTTCCTGGCCGCGCGCTGGCGCAAGGCCGAGAACGAGCACAGCCTCGACGAATGGGGCCTGGGCGGGCGCTCGTTCGGCACCTGGATCACCTGGTTCCTGCTCGGCGGTGACCTGTACACGGCGTACACGTTCGTCGCCGTGCCGGCGGCGATCTACGCGGCGGGCGCGTCCGGCTTCTTCGCGGTGCCGTACACGATCCTCGTCTATCCGCTGATCTTCATGTTCCTGCCCCGGCTGTGGTCGGTGTCGCACAAGCACGGGTACGTGACGACCTCGGACTTCGTGCGCGGCCGCTTCGGCTCCAAGGGGCTGTCGCTGGCGGTGGCGCTGACCGGCATCCTGGCAACGATGCCGTACATCGCGCTCCAGCTCGTCGGCATCCAGGCCGTGCTGGACGTGATGGGCGTCGGCGGCGGCGAGAACACCAACTGGTTCGTCAAGGACCTGCCGCTGCTGATCGCGTTCGGCGTGCTGGCGGCGTACACGTACTCGTCCGGGCTGCGGGCCCCCGCGCTGATCGCGTTCGTGAAGGACGCGCTGATCTACATCGTCATCGCGGTGGCGATCATCTACATCCCGATCAAGCTGGGCGGCTTCGACGACATCTTCGCCAAGGCGGCCCACGCGTTCAGCCAGGTCAACCCGAAGACGCACAAGCCGCGCGGCGCGCTGGTCCCGGGTGAGGCCCAGCAGTGGACGTACGCCACCCTGGCCCTGGGCTCCGCGCTCGCGCTGTTCATGTACCCGCACTCGATCACCGCGACGCTGTCGTCCAAGAGCCGTGAGGTGATCCGGCGCAACACCACGATCCTGCCGCTGTACTCCCTGATGCTGGGCCTGCTCGCGCTGCTCGGTTTCATGGCGATCGCGGCCGGCATCAAGGTGCAGAACGGCCAGCTGGCCATCCCGCAGCTGTTCGAGGACATGTTCCCGGACTGGTTCGCGGGCATCGCGTTCGCGGCGATCGGCATCGGCGCGCTGGTCCCGGCGGCCATCATGTCCATCGCGGCGGCCAACCTGTTCACGCGCAACATCTACAAGGACTTCATCAAGCCGGACGCCACGCCGAAGCAGGAGGCCCAGGTCTCCAAGATCGTCTCCCTGCTGGTGAAGGTGGGCGCGCTGGTCTTCGTCCTCACCATGGACAAGACGGTCGCCATCAACTTCCAGCTGCTGGGCGGCATCTGGATCCTGCAGACCTTCCCGGCCCTGGTCGGCGGCCTGTTCACGCGGTGGTTCCACCGCTGGGCGCTGCTGGCGGGCTGGGCGGTCGGCATGGTCTACGGCACCCTCGTCGCCTACGGGGTTCCGTCGCCCACCAACCCGGGCCAGAAGCACTTCGGCGGCTCCGCGAAGGACATCCCCGGCATCGGCGAGATCGGCTACATCGGTCTCACGGCGTTCGTCCTGAACGTCGTGGTGACCGTCGTCCTCACCGTCGTCCTGAAGGCCGTCAAGGCCCCCGACGGCGTCGACGAGACGCGCCCGGAGGACTACACGGCGGACGCCGGTGACCCGGGCGTCAAGGCCGAACTCCCCCCGGCCACGGCGGGCGCCGGTCACTGAGGACCCCAAGCGCACGGGCCGCCGGTGAAAAACCGGCGGCCCGTCGTCGTACCCGTGGGGCACACTCGCCGTCATGGACATAGTGATCCGGCCCGTCGCACCCCGTGAACACGCCGCCCTCGGTGAGATCACCGCCCAGGCCTATCTCCTGGACGGGCTCCTGGACTTCGGCGAGAGCGACGCCTACCTGGGTGAGCTGCGCGACGTCGCCAAGCGCGCAGCCGCGGCCGAGGTGCTGGTCGCCACGGCGGACGGCGAACTCCTCGGCGGCGTCACCTTCGTACCGGACGGCGGTCCCATGGCCGACATCGCCCGCCCCGGCGAGGCCGAGATCCGCATGCTCGCTGTCGGCCGCGAGGCCCGTGGCCGGGGCGCCGGGGAGGCGCTGGTCCGGGCCTGCGTCGAGCGGGCACGGGCCGTCGAGGGCTGCCGGCGGATCGTGCTGTCGACGCAGCGGACCATGCACGCCGCGCACCGCATCTACGAACGCCTGGGCTTCGTCCGTACGCCCGAGCGGGACTGGAACCCGCTCCCCGAGCTCGACGACATCATGCTGCTCACCTACGCGTTGACGCTGTGAGATCAGCGCAACACAACATCTGGGGGTGACGCGACAGCCCGGCACTAGATGTATGCTCATGCTCGCTGTCGCCGCAGGGGAATCCGGTGCGAATCCGGAACTGTCCCGCAACGGTGTACATGCGTGCTTCGCGCACGCTGGTTCAGTCCGAGGACCTGCCGACAGTGCACCCGGCCACCCGGCCGGCGTGCCCTGACGTCCGGGCCTCGTGGAATGGGCCGGTGGACGCGACGCCGCGTGCGCTCGTGTGCTGCCCCCTGCCCTCGCCGAGGCCCCGTGCCGAGCGAGGGAGAGCCCCACGTGACCATCGCGCCAGCCGATCCGGCCTCAGCCGTCCAACGGGACCAGGACGGCCCCGGTGCCGCCCTGCTGCGCACCCTGACCGAGCTGACCGCCGACCTCCCCGACGCCGACCCCGGCCGGGTCGCCGCCGCCGCGCTGCGCGGCCGCTCGGCGCACGCCGACGAGGCGGAGCTGCGGGAGCTGGCCACGGAGGCCGCAGCCGGGCTCATCTCCGAGGACCCCGCCTACTCGCGGCTGGCCGCCCGTCTGCTCACCCTCTCCGTGCGCGCGGAGGCCGCCTCCCAGGGCGTCACGTCGTTCACCGGGTCGGTCGCCGTGGGGCACCGCGAGGGGCTCGTCGCCGACCGGACCGCCGCGTTCGTGCGGCTGCACGCCGAGCGGCTCGACGCCCTCGTCGACCCCGGCGCCGACGACCGGTTCGGCTACTTCGGCCTGCGCACCCTGCACAGCCGCTACCTGCTGCGCCACCCGATCACCCGCAAGGTGATCGAGACGCCCCAGCACTTCCTGCTGCGGGTGGCGAGCGGTCTCGCCGAGGACGACACGGTCCGTTCCGTGGACGAGGTCGCGGCGCTCTACGGGCTCATGAGCCGCCTCGACTACCTGCCCTCCTCCCCCACCCTCTTCAACTCCGGCACCCGGCACCCCCAGATGTCGTCCTGCTATCTGCTCGACTCCCCGCTGGACGAGCTGGACTCCATCTACGACCGCTACCACCAGGTCGCCCGGCTCTCCAAGCACGCCGGCGGCATCGGTCTGTCGTACTCCCGTATCCGCAGCCGCGGTTCGCTGATCCGCGGTACCAACGGGCACTCCAACGGCATCGTGCCGTTCCTGAAGACGCTGGACGCCTCGGTCGCCGCGGTGAACCAGGGCGGGCGGCGCAAGGGCGCGGCCGCGGTGTACCTGGAGACCTGGCACTCCGACATCGAGGAGTTCCTGGAGCTGCGGGACAACACCGGTGAGGACGCCCGCCGTACGCACAACCTGAACCTCGCGCACTGGATCCCGGACGAGTTCATGCGCCGGGTGAACGCCGACGCGCAGTGGTCGCTGTTCTCCCCGGCCGACGTGCCCGAGCTGGTCGACCTGTGGGGCGAGGAGTTCGACGCCGCGTACCGCAAGGCGGAGGACGCGGGGCTGGCGAAGCGGACGCTGCCCGCGCGTGAGCTGTACGGCCGCATGATGCGCACCCTCGCGCAGACCGGCAACGGCTGGATGACCTTCAAGGACGCCGCCAACCGCACCGCCAACCAGACCGCCCTGCCCGGGCACGTCGTGCACTCCTCCAACCTGTGCACGGAGATCCTGGAGGTGACGGACGACGGCGAGACCGCGGTGTGCAACCTCGGCTCGGTCAACCTCGGCGCCTTCGTGGCCGACGGGGACATCGACTGGGAGCGGCTGGACGCCACCGTCCGCACGGCCGTCACCTTCCTCGACCGCGTCGTCGACATCAACTTCTACCCGACCGAGCAGGCGGGCCGCTCCAACGCCAAGTGGCGCCCGGTGGGCCTGGGCGCGATGGGTCTGCAGGACGTCTTCTTCAAGCTGCGGCTGCCGTTCGACTCCCCCGAGGCCAAGGCGCTGTCCACCCGGATCGCCGAGCGGATCATGCTCGCCGCGTACGAGGCGTCCGCCGACCTCGCCGAGCGCAACGGCCCGCTGCCGGCCTGGGAGAAGACCCGCACCGCCCGGGGCGTGCTGCACCCCGACCACTACGACGTGGAGCTGACCTGGCCGGAGCGCTGGGCGGCGCTGCGCCGCCGTATCGCCGACACGGGCATGCGCAACTCCCTGCTGCTCGCCATCGCGCCGACCGCGACCATCGCCTCCATCGCGGGCGTGTACGAGTGCATCGAGCCGCAGGTGTCGAACCTGTTCAAGCGCGAGACGCTGTCCGGCGAGTTCCTCCAGGTGAACTCCTACCTGGTCGCCGACCTGAAGAAGCTCGGCGTGTGGGACGCCCGTACCCGGGAGGCGCTGCGCGAGTCGAGCGGCTCGGTGCAGGACTTCGCGTGGATCCCCGAGGACGTGCGCCGGCTGTACCGCACGGCGTGGGAGATCCCGCAGCGCGGTCTGATCGACATGGCGGCGGCGCGGACCCCGTTCCTGGACCAGGCCCAGTCCCTGAACCTGTTCCTGGAGACGCCGACGATCGGCAAGCTCTCCTCGATGTACGCCTATGCCTGGAAGTCCGGGCTGAAGACGACGTACTACCTGCGTTCGCGCCCCGCGACGCGCATCGCCCGCGCCGCCCGGGCGCAGGCCACCGTTCCCGTCCAGCAGGCGGCCACCGACGAGGCGATCGCCTGCTCCCTGGAAAACCCCGAGTCCTGCGAGGCCTGCCAGTGATGACCACCCGTAACACGAACCTCCTCGACCCGGGCTTCGAACTGACCCTGCGCCCCATGCGCTACCCGGACTTCTACGAGCGCTACCGGGACGCCATCAAGAACACCTGGACCGTGGAGGAGGTCGACCTCCACTCGGACGTCGCCGACCTCGCGAAGCTGACGCCGGCGGAGCAGCACCTCATCGGCCGGCTGGTGGCGTTCTTCGCGACGGGCGACTCGATCGTCGCGAACAACCTGGTGCTGACGCTGTACAAGCACATCAACTCCCCCGAGGCGCGCCTGTACCTGTCGCGGCAGCTGTTCGAGGAGGCCGTGCACGTCCAGTTCTATCTGACGCTGCTGGACACCTACCTGCCCGACCCGGACGACCGCGCAGCCGCCTTCGACGCGGTGGAGAACATCCCCTCCATCCGGGAGAAGGCCGGGTTCTGCTTCAAGTGGATCAACGAGGTCGAGAAGCTGGAGCGCCTGGAGTCCAAGGCGGACCGGCGCCGCTTCCTGCTCAACCTCATCTGCTTCGCCGCGTGCATCGAGGGCCTGTTCTTCTACGGCGCCTTCGCGTACGTCTACTGGTTCCGCAGCCGGGGCCTGCTGCACGGCCTCGCCACCGGCACCAACTGGGTGTTCCGGGACGAGACCATGCACATGTCGTTCGCCTTCGACGTGGTCGACACCGTCCGCAAGGAGGAGCCGGACCTCTTCGACGACGAGCTGGGGCAGCAGGTCACCGACATGCTCAGGGAGGCCGTCGAGGCCGAGCTGCAGTTCGCGCGCGACCTGTGCGGTGACGGTCTGCCGGGCATGAACACCGACTCGATGCGGCAGTACCTGGAGTGCGTCGCCGACCAGCGGCTCACCCGCCTCGGCTTCGCCCCGGTGTACGGCTCGGAGAACCCCTTCTCCTTCATGGAGCTGCAGGGTGTTCAGGAGCTGACCAACTTCTTCGAGCGGCGCCCGTCGGCGTACCAGGTCGCGGTGGAGGGCACCGTCGACCTGGACGAGGACTTCTGAGCCGTTGCCTCTGCCCCGGCCTCCTGGGCCTCCTGGATCTGCCGGTCCATCCGTCGCTCGCGCACGGCGCCGAGTGCGGACGGCAGCATCAGGAGGACCAGGATCCCCAGGGTGAAGAGCATTCCGATCAGGCCTTCGATCTGGTTTCCGTTCATGGACACCACTCTCGCGCGGGACACTCCTTACCGGGAGTGGCAGGACTGCCGCAGACCCTCGAATTACTGCCATCGACGAGGCACACTGGCAGCATGCTGAAGAACGTGGCCGCCGTCCTGCTCGACGGTGTGCATCCCTTCGAACTCGGCGTCGTGTGCGAGGTCTTCGGCCTCGACCGCAGCGACGACGGACTGCCGGTGTACGACTTCGCGGTGGTCTCGGCCGAGGGCCCGGCGCTGGGCACGCACGTCGGCGGGCTGACCGTGTCCACCCCGTACGGCCTGGACCGGCTGGAGGAGGCCGACCTGATCGTCGTCCCGGCCGGCGACGACTTCACGCACCGCATCTATCCGCCGGCGCTGCTGGACGCCCTGGTGGGCGCGGTGGAGCGCGGGTCACGGGTGCTGAGCGTGTGCTCCGGCGTGTTCGTGCTGGGCGCCGCCGGGCTGCTGCACGGGCGGCGCTGCGCCGTGCACTGGCACCACGCCGACGAACTGAGGCGGCAGTACCCGCGGGCGGTCGTCGAGCCGGACGTGCTCTACGTCGACGAGGATCCGGTGATCACCTCGGCGGGCACCGCCGCCGGCATCGACGCCTGTCTGCACCTGGTGCGCAAGGAGCAGGGGCCGGAGGTCGCCAACAAGATCGCCCGGCGCATGGTCGTACCGCCGCACCGGGACGGCGGGCAGGCGCAGTACATCGAGCGGCCGCTGCCGAAGGATTCCTGCGACACCGTCGGCGAGGTGCTGGCCTGGATGGAGCAGCACCTCGATCAGGAGGTGACGGTCGAACAGCTCGCCGCGCGGGCCCACATGGCACCGCGCACCTTCGCCCGGCGCTTCCAGCAGGAGACCGGCACGACGCCGTACCGGTGGATCCTGCGCCAGCGGGTGCTGCTGGCGCAGCGGCTGCTGGAGGCGACGGACGAGACGATGGACGCGATCGCCTGGCGTACCGGGTTCGGTACGGCGGCGGCGCTGCGGCACCAGTTCACGCGCGCGCTGGGCACCACCCCGAACGCCTACCGCCGTACCTTCCGCGGCCCGCAGGCCGCCTGAGCGCTCAGCGCGGCACCGCCCGCACCAGCAGCCGGTGCGGGCGCAGGGTGATACCGACCCGGACGGCGTCGTTCGAGCCGGGCACCTGCTCGAAGCGGTACCGGGCGGCGAGCGCGGCGGTGACGAGCGTCAGCTGCGCCATCGAGAAGTGGTCGCTGGGGCACTTGCGGTTGCCGGTGCTGAACGGGCTCATGGCGTGTTTCGGCACGTCCTTGGCCCGCTCCGGAAGCCAGCGGTCCGGGTCGAACTCCAGGTTGCGGGCGTACGACTTCGGATCGCGCTGGATCGCGTACGGGCTGTAGATGATGTCCGACCCGGCCGGAATGCGCCAGCCACCGAGTTCGGTGTCGACGACCGCCCGCCGGGTCAATATCCATACGGCCGGCCGCAAACGCATGGCCTCGATGACGACATTGTTGGTGTGCCGCAGCTTGCGCACGTCCTCGAATGCGACGGGCCGCCCCCCGGTGACGGATTGCACTTCGCCGCACACCTTGTCGGCGTGTTCGGGGTGCTCGGCGAGTGCCTGAAGCAACCACATGATGGTGGAAGCCACTGTTTCGCTGCCAGGGGTCAGGATGGCGACCACCTGATCGTGGATCTCCTGCTCCCCGATGGGGTCGCCGTTTTCGTTCTTCGCGTCCAGCAAGGCCGTCAGCAAATCGTCCGGCTTTTGACCAGATGCGCGTCGCTCGGCGATGATCTCGTCGACGAGGAGATGCAAATCGGCCAGCGCCCGATTGAATTCCCGGTTCCCCGGCGTCGGCAGCCGGTACAGCGGCCCGAGCGGGACCACCATCCGGCGGTACATGCCGCGGAAGACGACCGCGAGGGCGGTGCACAGCCGCTCGGCGCGCTCGTCCATGTAGTCGCCGCGCAGCAGGCAGCGGGCGGCGATGCGCACCGCGACACGGAACGACTCACCGGTGGCGTCGATCGTCCCGGCGTCCCGCCAGCGCTCGACGAGGGCGTGCGCCTCCTCCTCCATGATCGGCCCGTAGGCCGGGATCGCGTCGAGCCGGAACGCGGGCTGGATGGTGCGCCGCTGCCGGCGGTGCTGGGGGCCGTTGGCGGTGGCCACGCCCTCCTTGCCGAGCAGCCCTTCCAGGGACTCCCACAGCGGACCGGCGATGTGGTAGTCGGGGCTGAGGGCGAGGGCGCCGGTCAGTTCCGGGGTGGTGACGGCGTACAGCGTCTTGGGTCCGAGCCTGAGACGGACGACGTCGCCGTGGTAGCGAAGGGCGGACATGAACCGCAGCGGATCACGGGCCAGCCGCCAGCCGTGGCCGAGGACGGGCACACCGCCGCCCGCGATCGGCGGCTCGCGCAGCTCCTGGGCCGTGGGCACCGAGGGCTTCACCGACTCGACGGTCATTTCTCACCTGCCGCTTCGTTGTTGACGTACGGGGGCGTGGACCGGTCGTCCCAGTTGTCGACCATGTACCGGCCGGACTCGTGGTGGAACCAGTAGACGGAACTGAACCAGTTCCGCATGTTCCCGACGCAGACCCGTACGGCGGCGCTCAGTTCCTTTCCGCGCACTGTGCCGTCATCGAGTCCGTCGGCGAACCGTAAAGCGTCCTGTTCCGCGTCGAGGAATTCCGTGATGCATTCCTCCACACGCCGCCGGACTTCGCGCACCGCCTCTTCCAGGGTCAGCCCCTCATGGGTGATGAGACTGATTCCGAGATTGTGCACCTCGTCGCCCGCTATTTCCTTCGGCAGCGAGCACAGGTCGTTGTACCAGGCGGCGAATTCCTGGCTCAGCAGAGCCGGGCGCAGAAATGCGGGGTTCTTTCGTACGGCGTCGGGGAGTTCACAACCCGCGCTCGGTTCGAGCAGGTCGATCCAGATGTGGTGCGCGAAGGTGAGCCGGCGCAGGGCCAGATACTCCGCGACCGTCGGCACGACCCCCTCGGTGCGGTTGCGGAACTCGCGGTCGTAGGCCTCGATCACCGCGTGGAAGTGCCGGGTGAAGCGGGCGTTCCAGTTGCCCGGGAGGAACGAGAACAGCCGTCGCACGCTGTCCGCCAGCCCCGCGACCAGCGGATCCTCGTGGTGCAGATGGTCCTGGGGCGCGTCCAGCGCGGTGTGCAGCCGGCTCTTCAGACGGCGCCAGGCGACCGGCCTGCGGTGCACGATGTCGCGGTCGTGACGGTCGTCCCAGACGAAGAACCATGCGCTGTAGTCGGCGATGGCCTGGAGGACCTCGTCGGGGGCGCCCAGGTAGTAGCCCGCCATGAGGTCGGTGTAGCACAGGCCGTCGGCATATTCCTCGACCTTGTCCGCCGACATGAGCCGCTTTTCCAGCAACCAGGTTCGTGTCTTCTCCTGGAGCTTCGGCCAATACGGGTGCAACCGCCGGGGAAACGCCGCCTCGATCACCGGAAGAGTAAGCGACGGTGGCACTGCCACCGTCTTCGACGCCGCTCCGGCGCCGTGTGTGGTGCTGCATGGGAGAGCGTGCACGAAGTACCCCTCTCAGCCGCCGTTCGCGCACACCCCTCCTGTCGTACCGGGCGTGCGCCGTCGCGTATCCCCGCACTCTCCATTCAGCACCACAACTGACCGTTCTGGGAACGGATTTGCTTCATTCACTACCCCAACGTGCCGAGAATCTCCCCCTATGTGACTGCTTATCGATCAAGAGATGTGGTCAGGGGATCGAACACGCGACGGACAGACGAACGGCGTCCGTTCGGGCGGTGAGGCCCGAACGGACGCCGTTCGTGGGGCTGGTGTGCCGCGTCAGTCGTTGGCGACGACCGGGTAGCGCGGCTCGTTCTCGGCCATCTGCCGCAGCACGTCCTTGCGTTCGCGCTTGGAGAGCCGGTCGATGTACAGGTAGCCGTACAGGTGGTCGGTCTCGTGCTGCAAACAGCGTGCGAAGTAGCCGGTGCCGCGCACCTTGATCGGGTTGCCCTGCTCGTCCTGCCCGGTGACCTCGGCGTAGTCGGGGCGGGCGAGCGGCGCGTACGCCGTCGGCACGGACAGGCAGCCCTCATTGCTGTCGTCCAGGACGCGCCGGTCGGCCGGCAGCTCGACCGGCTTGGGGTTGCAGACCACGCCGACGTGCCGGACGCCGTTGTCGTCCTGGCAGTCGTAGACGAAGACCTTCAGGTCGACGCCGATCTGGTTGGCGGCCAGGCCCACGCCCTCGGCGGTGCGCTGCGAGGCGAACATGTCCGCGACCAGCTGCTGGAGCTCGTCCCCGAAGTCGGTGACGTCCTTGCACTCCTTGTGCAGGACCGGGTTGCCGACGACCGTGATCGGCCGCGAGGTGCCGCGCTCGCGCCAGGCGTTCTCGCGCTCCTCGCAGTCCTCCGTGTCGACGACGAACCCCTCGTCGTCGACGGGGAGCACGCCCTCGTGCTGCTGATCGGTGTCCTGCTGCGCCATGACCGACGTAAGCCTTCCTGAACAAAACAAAGGGATGCTGATACAGGGTACGGCGGGTCTAACAGACCTCTTCCAGATCCCGCCAGTCGCGCGAGTCCGGACTGTCCGCGACCCAGCCGTCCAGCAGCCCCCGGACCAGGGAGGCGGGGGCGGCGACGCCGCACTCGCGCTCCGGCACCCACAGCTGCCCGTCCGTGCGATGGCCGAGCGGGCCGGGATGACCGGGCTCGCTGTGATCGTGGGGGTCGAGATGCACCCCGTCGCCCTCGTCCGACGGCATCCGCGACTCCGAGCACATCCGGCACAGCAGCCGCACCGACGACGACCAGTCCTCCGCGGCGAAGCCGGCGTCCGCCGCGAGCTGCTCCAGCGCGTCCCGGTCGGCCTCGGTGGCCGCCTCGAGCAGGACGACCCAGGTCGGCACCGGCGAGGGCGCCCACAGCTCGATCTCGTCGAACACCGGGAAGGCGTGCCCGGTGGAGGTGGTCCGCTCGCCGTGCGGGACCCCGTCGTGCAGCACGACCTCGCCCCAGCGCCGCCCGGACGACGGCAGCGGGATGGACAGCACCTCGATCCGGGCGGGGTCGAGCCGCCGGCCCCACACCACCTCGGCCTCGCCCTCCGGTGAGAGCCGCACGGCCGCGCTGCCGAGATCCATGCCGACGGGCTCACCGGCGGCGGTGGCTCCTCCGGGCACGTGCAGCCCGTACGCCTGCCAGGCGCGGCGGGCCAGCGGCCAGTCCTGCAGCGCGGTGGCGGCGATCCCGACGTTCCACCAGTCGGGAGCGCCGGTCTCCTTCTCCAGCAGCGCCACGGCCCGCAGGCCCGCGGCCCGTGCCTGCTCCCAGTCGTGCCGGAACTTGTGCAGCAGGGCGAGGTTGAACCAGGACTCGGCCAGCCAGGGTTCCAGATCCGCCGCGCGTGTCAGCAGCGCTCCCGCGTCCTCGTACCGGCCGTCGCCGATCAGCGTGAACGCACGGTCCGTGGCCTGCCGCCAGGAGGCGGAGGGCCGGTGCCGTCCCTTGCCGAAGATCCTCACGATTCCCGCCTGCCAGTTCCAGTTCCGGAAAGTGGGCTGGCTCACGCCCCCGGACACCCTCTCCCTCGCATCCAACCACGTACGCCGGGAGGGGCGCTCATTACCCATGGGTTACCCAGCTGGGGGCCGGGTCAGACTGCTGCCGGGACAACACCCTGGCCAGCGCTTCCACCACGTCCGGCGCGTAGTCCCCGGCCGTCCCGAGGCGCAGTTCCTCCAGGGCGTTCAGCGCCCCGCCCGCTCCGGTACCCCGCGCCTTCTCCTCGTAGGCGTTGACCGCGCGCACGATCCGCGCGGCGAGCGGCTGCTCGCGGCAGGGGTCGGCCTGCCGCTCCACGACCGTGGCGACCTGCCGGCTCACCCCGGTCTGCCGTACGACGGCCCCGCCGAGCAGCGCGATCCGCCGCTGCTCCTCGGCCGGGAGGTGGGCGGTGGCCCCGTCCGGGACCGGGTCGACCAGGCTCAGCTGCCCGATGTCGTGCATGAGCGCCGCGTACTCCAGCACGGTCAGCTCCGGCTCGCTCAGCCCGAGGTCGCGCCCGACGGCCTGGCTGAGCTCGGCGACACGGCGGGCGTGCCCGGCGGGCGTGTACCCGGCGATCTCGGTGGCCCGGGCCAGGGAGGCGATCGTCTGCCGGTAGGTGGCACGCACCGCCGCGTACCGGCGGAAGGCCAGCTGGGTCAGCAGCAGCGGCGCACAGAACACCGGCAGCGCCCACAGACCCGCGACGGCCACCGCCAGGGCCATCACCGCCCCGGTGGCGCACACCGCCGAGCCGACCCCGGGCAGTGCGCGCAGCTGGTCGCGCAGCAGCGGCCCGAACGGCCAGCGGGTGCGCGCGTGGGCCAGGGCGGCGGCGAGCACCGCGTCGCACAGGGCGGTCAGCGCGAGGAGCGCGACCAGCAGCAGGGCGTAGGCGGGGCCGATCCAGGCGTCGAAGACGCCCCGGTTGAACAGCGGCTGGAAACAGGCGGCGGCGAAGCCGGCGGTCAGTGCGCGCCGGGCCAGGTCGTCGAGGCTCGGCCCGCGCCCCCGCGCGATGTGCGGCACCCCGCCGAGCAGGGCGGCCGCGCAGACGACGGCGACGACCTGGGCGACCCCGTGTCCGGTCGGCCGTCCGGCGCACTGCCCGAGCAGGGCGTACGACAGCGCCCCGGCGGCGCCGAGCGGAGCGGGCTCCCGAAGGTGCGGGCCACTCCAGCGGGTGAGTTCGCCGACGGCGACGAGGGCGCCGAAGGCGAGGGCGACGGGCCGGTCGGCGAGGCCGGCGTGCAGCGTGCCGACGAGACAGACGACCGCCAGCACCCCGGCACCGGTGTGCACACAGAGCAGGAGCGCCGAGACCGGCCGCCCGTTCACCGCCGCGCCCCCGAGCATCGGCCCCGCCGGGCCACCGCCCGGCCCCCGCCGGACGGGCCGGGTCCCCTCACCGGTGCACCCCTCGGCTCGACCCGGAGCGCGGGACGGGCAGCGTGCCCGCTGCGGGGGTCTCCTCGGCGGTGACGGTGGGGTGCCAGCCCTGCCGGGTCACCGCCCGGACCAGGGCCTCGACCATCCGCGGGTCGAAGTGGGTCCCCGCGCACCGCCGCAGCTCCGTCAGCGCGGCCGGGACCGGGCGGGCTCTGCTGTAGGAACGGGTGGACGTCATCGCGTCGAAGGCGTCGGCGACGGCCACCACACGGGCGGGTTCGGGGATCCGGCCCCCGCTGAGACCGTACGGATAGCCGCTGCCGTCGATGCGTTCGTGGTGGTGCAGGACGGCCGAGCGGGCCTCGCCGAGGAAGGAGATGCCGCGCACGATGTCATGGCCGTACTCGGGGTGCAGTTCGATGATCCGGCGTTCCTCGGGGGTGAGCGGGCCGTCCTTGCGCAGCAGGCGCGTGGGGACGCCGAGTTTGCCGACGTCGTGCAGGATCCCGGCGAAGCGCAGGACCTCCACGCGTTCGTCGCTCATGCCCAGTTCGCGGGCGATCATCATCGACGCCTGGCCGACGCGCTCGCTGTGGCCGCGGGTGTAGCCGTCCTTGATGTCGACGGCCTGCACCAGCGCCCGGATCGTGGCCTGGTGGGCGGCGCGCTCCCGGTGGTACTGCGCGAAGACCCACCACGACACGCCCATCGGCAGCAGGACGAGGAGGGCGGCGACGGGGCCGTAGGGGCTGCGCCAGAGCACGGCCGTCATCAGCCCGGCGAGCCCGTGCACGGCGAGCGGGCCGAGGGAGCGCAGGAACAGGCCCTGCCAGGCGCGGCGCAGCGGCCTGCGTTCGGCGAGGGCGCGGATGCCCCCGTCGAGCAGGACGAGGACGAGGCAGAAGGTGAGCACGGCCGCGCCGGCGGGCAGCAAGACGTACGGGAAGTGGCAGGCGGCGACGGCGTCGCGGCCGCCGAGCGCGCCGTGCACCCGGGCCGCCGCCCAGGCGCCGACGGCGAGCTGGGCGGCGCGCCAGAGCCGGCGCAGCAGTGCGGGGCGCTGCTCGACCGGTGCGAGCAGGGCGCCCGGCAGGGGCACGAGCGCCGCCGCGGGCGCCGGCAGCAGCAGGGCGCCGGCGAGCAGGACCGGGTAGAACGTTCCGGCGAAGCGGCGGCGGGCGACGCGCTCGCCGACGGCGTAGACCGCCGCGAGCGGGACGACCGCCGGCCACGGCACCGCCGAGGACGGCACGCTAAGCAGGCAGAGCAGCGCGCAGAGCACGACACCGGCCACGTACACACGCGCCCGTGCCGGAACCGTCTCCATGAAGGACCCTCCCCCGACCGTGCCTGCGCCAGGCTTCGGAGCCTAGGGCGGTGTCAGGGGGCTCCGCGGGCGTAAGACCCGCGGATTAGCACATTCGGGTGACGGCAGGGCGGGTCAGGACTCCTGCGGCGCGGCCGTGACGTCGTGCTCGGGCACGGCCTGCCCGGAGCGGATCAGGTCGAGCCGGCCGAGGACCTTGGCGCGCAGGTCGGTCGGCACGTCGTCATGACCGCAGCACCGCTTGACCAGCTTCTTCACGGCCTGCTCCAGGCCGTACTTCTCCAGGCACGGCGAGCACTCCTTGAAGTGCTGCTTGAACTTGTCGCGGTCGACGTCCGGCATCTCGCTGTCGAGGAACTCGTACAGGTGGTCGAGGACCTCACTGCAGTCCGTCTCGTGCGGCTCTCCGCAGCTCATGAGCCCGAGCCTTTCGCTTCGTTCGACTCTCCGGCGCCGGCCGGGACCAGTCCGCGCTCGCGGGCGTAGTCCTCGAGCATGCCACGCAGTTGACGGCGGCCCCGGTGCAGCCGGGACATCACCGTACCGATGGGTGTCCCCATGATGTCCGCGATCTCCTTGTACGCAAAGCCTTCTACGTCCGCGAGGTAGACGGCGATGCGGAACTCCTCGGGGATCGCCTGCAGCGCTTCCTTGACGTCCGAGTCGGGCAGGTGGTCGAGCGCCTGCGACTCAGCGGAGCGCAGACCCGTCGACATGTGCGACTCGGCACGCGCGAGCTGCCAGTCCTCGATCTCCTCCGCGGCGGAGCGCTGGGGCTCACGCTGCTTCTTGCGGTAGGAGTTGATGAACGTGTTGGTGAGGATCCGGTACAGCCACGCCTTGAGGTTGGTGCCCTCGCGGAACTGGTGGAAGGACGCGTACGCCTTGGCGTACGTCTCCTGCACCAGGTCCTCGGCGTCGGCCGGGTTGCGCGTCATGCGCAGCGCGGCCGAATACATCTGGTCGAGGAATTCGAGGGCGTCCCGCTCGAAGCGCGCGGTGCGCTCGGCGGTCGTCTCCGTGCTCGCGTCCGCGCCGGCGCCCTGGCCCTCGGGCAGCCCCGTCTGGCCGTTGTCGGTCCCTGCGTCGGTACCGGGAACCGGACCCACCTCCTCAAACGTCGTCGGGCGGCCGAAACCGGTCCCACCCGAATCGGAGGATAGACGACGACCCGTGCCTGCCGCCGCTCGAATAGGAGCGGTCTTGGCCGCGTGCAGCACCGTCCAGTCCAGGTCGGCACGGCTGCTGCGGCTCGGGCAAAAGGTCGAACCCATGCGGCGGACTTCCTCTCCTACGGCGTCGGCGCTGGTTCCCCAGCACTTCTGTCCGCCTCAACAGCGACCGTCCGTCCCACATTCCCGAGGGTTTCAGGCCAGTGACGCGGCCCACCGCACGACGGCGTCGGTGATGATCTCCAGCGCCTGCTCCTGGGTGATCTCCGCCCGCTTGGGCACGGCGAACCCGTGATCGCCGGAGGCCACCTCGACCAGGTCGTACGACCCGTCGGGGAACTCCCCGGGCTTGCCGAACGGGTCGTTGCCGCCCTGCACGACCAGGGTCGGCACCCCGGCGCCGAGCAGTTCCCCGGCGCGGGACTTCTCCGGCTTTCCCGGCGGGTGCAGCGGGAAGCTCAGCGCGAGCACGGCGTGCGCGCCCAGCTCCGTGGCGGTACGGCAGGCCACGCGCGCCCCCGCGCTGCGTCCGCCGGAGATCACGGGCAGGCCGGGCGCGGTCAGCGCGGGCCACAGGCCCCGCCAGCCGGTGTCCAGCGTCTTCGGCGCGGGCGCGACCTTCTTCCCGGCCACCCGCCAGGGCTGCTCGACGAGAGCGACACTCACCCCCTGCCCGGGCAGCACCCGGGCGAGCGCCTGGAGGTCCCGGGCCTCGATGCCGCCGCCGGCGCCGTGGCTCACGGCCAGGACCAGCCGTGCCTTCTTCGCCGTGTGCCAGGTGATGCGGGCGTCCCCCGCGTCGGTGCTGATGATCTCGGTGGTCACGTCAGAAGAGTGTGCCCTCTTCCGGCGCCGCAAGCTCCTTCAGCAGCTCCTCGCCGTTGTTGCGCACGTTGCTCACGGCCGTGGAGACCGGATAGGCGCGCATCAGCCCGGCGGGCGGCGGCGCGAGCAGCTCCCGCAGCTCGTGGGGATCGGTGCGGGCGGGGTCCAGCCAGGCGTCCCAGCGGTCCGGGGTGAGCATCAGCGGCATCCGCGGGTGGATGTCGGCGAGCGAGCGCGGGCCCTGGTCGGGGGCGAGGGCGAGCGGGGTCTGCTCGGCCTCCGTGGTGATGACCGAGCAGGTCACCCACCAGGCCTGAGGGTGGTCGTCGGGCAGGGTGCGGTCGCGCCAGAACTCGTACAGCCCGGCCATGGCGAACACCGATCCGTCGGCCGGCAGCACGAAGTACGGCTGCTTGCGCGGCCGCTTCCGCTTCCCCTCGACCTCCAGCTCCCGCTCCTGCTCGCCGGTGACCCACTCGTAGTAGCCGTCGGCGGGCACGATGCAGCGGCGCGAGGTGAACGCGCGGCGGAAGGACGGCTTCTCGTGCACGGTCTCGGCCCGCGCGTTGATCATCCGGGCGCCGCCCTCGGGCGTCTTGGCCCACGACGGCACGAGCCCCCACCTCAGCTTCCGCAGCTGCCGAACCGGACGCGGGTCCGGGACGTCTTTGAGGGGGCGGTCCAGGACGGCGTACACCTCTTTGGTCGGGGCCACGTTGTAGTCGGGTGCCAGGGTCTCCTCCGGCTCCCACGTCTCGATCTCAAAGACTCCTGCGAGATCCTCGGGCCTACGACTCGATGCAAACCGTCCGCACATACGTGCCAGCCTGCCAGACTCCCCACCAGCAGAGGAGCCACTTCCCCCCATGGACCACCTCGCCGCCACCGCGCTGCCCGACCTCTGGGACCGGCTCTCCGGCACCCAGCCCGACCCGGACCTGTGGGTGGTGCTGGCCACCATGGTCGCGGCGCTGGCCGTGGTCGTCCCGCACACCCTGTGGCGGATATCCCGCAACGCCATCACCATCGCCCACGAGGGCGGCCACGGCCTGGTCGCGCTGCTCACCGGCCGGCAGCTGACCGGCATCCGGCTGCACTCCGACACCAGCGGACTGACGGTGAGCCGCGGCAAGCCGTACGGCCTCGGCATGATCCTCACCGCGGCCGCCGGGTACACCGCTCCCCCGCTGCTCGGCCTGGGCGGCGCGGCCCTGCTCGCCACGGGCCGGATCACGCTGCTGCTGTGGGTGGCGACGGCTCTGCTGGTGGCGATGCTGGTGATGATCCGCAATGCGTACGGCGCGTTGACGGTCCTCCTTACGGGTGGCACCTTCGTCGTCGTCTCCTGGCTCGCGGGACCGCAGGTGCAGGCGGCGTTCGCCTACGTGGTGGTGTGGTTTTTGCTGCTGGGCGGCGTGCGCCCGGCTTTCGAGCTGCAGGCGAAGCGGAGCCGGGGCGGCGCCGGGGACTCGGACGCGGACCAGCTGTCCCGGCTGACGCACGCCCCGGCCGGAGTGTGGCTGTTCCTGTTCCACGCGGTGTCGCTGTGCTCGCTGATCGGCGGGGGGCGCTGGCTGCTGGGGTGGTGACGGCGGGCCGCCGTACCGCCTGACGAGGGGTGCTCGCGACGACCTCCACCTCGCCGCTCCTTATAAAGTGGCCCCATGGCCCCGAACCCCGCACACACCGCCCTCTGGCCCGCCCCGCACGCGAGCGGAGCCGTCGACGCGACGGTCCACGTGCCCGGGTCCAAGTCGGTCACCAACCGTGCCCTGGTGCTCGCCGCCCTCGCCTCCGAGCCGGGCTGGCTGCGCCGCCCGCTGCGCTCGCGCGACACCCTGCTCATGGCCGGGGCCCTGCGCACGATGGGTGTGGAGATCGAGGAGGGCGTCGGCCCGGACGGCACCGGCGAGGCCTGGCGGGTGCTGCCCACCGGGCTGCGCGGCCCGGCCACGGTCGACGTCGGCAACGCCGGCACGGTGATGCGGTTCCTGCCGCCGGTGGCCGCGCTCGCCGACGGCCCCATCCGCTTCGACGGCGACCCCCGCTCGTACGAGCGTCCCCTGCACGGTGTCATCGACGCGCTGCGGGTGCTCGGTGCGCGGATCGACGACGACGGCCGGGGCGCGCTGCCGATGACCGTGCACGGCGGGGGCGCCCTGGACGGCGGTGCAGTGGAGATCGACGCGTCCTCGTCCTCGCAGTTCGTCTCGGCGCTGCTGCTGTCGGGGCCGCGCTTCAACCAGGGCGTGGAGGTCCGGCACACCGGCGCCACCCTGCCCTCCATGCCGCACATCCAGATGACCGTGGACATGCTGCGCGCGGTCGGCGCCCAGGTGGACACCCCGGAGTCGGGCGGCGAGCCGAACGTGTGGCGGGTGACGCCGGGCGCCCTGCTCGGCCGCGACCTGACCATCGAGCCGGATCTGTCGAACGCGCAGCCGTTCCTGGCGGCGGCGCTGGTCACCGGCGGCCGGGTCGTCGTCCCCGACTGGCCGGAGCGCACCACCCAGCCCGGCGACCGGCTGCGGGAGATCTTCACCGAGATGGGCGGCTCCTGTGAGCTGACCGACTACGGCCTCGTCTTCACCGGTTCCGGCTCGGTGCACGGCATCGACGTCGACCTCGGCGAGGTGGGCGAGCTGACCCCGGGCATCGCGGCGGTCGCCGCGCTCGCCGACTCCCCCTCGACGCTGCGCGGCGTGGCCCATCTGCGGCTGCACGAGACGGACCGGCTGGCCGCGCTGACCAAGGAGATCAACGAGCTGGGCGGCGACGTCACCGAGACCGCAGACGGCCTGCACATCCGCCCGCGCAAGCTGCACGGCGGTGTCTTCCACACCTACGAGGACCACCGCATGGCGACGGCCGGTGCGATCATCGGCCTGGCTGTTCCGGGCGTGGAGATCGAGAACGTGGCGACGACGGCGAAGACCATGCCGGAATTCCCCGAACTGTGGACCGGGATGCTCGGGGCGTAGGGGTTCACCATGCGCCGCTACGGCAAGCACACCGACGAGGACGACATCCGCACCCGCCCCGGACGCCGGGGCAGCAGGCCGCGCACCAGCATCCGGCCCAAGCACGAGGACGCCGCCGAGGGCATGGTCCTCACCGTCGACCGGGGCCGGCTGACCTGCCTCGTCGACGGCCGCACGATCATGGCGATGAAGGCGCGCGAACTGGGCCGCAAGGCCGCCGTGGTCGGCGACCGGGTGGCGATCGTCGGTGACCTGACCGGCCAGAAGGACACGCTCGCCCGGATCGTGCGCATCGAGGAGCGCACGTCGGTGCTGCGTCGTACGGCGGACGACGACGATCCGTTCGAGCGGGTGGTCGTCGCCAACGCCGACCAGCTGGCCATCGTGACCGCGCTCGCCGATCCGGAACCCCGTCCGCGCCTGATCGACCGCTGCCTGGTCGCCGCGTTCGACGGCGGCCTGGAGCCGCTGCTGGTGCTGACCAAGTCGGACCTGGCCCCGCCGGACAAGCTCCTGGAGCTGTACGGCGACCTGGACATCCCCTATGTCGTCACCAGCCGCGAGGAGCTGGAGAACGGCGGTGCCGCGGACCGGGTGCGCGCGGAGCTGGACGGGCGGATCACGGCGTTCGTCGGCCACTCGGGCGTCGGCAAGACGACGCTGGTCAACGCGCTGGTGCCGGAAGAGCGCCGCCGCCTGACGGGCCATGTCAACGCGGTGACCGGCCGTGGCCGGCATACCACCACCTCGGCGCTGGCGCTGCCGCTGGCCGGCGGGGACGGCTGGGTGATCGACACCCCCGGCGTGCGCTCCTTCGGGCTCGCGCACATCGACCCCTCCCGGGTGATCCACGCCTTCCCCGATCTGGAGGCCGGTACGGAGGGCTGTCCGCGCGCGTGCAGCCACGACGAGCCGGACTGCGCGCTGGACGCGTGGGTCGCCGAGGGCCACGCCGACCCGGCCCGGCTGTACTCGCTGCGCCGGCTGCTGTCCACGCGGGAGCGCACGGAAGGCGACTGAGCCGCTGCCGCGGTCGTCCGCGTTGTTTGCCGGGGCTCGGGTTCGGTAAGTGCATAATCGCACCGAGCCGGAGATCCGGATCAACGGGAGGACAGCACATGGCGTGGCTGCTGGTCATAGTGGCCGGGATTCTGGAGACCGGTTTCGCCGTGTGCCTGAAGCTCTCGCACGGGTTCACCCGCCTCTGGCCGACGATCGCGTTCGCCAGCTTCGCGCTCGGCAGCTTCGGCCTGCTGACCCTGTCCCTGAAGAAGCTCGACGTGGGCCCGGCCTACGCGGTGTGGACCGGCATCGGCGCGGCCGGCACCGCGATCTACGGCATGGTCTTCCTCGGCGACCTCGTGTCCACGCTGAAGATCGTCTCCATCAGCCTGGTCATCCTAGGCGTGATCGGCCTCCAGCTGTCCGGCTCCGCGCACTGACGAAGGCTCAGGTGGCTGCCGGGACAGCCTGGCTCATGGGAGCTGCCGGGGCAGCCTGGCTCAGGCGGACTGCCGGGACAGCCCGGCTCATGCGGCCTGTCGGGGCAGGACGGCGAGTACCAGCTCGGTGAGGTGCCCCTCGGTGGGCGGGGCGGCTATGCAGGACAGCGCGAGCCGGACCGCCAGTTCACAGGAGCGGGCCAGTTGGGCCGCGTCCGTCCTGGCCGTGCCGGGAGCGGACAGCGCGGCGACGGCACGGTCGCGCACCAGCGCCACGAGGTCGCCGGGCGAGGGCAGCGGCCCGTCGGCGCGACGCTGCGCGGGTACGGCCGAGGTGGACGGCACCGCGTCCAGGGGTGGCGTGGGCAGCCGCTCGCTCCAGCAGCCGGTGAGCAGTGCGCGCAGCAGCGGGTTGTCGCGGGCCGCCGACGCCGTCCACTCGGCGGCGGCCGCCAGCCGCTCCGTCGCCTCGCCGCCTGCGGTGAGGGCGCGCTCCACGCCGGCGACGTAGGCGTCCGCCTCTCTTCTGACGAGCGCCCGCGCGAGCCCCTCCTTGCTGCCGAACTCGTTGTACAGCGTCTGCCGGGACACTCCCGCCGCGGCGGCCACGTCCACCATCCGCACCGCCGGCCACGGCCGACGCGCCACCGCCGCGAACGCGGCCTCCAGCAGGGATTCCCTCGCAGCAGGCATCATCGCTCCCTAGGGCGACCGACTCTGCGCCCAGGTTTGACGGGCCTGTATGCACTGTCAAGGGTGTGCACGCGGCCGTCCGCCGCCGGGTGTTCCGGCTGACGGACCCAGGTGGTCCCACCCGCACCCGGCCGACTACCGTTCCTCACATGCCCGACTACCTCGACGATCTCCGCTTCGCCCACGTCCTCGCCGACGCGGCCGACGCCACCACCATGGACCGCTTCAAGGCGCTCGACCTCAAGGTGGAGACGAAGCCGGACATGACCCCGGTCAGCGAAGCGGACAAGGCGGCGGAGGAGATCATCCGCGGCCACCTCGCCCGCTCCCGGCCTCGCGACGCGGTCCTCGGCGAGGAGTACGGCATCGAGGGCACCGGCCCCCGCCGCTGGGTGATCGACCCGATCGACGGCACCAAGAACTACGTCCGCGGTGTGCCGGTCTGGGCCACGCTGATCTCGCTGATGGAAGCCGGCGAGGGCGGCTACCAGCCCGTCGTCGGCGTCGTCTCCGCCCCCGCCCTCGGCCGCCGCTGGTGGGCCGCGAAGGGGCACGGCGCATACACCGGCCGCAGCCTCTCCCAGGCGACGCGCCTGAAGGTCTCCGGCGTCTCGCGGCTCTCGGACGCCTCCTTCGCCTACTCCTCGCTCTCCGGCTGGGAGGAGCGGGGCCACCTGGACGGCTTCCTGGACCTGACCCGCGCGGTGTGGCGCACGCGCGCGTACGGCGACTTCTGGCCGTACATGCTGGTCGCGGAGGGCGCGGTCGACATCTGCGCCGAGCCCGAGCTGTCGCTGTGGGACATGGCCGCCAATGCGATCGTCGTGACCGAGGCCGGCGGCACCTTCACCGGCCTCGACGGCCGCCCGGGCCCGCACAGCGGCAACGCGGCCGCGTCCAACGGCCTGCTGCACGACGAGTTGCTGGGGTATCTGAACGGGCGCTACTGAGAAACCCGAGGTGAGCGTGCGCGCCCCCAACGGGCCGCACGCGCCCTCTTGTTGACCCCCGCTTTACCTGCCACTCTGAGAGTCCCCCCGCTTGTGAACTTGTGAATTCATGAACAAGCAGCGGGGCGACTCCAGGAGGTGGCTCCAGACCATGCTCGTCCGCGACGCCATGACCACGGTGGTCCTCACCATCGGCCCGCACCACACTCTCCGCCAGGCAGCCGCTCTGATGTCCGCCCGCCACGTCGGCGCGGCCGTCGTCCACGACCCCGACGCCGGCGGCATCGGCATCCTCACCGAACGCGACATCCTCAACTCGATCGGTCTGGGCCAGGACCCGGACACCGAACGGGCCGACGACCACACCACGACGGACGTCGTGTTCGCGGCCCCCGCCTGGACGCTGGAAGAGGCGGCCCGCGCCATGGCGCACGGCGGCTTCCGCCATCTGATCGTCCTGGACGGCGACGAGCCGGCCGGCATCGTCTCGGTCCGCGACATCATCCGCTGCTGGGCACCGGCCCGCGAGCGCATCCCCGCCTGAGCACGCCGACGGGCCGGGCCCCGCGAGGGAACCCGGCCCGTCGGCCGTCCACGAACCGGCAGGTCAGCCGCGCAGCTCCTGCACCGCGACCTCCAGTCGCTTGCCGAAGCCGGCGTCCGCCCGGCGGAAGTTGCCGATCGCGCGCTCGACGATGTCCTCGCGCGAGACCTGCGAGAGGGCGCCGGCCAGGTTGCCCACCAGGCGCTCCTTCTCGTCCTCGGTCATCAGCCGGTAGAGGTTGCCGGCCTGTACGAAGTCGTCGTCCTCCGCGTGGCGCGGCGCCGGGTGGTTTCCGGTGCCGCCGGCGAGGGAGCCGAGCGGCTCCCACAGCGGGCGTCCGGTCTCCTGCGGCCCGCCGAAGCTGTTCGGCTCGTAGTTCTTCGCGCCGCCGTGGCGACCGTCGTACAGGAGGCCGTCACGGGAGTTGGTGCGCGCCTCGGTGGCGTGCGGGCGGTTCACCGGCAGGTGGTCGGCGTTGATGCCGACGCGGTAGCGGTGGGCGTCGCCGTATGCGAACAGGCGGCCCTGGAGCATCTTGTCGGGCGACGGGCCGATGCCGGGCACGAAGTGGGCCGGCGAGAAGACCGACTGCTCGACCTCGGCGAAGATGTTCCGCGGGTTGCGGTTGAGCTCCAGCTTGCCGATCTCGGTCAGCGGGTAGTCGCCGTGCGGCCACACCTTGGTCAGGTCGAACGGGTTGAAGCGGTACGTCGCCGCGTCGGCCGCCGGCATGATCTGGACGTACACCGTCCAGCTCGGGAACTCGCCGCGCTCGATCGCCTCCCGCAGGTCGCGCTGGTGGGAGTCGGGGTCCTTGCCCGCGAGGAGGTCGGCCTCCTCGGCGGTGAGGTTCTTGATCCCCTGGTCGGTCTTGAAGTGGTACTTGACCCAGAAGACCTCGCCGGCCTCGTTGTTCCACTGGAAGGTGTGCGAGCCGAAGCCGTCCATGTGGCGATAGGAGGCGGGGATGCCGCGGTCACCGAAGAGCCAGGTGACCTGGTGCGTGCTCTCCGGGCTCAGGCTCCAGAAGTCCCAGACGTTGTCCGCCTCCGTGGACCCGGTGTACGGGTCGCGCTTCTGGGTGTGGATGAAGTCCGGGAACTTGATCGCGTCCCGGATGAAGAACACCGGGGTGTTGTTGCCGACGAGGTCGTAGTTGCCCTCCTCGGTGTAGAACTTCAGCGCGAAACCGCGCGGGTCGCGCACCGCGTCGGCGGCACCGAGGTTGCCGGCCACCGTGGAGAAGCGCAGGAAGACCTCGGTCTCCTTGCCCACCTCGGAGAGGAAGGCCGCCCGCGTGTACGGCGTGACATCAGCGGTCACCTTGAACGTGCCGTAGGCGCCGGCGCCTCGGGCGTGCACCACGCGCTCCGGGATGCGCTCGCGGTTGAAGTGGGCCAGCTTCTCGAGCAGGAGCTGGTCCTGGACGAGCACCGGGCCGCCGACGCCCGCGGTCTCGCTGTGGTTGTTGTCGGCTACCGGAGCACCGGCCTCCGTCGTGAGCGGTCCCGTGGTCACGAGCGCCTCCTGCGTAACGTCCGTCTTTTCCTGTCCCTTGGCCAAAGCCGTAGCCGATCCTACATTGGACAATGTCTAAGTCAAGTGGGACTCCAACTTCACACCTATTCGGAACCTGGTCCCCTTGCTGTTAGGCTGGTCTCCATGAGCGACCTTCTGGAACGGCTGCGCGGCCGCGGATGGCGGATGACCGCGCAGCGGCGTGTCGTGGCCGAGGTCCTGGACGGCGAGCACGTCCACCTCACGGCCGACGAGGTGCACGCCAGGGCCGTCGCCAAGCTGCCGGAGATCTCCCGGGCGACCGTGTACAACACGCTCGGCGAACTGGTCTCCCTGGGCGAGGTGCTCGAGGTCAGCACCGACAAACGCGCCAAGCGGTACGACCCCAACGCGCACCGGCCGCACCATCACCTGGTCTGCGCCCACTGCGGCGCGATCAAGGACGTGCACCCTACGGGCAACCCGCTGTCCGACCTCCCCGACACCGAGCGGTTCGGCTTCACGGTCTCCGACGTCGAGGTGACGTACCGGGGCCTGTGCCCGAACTGCGCGAGCGCGTAGCAGTACGCCTACGAGAGCCCCGGTACGGATGCCGTACCGGGGTTCTTCTCTGCCGTGAACCGGCTCCGGCGTCTGCGCCGGGCCGTGGGAAAGCGCCGACGACGGGAAGCGCCGAAGGCAAGAAAACACCGAGGGCCGGAAACCTTTCGGCTTCCGGCCCTCGGCCTTCAGTAGCGGGGACAGGATTTGAACCTGCGACCTCTGGGTTATGAGCCCAGCGAGCTACCGAGCTGCTCCACCCCGCGTCGATGAATGGAACACTACGTCAAGGAAGCGGACAGAAGCAAATCGCTTCCGCAGGCCGGCGTCACGCCGACAGTTCCTCGCGCAGCGCGTCGCGCAGTCGCGCCGCCCTCTCGGCGACCTCCCCCGGCCCCAGGGACACCGCGCGGTCGGCCCACCGCTGCCCCTCGGCCAGCTCGCCACGACGCGCGTAGACCAGGGCCAGCCGCAACGCCGCCCGCCCGTGCCCGGCGTCGGCGGCCCGCGTCCACCACAGGGCCGCCTCCGGCTCGCTCCCCTCCCGCGCCAGCAGCAGCCCCAGGTTGAACGCGCCGTTGCGCGACCCGGCCTCGGCCGCCTCCCGGTACCACCGCGCCGCCTCGACGACGTCGCCCCGCGCCGCGGCCAGCATCCCGACCCGCACCTGCGCCCGCCGGTGCCCCTGGGACGCCGCCCGCTCGTACCACTCCTCGCACTCGGTCTTCTCGTGCAGCGACTGCAGGGACTCGCCCAGCTCGTGCGTGGGCACCGGCGGCCGGCGCGCGTCCAGCACCGCGGCCAGCCGGTACGCCGCCTCCGCGCTGCCGCCTCCCGCCGCGCACCGCAGATACCGCTCGGCCTCCGGCTCGTCTCCGTCCCTGAGGCGCGCGATACCGACCTGCAGCGCCGCCTCGGTGTGCCCGGCCGCCGCCGCCCGCTCGTACCACCGGAGCGCGGCCGCGTCCTCGCCCCGGCCGGCGTACAGAATCCCCAGGTTGAACGCGGCGTCCACGCTCCCTGCCTCCGCCGCCTTGGAGAACCACGGCTCGGCCCCGGTCTCGTCCCCGCCCCGCAGCAGCAGGATGGCCAGCGCGTTCGCCGCCTCCCGGTGCCCCGCGTAGGCGGCGCGCCGGTACCACTGCTCGGCCTGGGCGGTCCTCCCCTGCTCGGCGCAGAGCAGCCCGAGGTTGTACGCGCCGTTGACGTCACCGGCGTCCATCGCAGCCCGGTACCAGCGCTCGGCGGTCTGCGTCTCCCCGCGCTCGGCGTGCAGCGCGCCCAGCGCGTTGGCGGCGTTGCCGTCGCCCTCCTGCGCGGCCTTCAGCCACCAGGCGGCGGCGCTGTCGGAGTCGCCGGCGTCGCGCAGCAGGAAGCCGAGCGCGCACGCGGCGCGCGGCTCACCGTCCTTCGCGGACGTCAGGTACCAGCGGCCGGCCTCCTTCAGCTCGCCCCGCTTCTCCAGGATCGCCCCGAGGTGCAGCGCGGCCCGCCGGTGACCGCGGGCTGCGGCCTGCCGGTACCACTGCTCGGCCTCGGCGGCGGGGCCGACACCGTTGTCGTCGCCGGACTCCCGCGTGCCACGCGCGTCGAGCGCCCTGGCCAGCCGGTACGCCGCCTCCCGGTGGCCGCGCTCGGCCGCGGCCCGCAGCCACCGCTCGGACTCGGCGTCTCCCCGGTGCTCCAGCAGGTCGGCGAGCGCGTAGGCGCCCAGCACGTGTCCCTGCTCGGCGGACTGGCGCAGCCAGTACTCGGCGGCGGGCTCGTCGCCGCGCTCGCGGTGGTGCCTGCCGAGCGCGTGCGCGGCGGCCGCGGAACCGGCGACGGCCGCGATCCGCCACCATCCGGCGGCCTCGTCGGCGTATCCGCGCTGGTGCAGCAGGACACCGAGGTTGTTGGCGGCGGCACGGTCGCCCGCGGCGGTGGCGGCGCGCAGATGGGATTCGGCTCCGTCGAGGTCGCCGCGGCGCAGCAGCATGGCACCGAGGACGCTCATCGCCTCGATGTCGCCGGCCTCCGCGGCGAGGCGCCGGCGCAGTTCCTCCGCGGCCCCGCCCTCGTCCTCATCGCCCGAAGGCTGAACAAATCGCCCTGTCTCGAACAGAGTTGCCTTGTCCCCCATAACGTCCATCGTCGCACCACCTGCAACCTGGGTACACCCGGTATACCGCAGTCCGTGAGGTCACTTCAGCGTTTTGTCGACATGCCCACAGAGAGACAAGTCAAACACAGTTCCCCCAACTCCCCACGGCGGCACGGCGCTCCTACCCCTCGGCACATGCGTTCGCACACACGAAGGCCCGGATCCCTTGTGAGGATCCGGGCCTTCACCGTCGTACGACCTCGTCGTCGACTTCAGTAGCGGGGACAGGATTTGAACCTGCGACCTCTGGGTTATGAGCCCAGCGAGCTACCGAGCTGCTCCACCCCGCGCCGTTGTGTGTACAACTGTACCACGGCGCGGGGTGGAGCATGATCAGCCGCTGCCGCCGCTCGGCGAGGGCGTCGGCTTGACGGTCGCTGTCGGAGCCGTCGTCGGCCCGGCACCGGAGCTCGGTGCGCCCTGGGCCTTGCCGCCCTGGGCCGCCTTGGACTGGGCGTCCTCCGCCCGCTTCAGGGCGGCCTGGAGGTCCTTCTGCGCCTGGCCGTACGCCTGCCAGTCACCCTTCTTCAGGGCCTCCTGGCCGGCGTCGAACGCCTTCTGCGCGTCGGCCAGCGCCTGCTGGACCGTCGGATTGCCCGTCGCCGGCGGCTTGGTGGTGCCGGTGCCCTGGTCCGGTGGCTGGGTGGAGCCGTTCGCTCCGAACACCTTGTTCAGCGCCTCGTCCAGGGTGTTCTCGAAGGCCGTGTTGCCTCCGTAGGTGACCAGCACCTTGCGCAGCAGCGGGTACTTGAGGTCGCCGCCGCGGACGTAGACCGGCTCCACGTAGAGCAGGCCCCCGTCCAGCGGGACCGTCAGCAGGTTGCCGTACTCCACCTTGGAGTCGCCGCGTTGCAGCAGGCTGATCGACTCGGCGATGGAGGGTTCGGAGTTGAACTGGCTCTGCACCCGTTTCGGACCGTCGATCGTCTTGCCGGTCGGCAGTTTCAGAATGCTGATCTTGCCGTAGTCACCCGACTGGGGTTCGGCGCTGACCGACATGAACGCGCTGAGGTTGTCCCGGCCGTTCGGCGTCATCGTGGTCGTCAGCGAGAACGCCTGGGACTTCTGCCCCGGCAGCTTCATGCTCAGGTAGTACGGCGGCACCGCGTCGCCCGACTTGTTCGTCGGGTCGTCCGGGATCTGCCACACCTCGCTGCCGCTGAGGAAGGTCTGCGCGTCCTCGACGTGGTAGCGGGTGAGCAGTTCGCGCTGCACCTTGAACAGGTCCTGCGGGTACCGCAGATGGTCCATCAGCGAGGGAGAGATGTCGCTCTTGGGCCGGACCGTGTCCGGGAACGCCTTCATCCACGTCTTCAGGACGGGGTCCTTGGTGTCCCACTGGTAGAGCTTGACCTCGCCGGTGTACGCGTCGACGGTCGCCTTCACCGAGTTGCGGATGTAGTTGACCTGGTTCTGCTGGGCCACCACCCGCTGGTTGTTCGCGGCCGTCAGCGAGTCGGTCGTGGTGTCACCGAGGGTGGTCCGCGAGGCGTACGGGTAGCCGTTGGTGGTGGTGTAGGCGTCGACGATCCACTGGATCCGGCCGTCGACCACCGCCGGATACGTCACGCCGTCGATGGTCAGCCATGGGGCGACCGCCTCGACGCGCTCCTTGGGCGTGCGGTTGTACAGGATGCGCGACCCGTCGCCGATCGCACCCGAGTACAGGATCTGCGGCTCGCCGAAGGCCACCGCGTACGCGGCCCGGTTGAGCGGATTGGCGAGATTCACGCCGCTCTTGCCCTGGTAGCGGGTGGTCTTCTCCCCGCTGTCGTCGGAGTAGTCGATCTCGTCCTGGGGGCCGCCGACGATGGAGTAGGTGGTGGTCTTCTCGCCGTAGTAGACCCGCTGCTGGTAGGAGCCGAGGTCGCCCTTGGAGGGCAGGTCGTACTCGGTGAAGACCGGGCGGCCCTCGGAGTCGGCCTCGGTGCCCTTGGCCGCGACCACGCCGAAGCCATGGGTGTAGCGGAAGTGGTCGTTGATCCAGTTGTGCTTCGGCACCCCGTTGAGGTTCAGCTCGCGCAGACCGATGACGGTGTCCTGGACCTTGCCGTCCTTCGTCCGGTACCGGTCGACGGCCAGGTTGGACGGGAAGCCGTAGTAGTTGCGCACCTGCTGGAGCTGCTGGAACGTCGGGCCGACGACGTTGGGGTCCATCAGCCGGATGCTGGCGACGCTCTCGGCGTCGTCACGCAGCTTCGTCGTGTCCTTGGTGGTGCTGGAGCCCGGGTACTCGCTGACCTGGGTGTCGTCGATGCCGTAGGCCTCGCGCGTCGCCTTGAGGTTCTTCTGGACGTACGGGGCTTCCTTGGCCTGCTCGTTGGGCTGGACCTGGAACTTCTGCACGATCGCCGGGTAGAGCCCGCCGATGAGGATCGCGGAGAGCACCATCAGACCGAACCCGATCACCGGCAGCTGCCAGGTCCGCCGCCACAGGGTGGCGAAGAACAGCAGCGCGCAGATCACGGCGATGCAGAACAGGATGGTCTTCGCGGGCAGATACGCGTTGGCGTCGACGTACCTGAGGCCCGTCCAGTTGTCGGTCGCCTTGAAGTCGCTGGACTTCACCGCCAGGCCGTACCGGTCGAGCCAGTAGGCGACCGCCTTCAGCGCGACGAAGACGCCCAGCAGCACCGACAGATGCCCGGTCGCCGCGGCCGTGGCGCGCGCACCGGGGCTGGTGACGCGCAGCCCGCCGTACAGGTAGTGGGTGAGCGCGGCGGCGATCAGCGACAGGATCGTGGCGGCGAAGCCGAAGCCGATCAGGAACCGGTACCAGGGCAGGTCGAAGGCGTAGAAGGAGACGTCCAGATGGAACTGCGGGTCCTTCTGGCCGAAGGAGACGCCGTTGACCCACATCAGCCAGGTGCGCCACTGGCCGGCGGCCGAGGCTCCGGCGATCAGGCCCACCAGGGCGGTGATCCCGAGCAGCAGCCACTTCTTGTACGGCGCGATGCCCATCCGGTAGCGGTCGAGGCTCTGCTGCTCCATCGACATCGCGCTCAGCGGCGGGCGCAGCCGGTGGGCCAGCCAGATGTTGAGGCCGACGGCGAGGGCCATCAGCAGGCCGAAGACGAAGAACAGCCCGATCTTGGTCCACAGGGTGGTGGTGAAGACCGACGAATACTTCACCGACCGGTACCACAGCCAGTCCGTCCAGAAGCCCGCGAACATGGTGAACGCCATGCCGAGTACGGCAAGGACGCCCAGCGTCGCGAGCAGGGTCCGGACACGCCGGGACGGGCGTCCCACTCTGATCCGCGGCCCCGTGGGGCCTCCGCCGCGGTCCGGCATCTGGAAAGCCAAGGTGCGCACCTCGAAGTTCGCTGTCGTCTCGTCAGGCCCGCGTTTTCGCCGGCCCTCCGTGGCCCCCCGTGATCGCGGGCCCACACCTATGCAACTTACTCACGGTTTACTCGGTTCCCGATTTCGGCCGGGAACGAGGCAGGATTGTGACCATGTCCAACACTCCCATGGCAGCGAACCCCCTGACCCGGGCCGTGCTCGAGATCGACGAGTACGCCTCCGGGCTCGGCTGGGACCAGCCCGCACGCCTCTTCGCCCTCGTCGACACCCAGCAGCTGCGGGCCCAGGAACCCTCGCTCGCCGACCAGCTCGGTCTCGGGGAGGACGAGAGCACCGGCCTCACCCCGATCGAGCAGGACGAGATTGCAACGGACCGGCCGCTGGACGAGTTCCTGGCCACCATCGCCTGGCCCGACGCGGTGGCCGGCTGCGCGCTGACCGTGGAGCGGCTGATGCTGCCGCCGACCGCCGAGGCCCAGGTCCCCCAGGGCCTGGACGGCGCGAAGCTGGCGCAGTGGGTCGCCGAGCACCCCGAGCGGCAGGAGGTCCGGATGACCGTCGCGGTGCTGCGCGACGGCACCCGTGAGTCGGCGCTGCGGCTGCGGGAGAAGGACTCCCCGACCGAGGTCCTCACCGGCCCGGACCTGATCCCGGGCCTGGCGGACGCGCTGGCGGCGACCTTCGAGGAGTAGTCCGGCCGCCGGGTGCGCCTCGGCAGTGCTACTTGGTGCACTTCGGCAGGTCGGCGGTCCTGCCGCTGCTGATGTCCTTGAGGGCGTCGAGGGCGTCGCCGATGGTCTTCACCTTGACCAGGGTGAGGCCCTCGGGGGTGTCCTTGGCGGCGGACGCGCAGTTGTCGGCGGGCGTGAGGAAGTACTGGGCGCCCTTGTCACGGGCGCCGACGGTCTTCATCTCGATGCCGCCGATCGGGCCGACCTTGCCGTCGTCGTCGATGGTGCCGGTGCCCGCGACGAACTTGCCGCCGGTCAGTGCGCCGGGGGTGAGCTTGTCGTAGATGCCGAGCGCGAACATCAGGCCGGCGCTCGGGCCGCCGACGTCGGCGAGCTTGATGTCGATGGTGAACGGGAACGTGTGGTCGGTGCCGGCCGAGATCCCGACGATGGCCCGCTTGCGGCCCTGGTCGTCGGACGCGGCTGTGGTGATCGTCACCTTCTTGGTGGCGGTCGCCGTGCGGTGTTCCTTCTCGGCGGCCGCCTGCTCCTTGGCGGGCACGATCGTGAAGACGACCTTCTCGCCGGGCTTGTGCTCGGTCACCAGCTTGGCGACGTCGGCGGGCTGCTTCACCGCGGTGCCGTCGACGGCCTTGATCACGTCGCCGGCGTGCAGCCTGCCCTCCGCCGGGGAGCCCTTGACGACCGTGGAGACGATCACCCAGGACTGCACCGGGACGTGCAGCTCCTTCAGGGCGGCGACCTTGGCGCTCTCCTGGGACTGGCTGAACTCCTCGGCGTTCTCCTGGCTGGACTGCTCCTCCGTCTTGCCGTCCGGGTACAGCGTGTCGTGCGGGACGATCTTGCTGTCGTGCGCGAGCCAGCCGTAGACCGCTTCCACGAGGTTCATCCGGTAGTCGGCGCTGGTGACCCGCACGGTGGTCATGTTGAGGTGGCCGTCCGTGGGGTACGTCTTGCGCCCGGAGATCTGCAGCACCGGCTCACCGTCGTGGTCGCCGAGGGTGTTCACCGTCGGCCCCGGGGACATCTCCGAGTACGGCACGTTGATGAGCACTCCGGCACACAGGAGCGCGATCAGCATCAAGGTGGAGGCGAGCATCGTCGCGGTGCGGCGTGGCATGGCACGACAGTACGGGACGTGTCTGTCGGAGCACCGTCAGGGCCGCCGACTTGATCACACGCCGTGCAAGCGTCAGGTGCTGGAGTGCGACTTCTCCATCGCCTCGCGGAAGCGCGCGTAGCCGTCCAGCTCGGGACCGTCGCTGCGGACCTTGCGGGTCCGGTTCGCCCAACTGCCCCACAGACCGGCTGCGACCGCAGCCACGAGCGGAATCAGCAACCAGACGAGCGCCCCCATGGCGACCTCCCGACCCCAACTGAGCGACCGCTACCGACTGATCAGCAGATTAACCATCTGCAGTGACAACGCTCACGCCGGGGGGCGGGTTACGCAACCGGAATTCCAGCGGGTGGCGGATCAGCAGGCGCCGACCCACTCCTCCGTGCCGTCGGAGAACCTCTGGTGCTTCCAGATCGGCACCTCGTGCTTGAGGTCGTCGATCAGCTTCCGGCAGGCGTCGAAGGCCTCTCCGCGGTGGGGGCACGACACGGCGACGACGACGGCGAGATCACCGACGGCCAGATCCCCCACACGGTGGACGGCGGCCAGCGCCCGGACCGGGTACTCGGCGCAGACCTTCTCCGCGATGCGCCGCATCTCGGCCTCGGCGGAGGGGTGGCAGGAGTACCCGAGGGCGTCCACGTCGGCGCCCCCGTCGTGGTTGCGCACGGTGCCCACGAACAGCGCGGTCCCTCCGGCGGCCTCGTCCCCGACCGCCCGGAAGACCTCGTCCACGGACAGCGCCGTGTCCCGCACACCGATCAGCTTGATGGGGTCCGTCGCTGCCTGCTCACCGGGATGGTCGTACGTGGGTGCCATGCCCCCCATCGTGCCCCACCGCTCGTCCAACCGAAATAGACGGTTCACCAGGCACACGCGCGTGGCGGCTTGGACGCTCCTACAGTCGCCCGCCGGCCGGCGGCTCCGGTGGCCGGCGGCTCCGGTGGCCGGCGGGCACGTCTCACCGGCGGCGCGCCTTGCGGGCCCGTCTCACCACCGCCGCCGCGCCCAGCAGCGCCACCGTCGCGCCCGCGGCTCCCGCCGCCGTCGCGTCCTTGCGCCCCAGCCGCCGCCCGGCCACCGTGTGCCGCCCGGCCGCCTCCTCCAGCAGCTCGGCCAGCACCTCCTCGTTCGTCCACTTCGGCCGCCACCCGGCGTCGTGCAGCCGGCTGCCGCTGACCACCCACGGGTACATCGTGTAGGCGAGGTCTCCCGCGGGCGACGGCGTCAGCCCGATCCGGTGCAGTCGCGCCGCCGCGCCCAGCGCCACCGCGGACGGCAGCTCCATCCGCCGGATCCCGCTGAGCTCCTCGACCTCCTCCTGCTCAAGCCACCCGTCGCAGCCGACGGCCAGCTCCCCGTCGACCTTCTCGAGCACCGCGTACTCCAGCGCGCTGCACAGATCCTCGACGTGGCAGAACTGCCAGGCGGGCCGGGAACCGGCCACCACCAGCAGGCGCGGCGACTCGAAATACCTGGTCAGCGCGGTGTCCGTGCCACCGACCAGCACGGCCGGCCGCACCACGGTGACGTTCAGCCCCGGATGCGCCCGCGGCGCGCGCCGCGCCAGCCGTTCGATCTCCAGCAGGTCCCCGACGCCCGTGGCCTCCGCCGTGGCCCGCAGCTCCGCGTCCTCCGACAGCGGCAGCTCGTTGTCCGGCAGCGCCCCGTAGACCATCGCGGAGGTGCACAGCACCACCCGGTGCACACCGGCCGCCGCGGCGGCGGTCAGCACGGTCTGGGTTCCCCGGACGTTGTACGCCGTTCGGGCGGCGGCGTCCGAGCCGAGGTCGAGATCGAGCGCCAGGTGGACGACGACGTCTGCGCCGCGCAGCTTGTCGGCGATGGCGGGGTCCCGGACGTCCAGGATCTGCCACTGCGCCGCCTCGCACTCGCCGCGCCGCTCGTCGATGGCGATGACCTGCTTGATCTCCTCCGAGGCGGCGAGCCGCTCGGTGAGCAGCGCGCCGACGCCGGACGCGGCACCGGTGACCGCGACGACGGGCCCGCGCGCGGCGGATGTGGTTGAGTGGTTTCGCGCTGCGCGAACCTGCGGATCTGGGGAACTCACCGGGCGTCTCCAGCGGTTGTCTTCATACGAGCGCAAATGACGCGTACGTACCAGGTGGCATCCATCCTGCCGCAGGCGTTCACTCGGCGAAGCACCGAGGCCCGAACCGCTCGCGGTGTCTACGCTGGGTGGTGTTGTCGGGCAGTCGTGCCGTCGGAGAGAGACCGGCGGCCTTACCAGCCGAGGAATCCCGTGAGTGACACCCCATTCGGTTTCGGCCTTCCGCCGGAGGAGCCGGAAGACGGCGACGAGGGCAAGAAGAAGGACCAGCAGAGCGGTGGTGGTCAGGGACCGTCCAACCCCTTCGGTTTCGGGCTGCCCGGTGCCGGAGGCCTGGGAGGCGGCGCGGACAATCCGCTCGCTGCCATGTTCGGTTCGCTGAACCCCACCGACCTGGGCGCCGCGTTCCAGCAGCTGGGCCAGATGCTCTCCTACGAGGGCGGCCCGGTGAACTGGGACATGGCCAAGCAGATCGCCCGCCAGACGGTCTCCCAGGGCACCCCGGACGGCACCAAGGACGCCAGCGTCGGCCCCGCCGAGCGCAAGGCCGTGGAGGACGCGGTCCGCCTGGCCGACCTGTGGCTCGACGACGCGACGTCGCTGCCGTCCGGCTCGGCCTCCGCCGTCGCCTGGAGCCGCGCGGAGTGGGTCGAGGCGACCCTGCCCGCGTGGAAGGAACTCGTCGACCCGGTCGCCGAGCGGGTCGGCGGCGCCATGGGCGACATCCTGCCGGAGGAGATGCAGGCCATGGCGGGCCCGCTGATCGGCATGATGCGCTCGATGGGCGGCGCCATGTTCGGCACGCAGATCGGGCAGGCCGTCGGCGTCCTCGCCGGCGAGGTCGTCGGCTCCAGCGACGTCGGCCTGCCGCTGGGCCCGGCCGGCAAGGCGGCCCTCGTGCCGCTGAACGTCGAGGCCTTCGGCAAGGACCTGAGCGTCCCCCAGGACGAGGTGCGGCTGTACCTCGCCCTGCGCGAGGCCGCCCACCAGCGCCTCTTCGCGCACGTGCCGTGGCTGCGCTCGCACCTGTTCGGCGCGGTCGAGGGCTACGCGCGCGGGATCAAGGTCGACACGGCCAAGCTGGAGGACGTGGTCGGCCAGTTCGACCCGCAGAACCCCGAGGAGCTGCAGCAGGCTCTTCAGCAGGGCATGTTCCAGCCGGAGGACACCCCGGAGCAGAAGGCCGCCCTGGCCCGCCTGGAGACCGCTCTGGCCCTCGTGGAGGGCTGGGTGGACGCGGTCGTCCACGCGGCCGCCAAGCCGCGGCTGGCGTCCGCGGACGCGCTGCGCGAGACGCTGCGCCGCCGCCGCGCGTCGGGCGGCCCGGCCGAGCAGACGTTCGCCACCTTGATCGGCCTGGAGCTGCGCCCGCGCCGCCTGCGGGACGCCTCCCGCCTGTGGGCCTCGCTCACGGACGCGCGCGGGGTGGACGGCCGGGACGCCCTGTGGCACCACCCGGACATGCTGCCGACGGCCACCGACCTGGACGACCCGGACGGCTTCGTACACCGCGAGCAGATCGACTTCTCCGAGCTCGACAAGATGCTCGGCGAGGCGGCCGGCGGTGCCAAGCCCGACCTGCGCAAGAAGGACGAGAGCGCCGAGGACGGCAAGCCCGAGGGCGGCGACGACACCGAGTGAGCCTGTACGACGACGCGGTCCTCGTCCTGAAGGGGTACGAGGGCCAGGAAGACCTGCGCCAGGCCTACCTGGACCATCTCGCCGCCCACCCGGACGGCATGTGGAAGGCCTGCGAGGCGGGCCACATCACGGCGAGCGCGCTGGTGATCGACCCGGAGCGGGGACGGGTCCTGCTCACCCTGCACCGGAAGCTGCGCATGTGGCTGCAGATGGGCGGCCACTGCGAGCCGCAGGACGCCTCCCTGGCGGCGGCGGCCCTGCGGGAGGCGACCGAGGAATCCGGCGTCTCCGGCCTGACGCTGCTGCCGGGCGGCCCGGTGCGCCTGGACCGGCATCCGATCCCGGCGCCGTGCCACTGGCACTTCGACGTGCAGTACGCGGTCCTGGCACCGGCGGGAGCCGTGCAGCAGATCAGCGACGAGTCCCTCGACCTGCGCTGGTTCGCCTACGACGAGGTGGCGGACGTGGCGGACGCCTCCGTCGTACGTCTCCTGGAGGCGACCCGCGCCCGGCTCTGAGCCCGCACGCGCAAGGGGCGGCCGCTGTCGGCGGCCGCCCCTCGACAAGTGCTGTCAGCTCCAGACGTTGCCCTGGTTCTGACCGCGCGCCCCCTGCTGGCCCATGCCGAACTGGGCGGCGAGGCCCTGCCCGATCTGGGCGTTCTGCGGCGGCAGCAGCTCACTGGGCTGCACCAGTGCGAACCCGCTGCCCATGAAGCTGAGCTCCCAGCCCTCGCCGGTGCTGCCGCGCCGCCGCCACACGCCCGAGGAGTGCGTCTGGGCCTGCATCTGCACGCGCAGCCCGGTGGACCAGGCGACGATGGCGTCGGCGTCGCAGTTGACGTACTTGTCCGGGGTGACCTGCATCAGCAGCGGCGCCCCCGACGTCATCAGGGCGACCTTGCCCCGTCCGGTGATGTTGAGCTGGTACTTCCCGGAGCCGGAGATGCCGTAGAGGCTGTCGACGGCGATCACCTCGTGGTGCAGCGAGGAGTCCATGGCGAGGACGTAGGAGCTGTCGACGGTCAGCCCGTCCTGCTCGACGTCCATGACGTGGACGTGCTGGGCGAGGTTGGCGAGGTACACCGTGCCCTGCCCGTGGCAGCGCATCAGGTCCAGGCCCTCGCCGGTGTACGCACGCGCGCGTGCCTGGTTGTTGCTGCGGTACTCGGCGTCGAACTCGACGAGCCCCTGGTAGGCGACCATCGTGCCCTTGCGGGCCAGGATGTCGTCGTGGCCCTCCAGGGTCACGCGCAGCATCTGCGAGTTCTGCAGGCTCCAGCGTTCGGAGGTCTGCAGGTCGTTGTGGGCGAAAAGCGGGCTCTGCATGGCTTTCTGGCTCCCCCTCAGCCCCGGAACCGGAGGCGGTCGGTGCTGTCCTCACTGGGCTGGACGACGACGATGCCCTGGCCGGAGAAGGCCATCTGGTAGGCCTCACCGCTGCCGCGGCCGATGAGCGACTGCGCCTTGAAGCTGCGCTTGCCCTTCACCTTCAGGTTCGGCGACCAGGCGACCAGCGCGTCCGGGTCGACGTACGTCTCGTCCTCGCCGCCGCCGCAGTCGACGACGATGGGCTTGCCCCGGGAGGTCAGCGCGACCCAGCCCTGCCCGGAGATCTTCGTGTTCCACAGGCCCTGCCCGGCGAACTTCGCCAGCCCCTTCACCCGCTCCACGCCCCAGGACAGATGGGCGTCGAAGGCGAGCAGGTTGGTGGCGTTGACGGAGATGCCGTCGCCGTTCAGCTGGATGACGACGACGTCCGCGCCGTAGTCGGCGAGATAGAGCAGGCCGTCGCCGGAGCACTTCATCAGCGGGGCGCCCTCGCCGGTGATCCAGTCCCGGGCGATCTGGCGCACGGCCGGCGGGTTGGGCTCGTACTGGATGAAGCCCTCGTAGGCGACCATCGAGCCCACGCGCGCGAGGAGGTCGTGCCCGCTCTGCATGGCGACCTTCAGCATGTGGTTGCCGTGGTTCTCCATGCGCGCGGTGACGGGTGCGGGAGCGAAGCCCGCGAGCGGCTGGTTCATGACGGGCTCCTTCTAGACCTCGTACGGCTGGACGACGATGAAGTTGCCGGGTGCGCCCCGGAACTGCAGGTTGACGCTCTCCCCGGTGTCGCCCGGGTAGGCGTTGCGACGCATCCGCACCTGGCTGGAGACGATCACCTGGGAGGCGGCCGACCAGGCGACGACGGCGTTGCAGTCCGCGAACGTGGTCGGGGTGACCGGCAGGACGACGGGGGTGCCGTGCGTCTTCACGACGATCGTGCCGGTGCCCTGGAACTGCATGGTGAACAGGGCGCCGCCGGGAATGCCGTGGCCCTCGATGCGGCGCACCTCGTGCTGCAGGCTCTCGTCGAAGGCGAGGACGTTCTCCGCGGAGACGCAGATGGCGTCGCCCTGGAGTTCGATGGGGTGCAGGTGGGTGGAGTTCTCGGCGAGGAACACCTGGCCCTGGCCGGTGCAGCGCATCAACTGCATTTCCTGGCCGGTGGCGTTGCCGACGATCCGCCCGGCGAAACCGGCGCCCTTGTAGCTGAAGTCCACCTTGCCCTGGTAGAGCACCATGCTGCCCTGACGGGCGAGCACGGGCTGCCCGCCGATGCCGAGGTCGACCCGGATCAGCTTCTTGTTCTGCTGCGTCCAGCGCTGGCCGGTCGGCGTCTCCTTGAACCGCTGGAGCGCGGCGGCGACACCCGCTCCCTGCGGGGCGCCCTGGGGGACGCCGCCGTAGGCCTGCTGGCCCGGGATCTGGCTGTAGGAGGGCTGCTGGCCGTAGCCGGGGGGCGCCGGCGGCTGCCCGTAACCGGGCCCGGGCGGCTGCTGGCCGTAACCGGGCGGCGGGGCCGGGGCCGGGGAGTGCGGGGCCTGCGGCTGGCCGTAGCCGGGCGGCAGGGGCATGGTCGCCTGCCCGGGGTGCGGGCCGTGCGGGACGTTGGGTCCCGGGTAGGGGGCGGGCGGGGGCGGCGGCGGGGGTGTGTGCGGGTTGGCGCCGTGCGGTGTCAGGGGCGCGACGAGGGTGGGCTGCGCGTGCACGGACGGCTGGGGCGCCGGGGCGGGAGCGGGCGGCGGTGTGGCTCCGGGCGGCGGCGCGAAGCCCTGCGGGGCGGGCGCCGGGGCGGGAGCGGGTGCCGGGGTCGCGGCGGGGCCCGCGGGCGCACCGAACGCGGGCGGCGCGAAGCCGGGAGCGGCGCCGGTCTGCGGCTGCTGCGGGGGCGCGGCGGGCGCCTCCTCCTCGAGCACCTCGCCGCCGAAGTTCTTCAGCAGCGCCTCCAGACCGCCGTCGAAGCCCTGCCCGACCGCGGCGAACCGCCACACGTCCTTCAGGTACAGGTCGCCCAGCATCACGGCGCGTTCGGTGGAGAACTCCGCGCCGCTGAAGGAGTACCGGGCCACTTCCTCGCCGCCGGCGACGATCCGCAGATAACCGGGGCTGATCTGCGACATCTGTCCGGCGCCGTCGATGGTCGCCGTGAAGGACAGCTTCTGGATGTGCGGGGGGATCTTGTCGAGCGTGACGCGGAAGGACTCCGTGTCGCCCGCCTGGGAGCCCAGCAGCTGGACGGCCTCCTCCGGGGACTTCGGCTGGTTGAAGAAGACGAAGTACCGGTCGTCGGAGAGCCGTTCGACGGCGTCCAGACCGAAGCAGCTGATGTCGAAGCTCAGCCCGGGGGCGGAGATCTGCACGCCGACGTACAGATCCGTACCCGCGGTGAGGTCACTGATCCTGGCCTTGTGGCCGCGTTGGAATTCCCTGGGCATGCGTTACGACCGTCCCCCATCCCGAAGCGAGTGCGTCGCGCCAGGCTAACGGCAAACACCGACATCGGCTCAGGCCGGTACAGACCCGCTACACAACGGCCGCCGGGCCGCAGCACAGACGGCCCGCGCGATCACTCTCCGCGCGCGCCGGGCACCTGCGGCAGCCGGTCGGCCGCGACGACGCCCTCGAGATAGCCGCGGGCCCGCTCGGTGCGCGGATAGGCGTCCAGGAGCCTCCAGAAGTCCGGGCCGTGACCCGGTACCAGCAGATGGGCCAGCTCGTGCAGCAGGACGTAGTCGACGACGTACTCCGGCATGCCCTGCAGCCGGTGCGAGAGGCGGATGCTGCCCTCGGCGGGGGTGCAGGAGCCCCAGCGGGTGTTCTGGTTGGTGACCCAGCGCACGGAAGCGGGGCGGGCGCGCCCCCCGAAGTACTGCGCCGACAGACGCTCGGCACGCTCGGCCAGCTCGCTGTCGCCCAGCTTCCGCTTGCTCTCCTGGGCGGCCAGCTTGTCGAGCATGACCGTGACCCAGCGTCGCTCCTCCGCCTCGGACATGCGGGCGGGGATGAGCACGATGGTGCGGTCGCCCTCGCGGTAGGCGGAGACCGTGCGGCGTCGGCGGCTGCTTCGGCGCACCTCGATCGCGCTCGTCCCCGAGCCGGCGGGCGGCGGGCTCGTCGGCTTGCGCTGGGGCGCTCCGGCGTGGTGCAGGGGGTCGGCGGACACGCCCCGACGTTACCCGCTGCACACGGTGGAAGTCCCGGCTCCCGAACGGTTGTGTTCCGGCGCCCCACCGAGCGCCGGATTTGTACGACCGGGTGTGTACGACGATGTGCTGGATCGAGACGATGTGCTGGATCGATCCGTACGACCAGTACGACGAATCCCGCCGCCTGTGGACAACTTTCGGCGCCGGGCCGCGGGGCCGGGCATGCTGGCAGGCGTCGGCGGGGCGAGGACGCCCCCACGCCCCCGCCCCGTCGGCACCGGGGGCCTCACTTCGTGATCTTGACCCTGTTCGTGACCTTGTCTGTGACCTTGTTCGTGACCTTGTCTGTGACCTTGTTCGTGACCTTGTTCGTGTTCTTGTCTGTGACCTTGTTCGTGACCTTGTTCGTGTTCTTGTCTGTGACCTTGCCGACCTTCTCGGGCTACGGGGGCCTGTCATGCATCCAGTGGTGAAACCCGCGCTGCGGCGCGGCTGGCGCGATCTGAACACCGTGCAGTTCGGGATGACACCGACGCACGCCATGACGCTCGGCCCGGTCGACACGGCGACCGGCAGCTTCCTCGAACTGCTCGACGGCACCCGCGGGCTGCCGCTGCTGCGGGAGCAGGCCCCCCGCATGGATCTGCCCGCCGGCCATGTCGACCGGCTCGTGGAGCGGCTCGCGCGGGCCGGCCTGCTGGACGACGCGCGCGGCGGCGGCCGGGCCGCGGCGGCGCTGCGGGCCAAGAAGGACGTCCTCGACCGGCTGCGGCCGGACCTGGAGTCCCTGTCGCTGACGACGTCCGAACCGGGCGAGGCGATCTCGTCGCTCGCCGCCCGCCGCAGTCTGCGAGTACAGGTGCGCGGAGCCGGACGCGTGGGGTCGGCCGTGGCCGCACTGCTGTCCGCCGCGGGCGTCGGCGAGGTCGACGTCCGTGACACCGGCCGCGTCGAGCCGTGGGACGTCGCGCCCGGCGGCGTGCCCGTGGAGGCGGTCGGTGAGCGCAGGGACGAGGCCGCCCGCCGCGCCGCACGCCGCGCCGCCCCCGACCGGCCGCCGCGCCGCACCCCGCGCTCCCGCCTCGGGGACGACGAGCCGGTGCTGTCGCTGGTGATCATCGCCCCGCGGGACGACGTCGCCGTCCACGCGCCCGCCCCGTCCGCGGCGGACACGCTCGTCGCCTCCGGCACCCCTCACCTGTACGCGGGCGTGGTGGAGGCGACCGGTGTGGTCGGCCCCCTCGTCCTGCCCGGTGAGAGTGCCTGCGCGAGCTGTCTGGACCGGGACCGCACCGACCGGGACGCGGCCTGGCCCCGCATGATCGCCCAGTGGCGTTCCGGGCGGCAGCGGCCCGTGCGGCCCTGTGACCTCACTCTCGCCACCACCGTCGCCGGGCTGGCCGCCGCCCACGCGCTCGCCTTCCTCGACCGCCGCTCCATCGCCGCGGCGGACACTCGCTGGGAGGTGTCCTTGCCGGGGCTGCAGTGGCACGCGCGACCGGTGTGGCCCCATCCGGAGTGCCCCTGCGCCGCGGCCCGGCGAAGCCCCGCGAAAGCCGAGGGGGAACGGGTCTTAGAGGACGGGGAAGCGCACGAGACAATGGCTGTGCATCGGTCGTCGATCCGGGTACGCCGTCAGGCACGCGCGGCGCGGCCGGCAGGGACTTGGAGGGCGCATGTCTGATCTTCCTCGGAAGGCGGTCACCCGGACCGCCAAGCTCGCCGCGCTCCCGCTCGGCTTCGCGGGCCGGGCGACCTGGGGGCTGGGCAAGCGGATCGTGGGCGAGTCCGCGGAGATCGTCGGCCGTGAGCTGCAGCAGCGCACGGCGGAGCAGCTGTTCAAGGTGCTCGGCGAGCTGAAGGGCGGTGCGATGAAGTTCGGGCAGGCGCTGTCCGTCTTCGAGTCGGCGCTGCCCGAGGAGGTCGCCGGGCCCTACCGGGCCGCCCTGACCAAGCTGCAGGACGCGGCGCCGCCCATGCCGACCCGCACGGTGCACGCCGTGCTGCGCGAGCGGCTCGGCGAGGACTGGCACGAGCTGTTCGAGGAGTTCGAGGACAAGCCGGCCGCGGCGGCCTCGATCGGCCAGGTGCACCGGGGCGTGTGGCACGACGGCCGCGAGGTCGCGATCAAGGTGCAGTACCCGGGAGCCGGGGAGGCGCTGCTCTCCGACCTGAACCAACTGAGCCGTTTCGCCCGGCTGTTGGGTCCGCTCGTGCCCGGCATGGACATCAAGCCGCTGATCACCGAGTTGAAGGACCGCGTCTCCGAGGAGCTGGACTACGGCCTGGAGGCCCAGGCCCAGCAGGCGCACGCGGAGGAGTTCGCGGGTGATCCCGACGTGGTCGTGCCGGCGGTGGTCCACCAGTGCGAGCAGGTCCTCGTCACCGAGTGGATGGACGGCGTCCCGCTGTCGGAAGTGATCGCCGACGGCACGCCGGAGCAGCGCAACCGCGCCGGGCAGCTGCTGGCCCGCTTCCTGTTCTCCGGCCCCGCCCGCACCGGTCTGCTGCACGCCGATCCGCACCCGGGGAACTTCCGGCTGCTGCCGGGCGGCCCGGACGGCGAGGACGACTGGCGCCTGGGCGTACTGGACTTCGGTACCGTCGACCGGCTGCCGGGCGGACTGCCCACACCGATCGGCGACTCCCTGCGGATGACGCTCGACGGTGACGCCGAATCGGTCTATGAGCTGCTGTGCGCCGAGGGCTTCGTCAAGGAGTCGATCGACCTCGATCCGGAGGCGGTCCTGGACTACCTGCTGCCGATCATCGAGCCGGCCCGGGTGGAGGAGTTCACCTTCAGCCGCGGCTGGATGCGCAGCCAGGCCGCCCGGGTCGCCGACCCGCGCTCCCCCGCCTACCAGCTCGGCAAGCGGCTCAACCTGCCGCCCGCGTATCTGCTGATACACCGGGTGACGCTGAGCACCATCGGCGTGCTGTGCCAGCTGGGTGCGACGGTCCGCATGCGCGAGGAGCTGGAGGAGTGGCTGCCGGGGTTCGTCCCGGACGACACGACGGACGAGGAGAAGCCGGCGGCGCAGGCGTAGGGGCGCGCACCGGAGTCAGGACGGGCCGGCCCCGTCACCACCAGGAGGAGTCCAGGCGACCCTCGATGGCGCGGAGATTCTCCCGCGAGCAGGCGTCGCAGAAGTAGCGGCGCACGCCGTTCTCCACGGAGAAGGTCCACGTGGTGGGCTGGGGTTCGGTGGCCGTGGTTCCGCAGCGGGCACACACCGGAGGCCGGGGCTCCGCCGCGGAGCCGTCACCTTTGCCCCTGTCACCGCTGCCGGGAAGGCTCGTCATCCGGCGACGATAGCGCCCGGGCCGGATGATCGCCGGGTACAACGCCCGCGGGGGCCGGTCCGTGCGGGACGGACCGGCCCCCGCGGGGAGCCACGCCTCCCGGTACGGGAGGCCGCTGCTGTCAGGAGTGCCGCTGCGCGGCGCATGCGTGACGGACCGGCCGTCATGACGGACGGGCCGTCAGTGCATGACCGCCATGGCGAGCGCGCGGCGGGCGCGCAGCGAGGCGCGCTCGGCCCGGCGCTGCATGCGCTGGGCGGCCGCCAGGCGCACGGCCTGCCGGTCCTGCTCGGCCTCCCGCAGTCGCTCGTGCATATGGGCACGGGCCAGGGCTTCGGGGATGAGTTGCATTTCTCGGGTCCTGTTCTGGCGCGCGTCGGTCGCGCCGGCGGTGGTGACGTCTTCGATCGCGGAGCCGCTGGGCTCGCTGGTGGACGGCTTCATCGGGGCCTGCTTCTGGGGGTCGTGCGTGAGGGGGCGGTCGATCGTTCCTGCGATGGTGTTCATGCGTTGACCGGGTTCTTGCGCGGGCGGCCACGCGGCCGCTTCCGGGCGACGACGACACCCTGCACGAACAGCTCTCCACCCCAGACGCCCCAGGGCTCACGCCGCTCCTTGGCGCCGGCGAGGCAGGCCTCCATCAGCGGGCAGGTGCGGCACAGGGACTTGGCGTACTCCACGTCCGCGGGCGACTCGGCGAAGAAGACCTCCGGGTCGTAGGAGCGGCACGGGACGGGTACGCCGAGGTTCTCGATGGCGTCGTCGAGCGCGGTGAGCGCGGTGAGCGGGGTCAAGGGGTCCTCCGTGGAGCCGGGCTTGGGGATCGTGTCGGAAGGCGGTACGGACGGGGCGTGCGCTTCGAGTTGCACGGATCGTCTTCCTCGTCTGGTCGTTCCGGCCTGTTGGCCGGTTGGCGGCTGGTACCGGGTCTTTTCTTGTCCCGGGCCCCTTCGCTCTGCCGTCCCCGTTCGGGGAAAAACAGAAGGGCCGCGGATCCCGGATGGGGTTCCGCGGCCCTGAAGGCGCCGGCCTGATCACATCAGGCTGGATCACTCCAGGGTTCTGGCCCACGGAAGGCCCACATCAGGTGGTGGTGCGTCGTCTGCTTCCGGATACCGGCACCGGTCGCCGTAAAGGCATAGGCCTGCGCCTGTGCCGTTACTGCCGCTTCCAGTGCCTTGGTCGGTCGCTCATTGCGCTCGCGGACAGGAAGACCCGCGGGGGCAACGCAGGACGCCGGACGCACGGCACGGATGCCGGACAGACCGGTGCCCTGGATCGAGGCGCCGAGCATGCACAGGGAGACGGTCGAGCGATCGGTCATTTTGGCCGTGGTGCTGGTGTAGTTGGCGTTGATGCTGGTCACTGGACTCGCCTCCTCTCGGCGTCTCAAGGACTGGGATGAACCAGTCCAACGGATATGCAAGTACAACACGGCGTCAGGGCCTTTGAGAAGGCCGCTGTTCCCGTGCCTAAGAACCTATGGGGATTGCTGGGGCATGCGCAAACTATTTTTTCGACGAGTTCGGATCAGTCGTCGATCTCTTCTCCCGCCCCGTCCTCGCCCGGGTCGCGGCCTGCGCAGATGGCCAGGACGTCGGCGCCGTAGCGGCCCAGTTTGCGGGCGCCCACGCCGGGGATGCGTGACAGTTCCCGCTCGTCGTCGGGCACGGCTTCCGCGATCGCCATCAGCGTGCGGTCGGTGAAGACGCAGAAGGCGGGCTGGCCGCTGAGCCGGGCCTGTTCCGCACGCCAGTCCCGCAGCCGCTCGTACAGGCCCTCGTCCATGTCGGAGGGGCAGTCCTCGCAGCGCATCAGCTTCATCTCACCGGCGTCGGTGAGGGTGCGCCCGCAGACCCGGCAGCGCGCCGGGGTGCGCGCCCTGCGCCGCGGCGCGGGCTCGGCCGCCGTACGGGAGCCGCTGCCGAAGCCCCGCTCCACGCCGCCCGCGCCGCCCGCGCCGCCACGGCCGGCGGCACCGGACGAGCCGGGGCGCAGCCCGTCCAGGAACCGGCTGGGGCGGCGGTTGGGACGGCCGCCGGGCGAGCGGGAGAGGGCCCAGGAGACGTACAGGCGCTCGCGGGCGCGGGTGACGCCGACGTAGAGCAGCCGGCGCTCCTCCTCGATCTGCTCGTCGGTGCGCGCGTAGGTGATCGGCATCATGCCCTCGGCGACACCGACCAGGAAGACGGCGTCCCACTCCAGGCCCTTCGCGGAGTGCAGGGAGGCGAGTGTGACGCCCTGCACGGTCGGGGCGTGCTGGGCGCCCGCCCGCTCGTCCAGCTCCGCGACCAGGTCGGCGAGGGTGGCGCCGGGCCTGGCGGCGGCGAAGTCCTGGGCGAGGTGGACCAGCGCGGCCAGTGACTCCCAGCGTTCGCGCACGGCGCCGGAGCCGGCCGGGGGTTCGGTGGTCCAGCCCTCGCCGGAGAGGACGGCCCGCACCTGGGAGGGCAGGTCCACGGCCTCGTCGAGGGCGGAGTCGTTCCCGCCGAAGCGGGCGGCGCCCCGCAGGGCCATGCCCGCCTTGCGCACCTCGGGGCGGTCGAAGAACCGCTCGGCGCCGCGCAGCTGGTAGGGCACGCCGGCGTCGGCGAGGGCCTGCTCGTAGGTCTCGGACATGGCGTTGGTGCGGAACAGCACGGCGATCTCGCTCGCCGGGACGCCGGCGTCGAGCAGCTCGCGGATGCGGCGCGCGCAGCCCTCGGCCTCGGCGGGCTCGTCGGCGTACTCGGCGAAGACCGGTTCCGGGCCCGGCGCCCGCTGGGAGACCAGCTCCAGGCGGTGGTCGGCGGCGCGGCCGCTGGCCTGGGCGAGCAGGCCGTTGGCGAGCCGGACGACCTGCGGGGTGGAGCGGTAGTCGCGCACCAGCTTGACCACGGTGGCGCCGGGATGGCGCAGCCGGAAGTCGAGCAGGTGGTCGGGGGTGGCACCGGTGAAGGAGTAGATGGTCTGGCTGGCGTCGCCGACGACGCACAGGGAGTCCCGCTCGCCGAGCCACAGCTCCAGCAGGCGCTGCTGGAGGGGGCTGACGTCCTGGTACTCGTCCACGACGAAGTGCTGGTACTGGCTGCGCACCTGCTCGGCGATGTCCTGCCGGTCCTGCAGCACGGCGACGGTCAGCAGCAGGACGTCCTCGAAGTCGATCACCGCGCGCTGCCGTTTGATGTCCTCGTAGGCGGCGTACAGCTGGGCGATCTCGGCCGGGTCGCGCGGGGTCTCGCGGCCGGCCTTGGCGGCGGCGGCCGCGTAGTCGGCGGGGACGGTCTGGGTGACCTTGGACCACTCGATCTCGGCGGTGGCGTCGCGCAGCTCGCCGCGGTCGAGGCGGAGGCGGCAGGCGGCGGCCGCGTCCGCGACGAGCTGGATCTTGCGGTCGACGAGCCGGGGCATGGAGCCACCGATCGCTTTCGGCCAGAAGTACTGCAGCTGCCGCAGGGCGGCGGAGTGGAACGTGCGGGCCTGCACCCCCTGGGCGCCGAGCTGGCGGAGCCGGCCGCGCATCTCTCCCGCGGCCCGGTTGGTGAAGGTGACGGCGAGCACGCTGGAGGGCTGGAGGATGCCGGCGCGCACCCCGTAGGCGATGCGGTGGGTGATCGCCCTCGTCTTGCCCGTCCCGGCTCCGGCCAGCACGCACACCGGTCCGTGCAGGGCGGTCGCCACCTCGCGCTGCTCGGGGTCGAGCCCTTCGAGCACCGCGTCGGCCGAGTCCGGTACCTGCGGGAAGAGGGGGGAATGCGTTGCTGCTGTCACATGGCCATGCTGCCAGGTCGCCCGGGGCGGGTGCGGCGGTTGTCCACAGGCAGGGGCTCGCAGTCGTATCAATGCGACCGGCGTCACCTCCGGGCCGGTACCGCCTGTGGGAATGGCGGCCCCCTCACGTACGTTCTCCCCTCAGCGAGCACCTGATCCCCGAGCCCGCCGAAGGAGCGCCAAGACATGCTGGGCACTGTGACGATGTACAGCACCACGTGGTGCGGCTACTGCCGCCGGCTGAAGAGCCAGATGGACCGCGAGGGCATCGCGTACACCGAGATCAACATCGAGCAGGACCCGGAGTCCGCGGCTTTCGTGGAGAAGGCGAATGGCGGAAACCAGACGGTGCCGACCGTGCTGTTCCCGGACGGTTCGACGCTGACGAACCCGTCGCTGGCCCAGGTGAAGCAGAAGATCGGCGCCTGACCGCTCTGCGGATCCCGCAACGCTACAGACGCACGAAGGGCGGCCCCTGAGAGAGCTCAGGGGCCGCCCTCGGTGCGTCACACGCCGCGCGTCGGGAGCGGCTTGCCGTACCACAGCTCGATCAGGCGGGCGGCGATGGAGATGCCGTAGGGGGGCAGGACCTCGCCGGACTCGAAGGCGGCCGTCAGCTCGTCGCGGGAGAACCAGCGGGCCTCATGGATCTCGTCGCCATCGACGTCGATGGCGGTCGAGGTGGCATGGGCCATGAAGCCGAGCATCAGGCTGGACGGGAACGGCCAGGGCTGGCTGGCGACGTACTCCACGGGCCCGACGCTGACACCGACCTCCTCGTGGACCTCGCGGCGCACGGCGGCCTCGATGGATTCGCCGGGCTCGACGAAACCGGCCAGCGTGGAGAAGCGGCCCTCGGGCCAGTGCACCTGCCGGCCGAGCAGGATGCGGTCCTCCTCGTCCGTGACCGCCATGATCACGGCCGGGTCGGTACGCGGGTAGTGCTCGGCACCGCACGCCTGGCAGCGGCGGATGTGCCCGGCGGCGGCGATGACGGTGCGCTCGCCGCAGCGCGAGCAGAAGCGGTGGGTGCGCTGCCAGTTCTCCAGGCCGACGGCGTGCACCATCAGCCCCGCGTCGCGGGGGGAGAGCAGCAGCCCGGCCTCGCGCAGGCCGGCCGGGCGCGCGGACTGGTCGATCCGTCCGGGCAGCGCGTCCTTCTGCAGGGCGAAGTAGCTGACGCCGTCCTCGTCGGTGCCGAGGAAGTAGCGGTGCGCCTCGGTGAGGGGGGCCTCGAACGAGGGCGTCATGACGAGCTCGGTGCGGCCGTCGGGCGTCTCGTCGATGAGGACCTGGCCGCCGGAGACCACGAAACAGCGCGTCGAGGGGTGGCTCCACGCCGCAGCGAGCCAGGCCTCGTCGAGCCGGTGGTGGGCGGCCCGGTCGATGCCGCTGGGCGCGGTGAGCGAGATGGGTCGGTCTGCGGTGCGGTCGGTCCAGGTGGTCACGGGTGCTTCCAACTCCCCCGGTGGAACGGTTTGGGTCGGCGGGCGGTTCAGCGGTTCGTACGGCGGTGGTTCAGCGGTTCGTACGGCATGCGGCGACCGGGTCCGGGCGGGCTCGGCGGGCGGTCCCTACAGTGTGCCCCCGGCGCGAGGGCGTCCGGGCGGCTGCGCCGGCGTCAGGGCGCATCGCGCAGGCCGGCCGCGAGCTCGCTCCACAGGTAGGCGCTGGTCTCGACGCCTTTGAGGAGCAGATCCAGCTCGACCTTCTCGTTCGGGGCGTGCCAGCCGTCGGACGGGACGGAGATGCCGAGGAAGAGCACCGGGGCGCCGAGGACCTCCTGAAGGTCGGCGGCCGGTCCGGAGCCGCCCTCGCGCGTGAAGCGGACGGGCTGTTCGAAGGCGCGGCTCATGGCCCGTACGACGGACCGCAGCGCCGGGTGGTCCAGCGGGGTCAGGCACGGGCGCGTGGCGCCGCCGAAGGTGATCTCCAGGCGGATCCCGGCGGGCACCTGGTCGGCGGCCCAGGCACGGACCACCTTCTCGATGTGGGCGGGGTCCTGACCGGCGACCATCCGGAAGGAAAGCTTCACCATCGCCGACGACGGGATGATCGTCTTGCTGCCGGGGCCCTGGTAGCCGCCGCCGATGCCGTTGACCTCGGCGGTGGGGCGGGCCCAGATGCGCTCCAGGGTGGAGTAGCCGGCCTCGCCGTGGGCGGCGTGCGACTTGGCCGTGCCCAGCCAGCGCTGCTCGTCGAAGGGCAGCTCGGCGAACAGCTCGCGCTCGCGGTCGGTCAGCTCCACGACACCGTCGTAGAAGCCGGGGATCGCCACGCGTGCGTGCTCGTCGTGCAGGGCGGCGACCAGGCGGGCGGCGGCGGTGGCCGGGTTGGGTACGGCGCCGCCGAAGGAACCGGAGTGGATGTCCTGGTCCGGGCCGTGCAGACGGATCTCGCACTCGGCGAGGCCGCGCATGCCGGTGCACACGGTCGGGGTGTCCTCGGCCCACATGCCGGTGTCGGAGACGATCACCGCGTCGGCGGCGAGCCGGGCGGCGCGCTCCTCGACCAGGGCGCGGAAGTGCGGGGAGCCGGACTCCTCCTCGCCCTCGATCAGCAGCTTGAGGTGGACGGCCGGGGCGGTCCGGCCGGTCGCGGCGAGATGGGCGCGCACTCCGAGGGTGTGGAAGAAGACCTGGCCCTTGTCGTCGGCGGCGCCTCGCGCGTACAGGCGGCCGTCGCGCACGACCGGCTCGAACGGCTCGGTGTCCCAGCCGTCCTCGCGGGCGGCGGGCTGCACGTCGTGATGGCCGTAGACGAGGACGGTGGGGGCGTGGGGGTCGTCACAGGGCCACTCGGCGAAGACGGCGGGCGCGCCCTCGGTCGGCCAGACCTCGGCGGTCGGGAAGCCGGTCTCCTTCAGCTGAGCGACGAGCCAGTCGGCGCTGCGTCGTACATCGTGAGCGTGGTCGGGCTGAGCCGACACGGACGGGATGCGCAGCCACGCGGCGAGGTCGTCGAGGAAGGCGGCACGGTGCTGCTCGATGTACTGGCGGACGGCGCTGTCCGGGGTCTGGCTCATGGTCACGAGCCTATCGGCACCGAGTGACATCCTGGTTGGGCGGTTCGTCACACCTTCACGTGCGCGTGACGGCCTCGGCGGCCGGTTCCGCCGTCAGCAGCCGCTCCAGCGCGGCCCGGTCCGGCAGATCGTCCGGCCGCACGACCTGCCCGGTGCGCACGTACAGGAACGCGGCCGTGACCGATGCCACATCGACGCCCTGCTGCTCGGCCCAGGCCAGCCGGTAGACGGCGAGCTGGAGGGGGTCGGCGTCGCGGTGGCGGTTGGTCTTCCAGTCGACGATCTCGTACGTCGCGTCGTCCCCGTCGCCGTTCTTGTAGACGGCGTCGATCCGGCCGCGGATCACGCGTCCGGCCAGGGACAGCTGGAAGGGCGCCTCCACGCGGTAGGGGGTGCGGTGGGCGTACTCGGTGCGTTCGAAGGCGTCCTTGAGGGCCTGCAAGTCGCGTTCGTCGGCGATCTCGGCATCACTGCCGGGCAGCTCGTCCGGCTCCAGCAGGGGCAGCGTCAGCGCCTCGAAGCGCGCCTCCACCCACGCGTGGAAGCGGGTGCCCCGGCGGGCGGCGGGCTGCGGCGGACGCGGCATGGGCCGCGCGAGCTCCTGCGCGAAACCGTCCGGGTCGGCGGCCAGGCGCAGCAGCTGCGAGGCGGTCAGCGACGCGGGCAGGGGTACGTCGGTGACGGCCTCACGGGCGCGCAGCAGCTCACCGGTGAGGGCGTCGAGATCGCGGTCCCAGGACGCGACGACGCGGGCCTCCTCAGGGGTGAGGGGATCCTCGTGGGGTTGCGCCGGGCCGTGCGGGGCCGGCTCGCCGGCCCGGGGACCGGTGGTGGCCGGGGGCTCGGTCGCCGTCGCCTGATGGGGCACCGTCGGACGTTCGGCGGGCCACGCGTCCCAGTCGGCGTCGTCCGGGAACGGGCCCGGTTCGTCGTACGGCGGCTCACCGTCGGCCGGGTCCTCGCCGGGCAGCTCGTCGTACGGCGGCTCGTCGTACGGCGGCTCGTCCGGGGGCAGCGGCCAGTCCGGGTCGTCGTAGGTGTCCGGGTCGTGCGCGGCCGTCGCCTCGCCCGCGGCGAGGGCGTCGAGGTGGGCGAGGACCGTCTCCGCGGCGGCCCGGCGGCGGGCGAGGGCGGCCTCGTCCAGGGGCAGCGGCCATGCCTGCTCGATCCCGGCCCGCTGCAGGGCGGGGTTCTCCTCGTCCTCCTCCGGCTCGTCCGCCCACACCTCGATCTCGCCGTACCCGGCGGCGCAGTGCTCGTACAGGGCGAGCAGGAAGTCGGACGGGCCGCGCCGCTTCTTCTGGGTGGGGCCCCACCAGTGGCCGGAGCCCAGCAGCAAGGAACGGGGCCTGGTGAAGGTGACGTAGCCGAGACGGAGTTCCTCGGTGTGCTGGTGCTCCTTCATGGCCTCGTGGAAGGCCTTCATGCCGCGCGCGTCCCACGCCGGCACGTCGGGCAGGGTGTCGGTGTCGCCGCGCAGGGCGTGCGGCAGCACCTTGGCCTGCGCGGTCCACTTCTCGCGCCCCTGCCCGCTGGGGAAGGTGCCGGTGACCAGGCCGGGCACGGCGACGACGTCCCACTCCAGGCCCTTGGACTTGTGCGCGGTGAGCACCTTGACGGTGTTCTCCCCGCCGGGCAGGGCGTTGTCGAGCCCCTTTTCGTACTGGGCGGCGGTGCGCAGGAAGCCGAGGAACGCCAGCAGGGTGGCCTCGCTGTCGTTGGCGGCGAAGGAGGCCGCCACGTCGAGGAAGTTGGACAGCGTCTCGCGGCGGCGGGCGGCCAGCGCGTGCGGGGACGCCGACAGCTCCACCTCCAGGCCGGTGACGGCGAGGACCCGGTGCAGGACGTCCATGAGCGGGTCGGACAGGGAGCGGCGCAGGTCGCGCAGTTCGGCGGCGAGGCGGGCGAAACGCACGCGCGCGTCCGGCGAGAACGGCAGCCCGTCGTCGCCCTCCGCCAGGGGGGTCTCCAGGAAGGTGTCGAGGGCGTCCGCGAGGGATATCACCTCCGCGGGGTCGACTCCTTCGACCGCTTCGGCGAGGCGCCGGTCCGGGTCGTCACCGTCCCCCACGCGCGTGGGGGACACGAGCCGCCGGGCGCGCCGGCCGAGCAGCGCCAGGTCGCGGGGGCCGATGCGCCAGCGCGGCCCGGTGAGCAGGCGCACCAGGGCGGCGTTGGCGCCGGGGTCCTGGAGGACCTCGCACACGGCGACCAGGTCGGCCACCTCCGGCAGGTGCAGCAGGCCGGACAGGCCGACGACCTCCACGGGGACGTCACGGGCGACGAGCGCGCCCTGGATCTCGGCGAAGTCGTTCGCCGTACGGCACAGGACGGCGATCTCCCCGGGCGGGGTGCCGGTGTGGACGAGATGGGCGATCGAGCCGGCGATCCAGTCGATCTCCTCGGCGTGGGTGGGCAGCAGGGCGCAGCGGACCATGCCGTCGCGTTCGGCGCCCGGGGCCGGGCGCAGGGCCTCCACGCCCGCGTGCATCGCGCGCAGCGGCTCGGCGAGGTGGTTGGCGAGGTCGAGGAGGCGGCCGCCGCTGCGGCGGTTCTCGCTGAGCGCCTGCCGGGTGGCGGGGCGGCCGTCGGCGCGGCGGAAGTGGTCGGGGAAGTCGTCGAGGTTGGCGACGGAGGCGCCGCGCCAGCCGTAGATGGCCTGGCAGGGGTCGCCGACGGCGGTGACCGGATGCCCGCTGCCGCCGCCGAAGAGACCGGCGAGCATCACGCGCTGGGCGACGGAGGTGTCCTGGTACTCGTCGAGGAGCACCACGCGGAACTCCTCGCGCAGCAGGCGGCCCACCTCGGGCAGCTCCCCGAGCTGTGCGGCCAGCGCGATCTGGTCGCCGAAGTCGAGCAGATCGCGTTCGCGTTTGGCGCTGCGGTAGCGCCGGACCAGGTCGGTCAGTTCGCGGCGGGCGGCGGCGGTCTCGGGGACCTTGCGCAGGTCGGCGTTGGAGAGCTTGGCGCCCTGGAGGGTGAGCAGCAGTCCGGCGTCGTGGGCGCGCAGCGACTCGGGGCGTACGAGGTGTTCGGCCAGCTCGGCGTCCAGCGCGAGCAGGTCGCTGACGAGGTCGGGGAAGGAGCGGGTGAGCGCCGGGTAGGGGCCGGGTGCCTCGCGCAGGACCCGCGCGGCGAGCTGGTAGCGGCTGGCGTCGGCGAGCAGGCGGGAGGTCGGCTCCAGGCCGAGGCGCAGGCCGTGGTCGGTCAGCAGGCGGCCGGCGAAGGCGTGGTAGGTGGAGATCACCGGCTCGCCGGGCGGGTTGTCCGGGTCGATGACGTCGGGGTCGGTGACGCCTGCCTTGATCAGTGCCTTACGGACGCGTTCGGCGAGTTCGCCGGCGGCCTTGTTGGTGAACGTCAGGCCCAGGACCTGCTCGGGGGCGACCTGGCCGGTGCCGACCAGCCACACCACGCGCGCCGCCATCACCGTCGTCTTGCCGGACCCGGCGCCGGCCACGATCACCTGCGGGGCGGGCGGCGCGGTGATGCAGGCCGTCTGCTCCGGGGTGAACGGGATGCCGAGGAGCTCCTTGAGCTGCTCGGGATCGGTGATACGTGCGGACACATCGAGAGAGGCTAGCGGCGGGCACTGACAGCGGGGGCCCAGCGCACCTTCCGTGACAGAAGAAGCGCAGGTCAGCACGGGAGGTGCGCTACGTCACGCGCCTTGTCCGTACGTCACGCGACTCACTCCACGACGTGGCGGCCCTCGGGGCGGGCGCTGCACGAGGCACGGAACGCGCAGTGGGTGCAGTGCTGGCCGGCGCTCGGCGCGAACCGTTCGTCGAGCACCTTGCCGGCCGCGGTCGCCAGCAGCTCACCGACCCACTCCCCCTCCAGCGGCTGCTGCGCCTGCACCTTCGGCAGCGCCTCACCGCCGTCCCGTTTCGCGGCCCCCTGCCGCAGCTGGACCAGCTCCGCGCCGCCCGGCTCGGGGCGCACCCCGTCGAAGACCTCGTCGACGGCGCCCTCGCGGACGGCGAGCTGGTAGACGGCGAGCTGCGGGTGGCGGGCGACGTCGGCCGAGCTCGGGGCCTGCTTGCCGGTCTTGAAGTCGACGACGTAGGCCCGGCCGTTCCCGTCGGCCTCGACGCGGTCCATCTGACCGCGGACGCGCACCGCGTACTCGCCCGCCTCCAGGGTGACGTCGAAGTCGTGCTCGCTGGCGACCGGGGTGCGGCCGGCGCGGTCCATGACGTGCCACTGCAGGAAACGCTCCAGCGCCACGCGCGCGTTGTCCTTCTCCTGCTGCGACTTCCACGGCGCGTCGAAGGCGAGCGCGTTCCACACCGTCTCCAGGCGTTCCATCAGCACGGCGAGGTCGGCCGGGGTGTGCCCGGAGGCGACCTCGTCGGCGAGGACGTGGACGACGTTGCCGAAGCCCTGGGCGGCGGTCGCCGGGGCGTCGGCCTTGACCTCGCGGCCCAGGAACCACTGCAGGGCGCACGTGTTGGCGAGCTGGTCCAGCGCGCTGCCGGACAGCACGACGGGCTGGTCACGGTCGCGCAGCGGCACCTTGGACTCGGTCGGGTCCCACATGCCCCACCAGCGATAGGGGTGGGCAGACGGCACCAGGGGGCGGCCGTCCTCGTCGGCGAGCGCGGCGAGGCGGGCCAGGCGCTGCGCGGCGGCCTGACGCAGAGCGTCCGAGACCCGCGGGTCGACCGTGATGGCCCGCAATTCGGCGACCAGGGCGGCGACCGACAGGGGGCGGCGCGGCCGGCCGGTGACGTCCTTGGGCTCGACGCCGAGCTCGGTGAGGAAACGAGAGGGCTGGTCGCCGTCGTCGGCGGGGGCCTTCACCGCGGTGACGACAAGGCGTTCACGCGCGCGTGTGGCGGCGACGTAGAACAGGCGGCGCTCCTCGGCGAGCAGCGCGGCCGGGGTGAGGGGCTGGGCGAGACCGTCACGGCCGATGCGGTCGGCCTCCAGCAGGGAGCCGCGCCGTCGCAGGTCCGGCCACAGTCCCTCCTGGACGCCCGCGACGACCACCAGGCGCCACTCCAGTCCCTTGGAGCGGTGCGCGGTCATCAGGCGGACGGCGTCCGTGCGCACCGCGCGCCGGGTGAGGGTATCGGCGGCGATGTCCTCCGCGTCGATCTGCTCGAGGAAGTTCAGCGCGCCCCGGCCGCCGGTGCGCTCCTCCGCGCGTGCGGCGGTCGCGAACAGCGCGCACACCGCGTCCAGGTCGCGGTCGGCGTTGCGGCCGGCCGCGCCGCCGCGCCGGGCGGCCCGCTCCAGACGTCCGGGCCAGGGCGTGCCCTCCCACAGGTCCCACAGCGCCTCCTCGGCGGTGCCCCCTCCGGCGAGCCGCTCGCGGGCCTTGCGCAGCAGCGCGCCGAGGCGCTGGGCGCCCCGCGCGTACGTCGGGTCGTGCACGGCGAGGCGTTCGGGCTCGGCGAGGGCGCGGGCGAGCAGCTCGTCGGAGGGCGGCGGCAGCGGATTGCCTGCGGCGCGCTCCTCCTCGCGCAGCGCGCGCCCGAGGCGGCGCAGGTCGGCGGCGTCCATACCGGCGAGCGGCGAGGCGAGCAGGGTGAGAGCGGTCTCGGTGTCGAGCCAGCAGGGGGCGGGGCGGGATGCGGTACCTGCCTCTTCGGGGCCGGCACCGCTCTCGTCGTCGCCGCCTGGCGCCGGGGCTTCCGTGGTTTCCGCGACGCCGTCCGCCGCGTCAGCCGGGACAACAGCCCCTGCGACGCTCTCCGTCGGGTCAGCCGTGACCGCGCCCTCCGCGACGCTCTTGGTCACGTCAGCCGTGACCGCGCCCTCCGCCCCGTCATCGGCGATGTCCACGGCGTCCGCGCCGTCCGCGCCGTCCGTCCCTGCCCCGGCCACCGCCGTGTCACCGGGCATGTCCGCGCCGTCGGTCCCTGCCCCGGCCTCGGCCGTGGCCACCGCCCGCAGGGCCGCCAGCAGCGGCGCCACGGCCGGTTCGTGCCGCAGGGGCAGGTCGTCGCCGTCGATGTCCAGCGGGACGCCGGCGGCGGTGAGGGCGCGGCGGACCGCCGGGATGGTCCGCGCACCCGCACGCACCAGGACGGCCATGTCACGCCACGGAACGCCGTCCTCCAGATGGGCGCGACGCAGGATGTCGGCGATGTTGTCCAGTTCCGTGCCGGACGTCGGATACGTGTACACCTCGACGCGACCGCCGTCGTGCACCGGCGTCAGCTCGCGGTGGGCCCGCACCTTCTCGGCGGGCAGCCGGGTGAGCGGCATCCGCTGGGTGATCAGCCGGGTGGCGGCGAGCAGGGCCGCTCCGGAGCGCCGGGAGGTGCGCAGCACCGCGACGGGGGCGGGGCGGCCGTCCGCGCGCGGGAAGGTGTGCGGGAAGTCGAGGATGCCGTTCACATCGGCGCCCCGGAAGGCGTAGATCGACTGGTCCGGGTCGCCGAAGGCCACGAGGTCGCGGCCGCCTCCGGCGAGCGCGCGCAGCAGCCGTACCTGCGCGGGGTCGGTGTCCTGGTACTCGTCGACGTACACGGCGTCGTACCGGGTGGCCAGCTCGCGGGCGACCTCCGGGCGGCGGGCGAGGAGCACCGCGCGGTGGACCAGTTCGGCGTAGTCGAGGACGCCCTGCAGGTCGAGCACGTCCAGGTACTCGGCGAGGAACGCGGCAGCCGCCCGCCAGTCGGGGCGCCCGATGCGGCGGGCGAAGGCGTCCAGGGCATCGGGCCCGAGTCCGAGCTCCCGGCTGCGGGCGAGGACGGCGCGGACCTCGTCGGCGAAGCCGCGCGTGGTCAGGCAGGCGCGCAGTTCGTCCGGCCAGCGCACATGCGCGAGACCGAGCTTCTCCAGGTCGATCTCGCCGGCGAGCAGCTCGCGGACGGTGACGTCCTGCTCGGGGCCGGACAGCAGCCGCAGCGGCTCGGCGAACAGCTCGCTGTCCTGGTGGGCGCGGACAAGGGCGTAGCAGAAGGAGTGGAAGGTGGTCGCCTGGGGGGCGCGGGCCGCTCCCATGCGCAGCGCCATGCGGTCGCGCAGCTCGACGGCGGCCTTGCGGCTGAACGTCAGCACGAGCACGCGCGCGGGGTCACCGCCGCGGGCGACCCGGGCGGCCACGGACTCGACGAGGGTGGTGGTCTTTCCGGTGCCGGGACCTGCGAGGACGAGCAGCGGGCCGGTCTCGTGGTCAACCACGGCGCGCTGGGCGGCGTCCAGACGAGGGGGGTCCGGGCGCTGGGGCGGGGTACGCAGGAGTCGATAGGCGCCACGGCTCCCCTGGCGCACCTGGGGGTGCGGCAGGCGCCTGATGGAGGAAGAGGAGCTCACGTGGTTCGCCGGTCCTGGTGGGTGTGCTGGAGGTGCGGCCACCCGCGTGCGCGTGGTGGAGGCCGCGGGCCGAGGGGGACGCGCGCAGGCGACGCTACGCCGGACCGTCGGGCGGAAGCAGGACTTCCGCTTCTTCCCGTCCGACGCTCATGCCACGCGTGTCCCTCATCCCTCGAACGTACGTCATGCCACGCTCGTGCCCTTGTTCACCCATACGGGTCACATGTCACACAGGGGCGCGCCGCATGGCGGAAGCTGTCAGATGTGAGCGTCAGCGCGTCCGCCGCCGTCCCACCGCGCGCGTTTCATGTCGAGGCGCGGCAGATGGCCCTGCGCGGCCCGGCTCGCCTGCTTCAGCGGTGTGCCCTCTTCGCGGTAGTGCGCGAGCGCCCGCAGCTCGTGCCCCGGCAGCAGCGCCCCGTCGGACCGCACGACGCGCCACCAGGGGACGGCGCCGCCGTACAGGGACATCACCCGGCCGACCTGGCGGGGACCGCCCTCCTCCAGCCACTCGGCGACGTCTCCGTACGTCATGACGCGGCCCGGCGGGATCAGCTCGGCGACCTCGAGGACCCGCTCGGCGTACTCCGGGAGCGCGCCGGCGTCCTCGGGGCGGCCGGCGTCCTGCGCACGGGCGTCGTCCGGCTGGCTCTGCTCGCTCATTCGTCCCATCCTGCACCACCCCACCGACAGCGTGACCGGGACCGTACGGTGGGTGACCCTCGCCCCCGGGCGGTGCTTCCGGCAGACTGTGCGCCCCCGCATCTGCACCCTGATGCCCCCGTGTGTCGGTGGGGCATGCCACCATCGTGCGGGCGGTGACCGGTGATACGAGATCAAGAAGAGGCGATGAAGCAGCAGGGCGTGCACCCCGGGGACGCGGAGGGCACCTCTGACGCTGCGTCGCGCCCGGGCACCGGCGGCAGCGGCGACCAGAGCGGCGGGCCCGCCGACGCAGGCGAGGGCGGCAGGCCGGTGAGCGCCGGCAAGGACGGCGAGCCCGCGCCCACGGGCGAGGGACCGGAACCGGCGCACACCGACGAGGTCGCCGAGCCCACGAGCGCCGACCAGGGCGACGAGCCCGCCGACGGCGACCGGCCCGTGCGGCACACGAAGGGCGCGACCACCCCGGACGCCTCACGCGGCGGTGACGAGGCTGGTGACGTGACGCACATCGACGAGGTGGAGGGCGACGAACCGCTGCTCCCCGCGCGCGTGCACCGCCCCTCCGACCTGATGCGGCTGGCGGTGGGCGTCCTCGCCGTCATCGTTCTGCTGGGCATCGCCGCGTTCGCCCACGGCACCACCTCCGGCCTCGAACAGGACATCAACAAGGGCACCGGGCAGGCGCCCGACCTGCTCATCAAGATCGCCGGCCTGGCCTCCAGCATCGCGATCCTGCTGGTGCCCGTCGCGTTCGCGATCGAGCGGCTGATCAAGCGGGACGGGCTGCGCATCGCGGACGGCGTCCTCGCCGCCGTCCTGGCACACGGCGTCACTCTGGCCACCGACCTGTGGGTCGCCAAGGCCGCCCCCGGCTCCATCCAGGAGGCGCTTACCCAGCCCTCCCCCGGCGACATCCACGCCCTGACCGACCCGGTCCACGGCTACCTCGCCCCGGTCATCGCCTACATGACCGCCGTCGGCATGTCCCGCAGGCCGCGCTGGCGGGCCGTGCTGTGGATCGTGCTGCTCCTCGACGCCTTCTCGATGCTCGTCACGGGGTACACGACACCGTTCTCGATCATCCTGACGGTGCTCATCGGCTGGACCGTGGCCTACGGCACCCTGTACGCGGTCGGCTCCCCCAACGTCCGCCCCACCGGCCGCACCCTGATGGCCGGCCTGCGGACCGTCGGCTTCCACCCCGTCAGCGCAGCCCGCGAGGAGACGCCGGAGACCGCCGAGAACGGCGACCGGGGCCGGCGTTACTTCGTCACGCTGGAGGACGGCCCGCCGCTGGACGTCACGGTCGTCGACCGCGAACAGCAGGCCCAGGGCTTCTTCTACCGCGCCTGGCGCAATCTGACGCTGCGCGGTTTCGCCACCCGCAGCAGCCTGCAGTCGCTGCGCCAGGCCCTGGAGCAGGAGGCGCTGCTCGCCTACGCCGCGATCGCCGCCGGCGCCAACGCGCCCAAGCTGATCGCCACCTCCGAGCTCGGACCCGACGCCGTCATGCTCGTCTACGAGCACAGCGGCGGACGCACGCTGGACTCGCTGGCCGACGAGGAGATCACCGACGAGCTGCTGCTCAACGCCTGGCACCAGGTGCGCGCCCTGCAGTCGCGGCGCATCGCGCACCGCAGGCTCGCCGGTGACGCCATTCTGGTGGATCGTTCCGGCAGGGTGATCCTGACCGACCTGCGCGGTGGCGAGATCGCGGCCGGGGATCTGCTGCTGCGCATGGACGTCGCCCAGCTGGTGACCACACTCGGCCTGCGGGTGGGCGCCGAGCGGGCGGTGGCGTCCGCGGTGAGCGTCCTCGGGCCCGACACCGTGGCCGACTGCCTGCCGATGCTGCAGCCGATCGCGCTGACCCGCTCCACGCGCGCGACGCTGCGCAGGCTGGCACGCGAGCGTGCCCAGCGCGAGCGCGACGCGGTCCTGGCCGCGGCCAAACACGCCAAGGAGGCACGCGCCGAAGCCGCCCACGAAGGGGGCGCGGCCCTGCCGGACCAGGCCGACAAGAAGGCCGTACGGGCGCATGCGCGGGCCGAGAAACGCGCCGTCGACGAGGCGCTGGAGGAAGCGCGCGAGGAAGCCCGCGAGGAGGATCTGCTCAGCCAGATCCGCCACGAAGTCCTGTTGATCAGGCCGCAGGCGCCGGTCGAGCCCGCCCGCTTGGAGCGGGTGCGGCCCCGCACGCTGATCAGCTTCATCGCCGGCGCCATCGGCGCGTACTTCCTGCTCACCCAGCTCACCCACATCGAGTTCGGGCCGCTCGTCGCCAACGCCCAGTGGGGCTGGGTCGCCGCGGCCGTGCTCTTCTCCGCACTGAGCTACGTCGCCGCGGCGATGAGCCTGCTGGGCTTCGTGCCCGAGCGGGTGCCCTTCCCGCGGACGGTGGCCGCACAGGTCGCCGGGTCCTTCGTCAAGATCGTGGCGCCCGCCGCGGTCGGCGGTGTCGCGCTGAACACCCGCTTCCTGCAGCGCCAAGGGGTACGGCCCGGGCTCGCGGTGGCGAGCGTCGGCGCCTCGCAGCTGTTCGGGCTCGGCGCGCACATCCTGATGCTGCTGTCGTTCGGCTATCTGACGGGCACCGAGAAGACGCCCTCGCTGTCGCCGTCCCGCACGGTCATCGCGGGTCTGCTGACCGTCGCGGTCCTCGTCCTCGTCGTGACGTCGGTGCCGTTCCTGCGGAAGTTCATCGTCACGCGCGTGCGGTCGCTGTTCGCGGGTGTCATCCCGCGCATGCTGGACGTGCTCCAGCGGCCCCAGAAGCTCGTCACCGGCATCGGCGGCATGCTGCTGCTCACCGCCTGCTTCGTGATGTGCCTGGACGCCTCCATCCGCGCCTTCGGTGACGGCTCGGCCTCGCTGAGCATCGCCAGCGTCGCCGTCGTCTTCCTGGCCGGCAACGCGCTCGGCTCGGCAGCGCCCACCCCGGGCGGTGTGGGTGCCGTCGAGGCGTCCCTGACGCTGGGCCTGATCGCCGTCGGTCTGCCGAAGGAGGTCGCGGCGCCCGCCGTGCTGCTGTTCCGGCTGCTCACGCTGTGGATTCCGGTCCTGCCGGGCTGGCTGGCGTTCAACCAGCTCACGCGCAAGGGAGCGCTGTAGGACTCGTAGGGCCGGCCCTGGGCGCAGTGCGGCGGACCCCGCATGGCCCCCAAGGGGATGGGGGCCGCCTCTCGTCCCCCCAACGGCCCGCGCCCCGCGCGCGTGGGCGCACGTGACCGCACGATGGGATCATGCCCAACCCCTCCCGGCTGCGCGCCGCCGCCCTGACCGCCACCGCCCTGCTGCTGTCGGCAGCCCTGACCGCCTGCGGTGACGGCACCAAGGACGAGGACCTGACGGATCAGAAGCTGAGCTGGAAGGACTGTCCCGCTCCCTCGCAGGCGGAGGGCGGTGGCAACGCTCCCTCTCCGCTGCCGAACGGCGGTCAGTGGCAGTGCGCGACCATGAAGGCGCCCCTCGACTGGGCCAAGCCCAAGGGCGACACGATCGGCATCGCGCTGATCCGGGCCAGGACCAGCGGTCCGCAGAACCGGCGCATCGGCTCGCTGCTCTTCAACTTCGGCGGCCCGGGCGGTTCCGGCGTGACCACGCTGCCGGCCTTCGGCCAGGACTACGCCACCCTGCGCACCCGCTTCGACCTGGTCAGCTTCGACCCGCGCGGGGTGGGCCGCAGCGCACCGGTGAAGTGCGAGAACGACCAACAGCTGGACGCCTACTTCCAGCAGGACGCCACTCCCGACGACGCCGCCGAACGCACGACGTACCTCGACAACACGAAGAACTTCAACGCCGCCTGCGAGCACAACTCCAAGCGGGTTCTGCCGCATGTGCGCACCACGGACGCGGCCCGGGACATGGACCTGATGCGCCAGGTCCTCGGTGACGCCAAGCTGTACTACTTCGGCATCTCCTACGGCACCGAGCTCGGCGGTGTCTACGCCCACCTGTTCCCCCAGCGCGTCGGACGGGCCGTGTTCGACGCGGTCGTCGACCCGACGCAGAACGCCGAGCAGGGCTCGCTCGGCCAGGCCAAGGGCTTCCAGCTCGCCCTGGACAACTTCGCGAAGGACTGCACCTCCAAGACGGAGGCCTGCCCGCTCGGGGACACCCCGCAGGCCGTCGAGGACCGCATCGCCAAGCTGCTGACCGACCTCGACCGCAAGCCGATCCCGGGCATCTTCCCCCGCCAGCTGACGCAGACCGCCGCCACCAACGGCATCGCACAGGCCCTGTACTCCAAGGACTTCTGGGAGTACCTCACCGAGGGACTCCAGGAGGCCTACAGCGGCAACGGCAGGATCCTCATGGCCCTGTCCGACTCGATGAACGGGCGCAACGAGAACGGCGAGTACAGCAACATCACCGCCGCCAACATCTCCATCAACTGCGCCGACGACAAGGCGCGCTACACCGCGAACTACGTGCAGCAGAAGCTGCCCTCCTTCCGGGCCGTCTCGCCGCTGTTCGGTGACTTCCTGGCCTGGGGCATGGTCAGCTGCACCGACTGGGCGGTGCCCGGCGCCGCCGACCACCCCGACGTCAGCGCACCCGGCGCGGCCCCGATCCTCGTCGTCGGCAACACCGGCGACCCGGCCACACCGTACGAGGGCGCCCGCAAGATGGTGGAGGCCCTGGGCAAGGGCGTCGGAGTGGAGCTGACGTACAAGGGGCAGGGGCACGGCGCCTACGACAGCAAGAACAAATGCGTGCAGTCCGCGGTCAACGGCTATCTGCTGGACGGCCGGGTGCCGTCGGCCGGAACGGTCTGCTCCTGAGCCGCCACCACCGAAACCCCCAGGTCACAGGGTTATCCACAGGGTCGAACGGGCCCTGCCCGATCAACCTACGATGGCCTGACCGCCGTTCGCCGCCCGGTGCGGACGGTCCACGAGGGGGGTAAGGCACATGGCACGTCCGATCCGGTGGGCGGCGCTCGCCGCCGCCGCCACGCTGCTGCTGTCCGGCTGCGACGGGGGCTCGTCGTCCGAGGGCGGCGGACCCGGGAGGAGCGCGACGCGCCCCTCGGCCGCCGCCCCGGACACGGCAGCGGGATTGCCGGCTGCGCTGACCGCGCAGAAGCTCGACTGGGGCCGCTGCAAGGGCACCGCCGATTCCGTCGCGCCGAGCGGCGAGTGGCAGTGCGCCACGCTGAAGGCACCGCTGGACTGGTCGCGTCCCGGCGGCCGGACGATCGGCCTCGCCCTGATCCGGGCCAGGGCGGACGGCGGCGACCGCATCGGCTCGCTGCTGTTCAACTTCGGCGGGCCGGGCGGATCCGGCGTGGCCGGCATGCCGTCGTACGCGCCACTCGTCTCGCGCCTGCGCGAACACTACGACCTGGTCAGCTGGGATCCGCGCGGAGTGGGTGCGAGCAAGGGCGTGCGCTGCCGCCCGGACCGGCAGATCGAGGCCGCCGAGACGATCGACGCGACGCCGGACACACCGGCCGAGGAGCGGGCCTTCCTCGCGGACGCCACCGCCTTCGGCAAGGGCTGCCGGCAGGCCGCCGGCGAGCTGATGGCGCACGTGTCCACCACCGACACCGCACGCGACATGGACCTGATGCGCCACGTCCTCGGCGACGCGAAGACGCACTACTTCGGCATCTCCTACGGCACCGAGCTGGGCGGCGTCTACGCGCACCTGTTCCCGCGCAACGTGGGCCGGCTGGTCCTCGACGCGGTCGTCGATCCGAGCGCCGACACGGTGGGCCACGCGGAGAACCAGACCCGCGGCTTCCAGCGAGCCCTGGACGACTACCTGAAATCCATCGGCCGGGATCCGAAGCAGGGCACCCGAGAGATCGCCGACCTGCTGAACCGGCTGGACGCCCGTCCGCTGCCCACCGCGTCCGGACGGAAGCTGACCCAGACCCTCGCGGTGACCGGCATCGTCCTGCCGCTGTACAGCAAGGAGAGCTGGCCGAACCTGACCAGCGCCCTCGGCTCGGCCGAACGCGGCGACGGCACGGAACTGCTGTCGCTGGCCGACGGCTACAACGAACGCGACGCCTCGGGCCACTACGGCACCTCGTCCCACTCCCAGCGGCTCATATCCTGCCTGGACGAGAAGCAGCGCCCGACGCCCCAGCAGACGAGGCAGCGCCTGGCCTCCTTCACCCGCATCTCGCCCGTCTTCGGCCCCTTCCTCGCCTGGGACACGGCCGGCTGGTGCCACGACTGGCCGGTCCCGGGCCAGTACGACACACCGCAGGTGAGCGCGACGGGAGCGGCCCCCGTCCTGGTCGTCGGCAACACGGGCGACCCGGCCACCCCGTACGAGGGAGCGCGCCGCATGGCCGACGCGCTCGGCAAGGGCGTCGGCACGCTCCTCACCTGGAAGGGCGAGGGCCACGGGGCGTACGGCAGCGGCAGCGACTGTGTGGACGCGGCGGTGAACGCGTACCTGCTCAACGGCACACTGCCGAAGGCCGGCACGGTCTGCTCATGAAGACGGCGGGGGCCCCGGACGCCGTCGCGGGCACCCGGGACCCCCGCCGCTCACACCAGGGGTACGGCTTGGAGTCAGTACACCGGCAAGTCAGGGCGTCTGCCGCGTGACCTGCTGCTTTTCCCTATCAGCCCTCCGTGTGGGCCGTCGTGGGGCCGTCATCGGTGTCCGGGCCGTCGCCGAAGGCCCGGTTCACCGCCTCGCGGGTTCGCTTCTCGCTGCTGGGCATCAGATGCGTGTACGTGCGGAGCGTGAAGCCCGGATCGTGGTGACCCAGATACTCGGACAGGGCCTTGATGCTCTCGCCTGCGTCGAGGAGGACGGACGCGTAGAAGTGCCTCAGCGCGTGCATTCCGGTCGTCCTGCCGAGAGGGACGCCCGCTGCTTCGAGGGCTGGGCGCCAGAACCCGCGATTGAAGCCGTTGCGGTTGATCGGGCGACCCTGGTCCCGGTGGAAGATCAGAGAGGCCGTTACCGGTGGTCCATCTACAGCACGCCAAGGCAGCGTCACAGAGGCCGCGCCAGGCCCAGGACCTCGCCCTGACGCAGGCCGCAGCCACCCGCCAGGTCCACCATGGGCCGGTACTGCTCGGGCAGCGCCGAGCGAACCGCGAGAACACGCTCCCGCGGCCAGGGAATGATCCGGCGAGGGTCGAGCTTCGGCGCACGTACGGACGACGACCGGCAGGGGTTCTCGGGTATCAGCCGGTCGTCCACGGCGGCGGTCAGCATGGTGGAGAGGTTGGCGAAGATCACCCGCTGATAGGCCGGTGCCACTCCCCCGTCGTGCAGCTTCCGCAGCCACTCGCGGATGTGCGTCGGCCGGAGGGAGCCCAGCGTGCGGCTGCCCAAGTAGGGCAAGACGTGCAGGCGGATGCGCTGCTCAGTGCCCACGAAGGTACCGGGGTCCATGGTGAGGGACGCCAACCACCGTTCGGCGTGCTGTCGTACGGTCAGGCGCCCGGCCTGCGGGTCGATGTACTGCCCGCGGGCCATGTCCGCCTCGACCTGCGAGAGCCACTGCTCGGCGAGCCGCTTCTGGCGGTCGGGGAAGCTCTTGGACTTCTCGGTGCCGTCTGGGCCGACGTAGCGGGCGCGGTAGCGCAGGCCGACGCCGTAGCGATCGGTCTTAACCTTGACGACCTTGCCGTTGGTTCCAGGCTCGGCCTTGTACCAGCGGTCTTGGATGTGCCCGGCCATCAGGCAGCCTCCCCAAGCTGGGAGTCCACCCAGGCCCGCACGTCGTTCGGGTCGAAGCGCAGGTGCCGGCCGCCGCGGAAGCCGCGGGGACCGGTGTGCTTGCGGCGCCACTGTCGGCGAGTCAGCGTCGGATGCCGCCGTACGCGAGACGAAGGAAGAGACCGGCTTCGACGTCGAGGTGACGGGCCTGATCGGGCTCTACACCAACCCGGCCCACGTCATGGCATACGACGACGGGGAGGTCCGCCAACAGTTCTCGATCTGCTTCCGTGCGCGCATCATCGGCGGTCAGCTGCGTACAAGCAGCGAGAGCAAGGAAGTGGCGTTCGTGCACCCCGGTCGGCTGGACAGCCTGAACATCCACCCGTCGATGCGGATGCGGATCGACCATGGGTTGGCGAACCGGCCGGAACCCTACATCGGCTGATCACCAAGGCGAGAGCGCGTCCGTGCCACGGCGGCCCCGAGGTACGGACGTGCCTTGCTGATGGCGTTGTGCACCTCGCTGCCCACCTCGTACCGCTCCAAGATCTCGTCAATACGGCGGTCGAAGTCGAAGGTCTGCCCGGCGGGACCGGTCGTCATGTCGGCATAAATCAGCGCGTCCAGGACGGGGGAGTCCTCCCGCTCATAGACTGCCAACTCTTCCGTGAGGCCACGCTGCTCGGCTTCGTAGACGGCACCGGAGTGGTGGGCGACCAGGCGCACGAGCCGTGCCGGCGCCCCAAGGCTCTCCAGGTGGCGAGCGCCATCGAGCGGATGGAAGCCGGTCTGCTTCAACTCGGGGGCATAGCCGATGTCATGAAGCCAGGCGGCGGCGACGAGTAGATCGCGGTCGCCCTTGGACACCGCCGGCGCTGCTTCGCGAGCACGAGCCGCCACGGCCTGAGTGTGCAACCAGCGATTCCCGAGCGGAGGCAGAAGCGACTCGGCCAGTTCGGCCGCGCCTTGGGGCGTGTCCAGTCCAGAGGGCATAGCTCGCACCGTAGCCGAGACGGACAGGTCACGGACAGCCCGGGACCGACAGCCCAGGCGCATGGCGCGGTAAGACTTTCCCTACTTCATCAAGGCCCGCGCACGGCGCGGGCGCGCGCCGCCTCTGCGGCGCGGCCTGCCTCCTGTCTTCGCCCCGGCTGGCCGCGCCCGGCGGCTGCGGGCAGTCGTGGGGAGAAACCTCTGTGGCTGGGGCGGTCGGCTCCACGGCTTTAGGCAGCCAATTTGGCGCGAGCCTCGAAGATCATGGCCCAAAATCGGGCACTAACGGGCAGGCTCACAAACCTGCCCGATCCGCTGGCTAGCGTAATGGGCCATGATCACTCGCGCCAAATCAGCTCCAGCCCAAAGCCGCTCCACCGACCTAGTTGATCAAGTATCCGAACCGTTGCCGCAGCAACGGGAACTCGCCCTGATGACTGAGGCCTGAATTGCGGCGCTCCTGCGCCTCTTCCGCAAGCTCGCGAAGATCAGAATCGTCCAGGGCAATAACAAAGCCGCGGCCATCCTTGGCGGTATCGCGACACCGCTTCAGAAAGAGATCCTTATCCTGGAAACTCCGGCATGTGATGACGCCAACCCAGCCCCGCTCGCGGCTAAATCTACCGGAGATTTGGTCAAGCTCTTCGTTTCCCGGTTCACGAGAATAGTTTTTGCACTCTACCGGCAAGAGGGTAGACCCATGCCGCCGGGCAACCCAGTCGAAGAATCCGACGCCAGCGACATTATCGTAAAGAATGTCTATTCGCTTTCGCCCCTCGTGGATTTCTGCCTCGATTTTCATGTTCGAGCAAAATGGGTAAAGCAGGGCCGTGAGTAGGCTCTCGACAGCCCGGTGATACATCGAAGCTCCGCCATTCCCGGCACTTATCGCCTCGACCTGCTCCATCAAGGCCAGATAGTCCACTTCTGGCGTCTGGGTCAGGTGCGCCACTTCATAATGTGTCAGGGGAGGGCACGATAGCTTCGATGTGGACTTCCTGTAGCTGGGCAAGGCGTGAGGGAACTTAGCGGTGTGTTCAATAATGGCTAGCTTGTCGGCGCCGTACTTGGCCTTGAGCTCCAGTCGAGACACGCGCGGGCTGCCATTTTTCAGTATCTTCACCAACTCTGTCTTTGCTTGGATTTCCTCCTGCTCTAGGAGTGGCGCCAGGTACCCGTTGTAGTACCTGTCTTTGTTGAAGATCAGGTCATGTCGAACGACCGACTTGGGGACGAGCAGGAGCTTATCTCCCTCCTCACCGCCAGCTCGGGGGAGGGCTATGAAGTCTTCCTGCCACTCCAGCGAGTTTGGATTCCAGACGGGGCCTGAATGTTGCAGCTCCATTGGTATCTCGTAGAAATCGCAGGCTGCTTGGGTGTAGCCGATAAGTGCCCCTCGGATGACGTGTGTCGTTATATCTGAGACTATGTCCCGACCGATTCCGGGAATCAGCAGGGATGTATCTTCCAGATCGCTTAGTAGGCCCGTCCTGGCCGCTTTGCTACGTGTGAGGGTGTCGACTACCTTCTCGGCACCAACCCCGCCCAAGCCTCTACCTCGGGAGCGTCCGATAGAAAAGCCGAGATGCGTCTCGTTGGGTTCGCCGAGCCTACCCAGGAGCTCGGACAAGCGCGCCTTGTCTTGTGCGCCTACCGCTTCCAACACTTCAGTAAAGAAGGACTGGAGGAGAGCTTCACATTCGGCGGCCCAAGAACTATCTTGGATGCGAATTGCGCGGGGGTCGAGGAAAACCGGCACGTCTTTCGTCGTGTCGACATCCACAAAATCAAGCGACGGCTGCGTCCGTCCGAGGTGGAACTCTTCCGAAACTCGCATGGCCCCCCCAGCAAGGTGCAGTTACGGATCACAGACTGTAGACGCCACGGACACACAGCGCTAGAGCGCCTGGGCGACGGAGCCAACTGGTGAGTACGCAGCAGTCGGTACCTGCAAGGCCCCGGGCTTGGTCGACGCGATGGAGAGGCGACCGCCCAGGGTGTCCGACGGAGCCCCGAGGCGGTCCATGCCTCTAAGGTCGTCATCAATCAGATGAACGCCCGGTGGTCGGCCCTGCCGAGGACACTCACACAGGGACTTGCTTGACTCACCCTGGACTTCGCCGGCCCGGGCGACGGAGCGTCTTGTTGTCAGTGGCGCTCGCTACAGTTGAGAGTTCGCCTCAGCTCAACCCCCGACCACAACATGTAGTGGTACTTACTCTTCGGTAACACAACCTATTGGGTTCTTGCTTGCCGTCGAGGTCGCCGGGGTGCTCTACTACTCTCGATCGAAGAAAGAAGGCCCCATCCGGGGCCTCGACTTGAGGTCGAGTCATCGGTTGGGGCCCATGCGTTGGTCGCGCCTTCGGACCCTATAACGACGGACGCTGTTGTCCAAGTGTCCGCGACTGATGAGTAGACCTCAGAAATGAGGTGTTCATGACTCTGAAATCTGTCCTCATCGGCTACGACCTGAACCGTCCCGGGCAGGACTACGACTCGCTCTGTGAGGCGATCAAGGCGCAGGGAACCTGGTGGCACCACCTCGACTCCACTTGGATCGTGAAGACGACCAAGAGCCTCACCGAGGTACGTGACGCACTGTGGCGCCACATGGATGCGAATGATGAGCTTCTCGTCGTTGAGCTGACTGGGGCAGCTGCCTGGGCCGGATTCAACGACCGCGGTAGCAACTGGCTGAAGCAGAACCTGTAGGCAGGACGCCAATGGCAGGTGCGGCGACAGACGTTGTCCTGGCGCCGCACCAGTCCAGTCTTAGGGTGCTCCGCATGACCGACGAAGCCCTCGCCTGTCCCGAGTGCAGCCAGCCCATGCGGTTCGGCGGCTTCGTGCTCTGCAAGCGGGAGGACGATGGCCGGCGAACTTGTCGAGCGCTGTGGCGGTGTGCCGGTCGGCATGTGTGGTGGGGCTGGGCCGACCGGCCGGATGAGCCGCTGGAGGTCTGTCCCTTCCCGAAGCTGGGTCTCTGACATCCACGAGTGACATCAACAGCAGCGGACGGCCGCGGCAACCGGCGGTCGTGTGCGGCACCGGTGTCCGAGGCGGGCCCCCGTCGGACTGGGGCGAGAGCGAACTTGTAAAGCGGCGCTCACGCGCGTGCTGCCCTTCCCGAGCCGTCCTCGGGCCGTGGAAGGGCGCTCAATGGTGACCAACGTCGACAGCTCGGCAGCAGGTCAGGGCGTTGATCGATTCGGCGTCCGCAGGTCACGGCCGCCGGTGATCAGGCGTGGTTGATCAGGCGGGCATCCAGCCAGGCCACTGTGGCGGGACGTTGCTCGCAGGGCACAGGCCCGAGTCGCCGGGATAGCCGTCGAGTGTTCCTCGGGTCGCGAAGAGCCACCAGGCGAGCCACACCGTCGCAACAAGCACCAGCAGGGTCGGCACTGTGGCGCGGACCGCTGTTGGCGCGCGAAACACCAGACGTCGGCCGATGGCCCGCGCCATGAGCCCCACCATCGCTTCGGCTCCTACAACCAAAGGGAACAAGAAGTTGAGTTCGAGGCGCCCGCCGGCGTCGTATCCCGCGTCGCAATACGCTCGCGCCCAGACGGTGAGGGACCAGCTGAGGCAGCCCATGACGGCTCCGAATAGTGCGGAGCCCGCCCAGGGGAGACAGGCGTTGGATCTCGGCTTGGCTGTGTCCACGACACGACATGACTGCGAAAGCAGCATCCGCGGTTCCGAGGTAAGCCGCTGGCCCTCGGGCCAGGCCGCGCCCGGGCCGTCCCTGGGCCGTGCGAGGTCACCCGACGCCGACCGGCAACGACAGAAGCCCACGGCATCCGACAAGGTCAGAGCCGTGGGCTTCGTCAGTCTCGCTGGTGGGCGAGAGCGGTGATCAGTACACCGGCTTGTGCGGTTCGATCTGGTTGACCCAGCCGATGACGCCGCCGCCGACGTGGACCGCGTCGGCGAAGCCCGCGGACTTCAGGACCGCGAGGACTTCCGCACTGCGGACACCCGTCTTGCAATGCAGGACGATCTTCTTGTCCTGCGGGAGGCCCTCGAGGGCGGTGCCCATGAGGAACTCGTTCTTCGGCACGAGACGGGCGCCCGGGATGGACACGATCTCGTACTCGTTGGGCTCGCGGACATCGATGATCTCGATGTTCTCGCCGTCGTCGATCCACTCCTTGAGCTGCTTGGGAGTGATCGTCGAACCGGCGGCCGCCTCCTGGGCCTCCTCGGAGACGACGCCGCAGAAGGCCTCGTAGTCGATGAGCTCGGTGACGGTCGGGTTCTCGCCGCAGACCGCGCAGTTCGGGTCCTTGCGGACCTTGACCTGGCGGTAGGTCATCTCCAGGGCGTCGTAGATCATCAGGCGGCCGACCAGCGGCTCGCCGATGCCCGCGAGGAGCTTGATGGCCTCGTTGACCTGGATGGAGCCGATGGACGCGCACAGCACGCCCAGGACGCCGCCCTCGGCGCAGGAGGGGACCATGCCGGGCGGCGGGGGCTCCGGGTAGAGGCAGCGGTAGCAGGGACCGTGCTCCGACCAGAACACGGAGGCCTGGCCGTCGAAGCGGTAGATCGAACCCCACACGTACGGCTTGTTCAGCAGCACGCACGCGTCGTTGACCAGGTAACGCGTCGCGAAGTTGTCCGTGCCGTCGATGATCAGGTCGTACTGGCTGAAGATGTCCATCACGTTGTCGGCCTCGAGCCGCTCCTCGTGAAGGATCACGTTCACGTACGGGTTGATGCCCTTGACGCTGTCCCGCGCGGACTCGGCCTTGGAGCGGCCGATGTCGGACTGGCTGTGGATGATCTGGCGCTGCAGGTTCGACTCGTCGACCTCGTCGAACTCCACGATGCCGAGCGTGCCGACGCCCGCGGCGGCCAGGTACATCAGCGCCGGCGAGCCCAGGCCGCCGGCGCCCACACAGAGCACCTTGGCGTTCTTCAGCCGCTTCTGCCCGTCCATCCCCACGTCGGGGATGATCAGGTGGCGGGAGTACCGGCGGACCTCGTCTACGGTGAGCTCAGCTGCTGGCTCGACCAGGGGTGGCAACGACACGGGGACTCCGTTGGTCGGTCAATCACTACGGTTGTTCTCCCCGTAACAGTGCCATGGTCTTTTTCATTCCGAGACACCTGTTCCGATACGCGAGACAATGTCGTCCCAGAAGCCGGGCATCGTCGTCCACGCATCCGTGTTCCCGGACCCTCGGCCGCCGTCGGCCACCCGGTCGGTGAACCAGATCGTGGCCGCGCCGTGCCAGCGGGCGATGCGCAGCGCCTCCTCCAGATGCGGGTGCGGCACCCCGTGCACGAAGTGGCAGAAGCGCTCCGGCGGGTAGTCCGCGGTCCACTCGGCCGCCTGCGACCAGCGGTAGTCGCTCCAAGCGCCGCTGAAGGTCACCAACTGGTCGGCGCTCTCGGCGTAGCCGGGGTACGGGTGGGTGCCGTGGTCCAGGACGATGTGGGCATCGTCACGTCGGGCCCGCAGCGCGGAGACCGTCCGCCGCACCGCCGGGAGGTCGGCGCGGTCGGCAGGGCAGCGGTGCAGCAGGAAGCCGTCGACCTGGTACCAGTCGAGGTAGTGCTCGGCGTCGCCGAGCAGATCGCCGGCCGGGCGCGCGGCGTCCAGCCGGCCGAGGACGCGCACGCCCGCGTTCCGCAGCCGGCCGGCGGCTTCCAGGCAGTGCGGGTCGGGGCGGGTGCCGGGGCCGTCGGCGACGTCGAGGACGACCCAGTGCACCGGTGTGCCGGGCCGGGTGAGCTCGCCCCACTCGGCCGGTGCGACCAGGGGGTGGGCGAGGCCGGGGAGGCCGAGTCCGGTGCGCAGGACCGTGCCGGCGGTTCCTGCCGTCGTGCTGGTCAGATGCGGCATGCCGCCTCCATCCAGATGTCGGCGAGGGATTCCTCGAGGTTGATCCGCGGCCGCCAGCCCAGCCGGTCGCGCGCGGTGCGCACATCGGCCTGCTGCCAGCTCCCGCAGCCGTCGGGGTACGGGTACGCCATCGGGGCCACGTGGTCGGCGTCGGCGCGCGGGTGGCCGATCGTCGACCGGAGGGCGCCGGGGGGACCGTCCAGCTCGTGCAGCGCGCCGCCGTACCCGGCGACCCGGGCGAGGGTCGCGGCCGCGTCGCGCAGCCGCACGGCGCGTCCCGAGCCGATGTTGATGACCCCCTGGGCGGCGGACAGCGAGGCGGCGTGCACGGCGCGGGCGACGTCGCGGACGTCGATGAAGTCCCGCTGCGCGCCGAGGCCGCCGAGCTTGAGTTCGCCGTCGCCGGACTGCATGGCGCGTCGCATGGCCTCGGCGAGCCGGCCGAGCGGGGAGCCGGCCGGGGTGCCGGGCCCGGCGGGCGAGAACACCCGCAGGACGACGGCGTCCAGGCCGGAGCCGAGGACCAGTTCGGTGGCGGCGAGCTTGCTGACGCCGTACGGGCCGCCGGGGCGCGGCACGGCGTCCTCGGCGGTGGAGGAGCCCGGCTGGCTGGGGCCGTACTCGGCACCGCAGCCGATCTGCACCAGACGGGCACCGCAGCCGCTGCGGCGCAGTGCTTCACAGACGGTGGCGACGGCGACGGTGTTGTGCCGGGTGAGGTCGCGGGCACCGCCACGGGTGGCGCCGGCGCAGTTGATGACGACTCCGGGGTGCACGGCGTCGAGGAAGCGGGTGAGCGCGCCCGGGCTGCCGCTGGCGAGGTCGAAGCGGACATCGGCGTCGTCGCCGCGGCCGAGCGCGGTGAGCTGGACGGCCGGGTCGGCGAGCAGGCGGTCGGCGACGAAGCGACCGAGGAAACCGTTGGCTCCGATCAGCAGGACCCTCATCGGGCGGCTCCCCGGGCCGAGTCCTCGCGGGAGGTGATCATCTGGTCTTCTCCTTCAGGGGTGTTGCGATGACGTGCGGCCCGGTGGGGGGTGGGCTGCCGGCGGCTCACCGGTGGTGGTCCGCTCGCGCGTGGGCCGAGGCCCGGGTGAGGGTGCGGGTCGCGTGGATCAGCAAGGTCAGTGCGGCCGCCCCGCACAGCAGGGCGGGAACGCCGCCGGGGCCCGGGGCGTCGACGAGTGCCTCGACCGGAGTGGCCAGGAACCCGCAGCCGGGCAGCCGGGCAGTGAAGACCACGGCCAGGACGGCGGCCTCGCCACCTGCGGTGACGGCGAGGACGAGCCCGGGGGCGCGTGTGGAGCCGTGGGTGGCGAGGAGGCGGGCGAGCAACAGGAGGGCACCGAGCGTGAGCGTCTGGGCGTAGCCGGCGTGCTCGCCGAGGATCGACGCGCACAGGGCGAGCAGGGCGGTGAGCGCGGCCAGGAACAGGGCGACGATGCCGAACAGCAGGGGCCGCAGGGCGGCGGCGAACTCCTCCAGGCCGCGGCTGGCGGCGAGTGCGCGGCGTGCGCGGGCCGAAAGGAGGTGGGCGCACCAGGCGGCAGGAGCGCAGGCGAGGGCGAGCGCCAGGACCGGCGCGGCGGCGAAGGGCCAGGCGCCTGCCGCGGTGCCGTCGGGCAGGCCGTCGGGGCCTCCGGTGACGGCGTCCGACAACAGGGCGTCACCCAGGGCGGCGTAGGCCAGCAGCCAGCAGGTCCACGCGCGGGTGCCCACGAGGCGAATCCCCGGGTGGGGGCGTTGCGGGGCTCCGAGCGGACCCCGGCGCAGGACGGCCCGCAGGGCGACGGCCACGGCGAGGATGCCGGCCACGCCGACGCACAGTCGGGCTCGGCCGTCGGTGAGGCGCAGGCCGGTCAGGGTCGCGGCGCACAGGGTGCCGGGCAGCAGGGAGAACAGCAGCCAGGTGGCGCGCGGCCGCTCCGGTGGGGTACCGGCCGGGGGCGGTGCGGGGGTGTCGCCGGTGCGGGGCACACGCGCGTACATCTCCTCCGCGAGGGAGAAGACGTCCCGGTGGCGGAAGCGGGCGGCGGTGCGGTCGGTGACGCCGTGCGCCTCCAGGCCGGCGGCGATCTCCAGCGGGTCGACTGCCCGCTCGCACAGCTCCCGGTGCCGGTGCATCAGGGCCTTCACGGGGTCCACGGCCCCGCGCCGGGGGGCGGGCGGCTTGCGGTCGGAGGGAACGGCGGGGGCGGAGGGAGCGGTGGGGGCCGCAGCGGCGGCTGGGCGCTCCGGCGGGTCCGACCACGCGCTGGCCGCGGGGGCACCCCCCGCTCCACCCGTCCCGTCGGCGAACGCCCCCGCCCCGTCCTCGTCCAGCAGCTGGGCCGACCGCGTGTCCCACGCGCCGGGGCTGCCGGGCGTCCCCGGACGGTCGAACTCTCCCGTGTCGCTCATCGCGCCACCTCCCCTGCCGGGACGGGCACGGTGCCGCCCCACGACGCCGCCGAGACCTCCGGCGCACCGCCACGCGACGCCGCCGAGACCTCCGCCGCGCCGCCCCGCGATGCCGCAGGGACGGGCACGGTGCCGGCCCGCGACGCCGCCCGTACCGGTGCCGTGGCCCAGCCCGGGCCGCCATGGGCCACCACCCGGGCGCCCGAGTCGCTCCAGCGGCCGGGCAGATGAGCCTCGGCCGGGACGCCGAAGGGCAGCGGCTCGCCTGTGTCGTCGAGGACGACGCGATTGACCGGGCAGCGGGAGACCAGCTCCAGGTAAATGCCGTGAAATGCCGCGACGTTCTGCTCAACGGTGAACAGCTCCAGCGCCCGCGCGCGTGCGGCCGCGCCCAGGCGCGCACGGCGCTCGGGGTCGCGCAGCAGCGCCACGCACGCCTCGGCGAGCGCCCGCGGGTTGCGCGGCGGTACGACGAGGCCGGTACCGCCGATGACCTCCACGACCGCGCCGACATCGGTGGAGACGGTCGCGCGGCCGCAGAACATGGCCTCGACCAGCCCGATCGGGAAGCCCTCGACGACGCTGGACAGCACGACGACAGCGCCCGCCGCGTAGGCGTCGGCGAGGGTGGGCAGCTCCGGGCCGCCGATCTCCTCGAAGGAGACGGGGTTGTCGCCGACGGCGTGCAGTCCGTCGGCCTCGTCCGGGAAGAGCTGGGCGGCAAGCGCCCGGCAGTGCGCCAGGTACGCCTCGCCCTCGGCGCCGGCCGACGGGCCGACGATCCGCAGCCGCGCGCCCGGCTCCTCCTTGCGGACCTCGGCGAAGGCGTGCAGCAGCGACACCAGGTCCTTGGCGGGTTCGATCCGGCCGATCCACACGAGGGTGTCGGGGTCGGCGGCGTCGGGCGCCTCGCCCACCTCGGTGAAGCGGCTCGCGTCCATGCCGGGGTATACGGTGCGCAGCTTGTCCCGCTCGGCGCCGCAGCGTTCCTGCCAGCGGCGGGCGTGTGCGTTGCCGGGCGTGACACAGGCGGCCCGGCGGTAGACCTCGGTGGCGAGCCGGCCGTGGAAGGCGGCGAGCAGGGCCCGTACGGCGGGCGCGGCGTCCTGGCCGGCGCCGTGCGCCAGATAGTGGCTGCGCAGCCGGACGCCGTACTCGGTCACCAGCAGGGGTACGCCGAAGAAGTGGCCGGCGAGCAGGCCGGGCAGCGCGGCCGGACCGCCGGAGGCGGCGTGACACACGTCGGCCGAGCCGAGCCCGGCGTCGTCGTACCAGTCCAGGGAGAGGGGGCGCAGGGCGCTCTCCAGGTGGGCGGCGACGGTGAGGAGATCCGCCAGCCGTGCATCGCGTGCGGTGCGCAGTGCGCCGGGCGCGCGACAGGCGCGTTCCAGGGCGCGTACCGCCCCCTCCGAGCGGAGCGCGCCGACCAGCCCGCCCTCGTCGCGGGCGAGGTCGGCGAGGCCGTACAGCGCGTTGCTGAAACGGTCCGCCTCGGGCGTGTGCGCCGTCTCCGGGGCGTGCGCGGGGGCGGCCGACGGCTCGGCGCAGAGTGCGGCCACCAGCTCGCCGTAGCACTCGGCGAAGCGCCGGCGCGCACGGCGCCCGAGGCTCACGCCGTCGTCGTCGGCCGTCCACAGCGGCGCCATCCGCACCCTGCTGACCTGCGGCGGCAGCGGAACCCAGCCCTCGTCCTCCTGACACCGACTGCGGCTGAGCGCGTAGATGTCGAACTCGTGCTGCCCGAGCCCGCGCACGAGCCGGTCGCACCACGGCCCGGCGTCACTGTTCAGAAACGGGTAGCCACCCTCCGTGACCAGTCCGATGCGCACGCGTACACCCCCGATCTCCGTGTGGGGAGCCGCCGTTGGTCCGGCGGCTCGCAGCGGGACGAACGTATGCGGACAAGGCGGTGGCGCGACGGACGGTTGTCCGTCGCGCCACCAAAAGGGGTGAACGGTCGTAACTTTCCCGTGCGGGTCGCGTTCGGTCGCGCTAAGAGATCACGTGGTTGCGAACCGTCATCCGGCGCGCCGATGCCGAGCGCCGCCGCGTCGCGGGTCAGGGGCGGCGGGCGGGCCGGGCGTCAGGGGCCTTCAGCGGCCCGGGTAGGGCCAGGGGTTGGGCAGGCAGTGGATGCCGTCGTGGTCGAGGAACTTGGTCTGCTGCTGCATGACCGGGGCGAGTGCGCCGTCCTTGTCGCAGGTCACGTGGCCGTGGCCGAGACGGTGGCCCACCTCGTGGTTGATCAGCATCTGCCGGTAGGCGTGGATCTGATCGCCGTACGTCGGGGAACCCTGCGCCCAACGGTAGGCGTTGATCATCACGCGCTCGGTGGCGGCGGAGTCGCAGGAGACGTTGTCCTCGGTGGTGTCCAGGCCCGACTTGGCGCACCAGGTGGCGGTGGTGCCGGGGCTGGCGAGCGTGACGACGAAGTCGGGCTTGCCGGAGGAGACGCGCTCGAAGGTACGCGCGCCGCCGTGTGCCCAGCTGCGGGGGTCGTTGAGCGTCTTCTGCACGGCCTCGGCGAACAGCGCACCGTCGAGACCGAGGCCCTGTTCCACGTCGACGCGGTAGGTGTACTTCTGGCCCTTGCCCGGCGCCTTGTCGGTGCCGGGCACCGTGGCGAAGGTCCCCGGCCCCTTGAGGGTGGCGCCGAGCGGGTACTTCTGCGCCATTTTCTGCTCGTACGTCATCGGGGCGGCAGGCACGGAGGCGTTCGGCCGGCCGTCGCCGCGCGAGGCGGAGTCACGGGCGTCGCGCGCCTGGTCGGTGGCCGACTGCGCGTGTACGCCGTCCCCGTGGCCGCCGGCGACCTGCCCGGCCACGACGACGGCGAGCACGGTGGTGACGGCGGCGGCCGCGATGCCGGTGAACATGCGGCCCTTGCCGCCCTTGGTGCTCTTGCCGCCCTCGGCGCGGCCGGGCTGCTCGTCGTCGGCGGGGCCGGCGTCCGGCGTCCGGGCGCCGGGCGGGGCCGCGGCACCGGTGGAGCCGGCCCGGGCTGCGGCGGAGGGCCCGGCGGGACGGTCGGGAGTGGTCCGGGGACGCACGAAGACGTCATCGTGGGGGCCAGGGCGCTTGCCGTCGATGCCCTCGAAGGCGTCCAGATAATCCTGACGGGGACCGGCCGACGGCGCCTTGCGCTGCCGAGGCAGGGGAACGCCTGCGACCTGCGGCCCGGCAGGCCGCCCGCGTCCGGCTCCGGGCCCGGCCGACTCGCCCCAGCCACCGCCGGCTTCCCGCTGCTCGGGATGACCACCCCGCACCCGGGGCACGCCGTGAGCCGGGGTGCCGCCTGAGAACCGCGGCACACCGTGCGCGGGCGTCCCGTCGGAGAACTGCGGAACGCCGTGCGCGGGCGTCCCGTCGGAGAACCGCGGCACACCGTGCGCGGGCGTCCCGTCGGAGAACTGCGGAACGCCGTGCGCGGGCGTGCCGTCGGAGACCCGTGGCACGCCGTGCGCCGGCGTCCCGTCGGCCTGCCCGGCCCCGCCCCGGGCCGGCGCGCTCCGAGGCGGTACGCCCCGCGTCGGCGCGCCACGCGTCGACCCACCCTGGGCCGGTGAAACCGGTGACCCACCCGGCATCGGGGCACCCTGCATCCGCGCACCCGGCCCGGGCATGCCCAAGCCCGGCGTGCTCGGCATGCCCGGCATCCGCGCACCTTGACTCCGTGCCCCCGCCATCGGGGCACCTGGCACGGGCGCCCCGGGCGTCGGCAGTCCACGAACGGGACCGGGACCGGCCCAGGACTCGCCCGGGCCTGCGTTCTCCCCCGCCCCCGATGCCGGCGGCTGCGCAGCCGGTGCTCCCCCGCGCCCCGCTCCCGCCGCCGCCGTACTGTCGCCGGGCGCCTTCTTGGGCGCCGGCCCCCGCCTGCTGTGGCGTCCCACGTCGCGCCTCAGCTCCCCTGGCTCGCGGATTCGGATGCGGACAGGGACACGGCGGTGGAGCCGGACGCGGTCCGCTCCACGTCGGCCAGCAGGTCACGGAAGCCGGCGGCCACCGCCCCGGGGTACTCCATCATCGCCACGTGCCCGGCCTCCGGCAGGGTCAGCAGGCGGCCGTCGCGGAAGGTGCGCGCCGCCTTCTGGGCCATACGGAAGCCGACGAGCCGGTCACGGCCGCCGTAGACGAGCAGGGTGGGGGCGAGGACGCGGGCGGCCTGGCGCCAGAGGCTGTGCTGACCGCCCAGTGTGTAGGCGTCGACGATCCCCCGCGCGGAACGGGCCAGGGCGTCCCAGAAGTACGGCAGCTGCATGCGCCGCTCCAGTTCCTCCACGGCGTACCGGAAGGCCTCCGGCGACACGCGCGAGGGGTCGCCGTAGCACAGGGCCATGGAACCGCGGACGCGCTGCTCGGCCGTCCAGTCGCGGGTCAGCCGGGTGAACAGCGGGGCCACGCCGGGCACACCGATCAGCGCGGTCGGCACGGCGGAGCGCTGGATGCGCAGCTCGGGCAGCGCCGGTGAGACGAGCGTGAGCGTGCGGACCAGGTCGGGGCGCTGGGCGGCCACGCGCGTAGAGACGGCGCCGCCGAGCGAGTTGCCGAACAGGTGGACCGGGCCCCGGCCGGACGCGTCGAGGTAGCGGATCACCGCGCGCGCGTGCCCGCTGACGGAGTAGTCGCCGTCGTCCGGTGGCGGCGAGTCGCCGAAGCCCGGCAGGTCGACGGCCTCGCTGTCCACGACGCCGTCCAGCTCGGCCATGAGCGAGGACCAGTTCTGCGAGGAACCGGCCAGCCCGTGGACGTACAGCGCGGGCGGCAGTCCCTCGCGCGCGGCGGGACGCGAGCGCACGGCGAGGGTGATGCCGGGCAGTCCGACCGAGGTCAGCCGCTCGCCCTCCGAAACCCTGACGGGTGCCGCCTTCGGGGCCAGGTTGGTGGGCGGCACGGACGGCAGCTCGGTCGAAGACATGCGGCAATGTTACGAGACGATCACGCAATGGTTCACGTGTTCGGCGTCACAGGGGTCGCCGCCACCCCAAGGGGCACACGGCCCGACGCGGACGTACGGCCATGCACGCGTGGACGTACGGCCACGCACGCGTGGACGTCACGCGCGGCGTGCGGCCACGCACGCGTACAGGCGTGTGCAGCATGGCGTCCGCGTCGGGTGTCTCCTACGCTCAGGACAGGGCACCCGGGTGTGACCCCCTGCTTTCCCAGGGACATTCGTAGGAAGGGAGCCCGTCCATGGCCGTCGACCCCACCGACCCCGAGACGTTCGAGGAGATCGCGGAGGAGGGCGCCACGGAGTTCGACGTCGAGGCGCCCGACGCGGACGCGGCCGAGCAGCAAGCCGACGTCGCGCCCGACCGCGACGACCCGCTGACCGGTGTGGACCCCGCCCGGGCGAACGAGGCGGACCTGATCGAGCAGGCGCGCGTCGTCTCGCTCGACGAGGACGACTACCGCTGACCTCCGGGCACCCCGCTGAGCTGGAGAGAGGCCATTTTTTGCCCGCTCGGATCCGGTTTGAAACTCTTTACCCGACTTTCGCCACCGTCCGGTCCGTGAAATTCTGCGCTCGCACCGCGCACACCCGGGTTACCGAAAAGTACGATGGCGGCGCGGCGCACACCGCATGTGGACGACTTTGGGAGGCGGCGTGACAGCCATCGAGCAGACAGAGGCGGCACGCCCGCGGGGTACGCGGCTGCCGCGCCGTGCCCGACGGAACCAGCTGCTGGGCGCCGCCCAGGAAGTCTTCGTGGCGCAGGGCTACCACTCCGCCGCGATGGACGACATCGCCGAGCGCGCCGGCGTCAGCAAGCCGGTGCTCTACCAGCACTTCCCGGGCAAGCTCGACCTCTACCTCGCGCTGCTGGACCAGCACTGCGAGTCGCTGATCCAAGCCGTGCGCAACGCGCTGGCGTCGACGACCGACAACAAGCAGCGCGTGCGGGCGACCATGGACGCCTACTTCGCGTACGTCGAGGACGACGGCGGGGCGTTCCGCCTGGTCTTCGAGTCGGACCTGACGAACGAGCCCGCGGTGCGCGAGCGCGTCGACAAGGTCACGAACGAGTGCGCCGAGGCGATCTGCGACGTCATCGCCGAGGACACCGGTCTCTCGCGCGCGGAGTCGATGCTGCTGGCCTCCGGCCTCGGGGGTCTCGCCCAGGTGGTGGCGCGCTCCTGGCTGCACAGCGACCGCAGCGTGCCGCGCGACCAGGCGGTGCAGCTGCTGACCTCGCTGGCCTGGCGCGGCATCGCCGGCTTCCCGCTGCACGGCAACGAGCAGCACCACTGACACGCGCCTCGCGGGGCCCACGACAGCCGACGGGACTTTGTTCCCGTCGGCTGTTCGCTGTTGGCGTGCCCGGCGCGGAGCGTGCGGGTCCCCTCACCGGGCTAATGTGTGCTGGGTACGGCGCGGAAGGTCGCGCACTTCACTGACCGTCGGAGGGACATAGCCGTGGAGGTCAAGATCGGCGTGCAGCACGCGCCCCGCGAGATCGTTCTGGAGAGCGGTCAGAGCGCCGAGGAGGTCGAGCAGGCGGTGGCCGCGGCGCTGGCCGGCAAGTCGCAGCTGCTGAGCCTCAAGGACGAGCACGGCCGCAAGATCCTGGTCCCGGCCGACCGCCTCGCCTACGTCGAGATCGGCGAGCCGGCTCCCCGCAAGGTGGGCTTCGGCGCGCTGTAGGGACGCCGCGCTGCGGACGCGCGAGCGGAGGGGGCCGACGGTGTGGAACCGTCGGCCCCCTTCGCCGTTCCCGTCACCGGATCTCCGTGGGCGGGGCACAGAAGCCTCACAGCCGATGATTGGATTTCGCAGGTCACGGGTATGACCGGCTACGACCTTGGTACCGGGTGGGTGTCGCCTACGGTGCAATGTCCGGTCGTCTGGGAGGGACCCGCGATGATCTTCGAAGCGCTCGGCTCGGCAGTGCTCGGTCTGGTCCTGGCGTGGGCCGCGCTGCACCGCCTGTCGCACCGCCTGCCGGCCCGCGCGCTGGTCCTCGCGACGGGCGTCGCCGGCGCCCTCTTCGGCGACTTCGTCACCCACAGCGCACTGGGAACCGACAGCGTCCTGCCCGGCCTGATCGGTGCGACGATCGTCTCGGCGGCCTCCCTCTCCCTGCTCCTGCGCCCCGCAGGCCGTCTACGCCGATCAGCGACGGCGTAGCGGAAGCGCGAAGGGGCGATGGCGAAGCCGAACCCCGTGGGGCGACGGCGAAGCCGAAGCCCAAGAGGCGCGGGGAACTGCGCGACCGGCCACGACGAACCGGCAGCCGCGCACTTCCCCGCAACCGCCCCCACGGAGCGAACCCCGCCCAGGCCGCGAGGCCCAGCGCAACGGGCCCCACAGGGCAAAACCCGCCCAGGCCGCGAGGCCACCGCAACCGTCCCCCGAGGGACGACCCCGATCAGGCCGCGAGGCCCAGCGCGGCCATCCGCTTGGTGTGCGCCTCCGTGATCCGCGAGAACATCCTCCCGACCTCCGCGAGGTCGAACCCGTCCGCGACACCTCCCACGAGCATCGTGGACAGCGCGTCCCGGTCGGCCACCACCCGCTGCGACTGCGACAGCGCCTCGCCCATCAGCCGCCGCGCCCACAGCGCCAGGCGGCCGCCGACACGCGGATCGGCGTCGATCGCCGCGCGCACCCGGTCCACGGCGAAGCCGGCATGGCCGGTGTCGTCCAGCACGGCCAGCACCAGCGACCGGGTGTCGGCGTCCAGGCGGGCCGCGACCTCACGGTAGAAGTCGCTGGCGATGGAGTCGCCGACGTACGCCTTGACCAGGCCCTCCAGCCAGTCCGAGGGCGCGGTCTGGCGGTGGAAGCCGTCCAGCGCGGCGACGAACGGCTCCATCGCCAGCGTCGGGTCCTCGCCGACCTCGGTGAGACGGTCGCGCAGCCGCTCGAAGTGGTGGAACTCGGCCGACGCCATCTTGGCCAGCTCCGCCTTGTCTGCCAGCGTGGGCGCGAGCTTGGCGTCCTCCGCGAGCCGCTCGAACGCCGCCAGCTCGCCGTAGGCGAGCGCGCCGAGCAGGTCCACGACGGCGGCCCGGTACTGCGGTTCGGCGGAGGCCGTCGCCCAGTCCTGGGCGGCGACTCCCGTGGGTGCGTCGGAGGCGTGGTCAGGCTTGTCAGAGCTCGTCATGCAGCGCACAATAGCCCGCTCGCCGCGGGACGGAAGGCCCTGGTCACCACAGTGCCGGAGGCCGCGCCGATCTCCACCGTACGGATGTGACGACGACAACGTGACCGAATCGGCCATCGCGTGTGCGCCGATCCGGGGTATGGTGGTAATGCGCCTGCCGAATACTCGGTCGTGTTCCGACGTAGTGTCTCGACGGGCCGCACGTATGAGGATGCCCGGTCGGTGGCCCGATCGGCTCCGACCCGACAGCCCTCCCCGACCGTACGGCAGCACGCGTACGGCCCCGGAGGGGGGACACCCTCAGCGGTACGAGCGCTCGAGCGTCGGCAGTGGTCCCGTGCACTACGGCTTGCCCGCCCGGCTTTCCGTAAGGCAGCCGACGTCCCCGGCACGGTCCGACACGACCCCCGCGCTCGCCTCGCACCGCGCACACAGAAGAGGCAGCACCCTGACTACGACGTTCCGAGAGCTCGGAATCCTTCCCGAGACCGCCGAGGCGCTTGAAGCCGTCGGCATCATCACCCCCTTCCCCATCCAGGAGATGACCCTCCCCGTCGCCCTCTCGGGCACGGATGTCATCGGCCAGGCCAAGACCGGCACGGGCAAGACCCTCGGCTTCGGCCTCCCGCTCCTCGAGCGCGTGACCGTCCCCGCCGACGTGGAGGCCGGCCGCGCCGCCCCCGAGGCCCTCACCGACGCTCCCCAGGCGCTCGTCGTCGTCCCCACCCGCGAGCTGTGCACCCAGGTCACCAACGACCTGCTGACGGCGGGCAAGGCCCGTAACGTGCGCGTGCTGGCGATCTACGGCGGCCGCGCCTACGAGCCGCAGGTCGAGGCCCTGAAGAAGGGCGTCGACGTGGTCGTCGGCACCCCGGGCCGCCTGCTCGACCTCGCGGGCCAGAAGAAGCTGAACCTCAAGCACGTCAAGTGCCTGGTCCTCGACGAGGCCGACGAGATGCTCGACCTCGGCTTCCTGCCCGACGTCGAGAAGATCATCAACATGCTGCCGGCGAAGCGGCAGACCATGCTGTTCTCGGCCACGATGCCGGGCGCGGTCATCGGTCTCGCCCGCCGCTACATGTCCCGGCCCACGCACATCCGCGCCACCGCGCCGGACGACGAGGGCGTGACGGTCGCGAACATCAAGCAGTTCGTCTACCGCGCGCACAACATGGACAAGCCGGAGATGGTCGCCCGCATCCTGCAGGCCGAGGGCCGCGGACTCGCGATGATCTTCTGCCGGACCAAGCGCACGGCGGCCGACATCGCCGAGCAGCTGGAGCGCCGCGGCTTCGCCTCCGGCGCGGTCCACGGCGACCTCGGCCAGGGCGCCCGCGAGCAGGCGCTGCGCGCCTTCCGCAACGGCAAGGTCGACGTCCTCGTCTGCACCGACGTCGCCGCGCGCGGCATCGACGTCGAGGGTGTCACGCACGTCATCAACTACCAGTCCCCCGAGGACGAGAAGACGTACCTGCACCGGGTCGGCCGCACCGGCCGCGCGGGCGCCAAGGGTACGGCGATCACGCTGGTCGACTGGGACGACATCCCGCGCTGGCAGCTGATCAACAAGGCGCTGGAGCTGGACTTCAACGACCCGGCGGAGACGTACTCGAGCTCCCCGCACCTGTTCTCCGACCTCGGCATCCCCGAGGGCACGAAGGGCACCCTGCCGCGTTCCGAGCGCACCCGCGCCGGCCTGGACGCCGAGGTGCTCGAGGACCTGGGCGAGCCGGGCGGGCGGGCTGCCCGTGGCCGCGGTGGCCGTGGCGGCCGCCGCGAGGAGGCCCCCCGTTCCCACGACCGCGAGGCGGAGCGCGAGCGCAGCCGTACGCCGCGCCGTCGCCGCCGTACGCGCGGCGGGGCGCCGCTGGAGGCTGGCGCCGAGCAGACGGCTGCGGCCGCCGAGGCGACCGCGACGGCCGAGGGCACCGAGGACGGCCCGCGCGTCCTGCGCCGCCGTCGCCGCACCCGCGGCGGTGCCGCGGCCGCCACGACGGCCCAGACCGCCTCCGCCGCCACGACGGCCCAGGCCGCGCCGGCCGCCGAGGCAGCCGTCACGGCGTCGCAGAGCGCGGAGCTGGACACGCCCGAGACCTCGTCGAAGTCGCGGCGCCGCCGTACCCGCAAGCCGGCGGAGACCGCCACGGCTCCGGCCGAGGTCATGCCGGTGACCGACGCGACCGCTCCGTCGGCCCCGTCGGCTCCGGAGCAGGCCGAGGTCACCGAGGCTCCGGCCGCCGCGCCGCGCCGCCGTACCCGCAAGGCGGCGGCAGCGACGGAGACGGCCGTGACCGAGACGGCGGCCGAGGCGGCCGTCGACACGGCGGAGACCGCCGAGGCCAAGCCGAAGGCCCGCCGCACCCGCAAGGCGACGGCGAGCACCGAGGACGCCGCTCCGGCGACCGAGGCGACCGCCGGGACCACGGAAGCCGTCGAGGCGACCGAGGCCAAGCCGAAGGCTCGCCGCACCCGCAAGACCGCGGCGACCAAGACCGCCGAAGCAGCCACCGAGGCGACCGCTGCGGCAGCCCCCGAGGCAGCCGTGACCGCCGTCGACACCGCCGAGGCCACCGAGGCCACCGAGGCCACCGAGGCCAAGCCGAAGGCTCGCCGCACCCGCAAGACCGCGGCGACCAAGGCCACCGAAGCAGCCACCGAGGCGACCGCTGCGGCAGCCCCCGAGGCGGCCGTCGACACGGCCGAGGGTACGGAGGCCAAGCCCAAGGCCCGCCGCACCCGCAAGACCGCGGCGACCAAGACCGCCGAAGCAGCCGCCGAGGCGACCGCCGAGATCCCCGCCCAGGCCACCGCCGAACCGGAGACCGACGCCAAGCCGAAGACCGTGCGCCGCACCCGCAAGACCGCGGCGAGCAAGGCCACGGAGACGGCCGAGGCCGCCGTCGACACGGCCGAGGCGACCGAGGCCAAGCCGAAGACCCGGCGCACGCGCAAGACGGCAGCCGCCGCCACCGCGGAGCCGGAGGCGACGGTGGCGACGGAGACCGCCGAGGCCAAGCCGCGCCGTACCCGCAAGGCCACGGCGACCGCCGAGGCGGCCGTCGACACGGCCGAGGGTACGGAGGCCAAGCCCAAGGCCCGCCGCACCCGCAAGACCGCGGCGACCAAGGCCACCGAGGCCGCCACCGAGGCGACCGCCGAGATCCCCGCCCAGGCCACCGCCGAGCCGGAGACCGACGCCAAGCCGAAGACGGTCCGCCGCACCCGCAACGCCGCGGCCGCCACGGCGGAGGCGGAGCCGGAGGCCAAGCCGAAGGCCCGCCGCACGCGGAAGGTCGCGGCAGCGGCCCCGGAGTCGGCCGACGACTGACCCTCGCGGCCACACACAACGCCGGCGGCCCGGTCCACCTCGAGTGGGCCGGGCCGCCGGCGTTGTGGGGGACGACCGCCGGAGGTTCCGTCATGCATATCCTCGGCTCGTGACCGATCCCCGTTCCTCCGAGTCCTCGGAAACAGAGTCCTTCGAAGCCCAGTCCTTCGAAGGCGAGCCCACCGAAGCCGAGCCCACCGAAAGACAACTCCAGTCCCCCTCCCCCGCCTCCCCCTTCCCCCCACCCCCCGGTGCTCGCGCGTACTCGCTTCGCACCCCGCGAGGGGGGTTCGCCGTCGTCGACATGCCCGTGGCGCCCGGCGTCGCTCAGCGGGGCGTCGCGCTGCTGGTGCCCGGATACACCGGCAGCAAGGAGGACTTCGCGCTGCTGCACGCGCCGCTCGCCGGGCGCGGGTACCGGACGGTCGCCGTGGACGGACGCGGGCAGAACGAGTCCGACGGCCCGGCGGACGACGAGTCGCCGTACGCCCAGGGGGAGTTGGCGCGGGACGTGCTGGCGCAGGCGGCGGCCCTCGGGGAGCCGGTGCATCTGCTCGGGCACTCGCTCGGCGGGCAGCTGTGCCGGGCGGCCGTACTGCTCGACCACACGCCGTTCTGCTCCTTCACCCTCATGTCCTCGGGGCCGGCGCAGATCTCCGTCTCACAGGAGCAGCGGGTGAAGCTGCTGCGGGACGCGCTCGCGGTGATGACGATGGCCGAGGTGTGGGACGTCATGCAGACGATGGGCCCGCCGGAGGAGGTCGGCGGCCCGGCACGCGGCCCGGTGAGCCCGGAGCAGCTGCGGCAACGCTGGCTGAACACCCGTCCCGCGCAACTGCTGGCCGCGGGGCGGCAGTTGGTCACCGAGCCGGACCGGGTCGCCGAACTGGCGGCTCTCCCGCTGCCGTTCCACGTGCTGTCGGGCGCCCATGACGACACCTGGCCGGTGCCGCTGCTGGACGACATGGCGGTAAGCCTGCACGCCTGCCGCACGGTCGTCGAGGGCGCCGAGCACTCCCCCAACGCCGACCAGCCGGCGGCGACGGCCCGGGCGCTCGCCGACTTCTGGGACGCGGTCCCCGGCAGGCCGCCTGCCTGAGCGCCTAGTACTGCCCCTGCAGGTGCTCCCAGAACCCGTCCCGCAGCGCGCGCCGCAGGTCCGCCTGGCCGCGCAGGGAGTACTGGAGCAGGCCCTCGGCCTCGACGAGCAGGTCCTGATCGACCGAGCCGGGCAGATAGGGATGCCCGGGCAGCAGTTCCACCAGGGCCTCGCGCCCGCGCGCCGCGAGCCACTTCGCCGCGATCTGCGCGCCGACGAAGCGGACGGCCTCGCGGGTGGGCCGGGGGGTGGCCTGCGCGCCCTCGTAGGTGGCGGCGGTGCGCCGGGAGACGTACGGCTTGAAGAAGTCGAGGTCGAGGGTGCGCTGGCTGTCGACCTCCCACAGCAGGGGTTCCGCCTGGTTGCGGCCCTCGGGCGCCTCGATGCCCCACAGGTGCACCCGGGCGCCGTAGCCCTGGGCCGCCTCGACCGCCGACACCAGGTCCTCGTCGCCGCCGAGCAGGGCCGCGTCGCTGATGGCGCGGTGCCGGGCGAGGGACTCCAGGTCGGTGCGGATCAGTGAATCGACGCCCTTCTGCTGGTTGTTGGCGTTGAGGTTGCCCAGGCGGACCTTGACGTCGGGGAGTTCCGCGATGGACTGCTGCTCGGCGGTGTGGATACGGCGCCGGGCGCCGTCGTACCAGTAGACGCGCAGCAGGCGGCTGTCGGCGAAGACGGAGCGGGCGCGGTCGATGAGGGCCTCGATGAGCCCCTCGGCGTCGAGGTCGAAGGCGCGGCGGTCCTCGGTGCCCGCGACCAGGCGTCCGGCGGCCGCGTAGAGGTAGCCCGCGTCCACGAAGATCGCGTGGGTGGAGGGCGTCTTGGCCACCTCGGCGAGCATGCGCTGCAGCAGCTCGTTCGTGCGGTCGATGCGGGCGGCCAGGGCCGCCGGGTCGTCGTTCATCGTCTCCATTGTCCTGTTGGTCACGCTGTGAACACAACCGGTCCCGTTCGGTCCCGCAGTGGACGTCTTACTCGTCAGTAATTAGTCGTTCGAAAAATTTCTTTAGCGTAGGGAATGTTCGTAACACGCAACGGGTTGACTAAGACGTACGGATCGCGGGCACCGACGCCCAGTGGTCCACTGATGAGTAGTTCTCCCCAGGAGGATGACCAGACGAAGGGGGAAGCCACCATGCGCTTCGAAATCATGCGACTCGACGACGTCGACGGTACGCCCGTGGACACGACTGTCGTGGACGCCGCCTCCGTCAACAGGATCGTTCAGCAGGCCGCCGCCATCGGGCAGCGCCTGTGGATCCGCCCGGCCGACACCACGGCCTCATAACAGGGCGGCTCCCCCACAGAAGCTTCAGGGCCCCGCGCGGCACATCGCCGCGCGGGGCCCTGTTGCGTGCGGGCCCGCACAGGCACGGGCCCTTCGCGTACGGCCGGGTCAGCCGCCCCGGATCACCTGCGTGACGCCGTTGATGATCTGCTGCACCGCGATGGCGGAGAGCATCATGCCGGCGAGCCGGGTCACCAGGACCACGCCGCCGTCCTTGATGACCTTGATGATCAGCAGCGAGTAGCGCATCACCAGCCACAGCACGACGTGGATCGCGAGGATCGCCGCCCACACGGACACCTGCGAGGAGACGCTGCCGGCCTTCTGCACGGCCAGGATGACCGACACGATCGCGCCGGGCCCGGCGAGCAGCGGCATGCCCAGCGGGACCAGGGCGACGTTGACGTCCTTGGTCTGCTTGGGCTCGTCGGTCTTGCCGGTGAGCAGGTCGAGCGCGATGAGCAGCAGGAGCAGACCGCCCGCGATCATCAGCGCGGGCACGGAGACATGCAGGTAGTTCAGGATCTGGTGGCCGAGCAGACCGAAGACGGTGATCACGCCGCCGGCCACGCAGACGGCCTGCAGCGCCATCCGCTTCTGCACCCGTGCGGGCCGGCCGCCGGTCAGCGCGATGAAGATCGGGGTGATCCCAGGGGGATCCATGATGACAAAAAGGGTCAGAAAGAGAGAGCCGAAGACAGCGACGTCGAACATGAGTGTGGTGCAAGCCTTGCGAAGAGTGAGAAAGAGAGAGGGGGCGTGAGCGGACGGCTCACGCTCCGCCGGCGCCGGGCACCGGGAACGCGCCGGTCGCGCGCCGTGTGATCTCGCCGTAGACCTCGGGATCGGTGGTGTACGTGCCGAGCTCGACCGTCTTACGGCTGCCGTGGTAGTCCGAGGAGCCGGTGACCAGCAGGCCGAGGTCCTTCGCCAGGCCGCGCAGCCGGGCCCGGGTCTCCTCGTCGTGGTCCATGTGGTCGACCTCGATGCCGTCGAGACCGGCGGCCGCCATCTCGGCGATCGCGGACTCCGGCACGGTCCGCCCGCGCTTGCTCGCGGCCGGGTGCGCGAAGACCGTGACCCCGCCCGCGCCCTTGACCAGCCGGATGGCTTCGAGGGGGTCGGTCTCGTGCTTTCCGACGTACGCCCGGCCGCCGTCGGCGAGCCAGTCGGCGGTGAAGGCGTCACTTACCGTGGGGACGACACCCAGCTCGACCAGCGCGGTCGCCACGTGCGGCCGCCCGACCGAACCCTCGCCGGCGATCCGGGCCACCTGCTCCCAGGTGACCGGCACACCCAGCGCGTTCAGCTTGGCGACCATGCCCTGGGCCCGCGGCACCCGGTCGTCGCGCACCAGCTCACGCTCGGCGAGCAGCGCGGGCTCCTCGGGGTCGAAGAGGTAGGCCAGCATGTGCATCGAGACGCCGTCGATACGGCAGGACAGCTCGGCGCCGGTGACCAGCGTGAGCCCCTCCGGGAGCGCGGCGATCGCCTCGGCGTACCCACGGGTGGTGTCGTGATCGGTCAGCGCGACGACGTCGAGTCCGGCCGCGGCGGCGTTGCACACCAGCTCGGCCGGGGTGTCCGTGCCGTCGGACGCGGTGGAGTGGCAGTGCAGATCGATACGCACGCGAACTCCAGCCGATGCCGACACAAAAGGGGACGCTCCAGCATACCGGGAACGACACCCTCCTTGTCACACCCCGAAGCGGGCGGCATCTCTTACATCCCGGGCACGGGTAACGCCCTCGAGTACACCCCGGGCACGGACAACGCCGTCGAGTACATCCCCGGCACGGACAACGCCCTCAAGGGGCGCGGGGAACTGCGCGACCCGCCACGACGCACCCGCACCCGCAGCCGCCCTCGACGAGCCGAGGTGCCCCAGTGGACACACGACTCAAGCGGGCACAGCCCTACGGCTTGAGCAAGCGCGGCGACAACGCCCCGCACGGCACCAGCTCGACCTCCGCCCCCGCCTCCCGCACATCCGCCAGCACCAGCTCGTCGTACATCAGCAGCCCCGACTGCTCCGGCCAGACCACCGCCCACAGCCACAGCCCGAGCGCCTCCCCCGCGAAGATCGCCCGGTCGGCCGGGCCACCCGCGACATGCCACAGCGGGGTGGGCCGGCCGGCGGCCAGCACCTTGACCTCGGCGGGTTTCTCGACGTTCAGATACGGCCCCGGGTCGGGCCCGTCCAGGCCGGCGTAGCGCGCGCCGAGCCCCACGCCCAGTTCCTCGGCGACGAGGATCAGCTCGCCCATGCCGCCGAGCGGGCCGGGGCCCGTGCAGGCCACCGCGGTCGCGCGGCCGCCGCTGCGGTCGTCGCCGGCGCAGGCCACGCCCGTGAACAGCCAGCCGACCGGCAGCGGCCACGGCATCCAGACCGGCACCTGGGTGCGGCGCACCACGGCGTTGAGGGCCTCGACACTGGGCGGGATAACAGGCTGCAACGGATACACCGTCCCGTGGACATCGCACTGCCAGGAATCGGCGAAGAGGCCGGGAGCCCTGACCCGGCCACCACACTTCGGGCAACTGGGTTCGCCCCTCATAGGGCTCCACGGTCCTACCCCGGCCGCGCCACGTCAAGGACGATCACCCGTCCGGACTCTCCCCGTCCGCCGCCCTCACCAGCCAAAACTAGATGCTACTTGCACTAATTAGCTCACCTAACTTACTGTATGCATAGTGCAATCATCTCTCGCCGGGCACACGCCGGGATTGGAGAAGACATGGACCCCTTCGACGCGGGAGCCGGCGGCATCCTGCGGCAGCCCAAGGCGGTCTGGGCGACCGCGGGCGCGTCCGTCGTCGCCTTCATGGGCATCGGGCTGGTCGACCCGATCCTGCCGTCCATCGCCCAGGGACTCCGGGCCACCCCGAGCCAGGTTTCCCTCCTGTTCACCTCGTACTTCCTGATCACCGCGATCGCGATGCTGGTCACCGGTTTCGTCTCCAGCCGCATCGGCGGCCGCAAGACGCTGCTGGCCGGCCTGGCCCTGGTCGTGGTCTTCGCCGGCCTGGCCGGCACCTCCGACTCGGTCGGCCAGCTGGTCGGCTTCCGGGCGGGCTGGGGCCTCGGCAACGCCCTCTTCGTCTCCACCGCCCTCGCGGTGATCGTCGGCGCGGCGGCCGGCGGCAGCGCGGCGGCGATCCTGCTGTACGAGTCCGCGCTCGGCCTCGGCATGGCCTGCGGCCCGCTGCTGGGCGCACTCCTCGGTGACGCCAGCTGGCGCTACCCGTTCTTCGGCACCGCGTTCCTGATGGCGGTGGGCTTCCTGTGCATCACGGTGTTCCTGAAGGAGCAGCCGAAGCCCGCCCGCAAGACGTCACTGCTGGACCCGCTCAAGGCGCTCGGCCACGGCGGCCTCGCCTCCGCCGCCGTCTCCGCGTTCTTCTACAACTACACGTTCTTCACGGTCCTGGCGTTCACGCCGTTCGTACTGAACATGACGCCGTACAAGTCGGGTGCGGTCTTCTTCTGCTGGGGCGTGCTGCTGGCCGTGTTCTCGGTGATCGTGGCGCCGCGGATGCAGGCCCGGTTCGGCTCGCTGAAGGTGCTGGGCGGCTCGCTGGTGCTGCTCGCGGCCGACGTGGCCGTCCTCGGCTACGGCGACCACACGACGGCGATCGTCTGCACGATCCTGTCCGGCGCGTTCATCGGCGTGAACAACACCGTCTACACCGAGCTGGCCCTCGGCGTCTCGGACGCCCCCCGGCCGGTGGCCAGCGCCGGGTACAACTTCGTGCGGTGGTTCGCGGCGGCGGCCGCACCCTACCTCGCGCCGAAGATCGAGGAGTGGAGCGACATCCACATCCCGTTCGTGGTGGCGGCGGTCACCGCGGTGCTGGGCGCGCTCGTGGTCCTCGTGCGGCGCAACGCCCTCACCCACGACGCGCAGGAGCTGGAGCCGCGGCACGCCACCGAGGACGGTGTCACGGTCTTCGCCAACTGACCGCCGCGAGCCCGGGGTTGGTGACATCGGTCACTCGCCCGGGGTCGTCCCGGTCACTCCAGCGGGACGGACCTGCGGGACGGATCCCGCAGGTCCGTTCCCTGCGTCAGCCACCTCTCCTGGAGCGCCTGGGCGCCGTGCACGCGCTTCCAGGCGGCCTCGTTCGGGGTCATCGGCAGCAGCGGCAGGAAGCGGACCGGGCCCATCGGGCCGTCCAGCTCCAGGTCCTCCACCAGCCCGCCGGGCTCGGCGACGAGGACGGAGGTGAAGGGGGCGCCCGGCCACAGCGGCTCGCCGACGTCCAGCGACGCGCCCGGGCTCACGACCAGTCCCTCGACCTGCGGGGACGCGGCCAGCACGGCGAGCGGGCGGAGCACCTTGTCGGTCTCGGTGACGCCCGCGCGCACCGACAGCACCAGCTCGGCCCGGGGGCCCTTGACGGGGTCGGCCAGCATCGCGGTGGGGTCGGTCATGGGCTGCGCGGACATGCCGAGGGTGGCGTAGCGCACGATGTCCCCCTCGTGGAAGCGCAGCACCTCGATCCGTTCCGTGCCGAGGAAGGTGACGGCCGCGCGCGCGTCCGGCTCGCCCAGCGCGGTGCGCAGGCGGGCCTCGACCAGAGGAAGAACATCTGCCATGCCGCGAGCATAGAACTCGTCAGTAGCGGGCAAAGCGGCGCCTTGACACACCGGTCGGCTGATACTCTTGGCCGGTCGGGCAGCACGCAGAAGCGTCGCCGTCGAGCCCGGCACCGAAGGAACTCCCTTACGAGGGACCGGCCGGAGGAGGTGGGGCTGTCATGGATCGAAGTCGACCGTGCAGTACCACTCGCTCTTCCGGCCGCTGATGCGGTTTCCCTGAATCCGGCCTGCTGCCGCCTTTCGCGCTCGCGCCTTCACTCGGAAGAGCACTTCGTTTCGTTTTGCCTGATCTGTCTGATCTGAATCAGCAGCGAAGCTCGCCACCGCGACGGTGCGGTGCTCCCCGCTTTGTGGATGTGCCAAACATGCGCACCCAGGACGTCCTCATTCCGGGTAGTTCCACCCGCTGCGGGTGACGGGGTCTTCGCTGCCCGATGCGAAGGAGCCCGCCCATGTCGATGATCCGCGACCTGCGCGCAGTGGTCCGCCCCTCCCGTGTCTCCCTGCGCAAGGAACTGCCCAGGACCGGCGGCTACGACACCTCCCCCCGCCCCGCCCGGCCGTCGGCCGTCGTCGACTGCGCCGTGTACCGCGACGGCGCCCGGCTGCCCAGCGACCGCCCGATCACCCCGCAGGAGGCCATGCGCCAGGTGCGGCGCGACGGCGGCTTCGCGTGGATCGGGCTGCACGAGCCGACCGAGGACGAATTCGCCGGTATCGCCACCGAGTTCGGGCTGCACCCGCTGGCCGTGGAGGACGCGGTGCAGGCCCACCAGCGGCCCAAGCTGGAGCGGTACGACGACTCGCTGTTCACCGTCTTCAAGACGGTCCACTACGTCGAGCACGCCGAACTCACCGCCAACAGCGAGGTCGTGGAGACCGGCGAGGTCATGTGCTTCACCGGGCGGGACTTCGTCATCACCGTCCGGCACGGCGGCCAGGGCAGTCTGCGCGCGCTGCGCCACCGCCTCCAGGACGACGCCGAACTGCTCGGCAAGGGCCCCTCGGCGGTGCTGCACGCCATCGCCGACCACGTGGTGGACGGCTACATCGCGGTCGCCGACGCGCTCCAGGACGACATCGACGCCGTCGAGACGGACGTCTTCTCGCCCGGCCGCAAGGGCACCCCGCGCGGCACCGACGCCGGCCGGATCTACCAACTCAAACGGGAGATCCTGGAGTTCAAGCGGGCCGTGTCACCGCTGCTGCGGCCCATGCAGCTGCTCAGCGAGCGGCCGATGCGGCTGATCGACCCCGACATCCAGAAGTACTTCCGGGACGTCGCCGACCACCTCGCCCGTGTACAGGAGCAGGTCGTCGGCTTCGACGAGCTGCTGAACTCCATCCTCCAGGCCAACCTCGCGCAGGCGTCCGTGGCGCAGAACGAGGACATGCGGAAGATCACCTCATGGGCCGCGATCATCGCCGTACCGACGATGGTGTGCGGGGTGTACGGAATGAACTTCCAGTACATGCCGGAGCTGCACTGGCACTACGGCTACCCGGTGATCATGGCGATCACGGGCGTGATCTGTCTGGGCATCCACCGCACGCTCAAGCGCAACGGCTGGCTGTGACGGGCGCGGCGGGCGTGCGCGGCACGGTGGAGGTGCCGGGGGCGGCGGGCGCCCTGGTTAGGCTGGGCGGCATGACAAGCGAGCTGCTCGACCAGGCCCTCGTCGAGGAGGCCACGAAGAAGTCCGGCCTCATCTGGGTCAAGGCCGCCGGTGCCCCGGCCGCGCGTGCGCTGTGGCACGTGTGGCACGAGGGGGCGGCGTGCCTGGTCGGCGACGGCAGCGGGGAGCAGCCGCTGACCGGTCTCACCGACGGCGGCTCGGCCGAGGTGACCGTCCGCAGCAAGGACAAGGGCGGCCGGCTGGTGTCGTGGCCGGCGAAGGTCGTCGAGCTGACGCCGGGCTCCGAGGCATGGGAGGCGGCTGTCGCCGAGCTGAAGGGGAAGCGGCTGAACGCGCCGGACGGTGAGGCGATGCCGGACCGCTGGGCGCGGGAATGCCGGGTGCTCCGCCTCGAGCCGTCCGGTTCCGTGCTGCCGTTGCCCGAGGGGTCGCTGGCCGCGGTCCCGGTCGGCTCGCCGGTGACGACCCGTAAGCCGGTCCCTGCGGGGTTGCCGCGGCTGCTTTTCAAGAAGCGGAAGCGGTAGGGCTGCGCGGCGAGGGGTGCCTGGTTCGGTCGTCGAAGTCAGGACGTCGGCAGTTGCCTGCCGTAGTCGACCGTGTCGTCCTTCGGCGGCTCGGTGAGGGCGAAGTCCTTGCCCCACTCCGAGAAGACCAGGGTGCCCGCGCCGCCGGCGCGGACCAGGCGCAGGGGGTACGGCTTGCCTTCCAGGGAGACGTCGAGGGTGCCGCCGGAGCCCTTGTCGCCGGTGATGCGGATGGTGCGCACACCGGACTGTTCGTGGTGGCCGTCCGTGGCGAGCGCCCCGTGCAGGGTCAGCACACTGTCCAGGAGGACGTCCTTGTCCGTGAAGCCGCTGAACCGCTGGTACGCGGGGTCGCGCTGCGGCACCTTCACGTACTTGCCGCCGAGCTTGTCCGCGGCCGCGGTGTCCGCCACCTTAGGCCCGCCCTTGGAGTCCTCGTGGTCCCAGAAGTCCGAGCCCGCCTTGAGGAAGAGCTGCTTGTCCACGCGCAGCAGCTGGAAGGTGCCCGCCTCGGAGACGACCGAGCCGGTGCCGCCGTCACCCTTGAGGCGCATGTCCAGCTTGTACGTGTGGCCGCCCGCCACCACGTTCCCCGCGAGGTGGACGGCGTCGACGGAGTCCGCGGCCTGCTGGGTACGGCTCTGGATCTGCGCGGCCGGCAGCTTGCCGACGCCGTTGGTGTTCGCGTCCGGGTCCTCGGAGCACCCCGCGAGCCCTGTCACCGCCAGCACGGTGAGCGCGCCGGCGAGCGCGTTCCGGCGGGTGAGGCCCAGGGCAGTCGCAGTCACGGAAGCAGGTGCCTTTCCGTCGAGGTCCACAGCGGCGTACGGCAGCGTACCGGGGCTCGGCACGCCGGGCGGAGCCAGTCCGTCCGGACCGCCCGCCGGGACGTATCCGAACGGGACGGGCTAGCCTGAAGCCCGACCGAGCGGGCAATTGGGGAAAGACTCACCGAAATCAGCACCTATTCCTGTAATCGTCACGCACCCATGTGGAAGCGTCACAGACCCATGTGAAGGAGGCCCAGGTCATGGCAGGGGGCGCCCCCCGGATCTTCGTCTCGCACCTCGCCGCCGTCGCCGTGTTCGATCCGAACGGCGACCAGGTGGGGCGCGTGCGCGATCTGGTCGTCATGCTGCGCGTGGGACGCCGGCCACCGCGGCTGCTCGGCCTGGTCGTCGAGCTGGCGACCCGGCGCCGCATCTTCCTGCCCATGACCCGGGTGACCAGCATCGAGTCCGGCCAGGTCATCACCACCGGCGTGCTCAACGTGCGCCGCTTCGAGCAGCGGCCCACCGAGCGGCTCGTCTTCGGCGAGCTGCTGGACAAGCGCGTCACCCTCGTCGAGACCGGCGAGGAGGTCACCGTGCTCGACCTGTCGGTGCAGCAGCTGCCGGCCCGCCGGGACTGGGAGATCGACCGCGTCTTCGTCCGCAAGGGCAAGAAGTCCAGCGCCTTCCGCCGGGCCAGGGGCGAGGCACTGACCGTCGAGTGGTCCCAGGTGACCGGCTTCTCCCTGGAGGAGCACGGGCAGGGCGCCGAGAGTCTGCTCGCCACCTTCGAACAGCTGCGCCCCGCCGACCTCGCCAACGTGCTGCACCACCTCTCCCCCAAGCGCCGCTCCGAGGTCGCCGCCGCCCTCGACGACGACCGGCTCGCCGACGTGCTGGAGGAGCTGCCCGAGGACGACCAGATCGAGATCCTCGGCAAGCTCGCCGAGGAGCGGGCCGCCGACGTGCTGGAGGCCATGGACCCCGACGACGCCGCCGACCTGCTCTCCGAGCTGCCGGAGGCGGACACCGAGCGCCTGCTGAGCCTGATGCAGCCCGCCGACGCGGCCGAGATGCGCCGCCTGATGTCGTACGAGGAGCACACCGCCGGCGGTCTGATGACCACCGAGCCGGTCGTGCTGCGCCCCGACGCCACCGTCGCCGACGCGCTCGCCCGGGTGCGCAACCCCGACCTGTCCCCGGCGCTCGCGGCGCAGGTGTACGTGTGCCGGCCGCCCGACGAGACACCGACCGGGAAGTACCTGGGCACCGTCCACTTTCAGCGACTGCTGCGCGACCCGCCGTACACCCTGGTCAGCGCGCTGCTCGACCAGGACCTGCAGCCACTGGCGCCGGATGCGGCGCTGCCCGTCGTCGCCGGGTTCTTCGCGACGTACGACATGGTCGCGGCGCCCGTCGTCGACGAGTCGGGGTCGCTGCTGGGCGTGGTGACCGTGGACGACGTACTGGACCACATGCTGCCCGAGGACTGGCGCGAGACCGAGTTCCACCTGGGAGAGGGGGCGAACGCACATGGCACCTGACCGCGACACCGGCCGCGACCGCATGCCCGCCGGGGCGACCGCGACCAGCCGCCCGCGCGCCCGGCTCGACCAGCCGCGGCCGCCGCGGCACCGCCTGCTGCCGGAATGGGACCCGGAGGCCTTCGGGCGGCTGTCGGAGCGCATCGCCCGGTTCCTGGGCACCGGACGGTTCATCGTCTGGATGACCGTCGTCATCATCCTGTGGGTGGTGTGGAACGTGGCCGCGCCCCTCCATCTGCGCTTCGACCGCTACCCGTTCATCTTCCTGACGCTGATGCTGTCCCTGCAGGCCTCCTACGCGGCCCCGCTGATCCTGCTCGCGCAGAACCGGCAGGACGACCGCGACCGGGTCAACCTCGAACAGGACCGCAAGCAGAACGAGCGGTCCATCGCCGACACCGAGTACCTGACCAGGGAGGTCGCCGCGCTGCGGATGGGCCTCGGCGAGGTCGCCACCCGCGACTGGATCCGCTCCGAGCTGCAGGACCTGGTCAAGGAGCTGGAGGCGCTGCAGAACGGCCATTCCTCGGAGCCGGTCGTATTCCCGGCGGAACGATCGCCCGGACGTGACGTAGACGACCGCTGACGGGCATCCCGGGCGGCGGCTACCGGGCCGTACCATCGTCCTTATGGTTACGGAAGACGCGGTGCGCGAAGCGCTGGCGACGGTGAACGACCCCGAGATCAACCGGCCCATCACCGAACTCGGGATGGTCAAATCGGTGGAGATCGGCGCCGACGGTGCGGTCGCGGTCACCGTGTACCTGACGGTGTCCGGCTGTCCGATGCGCGACACCATCACCCAGCGCGTCACGGACGCGGTCTCCCGCGTCGACGGCGTCACGCGGGTCGACGTCACGCTCGACGTGATGAGCGACGAGCAGCGCAAGGAGCTGGCCTCCGCGCTGCGCGGCGGCCAGACCGAGCGCGAGGTGCCCTTCGCCAAGCCCGGCAGCCTCACCCGCGTCTACGCGGTCGCCTCCGGCAAGGGCGGCGTCGGCAAGTCCTCGGTGACGGTGAACCTGGCGGCGGCGATGGCGGCCGACGGGCTGAAGGTCGGCGTGGTGGACGCCGACATCTACGGCCACAGCGTGCCCCGCATGCTCGGCGCGGACGGCCGGCCCACCCAGGTCGAGAACATGATCATGCCGCCGTCGGCGAACGGCGTGAAGGTCATCTCCATCGGCATGTTCACCCCGGGCAACGCCCCGGTCGTGTGGCGCGGCCCGATGCTGCACCGCGCGCTCCAGCAGTTCCTCGCGGACGTGTACTGGGGCGACCTGGACGTGCTGCTGCTGGACCTGCCGCCCGGCACCGGTGACATCGCGATCTCCGTGGCCCAGCTTGTCCCCAACGCCGAGATCCTGGTCGTGACGACCCCGCAGCAGGCCGCGGCGGAGGTCGCCGAGCGCGCCGGTTCCATCGCCGTGCAGACCCACCAGAAGATCGTCGGCGTGGTCGAGAACATGTCCGGCCTGCCCTGCCCGCACTGCGGCGAGATGGTCGATGTCTTCGGCACGGGCGGCGGCCAGACCGTCGCCGACGGCCTCACCCGTACGACGGGTGCGACGGTGCCGGTGCTGGGCTCCATCCCGATCGACGTACGCCTGCGCGAGGGCGGCGACGAGGGCAAGCCGGTCGTGCTGTCCGACCCGGACTCCCCGGCGGGCTCGGCCCTGCGCGCCATCGCCGGCAAGCTGGGCGGCCGCCAGCGGGGCCTGTCGGGCCTGTCCCTGGGCATCACGCCGCGCAACAAGTTCTGACGTCCGCCTGGGCGGCGACGGCCTCTACGAGCTGTCGTCGCCCACCAGCGTCTCCTGGGTGTTCGGCACGACCTGAGTGAGCCGCAGGACGCCCCAGACGATGCAGCCGATGCCCAGCGCCTCGGGCAGCAGCCACCAGCCGGTGCGGATGTGCTCGCCGAACAGCGTGACGCCGAGGACCAGGCTGACCGTGGCGTCCCCGATCGTCAGCGCGGGCTGGGACGCGGCCAGCGAACCGGCCTGCAGCGAGTTCTCCAGCAGCAGCAGCGACGCGCTTCCGACCAGTGCGAAGCCGTAGGTCTGCCAGGTGCTCAGGAAGACCGGCAGGCCGCCCTCCGAGAAGCTGTCGCTCGCGGTCTTCAGCAGGGCCGCGGTGAGGGCGTTGCCGGTGGCGGCGGCCGCCGCGAGCGCCGCGGCGCGGAACAGTGGCGGGCGGCCCGGGCGGGCGACGACCACGACGGTCCCCATCAGCCCGAGACACACCACGAGCACGGGCACCCAGCGGGTCATCGGCGCCTCGTTGCCGCCGCCGGAGGGCGCCGCCGACGCCAGGATCAGGGCCAGTCCGACGACCACCGCGGCCACCGCCCCCCAGCCCGCGGCCGGCATCCTGCGGCGCATCAGCCGGGCGGCGATCAGCAGGGCGAAGGGCAGCTCCAGGATGAACAGGGGCTGCACCAGTGCCATCGGCCCGTTGAGCAGCGCGAGCGCCTGACAGGCGGCGGACGCCAGCACGCCGCCGATGCCGATCAGCCAGACGGGGTGCCGGGCCAGCGCCAGCAGCAGCCGCAGTCCGCCACCGCTCGGGACGGACGAGGCCGCCTTGCGCTGGAACGCCGTACCGACGGCGTTGCACGCCGCTCCCGCCACGGCGAAGGACGCGGCCACCAGGATCACACGTCCACCATGCCCGACCCCGGCCGCCACGTCCTGCGGGAACGGCCGCGGGGGCGAGACCGGCGCCCTCGCACGGCGGCGCGGGCGCCCTGCGGGCTCCTGACCCGGGGCGCGCATGTCCCCGGAGGGTCAGGCGTAGGCGGCGATGTCCTTGATCACGGCGAAGCCCAGGCCGTACGCGCTCATGCCGCGTCCGTACGCGCCGACGTGCACGCCCTGCTGGGTGGTGCCGGCGAGGACCCAGCCGAACTCGGACTCCCGGTAGTGGAACGGCGTCGGCACGCCGTCCACCGGCAGGGACAGCGTGGACCAGTCCTCGCCGTCGAGGTCGTCGGCGAGCACCCAGGCCGTCTCCGTCTGCTGCTCCAGCCAGTCGTCGCGCAGGGTGTGGTCCATCTGGCCGGGCCAGGTGAACGACAGCAGCCCGACCCCGGCGAGCCACGCCGCCGAGGAGACGGACGTCGCCTCCAGCAGCCCCGTGCCGTCGGCGCTGCGCCGGGAGGGGTGCGCGGCGACGGTGACCACCACGGCGAACTTCTCGCGCGGCTCACCGGCCGCACCGCTCTCGCCCCGCACGGAGGGCTCGTCACCGTGCCCGATCGAACCGTGTTCGACGGCCCCGTCGGCCGCCGTACCGACCTGCATCAGCCAGCGCGGCCCGGTGAACGCCTCGTCGAGGCCGTACCACGGGAAGGGCGCGCTCAGGTAGCCGTCGACCGTGCGCCGTGCGGTGGGGACCTGCTGTCCACCCTCCGCGGCCGGCGCCTGCGCGACTCCCCGACTCGTCGTCTCCATCTGCCCGGACGCCTCCTCGCTCTCGTCGGACCGGACGGCCCGCCCCCCTTCGGGCGTACTCGTCCGATCCGCACAACAACTCGGCAGCATATCCATCTCGCCGCGGGCAGCCGGGAATCCGCCCGGCGCGTGGGTCGCGCGGGCGGCGCTTTCAGGTCGCGTCGGCGTCGAACGGCGGGCGGTCGTCCTTGCCGCCGTCCTCGGGCTTCTTCGTCATGTCGATACGGCCGGAGGCGGCTGCCGGGGAGCCGTTGGCGGCGGCGATCTCGGTGTCGCGGCTGTGCACCGCGTCCGTGACCTCGGCCATCTCCTTCTTCAGGTCGAAGCCGTTGCGGATCTCCTTGAGCCCCAGGTCCTCGTTCTCCATCTGCTTGCGGATGAACGTCTTGGGGTTGAGGTCCTCGAACTCGAAGTCCTTGAACTCCGGGCCCAGTTCCTGCCGGATGTCCTGCTTGGCGCTCTCCGAGAACTCGCGGATCTTCCGGATCGTCCGCATGACGTCCTGGATGACCTTGGGGAGCTTGTCCGGACCGAAGACGAGCACAGCGAGCACGATGATGGTCACCAGCTCGAGTGGTCCTATGTCATTGAACACCTGTAGCTCCTCGCGATGTCCTCGGCCGGGTCCACGGTACCTGTCCGACCTGTCCGACCGGTACCGTCCCGGGGTGAGGTTTACGTCAGTGGCGCGACCGGGCCTCAGTCGCCGCCGGCCGAGCCCAGGACCAGCGAAACCTTCTCTTCATGTGCCCCTCGCTCGATCGTCACCTCCAGACGGTCGCCGGGGCGGTGCGCGCGGGTCTTGACGATCAGCTCCTCACCGGAGTGGACGATCTGGCCGTCGACCGCGGTGATCACGTCGCCGGGCCTGATCCCCGCCTTGGCGCCGGGCCCGCCCGGGGTGACGGACGGCCCGCCGCCGTCGCCCTGCGCGCCGACGCGGGCGCCGTCGCCGGTGTAGTCCATGTCGAGGGTGATGCCGATGACCGGGTGCGTGGCGTGGCCGGTGTTGATCAGCTCCTCGGCGACACGCCGGCCCTGGTTGATCGGGATGGCGAAGCCGAGGCCGATGGATCCGGCCTGCCCGCTGCCCTCCGCGTCACCGGCGCTGTCGGCGGACCGGATGGCGGAGTTGATGCCGACGACCCGGCCGCGGGAGTCAAGGAGCGGACCGCCGGAGTTGCCGGGGTTGATCGGCGCGTCGGTCTGCAGCGCGTCGACGTACGACACGTCGCTGCCGTCGCCCTTCTCGCCCCCGGCGGTGATCGGCCGCTCCTTGGCGCTGATGATGCCGGAGGTGACGGTGCCCGCCAGGTCGAAGGGGGCGCCGATGGCGACGACGGGGTCACCGACGCGGACGTTGTCGGAGTTGCCGAGGGGCATGGGCTTCAGGCCCTTGACACCGCTGACCTGCACGACGGCGAGGTCGTAGCCGCTGTCCCGGCCGACCACCTTGGCCTTGGCGGTCTGTCCGCCGTTGAACACGACGGTTATCTCACCGCCGGTGCCGGCCGGCTGGACGACGTGGTTGTTGGTGAGGATGTGGCCGCGGGTGTCCAGGACGAAGCCGGTGCCGGTGCCCTGCTCCTCGCTGCCGGTGACATGCAGGGTGACCACGCTCGGCAGCGCGCGGGCCGCGATCCCGGCGACGCTGTCCGGGGCCCGGCCGGCGGGCTCGTCCCCGGCCTGCGGCAGCTCGACGGTCGTCCCGATGCCGCCGTTGCGCTCCAGGTACGCGCCGACGAGCCCGCCGACACCGCCGGAGACCAGCGCGACCGCGAGCACGAAGGCCACGGCCGCCCGGCGCTGCTTACGGCGCCGCTGCTGCTCGGTGTCGACGGCGGCACCGGTCTGCTGCAACGGCGCGTGCACGCCGGGCACGGCCTGCGAGGACGCACCGGTCGCGGCCCAGGGGTCGTAACGCTGCCACGGATCGGCGGCGGGCACAGCGTCGTGGGGGGCGGGGACGCCGGGGGCCGGGACGCCGGGCGTAGAGACGGGAGTGTTCTCGGGACCGGCGGGGGCGGGCGCCGGGGCGGAGGCCGCCGGGGCCGGGGCGGGGGTCGGGGCCCCGGCGGAGACCGCCGGGGCCGGGGCGGGGGTCGGCGCCGGGGCGGAGGCCGCCGGGGCCGGGGCGGGGGTCGGGGCCGGGGCGGAGACCGCCGGGGCCGGGGCTGCCATGGGCGCCGGGGCACCCGGAACGCTGCCGTGCGGCGGAGCCGCCATGGGCTGCGGCGCGGGGCCCTGCGGCGGCGCGGCGGGCTGCGGTGCCGGCGCCGGTGCTGTCAGCGCGCCGGAGGCAGGGGCCGCGGCGGGAGGCGCCGCCGGGGCCGCCGGGTGCTGGACGGGCGGTGCCGGTGCCCACGGGCCGGGCTCGCCGTAGGGCGGGGTGCCGTAGGGGTCGGGGTCGTGCAGTGGCCTCGGCCGCTCGGCCGGGACTGCGGCCTCGGGGACGGTGGCCCCCGGCGCCGCGCCGGAGCCCGCGGGGGCCGGCTCGCTCAGCTCGTAGTCCCCGTCGGCCGGCGCCGGACGGCGACCGTCCGCCGCTCCCCCGTCGCCGTCGGTCTCCCGAGCGTGCGGCCGGGCCAGGGCGAAGTCGGCGTGCGGATCCTGCGACCCGTCGTCCTTCGCGCCGGCGGTCACGGCCGCCTCGGGCCCGGTGCTCCGTTCACCGGACGGACCCTGCTCGGACGGCCCCTGACCGGACGGACCCTGACCGGACGGACCCTGCGTGGGCTTCCCCTCGTTCATGCTCTCCCCACGGGTGGCCGCGGCCCGGCGCGTCGGCGGCGGCCGCGGATGGTCGAACCCCGCGCCCGACGGCATGCCGAGGGCGCGGCTGATCTGGATTCAACCAGGTTCGCGGGCCTGCCGCGCAGAGGCCGTCAGGGGGAGGACGTGGCGGAAGGCGAGGAGGAAGGGAACGAGGGGAACGCCGGGCCGCCGGACGCCGACAGGGACAGCACACCCGGCGTCGTCACCGCCGGCGCCGGGGACGGCGTGGTCAGTGCGATGGGCGCCGTGACGCTGAGCGGGCGTATCAGCGGTGACATGGCGGCCGCACCGGCCATGACGGGTGTGGTCAGCGTGCGCGCCACGTCCTGGAGGGTGCTCGGCGTGGGCAGGCCGGGCAGCAGGGGAGCGGACAGCGTCGTGGGTGCCACCGGGGTGCCCGCGAACGTGCTCTGGCCGCTCTGCGCCATCAGCGGTGTCGCGCCCCGGCGGCGCTGGGACTCGGGAGCGCTCGCCGCGCCCGTGGTCGGGGAGCCCGCCGGGGTGACGTTGCTGCCTGAGCCGGCCCGGGTGTCCGTGGCGGCAGGGCTGCCGGTGGTGACACCGCCCAGCGCGATCGCGGCCAGCGACACGGCCCCGGCCGCGACAAATGCGAACCGCAGCCCCCGGGAGGGTCCGGTCTCGCCCCGGCTGACGGGGTGGATGCGGAAACCCGGCGCGGCGGGCACCGGCACCGCCGCGGCGTGCCCGTGTCCCGGCCCGCGGCCCGGCGCGTAGTCGAAGTCGAACGGCGCTCCGCCGCCCCGCTTCACGCCGAAGACCCCGGACGCCCCGGAGCGTCCCGGGAAGCCGGAGAAACCGCCGAGCCCACCCCCGCCGAACGGCGAGCCGCCGCCGTCGAGGTCACCTCCCCCCGGCAGCCCCTGGAGACGGGCCAGGAAGCTCTCGGACGGGGGCGGTGGCGCCACCTCCGCGAAGACGTTCTTCAGACGGCGCTGCGCGTCGACCTCCGCCTTGCACTTCGGGCAGGTCGCCACGTGCGCCAGGACGCGCTCACGCGTCTCGTGACCGAGTTCGCCGTCCACCAGGGCGGAGAGCCGGTCTCCCAGGTGCTGCTCTGCGGGGTTGGGACGTGATCCACTCACGCGGTCGCGCCCCCTCCCCCCAGCACGGGCACGCGGGCCATCAGGGAGCGGCGCTCCCGGGCCTCGGGCGAGCGGTGGGCGAGCGCCTTGCGCAGCTGGGAGCGGCCGCGGTGGATGCGCGAGCGGACCGTGCCGAGCTTGACGCCGAGGGTCGCGGCGATCTCCTCGTAGCTCAGTCCCTCGATGTCGCACAGGACGACGGCGGCGCGGAACTCCGGGGCCAGCGTGTCCAGCGCCTGCTGGATGTCGGCGTCGAAGTGGGCGTCGTTGAAGACCTGTTGCGGGGTGGGCTCCTTGCTGGCCAGCCGCTCGGCCGCGTCCTCGCCGAGCGCGTCGAAGCGGATGCGCTGCTTGCGGCGCACCATGTCCAGGAAGAGGTTGGTGGTGATGCGGTGCAGCCAGCCCTCGAAGGTGCCCGGCGAGTACGTCGACAGGGAGCGGAAGACACGGACGAAGACCTCCTGGGTGAGGTCCTCGGCGTCGTGCTGGTTGCCCGTGAGGCGGTAGGCGAGGCGGTAGACCCGCCCGCTGTGCGTGCTGACGATCTCCTCCCAGGTGGGCGGAGTCCACGCCTGGCCGTCCGCGTCGGTGGAGAAGGTCGCGGTCTGGGCCGGGCCTGCGGCAAGGGCCGCGGCGTGGCTGGTGTCAGCGGTGTCGGTCACGGATTTCGGCCTGCCCGCCGATCCGAGGAAGCGCCGCAGCACTCCTCCCCGGTCCTCAGGCGCGGCCGCACCTCCCCTGTCAGCTCTGGTGGTGTCCAGTGGAGCCCCTACCATAGCCACCTCGCCCGTTAGGACCGGATAAGCGGTTTTACGAGAATTTGATCTGTGCTGATACGGCTCATACGGCTGCGTCAGCACTTGCTCGGCGCCGCGCGCCCCGTCGTGATCCAACTGTGTCCCCCCGGTGCGTCTCCCACCCTTCTAAACGCCCGGTCCCATCTGCGGGTTCCCGGCACCAACGGATACAGTCACGCCGAGGCAACCATGGGGACAGGAGAGGGTCATTACCGGCAACCGGCAGACGGACTGGGCGTTCGCCGACGCCTTTGTCGCCGAGGACGACGCGCTGCTGTGGGCCCGCGACCGGGCCCTCGAGGCGGGGCTGCGTTCGGTGTCGCCCGGCACGGGCGCGGCGCTGCGGTTGCTGGCCGCCACCGTGGACGCCAAGGCGGTGGCGGAGATCGGCACCGGCTGCGGCGTCTCCGGCATCCATCTGCTGCACGGCATGCGTCCCGACGGGGTGCTGACCACCGTCGATCCCGAGCCGGAGCACCAGCAGTTCGCGCGGCAGGCCTTCCGTGCCGCCGGGTTCGCCAGCAACCGGGCGCGCTTCATCCCCGGCCCGGCCCTCGACGTCCTGCCGCGGCTCGCGGACGCCGGCTACGACCTCGTCTTCTGCGACGGCGACCGGCTGGAGTTCATGGACTACCTCGCCGAATCGTTGCGCCTGCTGCGCCCCGGCGGCCTGGTGGTCTTCGAGGGCGTCTTCGCGGCCGGGCGCACGGTCGACTCCGGTCCGCAGCCGACCGAGGTCATACGGATCCGGGAGCTGCTGCGCGCGGTGCGCGAGAGCCAGGACCTGGTGCCGTCGCTGCTGCCGGTCGGCGACGGCCTGCTGTGCGCGGTCAAGCGCTGAACCGCTGTCCCGCCGCCTCTGACCACGTGCGCCCTGACCTGTGCAAACGGCCGCCCCGGCACCCACTTGGGGCGCCGGGGCGGCCGAAAGGATATGGTCGCTTGCGCGTCAGCCGACGACCTTCTTGAGGGCGTCGCCGAGTGCGTCGGCCTCGTCCGGGGTCAGCTCGACGACGAGCCGACCGCCGCCTTCGAGCGGAACGCGCATGACGATGCCCCGCCCCTCCTTGGTCACCTCGAGCGGGCCGTCGCCCGTCCGCGGCTTCATGGCCGCCATGCTCGTTCCCCTTCCTGAAACCAGCTCATCGTCAAAGCCGACGGCCCATGAAGGGCACGCGCGGGCCCACCGCCCGGAAGGGCCCAGGACACGCGTCACCGGCATCGAACACATTGCTTCCAGGCCATTATCCCGCATCTCAGGACCCGATGACCAACATCAGTCCGCATCGCTTGGGCAACGCGCGCGAGCAAAACCACTCAATTCGGCGATGTGCCTGCGATACTGCTCGGCCGCGCGGACGGCTCCCGGGTGCGCCGTGCGTGGAATTGTTTGACGCACCTCACATGTCCGGCCCGGTCCAGCGCCGGTGATCTCCGCCATGCTGTCCTTCGTACACCGGCGTACCGAGCGGTACGCCGTGCCTCGACACCGGAGGGATGCGCCATGGCCGACACCGTGCTCTACGAGGTGAGCGACGGGCTCGCGACGATCACGCTGAACCGCCCGGAGGCGATGAACGCGCTGAACATCGCGACCAAGGTCGCCCTCCGGGAGGCGGCCGAATCCGCGGCGGGCGACAGCGCCGTACGGGCGATCCTGCTCACCGCGGCCGGGGACCGGGCGTTCTGCGTGGGCCAGGACCTCAAGGAGCACATCGGGCTGCTGGCCGCCGACCGGGAGTCCGGGTCGGGGCAGACGATGAGCACGGTGAAGGAGCACTACAACCCGATCGTGCGGGCCCTGGCCGGCGCGCCGAAGCCGGTGGTGGCCGCCGTGAACGGCGTCGCGGCCGGCGCCGGCTTCGGTTTCGCGCTCACCGCGGACTACCGGATCGTCGCGGAGACGGCCGCGTTCAACACGTCCTTCGCGGGCGTCGCGCTGACCGCCGACTCCGGCATCTCCTGGACCCTGCCGCGCGTGGTCGGGCCCGGCCGCGCCGCCGACCTGCTGCTCTTCCCGCGCAGCATCTCCGCCCAGGAGGCGTACGAGCTGGGCATCGCCAACCGGCTGGTGCCGGCGGCCGAGCTGCGCGCGGAGGCGGAGAAGCTGGCGCGGCAGCTCGCCGAGGGACCGACGGTGGCGTACGCGGCGCTGAAGGAGTCGGTGGCCTACGGCCTGACCCACTCCCTGGCCGAGACGCTGGAGAAGGAGGACGAGCTGCAGGCCCGCGCGGGACAGTCCGAGGACCACGCGATCGCGGTGCAGGCGTTCGTCAACAAGGAGAAGCCGAAGTACCTGGGGCGGTAGGACTCACGGCCTCACCGGCCTCACCGCCTCACCGGTCTCAGGGGTCTCAGCGGCGGCGGGCGACGCAGTCGGCCAGGTGGTCGTCGACCAGCCCGCACGCCTGCATCAGGGCGTACGCCGTCGTCGGGCCGACGAAGCGCAGGCCGCGCTTCTTCAGCGCCTTCGACAGGGCCGTCGACTCCGGGGTGATGGCGGGCACGTCGGCGAGCGTTCTGGGGGCCGGGCGGGTGCCCGCGTCCGGGGCGTGGGACCAGATGAGGTCGTCCAGCTCGCCGGGCTGCCACTCGGCGAGCGCCCGCGCGTTGGCGAGCGTGGCGTCGATCTTGGCTCGGTTGCGGATGATGCCCGGGTCGGCGAGCAGCCGTTCGCGGTCGCCGTCGTCGAAGGTGGCGACCTTGGCGATCTCGAAGCCGGCGAAGGCGGCGCGGAAGCCGGGGCGGCGGCGCAGGATGGTGATCCAGGACAGGCCGGACTGGAAGGCCTCCAGGGCGAGCCGTTCGAAGAGGGCGTCGTCGCCGTGGACCGGGCGGCCCCACTCCTCGTCGTGGTAGCGCACGTACTCCGGTGCGGACAGGGCCCACGGGCAGCGCAGGGCGCCGTCCGTGCCGGCGAGCGCGGTGGCCGTCGTCACTGCTCCTCCTGATGCTCGGGCTTGTCCAGGGGCACCCGGGTGGCCGCGGCCCGCGCCCCGGCCAGCGCGGACTCCAGGTCGGCGATACGGGCGTCCCGCTCGGCGAGTTCGGCGGCGACGCGGTTCAGGGCGTCGTCCACGTCGGCCATGCGGTAGCCGCGGGCGGCGAGCGGGAAGCGCAGGGCGTCGATGTCGGCGCGGGAGACGGGCCGGTCCGGTGGCAGCGGATCGTGGAGCCGCTCGGGGCCCGCCTCCGGCAGCGGCCCGGTGCCCTCGCCGCCGCCCAGCACGGCGAGCGTCACCGCGGCCACCACGACGGCGAGCGCGACGACCAGGAACAGGAACATAACCATCGCCGGCTACCCCACGTTCGGTGTCTTCAGTGTCAGGGTCCGATCGTGCCATGCGACGCTGACAGTTAGGGTCACAGGCGGCGCAAGACCAGGAAGAACCCAGGATGTACGAGGAGAGGTCGCAGCGGATGCTCAGGCTGGGCAGGCGGGAATTCGGCGCGCACGAGCCGGTGATCATGGCGATCGTGAACCGGACGCCGGACTCCTTCTACGACCAGGGGGCGACGTTCCGCGACGAGCCGGCCCTTGCGCGCGTGGAGCAGGCTGTGGCCGAGGGCGCGGCGATCATCGACATCGGCGGGGTGAAGGCCGGGCCGGGCGAGGAGGTCGGCGCCGAGGAGGAGGCACGGCGCACGGTCGGCTTCGTGGCCGAGGTGCGGCGGCGGTTCCCCGACGTGGTCATCAGCGTCGACACCTGGCGCGCGGAGGTCGGTGAGGCCGTCTGCGAGGCGGGCGCCGATCTGCTGAACGACGCGTGGGGCGGCGTCGATCCGGGCCTCGCGGAGGTCGCGGCGCGCTACGGCGCGGGGCTGGTGTGCACGCACGCGGGCGGGGCGGAGCCGAGGACGCGACCCCATCGGGTGGCGTACGACGACGTCATGGCCGACATCCTCGAGGTGACCGTGGGGCTCGCCGAGCGGGCGGCCGCGCTGGGCGTGCCGAGGGAGTCGATCCTGATCGACCCGGGGCACGACTTCGGCAAGAACACCCGGCACAGTCTGGAGGCCACGCGGCGGCTGGACGAGATGGTCGCGACGGGGTGGCCGGTGCTGGTGTCGCTGTCCAACAAGGACTTCGTGGGCGAGACGCTGGACAAGCCGGTGAAGGAACGACTGCTCGGGACGCTGGCGACGACGGCGGTGTCGGCGTGGCTGGGGGCGCAGGTGTACCGGGTGCACGAGGTCGCCGAGACCCGGCAGGTGCTGGACATGGTCGCGACGATCGCGGGCCGACGCCCACCGGCGGTGGCACGACGCGGGCTGGCCTAGGGGTACCTCACTCGCGGGTGCGGCCGATGTGCTCGATGTGCAGCGTTCGAGCCTCCTCGGCGATGCGGTACAGGATGCGCCACGGACCGCGGTGGAGACGGCGGTGGTGCACCCCCCACGCTCGCGACCCCTCCGGCCTCGGGTTCTCCGTGAGTCCGTCGGTCGCCTGAAGAAGGGTGTCCGCGCCCTCGGGATCGGCCTTGAGGAAGCCGGTGGCCTCATTGAGGGCTGCCGGCTCCCACGTGACCTCCCACGTCACGCCGTGCTCCTCCCCGCGGCCTCGAGGAGTGTCCGCCGCGCCTCGGCATGCGGAACGGGTGCCTCTGTGCGGCCGAGCGCCCGGTCGCGCTCCAAGCGAGCCAGCGCGAGGGCGTCCTCCAGATCCTCCAGCTCCGCGGGGGAGATGAGGACGGCCGTGGGAATGCCCCGGTCGGTGAGCGTGATGTGCTCATGCTGGGCGGCCCGCCGGGCGAGCTCGCCTAGCCTGCCCCGCGCCTCGGCAATGGGATAGGTATCCGCCATGAACGTAGTGTACAACTGGATGACACTTGCGCTCAGTGGCTGAGCAGTGTCACCGGCCCGCCTCCTTCGACACCAGGGCCACCGCCTCGTCCACGTCGTCCGTGACGTGGAAGAGCAGCAGGTCCGCCTCGGACGCCTTGCCCTGGGCGACCAGGGTGTTCTTCAGCCAGTCGACCAGGCCGCCCCAGTACTCCGTGCCGAACAGGACGATCGGGAACTGCGTGACCTTCTGGGTCTGGACCAGGGTCAGCGCCTCGAAGAGTTCGTCGAGCGTGCCGAGGCCGCCGGGCAGGACCACGAAGCCCTGCGCGTACTTGACGAACATCATCTTGCGGACGAAGAAGTAGCGGAAGTTGAGCCCGATGTCGACGTACGGGTTCAGCCCCTGCTCGAAGGGCAGCTCGATGCCCAGGCCCACCGAGGTGCCGCCCGCCTCGCAGGCGCCCTTGTTGGCGGCCTCCATGGCGCCGGGGCCGCCGCCCGTGATCACCGCCCAGCCGGCCTGCACCAGCGCGCGTCCCAGCCGTACGCCGGCCTCGTACTCCGGTGAGTCCGCCGGGGTGCGGGCGGAGCCGAAGACGCTGATCGCGGGCGGGAGTTCGGCCAGCGTGCCGAAGCCCTCGATGAACTCCGACTGGATGCGCAGCACCCGCCAGGGGTCGGTGTGCACCCAGTCGGAGGGGGCGCGCTCGTCCAGCAGCCGCTGGTCCGTGGTGCTGGCCTCCACCTTGTCCCGTCGCCGCAGGACCGGTCCGAGTCGCTTCTCGTCCGGCGGGATCTTCTTCCCCTCGGGGTTCCCGGTCGGCATGTGCGCTCCCTCCGTCGTGCGGTTCGTACACCTCAGCGTAGATCTACGCGGGTTACGTCTGAGGGACCTGAATATGTCCGCCGCGCTGCGCCGTAAACACGGCCGAACGGGTCATGACGTCAGCCAGGACCGCAGGCGCTCCTCCCCCGCGAGGATCTTCGCCGTCTCCACGCGCTCGTCCCGCTTGTGCGCGAGGAGCGGGTTGCCGGGGCCGTAGTTGACCGCCGGGACGCCCAGCGCGCTGAAGCGGGCGACGTCCGTCCAGCCGAACTTGGGCTTCGGGGTGCCGCCGACCGCGTCGATGAAGGCCCGCGCGGCCGGGTGGGACAGACCGGGCAGCGCGCCGCCGCTGTGGTCGTCGATCACGAACTCCTCGACCCCGCAGTCCGCGAAGACCTCCCGCACATGGGCGACGGCCTCCTCCTCGCTGCGGTCGGGCGCGTAACGGAAGTTGACCGTCACCACACAGGCATCGGGAATCACATTGCCCGCGACCCCGCCGGAGATCGCCACCGCGTTCAGGCCCTCGTGGTACCGCAGGCCGTCGATGACCGGCCGGCGCGGCTCGTAGGCGGCCAGCCGGGCGAGGATCGGCGCCGCCGCGTGGATGGCGTTGGAACCCATCCAGCTGCGCGCGGAATGCGCGCGCTCACCGCTCGTCTTCAGCAGCACCCGCAGCGTGCCCTGGCAGCCGCCCTCGACCTCGCCGTCGGACGGCTCCAGCAGCACCGCGAAGTCGCCCTCGAGCCACTCGGGACGCGCCTCGGCGACGTGCTTGAGGCCGTTGAGGTCGGCGGCGACCTCCTCGTTGTCGTAGAAGACGAAGGTCAGGTCGCGGTTGGGCGCGGGCACGGTGGCCGCGATGCGCAGTTGTACCGCGACGCCCGCCTTCATGTCGCAGGTGCCGCAGCCCCACAGCACGCCGTCCTCGTCCAGCCGGGAGGGGACGTTGTCGGCGATCGGCACGGTGTCGATGTGGCCGGCGAGGACCACGCGCTCCGCGCGGCCCAGGTCGGTGCGCGCCACCACGTTGTTGCCGAGGCGGTCCACCGTCAGGTGCGGCAGGGCGCGCAGCGCGGCCTCGATCGCGTCCGCCAGCGGCTTCTCCGTGCCGCTCTCGGAGGGGAAGTCGACGAGCTGCGCGGTGAGAGCCGCGGCGTCCAGCGTGAGGTCAAGCGGGGTTTCGGGCATGGCTCCGACCCTATCCCGCGCGTCCGCCCGCCCGTCGTTTCCGCGGTGTGCGAACCCCTGGCGACGCCCACGGTCCCCTCCAGTAACTTGTACGACGTGCCAGAGTCGACCCCCACCTCTCCCAAGCGTCGCAGCCGTCTCCTGCGTCTCGGCGCGGCCGTCGTGGTGCTGTGCGCGGTCGCCGGTTACCTCGTGGTGCAGTACGTCACCGGAGGCGCCGGCGCCCCGGGCTGCAAGGTGGTCTCGGGCAGGGCCGACGGAGCGACGTACACGTTCACGCCGGAGCAGGCGGTGAACGCGGCGACGATCGCGGCCGTCGGCACCAATCGGGACCTGCCCGAACGTGCCGTGACGATCGCGCTCGCGACCGCGCTGCAGGAGTCCGGGCTGCGCAACATCGACCACGGTGACCGCGACTCCCTCGGCCTGTTCCAGCAGCGGCCCTCGCAGGGCTGGGGCACCGAGCGGCAGATCATGGACCCGACGTACGCGGCGGGCGTGTTCTACGAGCACCTGGTCAAGGTCCACGACTACACCGAGCTTCCGCTGACGGTGGCCGCACAGCGCGTGCAGCGCAGCGGCTACCCGGAGGCGTACGCCAAGCACGAGCCGGACGCCGTCCTGCTCGCCGCCGCCCTGACCGGGCAGTCCGCGGCCACGCTGACCTGCACGGGCCGCCCCGGCGCGGACGCCACGGCCGGCCCGGACGCGGTACGGGCGGCGCTCGTGCGGGACTTCGGGCGGGGCGCGTTCCAGGAGACCGGCGCGGAGGTCGGCGCCAAGGGCCGGCCCGCGCCGTCGCCGTCCGTGAGCGCCGAGGCCGACGGGCAGGCGGTGAGCGTGCCGGTGCCCGCCGGGGGCGGCCGGCGCGGGGTCCGCGAACGCGGCTGGCAGCTGGCGCACTGGGCGGTGGCCAACGCCTCCGCGCTGCACATCCGGCGGGTGACGTACGCCGGGCGGCAGTGGAGCGCCGGGAACACCGACAGCACGTGGCGCGCGACCGGCACGGACTCGTCCGCCACGGACCCGGCCGGCCCGGATTCCTCGGACCCGGCCGCGGACACCGGCACGGTCCGGATCGTCACTGCGCAGTAGTGCGGGCATTCACTCGCAGGAGTTACTCGGCGGAGGTTCGGCGGGTGCGGTGCGCAGGTTTTCGCGCCGTCACCCGCGTACACGCCAAATCCCTTGAAAACACAGGGGCGGAAGGATTCGGCGGACTTTCGCACCGGACACTCTTTGCCCGTGTTTATCCGCAGCCGATAATGCGACGCATTGCCAACTCTTTGCGTTGCCGATCCGCAACCTTCGCGGGCTTCGAGCGGTAGTCACTGCGTCCGAGGCCGAACGATCACCGCCAGTCGATCGCTCAACTGACAGGCCCGGACGGACAGTTCAGCGTTACACCGATCTCTCCCGTCGAAGGAGCATCATGTCCCTCCCCCTGACCCGCCGGATCGCCCGTGCCGCGCTGCTCGTCGCTGCAGGAGCGGCCGCCGGGGTCGGTGCGGCCGGCTCCGCCAGCGCGGCCCCCTCCCTGCCCGCCGCCCCCGACCTGGGCGGACTGACGGCCCTGGACGGGGCGAGCGTCGCCAACCAGGCCGACAGCGCGCTGCAGCACTCCTCCGCCGCCGCGGGCGAAACCAGCGGCAAGGCGGTCCAGCAGGCGGTGCCGGCCGCGGGCAAGAGCGGTGGCAGCGCGGTGAAGAAGCTGACGCCGGTCGCGCAGAAGGCGGCCGGTGAGGCGGCCGGTTCCGCGGGCGGCCTCCTCGGCGACACGGCCAAGACCGCGACGCAGGGCGGCCTGCCGACGGACGTGCTCACCAAGGGCGCGCCGTCCCTGCCGGTGGGCGGCCTGCCGCTGGGCGGCTGACGGTTCGCTGCGCCTCGCTGCGCGGCTTGAACGGCTGGTACGGCGGCGGGGCCCGGGGATGTTCCCGGGCCCCGTCGCCTTGTGCTGCCGTAGGGAAGGCCGCGCCCCGGAAAGGGCGCGGGGAACTGCGCGACCGGCCACGACGAGCCCGCGGCCGTACGACGTCGGGCCCCGGCAGCACGGGCGGGCCGCCGCCGCGGGCATCCGTTGCCGGCGGGCCCGGCGTTCACGTCAGGACAGGCGGGCCACCGCCGCGGCGACGCGCTCGTCCGTCGCCGTGAAGGCCACGCGGACGTACTTCTCGCCGGCCGTGCCGTAGAAGTCGCCCGGGGCGACCAGGATGCCGAGGTCGGCGAGGCGGGCGACCGTGTCCCAGCAGGACTCGTCACGGGTGGCCCACAGATAGAGGCTGGCCTCGCTGTGCTCGATGCGGAAGCCGTGCCCGAGCAGGGCGGTGCGCAGGGCCTCGCGGCGGGCGGCGTAGCGCTCGCGCTGGACGCGGACGTGCTCGTCGTCGCCGAGCGCCGCCACCACGGCCGCCTGGGTCGGGGCCGACGTCATCATGCCGCCGTGCTTGCGGATCTCCAGCAGGGGGCCGAGGACGGCCGGGTCGCCGGCGAGGAACGCGGCGCGGTAGCCGGCCAGGTTGGAGCGCTTGGACAGCGAGTGGACGGCGACGAGGCCGTCGTAGGAGCCGCCGTTGACGTCCGGGTGCAGGACGGAGACCGGGTCGGCCTCCCAGCCCAGCTCCAGGTAGCACTCGTCGGAGAAGACCAGCACGCCGTGCTCGCGGGCCCAGGCCACGATCGTCGTCAGCTCGTCCTTGGAGAGGACCTTGCCGGTCGGGTTGGACGGCGAGTTCAGCCAGAGCAGCTTCAGCCCGCTGGGGTCCAGCTCGGTCGGGTCGTCGTAGACCTCGTAGTCGGCGCGGGCCAGGCGGGCGCCCACCTCGTACGTCGGGTAGGCGAGGCGGGGGTAGGCGACCTTGTCGCCGGGGCCGAGGCCCAGCTGGGTCGGCAGCCAGGCGACCAGCTCCTTGGAACCGACGACGGGCAGCACGTGCCGGTGCGTCACCTCACGGGCGCCCAGGCGCCGCTCCACCCAGCCGGTGATCGCGTCGCGCAGCGCCGGCGTGCCCCAGACCGTCGGGTAGCCCGGCGAGTCCGCGGCGTCGATCAGGGCCTTCTGGATCAGCTCGGGCACCGGGTCGACCGGCGTGCCGACGGAGAGGTCGACGATGCCGTCCGGGTGCGCCGCGGCCGTCTTCTTGTAGGGCTCCAGCTTGTCCCAGGGGAAGGTGGGGAGTCGGCCGGAAAGTGCCGAGACTGCGGACACGGATCTTGCTCGCTTTCGTCGGTTCGGCAAACGCCTCGGTCCCGTACGGCGACCACGACGGTGATCGGGCCGTACGGGACCGAGGCGGCGCTTCAGAGGCGGCCGGGTGTCAGCCGTTCTGCGGCGGGAGCGCGGCGATGACCGGGTGGTCCCGCTCGATCAGCCCCAGCTTGCTCGCACCGCCCGGGGAGCCGAGCTCGTCGAAGAACTCGACGTTGGCCTTGTAGTAGTCCTTCCACTCCTCCGGAGTGTCGTCCTCGTAGAAGATCGCCTCGACCGGGCAGACCGGCTCACAGGCACCACAGTCGACGCATTCGTCCGGGTGGATGTACAAGGACCGCTGGCCCTCGTAGATGCAGTCGACCGGGCACTCCTCGATGCACGCCTTGTCCTTGACGTCGACACAAGGCTGCGCGATGACGTAGGTCACGCTGTCGTTCCTCCTCGATAGGGCGCTGGCGGGCCTCCTCAGGCTCCGCCGCCTGGCGCGCGGGAGCGCGGCGTCGTCGATGCCCGCCCCTAGTATCTCCGTTCCTGGGCATGATCCGAACAGGAGGGGTGAACTGACCAGTGGAAATCTCCGCCGACGGGCGCCTCGAGGTCCGTATCACCACTGCTGACGTGGGCAAACGGGTCTCGGTACGCCGCTTGAACGACGCTGGTGTCGCAGCAGAGAAATTCACCGACACGGTGGGTGTTCTCACATCATGGGACAACGGTGTGCTGCTGATCACACGAAGGGACGGGACGTCCGTCCGGATCGCGGAATCCTCGCTGGTCGCCGGGAAGGTGATCCCGGCCGCCCCGGCGCGTCGGCGCGGCCCCGCCGCCTCCTACCGGGAGCTGGCGCACGTCTCCACGCGCGCGTGGCGGCCGCTGGAGAGTGAACGGCTCGGTGAGTGGGAGCTGCGGGCGGCCGCCGGGTTCACGCGGCGGGCCAACTCGGCGCTGCCGCTCGGCGACCCGGGCCTGCCCCTCGACGAGGCCCTGGCGGCCGTACGACGCTGGTACGGCGAACGCGGTCTGCCCGCCTACGTGCAGACGGCGACCGGTGCCGAGGGCACTCAGGAGCTGCTGTGCGCGGAGCTGGACCGGCGCGGCTGGGTGCGTGAGGTGAGCGCCGAGCTGTGGATCGGGGGGCTGGCCCCGGTCGCCGATCTCGCCGAGCCGGCCGGGGTCGTGCTGTCCCGCCGGGCCGACGAGGCCTGGCTGGCCCGCTACCAGCGCAAGGGGGTGAGCGAGGTGGCGCTGGAGGTGCTGCACAGCGGTCCCTCGGTGTGGTTCGCGACCGTCCCCGGGGAGGCGGGTGAGCCGCCGGCCGCGATCGGCCGCTGTGTGGTGGACGGCCGCTGGGCAGGCTTCGCCGCGGTCGAGGTCGACCCGGCGCGCCGGCGGCAGGGGCTCGCGACCGCCGTCATGGCCGCGCTGGCCGGCCGCGCGCTCGGCGAGGGCGCGTCGGCGGCGTGGCTCCAGGTGGAGACGGACAACGCGCCGGCGCGGGGCCTGTACGCCGGGATGGGCTTCACGGCGCACCATACGTACCACCACTACCGCGAGCCGGGCCCCGGGGCCGGGGCGGAGACTGGGGTCGAGTCCGCGTCCGAGCCGGGGACGGGGTCTGCGCCCGCAGCCGGGGTCGGGCGTGGGTCTGAGGCGCCCGGGGCCGGGGCAGGGGCCGGGCTCGGGTCTGAGGCGCCCGGGGCCGGGGCCGGGGCCCGACTTGCGTCTCAGGTGACCGGGGCCGGGGCCCGACTTGGCTCTCCGGAGACCGGGGCCGGGGCCCGACTTGGCTCTCCGGAGACCGGGGCCGGGGCCCGACTTGGCTCTCCGGCGACCGGGGCCGGGGACGGGAAGGCGTGATCCGCTGATGGGCCGCCCGCTGTTCCCTCCCCCCTTCCCTCCGCCGCCCGAGCGTGCCGCCGAGCTGCACCGGCGGTTCGCCGCCGAGGCGCGGGCCGAGCGGCCCGACCTGGCCGCGCTGTGTCTGCTGATCGGCGCGGTGGCGGACGGCTCGCTGGACGAGGCGGGCATGGACGCGGCGCAGATGGAACTGGACGAGCTGGCCGGGCAGCTGCCGTTCCGCCCCGGCGGCCCCGCGGACTGGGCCGCCGCCCTGCACCGCGTGCTCGGCGAGCGCCTCGCCTTCCACGGCACGCCCGGTGACTACCACCACCTGGAGTCGTCGTTGCTGCACGAGGTGCTGCGCCGTCGCCGGGGCCTGCCCATCCTGCTGTCGGTGGTGTGGATGGAGGTCGCACGCCGCGCCGGGGCACCGGTGTACGGCGTGGCCCTGCCGGGTCACTTCGTGGTCGGCTTCGGCCCGGAGGAGGACCAGGTCCTCGCCGACCCCTTCGACCACGGGCGGGTCCTGACGGGCCCGGACGCGGAACTCCTGGTCGTCGGCGCGACGGGCACCACACCGGACCCGTCCCACTTCACCCCCGCCGACCCCCTGGACGTCGTCCTGCGCATCCTGAACAACATCCGCGCATGGGCGGCGGCCCGCCCGGAGCGCTCGGACGTCTCCCTGTGGGCGGTCGACCTCTCCCTCCTCCTCCCCTCCCACCCGGCCCGCCTGCGCCAGGAACGCGCCGAAACCCTCATCCGCCGCGGCCGGTTCAGCGAGGGTGCGGCGGAACTGGAGGCGTACGCGGAGCTGCTGGCAGCGGTCGACGAGAGCGCGGCGGAAAAACTCCGCAGCGAGGCGAGGGTGGCGCGGGCGCTGCTGAACTGACGGGCGTCTTCCGCGGCCACTCGCGTGAAGTTCTGAGACCCACGCACGGGCGCCCCGGACCTCCCGGTCCGGGGCGCTCCTGTGTGCCTGTCGCCTCAGTTCCCTCGTGGAACACGAAGGTCCCCGAGAACGTCGCCCACCAGTACACCGGCCGCCCAGGTTGCCCGATGACCGCCATGGCGTGATCAAGCACACCGTCAGCCCTGTCAGGGAACGGCGGCGGTGAGGAGGCACTCTTCCTCACCGCCGCCGCCTTCGAACGCAGGGCCAGAGCAGGCGGCAGCGTGTAATCGACCGTTTGATCATCACCACATCGGGGACTCTCATGCACCGCGCGTTCGCGCCTCGGTGGTCGCACGGCACTGTCGCGGAGCTCCTGACCGGCCGCAACAACAGCCTCGGCCTGCTGAGGCTGGGGCTTGCCCTCGCGGTCGTCGTCTCGCACGCCCGGGTTCTCGGGTACGGCGGCAAGGAGTACCTGCACTACTTCAGCGGCGGCCAGGCCGACCTCGGCAAGCTCGCCGTCTACGGCTTCTTCGTCCTGTCCGGGATTCTCGTCACCCGCAGCGGGGCGAGGCTGAGCGCCGGCCGGTTCCTCTGGCACCGGGCGCTGCGCATCCTGCCGGGCTTCTGGGTCTGCCTCGCCCTCACCGCGTTCGTGCTGGCGCCGTTTCTGTACTGGCACCTGCACTCCACGCTCCGTGGCATCAACGGCCCCCACGGACCACTGGACTACGTGCGCGCCGACTGGGGGCTGTCGACGGACGAGCAGGACATCTCCCGCATCATGACCGACGCGCGCTCAGCGGGGGGCACCCACGCCATCTCCTTCAACGGCGCGCTGTGGAGCCTGCACTACGAGGTGATGTGCTACGTCGGCGTGGCCGTCCTGGCCGTCACCGGCATCCTCGCCCGTGCACGCCGTGCCGTCCTCGTCGTGACGGCGGTGCTGGGCTGGCTGGTCGTGCGGCACGCGAGCCGGGACCCGCTGTGGGCGGGCCAGTACGCCTCCCACTACCTGCACAGCCTCCGGCTGCCTCTGGTCGGTCAGGTCGACCCGAGCTTCATGATCTACCTCGGCTTCGCCTTCGGTCTCGGCGCGCTCGTCGAGGTCGCCCGGCACCGAATACCCGTCAGCGATCCCCTGGGCATCGCATCCCTGCTGGTGCTGGTCGGCAGCCTGCACTACGGCTACCTCTTCACCGTGGGCATACCGGCCTTCGCCTACCTGCTGGTCTGGCTCGCCGTCCGTCTCCCGGCACCCTTCCGCCGTATCGGCGCCCGCAACGACTACTCCTACGGCATCTACATCTACGGTTTCCCCGTGCAGCAGACGCTCGCCCTGCTCGGCTGGACCCGGTGGGGCATCGGCGCCTACCTCGCCCTCACCCTGGTCTTCACCCTGCTGCTCGCGGCGGCCTCCTGGCACTTCGTGGAGCGCCCCGCCCTGCGGTGGAAGGACCTCGGCAAGGGCCGCCGCGGCAGGCCCGCCTTCTCCCGGCCCGTCCGACGGCATGTGCCGCAGCAGCGCACCGGTGAGGTGACGGTGGGGCAGCGATGACTGCCGCTCAGCCGACCAAGGACACGAACCCGGTCCACGCCTCCGGCGTGAAGGCGAGGCGGGGGCCGGCCGTGTGCTTGGAGTCCCGGATGTGGACCGTGCCGGGGGTGGTGGCCATCTCCACGCAGGAGTCGCCCTCGCTGCTGCTGCTGTAGCTGCTCTTGAACCAGTTCAGCTCGGTCGCGTCACCGGCCGACGTGTCGCGGATCATGTGTCCCCCAGCAGATGCTCGATGAAGGCCGCCGACTCACGCGGGGTGAGCGCCTGGGCCCGGATGATGCCGTACCTCAGTTCAAGGATACGGAGCTTCCTCGGCTCGGACACCGGTCGGCCGTTGGCCACCACCGGCGACCGCCCCACGGCCGTTCCGTCCGCGAACTTCAGGACCTCGATCCCGCCGGCCAGCCCCGCGTGTTCCTCTCGGTCCATCGGCATCACCTGGAGCTCGACGTTGCGCAACTGCGCCGTCGCTGCCAGGTGTTCGAGCTGGCGATGCAGGATCTGCCTGCCGCCCAGCGGGCGGCGCAGCGTCCACTCCTCCAGGACGAAGCTGAGTTCCGGTGCCGGGTCCCGTTCGAAGACCGCCTTGCGCGCCACCCGTGCCGCGATGAAGCGTTCGATCTCGTCCTCGGTGTACGCGGGGCGCCGCATCCGCAGCAGGGCTCGGGCGTACTCCGGTGTCTGGAGCAGACCGTGGACGTTCAGCGGGTCGTACAGCTGGAGTTCGACCGCGCGGGCCTCCATCTGAGCCAGGTCCCGCACCTTCTTCGGGTAGCGGACCCTCTTCACGTCCTCCTTCATCGCCGCGATCAGGCCACCCGCGCCGAGCACCCCGTCCGCCTTGTCCAGGTACTCGGGCCGGGGGATCCGCTCTCCGCGCTCGATCTTGTAGACCATGTCCTCGCCGTAGCCGACGGCTGTCGCGAACTCGCCCGCCTTCATCCCGGCGGCCTCGCGTCGCAGCCGTAACTGCCGTCCCACCGTGGCGATGACGGCCAGGGCCCAGTCGTCGTCCGGGTCCACTTCCCAGCCCGGTTCGTCCACCTCGACGTCCACCGTCATGCCCCACCCTCCCCGTCGGTCACCACACGTGATCGGCTCGTCACTCATCACGGTAGCGAACCCCGGCCACGCTGAGTGACCGGAATCGGGAAGGTCGCACAGCCACCGGCATACGGGAATCCGTGCTCCGGTGCCGGGGGCGGTCTCCCCCAAGGACCACCGGGGGAAAGGACCTCACCAAGCCCCACCCCTCCCGCCCGCGGAACGCATCTCACCCTCGCGGGTGAACATCGCCAACTGGACTGGATTTGCCACCACTTGGCTGCTCTACGCTCGGCGCCGACACAACCGCACACATGCGACGGCCCCCGGCCGGGACTAGCGATCCCGATCGAGGGCCTGACCACCGAGGAAGCAGGACCTTCCCGATGGATACCGAGCACCCTAGCGTGCCCGCGCACGCCCAGTCCCGTGTTGCCGCGAACAAGCACCCACATCGGCGAAACGAAAGCGTCGGCGGTCTGCGGCACGACAACGCCCGCCATACCGCCCGTTTCACCGTGGTCGGCAACCACCTGGCCCAGCACCCGGAGTTGTCGCTGCTGGCCATCGGTCTGTCGGTGCATCTTCAGTCACTGCCGTCGGGTGCGCAGGTCGACATCAAGTCGCTCGCCGCCCGCTTTCCCGAGGGCACGACCCGGATCGCGGGCGCTTTGCGGGAGCTGGAACGGCACGGCTATCTGCGCCGGGAGCGGCAACGCCTCCGCGGCGGCCACATCGTCACGCGCACGGTCTCCTGCAACCAGCCGGGCCGTCGGCACGCCGAAGCACCACCACCCCGCCCCTCCGCGACACCGCCCCGCGCCCGCAGGGCCCTGCCGCCGGTACCGAAGCCCGCGTACGCCTCCCCGGCCCTCCTCCAGGCGGCCACCGATCTGCTTGCCGGTCTGCGGCGCCATGATCCGCGCCTGCTGCTCTCCGTCGGCGACACGGCCCACCTCGCCCCCGGTGTTGCCGCCTGGCTGGAGCGGGACGTCACCCCTGCGGCCGTACGCCATGCCCTGACCGCGGATCTGCCCGCCGAGCCCCTGCGCCGCCCGGCGGCGCTGCTGGCGCACCGCCTGACCGCCCAGCTGCCACCACCGCCGCCGTTCCGGGCCCCGGCCGCCCCGCCACCGCCCGAACGGCACCCCCTCCACACGTGCGACGGCTGCGACCGCGCCTTCCGCGCCCCCGAACCCGGGCGCTGCCGCGACTGCCGAACCGAACGCCAGGGGGCCGCCTAGCATGAAAGCGACGATCCTTGCCCCTGGGCACAGACGACGAGGAGCGAGCGCCATGACCATTGCCCCGGACAACGCGCAGCAGGGCGCTTCCCACCTCTACCGGGTCATGCGGGATTTCGTTCAGTCGGCGGACGACAACCTCCCCGGCAAGTTCGAGATCACCAAGGAAGGAATCGTCCTCGACATGATGTCGCCCATGAAGCCGCACGAGCTCACCGTGCTGCGCGTGCGGAAACGCCTGGAGAAGGTGATGCCGGACGAGATCGTGGCTCACACGGGCGAGCCCGACGTGGAGGACGAACCCGAGGGCATCATGCGCCGCCCGGACGTGATGGTCATCGCCGAGGCGGAGATGGAAGGGGACGGTGCTTTCGATCCCCGATCGCTCGTCGCCGCCGTCGAAATCGTCTCCCGCTCCAACCCGGACAACGACTGGGTCACCAAGATGCGCGACTACCCCTTGATGGGCGTCCCCGTCTACGCGATCTTCGACCCTCGTACCGGCACCGGCACCGTGCTCACCGACATCCACGCCACCCCGGACGGCCCGCGTTACGCCACCCGCAAGGACTTCGTCTACGGCGAGGACGTCACCATCGCCGAGTGGACCGTCTCCACCGCGGGGCTGCCGCTGTACGGGGACGACTAGGGCCGCCGCCTGATCCGTACCCATACGTCCCTCGCCCAGCGGCCGGCCTCGGTGCGGCTCGTGGCCACCACGCGGCGGGCCTGTTCCGGGGTTTCGACCATCGGGCCCGAGCCGCGCAGGGGGCGGCCGGCCGTCTCGTACAGGACCAGGGACGACAGCAGGCCGATGACGCCCGCGCCCATCAGGTAGTACGCCGGGATCATCTTGTCGTCCAGGCCGGTCACCAGGGCGGAGGCGAACAGAGGCGTCGTGCCGCCGAAGAGGGAGACCGAGACGTTGAAGGCGATCGACAGGGCGCCGTAGCGGATGCGGGTCGGGAAGAGGGCGGGGAGCGTCGCGGCCGAGGTGCCGGCGAAGCAGACCAGGAGCAGGCCGAGGATCAGGCAGCCGATCGCCGGGCCGAGGATGCCGCCCTGCCGGATGAGCAGGAACGCCGGGATCGACAACGCGATCAGGGCGATGCTGCCGGCCATGAAGACCGGGCGGCGGCCCCAGCGGTCCGTGGAGCGGCCGACCGTGGTGATGGTGAGGGCGACGACGACCATGGTGCCGAGGACCAGGAGCTGCGCGGTGTTCTCGTCCTGGCCGAGGGTCGCCGTCATGTAGGTCGGGAGGTAGGACGTCACCATGTAGTTGGTGACGTTGTAGAGCAGGACCAGGCCCATGCAGATCAGGACCGCCTGCCAGTGGTGGACGAAGATGTCCTTCAGACGGCCGTGGCCGGACTGGCGGGCCTCCTCCACGGGGTCCTCGCCGTCGGCGGCGCGGTGGGCCGCCCGTTCCTGGTCCGCCAGTTCGGCCTCGCGCTGGAAGGCGGGGGTCTCCTCCAGCTTCAGCCGGACGTACAGGCCGATCACGCCGATGGGGCCGGCGACCAGGAACGGGATGCGCCAGCCGTAGTCCTGCATGCCGCCGCTGCCCAGGGCCGCGGTGAGGCCGGTGACCAGGGCGGAGCCGAGGGCGTAGCCGACGAAGGTGCCGAAGTCGAGCCAGCTGCCGAGGAAGCCGCGCCGGGTGTCGGGCGCGTACTCGGCGATGTAGGTGGTCGCGCCCGCGTACTCGCCTCCCGTGGAGAAGCCCTGGACCAGGCGGCAGAGCAGCAGCAACAGGGGGGCCACGAAGCCGACGGCCGCGTACGACGGGAGGAAGCCGACCGCGAACGTGCTGATCGCCATCATCACCATGGTGGCCGCGAGCACGCGCTGGCGGCCGATGCGGTCGCCGAGCGGGCCGAAGACGATGCCGCCGAGCGGGCGGACCACGAAGGCGGCGGCGAAGGTGGCGAAGGTCGACACCACCTGGGCGCCGGGTGAGCTGGAGGGGAAGAAGACCTTGCCCAGGACGGGGGCGACGTAGGCGTACACGCCGAAGTCGAACCACTCCATCATGTTGCCCATCGCGGCCGCCGAGACCGCGCGGCGCACGGCCGGGCGGTCGGTGACGGTGACGTCGGAGGGGGTCAGCACCTGCTTGCGCCGGCGCAGCAGGGTCCGCAGCATGCGGTCCGTGGCCGGGTGGCCGCCACGGCCGGGGACGGGACGCTTCCGGTCGGGCGGCGGGGCAGAGCCGTTACGCATCAGATCACCGCAAACACCACTTGGGGGACGATTTCGGGCCATTATCCACCTGTGATCGTCTGCTGCCCGCCGGACGCCGTGTCACACGTCCCGGAAGCGGTCCGGACGAGTACCGGCCGCGGCAGGCGCTACAGCCAGCCCTTCTCCCGTGCGATCCGTACCGCCTCCGCCCTGTTGCGGACCGCCAGTTTCTGGATCGCCGTCGAGAGGTAGTTGCGGACCGTGCCCTGGGACAGATGCAGGGCGGCGGCCAGTTCGGCGTTGGTGGAGCCGTCGGCCGCCGCGCGCAGCACCTCGCGTTCGCGGTCGGTCAGCGGGTTCGCGCCCTCGGCGAGCGCGGCGGCCGCGAGCGTCGGGTCGATGACCCGCTCACCGGCCAGCACCTTGCGCACCGCGGCGGCGAGTTGCGCGGCCGGCGCGTCCTTGACCAGGAAGGCGTCGGCGCCGGCCTCCATCGCGCTGCGCAGATAGCCGGGGCGGCCGAAGGTGGTGAGGACGACCAGCTTGAGCGCCGGGAACTCCCGGTGCAGCAGGCCCGCCGCCTCGATGCCGGTCATGCCGGGCATCTCGATGTCGAGGAGGGCCACGTCGAGGTCGTGCTCACGGGCGGCCGGGAGCACCTCGTCGCCCCGGGCGACCTGCGCGACGACCTCGATGTCCTCCTCCAGGCCGAGCAGCGCGGCCAGGGCCTCGCGGACCATCGACTGGTCCTCCGCCAGCAGGACCTTGATCGTGGGGCTCATGCCCCGGATCCTACGTCCCGGGCGGTACCGGCCGGTACGCGGGCGACGAGCCGGAATCCGTGCTTGAAGCGGCCCGCGTCCAGTGTGCCGCCGGCCTTCTGCAGACGCTCCGTCAGACCGGTGAGTCCGTTGCCGGGACCCGCGCCGGAGCCGCCGGCGCCGTTGTCCTCGACGGTGAGCTGGAGGACGGGCCCGTCGAGGGTCTGGTGCCGGGTCAGTTCCACCGCGCAGCGGCGGGCACCGCTGTGCCGGACGACGTTGGTGATCGCCTCGCGCAGCGCCCAGGCGAGCGCCGCCTCACTCTCCTCGGGCAGCCCGGTGAGGTCGGGTTCGGCGGGGAGTTCGGCGCTCACCCCGGCCGCCGTCAGCGCGACCTGCGCGCCGGCGATCTCTGCGGCCAGCCGCGGGCGGCGGTATCCGGTGACGGCCTCGCGGACGTCCACCAGCGCCTGACGGCTGACCTGTTCGATGTCGGCGACCTGCTGGGCCGCCTTGTCGGGCTGTCCGGGGAGCATCCGGCCGGCCAGCTCGCTCTTGAGCGTGATCAGGGACAGCGAGTGGCCCAGCAGGTCGTGCAGGTCGCGGGCCAGGCGCAGCCGCTCCTCGTTGGCGGCGAGCTGGGCGACGGTGGCCCGGGCCTTGCGCAACTCGATGGTGGTGCGGACGAGTTGGCCGACGCCGCTCATCGCGAACCCGATGAGCAGCACCAGCAGGAACAGGCCGCGCGCCTCCTTCTCGTCGGAGTGCAGGCCCACCAGGTACATGACCACGGCCACGGCGGGGATCGCCCAGTACGCCGCGCGCAGCGGCAGGGTGGCCCCGCAGGCGACCGACACGTAGACGAACAGGCCCAGCCAGGCGCTGCCGAGCGTGTAGGCCAGCAGGGGGGCGAGGAGGCCGAGGGTCACCGTCAGCGAGACGACGACCGGTGCGGCGAACGGGCGGCCCATGTTCCGGAAGACCAGGGTCAGATAGGTCGCGACGAAGGCGGCGAGGCCCACCGAACCGGCGGCGGTGGCCCCGGCGGAGTGGTGGCCGGCCACCAGGTCGCCGACCGGTGACGCCAGGAACACCAGCCAGACGCCGATCCACATGATCTTGACGTACATCTCGCGCCGGTTGCGCGGGGGCCAGCCCAGCCGCACCGTGCGTTCGGACTCGTGCCCGTCCTTGTGGTCCGCCGTCATGGTGCTCACGCCTTCAGCGTGTCCTTCCGGTACAGCCACGCCGCTCCGCCCGCGAAGAGGAGGAAGAAGACGGCGAGGATGGCGATGTCCTGGCTCTGCGGGGCCTGGCTCTGTTCGATGGACCGGCCCAGAGCAGCGTACGCGTGCGTGGGCAGCCACTTGGCGATGTCCTGCAGCCACTGCGGGAAGGTGGTCGTGGGCATCCACAGGCCGCCCAGCATGGACAGACCGAAGTAGGTGATCATCGTGATCGGCCGCACCGCGTCCCCGCTGGCCAGGTAGCCGAGGGCGACGCCGAGCGCGGCGAAGACCAGGCTGCCGGCCCAGATGGCTCCGGTCAGGGCGAGCCACTGCCAGGCGTCGAGGCGGACGTCCTTCACGACCGCGGCGACGACGAAGACGATGATGATGGACGGCAGGCTCACCACGGCCGCGCTCGCCGTCTTGGCGAGGACGTAGCCGCGCCCGGGCAGGGTGGTCAGCCGCAGTTGCCGCACCCAGCCGCTCTCGCGCTCCTTGGCGATGCGCTCGCTGTTGCCCATCAGCACGGCCGTCAGGGCGCCGAAGGAGGCCATGGACACCATCATGTACGTCGGCAGGGTCAGCCCGCTGCCGTCGACCTTGGTGGTGCTGTCGGCGCTGCCCGCGATGATCAGGAACAGCAGCGACGGGTAGAGCACGGAGAAGAACAGGAACTTGCGGTTGCGCAGGGCGCGGGTGAGTTCCAGCTTGATCAGGCTGTTCACTGGGTCTTCGCCTCCTCGGCGGCGGTGATGGCGACGAAGGCCTGCTCGAGGCCGAGCCCGGCGACTTCGAGGTTGCGGGGGTAGAGGCCGAGGCCGTACAGGGCGTGCACGGTGGCGTCGGCGTCGGTGGACTGGATGCGGACGGTGGAGCCGGACACGTCGACGGACGTGAGGAAGGGCAGCGCGCGCAGGGCGGCCTCGTCGATGGGGCCCTCGAGGTCGAACGCGACCCGGCGGGCGCCGGCCTTCGCCTTGATCTCGGCGGCGGTGCCGTCGGCCAGCAGCCGGCCGCGGTGCAGCACGAGCACCCGGTCGGCGATGGCGTCGGCCTCCTCCAGGTAGTGCGTGGCGAACAGCACCGTGCGGCCCTGGTCGGCCTGTTCGCGCATGGTCGCCCAGAACGCCTGCCGGGTGGTGACGTCCATGCCGGTGGTCGGCTCGTCCAGGACGATCAGGTCGCTGTCGCCGGCGGTGGCGAGGGCGAAGCGCACCCGCTGCTCCTGGCCGCCGGAGAGCTTGTTGACCTTGCGGTCGGCGATGTTCGCGACCCCGGCGCGGGCCAGCACGTCCGAGACGCGGTACGGCCGCGGGTGCAGGTCGCAGGCGAGGCGGACCAGTTCGGCGACGGTGACCTCGTCCATCAGGCCGCCGCTCTGCAGCATGGCGCCGACCTTGCCCGCGACGATGGCGTCGCGCGGGCTGGTGCCGAACACACGGACCGTGCCGGTGTCGGGCTGCTTGAGACCGAGCAGCAGGTCGAGGGTGGTCGACTTGCCGGCGCCGTTGGGGCCGAGCAGGGCCACGGTCTCGCCCGGGTGCAGCGCGAGGGACAGCCCGTCCACCGCCCGTACGTCCCCGTATGCCTTGCTCACCTGGTCGAAACCCACCACCGGTGTGCCGGTGGCCGTCGCTGTCGTCGTCATGCCCCCATCGTCGCCGTGCGGGCGGCGGCCCCGGCAGTGTCGGCCGTCCGCAGTGCCGGATGACAGATGTCATGCGGATCGGGTGACAGGCACATGCCGTACGACGAGGGGGCGCCCGGCGGTGTGCCGTGCGCCCCCCTTGGGGTGGTCCGTCAGCTGGGGTTGGTCGAGATGACGGCGACCCGGTTCGTCGTGCTCTTCAGCGCCAGCCGCAGGGCGCCGTAGACGTCCTGGACGGTGACCGGGGTCTTCTGGCCGTTCGCCCGGGCGATCAGCACCCCGTCGAAGGTCTTGCCGTACAGCTCCTTCAGGGCGGCCTCGTCGTAGGAGTCGACGAGCTTGCCGTCGACGGCCTTGACCTTCAGGAACTTCCACAGCGACTTCTGCGGGCTGAAGGCGACCTTGTGCGCGGCGTCCGTCATGACGGTGACCTTGGCGGACATGGCCGGCTCGGCGAACTCCTTCATCATCCGGTCGACCTCGGTGTTGGACACCGTGGGCTGCCGGTTCGTCGTCGCCACCCGCACGGGCGTGGCCACGCCGGTCTCCACCTGCGTGCGGTACGCCTGCTCGACCGCCTGCTTGGAGCCCTCGACGTCGATGCCCTTGCCGGGCTTTCCGTAGACGGCGACGGCCTTGCCGGCCTCGAAGCGGATGGTGCCGTCGGTCATCGAGCCGGAGCCGCCCGCGGCGTTCTCCAGTGCGGCCTGGAGCTTCTCCTCGTCGACCGGCATGACCGGGTCGACCTGGCGCTGCTGCCCGAACAGGGAGCTGATGACGGAGACCGGGTTGTAGTCGCTCCGCGCGGCCGCGCCGACCGTGGCGTCCTCGTCGAAGTGGAGCCCCGCCTGGTCCGGCTTCAGGGTGACCGTGGAGCCGTCGACCGACAGCTTCAGCGGCTCGTTCACCCCCTTGCCGAGCGCCTCGTCGAGCTTCTTGACGGCCTCGTCGCGGGTGCCGCCGCCGATGTCGACGCCGAGCACGGTGGTGCCCTTGGGCACGTCGGAGTGGTTCATCAGCAGCCCGGCGCCGTAGAGACCGGCGGCCACGACGACCAGGCCGCCGACGAGCAGCGGGAGCTTCCTGCGGCCCTTCTTCTTCGACGGGCGCGCGGCGGGCACGTTCTGCGCGACGGGGTCGGGCAGCTTGGGCGGGGTGGGCGCCATCGGGCCGTCGGGGCCCGCGCCGAACGGTCCGGTGCCGCGGTCGCCGGACGGCACCACGGGGATGCCGCTGGTGACGGTGTGGCCGGAGACGTTGTCGTGCTGGCCGCCGTAGCCGCCCTCGGGCGGTTCGGGGGCGGGCTTCTGCGGGGTGAGGATCGCGGTGTCGTCGCTCAGCCCGACGCCGGGGGTGGTTCCGGGCGCCCAGACGCCGGGCACCCCCGGCGGGGTGGGACCGGGACCGGGACCGGCCGTGCCGGAAACCGGCGGCAGGACGGGGCCGTCGCCGGTGACCGGGCCGCTGGTCGGGCCCGAGGGGCCCTGCGGGCCACGGCCGCCGGGGGCCGAGGGGCCGCCCGGGCCGTCGAAGCCGGTGCTGCCGCCGGGACCGGCGACACCGCTGCCCGGGCCGCCGGGACCGCCGGGGGTGTCGAAGCCGGCCCGGCCGGAACGGTCGTCCCCGGGCTCGGCGAAGTACGGCAGGTCGTCGCGGGTCGGCGCGTCGGCGCCGGGGCGCGCCGAACTGCCCAGCGGGCCCGCCGCGAGCGCCTCGGTGACGTCGAAGGAGCCGGTGCCGCCGCCGTGTCCGGGCGCGACCGGGCCGCCGGTGGCGCCGGACATGCCGGAGCCCGAGCCGGGGCGGCCCGCGCCGGGCAGGCCGGAGCCGTTGGTGCCGCCGGGGCGTGCGGAGCCGTTGGCTCCGGGGCGGGCGGAGCCGTTGCGGGCGGGGCCGCCGGGCACGCTCATGGAGCCGACCACACCACCGGGGCGCCCCGCGCCCTGGCCCGTGGGGGCGCCGGAACCGCCGGGTGCGGGCGCCGCGTTGCCGGCGGGCGCGCCCTGGCCGCCCTTGGGCGCGGCGGACTTGCGGGGCGCGAACCAGTCGCTCGTCTTCTCCTCCGCCTGCGGCGCGGAGTCGGCGGGCGCCTCGGCGTTGCCCGGGGCCGGGGCGGCGGCCGCGGGCTGCGGCTCGGCGCTCTCGGCCTCGGCGGCGGCGTCCCCGTCGCCCACGGGCGTGCGCATGACGACCGGCGGAATCGGCCGGGACCCGGGGATGTTGATCCGGATCCGGGTCGTCAGCGTCGTCTCGGTCTTCTTCTCCTCCGGCTGCGCGCCCGTTCGGCCCGCATCCGTACCGTCGCCGGAAGCCGTCGGGGTCCCGTACGGCGGAGTCCCCGAGGGGTAGGCGGCTCCGCCGCGCCCCTTGGGACCGGAGGACGGAGTGTCAGTTTCACGACTCAAGGCAGGTTCTCCCGGTTGGCTCCGCCGCCCGCGTCATCGTCCTTCGCTGGGGTGTCCCCCCGGCTCGGAAGAGCTTGGGGGAGGCTCGGCGGCGCGCACCACCATACTGGCCACTTCTCACCCGTATCCCACGACCGCTGGGGAAACCCACACGGGACTCGCACGTGGACGCTGTGGCGAAGGGGACGTCACTTGCCAAGTCGGGCGGAGTCGGCGCCGGGTTGCCGCCCGACACCCAGGGTGGCGCAGATCACAGCCACCGCCATCCCGCCGAGCAGGAAGAGGTACGACCCGCCGCCGGCGCCGAACATGAAGTCGCCTTCCGGGCGGCTGGTGGTGAGCAGGATGACGGTGACCATCCAGCCGGCGACGGGCGCGACGGCCCCGGCGCGGCTGCCCGTGGCCCGCGCCCCGCCGAGGAAGAGGCCCGCGGCTCCGGCGAACGCCAGCAGCAGCCCGCCCGGGAACCAGCCGGCCTGTACCAGTGCCCCGGCCACGGCGACGACCCCGCCGAGCACGAACAGGCCCAGGTAGGCGGCGGCCCGGCCCGGGGTCGGCGGCCGCAGCGGCTGGGCGAGCGGGGAACCGGCACCACGCTGCTCCATCACGCCTCCCCGACCCCGGCGAACAGGTCGCTCTCGTGGGCGTCCCCGCGCTCCCCCTGCACCAACTCGTAGTACTCCGTGGTGAACAGCGGCTGCGCCAGTTCGTTGGAGAGCACGAAGTACGGCCGCCCGGGGGCGACCTCGATCTGGGTGGCGTGCGCGGCCATCGCGGCGGCCTTGGCGGCGGAGTGCGCGCTGCCGTCGACGGCGGTGGTCACCCGGTCGTCGGCGACGACACCGGGTACGTCGTCCACCGTGGCGGTCTTGGTGAACGGCAGCCCCGACAGCTCCTGCTGGAGGCGGGCGAAGGAGTCGTCGGCGACCGTGCGCGGCACCCGGTTCCAGTAGATCTTGGGGATGCGCCAGCCGGCGTCGGCGGCGAGTTCGGCGGCGCGCATGGCGACGCGGTGGGCCTGGATGTGGTCGGGGTGGCCGTAGCCGCCGTTGCCGTCGTAGGTGACGAGGACCTGGGGCCGGACCTCGAGGATCACCTGAACGAGGTGTCCGGCGGCCTCGTCGACGTCGGCCTGCCAGAAGCAGGCGGGGTCGTCGTTGTCGGGCAGGCCCATCATCCCGGAGTCGGTGTAGCGTCCGGCGCCGCCGAGCAGCCGGTGGTCCTCGACACCGAGTTCGCGCATGGCGGCGGTCAGCTCGTCCAGCCGGTGCCGGCCCAGCGCGGCACCGGTCAGATGCCGCAGCTCGGGCGGGATGACCTCGCCGCGCTCCCCGAGGGTGCAGGTCACCAGCGTGACCCGGGCACCCTCGGCGGCGTACTTGGCCATGGTGGCGCCGTTGTTGATCGACTCGTCGTCCGGGTGCGCGTGCACCAGCAGCAGACGTCGGGAGGGCAGAGCGGTCATGGGGCCACCCTATGGCCTGCCAGGGGGGCGGCCCATGACGGCCCGCGACGACCCCCGGGCCGGGCGGCCCGGAGGGGTGGTACGGCGGCTCAGAACTTGATGCTGCCGATCATTCCCGCGATGTTCGAGGTCAGGTCGCTGATGGTGGGCGCGACCGTCGAGGATGCGAGATAGAAGCCGAGCAGCATGCAGACGATCGCGTGCCCCGCCTTCAGCCCGGACTTCTTGATCAGCAGAAAGACGATGATCGCCAGCAGCACCACCGCCGAAATCGAGAGTGCCACGGCGGTTCACCTCCAGACAGAGCAGGGCACCTTGTAAATCCATGCGTTCGCCGACAGGTTCATACCCACGCAGCGTTAGTGATCATAGCTTTACGTACTCGTGCATGGCTCGGCGCACGGGCGCACAAGGGGGCTCATGGCCAATATGGTCGGGGCATGACGAGCGAGCCTGACTCCTTCCCGCGGCGGCATGCCCGCACCCAGCGCTTCACCCTCGGCGCGCCGCGTTCGTTCACCGTCGCACCCGACGGTTCCCGTGTCGTGTTCCTGCGGTCGGCCTCCGGTACCGACCGGGCCGGCGCGCTGTGGGTGCTCGACGTGGCCGAGGGTGCCGAGCGCCTGGCGGCCGACCCGTACGCCCTGCTCGGCGGGGCCCTGGAGGACCTGTCGCCCGAGGAGCGGGCGCGCCGCGAGCGCAGCCGCGAGGGCGGTGCCGGCATCGTCGGCTACGCCACGGACGCGGCCGTCGAGCTGGCCTCTTTCGCCCTGTCGGGGCGGCTTTTCACGGCCGAGCTGCGGGCCGGCACGGCCCGTGAACTGCCCGTGGCGGGGCCGGTGGTCGACCCGCGCCCCTCCCCGGACGGACGCCATGTCGCCTATGCCGCGGGCGGCGCGCTGCGGGTGGTCGGCGCGGAGGGCGACGGTGACCGGGCGCTGGCGGAAGCGGAATCCGAGGGGGTGAGCTGGGGGCTGGCCGAGTTCATCGCCGCGGAGGAGATGTCGCGTTCGCGGGGTTTCTGGTGGTCACCGCAGTCGGACCGGCTGCTGGCGGCGCGCGTGGACGACACGCCGGTGGGGCGCTGGTGGATCGCCGACCCCGCCCATCCGGAACGTGAGCCACATCATGTCGGCTATCCGGCGGCGGGGACGGCGAACGCCGAGGTACGGCTGTTCGTGATCGGCCTCGACGGAACGCGCACGGAGGTCTCCTGGGACCGGGCGCGCTACCCGTATCTGGCGCGAGTGCACTGGTCAGCGGCGGGGGCACCGCTGCTGCTGGTGCAGGCGCGCGACCAGCGCAGCCAGCTGTACCTGGCGGTGGACCCGGACACCGGGGCGACCCGGATGGTGCACGCGGATGAAGATCCGATTTGGCTGGAACTTTTCGCCGGAGTGCCGAGCTGGTCGCCCTCCGGACGGCTGGTCCGCATCGCGGACGAGGGCGGGGCACGGGTCCTCGCGGTCGGCGAACGGCCGCTGACCAACGGACACTTGCACATCCGCGCGGTACTCGACGTCGCCGACGAGGACGTCCTGGTCTCCGCGTCCGCGGGCGCGGAGGCTCAGGCCCCGGAGACCGGCGAGGTGCACGTCTACCGGGTGAACGAGCTGGGCTGGGAGCGCGTCTCGCAGGAGCCCGGCGTGCACTCGGCGGTGCGCGCCGGCGGCGTGACCGTCCTGGTCTCGGCGACTCCGGACCGGCCGGGCACGCGCGTGCAGGTGCTGAGGGACGGCAAGCCGGTGGCGACGGTCCCCTCGTTCGCCGAAGATCCCGGACTGTCCCCGCGGGTGACGCTCACCGAGGGGGGCGCACGAAGGATTCCGTGCGCCGTGCTCCTGCCTGCGGACCACCCCGGTGACACCCCCCTGCCGGTGCTCCTCGACCCCTATGGTGGCCCGCACGGTCAGCGGGTGGTCGCCGCGCACAACGCGCATCTGACCTCGCAGTGGTTCGCCGACCAGGGCTTCGCCGTCGTGGTGGCGGACGGACGCGGCACACCCGGGCGCTCGCCGGCCTGGGAGAAGGCGATCCACCGCGACTTCACGGTGACCCTGGACGATCAGATCGAGGCGCTGCACGACCTCGCCGGCCGCTTCCCGCTGGACCTGACCCGGGTCGCCATCCGCGGCTGGTCCTACGGCGGTTACCTGTCGGCGCTCGCCGTGCTGCGCCGCCCGGACGTCTTCCGGGCCGGCATCGCGGGCGCCCCGGTCACCGACTGGCGGCTGTACGACACGCACTACACCGAGCGCTACCTCGGCGACCCGGGCGCGGACCCGGCGCCGTACACGCACAGCTCCCTGGTGGACGACGGCGGTCTGGTCTCCCCCGCCGAGCCGCACCGCCCGCTGATGGTGATCCACGGCCTCGCCGACGACAACGTCGTGGTCGCCCACTCGCTGCGCCTGTCCTCGGCGCTGCTGGCCGCGGGCCGCCCGCACGAGGTGCTCCCGCTGTCCGGAGTGACCCATATGACCCCCCAGGAACAGGTCGCCGAAAACCTGCTCCTGCTCCAGGTCGACTTCCTGCGACGGACGCTCGCCTAGACCGTGACGTCCGCCAACTGCGTTAACACACCGGCAACTTCGCGGAAGCGGTACCGATATACGGACGCGGGAGACTGATCAGCGTACGGCCGTGCGGGTGCCGTGAGCGGCCGGGGTGGCAGCGATGTCACCCCGGCCCGTCTCCTTGCTGCGGCGGGCGGTGCTCGGTGGGCACCGCCGGCGGACGGCCGGGGCGGTCCTCCCCGGGGACGACCTGCTTCTCCTCGGCGAAGTGGCAGGCCGAGGGGTGGGCGGCCCGGCCGCCGGGCAGGTGGGGCGGGATCGTGAGGAGGGGGACCTCCAGGGCGCAGCGTTCGCGGGCCTTGAAGCAGCGGGTGCGGAAGCGGCAGCCGGAGGGGATGTTCGTCGGGGACGGGACGTCGCCGGCGAGGATGATGCGCTCGCGGTGCTCGCGGGCCTCCGGGTCGGGGACCGGGACGGCGGAGAGCAGCGCCTGGGTGTAGGGGTGCGTCGGGTGGTCGTAGATCTCCTCGTCCGTGCCGATCTCGACGATCCGGCCCAGGTACATCACACCGACGCGGTCCGAGATGTGCCGGACGATCGACAAATCGTGCGCGATGAAGACGTAGGAGAGGTCGAACTCGCTCTGCAGGCGGTCCATCAGGTTGATGACCTGTGCCTGCACCGACACGTCGAGCGCCGAGACCGGCTCGTCGGCGACGATCACCTCCGGGCGCAGCGCCAGGCCGCGGGCGATGCCGATGCGCTGGCGCTGACCGCCGGAGAACTGGTGCGGGTAGCGGTTGATGTACTCCGGGTTCAGACCGACGACGTCCAGCAGCTCCTGGACCTTGCGGCGCCGGTCGCCCTTCGGGGCCACCTCGGGGTGGATGTCGAAGGGCTCACCGATGATGTCGCCGACCGTCATGCGGGGGTTGAGCGAGGTGTACGGGTCCTGGAACACCATCTGGATGTTGCGGCGGACCGCCTTCAGCGCACGCCCGGACAGCTTGGTGACGTCCTCGCCCTTGTAGCGGATCCGCCCGGCGGTCGGCCGTTCCAGGTTGACCAGCATCTTGGCGACCGTGGACTTGCCGCAGCCGGACTCGCCCACGATGCCGAGGGTCTCGCCGCGGCCGAGCGTGAAGTCGACGCCGTCGACGGCCTTCACCGCGCCGACCTGCTTCTTGAACAGGATGCCCTGGGTGAGCGGGTAGTGCTTGACCAGCCCGCTGACCTCGAGGATCGGCTCAGCCATGCAGGCACTCCCTCCAGAAGTGGCAGGCGCTGCCGCGCTCCTCGGACACCTCGTACAGCGGCGGCACGTCCGTGCGGCACACGTCCCGGGCCATGGGGCAGCGCGGGTGGAAGGCGCAGCCGGGCGGGATGTTCATGAGGTTGGGCGGCAGGCCCTTGATGGCGTACAGCTCGTGGCCCTTCTGGTCCAGCCGCGGAATGGAGTCCAGCAGGCCGCGGGTGTAGGGGTGGGCGGGTGCCTTGTAGATGTCGTGCACCGGCGCGGACTCCACGATGCGGCCGGCGTACATCACGGCGATCCGGTCGGCGACGTCGGCGACCACGCCGAGGTCGTGAGTGATGAGGATCAGGCCCATGTTGTACTCGCGCTGGAGGTCGGCGAGCAGTTCCATCACCTGGGCCTGGACGGTCACGTCGAGGGCGGTGGTGGGTTCGTCGGCGATGATGAGCGCGGGTTCCAGGGCCAGCGCCATGGCGATCATGATGCGCTGGCGCATACCGCCGGAGAACTGGTGCGGGTACTGCCGCACCCGCTCCTTGGCGGCCGGGATACGCACCCGTTCCATCAGCTCCACGGCCTTGGCGCGGGCGTCCTTGGCGGTCATCCCGCGGTGCACGACGAACATCTCGCCGAGCTGGTCGCCGACGGTCATCACCGGGTTGAGGGAGCTGAGGGCGTCCTGGAAGATCATCGCCATCCCGGCGCCGCGGATCTTGCGCCGCTCGTCCTCCTTCAGCTTCAGCAGGTCCTGGCCCTGGAAGAGGATCTCGCCGCCGGTGATCCGGCCCGGCGGCATGTCGAGGATGCCCATGACGGTCTGCGCGGTGACCGACTTGCCGGAGCCGGACTCGCCGAGCACGGCGAGCGTCTCGCCCGCCTCCACCCCGTAGGTGACGCCGTTGACGGCCTTGGCGACCCCGTCCCGCGTCCGGAACTCCACGTGCAGGTCACGCACTTCGAGCAGCACGGGCGGCTCACCTCAGCTTCGGGTCGAGGGCGTCGCGGACCGCGTCGCCGAGCATGATGAAGGCCAGGACCGTGACGGCCAGGGCGCCGGAGGGCCACAGCAGGGCGTGCGGGGCGTTGCGGATGTAGGGCGCGGCGGCGGAGATGTCGATGCCCCAGGAGACGCTCGGCGGTTTCAGGCCGACGCCGAGGAAGGAAAGGGTGGCCTCCAGCGCGATGTAGGTGCCGAGCGCGATGGTCGCCACGACGATCACCGGGGCGACCGCGTTGGGGGTGATGTGCCGCAGCAGGATGCGGGAGCTGGAGGCGCCGAGCGCACGGGCGGCCTGCACGTAGTCGTTCTGTCGGGCGGTGATGACCGAGCCGCGCGCGATGCGGGAGATCTGCGGCCAGCCCAGCAGCACGATGAAGCCGACGACCGGCCAGACGGTGTTGCTGGTGACCACGGACAGCAGCACCAGACCGCCGAGCACGACCGGGATCGCGAAGAAGATGTCGGTGATCCGGGACAGGATCGAGTCCCAGACACCGCCGAAGTACCCGGCGAGCCCGCCCAGCACGCTGCCGAGCAGGGCGACGCCGAGCGTGGCGCACACGCCGACCGTCACCGACGTACGGGCGCCGTAGACGGTCCGGGTGTACACGTCGCAGCCCTGGCCGTCGAAGCCGAAGGGGTGGCCGGCGGAGGAACCCTGCTGGGCCTTGGCGAGGTCGCACTTGAGGGGAGAGCCGGAGGCGATGGCCGACGGCCACAGGGAGATGAAGACCAGGAAGAGGATGACGAGCCCGGAGATCAGGAACACCGGGTTGCGGCGCAGGTCACGCCAGGCGTCGGACCACAGGGAGCGGGGCTTGGCCTGCGGCCCGGTGCCCTCGGGACCGCCGGGGGCCCGTCCGCCGGAGGCGGCTGATGAGCGCTGCTCCAGCGTCGTGGCCTCGCTGGCCCCGAGGTCCATCGCGCCGCCCATGCCGGTGCCGGCGATGGCGCCCTCGGGCTCGTACGGCTGCTCAGGCATAGCGGATCCTCGGGTCGAGTACGGCGTAGAGCAGGTCGACGACCAGGTTGGCGACCAGGAAGACCAGGACGAGGACGGTCACGAACCCCACGACGGTCTGGGTGTTCTGCCGCAGGATGCCCTGGTAGAGCTGGTAGCCGACGCCGTGGATGTTGAAGATGCGCTCGGTGACGATCGCGCCGCCCATCAGCGCCCCGATGTCGGTGCCGATGAAGGTGACGACGGGGATCAGGGAGTTGCGCAGCAGGTGCCGGACGACGACCCGGCGCCGCGGCAGTCCCTTGGCGATGGCGGTGCGCACGTAGTCGGAGCGCCGGTTCTCCGCGATGGAGGTGCGGGTGAGCCGGGTGACGTAGGCGAGGGACACCGACGCCAGCACCAGCCCGGGCACGATGAGTTCGTTGAAGGGGGCCTCCGGGGACACCGAGGGGCGGATCCAGCCCCACTTCACGCCGAGCAGCAGCTGGAGCAGCAGACCGGTGACGAAGGTGGGCACGGAGATCACCACCAGGGTGCCGAGCAGCACCCCGGTGTCGACGGGCCGGCCGCGGCGCAGGCCGGTGACGACACCGAGGGTGATGCCGACGACGATCTCGAAGATGATCGCGACGACGGTGAGCCGGATGGTGACGGGGAACGCCGTGGCCATCAGCTCGGTGACCTTCTGGCCGTTGAACGCCGTACCGAAGTCGCCGGTGAAGACGTTCCACATGTAGGTCAGGTATTGCTGCCACACCGGCTTGTCGAGGCCGAACTCCTTCTTCAGCTGCGCGGCGGTGGCCGGGTCGCACTGCCGCTCGCCGCACAGCCCCGCGATGGGGTCGCCCATCACGTTCACCATCAGGAAGATCAGCAGCGTCGCCCCGATGAACACCGGGATCATCTGGAGCAGGCGCCTGAGGACGTAGCGTCCCATGACCGGTCAGCTGACCTTGATCTCGTTGTACACGGGCACGCTGAACGGGTTCAGCGTCACGTTGGACAGGCGGTCCGACCAGCCGGCGCTGCCGTTCTGGTACCACAGCGGGATCGCGGCCATGTTGTCCCGCACGACCCCCTCGGCCTGCTGGAACAGGCCGACGGCCTTGGCGGTGTCGGTCTCCTGGTTGGCCTTGTCGACCAGGCCGTCGAACTGCTTGTTGGACCAGTGGCCGTCGTTGGAGGAGGCGTTGGTGTAGTACAGCGGCTGCAGGAAGTTCTGGATGAGCGGGTAGTCCATCTGCCAGCCGGCGCGGAAGGGGCCGCTCATCTTCTTCTGTGTGATCTGGTTGCGGAAGTCGGCGAAGGTGCCGACGGGGTTGCCGACGCACGCCTTGGTGTTGCCGAGCGCGTTGTTGATGGAGTTGCACACCGCGTCGACCCACTGCTTGTGGGAGCCGGTGTCGGCGTTGTAGCTGATCTTCACCTGCCCGCCGGGGATGCCGCCGCCCTGCTGGACGTACTTCTTGGCCTCGGCCGGGTTGTAGTCGCAGAACTTCCCGCACAGGCCCGGCTTGTAGCCGCCCGCCGCGCCGAGGACGGGCGAGGTCCAGTCGGTGGCGGGGGTGCGGGTCTTCGCGAAGATCGTGTCGGTGATCTGCTTGCGATTGATGGCCATCGACAGGCCCTGGCGGAGCTTTTCGGAGTTCGGCTTGTTCCACTTCGCGTCGTAGAACGGGAACGACAGGGTCTGGATGATGCCGGCCGGGGTGTTGAGGTAGCGGTCGCCGAGGTCGCTCTTGACGTTCTTCAGCTGGGCGGCCGGGACGTCGTCGACGAGGTCGAGGTTGCCGGCCATCAGGTCGGTGTAGGCGGTGTTGTTGTCGGTGTAGACCTTCAGGTCGACGCCGCCGTTCTGCGCCTTGTCCGGGCCCGGGTAGCCGTCCCACTTGCGCAGGGACATCTGCGAGCCCTTGGCGTACGACTGGATGGTGTACGGGCCGTTGCCGATCGGCTTCTTGATCCATCCGGCGTGGTCGGTGAAGAACGCCTGCGGCAGCGGGGCGAAGGCCGGGTAGCCGAGGGTGTCGGGGAAGGTGGAGAACTTCTGACTGAGCTTGACGGTGAAGGTCGTGTCGTTGACGACCTTCAGCCCGGACAGGGTGTCCGCGCTCTGCTTGCCGGTGTCGGGGTGCACCTTGTCGTAGCCGTCGATGTAGCCGAAGAAGTAGGCGTTCTTCTGGTTGTTCTTCAGGCTCGCGCCGTAGTTCCAGGCGTCGACGAAGGACTTGGCGGTGACCTTCTCGCCGTTGGAGAACGTCCAGCCGGGCTTGATGGTGATCCTGAAGTTCTGGGAGTCGGAGGTCTGGATCGACTGGGCGAGCATGTCCTCGGCCTTGCCGTTCTGCGGGTTGTACCGCTTCAGACCGCGGACGATCATGTCGAGGACCTTGCCGCCCTGCACCTCGTTGGTGTTGGACGGCTCCAGCGGGTTCTGCGGGTCGCCCCAGGACGCGCTGAGGACGCCGCCGCCGTTGCCGCCACCGCTGCCGCTGTCTCCCCCGCTTCCGCAGCCGGTCGCCGCGAGGACTACCGCGGCCGCGCAGGCGGCCCAGGTGGCGTGCGTGGCTCCGCGCATGGAGTGCCTCCTCGTCCCTGCGTCCCTGACCGGGCGACGCGGTGCCGCCGGCGCCGGGGCGCTGATCGTTACGGCCACTATCCGCTTGAATGCCACATACCTCACATTCACGCCATCCGTCCGGGGCACGGGTCGCCCGTCCGGCGGCATGACGGAGGGCCCGGCGAGAGCGCGCGATGTGTGCCGGGAGTTCTCCCGAAGGACCGTCAGGGCTTCACCTGGAGGGCTTCAGTGGACTAGGCCAATGGGGTGCCCCGGGGGCCCGCCGCGCACTGTTTCCGCAGGCGGCAAGGGGTTTGACGGACCGTTGACGTGCGCAGACAGCCACTGATAGACACAGCCGTCCCCGGGCGAGCGGCCACGATCAGACACAGCTGTCCCTGAGCGAGCGGCCACTTCCGGACACTGCCGTCTCCCCAGCGAGCGACGACGCGAGGTCACGTTCCATGAAGACGAACGATCAGCACGGAACCGTAAGAGCGCCGGACGGAATGGGAGCCCGATCAGCTCGCGGAGCGCGCCCCACCACCCACCGCCTCGCCGCCGCGGCCGGCACCGCCGCGCTGGCCCTGACCGCCGCCCTCGCCACGCCGCTCGCCCCCGCGCCGACGCAGGCCGCGGCGGCGGACGGCGGCCCCAAGGTGCTCACCGTCGCCGTCGCGCAGAGCGTCGACTCGCTCAGCCCCTTCCTCGCCACCCGGCTGCTCTCCACGAGCATCAACCGGCTGATGTACGAGTACCTCACCGACTACGACCCCGGCGACGCGCACGCGGTCCCGGGCCTCGCCACCCGCTGGGCGCCCTCGGCCGACAAGCTCACCTGGACCTACACCATCCGCTCGGACGCCACCTGGTCCGACGGGCAGAAGGTCACCGCCGAGGACGCGGCCTGGACGTTCACCAAGATGATGACCGACGAGTCCGCCGCCACCGCCAACGGCAGCTTCGTCACCAACTTCCGCAAGGTGACCGCCCCGAGCCCGACCCGGCTGGTCATCGAGCTGAAGAAGCCGCAGGCCACCATGACGGCGCTCGACGTGCCGATCGTGCCCAAGCACATCTGGGAGAAGGTCGGCGACTTCTCCAAGTTCAACAACGACAAGACCTTCCCCGTCGTCGGCGACGGCCCGTTCGTGCTCGCCGACTACAAGCCCGACAGCTACGTACGGCTCAAGGCGAACAAGCGGTTCTGGCGCGGCGCCCCCAAGTTCGACGAGCTGGTCTTCAAGTACTACAAGGACGGTGACGCGGCCGTCGCCGCCCTGCAGAAGGGCGAGGTGTCCTTCGTCGGCAACCTCACCCCCGCCCAGGCGGCCGCCCTGAAGAACCAGCAGCACGTGAAGGTCAACGACGCCCCCGGCCGCCGCTTCTACGCCCTCGCCGTCAACCCCGGCGCCCGCGCCAAGGACGGCACCCGCTTCGGCGACGGCAACCCCTCGCTGCTGGACCAGCGGGTACGGCAGGCACTGTTCCTCGCCGTCGACCGCAGCACGCTCATCGACAAGGTCTTCCAGGGCCACGCCGTCGAGGGCGCCGGTTACATCCCGCCGCGCTTCTCGACCTACTTCTGGAAGCCGTCCGGCGAGCAGGAGCTGGCCCACGACCCGGCGAAGGCCGCACAGCTGCTGGACCAGGCCGGCTACCGGAAGAACGGCTCCGGACAGCGCGTCGGCAAGGACGGCAAGCCGCTCACCTACCGCCTGCTGTGCCACGCCACCGACCCCAACGACAAGGCCGTCGGCCAGTACCTCAAGGAGTGGTGGGGCAAGCTCGGGATCGGCGTGCGCCTCGACTGCCTGGACAACGTGAGCGACCCCTGGCTGGCCGGCACCTACGACCTCGCCTTCGACGGCTGGTCGGTCAACCCCGACCCGGACTTCGTGCTGTCCATCCACACCTGCGCCGCCCTGCCCGCCGACCCCAAGAAGACGGGCGCGACCGACAACTTCATCTGCGACAAGCAGTTCGACGACCTGTACGCCCGTCAGCTCGCCGAGTACGACCCCGCCAAGCGGGCGGATCTGGTCAAGCAGATGGAGTCGCGGCTGTACGACACCGGGTACATGAACGTCATGGCGTACCCCAACGCGATGGAGGCCTACCGCACCGACCAGATCGCCTCGATCGAGACGATGCCGAAGGCAGCGGGCAACATCTACGGCCAGGACGGCTACTGGAGCTGGTGGTCGGCCCGGCCCGCCGCCTCCGACGGCTCCTCGGACGCGGGCAGCTCGACCGACGTCGTCATCGGGATCGTCGCGGGCGCCGTCGTCCTCGTGGGGGCCGCCGGCTTCCTCGCGCTGCGCCGCCGCTCCACCGCCGAGGACCGCGAGTAGCCCATGACCGCCACCACCCTCGCCACGGCGGGCGAGCGCACCCGGCGCCGCCCGTCCCCGGTCCCCTACCTGCGCTACGGCGCCGGCAAGCTGGCCGGCGCCGCCGTATCGCTGCTGGCCGTGCTCGTGACCGGGTTCTTCCTGTTCCGGCTGATCCCGGGCGACCCGGTCCGCACGATGACCGGCGGCCGCCCGGTCTCCGCCGAGCAACTGGCCGCCTACCGGCGCGAGTTCGGACTCGACCTGCCGCTCTGGCAGCAGTTCACGGACTACTGCAGCAAGGCCCTCACCGGCGATCTCGGCACCTCCTACCAGTTCCGGGCCCCCGTCCTGGACAAGATCACCGAGGCACTGCCGAACACCCTGCTGCTCACCGGCACCGGGTTCGTCCTCTACACCCTGCTCGGCGTCGTCCTCGGCACCCGGGCGGCCTGGCGGCGCGGCAGCCTCGGCGACCGCTTCCACACCGGGCTGGCCCTGACCCTGTACTCGGTGCCGTCCTTCTGGCTGGGCCTGCTGCTCATCATCGTGCTGTCGGTCGGCATCGGCCCGCTCCCCGGGCTCTTCCCCACCGGAGGCATGGAGACCGGCGGCAAGGAGGGCTTCGCCTACGTCCTCGACGTCGCCCACCATCTGATCCTGCCGGTGCTCACGCTGGTCGCCGTCGAGTACGGCCAGACCCTGCTCGTGACCCGCTCGGCGCTGCTGGACGAGATGGGCAGCGACTATCTGACGACCGCGCGGGCCAAGGGGCTGCGCGACGACCTGGTGCGGCGCCGGCACGCGGTGCCCAACGCGCTGCTGCCGACCGTCACGCTCGTCTTCGTCAACCTCGGCCGGACCGTCGCCGGCGTGATCCTGGTCGAGACCGTCTTCTCCTGGCCCGGCCTGGGCGGCCTGTTCTACCAGGCGCTCAGCGTGCCCGATCTGCCCCTGGTGCAGGGCCTGTTCCTGTTCTTCGCCGCAGCGGTGATCGTCATGAACACCCTGGCCGACCTGGTCTATCCGCTGCTCGACCCGAGAGTGGGACGGACATGAGCGCATCCACCGTGACCGGGCTCGCCTGGCAACGCCGGCGGCGGGCCGCGGCGGGCTTCTGGCGCCAGTACCGCACCCACCGCGCGGGCCTGGTGGGCCTCGTGGCGCTCGCGATGCTCGCCCTGCTCGCGCTGAGCGCGCCGCTGACGGTCGGCCCGGACGTGGCGAGCGTGACCGGCGCGCCGGGCCGGCCGCTGGAGAGCCCGAGCGGCCAGTTCTGGCTGGGCACCGACCGCTTCGGCCGCGACCTGCTGGGCCTGCTGGTGTGGGGCTCGCGGGTGTCGCTGCTGGTGGGCCTGCTGGCGGCGGTGCTGTCGGTGGCGATCGGCGCGGTCGTGGGCATCACCGCCGGGCACTTCCGGGGCGCGTACGCCACCGTGCTGATGCGGGTCACGGACTGGTTCCTGGTGATGCCGACGCTGGTGCTCGCCATCGCGCTGGCCACCGTGATGTCCCGCTCGCTCGGCACGGTCGTGCTGGCGATCGGCGTCACCACCTGGCCCACGACCGCGCGGCTGGTGCGGGCACAGACCCTCGCGGTGGAGTCACGGCCTTACATCGAACGGGCGAAGGCGCTCGGCGGCGGGCACTGGCACATCATGACCCGGCACGTGCTGCCCAATGTGATGCCGCTGGTGCTGGCGCAGACGACGCTGATGATCTCCTCCTCCATCCTCGCCGAGGCCACCCTCGCCTTCCTCGGGCTCGGCGACCCGACCGTGGTGTCCTGGGGCGGGATGCTCCAGGAGGCGCGGGAGGCGGGCGCGGTCAGCTCCGGCGACTGGTGGTACCTGGTGCCGCCCGGCATCGCGATCGCAGGGGTGGCGCTGGCGTTCACGCTGTGCGGACGGGCCGTGGAGGCCGTCCTCAATCCCAGGCTGGGGGTGGCGCGATGACGCTGCTGGAGGTGCGGGACCTGTCGGTGACGTACCAGGGCGGGGCGGCCGCCGTGCGCGGCGTGGACCTCACGCTGGAGGCAGGGCAGAAGCTCGGCATCGCGGGCGAGTCGGGGTGCGGCAAGTCCACGCTGGCCCTGGCGCTGCTGCGCCTGCTGCCCGCGGGCACGCGGGTCACCGGCCGGATCGCGCTGGACGGCGAGGATGTGCTCGGCATGCGCTGGGGGCGGCTGCGCGCGGTGCGCTGGGCGGGCGCGTCGATCGTGTTCCAGGGCGCGATGCACTCCCTGAACCCCGTGCACCGGGTCGGCGACCAGATCGCCGAACCGATCCTGCTGCACGGCCGGGCCACGCCCGCCGCCGCCCGCAAGCGGGCCGGGGAACTGCTGGAGCACGTGGGGCTGCCGGCCGCGCGCGCCTCGGCCTTCCCGCACGAACTGTCCGGCGGCCAGCGGCAGCGCGTGATGATCGCCATGGCCCTGGCCTGCGAGCCCGGGCTGATCATCGCGGACGAGCCGACGACCGCGCTGGACGTGATGATCCAGGCGCAGATCCTGAAGCTGATCGAGCACCTGGTCGCCGACCAGGACCTCGGCCTGATCATGATCAGCCACGACCTCGCCGTCCTCGCCGACACCTGCGACCGGCTGGCCGTGATGTACGCCGGGCGGGTGGTCGAAGAGGGCCCGGCCCGCTCGGTGTACGACAACGCCCGCCACCCGTACGCGAAGGCCCTGTCGGCGGCGTTCCCCCGCATCGGCGACCCCGCGTCCCGCTTCGCCCCCGCGGGCCTGCCCGGCGACCCGCCGGACCCGTCCGCCCTCCCCGCCGGCTGTGCCTTCCACGCCCGCTGCCCGGTGGCCCTGCCGGTGTGCGCGGCCGACGACCAGCCCCTGCGGGACGCCGGTCCGGGCCGCGCTGCGGCCTGCGTGCACGTGAGCGGCGTCCCGGACGCGGATGCCGGGGGCCTGCCGTCCGAGAACGCGAGGAGCACCCCATGACGACACCGCCGCTGCTCGCCGCCCAGGGCCTGCACGTGACCTTCCCCGGCCGGCGGGGAGCGGGCCCCGCCCGCGCGGTCGACGGGGTGGAGCTCGACATCCGCCCCGGCGAGATCGTCGCCCTCGTCGGCGAGTCCGGCTGCGGCAAGTCGACCCTGGCCCGAGCCCTGCTGGGCCTGGTGAAACCGACGGCGGGACAGATCTCGTACGACGGAAAGGAACTGTCCTACTCCGCCCGCGCCCTGCGCGCCTACCGCCGCCAGGTGCAGCTGGTACTGCAGGACCCCAGCGGCTCCCTCAACCCCCGGCACACGGTGTACGACGCGGTCGCGGAGGGACTGCGCATCCACGGGCACGCCGGGGACGAACGCGCGGCGGTCGCCGACGCCCTGTCACGCGCGGGCCTGCGTCCCCCCGAGCGCTTCTTCCTGCGCTACCCGCACGAACTCTCCGGCGGCCAGCGGCAACGGGTCGTCATCGCGGGCGCGCTGGTCCTTCAGCCCCGTCTGCTGGTGGCCGACGAACCGGTGGCCTCCCTGGACGCGTCGGTGCGCGGCGAGATCCTCGCGCTGCTGCTGCGCCTGCGCACGGAACTGGGCCTCGCGGCCCTGGTGGTCACCCACGACCTGGGCCTGGCCTGGAACATCGCCGACCGGGTGGCGGTGATGTACCTCGGCCGGATCGTGGAGACGGGAACGGTGGAGGAGGTCCTGACGGCACCCCGCCACCCCTACACCCAGGCCCTGCTCTCGGTCCTGCCCGAGGCCCCCGGCACCCCGCTCATCCTGACGGGCGAACCCCCGGACCCGTCCCGCATCCCCACCGGCTGCCGCTTCCACGCCAGATGCCCGATCCTGGCGAGCGGAGAGGCGGAGCGAGCGGGGGTGGCGGAGGCTTGCCGCACAAAGGACCCAGACATCCTGAACACCGGTACGGCCCCCCAGTCGGCCTGCCACTTGTCCGCAAGGGGGCCGGTACCGGCCTGAAGGGGCGCGGGGCTGTGCCGATATGCGGCTACCGCCGCGCGGGCGCGACCAGCCACAACGCACCCGCACCCGCACCCGCACCCGCACCCGCACCCGAAAAACAACCGAAAAACAACCGAAAAACCAAAGTTCCCGGCACCCCAAAAACAAACGGGCACCGGGAACAACGGCTCAGCCGACGGCAGTCACACCGCGTGGACGACGTCCTTCTCCTCGGCGAAGTGGCACGCCGACTCGTGCGCCGCAGGCGTGTCCTCCCCCTTGAACCGCTCGGGGATCGCCAGGATCGGCACCTCCTGCGCGCACTTGTCCTGCGCCTTCCAGCACCGGGTGCGGAAGCGGCAGCCCGACGGCGGGTTGGCCGGCGACGGCACGTCACCGGTGAGGATGATCCGCTCACGGTGCTCACGGGCGTCCGGGTCCGGCACCGGGACCGCCGACAGCAGCGCCTGGGTGTAGGGGTGCGTCGGGTGGTCGTAGATCTGCTCGTCCGTGCCGATCTCGGCGATCTTGCCGAGGTACATCACACCGACGCGGTCCGAGATGTGCCGGACGATCGACAGGTCGTGCGCGATGAAGATGTAGGACAGGTTGAACTCGTCCTGCAGACGCTCCATCAGGTTGACGACCTGCGCCTGGACGGACACGTCCAGCGCGGAGACCGGCTCGTCGCAGATGATGATCTCGGGGTTCAGGGCCAGGCCGCGGGCGATGCCGATGCGCTGGCGCTGACCGCCGGAGAACTGGTGCGGGTAGCGGTTGATGTACTCCGGGTTCAGACCGACGACATCGAGCAGCTCCTGCACCTTGCGGCGCCGGTCGCCCTTCGGGGCCACCTCGGGGTGGATGTCGAAGGGCTCACCGATGATGTCGCCGACCGTCATCCTCGGGTTGAGCGAGGTGTACGGGTCCTGGAACACCATCTGGATGTTGCGGCGGACGGCCTTCAGCGCGCGCCCGGACAGCTTGGTGATGTCCTGGCCCTTGTAGAAGATCTCGCCGGCCGTCGCCTGCTCCAGGTGCATCAGGAGCTTGGCGACCGTGGACTTGCCGCAGCCGGACTCGCCCACGATGCCGAGGGTCTCGCCCTGGTACAGGTCGAAGGAGACACCGTCGACGGCCTTGACCGCGCCGATCTGCTTCTTGAACAGGATGCCCTGGGTCAGCGGGAAGTGCTTCTTCAGGTCACGCACCTGGAGGATCGGCTCGCCGCGCGAGACGGGCGCCTCGATCGCGGCGACCGCCTCCTCCTCGGAGTGGGCGTCGACGACGTCCACGTCGGAGACGTTCGGCGTGGCGTCCTGCTGCTCGTCGTTCTTGCTGAGCTCAGCCATGGAGCGTCTCCTTCCAGAAGTGGCAGGCCGACGCGCGGCCCGGCAGGTCCGTGCCGTCCTGCTCGGTGACCGGCGCCAGCGGCGGGACCTGCTCGCGGCAGATGTCCTGGGCCTTGGGGCAGCGCGGGTTGAACGCGCAACCGGTCGGGATGCGCAGCAGGTTGGGCGGCAGACCCTTGATCGCGAACAGCTCCTGGCCCTTCTGGTCCAGGCGCGGGATGGAGTCCAGCAGACCCCGCGTGTAGGGGTGCGCGGGGCGCTTGTACAGCTCGTGGACCGGGGCGCGCTCCACGATCCGGCCCGCGTACATCACCGCGATCTTGTCCGCGACGTCGGCGACGACGCCGAGGTCGTGGGTGATGAGGATCAGGCCCATGTTGTACTCGCGCTGCAGCTCCGCGAGCAGGTCCATGACCTGGGCCTGGACCGTCACGTCGAGGGCCGTGGTCGGCTCGTCGGCGATGATCAGGTCCGGCTCCAGCGCCAGTGCCATGGCGATCATGATGCGCTGGCGCATACCGCCGGAGAACTGGTGCGGGTAGTCGTTGACGCGGGCGGCCGCGGCCGGGATCTTGACCTTGTCCATCAGCTCGATGGACTTGGCCTTGGCGTCCTTCTTGGACAGACCCTGGTGGATGCGGAACATCTCGGCGAGCTGGTAGCCGACGGTGAGCACCGGGTTCAGCGAGCTGAGCGCGTCCTGGAAGATCATCGCGATCCGGCGGCCGCGGATCTGGCGGCGGTCCTCGGCGGACATCTTCAGCATGTCCTGGCCGCGGAAGAGGATCTCGCCCTGCGGGATCTGCGCCGGCGGCATGTCGAGGATGCCCATGATGGCCTGCGCGGTGACCGACTTGCCGGAGCCGGACTCACCGAGCACGGCGAGGGTCTCGCCCGCGGAGACGCTGTAGTTGACGCCGTTGACGGCCTTGACCACGCCCTCGCGGGTGTGGAACTCGACGTGCAGGTCACGCACTTCGAGCAGCGGCCCGCCGTCGGCGCCCTCGCCGCGCGGCGAGGGCACGGAAGTGGTGTCTTCGATGATGGTCACGTACGCCTCCCTCAGCGCGACTTCGGATCGAGGGCGTTGCGGACGGCCTCACCGAGCATGATGAACGCCAGCACCGTGATGCTGAGCATGATCGACGGGTAGAGCATGATGTACTGCGCGACGCGGATCTGGTTGCCGCCGTCGGAGATGTCGTTGCCCCACGAGACGCCGTTCAGGCCCAGGCCCAGGAACGACAGCGTCGCCTCGGCGCCGATGTAGACACCCAGCGAGATGGTCGCGACGACGATCACCGGCGCGACCGCGTTGGGCAGCACATGGCGGAACAGGATCCGGCTGGTGGAGGCACCGAGCGCCTTGGCCGCGTGGACGTAGTCCGTGGCCTTGACGGTGATCACCGAACCACGCATGACACGCGCCGTCTGGGTCCAGCCGAGGAAGGCCAGGGCCATGATGACGACGGGGATGTTGCGCTCCGTGAAGGAGTTGAGCATCACCATCGCGCCGAGCAGGAACGGGATGCCGAAGAACATGTCCGTGATGCGGGACAGCACGGCGTCCAGCCAGCCGCCGAAGTAGCCGGCGAGCATGCCCACCAGACCACCGAAGACGGTGACGACCAGCGTGGTGCCCGCGCCGACGAGCAGCGAGGCGCGGGTGCCGTAGATGGCACGGGCGTACACGCTGCGGCCCTGGGCGTCGTAGCCCAGCCAGTCCTCGGCGAAGACCTTGCCGTAGTGCGGGTGCTGGAGGTAGTGGGCCGCCAGGTCCTTGTTGTTCGGGTCGGCGCCCGTGAACAGGCCCGGCCAGGCCGCCATCACCATCAGCAGGACGATGAGCACCGCCGAGACGATGAACACCCAGTTGGTGCGCAGGTCCCGCCAGGCGTCGCCCCACAGGCTGCGGGTCTTCTCCGGCTTGCCCGCGGGGGCGCCGCCTGCGGCGACGGCGACGACGGGCTCGTCTGCGGTCTTGGTCAGCTCAGGCATAACGGATCCTCGGGTCCAGAACCGCGTACAGCAGGTCGACGATCAGGCTGGTCACGAGGTACACGAGGACCAGGATGGTGACCAGGCCGACCAGCGTGGTGCCCTCACGGCGGGTGATCGAGTCGGCGATGGTGCCGCCGACGCCGTGGATGTTGAAGATGGACTCGGTCACGACGGCGCCGCCCATCAGGGCACCGAGGTCGGTGCCGAGGAAGGTGACGACGGGGATGAGCGAGTTGCGCATCAGGTGCACACCGACGATACGGCGGCGGGGCAGGCCCTTGGCGACGGCGGTGCGGATGTAGTCGGCGCGCAGGTTCTCCGCGATCGAGGTCCGCGTCAGCCGGGCCACGTAGGCCAGTGAGGCGCTGGCCAGGACGATGGCCGGCAGCAGCAGCTGGTTGAGGTTCGTGTCGTCGTTGACCGCCGGTTCCAGCCAGCCGAGCTGGAAGGCGAACACCGTCTGCAGGATGTAGCCCAGGACGAAGACCGGGACCGAGATCAGCAGCAGCGTCACGAACAGGATGACGGTGTCGGCCCACTTGCCGGCCCGCATGCCCGAGACCACACCGAGGACGATGCCGAGGACCGCCTCGATGACGAAGGCCAGGCCGGACAGGCGCAGCGTCACGGGGAAGGCGTCGCCCAGGATTTCGGTGACCGGACGCCCGCTGGCGATCTGGTTGCCGAAGTCGAAGTGCAGGACGATGCCCTTCATGTAGTCGAAGTACTGGACCAGAACGGGCCTGTCGAGGCCGTACTCGTGCCGCAGCGCCCGAAGGACCGCCGGGCTCGTGCCCTTGTCACCGAAGAGCCCCCGCACGGGATCGCCGGGCAGGGCGTAGACCATCAGGAAAATCAGCAGGGTTGTCCCGATGAAGACCGGGATCATCTGGAGCAGTCGTCGTGCGACATAGCGCCCCATGGTGCCTCCATGTCAGTCACAGCGGCGGGCCCTTTCCACCGCACACGAACGGCTCCCCCGAGCTTGTCCGTGCGAGTGCGGTGAAAAGGGCCCCCCGGCCTGTTGTCGGCCGACGCCGTGCCGCACCCCGCCGGGTGCGGCACGGCAACGCTGTTCGCCAGCGGTTACTTCTTGACCTGAACGCCGGTCAGGATCGGGTCACCGTCCTGGGCGTACTTGACGCCGGAGACCTTCTCCGAGTAGCCCGCGTTGACCTTGTAGTACCAGAGCGGGATGCTCGGCATGTACTTGGGCAGTTCCTTCTCGATCGCCTGGTACTGCTTCTCCGAGTCCTCCAGCGTCTTGGCGGCGTCGGCCTTGGCGATCATCTCGTCGATCTGCTTGCTGTTGAAGTCACCCTGGTTGCCGTCGGCCTTGGAGCCGAACAGGTCGCGGATGAAGTTCGAGATGAAGGGGTAGTCGAGCACCCAGCCGGAGCGGTACAGCGACTTGACCTGCTTGGCGTCACGCGCGTTGGTGTCCGCCTGGAAGTCGGGCTTGGAGTCGCCGGTGCACGCGACACCGGTCGCCTTGGTGATGGAGCCGCAGACGGCCTCCACCCACTCCTTGTGACCGCCGTCCGCGTTGAACTGGATGGAGATCTTGTTGCCCGGGACGCCGCCGCCGGCCTTGATGAGCTCCTTGGCCTTGGCCGGGTCGTACTTGGTGATGTCGCCCACGGCGTTCGGCTGGTAGCCGAGGACGCCCTTGGCGACCCAGCCGGTGGCCGGCTCACGGGTGCCCTGGAGAACGGTCTTGGTGATGGTGTCCCGGTCGATCGCCATCGACAGACCCTGCAGGACGCGGGGGTCGATGTTCTTCCACTGCGGGGAGTAGTACGCCACCGCGATGGTCTGGATCGCCGAGTACGCCTGGTCCACGGCGCGGTCGCCGAGGTCGGCCTTGTAGACCGGGAGGTCACGCGGGGCGACCTGGCGCATCACGTCGAGGTTGCCGGACTTGAGGTCCTGGTAGGCCGTCTCGAGCTTGGCGTAGTTCTTGAAGAGCACCCCGCCGTTCTTGGCGGCGTTCGGGCCCTTGTAGCCGTCGAACTTGGCGACCTCGATCAGCTTCTTGTGGTCCCACTTGACGAACTTGTAGGGACCGTTGCCGATCGGGTGCTCGCCGGCGGCCTTCGGGTCCTTGTAGAAGGACTCGGGCAGCGGGTCGAAGACCTCGTAGCCGAGCTTGTACACGAAGTACGGGATCGGCTTGGCCAGCGTGATGGTGAAGGTGTTGTCGTCGACGACCTTCAGGCCGGACATCTCGGTGGCCTTGGGCTTGCCGCTGTCCGGGGCGACGTCGCTGTAGCCCTGGATGTCGGCGAACCAGGCGCTGTTGGTCTGCTTGTTGGCCGGGTTGGCCGCCCAGTTCCACGCCTTGACGTAGGACGTGGCGGTGACCGGGGTGCCGTCGTGGAAGGTCCAGCCCGGCTTCAGCTTGACCGTGAAGGTCTTGTTGTCCGTCGTGTCGATCGACTGCGCGTTGACGTTGACGATCTTGCCGCTGCTGTCGTAGTCGACGAGCCCGGAGAACAGCGACTTGATGACGATGCTGCCGTTGGACTCCATGGTGTTGGCCGGCTGCAGCGGGTTCTGCGGCTCGCCCACCTCGACCGAGAACTTGCCGTTCGGGTCGATCGCGGCCTTGCTGTCGCCCTTGTCGCTGCCACCACCACAGGCGGTCGCGCCCAGCGCCACAACCGCGGCTATCGCGACCCACTTGGCGCTCTTCGCACCGCGCATGGGTTCCTCCTTATGAGTCCTTTGGTTCACCGCATAGAGGGGCACGCGTCACACCACCGTCATGGACGGCGCAGATGGTGAGGTGTCCCCCCGCTCGTGAGTCGGCGCCGCAGCTGGCGTGACCCGGGATCCGAGCTCTACGCGCCTAACTATCTGCCATGGGCCACCGGCCGAACCACAGTCCTAAGGTCTCGGTTCGATCACACCTGCTGCCTACTTCTTCCAAAATCCGGACAAACAGTTTGCAGATAGATCGCTGCGAAACGGACTTGTTACACATCTATCGGTGATCACTGTCCGCATTCCGGACGCAGAAGTAGGGAAAAGCACTTGCGGCTACTGTGGCCACCGTGCAGGGCGCTTCACGCTGCCCGAAAGAGGGGCGTCCGCGCCTGAACGGCAAAGGCCCACCGGGCACTTGACCCCACGGCAGACGGCGCCGACCCGCACAGCAGACTAGTAGAAATCGGCCACCCTGTGCGGCTTAGGGCCCAGGATGCAGGGTTTTCCCTACCCTCTGGTGGATTCCCCCACCACGCACGGTATGCGGACGGCAACGCAGACGAGCCGGGCCCCCGCTGAACGCGGGGGCCCGGCTCGTCGCTGTCGGTGTGTCAGCCGTGCTTGGCGCGGCTCGCGGCGCGGGCGCGCTCGCGGGCGTCCAGGTTCACCTTGCGGATACGGACGGCCTCCGGGGTCACCTCGACGCACTCGTCGTCGCGGCAGAACTCCAGGGACTGCTCCAGCGACAGCTTGCGCGGCGGGACGATCGCCTCGAACGAGTCGGCCGAGGAGGAGCGCATGTTGGTGAGCTTCTTCTCCTTGGTGATGTTCACGTCCATGTCGTCGGAGCGGGAGTTCTCACCGACGATCATGCCCTCGTACACCTCGGTGCCCGGCTCCACGAACAGCACGCCGCGCTCCTGCAGGTTCGTCATCGCGAAGGCGGTGACGGCACCGGCGCGGTCGGCGACCAGCGAGCCGTTGTTGCGGGTCGTCAGGTTGCCGAACCAGGGCTCGAAGCCCTCGTGGATGGAGTGGCCGATACCCGTGCCGCGGGTCTGGGTCAGGAACTCGGTACGGAAGCCGATGAGACCGCGGGAGGGGACGACGAACTCCATGCGGACCCAGCCGGAGCCGTGGTTGGACATGTTGTCCATCCGCCCCTTGCGGACGCCCATGAGCTGCGTGACGGCGCCCATGTGCTCCTCGGGCACGTCGATCGTCATGCGCTCGACCGGCTCGTAGGTCTTGCCGTCGACCTCCTTGGTGACGACCTGCGGCTTGCCGACGGTCAGCTCGTAGCCCTCGCGGCGCATCTGCTCGACCAGGATGGCGAGCGCCAGCTCACCACGGCCCTGGACCTCCCAGGCGTCGGGGCGCTCGGTGTCGAGGACGCGCAGCGAGACGTTACCGATCAGCTCGCGGTCCAGGCGGTCCTTGACCTGGCGGGCGGTGACCTTGCGGTCCTTCACTGCCGCCTTCGCGTCGGCGCCCTTGCCGGTGCCGCCGCGGCCGACCAGCGGCGAGGTGTTCGTGCCGATCGTCATCGAGATCGCGGGCTCGTCGACCGTGATCAGCGGCAGGGCGACCGGGTTCTCCGGGTCGGCCAGCGTCTCGCCGATCATGATGTCGGGGATACCGGCGACGGCGCAGATGTCACCCGGGCCGGCCACCTCGGCGGGCTTGCGGGTGAGCGCCTCGGTCATCATCAGCTCGGAGATGCGGACGTTGCTGATCGAACCGTCGCGCTTGATCCAGGCGACCGTTTGGCCCTTGCGCAGTTCACCCTGCTCGACGCGGAGCAGCGCGATACGGCCGAGGAAGTTGTCGGCGTCGAGGTTGGTGACGTGGGCCTGGAGCGGCGCGTCCTCCTCGTACGTCGGGGCCGGAATGTGCTCCAGGATGGTGGAGAAGAACGGCTCCAGGCTGTTGCTGTCGCCCGGGACCGTGCCGTTGTCCGGCTTGGTCAGCGAGGCGATGCCGTCACGGCCGCAGGCGTAGACGATCGGGAACTCGATCTGCTCTTCGTCGGCGTCCAGGTCGAGGAAGAGGTCGTAGGTCTCGTTGACGACCTCGTCGATCCGGGAGTCCGGACGGTCCGTCTTGTTGATGCACAGGATGACGGGCAGGCGCTGCTGGAGGGCCTTGCGCAGCACGAAGCGGGTCTGCGGGAGCGGGCCCTCGGAAGCGTCCACGAGCAGCACGACACCGTCGACCATCGACAGGCCACGCTCGACCTCGCCGCCGAAGTCGGCGTGGCCGGGGGTGTCGATGATGTTGATCGTGATCGGGTCCCCGCCGTCCTTGGGGTGGTACTTCACCGCCGTGTTCTTGGCGAGGATCGTGATGCCCTTCTCACGCTCCAGGTCGTTCGAGTCCATCATGCGGTCGTCGACGCCCTCGAGCTGGTGGGCGGCGAAGGCACCGGCCTGCTTGAGCATGCCGTCGACGATGGTGGTCTTGCCGTGGTCGACGTGGGCGACGATGGCGACGTTGCGGATGTCGTGGCGCGTGGCCATATTGCGGCGATCTCCCGGAGTTGTGGACAGCCCTGCTGCGCGGGCCCTGCCGGGCTGAACATGCCACGGCCTCACCCCATGGTACGGGGCGTGCGCCGGGGCGGCGCCTTGGCCCACATCCGCCCAGCTCAGCGGTGGGCTCCGCCCCGGTGGCGTCGGCTGGGGCACCCGTCCGACGGGCTCCGCCCCGGGTTCGGTGGGCTCCGCGGTGGGCTCCGCGGTGGGCTCCGCCCCGGTGGCGTCGGCTGGGGGACCCGTCCGACGGGCTCCGCCCCGGGTTCAGTGGGCTCTGCGGTGGGCTCCGCCCGGGTGGCGTTGGCGGGGGCGCCGTCCTGGGGCTCCGCCCCGGACCCCGCCCGGGGCTCCGCCCCTGGACCCCGGGGCGTTTCCCACCACCCGCCCGTCTCGCTTGCACAAGAGCCACCCCCACGGGGCTCCGCCCCGGACCCCGGCAGGGCCCGCGCCCCGTGCGCCGCGAGCCGGCCGACCCCGGAGCCCCGCGCCGCACGCGCAACCCCGGGGTCCGGGGCCCGGCGCCGGGCCCCGGACCCCGGCAGGGCCCACGCCCCGTGCGCCGCGAGCCAGCCGACCCCGGAGCCCCGCGCCGCACGCGCAACCCCTGGGACCGGGCGCAGCCCGGCGCCGGGCGCAGCCCGGCGCCGGGCGCAGCCGCCGGGGCCGAGCCCTACTCTGAAGCCGGGCTCAGCCGCCGGGCCGCGCGAATCCCCCGAGGGCGGGCGCAGCCCTGAAGCCGGGCGCAGCCCCCGAGGCCGGGAGCAGCCCCCAAGCCGGGCGCAGCCCGGCCCGAACGGGCACCCTCACGCACACCCCCGGCATCCGGGCCGGAGCCCCCCGCGCCGCCCGCCCCCCTACGACGACGGGCTTGCCGACGGCTTTTCGCCCTTTTTCAGGTAGCCCATGTCCTCGTACACCGGGGTCTGGAAGCCGAAGGCTCCCGCGTTGGCGAGGGATTTTCGGGTGGCCACCAGTTGCGGGCGCTGGAAGAGGGGAATCGATCCTGCAGCTGCCCAGATACGGGAGTCCGCCTTGCGGATCAGGTCCCGTTCGCGGTCCTGGTCCAGCGTCGCGATCGCCTGGTCGAAGAGCTGGTCGACCTGGTCCGTGCCGACCCGGGTGTAGTTCTGCTGCACGGTCAGCGAGCCGTCGGCGGCCGGTACCGGCTTGGCGTAGATCGGGCGGGCATCCGTCGCCGGGAAGGCCGAGGCCGGCCAGGAGTACAGGGCCAGGTCGTACTGGCCGGCGGCGATGTGGTCCTTGAAGTAGCTGTCGTCCGGCACCTTGGTGATGTCGGTCCGGATGCCGACCTTCGCCAGCATCGCGGAGATCCGGTCCGCGACCTGCCGCAGCGTCTGCGAGCCCGCTCCCGACGGCAGCACGAAGCGGAGCGTGAGCGGCTTGCCGTCCTTCGCCAGCACCTGCGGCGACCCCGCCCCGGCCGGCGCCGCCGTCCCCTTCGGCGCGTACGCCCCCGGCGCCCCGCCCTGCCGCAGCTGCCACTCGGCGAGCGGCCGGCTGTCCTCGCCGTGCCCGGGCTGCCGGCCCGCCTTGTCGTCCTGGCCGACGATGTACGTGCCGTCCTTGCCGCCCTCGGACGCGTCCCCGTCGGACGTGGCGTGCCCCGCCTTGCCCCCGGCCGCCTTCTCCTTGTCCCCTTGCGCGCCGGCCGCCTTCTCCCCCTTCTTCTGCTCGTCCACCGGTCCGCCCGGCACCCACCCGGCGTCGGCGAGCAGCGCCTGCGCCTCCGCGGTGTCCTGACCGCCGAGCGCCCCGCTGTTGTCGGCGTACGCCGGCTGCCCGGACAGCGCCAGATGGCTGCCCACCGGCACCGCCGGCAGCCCCAGCGGCTTCAGCACCAGCTTGGCCAGCTGCCCCCGGTCCAGCGCCCGCGCCACCGCGCGCCGTACCCGCTCGTCGGCCAGCGGACCCTCGGAGCCGTTCAGCGCGAGCTGCGTGTACGCCGCCTCGAAGGACTTGCGCACCTCGAATCCGCGCAGCTGCTCCTTCTCCTTCTGTTCCTGTGCGACCGCCTTGGTCAGCTTCTCCCAGGCCCGCAGTTCCTCGTCACCGGGCTCGGCGTCCGCGCCGTGCTGCGCCGCCCAGGTGCGCAGCGCCTTGACCGCCGTACGGCCGCCGGGCCCCTGCAGCGGGCCGGCCGCGCCCCCGGCGCTGCCGGTGACGCGCTGGGCGTCGGACGGGTCGATCTCGGCCATGTCGATGCTGCCCGCGGCCAGCGCCTGCGCCCGCTTGTCGCGCGGCACGGCCTGCAGCACGATCTGGGTCAGCTTGGCCGGATGCCCCCACCAGCGCGGATTGCGGGTGAGAACGACGTCCTTGGCCTTGGTGTCCACGGTCTGCACCGCGAACGGCCCGGCGCTGACCTTCAGCTTGCGCCGCGCCCCGTCGTTGAACGCGTCCGGCGTCCCCATGACGTCCTTCGGGTACAGCGGGGAGAACAGCGAGCGCCAGTCGGCGTAGGGCTTGGCGAAGGTGACCTTGACCTCGAGGTCGTTGTCGCCGCGCTCGATCTTCTCGATGCGGTCGTACCCGGCGTTGCGGGCGGTCCAGTAGGCGGAGTCCTTGCCGGACAGGGCGCGCCACTGCGCGGCGAAGTCGGCGGCGCCGATCTCCCGCCCGTCGCTCCACACGGCCTGCTGGTTCAGCTTGTACAGCACGACCTGCTTGGGCTCGGTCTCGACGACCTTCGCGGACTCCAGGTAGTCGGCGTTGCGCTGCGGCCGCCCCTGCGCGTCCAGCCGGTACATCGACGGCAGCACGGCCTGCGCCACCCGCGTGGTGGTGGCGTCGGCGTCGGACTGGAAGGTGTTCAGCGTCTCGGGCACGGCGTCCACGGCCCAGCGCAGCGTGCCGCCGTCGGAGATCTGGGCGCGGGCGGCGCGGGCGATGTCCTGCCCGGCGAGGGGCTTGCCGGCCTCGTCCTCGGAACTGCAGCCGGTGAGCACGGTCACCGCGAGCGCGCCCGCGGTGAGGAAGGCGACCGAGCGCATGACGGCGCGCGGTCCGACGACGTCGTGGGACATCTCTGGAGTACCTCCGGAAAGCCGCGGGCGTTATGATCACGTTTGGCGGTATATGGAGCTGATCACACGTATGCAGATTTGATGCAGCCACTGAAGAGGAAAGGATCCGGACACTGCCGGCGACACGACGGCGACGGTCCGTAAGGCCACCCGTGCGGAGCAACGCGACCCGCGATGCACCCGTACGCCTCCGCCGATCGGTGCACGTCCCTTCACAGCGTGTGGTGTGACGCGCGACACTCGCAGGCGCATGAACGGTGCCGCCCAGGGCCTGGAAGACCCCCCGGAAGCGAGGGCATGTCATGTCCGTCCACGACGAACTCACATCGGTCCAGCGCAGCCTCGACGACCTGTACCGGTCGCTCGGGCGCCTGGAGAAACAGCTCGGCAGCGGCGGCCTGGAGATGCGCCGGGCCCGGATGGACGCCGACCATCTGCGCGAGAGCGTCTCGCTGCTGCGCTCGGCGATCACACCCGTGCAGGCCGCCCGGCCGGAGGTGGTCGGCATCCCCGACACCCCCTACGACGGGTCCCTGTGGACCGACTCCGACGACGAGGGCCTCGGCGCCCGCGACCGGCACGCCCCCTGACCGGACGGGAGCCGTAAACGGTGGCCACTGGTACGGAACCCCGTCCCGGCAGCAGCGGCGGCGGTGTGCGGTCGACGACCCGCGCCGCGATCGGCGCCGCGCACCTGCGCACCGACCGCTGGTGGCTGGCCCCCGCCGCCACCGCGGCCGGTCTGCTCGCCTTCGTCGTCTACTCGACCTGGCGGGCCTTCGCAGGCGCCCACTACTACGCGGCGCCCTATGTGTCGCCGTTCTACTCGCCGTGCCTGGCGCAGAACTGCCGCACGATGCACGCCGGACCCAACGCGGACCTCTTCGGCAGCTGGTGGGGCATCTCGCCGGCGATCATCATCCTGATCTTCCCGCTGGGCTTCCGGCTGACCTGCTACTACTACCGCAAGGCCTACTACCGCGGTTTCTGGGCGTCCCCGCCGGCCTGCGCGGTGCCCGAGCCGCACGCCAAGTACACCGGCGAGACCCGTTTCCCGCTCATCCTGCAGAACGTCCACCGCTACTTCTTCTACGCGGCGCTGCTGGTCGCGGGCGTGCTGACGTACGACACCGTGCTCGCCTTCCGCGACACCCACTACCGCTGGGGACACATGGGTCTCGGCACCCTGGTGTTCCTCGCCAACATCGTGCTGATCTGGGCGTACACCCTGTCCTGCCACTCCTGCCGGCACATCGTCGGCGGGAAGCTCAAGCACTTCTCGAAGCATCCCGTGCGCTACGGCATGTGGCGGTTCGTGGGCCGGCTCAACGCCCGGCACATGCAGCTCGCCTGGGCATCCCTGCTGAGCGTGGCCCTCGCCGACTTCTACGTGTACCTCGTGGCGTCCGGGGTCTTCGCCGATCCGCGCTTCTTCTAGTGGCTCGAGCCTTCCAGCGACTCAAGTGAGGACTGACCGATGTCCGTGGTCGACCGGCAGGAGTGGGACGTCGTCGTGGTCGGTGCCGGCGGCGCCGGGCTGCGGGCCGCGATCGAGGCGCGCGAGCGGGGCGCCCGTACGGCGGTGATCTGCAAGTCGCTCTTCGGCAAGGCGCACACCGTGATGGCCGAGGGCGGCATCGCGGCGGCGATGGCCAACGCTAACGAGCACGACAACTGGCAGGTCCACTTCCGCGACACGATGCGCGGCGGGAAGTTCCTCAACCAGTGGCGCATGGCCGAGCTGCACGCCAAGGAGGCCCCGGACCGCGTCTGGGAGCTGGAGACCTGGGGCGCGCTGTTCGACCGGACGAAGGACGGCCGGATCTCCCAGCGCAACTTCGGCGGCCACGAGTACCCGCGCCTGGCGCACGTCGGCGACCGCACCGGCCTGGAGCTGATCCGCACCCTCCAGCAGAAGATCGTCGCACTCCAGCAGGCCGACCACCGGGAGACCGGCGACTACGAGTCCCGGCTGAAGGTCTTCCAGGAGTGCACGGTCACCAGGGTCCTCAAGGACGGCGACCGGGTGTCGGGGGTCTTCGGCTACGCACGCGAGAGCGGGCGCTTCTTCGTGCTGGAGGCGCCGGCCGTCGTGATCGCCACCGGTGGCATCGGCAAGTCGTTCAAGGTCACGTCGAACTCGTGGGAGTACACCGGCGACGGCCACGCCCTCGCCCTGCTCGCCGGAGCGCCGCTGCTGAACATGGAGTTCGTGCAGTTCCATCCGACCGGCATGATCTGGCCGCCGTCGGTGAAGGGCCTCCTGGTCACCGAGTCGGTGCGCGGCGACGGCGGGGTGCTGCGCAACGCCGAGGGCAACCGGTTCATGTTCGACTACATCCCGGACGTCTTCAAGGAGAAGTACGCCGAGACGGAGGAGGAGGCCGACCGCTGGTACGACGACCCGGACCACAACCGGCGTCCCCCGGAGCTCCTCCCCCGTGACGAGGTCGCCCGCGCGATCAACTCCGAGGTGAAGGAGGGCCGCGGCTCCCCCCACGGCGGGGTCTTCCTGGACGTGTCGACACGGATGCCGGCGGAGGTCGTCAAGCGGCGGCTGCCCTCGATGTACCACCAGTTCAAGGAGCTGGCCGACGTCGACATCACCGCGGAACCGATGGAGGTCGGGCCGACCTGCCACTACGTCATGGGCGGCATCGCCGTCGACTCCGACACGGCCGCCGCGCGCGGGGTGCCCGGACTGTACGCGGCCGGTGAGGTGGCCGGCGGCATGCACGGCTCGAACCGGCTCGGCGGCAACTCCCTGTCCGACCTGCTGGTGTTCGGCCGCCGCGCGGGACTGCACGCCGCCGAGTACGCGCAAGGGGCGGCGTACCAGCGGCCGGCGGTCGACGACGCCCAGGTCAATACGGCGGCGGCGGAGGCGCTGCGGCCGTTCTCCGCGGAGACCGAGGGCGAGGAGGGGCCGCCGGAGAACCCGTACGCCCTCCACCAGGAGCTTCAGCAGACCATGAACGACCTGGTCGGCATCATCCGCCGCGAGGGCGAGATGGAGCAGGCGCTGCGCAAGCTCGCCGAGCTGCGGGTACGGGCCCGGCGGGCCGGGGTGGAGGGCCACCGGCAGTTCAACCCGGGCTGGCACCTCGCGCTGGACCTGCGGAACATGCTGCTGGTCAGCGAGTGCGTGGCCCGGGCGGCGCTGGAGCGCACCGAGTCGCGCGGCGGCCACACCCGGGAGGACTTCCCGTCGATGGACCGCACCTGGCGCCGGATGAACCTGGTGTGCCGGCTGACCGATCCCACCGGCTCCCTCGCGGCGTCGGACCCCGCCCGCGGCCAGATCACCCTGGCCCGGGAGACCACCGACCCCATCCGCCCCGACCTGCTCGCCCTGTTCGAGAAGGAGGAGCTGGTCAAGTACCTCGCCGAAGAGGAGCTGTACGAATGAGCGGCTACCAGGCACGGTTCAGGGTGTGGCGGGGGGACTCGGCCGGCGGTGGTCTGGAGGACTTCACCGTCGAGGTCAACGAGGGCGAGGTCGTCCTCGACATCATCCACCGGCTCCAGGCCACGCAGGCGCCCGACCTCGCGGTGCGCTGGAACTGCAAGGCCGGCAAGTGCGGTTCGTGCTCGGCGGAGATCAACGGCCGGCCCCGGCTGATGTGCATGACCCGGATGTCGGTGTTCGGCCAGGAGGAGACGATCACCGTCACGCCCCTGCGCACCTTCCCGGTCGTCCGGGACCTGGTGACGGACGTCGGCTTCAACTACGCCAAGGCCCGCGAGGTCCCGGCCTTCGTCCCACCGCCCGGCCTCGGCCCCGGCGAGTACCGGATGATGCAGGAGGACGTGGACCGCTCGCAGGAGTTCCGCAAGTGCATCGAGTGCTTCCTGTGCCAGGACACCTGCCATGTCGTGCGCGACCACGAGGAGAACAAGACGGCGTTCGCCGGCCCCCGCTTCCTGATGCGCATCGCCGAACTCGACATGCACCCCCTGGACGCCGCCGCCGAGACCGGCCTGGACCGCAAACGCACGGCACAGGACGAGCACGGCCTCGGCTACTGCAACATCACCAAGTGCTGCACGGAGGTCTGCCCCGAGGGCATCAAGATCACGGACAACGCCCTGATCCCGCTGAAGGAGCGGGCCGTGGACCGCAAGTACGACCCGCTGGTGTGGCTGGGCTCGAAGATCAGGAGGCGGTCCTCGTAGCGGGGCGGGGGCGCTGGGCGCGGCGCTGGAGCAGACATCCCGCCACGGACTGTGCGACGACGGCGGCCATCAGTCCGTTGGCCAGGGCCACCGAACCGTCCACGAACGGCATGCACATCCCCGTCGCGATGCCCGTCGCGAGCAGCAGCGCCCCCGCGCCCCAGAGCGCGGGCCGGACGACGGTGCTCCGCAGCCAGGGCGCCACCCACCCGGTCGTCAGTGACATCACACCGAGCGCCGCGAGCAGCGCGTCGACCAGCACGGCCACCCCCATCACGTACTGCATCTCCCCCACCCCTTCGTTCAGTTGTTCCAGCCCTCACGGTACGCCTGCCAGTCGTCCTCCGTCGCCGCGAAGTCCACGTACAGGGCGACGCCGAACGCGGCGCGGTCCGCGTCCGTGCGGGACAGGCCCAGGCGCACGCCGCGTACGGCCGCGGGGACCGTCTCCGCCGCGCCGCGGTGGCCGAAGCGGTTCTCGTGGTAGAAGGGCAGGCCCATCAGCAGGTCGGTGCCCGGCGGGGTCACCTCCAGCGCGAGAGCGGTCTGCTGGGCGACGTAACCGCCGTAGGTGCTCTGCCACTGCTGCATCGTGTCGTACGACATGACGGCGATCTGGTCGACGCGGTGCGCGACCTGGCCGAAGAACTCCTGCGACCACCACTTGGGGTGCCCGGTGACCGCGCCGACGGCGGAGTGCAGCCCCGGCAGCGGATCGATCTGGTGGGCGGCCACGGACAGCACCGCCCCGCGGGCGGCCGTCTCGCGGTGCAGGGCGTCGAGGAGGCCGAGGTAGTCGCGGTCGCCGGAGTGCAGCGGTTCCAGGTCGAAGTGGGCGCCGTCGAAACCGGCGTCGAGGACCGCGCGGGTGGAGCGGACGATCGCCGCCCGGGTCGCGGCCCGCTCCAGGCGCAGTCCGTCCGGCTCCTCCGTGGCCAGCACGTCACCGAGCCACGCCTGCACCCGCACCCCGGGCAGCTCCCGGTGCACCGCCGCGACCAGCCACGCCGCCCTCGGGTACGCGGACGCGGGCAGCGTCCCGTCGTGCTCCAGCGGACCGGCGTGCACATACAGGTCCCGGATGCCGGTGCCGGCGAGCCGGCGGGCGAGGGCGGTGACGTCGGCGTCCTTCTTGCGGCCGTCGGCCCAGGCGTGCCCGAGCCACAGGGCGTCCCGGTCGCGGGTACGGGTGCCGTCGGCGAGATCGCCGGTGTAGTTCAGGCGCAGGGCGACCTGCGTGGCGAGCACCGGCAGCAGCAGGACCAGTACGACGGCGAGGGCGATACGCCGGGCGGTGCGCCGGCGGCGTCGCGCGGGGCGGGGCGCCGCCGGCTCCGGCTCGCCGCGCTCCCCGGATATCGCCTCGGGTTCCTCCGTACGCTGCGGCTGTTCCATCGCCGTCCCCCCTCCCTCGTCCGTCCGCCCCACCGGACGCGCCCGGCTCGCGGCCCCTCATACCGGGCCATACGCTCCGAAACGTGACGTCATCCTCGCCTCGGGGCCGGCCACGGCACGCCACCTCGCACATATCGGTGCGGGTGGCGCACGCGCTGCTGGGCGCCACCGCGGGCGTGGTGTGGCTGCTGTTGCCGGGAATGACGGCGGTGAACGAGCCGCCGGTTGCGATCGCCCGCCCCGCATCGGCGCCGACCACGGCGGCGGCGCGGCCGCGCCAGGACGAGACGTCCCCGACGGACCTCGTCCTTCCGGTGGCCGCCGTGACGGCGGCCGGACTGCTCGCCGGCTACGTCTACGTCCGCCGCACCCGCCGCACCCGCACCCCTGTGACGCCCGCGTCCGGCACGCGCACCACGCCCCCGGCCGCTTCCGTGGGCGCCCTGCCGTCCCACCCGTACTCACCGACCCCCGGCGAACTCGACCGTCAGGCCCGGGCGGCACTGGTCGAGGCCGACGACTGTGTGCGCACCAGCCGGGAGGAACTGGACTTCGCCCGGGAGCTGTACGACGCACCGCGCCTGGAGCCGTTCACACGGGCGCTGCGGGAGGCGGAGGGCGAGCTGGACGCGGCGTTCGCGCTGCGGCAGCGGGACGACGAGGGCCTGCCGCGGGGTGACGAACCGGCGCGGCGGCACACACTCGCCGGGATCGTCGGCCGGTGCGCGGAGGCGGGGCGCGTCCTGGACGCGACCGCGGCCGCCTTCGACGACCTGCGCGCTGTGGACACCGCAGGGGGTGGCGCGCTCGCGGTCGCGGAGGCCCGGTTCCGGGCACTGGCCGCCCGGACGGGACAGGCGGAGGCCACGGTCACGGACCTGCACGGCGCGTTCGCGGCCGGTGCGCTCGACCCCGTCACCGGCTATGTGGAGCTGGCCAAGGACCGTCTGGTGACCGCCACGACCCGGCTCAACGAGGCCCGGCAGGCCGCCGACCGGGGCGAGAGCGGCCGCGCGGCGGCACGGCTGCGGTCCGGTGAGGGGGCCGTGGCGCAGGCGGAGGTCTTCATCACCGCCGTGGACCGGCTGGCACACGAGCTGACGGCGGCCCGGGCGATGCTCCCGGCGGCCCTGACCGGCGCGGAGGCGGAACTCGCGGCGGCGCGGCGGACCGCCCCGGCGGATGTGCCGCCCGGGGAGCTGCGCTCCCGTATCGCGCACGCGGACGCCGTGCTGGCCTCCGTACGTCTGGAGGTGACCGGTGGGCGGCCCTACGATCCGCTGGCGGAGCTGCGGCGGATCGTGCGGGCGCTGGCGCCGGTGGCGACGGGGCGGGCCGGGGTGCTGCCGGCCGCCGCGCGGCTGACCACGAGCAGCGCGGTGGCCGCGGCGGACGGTTTCGTCGCCACGCACCGGGGCGTGGTGGGCGCCGAGGCCCGCACCCGGCTGGCGGCGGCCCGGGCCCTCGTATCGGGCACGCTGCCTGAACTCGTGGCCGCCGACGCGCTGGCCGCGGCGGCCCGCGACCACGCCGAACAGGACGTCCTCGTGCACGGCCCGCCGCGGGAGCCGGAGCCGTCGGCCTACGGCGGCCCCGCGACGCGTCACCGCCTCGACGGCGCCGGTCAGGGCCTGCCGACGCCGGGATGATCCGAACGACAGGCCCTGGCCTCGCGGCAGGCAGGCCCGCGCCCGGGTCTCAGAACAGGCTGAGCAGAGCCTCGGCCGGGTCCACCGGGCCGGACTCGCCGTCGGGCAGGCCCAGTTCGAACCAGACCGTCTTGCCGCGCGGGGTGCGGCGCGAGCCCCACGACGCGGACAGCAGGCCGACGAGTTGCAGGCCGCGGCCGCCCTCGTCGGTGTCGCGGGCGCGGCGGCGGCGCGGCTGGACCAGACCGGAGTCCCACACCTCGCAGACCAGGGTCCGGTCCAGCAGCAGCCGAAGCCGGATCTCGCCCTCGCCGTATCTCAGCGCGTTGGTGACCAGCTCGCTGACCAGCAGCTCGGTGGTGTCGACCAGCGGCTCCAGGTCCCAGGCGAGCAGCTGGGCGCGCGCGTACTCACGGGCCCGGCCCACGCTGCGCGGCTCGCGCGGCAGGGTCCAGTCGCCGACGGACTCGGCGGGCAGGCCCTGGACCCGGGCCATCAGCAGGGCGATGTCGTCCTCGCCGTGATGGGTGTCCAGGGTGTTGAGGACCTGGTCGCAGACGTCCTCCAGGGGCCGCGCGGGGTCGGTCAGCGCGCCGACGAACGCCTGCAGGCCCTCGTCCAGGGGATGGTCGCGGGACTCCACGAGCCCGTCGGTGTACAGGGCGAGCAGCGCGCCCTCGGGCAGCTCGACCTCGACCTCCTCGAACGGCTCCCCGCCGACGCCGAGCGGCATCCCGGGCGGCACGTCGAGCATCAGCGCCGGCTCGCCGGGTTCGACCAGCACCGGCGGCAGATGGCCGGCGTTGGCGAAGGTGCAGCGCCGGGTGACGGAGTCGTAGACGGCGTACACGCAGGTCGCGAGGTACACCTCGGACAGGTCCGCCTCGCGCGGGCGCCGGGCGGCCCGGGTGGCCTGCTGGACGCCGCCGGGGGTGCCGAGGCCGCGGGCGATCTCGTCCAACGCGGAGAGGACTTCGGCGGGTTCGAGGTCGAGCAGGGCCAGGGTGCGTACGGCGGTGCGGAGTTCACCCATGGCGACGGCGGCGCGCAGCCCCCGTCCCATGACGTCGCCCACCACCAGCGCCGTGCGGTGGCCGGGCAGTTCGATGACGTCGAACCAGTCGCCGCCGACCTCGCTGGGCCGCCCGGTGGAGGCGTTGCCGGGCAGATAGCGGCAGGCGATGTCCAGGCCGGAGGCCACGGGGTCGCCGGGCGGCAGCAGGGACCGTTGCAGTATCAGCGCCCGCTCGTGCTCACGCCGGTACAGGCGGGCGTTGTCGATACAGACCGCGGCCCGCGCGGCCAGCTCGACCGCGAGGTCCCGGTCCCGGTCGCCGAACGGCTCACTGCCCTTGGTCCGCGCGAACAGCGCGAGCCCCACGACGGTGTCGTGGGCCACCATCGGCACGGCGAGCACGGACTGCACCAGGCCGCCCTCCTCGCCCGGCACACGCTGCGGGCGGGCGGTGCGCAGGGCTTCGGCGCAGGCGGAGTTGAACGGGTAGTGGTGGACCGCGCCGACCTCGACGCCCTCGCCGGTGCCGCCCCGGAACGGGGTGTCGGCAACGGCGCTGGCGTAGGCGACACGGCGCATCTCCGCGCTGCCGTCGGCGAGGCCGGGCGGGGTCTCGTCGCCGGCCAGCAGACCCTGGTAGAGGTCGACGGTGGCGAGGTCGCAGAAGCCGGGGACGACGACGTCGAGGAGTTCGCGGGCGGTCGTCTCCAGATCCAGGGAGTTTCCTATGCGGGCGCCCGCCTCGTTCAGGAGGGCGAGGTTGCGCCGCGCGGCGGCGGCCTCGCGGGCGGCGGCGCGGCGGGCGGTGATGTCGGTGCCGAGCCAGGCGACACCGATGGGCCGGCCGGAACCGCTGTGCACGCGGTAGAGGTTGACGGACCAGTGACGGCGCTCGTCGGAGCCGGGCACATACCCGGTGACGTGCATGTCCGTGATGGAGTCGCCGGTCTGCAGGACCCGGCGCAGCGTCGCCGTGACCCGGTCCGCCTCCGGCCGGGGCAGATAGTCGTGCACCCCCTTGCCGCGGTGGTCGTCGGGGGTGCCGCCGAAGATGGACGCGAACCGCTGATTGGCGCGGCGCACCTTCAGCTCGGTGTCGATGAGCAGGAACCCGAACGGAGACTGGCCGAATATGGCCTGCGAGGCGGCGAGGTCGGTCTCGATGCTGCGCAGGGTGCGCACGTCCACGACGATGCAGACGGCGGCCTTTTCGCCCTCCTTGGTGCGCGTCGGCATGACGTACACCTCGGCGAGCCCGTCGGCTCCGCGGCGCCGGGCCGCCTCCTCGGGCGCCCCGTCCTCGCCGCGGGGCACTCGGAAGGGCACCACACCGGTCCACTCGCGGCCGTCGAGGATCTCGGCCATCTTGCGCTGGCTCCGGTCACGCAGGTCGGGGTCGACGAACGCCTCGATGGGGTCCATGCCGACGGCGCGCTCGGCGGGGATGCCGAAGACCTGCTCGGCGCGCAGACTCCACTGGTCGACGAGGCCGTCGGCGCCGATGGAGAAGGACGCGACCTTGATGTAGTCGTAGATCGAGCCGGGCGGGCTGCTCTGCCACAGCGAGTCACCGGTCCGCTCCGTATCGGAGGCGAGCGCGCCCGCGGCTGTCGCCCTCGCGCCGTCCGACGGGTCCTCGGACTCCGTGGCCTTCGCTGGTATCTCGCTCACGCGAACCGTCCCCTCCAGCTCACCGCGTCCGGCATCGGTCACCGGCAGCGGCTGCCCGCAGTATCCAGCACTACGGCGCCGCACGACACGGTGTTCACGATCACAGCACGGTCCAGGTCCTTTTTGGTCCGTCCTGCGACAACACTTCCAGTCTTCTAACCGGGCGGCAGGTCATCGAATCCCGCAGTTCGGCATTGGTCGCGACCGCTGCGGTCCCGGCACCGGCCGCGCACCGGTCGCGCGGCCTTCGGGGTTCACTCGGGGAGCGCCAGTTCGAACCACACGGTCTTGCCGCCCTCACCGGGCCGGGTGCCCCAGCGACGGGAAGCCGATGCGACCAGCTGCAGACCGCGGCCGCTCTCGTCGTCGGGGTGCGGGGTGCGCTCGCGCGGCGGGTCGGGCAGCGGGTCGGAGACCTCCGCGCGCAGCACGCCCTGGCCGTCGCGCCCCCTGAGCCGCACCAGACGGACGCCGATCGGGCCGGTGGCGTGCCGGAGGGCGTTGGTGACGAGTTCGCTGACCAGCAGGGCCGCGGTGTCGCCGAGGCTGTCCAGCTCCCAGGTGTGCAGCCTCGCGCGCACCACGGAGCGGGCGGCGCGCACGGCACCCGGCTCAGCCGGGAACGTCCACTCGGCGCAGTCGCCTTCGGTGTCGATCACGCCGATCACTTCCCAGGCCAGCGGGTCTCCCACCCTGTCCGGTTTCGTGGGGTTAATGGGCACATACCCGATATCCAGTACCCGGTACCGCCCGCACAGGCGCACTGTGGCACAAACGGCGTAAGAGGCGCTCGGGGGAGGACGCGGGGGGTGCGTCGGCGGGGGTGTGAGGTGGGGGCTTCGGGGGGAGGCAGGGGTGTTTTGGGGGGTCGACGGTGGTGCGCCGGGGCGGGGCTTCGGCTTCCGTCGGGGCGCCGACGGGGTGCGGCTTCGGCTTCCGTCGGCGTGTGCCGGGGCGCCGACGGGTGCGCGCCGAGGTGCGTCCGCTGTCAGCGCACTTCCGTGTCCAGGGCGGACAGGGTCGCCCGGACCGCCGGGACGTCCTGGTCCAGCCAGTCGACGTCCCAGATCTCACCCGGCCCGAGCCAGCGCAGCGCGTCGTGGTCCTGAAGCGGCTGGGGCGCCGGCGAGCCGGGCAGCAGGCGGGCCGTCCACACCCGCAAGACGTACGGCTCCCTGAGCGGCCACTCCCCCGGCACCCGCTCGACCGTCTCCACGTCGACGCCGAGTTCCTCGCGCAGTTCGCGCACCAGCGCTGCCTCGGGCGCCTCGCCCTTCTCCACCTTGCCGCCGGGCAGCTCCCAGCGTCCGGCCAGCTCAGGGGGCGCACTGCGGCGCGCGGCGAGCAGCCGGCCGCCGTCGAGCAGGGCCGCGCCGACGACCACGATCCGTTCCGTCATGCGCCGGAGCCTATGCCAGGCGCCCGAAGCCGGTTCCGGGTGCGGTACGCGCCGGGCCGACTGCGGGCGCCGTACGCGCCGGGGTCAGTTCCGGGTGCCGTCGGCGCTCTGGGCGTGCTGGCCGATCCGCTCGACCCAGTAGAGCTGCTTGTGGCCGCTGGCGTCGAGGCCGTCGGCGATCCGCTGGGCCTCCGCCCGGGTCGCGTACCGGCCCACGCGGTAGCGGTTGCCGTTGTCGTCCTGCCGTATGACGAGCCAGGGAAGGGAGACCGTGCTCTCGTTCATCGCGCCCCACCGCTCCTTCCCGCCCCGGCTCGTCCGCGCCCCGTACGCGGCGCGAACCGGTCCCCGCCCGATAAGGAAACCGCAATCCGCATATGCCCGAGCCTACGCCCAACCTTTACGCAGCGAACACGGGTTTTCACGAAGAGGTAGGCAACCGGCCAGTACGGAAGGGGCGCACGAGGACGAATGCGCCGTGCGCGCGGCACGACACGCCCGCTCGGCGTGCTGCCGGGCCCGCCGGAGCACAAGCGGAACGACCTGCGAAGACGACCGAAACGCTACGGCGCACACCGGCCGCGCCGGCGGAACACCGACCGCTCATACCGGGCCCCGGCGGGGCGGCCGGGGCGCATACGCAAGGATGTGCGCTACCTCACCGGCAGGTGGTACGCGACCCGGTAGCGGTCGGCCGGGATGACGACGTCGGCAGTCTCCACCGGGCGGCCGGAGGCGTAGTAGGTGCGCTGCACGACGAGGACGACATGGCCGGGCACACCGCCGAGCGCCTGCAGCTCCTCGGCGAGGCCGGGGCGGGCGCCGACCTCCTCGGTGACGTTGTCCACGATGACGTCGATGGCGCGCATCCGCTCCACCACGCCCATCCCGCCGAGCGGCCCCTCCTCGGGCAGCATCACGGGCGTGCGGCCGGTGACGGCGAGCGGCTCCCAGGAGGTGGACAGCATCATCGGCTCGCCGGACTCCCGGAAGAGGTACCGCGTGCGCATCACGCGGTCCCCGGGTTCGATGTCCAGCCGCGCGGCCACGGCCCGGCTCGCCTCCGTCTGCTCGCTGCTGGACTCCCAGGTGCCGCGCGCCTCGGCGTCCGACTGCTCCTGCCGGAACGGGGTCGCGCCCCTGTCCGGCCGGAAGCCGGAGCGCGCGATGCGGCGCGGCACCGGCCTCTCGCGCACATACGTCCCGGAGCCGGAGCGGCCCTCGACCAGCCCCTCGGCCATCAGGACCTTGCGGGCCTCCAGCGCGACGGTGTCGGAGACGCCGTACTCCTCGCGGATGCGGGCCTGGGAGGGCAGCCGGGTGTGCGGTGGCAGCGAGCCGTCGACGATCTTCTTGCGGAGATCACCCGCGACGCGCAGGTACGCCGGCTGCTCACCGAATGTCACTGGCCGCTCCCATCAGCTTGTACAGACAGCAACAGCGTGGCAACCGTGGGTTGGCCCGTGCAAGCAAAGGCCAGAGAATCACTCGAAGTGATGAAAAGGGGCGTGGGGAGACGCCGGGCCGGGCACGGCGCAAGGCCTTACCGAGGCGTCACGCAGGCACTTTCTCCCCGCTCCGGCCGGGATCACACATCGACCCCGCCACCGCCCCCGGTGCCGCCGGGGTCACCGGAGCCGCCGGTCCCGCCGGAGCCGTCGTACCCGTCCGAGGGCGGCGTCGTGGCGAGCCTCAGCGCCTTGCGGACCGCCACCGCCGGGGCGCCGTCGACGGCCCTGAACCCCGCGGCGTAGGACGCGTCGAAGGACTCCGGGTCCGTGGCCCTCTCGGCCTTCGCCCACTGTCCGCGGGCCGTCCGGAGCTCCGCGACGTAGGCGGCGACCTGCGGCCGGTGCCCGGCCGCCCAGGAGAAGGACCCCAGCTGGGAGATCTGCGCGCCCAGCGCGCTCTTCATCTCGCCGGCCCACTTCTTGTTGCCCTCGAGGTCGTCCTCGGCCAGGTCCTCGGGCTCGTCGGCCAGCGCGTTCTCGACCTGCTGGGCGGCCGTCAGGAACGCGACCTGGTCCGCGTCGAGGGTGGTGGCGTCGGCGCGCAGCGAGCCGGTGAGCGTGCCGCTCTCGTCGGTGTTGCCGAAGACGCAGGCCACCTCGCGGTCGCCGAGCGCCCAACTGTTCTTGCTGGGGCTGAAGTAGTAGACGTCGACGTCGTGGGGCCACGCCCAGCTGTCCATGGCGTAGGCCTGCGCGAGGGGGTAGCAGCGGCCCTCCGCCGCGGTGTCGACGGCGCGCTCGCCCGGGTAGCCGGAGCCGGCCGGGAGGTTGAAGGTGCCGAACACCTCGCCGTCGTGCCGGCCCGCGCAGGGGACCTCGTCGACGTCGTAGGCGGCGCCGCCCAGCGCGCCGGGTTCGTCGAAGCACTGGCCCTTGTGCAGCGAGAAGGCGGCGTTGTCGCGGGCGCCGTCCTTCATGCCCTGCCAGAACTCGCCGACGCCACCGGTGGCGAGGACCAGCACCCACAGGGCGAGCCCGATCGTCGACAGGACCGCGCCGCCGATCGCCAGCCCCTTTCCCCGCTCGCCCCGCCTGCGGATCTGCACCAGCGCGATGACGCCGAGGACGAGGCCGACCGCGGGCAGGAAGCACAGCGCGCCGAGCACGAGGGCGGCGATGGCCACGCCGTTGACGGGCGCGGGGCGGTTGAACGGGGTGTAGCCCTGGCCCCAGGGCTGGTACGGGTAGCCGCCCTGGGCGGGGTACGGGCCCTGCGGCGGGTAGCCGCCCGGCGCCGGGTAGGGCCCCGGCGCGGACGGAGGCTGCTGGGGGCCGGGGGGCGGGGGCGGTATGGACACGGGTGCCGTGCTCCTGCTGTGACGGTGCGAGCGGGTGTGAGTCGGATAGTGGCATGGGGCGGGCAGGGGCGGGGGCCGGGGGTGCCCGCGGAGCCGGTGCGGTGTCGTCCGGGTCGCGTGGTGGCCGGTCAGGCCCACGCGGTGCGGCCGCATCGGGTGGCTGGTCGCGCCAGCACGGCCCAGCCGCATCCTGGTGGCTGGTCGCGCCAGCACGCCCAGCCGCATCGTGGTGGCTGGTCGCGCCCGTGCGGCGCAGCCGCATGTCGAGTACGGCCCCCCCGGTGTGCCTGCGGCGGCCCGTTGCTGCCCCGGGCCCGCTACGCCTCGTACGCCGTGGCCCGGGAGCGCTTCTCCCAGGCGGTGATGTCGGCGCGGACCTGGTCGAGATGGGTGAGGACCGCCTCGACGCCGTCGTCGCCGAGCGGCAGACGCAGGGGGGTCTGCTCGGCGTCCAGGGCGTCCAGGACGACCGCGGCGGCCTTGGCCGGGTCGCCCGGCTGGGTGCCGTCACCGCCCTCGATGAGGGCGCGGGTCGCGCTCACCTTCGGGTAGAGCCCGCTGTCGGCACTGACGCCCGCGCGGCCCGGGGCGAACAGCGCGGTGCGGAAGGCACCCGGCTCCACGATCAGCACCTTGATGCCGAAGTCCCGTACCTCGTCGGCGAGCCCCTCCGACAGGCCCTCCAGGGCGAACTTCGTTCCGCTGTACGCCGAGAAACCCGCGAAGGACATCTGCCCGCCCATGCTGCTCATCTGCACGATCGCGCCCGAGCGCCGCTCGCGCATGTGCGGCAGCACCGCGCGGGTCAGGGCCGCCGGCCCGAAGACGTGCACCTCGAACAGTTCGCGCAGCTCGGCCTCGCCGGTCTCCTCGAAGGCGCCGACGTGCGTGCGGCCCGCGTTGTTCACCAGTACGTCGATGCGCCCGTGCCGGGCGATGACGTCCCGTACGGCCGCGCCGGCGGCCGAGGTGTCGGTGACGTCCAGGCGCAGCGCCTCCACCTGGTCGGGGTGTGCGGCGACGAGGTCGTCCAGCACCTCGGGGCGCCGCACGGCGCCCACGACCACATCGCCGGCCGCGACGGCCGCCTCGGTGATCGCCCGTCCGAAACCGCTGCTCGCCCCGGTCACCAGCCACACCTTGTTCATGACCCCGCCTTTCATGACCCCACCTCGTTGTCGCCGTTGTCGTCCTGACGGGAACCAGCCTGCCCGTGCGGGGAGTTGTCCGTCCAAGACCTTTGGTGACAACCGATGGGCATGACCATGGACGTTCATGTGCGGGACCTGCGCTCTTTCGTGGCCGTCGCCGAGGAGCTGCACTTCACGCGTGCCGCCGAGCGGCTCTATGTGTCGCAGCCCGCGCTGAGCAAGCAGATCCGGGCGCTGGAGCGGCAGGTGGGTGTGCGGCTTCTTGACCGCGACCATCACCGGGTGGCCCTGACGCCCGCGGGCGAGGCCCTGCTGCCGCACGCCCGGGACGTGCTGGCCGCGTGGGAGGAGGGCTCGGCCGCGCTGGAAGCGGCCAGGGCCGTGCAGCGCAGCACGCTGGTCGTGGGCATGAGCACGAGTCCGGGCCGCGGGGGCCTGCTCCCCGCGATCCGCTCCCGGTTCACCGCGGCCCACCCGCAGGTCACCCTGCGGCTGCGGCAGGTCGGCTGGGAGGACCCGACGGCGGGCCTCGCGGACGGCACGGCGGACGTGGCCTTCGTGTGGCTTCCGCTGCCCGACGAGAGCCGCTACGACTGGACGGTGCTCGCGGAGGAACCTCGCCTGGTCGCCCTCCCGGACACCCATCCGCTCGCCGGACGCCCCGAGATCGACTTCGCGGACCTGGCGGACGAGCCGTTCCTCGCCCTGCCGCCGAGCGCCGGCGTGCTGCGCGACCACTGGCTGGCCCTGACCGAACGCGCCGGCCGCCCGCCCCGCGTCGGAGCGGAGATCGCCGGCACGGAGGAGACCTACGAGGCCCTGGTCGCCGGCCTCGGCATCTGCCTGGTCGCGGCGGGCAACGCCCCCCTGATCACCCTGGGCGGTGTGACCACCCGCCCGGTACGGGGTCTGTCCCCCAGCCGGTACGCGCTGGCATGGCGGCGGGCGGACGCGGACCGGCCCCTGGTCCGCGCGTACGCCCGGGAGGCGGCGCGGGCACGGAGCACCCCGGTGGCTCGTTGACGATCTCGTGGCCCGGATCTCGCCGAGTCGCTACCGTTCAGCCATGACCGCACTGCCCGACTGGATGCGCCCGCCGCGCGAGGAAGGCTGGTTCGCGGAGGACCTGGACCGCCTCCCCGAGGCACCCCGCCACACCGAGCTGATCGACGGAGCACTCGTCTTCAGGGTGGCGCCCCAGCGGTCCTGGCACGGCCGCCTCGTCACCTTCCTCACCACCACGCTCATGGCGACTGCACCCGCCGGTTTCGAAGTCGAGCGGGAAATGACGATCCGCCTCGACGACCGCAACCGGCCGGAGCCGGACCTGCTCGTGACGACGGCTCCCTATGATCCGGACCGCACGTGGTACGCGCCGGATGAGGTACAGCTCGTCGTGGAGGTCGTCTCACCGGAGTCGGCCCACCGTGACCGCACGGTGAAGCTGCACAAGTACGCGGAGGCCGCCATCCCGCACTACTGGTGCATCGAGGACGAGGACGGCACCCCCGTCGTCCACGTCTACGAACGTGACGAACCGACCGGCGTCTACGCGCCCGCGGGCATCTTCCGCGGCACCCTGAAGCGTCCGGTGCCGTTCGAGATCAGCCTCGACCTCGACAAGCTCACCCCGCGGGGGAGCACATAGCGGCCGCCAGCACGGGAAGACAGAAGGGGCCGGACTCCGCGAAGTCCGGCCCCTTCTGCAGCACTCAGACGTTGAAGCGGAATGCCTGAGGCCCGATCTTGACCTGCGACGGAGCTCCATTCAGGGCTCTGACCTGGGATTTCCTCGTTGGCATGCGTTGGCTCCCGACAGTCGTTTACGGATGTCCTGCGGACTGGAAGACCTCCCTCACTCGGATGCCGTGGTCCTCCCGTCCGTCATGCCCAGACGCGCCTGCTCCTCCTCGACGATCCGGCGGGCCAGTTCGGTGTCCGACACGTCGACCGCGTCCGGGGTGGCTTCGGCCACGGCGCTACGGCGGGCATAGGCATCGAACAGGCGGGTCTTCTCCTCCAGCATCTTCACCATGCGTTCGTCCACTCCCCCGATGGTGAGAAGACGATGCACGTGAACCGGCCTGACCTGGCCCATGCGGTGGGCCCGGGCCACTGCCTGGTGCTCGATGGTCGGCTTGATCTGCGGTTCGCAGATGATGACGACGGAGGCAGCCTGCATATTGAGGCCGACGCCGGCCGCCTGGATCTGTGCCAGGAGCACCGCTGGTCCCGAGACCCCGGCGAAGTCGTCGACGATCTGCTGCCGTCGCCCGGGCGGGACGCTGCCGGTGAGCGGACCGAGCATCGGGATATCGGCAGTGGGACCCTCAGCGAGCGTCGCCTTCGTCACGCCCAGCACGTCCTTGAAATTGGAGAAGACCACTGCCTTCTGCCCGTTCTCGCCGGCCTCCTGAACGATCTCGCGGAGCCGGTCCAGCTTGGCCGACTTCTCGGGGCGCATGTACGCGGCCCTGCGCATCGCCATGAAGTTGCCTGCGCGCACGGCTTCGCGGTACGCCTCCTCGTCCGACGCGCTCAGCTCCTCCCACTCGTCGGTCTGCTGAAGACTCGGGAGTTCCGTCAGCACGTCTTCCTGGTTGCGCCTCAGGTAGACCGGGGCGACGGCCTTGCGGAAGGCGACCGATCCTGCCAAGGCGTCCCGCTCGCCGAGGGAGTCCGCCACCCCTCCATCGAGGATCTGGACCAAGTTGCGGAACTCCACAACCCGGTTCTCCATCGGGGTTCCGGTCATGAAGAGGCTGCGCTCACAACGCTCCGTCCACAGGGCGACCGACTGGGACCGCTTGGTCTTCGGGTTCTTCACGGAGTGTGCTTCGTCGACGACGAGCAGTCCGACCTCCCCGCCGCCCGGCGCCGGAAATCCGCGTAGTGCATCGAACGTGGTCACCCCCACCCCGCCTCGTCCCTTCCAGTCGGCGAACGCGTAGTGCCGGTCGGGGCCGTGGAGCACCATGACGCGAAGGGCGCTGCGGACCTCGATCTCCCGAGTCCAGTTCACGAGAACGCTCGCCGGGCAGACGACCATGAAATGGCTCTGCCCCTCGGCGGCCAGGTGTGCCAGCACGGCAATCGCTTGGATGGTCTTCCCGAGACCCATCTCGTCGCCGAGTATCACCTTGCGCTGCGCAAGGACGAATCGCGCGCCGAACGCCTGGTAACCGCGCAGGGAGACCCGCCGGTGCGAGTCGTCGAGCTGTTGCATCCGTACCCGCTCGGCGATCTCCTCCGGCAGGAACCCTTCGGCGGCTGCGGCGTCCGGCAGCCGCCCGGAGATCTCGGCGAGCAGGCTGTAGTACTCCGCCGAACGGAGTTCAAAGTCCACCCATGCCGCGATGTCGGACGTAGGTCCACGTAGCAGGTCCACCGAGGCTTGGGCGAGCAGCTCAGGCAGGTCGCCCTGCTCCGCTTCGTCCACCAGTGAGCGGATCTCGGCGGCCGCCGCCAGGGCACGTGCCTTCTTCTCCTGTCGGGCCAGCAGCATCCTGAAACGCCCGGCGGCGGGCCTCGCGCCGACCAGCAACGGGCCGAGCCGTTCCGACAGGGCTGCGGCTCGGTCCACCGCGCGCCGGGCGTCCGGGCCGGCTTCCACCAGTACGTGCAGGGCCATGACGAGCGCGGTGGCGCTCGGCTCCGGCCGGTCCATGTCGATGTGGACGGCCACCGTCTCGTGCACCGCTTCGGAAAGGCGGCGAGCAGCGGCAAGGATCTGGTCGACCGTGCGCTGCCCGACACCGGGAATCTGCCGCAACCGATAGGGGCCCGCTTCGAGAACACGGCCCACCGTGCCGAGGCCGTTCTTCTCGACGTTCCCCAACCGCAGGCGTCCTTCAGTAACGTCCTGCAGCCGGGCGACGGGGATGGCGTCGAGCTCCCGCATGACCGCCGCGTCGTGAATCGGCTTCAGCGCCGCCCGCACCGCCTCGACCGCCCTACCGTGGTCACCGGCCACTGCCTGCGCTGCCTCGTACAGTCGCGCTCCCCTCGCGACCGCGTCCCGCTCACCACGCCCCACGCGTCCCGCCCCTCTATCGCAGTCCCCGCATCCTCCCATCACCCACTCCGGCCCTGGACGGTGCCCGGCCAGTCCGCACAAGATGCCGATGGCCCTTCGGACGGGGGCACCGACCTGCGCTGCCGCAGGCCAGAGGCCCCCTGCGTACGATCGCCCGGATGCGGGAGAGGCCAGTGCGGATCAGTCGGACCCGCAGGTTCACCACCGAAGACTTACGACCACCGGTAGGATCAGCACCATGAGCGGTAGCAGGAAGTACTCCATCAGTCTGCCCGAGGACCTCGCCGAGGCCGTACGCGCCCACGTCGGCCCCGGCGGCTTCTCCGCCTACGTCGCCGAGGCCCTCGAACAGCGGGTCGCCATGGACAAGCTCCGGGAGATCGTCGCCGACTTCGAGACCGACAACGAAGCTCTCACCCGCGAGGAGGTCGAGGCCGCCCGGGCGCTGCTGCGCCACGACCACCGGCAGACCGGCGGGGCCGCCGCCTGATGCCCGGCACCCTCCTCCTCGACAGCGAAGGCCTCTCGAAGCTCTACCGCAAGGACCGTACCGTCGTGACTCTGGTCCAAGCGGCGTCGGAGGAGGGCATCCGCGTCGCCACCAGCGCCATGACCACTCTTGAGGCCGACTACGAGCGTATCCACCCGGCCCGCATCAAGTGGGTCCTCTCCCGCGTCGACGTTCACGACGTCACCAAGGAGATCACCGACCAGGCCGCCGCGCTTCTGCGCGCCCATCACCTCCACGGCCACAAGTACGCCATCGATGCCGCCTTCGCCGTCATCGCCCGCAACGCACCCCGGCCAGTCACCGTCCTCACGTCCGACCCCGAGGATCTGACACTCCTGGGCGGCCCATCCGTGGAGATCATCAAGGTCTGAGGCAGTGTCACTGCCACTACCACGCGGACCAGACCTGCCACTGCCCCTCATCACGGGGCGAGAACTCCTTGCGGACAGAAGCTCATGCCCGACCCTCCAACAGGCGGGTCGGGCAGAATCATTGACTAGTCGTCAGACGTTGAAGCGGAACTCCACCACGTCCCCGTCCTGCATCACGTACTCCTTGCCCTCCATGCGGGCCTTGCCCTTCGCTCGGGCCTCGGCGACCGAGCCGGTCGCGACCAGGTCGTCGAAGGAGATGACCTCGGCCTTGATGAAGCCCTTCTGGAAGTCGGTGTGGATCACACCGGCGGCCTCGGGGGCGGTGGCGCCCTTCTTGATCGTCCAGGCGCGGGATTCCTTGGGGCCGGCCGTCAGATAGGTCTGCAGGCCGAGGGTGTTGAAGCCGACGCGGGCGAGCGTGGCGAGGCCTGGCTCGTGCTGGCCGACGGACTCCAGCAGTTCCAGCGCCTCCTCCTCGTCCAGCTCGGCGAGGTCCGCCTCCAGCTTGGCGTTGAGGAAGATCGCCTCGGCGGGGGCGACCAGGGCGCGCTGCTCGTTCTTGAAGTCCTCGTCGACCAGTTCGTCCTCGTCGACGTTGAAGACGTACAGGAAGGGCTTCGTGGTCAGCAGGTGCAGATCGTGGAGGAGCTCCGCGCGCTCGGTGCCCTGGACGATGCCCTGGGAGAACAGCGTGTCGCCCTTCTCCAGGATCTCCTTGGCCTCCTCGACCGCCTTGACCTTCGGCGCCACGTCCTTCTTGATCCGGGACTCCTTCTGGAGGCGCGGGAGGACCTTCTCGATCGTCTGGAGGTCGGCGAGGATCAGCTCGGTGTTGATCGTCTCGATGTCGTCCTTCGGCGAGACCTTGCCGTCGACGTGGACGACGTTCTCGTCCTTGAAGGCGCGGATGACCTGGCAGATCGCGTCGGACTCACGGATGTTCGCGAGGAACTTGTTGCCCAGGCCCTCACCCTCGGACGCGCCACGCACGATGCCGGCGATGTCGACGAAGTCGACGGTGGCGGGCAGGATCCGCTCGGAGGAGAAGATCTCGGCCAGTTTCGCCAGACGGGGGTCGGGCACGCCGACCACGCCGACGTTCGGCTCGATCGTGGCGAACGGGTAGTTGGCCGCCAGCACGTCGTTCTTGGTCAGGGCGTTGAACAGGGTCGACTTGCCGACATTGGGCAGACCGACGATTCCGATCGTGAGCGACACGTTGCGACTTCCCGTTACGTGAGGGTGGAGGGCGGCGGGTCCCTTGGCGGGGCCGATCCACCAGTCTACGGGGTGAGCGCCCCGGGACCGGAGGTCGTCTCGAACGGCCGGCCGGGGTCCGCCGAACGGCGTGTTACAGGTGTGAGCGGGCACCGGAACCGACCTAAGTTGGTCCAATGGAGCAGCACAGGACGCGACCCGCCCAGTCCGCACCGCGCCGCCGCACGCCGTCGCCATCGCCGTCACCGCTGCCGCCGCAGGCGCGGCGTGGCAGGCCCGGCCCGGACGGCGCACGACCGGGGCGGCCCGCTTCGGGGGCCGCGCGCCGGGCCGACGCCGGCCCGGACGCCGGGGGCGCTCAGCGCCGCGCGGTGAGTGTGCGGCGGCCCGCTCCCCCGCTCGCCCCGCCGGGGCGCCGGCTGCCCGGCCCGCGGCTCACCGGGCTCGGCAGCGGGCTGTTCTGCTCGGCCGTGATGATCGTGCTCGGTCTGGCGCTGCGGATGCTGTTCGGGCCCGCGCCGACGGCGTACGGCGTGCTCTTCCTGCCGGTGTGCGTGCTCACCGCGGTGTGGGTGCGCAAGGGGGATCTGCTGACCGCGCCCGTGGTGGTGCCGATCGCGTTCGCCGCGGGGCTGGTGCCCCTGGTCGACGGGGGCGACGGGCTGGGCAACCGGCTGATGGTCTGGGTCACCGCCCTGGCCGGCGAGGCCGGCTGGCTGTACGCCGGCACCCTGGTCGCCGGCGTCATCGCCGTCACCCGCCGCCTGGGCCTGGCCCACCAGCGACGCCGGCAGGCCGCGGCACGCTGCAGGCCCTAGCTGCGGGCCGCCGCGCGCATCGCCGCGCCCACGATGCCCGCGTTGTTCTGCAGCTGGGCGGGGACGATGTCGGCCCGGATGCCCTCGATCAGGTGCAGGAACTTGTGGGACTTGCGGCTGACGCCGCCGCCGATGATGAACAGCTCCGGCGAGAACAGCATCTCCACGTGCGCCAGATACTTCTGCACGCGGTGGGCCCACTGCTCCCACGACAGGTCGTGGTCCTCCTTGGCCTTGCTGGAGGCCCGCTTCTCCGCGTCGTGGCCCTTCAGCTCCAGGTGGCCCAGCTCGGTGTTGGCCAGCAGGGCGCCGTCGGTGAAGACCGCGCTGCCGATGCCGGTGCCGAAGGTCAGCACGACCACCGTGCCCCGGCGGTCCTTGCCGGCGCCGAAGCGCATCTCGGCGAGGCCCGCCGCGTCCGCGTCGTTGACCACCGTCACCGGCAGGCCGCCGAGCCGTTCGCCGAACAGGGCGCGCGCGTCGGTGTCGATCCATCCCGGGTCGACGTTGGCCGCCGTACGCACCGTCGACCCGCCGGTGACCACGCCCGGGAAGGTGAGGCCGACCGGGCCGCTCCAGCCGAAGTGGCCGACGACCTCTCTCACGCCGTCGGCCACGCCGTCCGGTGTCGCCGGGTGCGGGGTCAGGACCTTGAAGCGCTCCTGTGCGAGGTCGCCCCTGTCGAGGTCGACAGGGGCACCCTTGATCCCGGATCCGCCGATGTCCACGCCGAAGATCTGCATGGCTCCACGTTACGACGGACCACTGACGGTCACGCCTGCGCCGGACCGCTTCCGCCGCGCTCGGCGGCCAGCGCGGCCGCCTCCTCGCGCAGGTCGCGCCGCAGTTCCTTGGGCAGGGAGAAGGTGATGGACTCCTCGGCGGCCTTGACGATCTCCACGTCCTCGAAGCCGCGCTCGGCGAGCCAGGCGAGCACCTGCTCGACCAGCACCTCGGGCACGGACGCACCGGAGGTGACGCCGACCGTGCTCACGCCGTCCAGCCACGCCTCCTCGATCTCGTCGGCGAAGTCCACCAGGTACGCGGCGCGGGCGCCGGCCAGCTTGGCGACCTCGACCAGGCGCTTGGAGTTGGAGGAGTTGCGCGAGCCGACGACGATGACGAGGTCGGCCTCGGCACCCATCTGCTTCACGGCCTGCTGGCGGTTCTGCGTGGCGTAGCAGATGTCGTCGCTGGGCGGGGAGACCAGGCCGGGGAACTTCGTCTTCAGCGCGTCGACGGTCTCCATGGTCTCGTCCACGGACAGCGTGGTCTGGGACAGCCAGACGACCTTCGACGGGTCACGGACCTCGACCTTGTCCACGTCGCCGGGGCCGTCGACGAGCTGGATGTGGTCGGGGGCCTCGCCGGAGGTGCCGATGACCTCCTCGTGGCCCTCGTGGCCGATCAGGAGGATGTCGTAGTCCTCGTTCGCGAACCGGACGGCTTCCTTGTGGACCTTGGTGACCAGCGGGCAGGTGGCGTCGATGGTGGCGAGCCGGCCCTGGCGGGCCTCCTCGTGGACCGTCGGGGCCACACCGTGCGCCGAGAACATGACGATGTTGCCCGGCGGCACCTCCTCCGTGCGCTCGACGAAGACGGCGCCCTTCTTCTCCAGGGTCTGCACGACGTACTTGTTGTGGACGATCTCGTGCCGGACGTAGACCGGGGCCCCGTACTGCTCCAGGGCCTTCTCGACGGCGATCACGGCGCGGTCCACGCCCGCGCAGTAGCCCCGGGGGGCGGCGAGCAGGACACGGCGGCCAGGCGAAGCAGTCATGCGTCCCATCGTAAGGGTGCGTTCGGCCGCACAGAGATCGCGTCGCCCTGGCCGCCGGGGGAAAACTGGTTCACATGTCCGACACGGAGACGACGGCCTCCCCGGCCGGCGCGCACGACCGGCTCTCCCGCAGCCTGGGTTTTCGCGATCTGGTGGTCTACGGGCTGCTCTTCATCGCCCCGATGGCGCCCGTCGGCGTGTTCGGCACGCTGGACGCCAAGTCGCACGGCGCGGTGGCGCTGGTGTACGTGGTGGCGACGGTCGCGATGGCGTTCACCGCCTTCTCCTACGCGCAGATGGTGCGGGTCGTCCCGCTCGCGGGTTCGGTGTTCGCCTACGCGCGCGCGGGGCTCGGCGAGGGCGCCGGGTTCGTGGCCGGCTGGATGGCGATGCTGGACTATGTGCTGATCCCGGCGGTGGCCTATCTGTTCTCCGGGATCGCGATGAACTCGCTGGTCCCCGAGGTGTCCCGGTGGGTGTGGACGGCGCTCGCGGTGGTCGTCACGACGCTGCTGAACCTGTGGGGGGTGCGCACGGCGGCCCTGGTGGGCTTCCTGGTGCTGGCGATGGAGATCGTCGTGCTGCTGGTGTTCATGGTGGCGGCGATCGTGGTCCTGGTGCGGGACGGCGCCCAGCGGGACGTGCTGTCGCCGCTGTCCGGGGACGGCTCGCAGGGCGCGTTCGCGCTGTCGGCGGTGGTCGGGGCGGTGTCGGTGGCGGTGCTGTCGTACCTGGGCTTCGACGCGATCGCCACATTCGCGGAGGAGACCACCGGGGGCTCGGCGAAGGTGGCGCGGGCGCTGCTGTTCTGCCTGGCGCTGGCCGGTGTGCTCTTCGTCGCGCAGACCTATCTGGTCGCCCTGCTGGAGCCCATGACGTCCGCGCAGCTGGCCGCGGATCCGGCCAAGCAGGGGTCGGCGTTCTACGACGCGGTGGACTCCTCCGTGGGCGGCTGGCTGCACGACCTGGTGGCCGTGAGCAAGGCCGTCGGGGCGGCGTTCGCGGCGCTGGCCGGGCAGGCGGCGGCCGGGCGGCTGCTGTTCGCGATGGGCCGGGAGCGGCGGCTGCCGAAGGCGCTGTCGCGTACGGACGGCGGGGTGCCGCGGGTGGCGCTGCTGTGCGCGGCGGTGATCACACTGGTCGCGGCGGGGTGGGCGGCGCGGCGCGACGACGGGCTGGACAAGCTGGTGTCGGTGGTCGACATCGGCGCGCTGACGGCGTTCACGCTGCTGCACGCGAGCGTGGTGGGGTACTTCGGGCGCCGGGCGGGTGAGCGGAGCTGGTGGCGGCATGTGATGGTGCCGGTGGTGGGTGCGGCGATCACGGTCGCGGTGATCGTGGAGGCGTCGGGCGCCGCGCAGGTGGTGGGCGCGGTGTGGCTGGTCGTCGGCCTGCTGGTGCTGGTGGGGCAGCGGGGCCGGACGCGGGCGCGGCTGTAGCGCGGCGGCGCCTCGCCCGTTCGGCCCCGGTGTCGGTGGCGACCGTTACTCTCGAGCGCATGGCTGTCTCCACGTCCCCCGAAACCCCGATCCCGGTCGGTGAGGTGTCCCGGCTGATCGGCGGCTGGATCGACCGCCTCGGCGCGGTGTGGGTCGAGGGGCAGATCACCCAGCTGTCGCGCCGCCCGGGCGCCGGCGTGGTGTTCCTGACGCTGCGCGACCCGTCGTACGACGTCTCGGTGAGCGTGACCTGTTACCGGCAGGTGTTCGACACCGTCGCGGACGTCGTCGGCGAGGGTGCCCGGGTCGTGGTCCTGGCCAAGCCGGAGTGGTACGCGCCGCGGGGGCAGCTGTCCCTGCGGGCCGCCGAGATACGGCCCGTCGGCGTCGGGGAGCTGCTGGCGCGGCTGGAGCAGCTGAAGAAGGCGCTGGCGGCCGAGGGGCTGTTCGCGCCGGAGCGCAAGAAGCCGCTGCCGTTCCTGCCGCAGCTGATCGGGCTGGTGTGCGGCCGGGCGTCGGCCGCCGAGCGGGACGTGCTGGAGAACGCCCGGCACCGCTGGCCGCAGGTGCGTTTCGAGGTCCGCAATGTCGCCGTGCAGGGTGTCCACGCGGTGCCGCAGGTCGTGCAGGCCGTGAAGGAGCTGGACGCGCTCGACGAGGTCGACGTGATCGTCGTGGCCCGTGGCGGCGGCAGCGTGGAGGACCTGCTGCCGTTCTCCGACGAGCAGCTGGTGCGCGCGGTGGCGGCGTGCCGTACGCCGGTGGTGTCGGCGATCGGGCACGAGCCGGACAACCCGCTGCTGGACCACGTCGCCGACCTGCGTGCTTCCACTCCGACGGACGCCGCGAAGAAGGTCGTGCCGGACGTCGGCGAGGAGCTGGAGCGGGTGCGGATGCTGCGGGGGCGGGCCCGGCGGTGTGTGCAGGCGTATCTCGAGCGGGAGGAGCGCGGGCTCGCTCACGCGCTGGCCCGGCCGGTGATACAGGATCCGCACCGGATGCTGGACGAGCGGACCGACCAGGTGGAGTCGCTGGTGGAGCGGTCCCGGCGGTGCCTCGGGCATCTGCTGGACCGCGCGGACTCCGAGCTGGCGCACACGCACGCGCGTGTGGTGGCGCTGTCCCCGGCGGCGACGATGAAGCGCGGGTACGCGGTGCTGCAGAAGGCCGACGGGCATGTGGTCCGCGATCCCGGCGAGGTGGCGGCCGAGGAGCCGCTGCGGGCGCGGGTGGCCGAGGGTGAGTTCACTGTCCGAGTCGACGTTTAGGTTGGGTGGATGACCAGCAAGGTGGATGAGGCGCTCGGGTACGAGCAGGCACGGGACGAGCTGATCGACGTCGTACGGCGGCTGGAGGCCGGCGGGACGACGCTGGAGGAGTCCCTCGCCCTGTGGGAGCGCGGGGAGGAGCTGGCGAAGGTGTGCCGGCGCTGGCTGGAGGGCGCCCGGGCGCGGCTGGACGCGGCGCTGGCGGAGGAGGAAGAGGGCGGCGAGGAGTAGCCGGCGGCGGGTGTGAAGGCCCTCACGCCGACTGTTGTTGAAACTTGAACCTTCTCTGGCGTACCGTCGAAGACGTCAGACGGTCCGGCACGCCGGATCCGGACGCACCCCAGAGAAAGTTCACGCATGTCTCTCGTTCTTGACCCCGCCGCCCAGGACCTGCTCTTCCGCGAGGCCCGCACCGCGAACGCCTTCACCGACGAGCCGGTGACCGACGAGCAGGTGCAGGCGATCTACGACCTGGTCAAGTACGGCCCCACCGCCTTCAACCAGACCCCGCTGCGCATCACCCTGGTCCGCTCCCCCGAGGCCCGCGAGCGCCTGGTGCAGCACATGGCCGAGGGCAACCAGCCCAAGACCGCCTCCGCCCCGCTGGTCGCGATCCTCGCCGCGGACAACGAGTTCCACGAGGAACTGCCGGCCCTGTTCCCGGCGTTCCCGCAGGCCAAGGACGTCTTCTTCGCCGAGCGCCCGGTCCGCGAGAACTCCGCGCTGCTCAACGCCGCCCTCCAGGCCGCGTACTTCATCGTCGGCGTGCGCGCCGCCGGCCTGGCCGCCGGCCCGATGACCGGCTTCGACGCCGAGGGCGTGCGCAAGGAGTTCCTGGACGACGACCACACCCCGCTGATGATCGTCAACATCGGCAACCCGGGCGAGGACGCCTCCTACCCGCGCGCCCCGCGCCTGGCGTACGACGAGGTCGTCACCACGGTCTGACCCGCGGGACCGGCCAGGCGTCACCCGCGCCCGAGCCGCTCGTTGCACGACAAGAGGCCCCCAGCACCGCCGGGGGCCTCTTCGCATGCACAGGGACGAACGCGTGCTCAGGCCAGCTTCAGGGCCTTGACCATCTCGGTCAGCTGCGCGAAGGAACCGGTGCCCGCGACCACGGTGGTCGAGCCGCCGGGCGTGTCCCGCAGCACCAGCGCGTCGTAGCGGCCGCCGGTGTAGCGGATCCAGGTGCGGCCGGCGATCTGCTCGGTGACGGCCGTGGCCTTCGCGCCCTGACTGGCCTCGGCGATGAACGCCGAGCGCTTCTGCGTGGACTGCTCGATGGCGACATACTGGCCGTCGGGGGCACTGAAGCCCAGGTGCCAGGCGTCGGCCTGGTCGCCCCGGAAGCGGACCGACGTCGCCTTCCAGGTGTCCGGCAGACCCTCCGGCGCGGCCACCGGGTACGAGGCCGCGCGGCGCGCCGTGATCAGCTCGACGCTGTAGTCGACCCGCTTGAGTTCGGGAGCGTGATCGTCGTGCGGGATGGCGAAGAAGTAGACGGCCAACGCCGCGATCCCGATCACGGCCAGGGAGAGGATCATGTCCCGGGCCGTCTTCTGTTTGCCGTTCGAACCTGCCACGCCCCCTATCGTCGCAGGTGCCCGGTCCGCTCATACGTGGGGTCCCCTGCTCATTTTGTCGGACTGACGATAGAGTCGGGGCCGAACACCCTCATCCGGCCGTCGTCGTATCAGAAAGGTGCGCTCCGATGACCGAGCATCATCACTTGCCGTCCGAGCTGGACGTCCCGTCCGAGGCCCCCGACCGCAACCTCGCCCTGGAGCTCGTCCGGGTGACCGAAGCCGCGGCCATGGCCGCCGGCCGCTGGGTCGGACGCGGCGACAAGAACGGCGCCGACGGCGCCGCGGTGCGCGCCATGCGCACCCTCGTCTCCACCGTGTCGATGAACGGCGTCGTCGTCATCGGCGAGGGGGAGAAGGACGAGGCGCCGATGCTCTTCAACGGCGAGCGCGTCGGTGACGGCACCGGGCCCGAGGTCGACATCGCCGTCGACCCGATCGACGGCACCACGCTGACCGCGAAGGGCATGCCCAACGCGATCGCGGTGCTGGCCGCCGCCGAGCGCGGCGCCATGTTCGACCCGTCCGCCGTCTTCTACATGGACAAGCTGGTCACCGGCCCGGAGGCCGCGGACTTCGTCGACATCGACGCGCCCGTCGCGGTCAACATCCGCCGGATCGCCAAGGCCAAGCGGGCCACGCCCGAGGACGTCACCGTCGTCATCCTCGACCGGCCGCGCCACGAGGGCCTGATCAAGGAGGTCCGGGAGGCCGGGGCGCGCATCAAGCTGATCTCCGACGGCGATGTGGCGGGGTCCGTCTACGCGCTGCGCGAGGGCACCGGCGTCGACCTGCTGCTCGGCATCGGCGGCACGCCGGAGGGCATCATCTCGGCCTGCGCCGTGAAGTGCCTGGGCGGCACGATCCAGGGCAAGCTGTGGCCCAAGGACGACGAGGAGCGCCGGCGCGCCATCGACGCCGGGCACGACCTGGACCGCGTGCTGACGACCGACGACCTGGTGTCCGGGGAGAACGTGTTCTTCGTCGCGACCGGCATCACCGACGGTGAGCTGCTGCGGGGTGTGCGCTACCGGTCCGACACCGCGCTGACCGAGTCGATCGTGATGCGGTCGAAGTCGGGGACGGTGCGGAAGATCGACTCCGAGCACCGGCTGCGCAAGCTGCGGGCGTACAGCGCGATCGACTTCGACCGGGCGAAGTAGCGCCGCGGGGCGGCCCTGACCGCCCGGCGTTCGAGAGCCCTGCCCGGCATGCGAGAAGGGGCGCCCCTGTGCGGAGGGGCGCCCCTTCCTCGGCTTCCGGGCCGGCTCAGCCCGCTGCGGCTATGCGGCCCGTCGTCGTCGCCGTCTTCTTCAGTTCCATGTCGCGGCGGCGGCGCCGGGCCAGGACCACGCGGCGTTCGGCCGCCGTCAGGCCGCCCCAGACGCCGTACGGCTCGGGCTGGAGCAGGGCGTGCTCGCGGCACTCGACCATGACCGGGCAGCGGGCGCAGACCCGCTTGGCGGCCTCCTCGCGGGAGAGCCGGGCCGCGGTGGGTTCCTTGGACGGTGCGAAGAACAGGCCGGCCTCGTCGCGCCGGCACACCGCCTCGGTGTGCCAGGGGGCGTCTTGTTCCCTGTCTCGCGCCGGCCCCCGCTGGGCCGGAACAGCAGCTACCTGCAGAGACGAATGCGGCGGTTGCAGCACGGTCTACTCCTGACGACGGCTTCGCGAGCGAGCGACGATGCAGCAAGCCCTACCCGCTGTACGCGCGCCTATGCACTGAGTTCCCAACCGCCCGGTCCGCGACGGCCCCCGCCGCGCCCCCGTCAGCGGTCCAGGTACCTGCCCACACTCCGGTCGACCTTGCGCTGGACCTTGTCGAGGATGTCCGCGACGAGCTTGCCGCGCTTGGGGCGCGCCTCGATGCTGCCGAGCACGGCCCAGCCGTCGACGTAGACGACCGGGGCGTCGGCGTCGGCGGAGTCGAGGGTGTCCACCTCGAAGCTGCCGAGCACGCCACCGCCGGTGCCGCGCAGCGAGACGTTCTCCGGGACGCGCACCTCGACGCTGCCGAAGACCGAGAAGGCCTTGATCACGACCTGCTGGTATTCGAACAGGGCCTCGCTCAGGTCGATCTCGACGCTGCCGAAGATCGCGTACGCGTGGATCCGGCGGCCCGCGCGCCAGCGGCCCCGGCGGACGGAACTGCTGAAGACGGCGACCAGGTTCTCGTCCGGGTCGACCGGGACGACGCCCGGGGCCGGCCGCTGCGGGGCGGCGGCATGGGCCGGGGCGGCCGGACGCCGGCCGGCGGGCAGGTCGCGGACGTAGATCTCCAGCTCGCCCACCGTCTTCGCCGCGAGCACGCCCTCGACCCGCTCGGCGTGCTCCTCGGCGGTGAGCCGGCCCTCGGCGAGGGCGTCCCGCAGGATGTCGGCGATGCGGTCGCGGTCGGCGTCGGAGGCGCGCAGCTCGGCGACCGGAGTGGCGGTCTGCGCGTGGGGGTCCACCTGCTTCTGAAGGTCCACGACCGCAGCATAGCGAAACACGATAGATCGCGATAGCCCCGCTGGGGGTGAACCGGGCCCCGCCCGCCCGGGACGAACTGAGCCTTACCTCACAGGCTTCGCGCCGGCGGCAGGTTCTACGCTGGTGGGGCCCGCCAGCGTCGGCGGGCCGCCGTCCGTAGAGTGAGGAATGGGCTGAGATGCCTGAGTTCGCGTACACCGATCTGCTCCCCCAGGGCGAGGACACCACCCCGTACCGGCTGGTGACCTCCGAGGGCGTCTCCACGGTCGAGGGACCGGACGGGCGGACGTTCCTCCAGGTGGAGCCGGAGGCGCTGCGCAAGCTGGCCGAGGAGGCCATCCACGACATCCAGCACTACCTGCGCCCGGCCCACCTCGCCCAGCTGCGCCGCATCATCGACGACCCCGAGGCGTCGAGCAACGACAAGTTCGTCGCGCTGGACCTGCTGAAGAACGCGAACATCGCGGCGGCCGGCGTGCTGCCGATGTGCCAGGACACCGGCACCGCCATCGTCATGGGCAAGCGCGGGCAGAACGTGCTCACGCGGGGCCGCGACGAGGAGGCGCTCAGCCGCGGCATCTACGACGCCTACACCCGGCTCAACCTGCGCTACTCGCAGATGGCTCCGCTCACCATGTGGGAGGAGAAGAACACCGGCTCCAATCTGCCCGCCCAGATCGAGCTGTACGCCACCGACGGCGGCGCCTACAAGTTCCTGTTCATGGCGAAGGGCGGCGGCAGCGCCAACAAGTCCTTCCTGTACCAGGAGACGAAGGCCGTCCTGAACGAGACCTCCATGATGAAGTTCCTGGAGGAGAAGATCCGGTCGCTCGGCACGGCCGCCTGCCCGCCGTACCACCTGGCGATCGTCGTCGGCGGCACCAGCGCCGAGTACGCGCTGAAGACCGCGAAGTACGCCTCCGCGCACTACCTGGACGAGATCCCGGCGGAGGGCTCGGAGCTCGGCCACGGCTTCCGCGACAAGGAGCTGGAGCAGAAGGTCTTCGAGCTGACGCAGAAGATCGGCATCGGCGCGCAGTTCGGCGGCAAGTACTTCTGCCACGACGTGCGCGTGGTCCGACTCCCCCGGCACGGCGCGTCCTGCCCGGTCGCCATCGCCGTGTCCTGCTCGGCCGACCGCCAGGCCGTCGCGAAGATCACCGCCGAGGGCGTCTTCCTGGAGCAGCTGGAGACCGACCCGGCGCGCTTCCTGCCGGAGACCACGGACGAGCACCTGGACGAGGCCGGCGACGTCGTCGAGATCGACCTCAACCAGCCGATGGACACGATCCTCGCCGAGCTGAGCAAGTACCCGGTGAAGACCCGTCTGTCGCTGACCGGCCCGCTGGTCGTGGCCCGTGACATCGCGCACGCCAAGATCAAGGAGCGGCTGGACGCGGGCGAGGAGATGCCGCAGTACCTGAAGGACCACCCGGTGTACTACGCGGGTCCCGCGAAGACCCCCGAGGGCTACGCCTCCGGTTCCTTCGGCCCGACGACCGCCGGGCGCATGGACTCCTACGTGGAGCAGTTCCAGGCGGCGGGCGGCTCGAAGGTGATGCTGGCCAAGGGCAACCGCTCCAAGCAGGTCACCGACGCGTGCAACGCCCACGGCGGCTTCTACCTCGGCTCCATCGGCGGCCCCGCCGCCCGCCTCGCCCAGGACTGCATCAAGAAGGTCGAGGTCCTGGAGTACGAGGAGCTGGGCATGGAGGCGGTCTGGAAGATCGAGGTCGAGGACTTCCCGGCGTTCATCGTCGTGGACGACAAGGGCAACGACTTCTTCCAGGACCCGGCCCCGGCGCCGACGTTCACTTCGATCCCCGTGCGTGGGCCGGGTCTCGCGTGACGCGTTCCTGAAGCAGGCCGGAACGGCCCCCGCCCGGCGACGGGTGGGGGCCGTTCCGCGTTCGGTCCCCGTCCGGTCACGGCGGGGGCCGTTCCGCGTTCGGGGGGTCAGGGCCGTACCGGCTCCAGCCGCGTCCCCTCCCGAGGTGACAGCGACAGCAGCCGGACCGGGCCATCGACCTCCATACGGTGCCACCTGCCGCGCGGGACGACGACGGCCGTGCCGCCGGTCAGGGTGGTCGCCCGCTCCGGCTCGTCCGTGGTGTCCGGCCGGAGGAAGAAGCGCACCCGGCCGCTGAGCACGCAGACCAGTTCGTCGGCCTCGGGGTGCATTTCCCAGTGGTCGGCGTGGACGTCGGCGTCCGACGCGGCATGGAAGGCCGCCAGCTGCCAGGAGCCGGGGCGGCCCTCGGTCATCCGGCGCTCGCCGGCGCTGACGCCGGCGCCGGGTCCCACGTGGACGGCGGCCGTGAAGAGGTCGATCGGGGTGAGCGTGGTCATGACGGGAGTCCCTCCGGTCGGCTCGGTAAGTTTTTGTACACGTAAGAAAACTAGCCCTCCGCTCCCCCGTCCGTCCAGCCCCCGCCGGCCGGTGCGCCATGATGGGGCCCATGTCCACCGCCCCCTCGCCCCCCGGCCGCCCCGGCAGACCGCCCCGGCTCTCCCGCGCGGAGATCGTCACCGCGGCGCGCCGGATCATCGACGAGGAGGGGGTCGCGAAGCTCACCATGCGGCGGCTGGCCAAGGAGATCGGCAGCACCCCGATGGCCCTCTACCACCACGTGCGGGACAAGGAGGAGCTGCTGCTGCTCCTGCTGGAGGACTTCGCCGGGCAGGCGCCCCGGCCGTCGCTGCCGGCCGGCCCGCGCGAGCGGCTGCTCGCCGCGGCGACGGCCATGCGGGACCTGCTGGCCCGCTGCCCCTGGCTGGTCGAAGTCCTCACCGCCGACGACCTGTTGGCGCCCTCCGCCCTGTGGTTCGTCGAGCAGGTCGTGGACGCGGCGATCGCCTGCGGACTCACCCCCGAGCAGGCCGTGCACGCCTACCGGTCGATCTGGTACTACACGGCAGGCGAGCTGATCGTCCGCGCGACCGCCGCCCGCCGGCGTGCGACCGACGAGCGGCCGACCTACCGTGACCAGGTGTTCGCCGGCCTCGATCCGTCCGCCCTGCCCCGCCTCGCCGCGCTCGGAGCGCGCTGGGCGGAGCTGACCGCCGAGGACACCTACGCCGCCGGCCTGCGCGCCCTGGTCGACGGACTGCTGAACGCGGCGGGGGCGGGAACGCCGTACCCGAGCGGGGAATAGGTGTCCCCGGACCCTTGCTGATCTTCGTGGAGGTACGACGATGACGACGACCGGAAGCAGCGGCACCGACTACCGCATCGAGCACGACTCCATGGGCGAGGTGCGCGTCCCCGCCCACGCCAAGTGGCGGGCGCAGACGCAGCGGGCCGTGGAGAACTTCCCCATCTCCGGGCAGCGCATCGAGCGCGCCCACATCGAGGCGCTGGCGCGGATCAAGGGCGCCGCGGCCAAGGTGAACGCCTCGCTCGGCGTGCTGGACAAGGACGTGGCGGAGGCGATCCAGGAGGCGGCCCGGGAGGTCGCCGACGGGCAGTGGGACGACCACTTCCCGGTGGACGTCTTCCAGACCGGCTCCGGCACCTCGTCCAACATGAACACCAACGAGGTCATCGCCACCCTCGCCGGCGAGCGGCTCGGCCGGGACGTGCACCCCAACGACCATGTGAACGCGTCGCAGTCGTCCAACGACGTCTTCCCGTCCTCGATCCACATCGCTGCCACCGCCGCCGTCACCCGGGACCTGATCCCGGCCCTCGACCATCTCGCCGCCGCGCTCACCCGCAAGGCGGAGGAGTTCGCGGACGTGGTGAAGTCCGGGCGCACGCACCTGATGGACGCCACGCCCGTCACCCTGGGCCAGGAGTTCGGCGGCTACGCGGCCCAAGTGCGCTACGGCGTCGAGCGGCTGAACGCCTCGCTGCCCCGGCTCGCCGAACTCCCCCTGGGCGGCACGGCCGTCGGTACCGGCATCAACACCCCGCCCGGATTCTCCGCCGCCGTCATCGAGGAGGTCGCCCGCGCCACCGGGCTGCCGCTGACCGAGGCCCGCGACCACTTCGAGGCGCAGGGCGCGCGGGACGGCATCGTCGAGACCAGCGGGCAGCTGCGGACCATCGCGGTCGGCCTGACGAAGATCGCCAACGATCTGCGCTGGATGTCCTCGGGGCCGCGCACCGGCCTCGCCGAGATCTCCCTGCCCGATCTGCAGCCCGGTTCGTCGATCATGCCGGGGAAGGTCAACCCGGTCATCCCCGAGGCCGTCCTGATGGTCGCCGCGCAGGTGATCGGCAACGACGTCACGGTCGCCACCGCGGGCGCCGCCGGCAACTTCGAGCTGAACGTGATGCTGCCGGTCATCGCCAAGAACGTCCTCGAGTCGATCCGGCTCCTCGCAGGCGTCTCCCGGCTGCTGGCCGACCGCACCGTGGACGGGATCGTCGCGCACCGCGAACGCGCCCGGGAGTACGCCGAGTCCTCCCCGTCGGTGGTGACCCCGCTGAACAAGTACATCGGCTACGAGGAGGCCGCCAAGGTCGCCAAGAAGGCGCTGGCGGAACGCAGGACGATCCGGCAGGTCGTGCTGGAGAGCGGATACGTCGAGCGGGGCGACCTCACCGAGGAGCAACTGGACGAGGCGCTGGATGTCCTGCGGATGACACGGCCGTAACATGCGGGGCCGGGACGGCGAACCGTGACGCGAACCGCAGCGTCACATGGCCATGCCACCTAATATCTGTGCATGGCAGACGGTGATGTGATGAGACGCGCGGACGGGGACGGCGGTGCTGCGGCGGGCTTCTGGGCGCCCGGGACACAGGTCCTGTGGCGCTATCGGGTCAACGGCGGCGAGGGCTTCCACATCGCCCGGCCCGTCACCGTCGTCCGCGACGACGAAGAGGTGCTCGCCGCCTGGATGGCGCCGGGCACCGAGTGCGTCAAGCCGGTCCTCGCCGACGGCACGCCCGTGCACCGCGAGCCGCTCGCGACCCGCTACACCAAGCCGCGCACGGTGCTGCGCGACCGCTGGTTCGGCACCGGGGTGCTGAAGCTGGCCCGGCCGGGCGAGCCGTGGTCGGTGTGGCTGTTCTGGGATCCGGGCTGGCGGTTCAAGAACTTCTACGTCAACCTGGAGGACCCGCTGGCCCGTTGGGCGGGCGGGGTGGACTCCACCGACCACTTCCTGGACATCGAGGTGGGACCGGACGGCCGTTGGCAGTGGCGGGACGAGGACGAGTTCGCGCAGGCGCAGCGGGACGGGCTGATGGGTGCCGAACTCGCCGAGCGGGTCCGGGCGGCGGGCCGGGACGCGGTCGAGGCGATCCGTGCCTGGCAGGCGCCCTTCTCGGACGGCTGGCAGCACTGGCGGCCCGATCCGTCGTGGCCGGTGCCGCGGCTGCCGGACGACTGGGATCGTACGCCCGCGCATGTGTCCTCATGAGACCCTTGATGCGCCCCCGGGCAGGAAACGTAGGATCGTCCTCCGCAAGGGCGCGCGGGGCAACCACCGGTGCGTGTACCGAGTCTGATCCGACGTCACCGAGGGGCGGGCAGGACGTGAGCGAGGGCAACCAGGGCGCCGCCGGAATTCCGTTCCTGGGGCACGTATTGCGGGTATCGGCATGTCGGCGGGCGGAACTGCGTGCCCGGCGCGCAGCCCCGGACGGATGGATGCGACACGCGTGACGGAGCACCCCACCTACGAACGCCCCCAGCAGGGCGCCGGCCCCGCGGATCCCCGCGGGGCGCTCCTGCGTGCCTCCACGCCGGCACGTACGCCCGGCGCGGGGGCCTTACCGCTGCGGGGCGCCCAGGCCCGTGCCGGGGACACCCCCGGCACGGCCACGCCGAGCGGGACGGGGCCGGCCGGCTCCGGCCCGGAACACGCGCAGCCCGCGGCGGCTCCCGAGCCGGACACGCTGCGGCCGCGCCCGGTACCGGAGGCGATACCGCTGCAGCCGGGAGGTGAACAGGGCGTGCACGGCGGCCAGGAGCGGCGCACCGGACAGGGTCCCGCGCCGGGCCGGCCCACACCGATGCGCCGGGACGGCGACCGCCTGCGGTTCGTGGGTGCGGCGACCCGGCGGATCGCCCGCGGCCTGGACCTGGACGAGATCGTGATGGGGCTGTGCCGGGCCACCGTGCCCACGTTCAGCGACGCCATCCTGGTGTACCTGCGCGATCCGCTGCCCGTCGGCGACGAACGGCCCATGGGCCCCGTCGTGCTGCGGCTGCGCCGTACCGACCGGATCCCGGAGGACCGGGACACCGAGAGCGGTTTCGCGCCCCTGCCGCAATCCCAGCAGCCGGAGCCGTGGGAGCTCGCCGACCTCGCGTCGGTGACGGCCGAACTGTGCGAGGTGCGTCCCGGCGGCGCGCTCGCCGAGGTGCTGCGCGGGGTGCGCCCGGTGTTCGCCGACGCGCCCGCCGCGCGTGCCGCGCTGCCCGAACTCCTCGGCGCCGGCGGCGACCTCGTCATCCCCAGCGGCCAGCGGGCGATCCTCGCGCCGCTGCGCGGGCGGCGGCGGGTGATCGGCGCGGCGGTGTTCCTGCGCCGCCCGGACCGCATCGCGTTCGAGGCGGACGACCTGCTGGTGGCGGCCCAGCTCGCCACGCACAGCGCCCTCGGCATCGACAAGGCGGTGCTGTACGGCCGGGAGGCGTACATCGCCGACGAGCTGCAGCGCACCATGCTCCCGGAGACCCTGCCCCGGCCCACGGGCGTGCGGCTGGCGTCCCGGTACCTGCCGGCCGCGGAGACCGCGCGGGTCGGCGGCGACTGGTACGACGCGATCCCGCTGCCCGGCAGCCGCGTCGCCCTCGTCGTCGGCGACGTCATGGGCCACTCCATGACCAGCGCGGCCATCATGGGCCAGCTGCGCACCACCGCGCAGACCCTGGCCGGGCTGGACCTGCCGCCGCAGGAGGTGCTGCACCACCTCGACGAACAGGCGCAGCGCCTGGGCACCGACCGCATGGCGACCTGCCTGTACGCCGTCTACGACCCGGTCTCGCACCGCATCACCATCGCCAACGCCGGCCACCCGCCGCCCGTCCTGCTGCACCTGGGCGGGGAGGCGGAGGTGCTGCGGGTGCCCGCGGGCGCCCCGATCGGCGTGGGCGGCGTGGACTTCGAGGCCGTCGAGCTGGACGCGCCCGCCGGGGCGACGCTGCTGCTGTACACCGACGGGCTGGTGGAGTCGCGGCTGCGGGACGTGTGGACCGGCATAGAGCAGCTGCGGGAGAAGCTCGCCGCGACCGCACAGCTGACCGGCCCGGACCATCCGCCGCCGCTGGAAGCCCTGTGCGACGAGGTGCTGGACATGCTCGGCCCGGGCGACCGGGACGACGACATCGCGCTGCTCGCCGCCCGCTTCGACGGGATCGCGCCGAGCGACGTGGCGTACTGGTTCCTGGAGCCGGAGGACGCCGCGCCCGGCAAGGCGCGCCGTCTGGCCCGCCGCCAGCTGGAGCGCTGGGGCCTGGAGGAGCACATCGACTCGGTGCAGCTCCTGGTCAGCGAGGTCGTCACGAACGCCGTGCGGTACGCCTCCCGCCCGGTCACGCTGCGGCTGCTGCGCACCGACGTGCTGCGCTGCGAGGTGGGCGACGACGTGCCGCAGCTGCCCCGGCTGCGGCAGGCGCGCGCCACGGACGAGGGCGGCCGCGGGCTGTACCTGGTGAACCGCATGGCCCGCCGCTGGGGCGCGACCCGGCTGAGCACGGGCAAGGTGGTGTGGTTCGAGCTGAACCGCTGACCGCTTCCGTACGACGAAGAAGGGCGCCCGGTGTGGACCGGGCGCCCTTCTTCGTCTGTCACGGGCGGGTGTTGCCGCCGCCGGTGCCGGTGCCGGACCCGCCGAAGATCGGGTTGTCCGGCTGGCCGCTGGGTGTCCCGGACGGCGTCTGCGAGGGCGGCTCGGTCGTCGGCGTCTGGGACGGCTCCTGGGTCGTCGGCGTGTGCGACGGCTCCCTCGTCGTCGGTGTCTGCGACGGCGGCTCGGTCGTCGGCGTCTGCGAGGGCGCCTGGGTCGTCGGCGTCGTGGACGGGGTCGGCGTGAACGACGGCTCGACCGCGGCGCCCTGGTCGGTGTCCAGGTCGAACTCGCTGACCTCCTTCTGGACGCCGAAGGTGTAGTCGGCCCAGATCAGCGCCGGGAACTTGCCGCCGTTGATGCGGGGCAGGCCGGCCGCGCCGTGCATGGAGACGTGCTTGCCGTTCTCCGCCACGGACTCGCCGAACAGGCCCACCGAGGTGACCAGGTCCGGCGTGTAACCGGTGAACCAGGCCGACTTGTTGTCGTCGGAGGTACCCGTCTTGCCCGCCACCTTCTGCCCGTTGCGCAGCGGGTTCTCCCGCACCGAGGTACGGGCCGTACCGTCGTCGATCACGCCGGTGAGGACCGAGGTGACCGTGTCGGCGGCCTTGCGGCTGATGACCTGGTCGCCGATCGGGTCGGGCAGGTTCACCGTGTGGGCGCTGGACTCGACCTTCTTCAGCAGCGCCGGGGTGACCTTCTTGCCGTGGTTGTCGAGGGTGGCGTAGACGCCGGCCATCTGCAGCGGGCTCGCGCCCATCGAACCGAGCGTCTGCGCGGGCACCGCCTGCAAGTCCTTGGTGTCCATGCCGAGCTTGCCGGCGACCTCCATCACCTTCGGCATGCCGACGTCGACACCCATCTGCGCGAAGACCGAGTTCACGGACTGGTTCATCGCGTTCTGCACGCTGATCGGACCGTAGTCCTGGTCGTCCTCGTTCTCCGGGGCGAACCCGACGGGGGTGCCGTGGTCCACGACGGGGCGCTTGCTGGTGCCGTCGTAGATCGTGTCGGCAGCGATCGCCTGGCCCTTCTGGGTCGTCGCGGCCTCGTCGATCGCGGCGGCCAGGATGACCGGCTTGAAGGTGGAGGCGGGCTGGTAGTCCGTGCGGGTGGCGTTGTTCGTGTAGTGCTTGTAGTAGTCCAGGCCGCCGTACATCGCCACGACCGCGCCCGTCTTGGGGTCGACCGAGACCCCGCCGGCCTGGACGTCACCGTCGACCTTGCGGGTCTTCGGCTTCAGCTTGCTGGTCAGCTCGTCCTTGACGGAACTCTCCAGCGCCGCCTGCTTCTTCTTGTTGATGTTGAGGGTCAGGGTCCAGCCGCCGCGGCCGACGAGGTCCTCGGCCTCCTTCATGTTCGCGGCGGTGCCCTGGGCGACGAGCCGCTTCTCCAGCTCCTTGTTGGCGGCCGCCACCAGGTAGCCCTTCTGGCCGCTGAGGCCGGGCGAGGGCTTGGGGTCCTTGGGGACGGGGAACTTCATCGCCTGGCGCTGGGAGGCGTCCAGCCAGTGCTCCTGGACCATGTTGTCCAGCACGTAGTTCCAGCGCTGCGTCACCAGCTTCTTGCCGGTGTCGGTGGCGGAGGACCAGTCGTACTGGCTCGGCGCCTGGAGCAGTGCGGCGAGGTAGGCGCCCTGCTCGACGCTGAGCTGGTCGGCGTCGACGCCGTAGTAGGCCTGCGCGGCGGCCTGGATGCCGTAGGCGTTGCGGCCGTAGTAGCTGGTGTTGATGTACCCGGCCAGGATGTAGTCCTTGGACTTCTCGCGGTCCAGCTTCAGCGAGATGACCATTTCCTTCAGCTTGCGGCTGACGGTCTGTTCCTGGGTCAGGTAGTAGTTCTTGACGTACTGCTGGGTGATCGTCGAGCCGCCCTGCGCGCCCTTGCCGGAGAGCGTGTTGAGGATGCCGCGCGCGGTGCCCCGCACGTCGATGCCGGAGTCCTTGTAGAAGGTCTTGTTCTCGGCGGCGACAAAGGTGAGCTGCACCTTCTTCGGGACGCGCGCGAGGTCGACGACCTCGCGGTTCACGTCACCGTCGCGGGTCATGATCGAGCCGTCGCTGTACTTGTAGACGTTGCTCTGCTTCTTGGCGTCGGCGTTCCCCTCGGGGATGTCGATCATCATGTAGAGCACGACGAAGGCGCCGATGCCGAGCAGGAGGAGACCCAGGATCGTGCCGAGGATCTTCTTCCAGGTGAACAGCCGGCGTATACCGCTCTTGCCGGCCGTCCGCGACGAACGGCGGCGCCCCGGCGCCGCGCGGCGTCCCGCACGCTGCCGCGCTCGTCTCTCTTCCGCTCGTCCCATGGGGTGCTTCCTCGCTCCGCTCGTTCCGGGGGCTCAGGTCAGCTCAGAAAGCTAACACCGCTGGTTGTGACAAAGGGCGTCCGATCCGGTCTTTTACGGACGTGACAATGAGCACCCCTGCCTGGGGAACCGACGCTCGGGGGCGGTTGAGGGTTGCCCCGGCGGGGAAAAGTGATATCACTTAGATAGACGTACGTAAGCTTCGGCGGCACGGAAGCGCCGCTTCGAGAAACGGGGGGACTCCATGTCCGCGACACCTACGCCTGTGGATTCGGCCGATATGCCGGACATGCCCGCGCCTCGGGTGCGGGAGTTCGCCGCGCACAGCATCGGGGGCGGGTTCGCGCTGCTGCTCGGGCTGGTGGGGCTGCTCGTCGCCGTCGGCGCGATCGGGGGCGGCGCGGTCGCCACGGCGGCGGCCGTGAAAGGCGTACTGATCACCCTGGGCGTGCTGATCGGCCTCGCGTCCTTCCTGTCGCTGTGCGGGCTGAACACGGTCGCGCCGGGCGAGGCGCGGGTGGTGCAGCTCTTCGGGCGCTACCGGGGCACGATCCGCGAGGACGGGCTGCGCTGGGTGAACCCGTTCACCTCGCGGCAGAAGATCTCGACGCGGGTGCGCAACCACGAGACGGCCGTCCTCAAGGTCAACGACGCCTACGGCAACCCGATCGAGCTGGCCGCGGTCGTGGTGTGGAAGGTGAACGACACCGCGCAGGCGACGTTCGAGGTCGACAACTACCTGGAGTTCGTCGCCACCCAGACCGAGGCGGCCGTGCGGCACATCGCCATCGAGTACCCCTACGACGCCCACGACGAGGGCGGGCTCTCGCTGCGCGGCAACGCCGAGGAAATCACCGAGAAGCTGGCCGCGGAGCTGCACGCGCGGGTGGACGCGGCCGGCGTGGAGATCATCGAGTCCCGGTTCACGCATCTCGCGTACGCTCCGGAGATCGCCTCCGCGATGCTCCAGCGGCAGCAGGCCGGCGCGGTCGTCGCGGCGCGGCGGGAGATCGTCGACGGGGCCGTCGGCATGGTGGAGGCGGCGCTCGCACGGATCGCCGAGCAGGACATCGTGGAGCTGGACGAGGAGCGGAAGGCGGCGATGGTGTCGAACCTGATGGTGGTGCTGTGCGGGGACCGGGCGCCGCAGCCGGTGCTGAACACCGGGACGCTCTACCAGTGACGTCTTCCGAGTCCTCGGGGACGCCGGAGCCGCCGGAGCCGCCGGAGGCTTCTCGCCGGCGGCGGCCGCAGCAGCGCAAGCAGGTGCTGTTGCGGCTGGATCCGGCTGTGTACGACGCGCTCGCCCGGTGGGCGTCGGACGAGTTGCGGTCGGCAAACGCGCAGATCGAGTTTCTGCTGCGGAAGGCGTTGCTGGAGGCGGGGCGGTTGCCGCGGGACGCCGGGCCCATGCCTCGGCGGGGGCGGCCGCGGGGGCAGTCCTGAGGGGTTCGTTTCGTCTGCGGGTGCGTGGCGCCTGCGGCGCGGGTGCCTGCGGCGCTGGGTGCGTTGTTGTCTGCGGGTGCGTGGGGGCTGGTCGCGCCGTTCCCCGCGCCCCTTTTGTGCCTGCGGCGGCCCGTTGCCGTCCGGTGGGCGGTTGCTGTCTGCGCCTGCGGCCGGTTTCTGAGTCGGGGCCGGGGTGGGGGGTGTCCGTCCTCGGTCCGGCCGGCCGTTTCCGACTAGGGCTCGGTGTCACGGTGCCGGACGCTGCGGGCGGACACCCCCCACCCCGTCCCCTCACCGCCGTACGCGGCTGCCCGCCGTCGTCGGCTGCGCGCCGGCGTGTTTCTGAACCGTGACAATCGTCTCCGACCTGCGGGGGCGCACTCGCTGCCATGGGGTCCGCACTCCGTGTATACACGGGGCGTATACACGGTGTGTACAGTCGTCGTCATGTCCATCGGTCACACCCTTTTGGGGCTCCTGGAGTCCGGTCCGCGGCACGGATACGACCTCAAGCGGGCCTTCGACGAGAAGTTCGGTCACGACCGGCCGCTGCACTACGGCCAGGTCTACTCGACGATGTCCCGCCTGCTGAAGAACGGTCTCGTCGAGGTCGACGGCATCGAGGCCGGCGGCGGCCCCGAGCGCAAGCGGTACGCGATCACCGAGGCCGGTATCACCGACGTGGAGCGGTGGCTCGCGACGCCGGAGAAGCCCGAGCCGTATCTGCAGTCGACGCTGTACACCAAGGTCGTCCTCGCGCTGCTCACCCGCCGCGACGCCGCCGACATTCTTGACACGCAGCGTTCGGAGCATCTGCGCAGCATGCGCATCCTGACCGAGCGCAAGCGCAAGGGTGATCTGGCGGATCAGTTGATCTGCGATCACGCACTGTTCCACCTGGAGGCCGACCTGCGCTGGCTCGAGCTGACCGCCGCCCGTCTGGACAAGCTGCGTCAGGCGGTGGTGGCCCCGTGAACGCCCCCGCCGGTTCCCTGCTCGCCGCCGATGAGCTGCGCAAGGTCTACGGGCCCACCGTCGCCCTGGACGGCGCCTCGTTCTCCATCCATCCCGGTGAGGTCGTCGCCGTCATGGGCCCCTCCGGCTCCGGCAAGTCGACGCTGCTGCACTGCCTCGCCGGTATCGTCCCGCCCGACGCCGGCACCATCAGGTACGCCGGGCGCGAGCTGTCGGCCATGAGCGACGCCCAGCGCAGCGCGCTGCGCCGGAGCGAGTTCGGGTTCGTCTTCCAGTTCGGCCAGCTCGTGCCCGAGCTGACGTGCGTCGAGAACGTGGCCCTGCCGCTGCGGCTCAACGGCACCTCCCGCAAGGAGGCCGAGCGGGCCGCGCTCGGGTGGATGGAGCGGCTCGAGGTCGACGATCTGAGGAAGAAGCGGCCCGGTGAGGTGTCCGGCGGGCAGGGGCAGCGCGTCGCCGTCGCCCGTGCGCTGGTCACCAACCCCCGTGTCGTCTTCGCCGACGAGCCCACCGGCGCCCTGGACTCCCTCAACGGCGAGCGCGTGATGGAGCTGCTGACCGACGCGGCCCGTTCCGCCAACGCCGCCGTCGTCCTCGTCACGCACGAGGCCCGGGTGGCCGCCTACTCCGACCGCGAGGTCGTCGTACGCGACGGCAAGTCCCGGGACATGGAGCGCGCGGTATGAGCCTGCGGCAGTGGGCCAGGGACCTGGCCATGGGGGTGCGGTTCGCCTACAGCGGCGGCCGCGAGGGATGGATCCGGGCCGTGCTGACGGCCGTGGGAGTGGGACTGGGCGTGGCGCTGCTGCTGCTCACCACCGCGATCCCGAGCGCGCTGGCGGTACGGCACGAGCGCAGCGAGGCGCGCGCCAGCCTGTACACCGGTGAGGGTGTCAAGAAGTCGGACCGCTCCCTCGTGGTCGCGGACGCGGGGACGTCGTTCCGGGACAAGGACGTGCTGGGGCGCGCGGTGCAGCCGGAGGGCCCGCACGCGCCGCTGCCGCCCGGCGTGGACGCCTTCCCCGCCAAGGGCGAGATGGTGGTCTCCCCCGCGCTGAAGAGGCTGCTCGAGTCCGACGACGGCCGGCTGCTGCGGGAGCGGCTGCCGGAGCGGATCGTCGGCACCATCGGCGAGAGCGGGCTGCTCGGGCCGGCCGAACTCCTCTTCTACCGCGGTGCGGACGGGCTGTCGTCCCAGGTCGACGGCGGCCGGGTGACGCGCCTCGAACACTTCGGCAACCCCAACGCCACCTCCGAGCGCATGGACCCCGTTCTGCTGCTGCTCGTCCTCGTCATCTTCCTCATCCTGCTGATGCCGGTGGCGGTGTTCATCGCCGCGGCCGTGCGCTTCGGCGGCGAGCAGCGCGACCGCCGGCTGGCCGCGCTACGGCTGGTCGGCTCCGACAGCGGCATGACCCGGCGTATCGCCGCCGGTGAGGCGCTCGGCGGCGCCCTGCTCGGGCTGGTCCTCGGCAGCGGGTTCTTCGTGCTCGGCCGGCAGCTGGCCGGGACCTTCGACGTACTGGACATCAGCGTCTTCCCCAGCTCTCTCAACCCCACCCCGCTGCTCGCCGTGCTCGTGGCCGTGGCGGTGCCCGCGGCAGCCGTACTCGTCACCTTGTTCGCGCTGCGCGGGGTCGTCATCGAGCCGCTGGGCGTGATCCGCACGGCGAAGCCCGCGCGGCGCAGACTGTGGTGGCGGCTGCTGCTGCCGCTGGCGGGCCTCGCGATGCTCTACCCGATGGTCGGCCAGGGCCGCAGCAACGGGAACTTCAACCAGTACCTGGTCTCGGGCGGTGTGCTGCTGCTCCTGGTCGGGGTGACCGCCCTGCTGCCGTGGGTGGTGGAGACGGTCGTCGCCCGCCTCGGCTCCGGCGGCATCGCCTGGCAACTTGCCGTGCGACGCCTGCAGTTGAGCAGCGGCACCGCGGCCCGGATGGTCAACGGGATCGCGGTGGCGGTGGCCGGCGCGATCGCTCTGCAGATGCTGTTCGCGGGCGTCGAGGGCGACTACACCCGCTCCTCCGGGAAGGACGTGACACGGGCTCAGATGCAGGTGACGTTCCCCGCCGGCGACGCGCTCGGGGACGCGGCGCAGAAGTTCCGGCGGACCCGGGGCGTGAGCCAGGTGACGGCGCTGTCCCAGGTCTCCGTCGGCGACGGCCGCAAGGAGCCCGAACTGGGCACCGAGTTGATGGTCGGCGACTGCGCGGCCCTGCGGGAGCTGGCCGCACTGCCGTCCTGCCGCGACGGCGACGTCTTCGCCCTGCGCGGCGGCGAGTACGAGGACGGCCAGACGGCGAAGCTCGCCCACCCGGGCCGCACGCTGTTCATCGACCCGTCCTACGGCGACAACCACGGCCGGGAGCTCCCCTGGCATGTGCCGGCGCACCTGAGGCAGGCCGACTCGATCAAGGACCCCAACGGCATCAAGCGCTCCGGCTTCCTGCTCACGCCGAGCGCCCTGCCCCCTCGGGCGGCCCCGGCACTGACCGGGCAGCTCTTCCTCGGCTTCGACCACTCCGTACCGGACGCCGTCGAGTACGCCCGCAACACCGCGGCCCGTATCGACCCCAGGGCCGACGCGATGCTGTGGTCGGCGACCCTGCAGTCCCCGAAGTTCGCCGCGATCCGCACCGGCCTCTTCGTCGGCGCGACCTGCGTGCTGGCCCTGATCGGGGCGAGCCTGCTGGTCTCCCAGCTGGAGCAGCTGCGCGAACGCCGCACACTGCTGTCGTCCCTGGTCGCCTTCGGCACCCGGCGCCGCACGCTGAGCCTGTCGGTCCTGTGGCAGACGGCGATCCCGATCGCCCTCGGCCTCCTGCTGGCCGCGGCGGTGGGCATGACCCTGGGCGCGGTCCTGCTCAGGATGACGGCCACCCCGATCCACGTGGACTGGCCGAGCGTCCTGTCGATGTCCGGCGTAGGCGCGGCGATCGTCCTCGCCGTGACGCTCCTCAGCCTGCCGCCCCTGCTGAAACTGATGCGCCCGGAAGGCCTGCGCACGGAGTAGCCGCGTACGGCGGGAAGGGGCCGGGGTGGGGGGTGTCCGCCCGCAGCGTCCGGCACCGTGACACGGCGCCCTCGTCGGAAACGGCCGGCCGGACCGAGGACGGACACCCCCCACCCCGTCCCCGACTCACCCACCGGCCGGAGGCGAAGACCGCAACCACCCACCGGACAGCGAGGGGCCGCCGCAGGCAAAAAAGGGGCGCGGGGAACGGCGCGACCAGCCACAACGAAACCCGCAGACGAAACACGACCAGGCGCCGCAGGCAACCGCGACCAGCCACAACGAAACCCGCAGACAACAACGCACCCAGCGCCGCAGGCACCCGGCGCCGCAGGCACCCGGCGCCGCAGGCAACCGGCGCCGCAGGCAACCGCGACCAGCCACGATGCAGCCGCAGACGACAGACAACTGAACGGCAGATGCTTACCCGTCAGAGACAACCCGCACCGGCAACAACCGCAGAGCCCCCCGCAACGCCCCCGCCAACTCCCCGTACTCCCCGGAACGCGCGGCCCCGGTCCGCATGGCCAACCCCACCCTCCGCGTGGGCGCCGGCGGCGCGAAGTACCCCGTGAGCAGCTGACTGCTCCGCGCCGTCTCCAGTTTCAGCGCCGTCCGCGGCAGCAGCGTGCAGCCCAGTCCCCCGGCGACCAGCTGCACCAGCGTGGACAGCCCGGCCGCCGTGGTCGTCACCGGCGCGTCCTCGCGCCCCGCCTCGCGGCAGATGTCGAGCGCCTGGTCCCGCAGGCAGTGACCCTCGTCCAGCAGCAGCAGATTCAGTTCCTTCAGCGCCTCCCGGGGGATCCCCTCCCGCCCGCCGAGCCGGTGGTCCAGCGGCGTGACGAGCACGAAGTCCTCGTCGAACAGCGGGAGTTCGACCACGCCGGGCACCCCGAGCGGCACCGCGAGCAGCAGCAGGTCCAGCCGCCCGGAGTTCAGCCCCTCCACGAGGGAAGCCGTCTGCTCCTCGTGCACCTGGAGATCCAGCGCCGGATACCGCTCGTGCACCAGCCGCAGCACCGTCGGCAGCAGATACGGCGCGACCGTCGGGATCACCCCGAGCCGCAGCACCCCGGTGAACGGCGCCCGTACCGCCTCGGCCTCCTCCAGCAGCGCCCCGACCTCGTCGAGTACGGCCCTGGCGCGCACCGCGAGCCGTTCACCGGCCGGCGACAGCAGCACCTTGCGCGTCGTACGCTCGAGGAGGGTGACACCGAGTGTCTCCTCCAGCGCGGACACCGCGCCGGAGAGCGCCGGCTGGCTCATCCCGATCGCCGCCGCGGCATCGCGGAAGTGCAGATGCTCGGCGACCGCGGCGAAGGCCCGCAACTGCGCCAGGCTGGGCTGTTTCCGTTTGCCGCCGGCCCCGCCGGTCACACCCGTGACGCTCACTGATAACTCCCTCCGATCAACTCGACCGAGTGTAGCTATTTCCGTAATCAATGCACGGTGTGCCAACATCAACAGCGTCCAACCCATGGGAAACACCCTCAAAAGGGGTGTTTCTTCGCTGCAAGGAGAGCGTGTGCTCACTGTCGGTGACAAGTTCCCCGAGTTCGAACTGACCGCCTGCGTCTCGCTGGAGAAGGGCAAGGAGTTCGACACGATCAACCACAAGACCTACGAGGGCAAGTGGAAGGTCGTCTTTGCGTGGCCCAAGGACTTCACCTTCGTGTGCCCGACCGAGATCGCCGCTTTCGGCAAGCTGAACGACGAGTTCGCCGACCGCGACGCGCAGATCCTCGGCTTCTCCGGTGACTCCGAGTTCGTCCACCACGCCTGGCGCAAGGACCACCCGGACCTGACGGACCTGCCGTTCCCGATGATGGCGGACTCCAAGCACGAGCTGATGCGCGAGCTCGGCATCGAGGGCGAGGACGGCTTCGCGCAGCGCGCCGTGTTCGTCGTCGACCCGAACAACGAGATCCAGTTCACCATGGTGACCGCGGGTTCCGTCGGCCGGAACCCGAAGGAGGTCCTGCGGGTCCTGGACGCCCTGCAGACCGACGAGCTGTGCCCGTGCAACTGGAGCAAGGGCGACGAGACCCTGGACCCGGTCAAGCTGCTGGCTGGTGAGTGAGGCATGTCCCTCGACTCCCTGAAGTCCCGCGTCCCGGACTATGCCAAGGACCTGAAGCTCAACCTGGGCTCGGTCATCGGCAACTCCGACCTGCCCGCGCAGCAGCTGTGGGGCACGGTGCTGGCGACCGCGATCGCCTCGCGCTCCCCGATCGTGCTGCGCGAGCTGGAGCCGGAGGCGAAGGCGAACCTGACGCCTGAGGCGTACCAGGCCGCGAAGGCGGCCGCGGCCGTCATGGCGATGAACAACGTCTTCTACCGCACCCGCCACCTGCTGTCGGACCACGAGTACGGCAACCTGCGCGCGGGCCTGCGGATGAACGTCATCGGCAACCCCGGTGTCGACAAGACCGACTTCGAGCTGTGGTCCTTCGCGGTCTCCGCGATCAACGGCTGCGGCATGTGCCTGGACTCGCACGAGCAGGTGCTGCGCAAGGCCGGCGTCGAGCGCGAGGTCGTCCAGGAGGCCTTCAAGATCGCCTCGGTCGTCCAGGCCGTCGGCGTGACGCTGGAGGCGGAGGCGGTCCTGGCCGAGTAGGGCCCGGGCCAGCGCCTGCCGCGAAGGCCCCGTCCACCATCGGGTGGGCGGGGCCTTCGTCTGCGTGGGACCCACCGAACGTACGGCTCAAACCGAGCGCGGGCCGCGAGCCTCGGGCCGAGCGCCGCCGTGAGCCTCCGGCCAAGCGCCGCCGCGAGCCTCGGGCCGAGCGCCGTCGCCGGCCGAGCGCGCCGCGCCGCGGGCCGGGGTTCAGGCCGGCGGCGTCTCGCTTGCGGGCTCCGGCGTGGCGGCCGGCTCCGCGGCGGCCGCCTTCGCCGCCGCCACGTCCGACGCCGTCGCGCCGCGCGGCCGCGGCGTGTGCCGGGTCGCCGCCTCGTGGGAGTACGCCCGCAGATAGCCGGCGACCGAGTTGGTCACCGCCACGAGCGGCACCGCCACCACCGCGCCGCCGATCCCGGCGATCATGCCGCCGGCCGCCACCGACAGCACCACCGCGAGCGGATGCACCCGCACGGCCCGGCCGAGGATGAACGGCTGCAGGATGTGCCCCTCGATCTGCTGCACGGCGAGCACCACGACCAGGACCATCACGGCCGTGAACACGCCCTGCGTCACGAGCGCCACCACGACCGCGAGCGCGCCCGAGACGACCGCGCCGACGAGCGGGATGAAGGCGAACAGGAAGATGAACACCGCGAGCGGCACGGCCATCGGCACATTGAGGAAGTAGATGCCGAGGCCGATGAAGATCGCGTCGATGAGCGCGACGATCACCGTGCCGCGCACGTACGCGGTGAGGGTGCGCCAGGCGCGCGGGCCGGCGCCGGCCACGCCCGGGCGGGCGGCGGCCGGGACCAGCTTCATGGTCCATTCCCAGATGCGGCGGCCGTCGTACAGCAGGAAGAGCGTGGAGAAGACGGTCAGCAGGATGCCGGTGAGGGCCTCCACGACGACCTGTACGCCCTCAAGCCCGGCCGAGGTGATCTGGTCGGTGTTGGCGCCGATCGCCTCGCGCAGGTTCTTCGCGATCTGGTTGATCTGCTTGTCGGTGACGTGGAACGGGCTGTTGAGCAGCCATTTGCGCAGCTCGTCGATGCCGTCCTGGATCTGGCTGGAGAGGTTGTCGATGTTCTCCATGACCTGCCAGCTCACGAACCAGCCGATCAGCCCCATCACGACGAAGCCGAAGATCGCCGTCATCGCCGTGGCGAGGCCGCGCGGCACGCCCATACGGGTCAGCCGCGCCACCGACGGCTGGAGCAGCGCGGTGATGAGCAGCGCGGTGACGAAGGCGAGGACGACGAGCTGGACGGCGCTGATGACCCGCATCAGCACCCACAGCGTGCCGGCCAGGATCAGCAGCCGCCAGCCGGCCTCGGCCGCGACGCGGACGCCCCAGGGGACGGCCTGCGCGGGGTCCGGGCGGGCCGGGACCGTGGGCGCGTAGTCGGGGGGCGGGGGCACGTGCTCGGCGGGCGCGACCGGTTCGTGGTCGTCGTCCTCCCGCTCGAACTCGGCGCGGCGCTCGTCGAGCCGCTCGCTTATTCCGGTCAGTCCGGCGCCGAGCCGGCCGAGCCACCCTGGCACTCGCGACATGATCCGTCCTCTTCCCCCGTCTGCCCTCACCACTCCCCCCGGAGCCGTCGCGTACGACCGTACAGGGCGAAAGCCCCTCCCCCTAGGACGGGGAGGGGCTGCGCGAGGTTGAGCGAAAGGGTGTACCGGGCCGGGCGGACCTAGTACCAGTGGTTGGCCTGCCAGAACGACCAGGCGTCGCACGGGCTGCCGTACCGGCTGTTCATGTAGTTCAGGCCCCACTTGATCTGGGTGGCCGGATTGGTCTGCCAGTCGGCGCCGACGGAGGACATCTTGGAGCCGGGCAGAGCCTGGAAGAGACCGTAGGCGCCGGAGGAGGCGTTGACGGCCTGGTAGTTCCAGCTGGACTCGTGGTCCACGATGTTGCTGAAGCACTGGAACTGGCCGCCGCCGACCATCTGACGCGCCATCGCCTGGATCTGCGAGACCGTGTAGGAGCTCTGGACGGCGAAGGTGGAGGCGTCCCGGACGGCGCTGCGGCTGGCGGCCTTCTTGGCCTCCTCGCGCTCCTTGGCTTCCTTGGCCGCCTTCTCGGCGGCTTCCTTCTTCGCGATCGCGGTCTCGGCGGCCGCCTTGCGGGCCGCTTCCTCGGCGGTCTTCTTGGCGCTCGCGTCCGCGGCGATGGCCTGTGCGTCGGCCTGCTGCGCGAGGGACGCGGTCTGCACCTGGGCCTGCTGACCCGCGGGTATGTCCGCGAGGAGCGTGACCTCGGATGCCGTCGCCTCGGCGTCGTTGGGCTGCGCGGTGCTGCCCGAGGCAACGCCGACGACGCTTCCGACAGCGGTGACCGCGGTGGCGGAGGCCACTGCGAATCCCCGGACCGAAATCCGGCTCACACGGTTTCCTTCCAGCATCGCCCGCTTCGGTGACCCTGGCGGACGCAATCGTGCCCCTGAACACTGGCCTCCCCAACTGCGGGGTCACGGGAGGCGCGGGCCCGGTGGGCAACTCCCTGCTGGGGAGCGCCGCGTGGTGCTCGGGCGGCATACGACGGCTGCTATGGAGTTGGGTTCCTGCTGTGGTGCCGTACCGCTGGGGGTACAAGTGTGTCGTATGCGGGGCCTGACAGGAGTGAGACTCTAGCCGTAACCCGGCGCCGCACCGCAATTCCGAGTCGCGTGTGAAAGCTCACATCCCGTTTGAGCCCGGGGATTTCATCGAACTCCCACATACGGCGGCGCCGCCCCGCTAGGCTCTCCACCTTTGCGGGACGGCGCCAACCTCCGGGAATTCCGGATCAGATGCTGCTGTCCTCCAGCATTTCGGTCACAAGCGCCGCGATCTGGGACCTCTCGGACCGGTTGAGCGTGACGTGCGCGAAGAGCGGATGCCCCTTCAGCTTTTCCACGACGGCGACGACACCGTCGTAGCGCCCGACGCGCAGATTGTCCCGCTGGGCCACGTCATGGGTCAGAACGACCCGGGAATTCGCCCCGATCCGGGACAACACGGTCAGCAGGACGTTGCGTTCGAGCGACTGGGCCTCGTCGACGATGACGAACGCGTCGTGCAGCGAGCGGCCGCGGATGTGGGTGAGCGGCAGGACCTCCAGCATCCCGCGCGCGGTGACCTCCTCGATGACCTCGCGCGAGGTGACCGCCGAGAGCGTGTCGAAGACGGCCTGCGCCCACGGGCTCATCTTCTCCGCCTCGGAGCCGGGCAGATAGCCCAGCTCCTGGCCGCCGACCGCGTACAGCGGGCGGAAGACCATCACCTTCTGGTGCTGGCGGCGTTCCAGGACCGCCTCCAGACCGGCGCACAGGGCGAGCGCCGACTTGCCGGTGCCGGCCCGGCCGCCCATGGACACGATCCCGACGTCCGGGTCGAGCAGCAGGTCCAGCGCGATGCGCTGCTCGGCGCTGCGGCCCTTGATGCCGAACGCCTCCCGGTCGCCGCGCACCAGGCGGACGTTGCCGTCCGGCGTGACACGGCCGAGGGCCTTGCCGCGCTCGGAGTGGATGGTCAGCCCCGTGTGCACGGGCAGGTCGGCCGCCTGCGGGACGTACAGGTGTCCTTCCTCGAAGAGGATGTCCACCTGTTCGGCCGGCAGGGTGAGTTCGCTCATCCCGGTCCAGCCGGAGTTCTCCGTGATGGCCAGTTCGGCCCGGTACTCCTCGGCGAGCAGACCCACCGAGGACGCCTTGATCCTGAGCGGGAGGTCCTTCGAGACGACGGTGACGTCGAACCCCTCCGCCTGGAGGTTGCGTGCGACCGCGAGGATGCGGGAGTCGTTGTCCCCCAGCCGGTAGCCACTGGGCAGCACGCTGGGGTCCGAGTGGTTGAGCTCGACCCGTACGGTCCCGCCGAGGTCCCCGGTCGGAATGGGGGCATCGAGGCGGCCGTGCCGTACCCGGAGGTCGTCGAGCAGACGCAGGGCCTGCCGGGCGAAATACCCGAGTTCGGGATGGTGCCGCTTGGCCTCCAGCTCCGTGACCACGACGATGGGGAGCACGACCTCGTGCTCGTCGAAGCGGCTCAAGGCGTTCGGGTCGGCCAGCAGGACGCTGGTGTCGAGAACGTAGGTGCGCCGGTCTGGCTTGGGGCGCTTTGTGCTGGTCACCACGGAAGGACGTACCCCCTCGGATGAGGTCGGGGAGCGACGAAGTGGAGCTGGGCCGGTGGCTCGCCCTCGCATGCGGCGGGCCGTGAACCGGCCCTCCGCGGCTGCTTCCGCGCGGTGGCCGCACGGTCGGGCTGGTGCAAAGGGCCTCCCGGGCGGACGGCCCCGTGCCGTCCGCTGAGATACGACGCCCGTGGTTCGGGTGTCGACCTGCTTGCCTTATGCCCTCGAAAATGCGCCGCCATGCCACAGGGCAGGGCGGCGCAGCGGTGAACTCCGTGTTACTTCCGCGCGAAACGGGGTACACGGGGATTTCTCCCCGGGGGGACGGCGGCGTGCCGCCGTGTCAGCCGCCGTAACGGCGGTGGCGGGCCGCGTAGTCGCGCAGGGCACGCAGGAAGTCGACCTTGCGGAAGGCCGGCCAGAAGACCTCGCAGAAGTAGTACTCCGAGTGCGCGGTCTGCCACAGCATGAAACCGGACAGCCGCTGCTCTCCGCTGGTGCGGATGACGAGGTCGGGGTCGGGCTGGGCGCTGGTGTACAGGTGACGGCCGATCATGTCGACGTCGACCTGCTCGGCGAGGTCGTCCATCGCCATGCCCCGCTCGTGGGCGTCGAACAGCATGGAGCGCACGGCGTCGGCGATCTCCTGGCGGCCGCCGTAGCCGATGGCGACGTTGACCACTATCCCCTCGACGTGCGCGGTGGACTCCTCGGCCTCCTTCAGGGTGCGCTGCATGCCGGCCGGGAGGATGTCGGGGGTGCCGACGTGGTGCACGCGCCAGCGGCCGTCGGCGGCGAGGGTGCGCACGACGCCCTCGATGATGCCGAGCAGCGGGCGCAGCTCGTCCTCCGGGCGGCTGAGGTTGTCCGTGGACAGCAGCCAGAGGGTGACGACCTCGACGTCGGTCTCGCTGCACCAGCCGAGGAACTCCTCGATCTTGTCGGCCCCGGCCTGGTGTCCCTGCTCGGTGGTCGAGCCCGCGGCCTTCGCCCAGCGCCGGTTGCCGTCCATGATGACGCCGATGTGCTTGGGCACCTGAGCGTGGTCCAGGTGGCCTTCCACCCGCCGCGCGTACAGCTTGACGAGCAGGCCGCGCAGCTTGTCGCGCAGGTTCACGTGATTGTCAGCCCCTCCGGTGCGGATCGGACATGCGCGCCGGGCTCGGCCGGGCGCGGCACCTGTCCGTATGGCGGTCCCCGATGGCGAAGCCTACCCCCGCCGGCCCGGGTGGCCGCCAACGGGTGTCCGGCGTACGGCGGCTGCGGCGGCGCCCCCGGGCGCCCTGCTGGAGCGGGCGCGGAGGGGAAAAGAAAACGGGCCGGTCCGTGGGGGGGAGACGGACCGGCCCGAGGGGGGGGTTTCCACCATAACCCTTCGTAAGGGCAGGTGTGTGCATCGGCGTGCCACAACTACTCTCCGAATCCGGCCGGCGACAGCCCGCTGGGGGAAGAAGGCGTGGTGGGCGCGGTTTTCGGGGTGAGGGGGAACATGCCTGCGGCCGTCCCTCCGATGGGCGACCCGGCGCGTCAGCGTCCTTGACGGGTCAGGCGCCCTTGCCGGGTCAGCGCCATTTACGGGTCAGCGCCCTTGAAGGGTCCGCATCGTTGAAGGGTCCGCATCGTTGACGGGTCCGCGTCCTTGACGGCGCCGGTACCGCGCAGCCCCCTCCACTGCGCGGTACCGCCCGCGCAGCTTTGCTCACGCGAATCGCCTTGGTCTGAACCTATGTGAGGCAGCCGGGTGAAGGCGAGCCGCTCGCGATAACGATGTGGAAACCGTGTGAGGCAAGTGACGTCAGTGACTCGCCTTGCGCGCGTCGAAGAGGTGCCGGCTGCTGTGCGCGACGAAGGGCCCCTCGGCCTGGATCCGCTCGTGCAGCGCGCGCAGCTGCGGCTCGTACGCCTCCACGGTGAAACCGGGGACCATCCAGACCACCTTCCGCAGGAAGTGCACCACGGCCCCGATGTCGTGGAACTCCATCCGCAGCCGCTCGGCCCGCAGGTCCACGACCTCCAGCCCCGCCGCCTCCGCGTCGGCGCGCTCGCTCCGCGGGTCCCGGGCGCCGCGCATCTCCCGGGACTGCGGCCCGAGGAAGTACTCGACGAGTTCGAAGACGCTGCTCGGACCGACGTGCTGCGCGAAGTACGTGCCGCCGGGCTCCAGGACGCGGGCGATCTCCGCCCAGTGCGGCCGCACCGGGTGCCGGCTCACGACGAGGTCGAAGGCGGCGTCGGAGAACGGCAGCGGCGCCTCGTCCGGCGAGGCGACCACCGCGACGCCGCGCGGCCGCAGCAGCGCGGTCGCCTTGGCCACGTTCGGCGGCCAGCCCTCGGTGGCGACGACGAGGGCGGGGGCGCCGGCCGCGCGCCCGAGGGCGAAGTCGAGCACTTCCCCTCCCCCGGTCTGCAGGTCGAGGACGGCGGTGGCCGAGCCGAGCCGCTCGGCCATCGACGTGGCGTACCCCCAGGACGGCCGTGCCTCGGTGGCCCGCCCCTCGAACCAGGAGAAGTCCCAGCCCTCGGTGGGCGCGGCGACCGCCTCGGAGACGAGGTCTTCGAAGGTACGGCCGTGCGGGTGTGCGTTCATACGGGCGATGATCGCAGGGCGTTGTCAGTGGCCGCTGCTAATTTCGGCGGCATGGCGAACGACGAGGTGAGTGACGCGGACGCGGGCATGCCCTACGCGGGCGGCGAGAAGGAGACACTCCGGGCGAGCCTGGACCGGCACCGGGACGCGGTGCTCGGCAAGCTGCGGGGACTGGACGAGGAGCGGCTGCGCCGCCCCATGACACCCACCGGCACCAATCTGCTCGGGCTGGTCAAACACCTGGCCTCGGTGGAGTACGGCTGGTTCGTCGGCACGTTCGGCCGCGAGGTGGAACCGCTGTGGTTCGACCCGTACTCGGACGAGGACATGTACGCCTCCGACGACGAGACGGCGGAACAGATCGTCGCCTTCTACGGCCGCGCCCGCACCGCCGCCGACCGCACGATCACCGAACTGCCGCTGGACGCGGTGGGCCACCCGGAGTGGCACAAGGACCGCGAGGTGTCCCTGCGCTGGGTGCTGGTCCACATGATCGAGGAGACGGCACGGCACGCCGGCCACATGGACATCGTGCGGGAGCTGATCGACGGCGCGACGGGGGACGGCACGGCGGGATGAGCGGCCCCGGCGGCCGCCTTCAGACCAGCAGGGGCTTCACCTGTTCGGCGGCGAACCGGACGAACCCCTCCGGGTCGGGCTCGTCCGCCGTCGGCTGCAGTACGACGGTGTCGGCGTCGGCCGCGGCGAACTCCCGGACGGCCTCGGCGACGGTCACGGCGTCCCCGGCGACCCCCAGACCGGGGACGTCGGCGACGCCCTCGGCCACGAGTTCGGCCCGCAGCCGGGCCCGGGCGTCCGCTCCGGTGGCGGCGAGGAGGTAGACGACGATCCGGTGCGGGTCGCCGAGCCGCCCGGCCGCCGCACGCCCCTCGTCGACGATGCGGCGCGCCCGCCGCACGGCGTCGGGCGAGTTGTTCATCGTCAGCAGCGTGCCGTCGGCGGCCTCGCCGGACAGCCGCAGGGAACGCGGCCCGGTGACTCCGGCGAGCACCGGCACGGGCGCCGGCGGCGGCCAGTCGAGCGCGACGTCGTCGAGACGGACATAGCGTCCCTCGGTGCTCAGCCGCTCACCGGCCAGCAGGGCGCGCAGGGCCCGCAGATACTCGCCGAGCAGCGTCACCGGCGACGCGGCGCGCGCCCCGACCTGCGCCATCCAGTCCTGCACACCGTGTCCGACGGTGAGGATCGAGCGGCCGGGGAACATGCGCTCCAGCGCGGCGGCCTCCATGGCCGTGACGGCGACGTTGCGCAGCGGGACGGGCAGCAGTCCCATCCCGACCCGCACCCGCTCGGTCCAGGCCAGCGCGGCCGCGGCCGTGGACACCCCGCCCTCCAGGAAGCAGTCCTCCCACAACCACAACTCCTCCAGCCCGCACGCATCGGCGACCCCGGCCACGGCGCGCAACCGCTCGGGCGGAAGCTGAGGACGAAAGACGACGCCGAGTGCAGTCATGGAAGGTTCTTATCCTGGGGTGGCCGGGGGGACAACTGCTTTACGGGGAGGGCGCCATGGGACTGCGGCGGGAGCTGCGGGACGGGCGGGGCGTACTGACGGTCGGCGAGGGCGCGGGGGCGGTCCGGGTACCGCTGGAGATCGCGGCCTCCTATCGCGCCCGCACGAAGGGGTTGCTGGGGCGCACCGCCCTGGACGGGGCGATGCTGCTCTCCCCCGCGAACAGTGTCCACACCTTCCGGATGCGGATGCCCATCGACGTCGCCTACCTCGACCGGCGCCTGCGCGTCGTCGCCGTGCGCACCATGCGGCCGGGGCGGCTGGGCAGGCCCCGGCTGCGGGCGCGGCACGTGCTGGAGGCGGAGGCGGGCGCGATGGCCCGGTGGGGGGTGCGGGTGGGGGTGCGGGTCAGCTTTCCGAGCGCGGGAAACTGACCTCGACGCGGCGGTTCTTGCGGCGGCCCTCCTCCGTGGCGTTCGAGGCGATCGGGTAGTCCTCGCCGTATCCCCTGACCTCGAAGGTGACGCCCGGGTCGTTCAGGTCTGTGTCCAGGGCTTCCTGTACGGCGTTGGCGCGCTGCCGGGACAGGACGTCGCCGTGGGCGGCGGAGCCGAGGTTGTCGGTGAAGCCGAAGACGCGGATGCGGGTGGCGTGCTGCTTCTTGATCTCCCCGGCGATGGCGGCGATGCGCGCCCGCGCGTCCGGGCCGAGCTTGGCGCTGTCCTTGCCGAACAGCACCTCGGCCTGCAGGGCGAACTTCACATCCGCGTTGGTGTCCTCACGGCGCTCGTCTCCCGACTGGTCCTCGACGACGGACTTGATGTCCAGCACCTTGGGCGCGGCCAGCGTGGCCCCTTCGGGCAGCTTGAGGTCGGGGTCGCGCGGGTCCACCTGCACAGGGGCGGCGGCAGTGGCCTCGGCACCGGGCGGCACGCTCGGCCCGCCGTCGGCGTAGGCCGTGGTCACGGTGAGAAGGAGGACGGCGGCAGTGAGGGAGAGGGTCCGGGTGAGAGTCATGGGGGTGCCTCAGCCCGAGATCTGGATCGCGCCACTGGCGAACATGGGCAGTTGGAAGGTCACTTCTGTGGTGCCGGCCGGTGGAGCGGGGAATTGAATGAAGAAGGCAAGTGTCTCCCCGGGCTTGAGCGAGGAGAAGCCGGTGGTGGTGAGCGGCCTTCCGTCGGTGTCACGCAGCACGTAGTACCGCTTCTTCTCCTTGCTGTCCACCAAGGTCGCGCCGCCGAGGGACATGCCGTGTCGCACGATCTCCGTCTCGTCCCCTCGCACGCCGGCGGGGACGGTCACACGCTGGGCACCGTCGTTCTTCAGGTTCCCGTTCACGGTGACGAATCCGCCCGCGTCCCGCTGGGCCGAGGTGACTTGGAGCAGCAGGCCGTTCGGGCCCTTCATCTCGGCCATGGGGGCGTCCGACTGGCCCTCCTGAGCGGTTGGCTTCGAGTCGCCGTTCTGCGAAGCAGACGCTGACGACTTCGGCTTCGGCTTGTCGTCGCCTCCCCCGCCACAGGCGGACACACCGACTGCCAGCCCGACCGCCACGGCCAGTGCGGCCATCCCCCTGCGCATGCTCATCGCTCCGCTTCCTTCTCCACTCGTCGTTCGCTACTCGTTCGACACCAGGTGGACGTCGAAGAGGTCCTTCGGTTCCGGGAGACCCTCCGGATCCTCGGGGTCGATGTCCCAGTCGCGGTCCTTGCACATGAGGTGAGGAAGCGCCCCCTTCACGGTGTCCTTCTGCGCAGCCTTGAAGATGCAGAGCGGCTCGACCGCGGCCCTTGCGGAAGCCACCGCGTACCGGTTCTCCGTGCCAGGGACGACGGAGTCGCCCACGGGTTTGTCGGTCTTGACGTCGACTTCGTAGCCCAGTGGCTCTACGGGCGTGCACAGGCCGACGGAGGCGTCGTTCTGTGCGGCGAGTTCGTATGCGCGTGAGCAGGAGTCGGCGGTGTGAACGTCTCCGTCGAGGATGGCCGGCCAGGTGGTCGGATCGCGCAGCTTCTCCACCCACAGGTCGACCAGCTGGTCCCTGGTGTCCTGGGCCGCTGCGAGAGCCGCCGCATCCGCCGCGGTCTGGGCGTCGCTCCTCCTGGCCGCGGCCTGGCCGACCGCAAGATACGCGAACGCAAGCAGAAGCAGGCCCGCTATCACCGTGATGTAGACAGGAAAGGCCTGCCCTGCGTCGCCGTACGGCCGGCGGGGCATCAGCCGCCGATGACCTCGTTGATCTTGTCCGTGATGGCGGTATAGATGGTGTTGCCGATGTCCGTGCCCGTGATCGCCAACACGATGGCGACCACGACCGCGATGATGCCCAGATACTCCACCGCCGTCTGGCCCCTGTCGTCGCGGGCGGTGCGGTTGATCCAGTTGCTCATGGTGCTCCCCTCTGTCGGCACCGGGAGCGTAGGGGCGTGACGGGGCGTCGGCCGAGGGTCCGTGGGCCCAAAAGCGGGCCCAGGCGTTCACCTCTGCTCCCGGGGGGCCGTGCCCAGCCACTTGGCCGTCGCCTCCGCGCGGCTGGTGCTGTGGAGCTTGGCGAAGATGCGGTTGATGTGGTTCTTGACCGTCTTCTCGCTGATGAAGCAGGCCGCGGCGATCTGCTGGTTCGTCAGGCCCGTGGCGATGAGGTCCATGATCTCCGCTTCCCGCGCGCTGAGTTGAGCACCCAACGGCGTCGACTGTCCCACATCGAGTTGCAATTGTGAAGGGGTAGAGGAATAAGTGCCGCGATTCTGCGCCACGTTCGCCGCGTTGCCGTGTGCAGTCGCACTTGCGCCGTCACCCCGCAGATGCCCCAGCAGCGCCTCCGTGGCCGTCGGAGACACATGTGGGCGGCCCCGGCTCGCGTCCCGTACCGCCGTCAGGAGCTGGTCCACCGTGAACTCGCCGTGGACCAGATATCCCGCCGCTCCCCTGCGCAGCGCTTCCAGCGTGGTCTCCGGTTCGCCGCTGTAGGTGAGCATGAGGACCGGGGCGAGCGGGGTGAGGTGCGGGAGGGCCGTCAGGCCGTCGACGCCGGGCATGTGGACGTCCAGCAGGATCACGTCGGGCCGGTGCCGGTGTGCCGCGTCCTGGGCCTGGCGGCCGTCGGACGCCTCCGCCACGACCGTGATGTCCTCGTGGCCGGACAGCAGTGCGGTCAGGCCGGCCCGGACGACCGGGTTGTCGTCCGCGATCAGGACGCGCAGGGCTGCCGTCTCGGGCGGTGACATCAGGCTTCTCCGGCTGTCGGGTGCAGGGGGACCTCCACGCTGATGCGGGTACCCCGGGCCCGGTCGCCTTGGCCGATGGCGAGGCTGGCTCCGATGGAGGTGGCGCGTTCGGCCATGCCCAGGAGGCCGAAGTGGCCTGCGGTGCGGAGGTGTTCGAGAGCCGTGCCCGCGGGGAGGCCGGGCCCGTCGTCGCTGATGGTCATGCGGAGGCGGTCCTCGCACACATCCGTGCGGACCTCGATCCGGCCGGGACTCGCGTGGCGGTGGGCGTTCTCCAGCGCCTCGTCGCAGATTTTCAGGAGGTGGTGCGTCGTCGCGGGCGGCAGCGCCGGCGGTCGGGGCGGCGCGGTGGCCCGGCACTCCACGGGAATGCCCGTGCGGCTGGTGAAGTCGCGCACGCGCGCGTCCAGTTCGCCGATCAGGTCCGTGTCCGCGGCCACCCCACTGCGCAGGTCCCTCAGCAGCGCGCGGGTCTCCGTGGCGGCCCTGCGGGCGGCGCGTGCGATCAGCTCCGCCTGCTGTGCGACGACCACCGGGTCCGTGTGCGGCCGGCTCGCCGAGGCCGCGAGGCCGTCCGCGGCCAGCGCGACACCGTGCAGGGTCTTGGCCACCGAGTCGTGCATCTCGCGGGCGAGGCGCGCCCGTTCGGCGTCCGTCGCCTCGCGCGCGGCGAGCCGGGAGCGGGCCTGGGCGAGGGCCTGTGTCGCGGCACCGAAGCGCAGGAGGAGGTTGCGCAGGGTGGAGCCGAGGGCCCCGGTCACCACGCACAGGCCGGGCAGCAGGAGCGCCTCGGCGGGGTTGGTGTGCAGGTCGTGGGCCGTGGCGTGGACCAGGAGCAGGATCAGCGACTGAAGGCTGGCGAAGCAGGCCGCTCCGCGCCAGCTGTAGACGATGCCGGCGAGCAGGGGGGTGCAGACGCTGACGTAGGCGAGGGTGGTGTCGGGGCCGGCGGAGATCAGCAGGAGCGAGCCGAAGAGGGTGTCGACCGCGAGGAGGGTGGGGTGGCGCAGGAGGAGGGGGCCGAAGCGTTCCCAGTCGCGGAAGAGGGCGTAGGAGGCCATGAACGTGACGACGACCGCTGCGCCGACCAGACGGGTGCCCCAGCCGGGGGCGGCGTGGAGGAGAGCGGAGGGGGAGGCGAGGGCGATCATGGCCAGGCGGAAGCCGAAGACCTGACGGCACAGGGCTTGCAGGGCGTTGCGTTCGGGCGCTGGCGCGGCTGCGGGTGCGGGCGTGGGTGCGGAAGGCCGCGTGGGGGCCTTCTCGCTCTGGGGGGCCTTCCCCACGTGCGTCTTCCTGTGTTCCGTCAGCGCCATCGTCCCTCCCCTCTAATCCCCGGTGATCGACCCGAAGTCGGTGCCCGAGCCCAGCAGCAGGCCCGCTCCGAGCAGCAGCATCGTCGCCGGGACCATAAACGTCGTGATCATGAGCGTGGCCCGCGGGACCGCCCGTGCCGCCTTGCGCCGGGCGTTCTGCGCGTCGGTGCGGCGCATGTCCTTGGCGAGGGAGACCAGCGTGTCGACGATCGGCGCGCCCAGCTCCTCGCCCTGTTGGAGGGCGGTGACGAACATGGCGACCTGTTCGGAGTCGTTGCGGCGGCGCAGTGCCGCGAACGCCTCGCGGCGGCTCATGCCGAGGTCCATCTGGCGCAGGGTGATGCGGATCTCGTCGGCCCAGGGGCCCTCGTAGCGGGACGCCACCCGGTCCAGGGCCTGGCGGAAGCCGAGGCCGGCGCTGACGACGACGGCGAGGACGTCCAGGAAGTCCGGCAGGGTGCGTTCGATGACGTCCTTGCGGACGCGGATCGCCGCCCAGATGCCGACCTCCGTCCAGAAGGCGCCGAACGCCAGCAGGAGGAGCGCGATCAGGTACTGGCCGCGCAGCAGGAAGACCAGGAAGCCGACGGCGCCGAGGAAGCCGTAGACGGCTCTGCGGGCCGCGTAGCGGTCCAGGGTGAGGCCGCCGGGGTTGCCGGCCAGGTCGATCTTGCGGCGGTAGCGCGCGACGAGCCGGGGGCCCATCAGGCGCAGTACGGCAGGGGCGTACCGCATGCCCATGCGGTCGATGAGGGAGTCGACCGCGCCGGTGCGGGTCGAGCCGACCTCCAGGGCGAGGGCGAGGTCGCCGGGGAGCTTGGCCTCCGCCCGGTACATGCGGATGCCGGTGAAGATGCCCGCCACGCTCAGCGCCATCAGCAGCGCAAGTCCGATTGCCATGCCGGTGTCTCCTCAGACGTCGATGCGGGACATACGGCGGATGAGGACGAAGCCGATCGCGTACAGCACGAACGCGATGATCACGCAGGCCTGGCCGACGGGTGAGCCCGTCATGCGGTCCAGGGCACCGTCCTTGACGCCGTTCATGAGGAACAGCGAGCCGATGCCCATGACCGGGACGGCGTACGACGTCATGCTGACCTGGGAGAGCTGGGTGCGGATCTCGCGCCGGGTCTCCTTGCGTTCCTCCAGCGTCTCGGTCAGGTTGCGCAGGGCGCCGACGACCTGGCCGCCCGCCCGGTTCGACAGGACGAGGGTGGTCACGAGGACGACCAGTTCGCGGGAGGGGAGGCGGTCGGCGAGTTCGCCCAGGGCGTCGTCCAAGGACACGCCCACCGCCAGCTGGTCGGCCACCTTGGACAGCTCCTCCCCGGCCGGTGCCTCCAGTTCCTCCGCCGCCATGCCGATCGCGGTGCGCAGGGCGAGCCCGGCCTGGGTGGCGTTGGCCAGGATGCGGGCGAGTTCGGGAAGCTGGTTGATGAACTTCTCGATGCGTTTCTGCCGCTGCCAGGTGAGGAACTGCAGGGCCGCCCAGACGCCGAGCAGACCGGCGAGGGGACCGAAGAACGGCGCGAGGGCCGCCTGGCCCAGCAGCCACAGACCGGCGACGGCCGCCAGCATCGCGGCGGTGAACTCGCCCGGGGTCACGTCCAGACCCGTCGCGGCCAGCCGCAGCTCCAGCTTCCGTCCGGGTTTCGTGCGGCGCAGGCGGCGGTCCAGGCCCCGGAAGTGGCGGGTACGGCCGCTTGCGGGGAGCCGGCCGGTGTGGGTGAGGCGGTCGACGAGGGCGGCGCGTTCGGCCCGTCCGCGGGCGTACAGGTGGAGGCCGACGACGGCGAGGACGCAGGTCAGCAGGGTGACGCCGGTCGTGAGCGAGACCAGTGTGCTCAGGTCCATGGGCTACCTCGCCTCTCGGGTGGCCAGCTGTTCGGCGCTGTGGGCGACGCCGTAGGCCTGGGGGATGGGCTGGCCGGCCAGGTAGAGGCGGTCGGCGGTGCGGCGCGGCAGCGGGAAGTACTGGAAGGTGCCGTGCACGCGGCCGTCGCCGGTCATCGGCTGGGCCTGGAACCGGGCGGCGGTGGCCAGCCGGTACGGCTCGCCGCCGTGGCTGTCGAGCAGGGCGATCTCTGTGATGCGGCGGGCGCCGTCGGGGAAGCGGGTGAGCTGGACGATGACGTCGACGGCGCTGTTGATCTGGTCGTGCAGGGCGGCGAAGGGGATCTCCACGTCGGACATGGAGGCGAGGGTCTGCAGCCGGGTGAGGGCGTCCTCGGCGCTGTTGGCGTGCACGGTGGCCAGGGAGCCGTCGTGACCGGTGGACATGGCCTGGAGCATGTCGAGGGACTCTCCGCCGCGGACCTCTCCGACGACGATCCGGTCGGGCCGCATGCGCAGCGAGTTGCGGACGAGGTCGCGGATGGTGATGCGGCCCTTGCCCTCGACGTTGGGCGGGCGGGACTCCAGGCGGATCACGTGGGACTGCTGGAGCTGGAGTTCGGCGGAGTCCTCGATGGTGATGATGCGTTCGTTCGCCGGGATCAGCCCGGACAGCGCGTTGAGCAGGGTCGTCTTCCCGGTGCCGGTGGCGCCGGAGACGATGATGTTGAAGCGGGCCTGCACCAGGCCGGCCAGCAGGAACACCATGTGCTCGTCGAGGGAGTCGAAGCCCACCAGCTCGTGCAGGGTGAAGGAGCGCGGGAAGCGGCGGATGGTGAGGGTCGGGCCGGTCAGGGACAGCGGGGGGATGATGACGTTGACGCGTTCGCCGGAGGGGAGGCGGGCGTCGACCATCGGGTTGGACTCGTCGACGCGGCGGTTGACCGTGGAGACGATCCGCTCGATGGTCTGCATCAGCTGGTCGGCGCTGGCGAAGCGGAGCGGGAGCTGTTCGACGCGGCCGGCCCGCTCGACGAAGATCGCGTCGGGGCCGTTGACCATGATCTCCGTGATGGAGGCGTCCTCGAGGAGGGGTTCGAGGATGCCGAGGCCGAGCGCCTCGTCGACCACGCGGCGGATCAGCTGCGAGCGTTCGACCGTGGACAGGACCGGTCCCTCACGGCTGATGATGTGGCCGAGGACGCGTTCGAGGCGGGCCCGGCGGTCGGCGGCGGCCAGCGCGCCCATCTCCGCGAGGTCGATCTCCTCCAGCAGCTTGGCGCGGTAGGAGGCGACCAGGTGGCCGTCCTCGCCGCGGCTGCGGTGCTCCTCGGGGGAGCTGACGCGGGCCCGCAGGCTCATCTCAGGTGCTCCTCGGTCGGTGGTCGAGCGGCATGGTCGCGGTGCGGGTGGCGTTGCCGAAATCCCAGACCAGGGTGGGGATGTGGACGGTGGCGGTGACCTGGACGGCCTCGCCGAGGTCGGCTTTCGCGCAGCTGGTGCCGTCTGCCAGGGCGTCGCTGACGGCGTCCTGGCAGGCCCGCTGGTAGTCGTCGTCCAGCGAGGCGCTGCGCGCCCCCGCCCGGGCCGCGGTGCCGGCCTGCTGGGCGGCGTAGGCGATCAGGCCCAGCTGGATGCCGGCGAGGGCGACGAGGAGGAGGACCGGCAGGAAGCCGAGGTACTCGATCGCCACCTGGCCCCGGTCGCGGGCGCCACCGACGTACCGCGTCATTCCTTCGCCTCCTCCACCGCGCCCGCCGTGCCGTGGACGCGCAGCGGGAACCCGATCACGCCCGGGAAGAGGACGGGGACCTCCAGGGAGACCTGGGCCTTCACATAGCCGTCCGCCGTGGTGCAGCCGACCTCCGCAGCGCCCCGCCACGGGCCCGACAGCTTGTCCGTGCCCGCCCGCCGGCAGGCCCCGTCACGCGCTCCCCGGTCGGCCGCCGTGCCCGCGCGCACCGCCTCGTCGGCGGCGTTCCCGGCGAGGCTGAACGTGTAGCCGACGAGGACGCACTGCCACAGCACGACCAGGGTGACGATGATCAGCGGGGTCATGCCGAGGAACTCGACGGTGACCTGTCCCCCGTCCTTCCAGCGCTTCACCCGCCCTCCCTCCGCCTGCGCAGCACCAGCGCGCCGCGCCCGCCCGCCCGGTGTCCGCCCTCGGCCGGGCGGGCGAGGCCGAGTTCGCCGGCGAGGCTCCACAGCGCTTGTTTCACGGCCGACTTGTTCTCCAGCTCGTGCAGCCGGCCGGCGTCGACGACGGCCTGGAGTTCCTTGAAGTGGGCGGGGACCGCGGTGGCCGCGAGGGCGGTGCCGGTGATCTTCTGGATGAGGGCGGGCTGGATCTCGGTACCGCGTGTGTGGCGGTTGACGACGACGGTGGTCTCCTCGGCCTTGCGGATCTGGAGCCGGTCCCACAGGCGTACGGCCCGCTTGGCGCCTCGGACGGCGACCACGTCGGGGGTGGTGACCAGCAGGGCCGTGTCGGCCATCTCCACGGCGGTCGCCCCCGCGCCGGACAGTTGTGCGCCGCAGTCGACCACGACGACGTCGTAGCGGGAACGCAGGGCGCTGACGAGGTGGCGGGCGGCGCGGTCGGTGACGTCCTCGGCGCGTTCGCCCTCGGCCGGGGCGAGCAGCAGGGCCAGTCCCGTGTCGTGGTTGAAGACGGCGTCGGCGAGGACGCGCGGGGTGATGTCGGTGATGGCGGCGAGGTCGACGACGGAGCGGCGGAACTGCACGTCGAGGTAGGAGGCGATGTCACCGGTCTGCAGGTCCAGGTCGACCAGGGCGGTGGCGCGCCCGGCGGCCTGCGCGGCGAGGGCGAGATGGACTGCGGTGACGGTGGTGCCGACACCGCCCTTGGCCCCGCTGACGGTGACGACGGTGCCGCCCGAGCCGGTGAACACGTCGCCGCCGTGCCCGAGGTGGCGCCGGACGCCCACCGACCACTGGGCGACGGCCTGGACGCGGCTGGCGAGCTCCTCGTAGGACAGGGGCAGCGCGACCAGGCCGCGGGCTCCTGCGTCCATGGCGGCGGAGAAGAGCACGGGGCTGGCGTCGGTGGTGACCAGGATGACGCCGACCGAGGGGAAGCGCAGGGCGACTTCGCGGATGAGTTCCAGGGCGGGGACGGGGCCGATGCGTTCGTGGACGACGACGACTTCGGGCAGTTCGCCGACGGACTCGGCGGCGAGGCGGGCGAGGGTGTCGACGAGCTGGGTGGAGTCGACCACGGGCGCGGCGGGTTCGGCGTCGGGCAGCTGGCTGAGCAGGGTCGTCAGGGACCGGACGGCGTCGGTGTCGCCGACCGCGGGGAGGATCCTCGTGGGCATGCGGGCCTCTCACTTGTCCTTGGCGAGTTCGTACGTCCGGGCCTGCGGGGGCACGTTCGCGTCGCCGCCGGGCGCCACCAGGGCGAGGCGGACCCGCTTGGCGAACGACTCGGCGTAGGTGATGCGCTGGGCGTCGAGCGCGGAGAGCGCGAAGGTGATGGGGACGGCCTCGGTGGCGCGGGTGCGCCGGTCGGCGTCGGGTTCGAGGGCGGTCAGCTTGCCGACGTCGAGGACCTTGGCGCCGGTGACGATGACCCGGGACTGGTCCGGGTCGCCCTGCTTCTGTCCTTCGAAGGTGGCGTAGACGTTGACGGACGCGCCGGGGGTGATCTGGCCGGCGACCCCGGTGGCCGCGTCGATCATGATGGCGACCTCCTGCTGCCCGGGCCGCAGGGCCGGCTGGTCGACGATCATGTCGCGCTGCAGCAGGGAGCCCGCGCGCAGGGTGGTGACGGCGATCTTGCCGCGCAGGGCGGACAGGTCGGTGACGGCGGTGTCCGACAGCCACCGCTTCGGCATCCGCACCTGGGTGAACTGGCCGGGGCTGAGCGCGGTGTAGGGCGCCACGTCGCTCTTGACCTCGTACGCGGTGACCTCGGGACCGACCTTGGACTTCACGTCGTCGACGACCGAGAGGACGCCGGCGAACGCGCCGAGGGCGCACAGGACCGACAGGAGCAGGAGGATGACGCCGCGGCGCTGACGGGAGTTCATGGACCGTGCAACCTCATCGGATGGTGGGCGAGGGGGGTGGCGGGGAGGGTCGCACGGGCTCAGCCCGCGGGGACCGGGAGGTCGTGGGCGGGCGGCGGCGCGGCGGAGCAGAAGACGCAGCGGTCCCCGATGACGTGGATGCCGCACCAGTGGCAGGTGCTCTGCCGTACGGAGGTGACGAGCTGGTACAGCACCGACAGGTCGGACAGGTAGGAGCAGAACTCGACGAGTTTGCCGGTGCCCCACCAGGCGGCGGACTCGGCGGGCAGTGGCGTCTCGTGCAGGCCTTGGACGTTCCAGGCGGGGGCGAGGGTGCCGGTGACCCAGTCGGAGGTGAGCTGTCCCTTGGCGTGCACCAGGCGCGTCGCGAACTCCGGGCCCTTCAGGGCGGCCGCGGGCCCCAGCCGGACCAGCTGCGGCTCGGGGTGGGCGAGGACGGCGAACTGACTGCCCGGCAGCCAGGAGCGGGCGTGTGCCTTGAGGTCGACGGGGACGCGGTCGAGGCGGGCGACGGAGCCGAGCAGGGCGCCGGCGTGGAGGTAGTGGGTGAGCAGGCGTCCGGCCGAGGCGAGGACGCCGGGAGCGAGGTCGCAGGAGGCGAGCTGGCGGAGCTGGCGGGCGAGGACGGCGACGCCGAGGGGCGGCAGTTCCGGCCGGAACAGCGCGATCCGGTCGCTTTCGAGCAGGGACCGGACGGTGTGCAGCCGCTGCTCGACGCCGGCCGGGGCGCCGCGTGAGTACACGACGACGACATGTCCGTACTGTTCGACGAGGGCGTGCAGGCTCAGGACCGCCTGCTCCAGCGGCTGCCGGTCGAGGTGCGGCAGGACGGCGGCGGGCAGGGTCCGCTCGTCCTGCGCCGGCAGCGCCAGCTCGGCACTGGTCACGGCGACGGCAGTTGGCACGCGCAGCTCCCCCCTCACGTCCCCGCTCCACACCGGCCGGTCCCACCGGTCACGTGAGCGCACCGGCGTGACTTCACTGCGTGACTACGTGAGCACTGTAACCACGCCTCTGTGACCGGAGAACAGCGTTTGTGGAGCTGAGAGGGAACTGCCGTCGCACAAGTCACGCCAAAACGGGGCAGGTTGCGCGATCAGTCACGCGTTTCACCGATTTGGTCTGGACCTCTTGACAGTCATATTGGTCTGGACCAACTTAAGTCCATGCCCCCACACAACCGATCGGCCCGGCTCTGGTCCGGTGCCGTCACCGCCGCCCTCGCCCTCTGTCTCGCCGGCGCGGGCCAGGCGTCCGCAGCGGACGTCAACAACGTCCAGAACGCCGGTTTCGAGGCCGGACTCGGCAACTGGAGCTGCTCCGCGAACAGCGGGACGACCGTCTCCTCGCCCGCGCACAGCGGTGCGGCCGCGCTGAAGGCCACGCCCGCCGGGCAGGACAACGCCCGGTGCGCCCAGACCGTCGCCGTCAAGCCCAACTCGACGTACAGCCTGAGCGCGTGGGTCCAGGGCGGGTACGCCTACCTGGGCGTGACGGGCACGGGTACGACCGACGTCTCGACCTGGACGCCGGACTCGCCGACGTGGAAGCAGCTGACGACGACGTTCACCACGGGTTCTTCGACGACCTCGGTGACGCTGTATCTGCACGGCTGGTACGGCCAGGCGGCGTACTACGCCGACGACGTGCAGGTGTACGGCCCCGACGGTGGCGGAGGCTCCGGCCCGGCCCCGACCGTTCCCGCCGCCCCGGCCGGCCTGTCCGTCTCCGGTACGACGTCCTCCTCCGTCTCCCTGTCCTGGAACGCCGTGTCGGGCGCGACGAGTTACACCGTCTATCGCGACGGCGCGAAGGCGGCGTCGGTGACGGGCACGTCGGCCACCGTCTCCGGCCTCTCCGCCGCCACGTCGTACTCCTTCCAGGTCACGGCGTCCAACGCGGCCGGTGAGTCGGCGAAGTCGGCGGCCGTGTCCGCGACGACCGCCGGCACCGGTGGCGGCGGAGGCGGAGGCGGTACGGGGCTGCCGAAGCACGCGGTGACGGGGTACTGGCAGAACTTCAACAACGGCGCGACCGTGCAGAAGCTGTCGGACGTGCCCGCCGCCTACGACATCATCGCCGTCGCCTTCGCGGACGCGACGACCACACCGGGCGCCGTGAGCTTCACGCTGGACTCCGCCGGCCTGGGCGGCTACACCGTGGACCAGTTCAAGGCGGACATCCGGGCCAAGCAGGCGGCCGGCAAGAAGGTCATCGTCTCGGTCGGCGGCCAGAACGGCACGGTGTCGATCAGCGACTCCGCCTCCGCGACGAACTTCGCCAACTCCGTGTACGCGCTGATGCAGACGTACGGCTTCGACGGCGTGGACATCGACCTGGAGAACGGACTGAACCCCACCTACATGACGCAGGCGCTGCGGGCGCTCGCGGCGAAGGCCGGGCCGTCCCTGATCCTCACCATGGCCCCGCAGACGATCGACATGCAGTCGACGTCCGCCGGCTACTTCCAGACGGCGCTGAACGTGAAGGACATCCTCACGGTCGTCAACATGCAGTACTACAACAGCGGTTCGATGCTCGGCTGCGACGGCAAGGTCTACAGCCAGGGCACGGTCGACTTCCTCACGGCCCTGGCCTGCATCCAGCTCGAGGGCGGCCTGTCACCCTCCCAGGTGGGCCTCGGTCTCCCGGCCTCCACCCGCGGGGCGGGCAGCGGCTACGTCTCCCCCACCGTGGTGAACAACGCCCTGGACTGCCTGACGAAGCTGACCAACTGCGGCACCTTCAAGCCGTCGAAAACGTACCCCGACCTGCGGGGTGCGATGACCTGGTCGACCAACTGGGACGCGACGGCGGGCAACACGTGGTCGTCGCAGGTGGGCGCGCACGTGCACGCGCTGCCGTAGGTCGCTGCGCGCACGAGCCCCGTCCGCGTCGTCGCGGGCGGGGCTCGGGCGTGCGCCTGTCACAGGCTGCGTGCCGTGATGTCGCCGTACGCCGTGGTGGCGTGGATGTCCACGGTGGCCTCCGCGCCGTCGGTGTTCTTCAGGGCGTTGGTGATCCGGCCGTAGCCCGTGCCGGCGTCCAGGGTGGCGGCGGTGCCGCGGGCGGCGTCGACCGTGATGTCGCCGGACTCCGTGCGCAGGGTGACCGTGCCGCGTACGGCCTCGGCGATACGGATGCCTCCCTTCTGGACGGCGATCTCCGCCGGGCCGTTCAGCCGGCCGATCGAGACGTCGCCGGCGGCGACGGCGAGGCGGGCGCTCGCGGCCTCGTCGAGCTTGACCGGGCCCTGCGCGCCCTCGAAGACGACCTCGCCGAGCCGTCCGACGCCCCGGAAGTCGGCGGCGGCTGCCGTGGCCTCGACCCGGGAGCCGGCGGGCAGCCGGACCGTCACCTCGACGTTCCCGGACGGGCCGAGGATCCGGTTCTGCGCCGGGGAGGCCGCGATCCGCAGCACTCCGTCGCCGTATTCGACGGTGGTGCCCTCCGCCGCCTTCACGTCGCGGCTCTTCGCGGCGTTCGCGGGGAGCACCTCGACCACCGTGTCGGTCCGGTCGGCGGCGATGAACTGGATGCGTCCGGCAGGGATGTCGAGGACGACCGAGACCGGGGCGGGGGTGTCGAACTTCTGCATCGTGCTCTCCTTGGACTCGCTGTTTCCGATGATGGAAACGCTACGTTGCGTTCAGGATTTCGGCAACGGATTCAGTGCCAGCTTCCCGGGTTTATGCAGGTCACTGTGGTCATTTCGTTGCAACGGTTCTGACAAGAATGCAACGGACCGTCAGATTCCGTTGCAATGAGATGGTGGTGAACGCTACGCTGGGCCCCTCACCGGAGCACGAAGGAGGCCGCGATGCCGGGAGGCAGGCTCACCCAGCAGGAACGGCAGCGGATCGCGTTGGGGCTGGCCGACGGTCTCGCCTACGCGGAGATCGCCCGCCGCCTCGACCGCCCGACCTCGACGGTCACCCGCGAGGTGATGCGCAACGGCGGACCCACCGCCTACCGCGCCGACCTGGCCCACCGCGCGACCGAGCAGCGCGCGCACCGGCGCAGGCAGACGCCGCCCCGTGCGCCGCAGGCGCCTGCCGTGACCCACGGCCGCGACGCCGGGGCCGTACGCGCGTACGAGGAGATGTTCACGGCGCTCCTCATGTCCCAGGGCCTGCCCAGGATGATGGCCCGCGTGCTGACCTGCCTCTACACCACCGACGCCGGCAGCCTCACCGCCTCCGAACTCGCCCGCGGCCTCCAGGTCAGCCCGGCGTCCGTGTCGAAGGCGGTCGCGTTCCTCGAGGAGCAGGGCCTCGTCCGCCGCGAGCGCCGGGAGGGCCGCCGCGAGCGTTACGTCGTCGACGACGACGTCTTCTACCAGTCGATGATGGCCAGCGCCCGCGGCACCGCCCAGCTCGCCGACACCGCCCGCCAGGGCGTCGGCATCCTCGGCCGGGGCACTCCCGCGGCCACGCGACTGGAGAACATCGCCCGCTTCGTCGAGTTCGTCTCCGAGGCCATCGCCCGCGCCGCGGAGCAGGCCCGCGAGGTTCTCCACACGAAACCGGAAACGGGGTGAAACATTTCCGTCCCCCACCGCATCGATGAGGTGGAGGCGCCGGCACGGCACACGCCTCGTCACGAGTGACGCCAGGACCAGGGGGAGCAGATGAGACAGGCCCGCGCCGAGGAGTACGCGGAGTTCGCGGCGGTACGGGCCGGTCATCTGTACCGGTCCGCGTGTCTGTTCACCGCCGGGGACACCCACCTCGCCGAGGACCTGGTCCAGGAGACGCTCGGGCGGATCTACGTGCGCTGGGGACGCGTCAGCCGCGCCGACAACCCGGCCGCCTACGCCCAGACCGTGCTCACCCGGGCCTTCCTCGCCCATCAGCGGCGGCGCAGCAGCGGGGAACGGGTGACGGCCGTGCTGCCGGAGACGCCGTACGCCGCGGGCGACACGCCGTTGCGGCTGACGCTGCTCGACGCGCTCGCGCGGCTGCCCGCCAAGGACCGTGCCGTCGTCGTCCTGCGCTACTGGGAGGACCGGTCCGTCCAGGAGACCGCCGCGGCGCTGGGCGCCAGTTCGGCGTCCGTGCGGACCCGGTGTGTGCGGGCGCTGGCCCGGCTGCGGGAGCTGCTGGGCGAGGACATCGGCGCGTACGCGCGGCCCTGAGCGGGCCGCTGCCTTCTCCCCTCTCCACTCCCTTCCCCTTCCCCTTCCCCTTCCTCCCTCCTACCTCGCGGAAACGGTGGTTCTGCCATGCCCTTCGACCAGCACAGCGATCCGCACAGCGACCCCTTCGAAGACCAGCTCTCCGCCGCCCTGCACCAGGCCGGCGGCACCTTCGAGACGGACCGGACCGCCCTCACCGCGGGCGGCGCGCTGCGGGGCCGGCGGCTGCGGCTGCGGCGCCGGGCCGCCGTCGCCGGCGGCGTGGCCGGTGTGGCGCTCGCCGGGGTGGGCGGCGTCCTCCTCGTGCCGTGGGGGCAGGACTCCCCCGCCGCGCCGGCCCTGTCCAGCGTCGCGACCAAGCCGCAGCCCGCGAGGAGCGCGGCGGCCACGGGCGTCACCAAGCAGCAGATGATCGCGACTCTCGAACGACTGCTGCCCAAGGGTCAGTTCAGTGAGGAGAACGGGCGCGGGTCCGAGGAGGGGGCCACGGTGTTCCCCTACGCCTCCGTGGTCTACGACGACGGCAAGGGCGCCGCCGCCCTGTCCGTCAGCATCAACCAGGTGGAGCCGGGCGGGCTGGACGCGCGGCAGGCGGTCCAGTGCCCGGACAAGGTCTACATCCCCTACGACGCCTGCGCGACGAACCACCTCGCGGACGGCTCCGTGATCAGGATCCTGCAGGGGTACGAGTATCCCGACAAGCGGGTGGACACCAAGCTCTGGACCGCCGACCTGGTCACGCCGACCGGGCAGCACGTCTCGGTGATGGAGTGGAACGCCCCCGCCGAGAAGGACGCGGCCGTCAGCCGGGACGAGCCTCCGCTGGACCCGGCCGCGTTGACCCGGCTGGCGTCGGCGAAGGACTGGCGGCCCCTCGTGGACGCCCTCCCGCGCGATCCCCACCGCCCGTCCGCCGACCCCACGGACCCGGGTGCCGAGCTGCACGCCCGCGCCAAGCTGCTCGCCCTGCTGCCCAAGAAGCTGAAGGTCGTCGGCAAGAGCAGTGAGGACGGCGACTTCGCCTACGTCGTCGTGGACGACGGCAAGGGCAGGAGCCTGGTGCAGGTCAACGTGCAGCCGAACATGAACGACGTGCGCGGTGACCTCTTCGGCTCCGGCGACGAGACGCTGCCCGACGGCACCCGGGTCGCCGTGCACCAGGGGCCCGGGGAGAAGGGTGGCGAGGGCGTCGTGATGTGGACCGTCGACACCCTGCGCACGGACGGCTTCCGGATCGTCATCAGCGCCTTCAACTCCGGCTCCCAGCACGACGCGGCCACCCGCGCCACCCCGGCGCTGACCATCCGGCAGCTCAGGGAGATCGCCCTCAGCCCGAGCTGGCGCGGCTGAGCACGGACGGTGGCCGGAAGAACTCCGACCACGGCTGGTCCCGGACCTGCTTGACGCACAGGACCGGGAACAGCCGCCCCGGCGTCACTCCTGCGGGGTCTGCGCCTCGCCGTCGCCCTCTTCGAAGTACGCGTCGAGGACCGCGTCCAGTTCCGCCTCCCATGTCGCGAAGTCGGCGCGGGACGCGGCCTCGATCTCGATCGGGTACCAGCGGCGTTCGGGCGTGTGCACGGTGACCGTGAACCGCTTGCCGAAGCGGGCCGTCTCCGTCTCCACCGCGCCGATCTCGTCCCAACGGAACTCGCACGCCTGGTCGTCGAGGGAGAGCCGTACGCCCTGGTGGTCGGCGACGATCCGCGCGCGGCGGTCGGCGGCCTCGAAGACGGGCCCGTCGACCGGCTCGTCCGCTTCGGCCGCCGCCGGCTTGTCCGCGTCGGCCGCCGCCGGCCCGGCCGCGTCCTCGGCCGTCCCCCGTTCCGCCGCGTCCTCCGAGTCCTCCGCCGTCTCCGGTTCGGCCGGTGTGTCCCTCTCCGGCACGACGTCCTCCGCTTCCCCCGGCTTGGGCGCGGTGATCCCGGGGACGAAGGCGGGGTCGAACCCGGCGCCCGTCACGGGCTCGGCTTTCAGGGCCTCGGCCTTCAGGGGCCGGCTGCTGTCACCTATGCGCTGCTCCACAGCGCAGCAGTATGGTCGACGTTCCTGTGTCGCACACAGCCAGCCCCTGCATCGTTATACGAAGAGGCTGACGCCGGCGGCCACCGCGAACCCGGCGAGCGACAGCACCGATTCGAGCACCGTCCACGACTTCAGCGTGTCCCGCTCGCTGATGCCGAAGTACTTGGCGACCATCCAGAAGCCGCCGTCGTTGACGTGCGAGGCGAAGATGGACCCGGCCGAGATCGCCATGATGACCAGGGCCACGAACGCCTGGCTGTGGTGGCCGACGGACACCAGCGGGGCGACGATGCCCGCCGTGGTCACGATCGCGACCGTCGCCGAGCCCTGGGCGACCCGCAGCACGAGCGAGATCAGGTACGACAGGACGATCACCGGCAGGCCCACGCCGTGGAAGGTGTCCGACAGCGCCTGGGCGACCCCGCTGGCCTTCAGCACGGCGCCGAAGACACCGCCCGCGCCGACGACGAGCAGGATGTTGCCGACCGGCTTCAGCGAGGCCGTCGAGACGGTCTCCAGGGACTTGCGGGACCAGCCGCGGCGGACGCCGAGCAGGTAGTACGCGAGGAGCAGAGCGATCGTCAGGGCGACGAAGGGGTGGCCGAAGAACTCGATCACCGAGCGGCCCGTGGAGGGGTCCAGGGCGATCGAGGAGAAGGTGGCGGCGAGGATCAGCACCAGCGGCGTGCCGATGATGCCGAGGACCGTGCCGAGCGGAACCGGGGCCTCGCGCGGCTCGACGCCCTGCCCGCGCTGTTCGGCGAGCACGGCCGCCTTGGCCTCCTCGGCCGCCTCCACCATGTCCTGCGGCACGGGGACGAAGAGGCGGTGGCCGATCCAGGCGGCGTACGCCCAGGCGGCGAGGACCGCCGGGATGCCGCAGACGACGCCCATGAGGATGATCCAGCCGAGGTCGACGTGCAGCAGTCCGGCCGCGGCCACCGGGCCGGGGTGCGGCGGCAGGAAGGCGTGGGTCATCGACAGGCCGGCGAGCAGCGGCAGGCAGTACAGCAGGATCGACTTGCCGGACCGTTTGGCGGCGGCGTAGACGATCGGGGCCAGGACGAAGATGCCGACGTCGAAGAAGACCGGGATGCCGAAGATCAGGCCGGTCAGGCCCATGGCGAGCGGGGCGCGGCGTTCGCCGAACAGGCCCAGCAGGCGCGAGGCGAGGACCTCGGCGCCGCCGCTGACCTCGAGGACGGCGCCCAGCATGGTGCCCAGGCCGATGATGATCGCGACATGGCCGAGGATGCCGCCCATGCCGGACTCGATGGTGGAGACGGCGTCGGAGCGCTGGACCGTGCCGAAGAGTTCGGTGACGGACAGTCCGGCGAGCAGGCCGACGGCTATGGAGACGGCGAGCAGGGCGACGAAGGGCTGGAGTCTGACCTTGATGATCAGGAAGAGCAGCAGGGCGATGCCCACGGCGGCGACCGTGAGAAGCCCGGTGGTGCCGCCGATCAGGAGGAGTAGGCCGCCGGTGTGGGGTGGTGTCGCGGCGGGGGCGGAGGCGGCGAGCGAGAGGGACATGCGGGCTGGTCCTCTACGGGGCGGGGGCGGGGGACGGGGTAAGTGCATGCTGCTTTCGGGCAGGGGGCATCGCGGCGCGGCGCCCGAGGGGGCGCCGTACCGTGTGCGGACGTGCGGGAGGTGAGGGGGCGTCAGCGCGCCCTGGGAGACAGCCGGGGTCGGTGCCTCAGCCGGGAAAGGCGCCTCAGCCGAGGACGGCGAGCGCGTCGATCTCGATGAGGAGCCCGGCGGGCAGGCCGACGTAGACCGTGGTGCGCGCGGCGGGCGGCTGGGTGAGGCCCTGCTCCTCGAAGTAGGCGTTGTAGATCTCGTTCATCTCGGCGAAGTGGTCCACGTCGGTCAGGTAGACGCGGATCATCATCACGTCGTCCCAGCTCGCGCCGCCCTCTTCGAGGATCGCCTTGACGTTGGCGAGGGTCTGCAGGGTCTGCTCGCGCAGGGTCGGGCCGGCCGGGGTGGGGGCCTTGCCCTCCTCGGCCGGCAGGAAGCCCACCTGGCCGGCGACCTGGAGGATGTTCCCCTTCCTCACGCCGTGCGAGAACTTCGCGGGCGGGGTGGTGTGGGTCTTGGGGGTGAGCGCGGTCTTGTCGGTCATGCGGGGTCCTTCGTGGGGTCCGTCACGGGCGTTCTTCCGGAGTACTCGCCGCTGATGGCGTCCGCGGTACGGCGCACCAGCGGGAGCAGGGTGAGGAGTTCGTCGGCGGTGACGACGACGTTCGGCGCGGACACCGACATCGCGGCGACCACCCGGCCGTCGGCGCCGCGCAGGGGCGCGGCGACGCAGTTGATGGACTCCTCGTGGCCGCCGAGGTCGGTGGCCCAGCCCTGTTCGCGCACCTTGGCCAGTTCCTTGAGGAACGCGTCGGCGTTCGGTGTCGAACGGGCCGTGTACAGGGGGTAGTCGAGCTTCTCGGCGATCGCGCGGCGCTCGTGCTCGGGCAGGTCGGCGAGGAGCAGCTTGGCGACGGCGGCCACCGTGATGGCGACGGGCTTGCCGATCCGCGAGTACATGCGCACCGGGTAGCGGCTGTCCACCTTGTCGATGTAGAGGACCTCGCCCTCCTCGTACACGGCGAGGTGGACGGTGTGTCCGCAGACCTCGTTCAGGCGGGCGAGGTGGGGGTGGGCGATCTCGCGGATGTCGAGGTTCTCCATCGCCTCCTGGGCGAGGGCGAAGAGGCGGGCGCCGAGCCGGTAGCGCTGGTCGGACTGGCGGTAGACGAGGCCGTGCTCGTGCAGGGTGCGCAGCAGGCGCAGGGCGGTCGACTTGTGGACGCCGAGGCGGTCGGCGACCTGTCCGAGGTCGGCGGGGCCCTCGGCGAGCAGCGGCAGGATGCTCAGGGCGCGGTCGACGGTCTGGCTCATGGGGCGGGTACCTCCTCTTCGGCCTGCTCGGCTTGCGTCCAGCCGGGGCCGAGTCGAAGTGTCCCCCATGTCCGCTCGTCGACGGCGGCGAGCCGGTCGGCGTGTGCGCGGGCGGGGGGTGCGGTGAGGTCGCCGGGGGTGGTGAGGGCGGCGGCGGCCCAGAGGTGGGCGGTGCGCAGCCGCGTGGCGAGGGGCAGGTCGCGCAGAGTGGCGTGCAGGAAGCCGGCGGCGAAGGCGTCACCGGCGCCGGTGGTGGCCACGACGTCGACGCGGAGGGCCGGGACGGAGACGGGGGGCGCCTGGGGCGAGAACGCCGTGGCGCCCCGCTCGCCCTGCTTCACCACCAGCGTCGCCGGTTCGGGCAGCAGGGCGCGGATGGCCTCGGGGCCGCCTGTGACGCCCCAGGCCGCCTCCGCCTCGTCCTCCCCCACGAACACCACGTCCGCCCCGCGGGCCGACTCCAGCAGCAGGTCGGGGCTGTCGGTGGTGCTCCACAGTCCGGGCCGGTGGTTGACGTCGAACGACACCAGGGGCCGGCCGGCGCCCGGCGCGGTGAGGGCGCGCAGCAGGCCCCGGCAGTCGTCCGAGAGTGCCGCCGTGATCCCCGACAGGTGCAGCACCCGGCAGGAGCGGGCCGCCGTCAGGTCGACCGTGGCGACGGACATCGCCGAGGCCGCCGAGCCGGCCCGGTAGTACGCGACCTCGTGGGCGTCCGTGCCGCGCTCCCCGGCGGTGCGGAAGTACACGCCGGTGGGGCGGTCCGGGTCCCGCTGGACGGAGGTGACGTCGACGCCGTAGGAGCCGATCGCCCTCACCAGGTGGTCGCCGAAGCCGTCCGCGCCGACCCGGCTGATCCACCGCACGGGGTGTCCCGCGGCGGCCAGCATGCAGGCGAGGTTGGATTCGGCGCCGCCGATGGCGCGGTCGAAGGAGGGGACGTCGGCGAGGCGGCCGGGCCGGGTGGGCAGGAACGTGACCATGGACTCGCCGAGCGCGACGACGTCGACCGCGTCGACGTCGGGGGCATGGCGGGGTGCGGTCCTGGTCACGATGGTCGTAGCTCCTCGGTCAGGGGGCCCGCCGTCGTTGACCCCGCGTCGGCCGAGATGTTAGACAGCGGTAAGCGACATACGCAATGAGCGTTGCAGAGCCTGCAACGCACCTGATCAGGGAGGTCCCATGAGTAGCGACGCTCTCGCCCGCCTGGCCGACGACCGGGTCGACCACCGCTTCAAGGGCCTCCCGCCGGACGCGGACGGCCTGACCGTCGGCGAGCTGGCCGCCGAGCGCCGCAACCTGTTCACGGACGGGTTCGCCACACCCGTGCTCGCGCTGTCCGCCGAGCGGCTGGAGCACAACCTGAGGCTGATGGAGACGTACGCGGCCCGACACGGCCTCGCCTTCGCACCGCACGGCAAGACCTCCATGGCGCCGCAGCTGTTCCAGCGGCAGATCGAGCACGGCGCCTGGGGCATCACGCTCGCCGTGCCGCACCAGGTCCGGGTGGCGCGGGCCTTCGGGATCCGGCGGGTGTTCCTCGCCAACGAGCTGGTCGACCCGGCCGCCCTGCGCTGGATCGCGGCCGAGCAGGACGCCGACCCGGACTTCCGCGTGATCTGTTACGTCGACTCCGTGCGCGGGGTGGAACTCATGGACACGGCGCTGGCGGGCGCGACCCGTCCGCTGGACGTCGTCGTGGAGCTGGCAGCCGGCGACGGGGCGCGCACCGGTGTGCGGACGGAGGCCGAGTGCGCGGCCGTCGCGGACGCGGTGGCGGCCGTGCGGACGCTGCGGCTGGTCGGGGTCGCCGGGTACGAGGGCGAGGTACCGCGGGCGAGCCATGAGCGGGTGACGGCGTGGCTGCGGCGGCTGGTGGCGCTGGCCGCCGGGTTCGACAAGGCGGGGCGGTTCGCGGGGCTGGACGAGATCGTGGTCAGCGCGGGCGGCAGCGCCTGGTTCGACGCCGTCGCCGAGGTGTTCGCCGAGGTCCCCGGCCTGTCGGCGCCGGTGCTGAGGCTGCTGCGCTCCGGCGCGTACGTCTCGCACGACGACGGCCACTACCGCCGCCTCACCCCGTTCAACCGGGTGCCCGAGGAGGGCGCGCTGGAGCCGGCGTTCCGGCTGTGGGCGCAGGTCGTCTCCCGCCCCACGCCCGAGCAGGCGTTCCTCAACGCGGGCAAGCGGGACGCCGCCTACGACCTGGACCTGCCCGTGGCCCAGGTGGTACGCCGAAACGGTGACGAACGCCCGGCGACCGGGATCGAGGTGACGGGCCTGTCCGACCAGCACGCCTGGCTGCGTACCGCCCCGGAGGCGGAGCTGGCGGTCGGGGACTGGGTGGGCCTCGGGCTCTCGCACCCGTGCACGTCGTTCGACAAGTGGCCGCTGATCCCGGTGGCCGAGGCGGACGGCACGGTCGTCGACTACATCCGCACGTTCTTCTAGGGAGGCCGGCGTGGAAGACCTCGTCATCCGGGACGCGGACGTCGTCGACGGCTCCGGCGCCGACTCCTACCGCGCCGACGTCGTCGTCGACGACGGCCGGATCGTGTCCATCGTCAAGGAGGCGGCGGCCGCCGGGTGCCAGCGTCCGCAGGCCATGCGCGAGCTGGACGCGGAGGGGCTGGTCCTGGCCCCCGGCTTCATCGACATGCACGCCCACAGCGACCTGGCGCTGCTGCGCGACCCCGATCACAGCGCGAAGGCCGCGCAGGGCATGACGCTGGAGGTCCTCGGGCAGGACGGGCTGTCGTACGCGCCGGTCGACGACCGCACCCTCGGCGAGGTCCGCCGGGCCATCGCCGGCTGGAACGGCCCCGGCGACGACATCGACTTCGACTGGCGCTCGGTCGGCGAGTACCTGGACCGGCTGGACCGCGGCATCGCCGTCAACGCCGCCTATCTGATCCCGCAGGGCACCGTGCGGGCGCTGGTCGTCGGCTGGGAGGACCGTGAGGCGACGCCGCGGGAGCTGGACCGCATGCGGCAACTGGTCGCCGAGGGGCTGGAGCAGGGCGCGGTCGGGCTGTCGTCGGGCCTGACGTACACGCCGGGCATGTACGCCAAGGACGCCGAGCTGACCGAGCTGTGCCGGGTGGTGGCGCGTTACGGCGGCTACTACTGCCCGCACCACCGCTCCTACGGCGCGGGCGCGCTGGAGGCGTACGCGGAGATGGTGGAGCTGACGCGGGAGGCGGGCTGCGCGTTGCACCTCGCGCACGCCACCATGAACTTCGGCGTGAACGAGGGGCGCGCGCCGCGGCTGCTGGCGCTGCTGGACGACGCGCTGGCCGCGGGCGCCGACATCACGCTGGACACCTACCCGTACACCCCCGGCTCGACCACGCTCGCCGCGCTGCTGCCGAGCTGGGCGGGCGAGGGCGGCCCGGAGGCGGCCCTGAAGCGGCTCGCGGACGACGACACGGCCGAGCGGATCCGCCGCCATCTGGAGATGGAGGGCTCCGACGGCTGCCACGGGGTGCCGGTGGAGTGGGAGACGATCGAGATCTCCGGAGTCGGCGACCCGTCACTCGCGGCGTACGTCGGCCACACGGTCGGCGCGGTGGCCGCCCGGCGCGGCGAGGAACCGTGGACGGTGGCCCGCCGGCTGCTGACGGCCGACCGGCTCGGCACGACGATCCTCCAGCACGTCGGCCACGAGGAGAACGTACGGGCGATCATGCGCCACCGCGTCCACACCGGCGGCTCGGACGGCATCCTCCAGGGCACCAAGCCGCATCCGCGGGCCTACGGCACGTTCCCGCACTATCTCGGCCACTACGTGCGGGAGTTGGGCGTGCTGTCGCTGGAGGAGTGCGTCGCGCATCTCACCGGCCGGCCGGCGGCCAGACTGCGCCTGCCGGACCGGGGTCTGGTCCGCGAGGGCCACCGCGCCGACCTGGTCCTCTTCGACCCGGCGACGGTGGCGGCGGGCTCGACCTACGCCGAGCCGCGCCGGCTGCCGACGGGCATCCCGTACGTGCTGGTCGACGGCCGTTTCGTGATCGAGGACGGGCGGCGTACGGACGTGCTGGCGGGGCGGGCGGTGCGCAGGACCGCGCGCTGAGCGCACCGGCCCGCCCCGCGCGGGTCACGGCTTGGGCAGGACGCAGCCGCTGCGGCCGAGGTCCAGCTTGTTGCCGGCGCCGAAGCAGGCGGGGATCTGGTACGTCTCCTCGGCGTAGTTGATGCCCTGGCGGACGGTGACGTTGCCGTTCTGGTCGACCTCGCACGGGTTGTTCTCCGTGCAGCGCTGGCCGTCCTCGTTGCCGGTGTTGTTGACGGCGACGACCTTGCCGGTGGTGGCGTCGATCACGGGCGAGCCGGACGTGCCGCCGATGGTGTTGCAGGAGGAGGTGTAACGGACCGAGTCCTTCCAGGTCCAGTCGCCCTCCTTCAGGCGGTACACGAACCCGTCGATGTTGCAGGAGTACGTCCGCTTCCAGTACCCGGAGACGACCTTGATGGCGGTGCCGGCGACCGGGTGGGTGTCCTGGACGGTGAGCGCGTTGATGCCGTAGGTGCTCTTGATCTGCGCGTAGGTGCGGGTGAGCTGATAGATCGTCACGTCGGTGTCGGTCATCGTGGAGTACGCGACCTTGCTCGCGCGCAGCGTGCCGACGCCCCTGCCGGAGGAGTTCAGCAGGGTGAAGGAGCGCGACGAGGGCTGGTCGACGATGACCTCGCCGGGCGCCGGGAAGCCGGTCTCCAGGCAGTGGCCGTTGCTCATCACGAGCGCCGGGTCGGTGTCCTGGGAGGCCGGGAAACGGATGACGGAGCCGGAACAGTTGCTGAGCGCGACGGCGCCGGCGAAGTCGACGGCCTTCAGCGTCGGGGCAGGCGCGGGGGCGCTGCGCGTGGGAGCGGCGATCGCGGGTGCCGCGCCGGCTGCGGTGACGGTCAGCGCGAACAGCGCGGCGACGAGAGGCTTTCTCATGTGGGGGTCCCCTCTTACGACGGGGGCGACCGGAGTTCTTCCGGTCGCCCACTTGATTGTCATGCGCATTGTGATCGCCGTGGTGTGGGGGGTACAAGGTGCGGGTTTGAGCCATAGGGGTTTCCCTGCGTGGCCCTGCGGGGCTTGACCGGAGGGCTACGGAGGGGACGGGTTCTGTCGTGTGCCGGGTGCGGGGGGTTGGGTGGCCGGTCGCGCAGTTCCCCGCGCCCCTTGGGGAGTTGGCGTGGACGTCGGCGCGCGGGGGCGGGTTCTGTCGTCTGTCGGGTGCGGGGGGTTGGGGGGCCGGTCGCGCAGTTCCCCGCGCCCCTTGGGGAGTTGGCGTGGACGACGGCGCGTGGGGGCGGGTTCTGTCGTGTGCCGGGTGCGGGGGGTTGGGGGGCCGGTCGCGCAGTTCCCCGCGCCCCTTGGGGAGTTGGCGTGACCGTCGGCGCGTGGAGGCTGGCTACCTCGGGTGTTTGGGGCCGCCGGGGCCGTGGCCGGGTTTGCCTGGGGGGAGGCTGGTGGGTGACGTCGTGGGGGTAGGAGACGCCGAGGACGGGGTGGGGGTGGGCGTGGGCGTCGGGGACTGCGTCGGGGTCGGCGAGCCGGTTCTGCTCGGGCTGGTCACCGGGGCCTTCGAGGTCGGCGACTCGGCTGTCGGGGTGCTCGTGGTGCCGGCCGGCGCCGGAGCCTGGGGAGCCGCGTCCGTCGCCTCGGCCGCCGCAGTCGGGGCGGCCCCAGCGGTGCCGCCGGAGTCGTCGGCTCGGTCCGGGGAGCCGTCGGTCGCGGTCGGGGCGGGGTCCTGGCGGCTCTCGGTGCCCTCGGAGGGCGAGCCCGAGAAGGAGAACGCGGCGAGGAGCGCCGCGGCGGACACGGCGGTGACCGCGCCGACGGCGATCACCGCCCGGCGCCGGCCTCCCCGGTGGCGCTGCGCCCGGCGGGCGGCGGCGCGGGTGCCCGTGCGGCCGTTGCGGGCGGCGGCCTCCGGTCCGTCGCCGGTCGAGGCCGTCCGCCCGGCATCCCGTCCCTCGTCGTCATCCGCCCACGCGGGCTCCTGGCCCCCGTCGGCGCCGTAGGACCCACCGGCGCCGTACGCGTCGGCGCCGTACTCGTCGGTGCCGTACGCGGGCGCGGCGTGGTTCCCGGCTGTGGGGGTGGGCCATGGCACCGCCGGGAGGGGGGCCGTCGCGTCGTACTCGTTCTGCCAGCCGTGGGCGGTGGCCGGGTCCGCGTACTGGTCGTACGCGGGGGTGGGGGCGGCGTTCGGGTGATACACGTTCGGCGGCCCCTGCGGCGCGTCGTGCGCCCCGCTTCCGTACTGACCCTGGCTGGACATGGGCGCGAATTCTAGGGACGCAAGAGGCCTCTGGGACAGTCGGCGGCGATAACCGGTCAAACCGCCCCGTCTCACGTGGCGGAAAACACCGCCCATGGCGCGTTATGCGGCCGTAAGCTCCTTGACATGCAGGTGATCCAGTCGACCAAGCTCGCCAACGTCTGTTACGAGATCCGGGGCCCGGTTCTCGAGGAGGCCATGCGGCTTGAGGCGGCGGGTCACCGCATCCTCAAGCTGAACACCGGCAACCCGGCCGCCTTCGGCTTCGAGTGCCCGCCGGAGATCCTCGAGGACATCCTCCGCAACGTCTCCACCGCCCACGGGTACGGGGACGCCAAGGGGCTCCTGGCGGCCCGCCGCGCCGTCGTCATGCACAACCAGACCCTCGGCATCGAGACGGACGTCGAGCACGTCTTCATCGGCAACGGCGTCTCCGAGCTGATCGTCATGGCGATGCAGGGACTGCTCGACGACGGTGACGAGGTGCTCGTCCCCGCGCCGGACTACCCGCTGTGGACCGCCGCCGTGTCCCTGTCCGGCGGTACCGCCGTGCACTACCGCTGCGACGAGCAGTCCGACTGGATGCCGGACCTCGCCGACGTCGAGCGCAAGGTCACCGACCGCACCAAGGCGATCGTCATCATCAACCCCAACAACCCCACAGGCGCCGTCTACGACGAGGCCGTGATCAAGGGGCTGACGGACATCGCCCGCCGGCACAACCTGCTGGTCTGCTCCGACGAGATCTACGACAAGATCCTCTACGACGGCGCCACGCACACCCCGACCGCCGCGGTCGCCCCCGACCTGCTGACCCTCACCTTCAACGGCATGTCGAAGGCGTACCGGGTGGCCGGCTACCGGGTCGGCTGGATGTCGATCTCCGGGCCGCGCGCCCACGCCGACTCCTACATCGAGGGCCTGACGATCCTCGCGAACATGCGGCTGTGCGCGAACATGCCGGGTCAGCACGGTGTGGTGGCCGCGCTCAGCGGACGGCAGACGATCAACGACCTGGTGCTGCCGGGCGGCCGACTGAAGGAGCAGGTCGACACCGCGTACGAACTGCTGACCCAGATCCCGGGCGTGACGTGCGTACGGCCGAAGGGGGCGCTGTATCTCTTCCCTCGGCTCGACCCCAAGGTCTTCAAGATCAAGGACGACCGGCGGATGGTCCTCGACCTGCTGCGCAGCGAGAAGATCATGGTGGTGCAGGGCACCGGCTTCAACTGGCCGGAACCCGACCACTTCCGTGTGGTGACCCTGCCGTCGGTGACCGATCTGCGGGACGCGGTGGGCCGTATCGGACGCTTCCTGGACGGGTACGGCCAGCACTGACGTCACCCTCGGTGTGCACAGTGTCCGCTTTTGTGAACGACTCAACTTTAGACAGAATCTAAGCTAGGATGGCTTCCCGAAGCACTCGGGAGGCCATCCATGTACGAACCGATCCGCACCAAGTCGGTCCACCGGACGATGGCCGGCACGTCCTCGGACTATCCCCACCGCTCCCGCGAGGAGGAGCTGGAGTTCCAGCTCGCGGGCCATCTCGCCGCGCTGCTCGCCGTCACGGACGAGCTGCGGGCGCTGACGCCGTCGACCGAGCTGGACGCCGCCGGCGAGCGGCTCGCGGAGCAGGTGGCCCGGCTGCGCGGAAGCGGCGCGCCGCTGCGTGCCGCGGGCGCGGGCGCCGCTGACGCGCGGTCCCTGCACGAGCGGGCGCACACCCTCGCCGGACGTGCGCTGGTCGTCGCCGCGTCGCGGGCCGACACGGCCGCGGCGATCCTGGCCGCCCAGCAGATGGACCTGCACGCCGCGGCACTGGAGCCGCGCGAGCTGGCGTCCCGCTGAGCCCTCCGGGGGCTCCCCTGATCGGCCCCGGTCCGCGTGCCCTGCAGCGACGCGCGGACCGGGAGCCACATCACTGCGTTCGCTTTCGCCGGGTCCCTCGCCGCGGGGGCTGATGATCTCTCGCGGGTGCGGGTCCGTCGTGGCTCGTCGTGCAGTTCCCCGCGTCCCTGTCGGCGTCGGGCCGGGCCGGGGTGGCGCGGCGTGCGATTCCTTGCGCGCCCCCTGGCGGCGTTGCCGGGGACGGAGCTCGGGGCGCCTGTGTCCCGGTGTCTCGAAAACAGCGAGGGCCTGCCGTCTTCGCCGTCGTCGGGGCGGACGGGGCGGTGACGGCAGGCCCGGGGCCGCGCACGCCGTTGTGCGCTGCCTCGCCGGTGTGCTCCGCGGCCGGCCGTGACGATGTAGCTGGTCAGGGCACAGTCGGTTCAGCCGGCCGCGGGGTCTTCAAAGGGCTCAGCCCAGGCGCTCGACCAGAGCGCGGTACTGGTCCCACAGCTCCTTCGGGGTGTGGTCGCCGAAGGTGTTCAGGTGCTCGGGGACCAGGGCGGCCTCCTCGCGCCAGACCTCCTTGTCGACGGTGAGCAGGAAGTCCAGGTCCTTGTCGGCCAGCTCCAGGCCGTCCGTGTCCAGGGCGCCCTTCGCCGGCAGGACACCGATCGGCGTCTCGACGCCCTCGGCCTTGCCGTCCAGGCGCTCCACGATCCACTTCAGGACGCGGGAGTTCTCGCCGAAGCCGGGCCAGACGAACTTGCCCTCGTCGTTCTTGCGGAACCAGTTGACGTAGTAGATCTTCGGCAGCTTGGACTGGTCCTTGTCCTTGGCCACGTCGACCCAGTGGGCCATGTAGTCGCCCATGTTGTAGCCGCAGAACGGCAGCATCGCGAACGGGTCGCGGCGCAGCTCGCCGACCTTGCCCTCGGCGGCGGCGGTCTTCTCGGAGGCCACGTTGGCGCCGAGGAAGACGCCGTGGTTCCAGTCGAAGGACTCCGTCACCAGCGGTACGGCGCTGGCGCGGCGGCCGCCGAAGAGGATCGCGGAGATCGGCACGCCCTTGGGGTCCTCCCACTCGGGCGCGATGATCGGGCACTGCGAGGCCGGCACGGTGAAGCGGGCGTTGGGGTGGGCGGCGGGCTCCGCGGACCCGGGGGTCCAGTCGCGGCCCTTCCAGTCGGTGAGGTGGGCCGGGGCCTCCTCGGTCATGCCCTCCCACCACACGTCGCCGTCGTCGGTGAGCGCGACGTTGGTGAAGACGGCGTTGCCCCACAGGGTCTTCATCGCGTTGGCGTTGGTGTGCTCACCGGTGCCGGGCGCGACGCCGAAGAAGCCGGCCTCGGGGTTGATCGCGTACAGGCGGCCGTCCTCGCCGAAGCGCATCCAGGCGATGTCGTCGCCGATGGTCTCCACGGTCCAGCCGGAGATCGTGGGCTCCAGCATGGCGAGGTTGGTCTTGCCGCAGGCGCTCGGGAAGGCGGCGGCGACGTACTTGGACTCGCCCTGCGGCGGGGTGAGCTTGAGGATCAGCATGTGCTCGGCGAGCCAGCCCTCGTCGCGGGCCATGACGGAGGCGATGCGCAGGGCGTAGCACTTCTTGCCGAGCAGGGCGTTGCCGCCGTAGCCGGAGCCGTAGGACCAGATCTCGCGGGACTCGGGGAAGTGCGAGATGTACTTGGTGGAGTTGCAGGGCCACGGCACGTCCTCCTGGCCCTCCTCCAGGGGGGCGCCGAGGGTGTGGACGGCCTTGACGAAGAAGCCCTCCGAGCCCAGCTCGTCGAGGACCGGCTGCCCCATGCGGGTCATGGTGCGCATGGAGACGGCGACGTAGGCGGAGTCGGTGATCTCGACGCCGATCGCGGACAGCGGGGAGCCGAGCGGGCCCATGCAGAAGGGGACGACGTACATGGTGCGGCCGCGCATGGAGCCGCGGAACAGGCCCTTGTCACCGCTGAAGATCTCCCGCATCTCGGCGGGGGCCTTCCAGTGGTTGGTGGGGCCGGCGTCCTCCTCCTTCTCGGAGCAGATGAACGTGCGGTCCTCGACGCGCGCGACGTCGGTCGGGTCGGAGGCCGCGTAGTAGGAGTTCGGGCGCTTGATCGGGTCGAGTTTCCTGAAGGTGCCCTTGGCGACCAGCTCCTCGCAGAGGCGGTCGTACTCGGCCTCGGATCCATCACACCAGACGACGTTGTCCGGCTGCGTCAGTTCGGCGATCTCGTTCACCCACGAGATCAGTTCCTGATGGTTGGTGGGAACGCTGGAAGCCGAGTTGTCGCGCGCCACGGTTGCTCCTAAGTGAGGGATTTTGTCCTTGTGGCCCCGTGGGGGCTGCGACCCGGACGCTTCTGTGCTGCTCATCCGGTGCCGACCGCACTCATTTGATCGTATCCGACACGACTGCCCATATGTCCAGGGGGCCTCACAGGTGAGCGGCGTGAGGAATGCCACGGTTATCCGGCGGGTTTACGTTCCCTTTGTGTATGTCTTGGCTTAACCTGAAGGATTTTTTGCCGACCACAGTCCCGGGGCCCGCGCTGACACCTGACTTACGGGTGGCTCGGTACCATGCGGCCCATGACTTCGTCCGCCCCCGACGCGCCCTCGGACACGCAGGCCGCCGGCCGCGGTACCGCCGCGCACGCCTCCGTGCCCTCGATGGCCCACCAGCTCGCGCACTCGCTCGCCCAGCCGCTCAAGCCCAAGCTGCGCGGCTGGCTGCACCTCGGCATGTTCCCCGCCGCCCTGGTCTCCGGTCTGGTCCTCACCGCGCTGGCCGACTCCACGCGCGGCCGCATCGCCTGCGGCATCTACTCCCTGACGGCGTGCCTGCTGTTCGGCGTGAGCGCGCTGTACCACCGGGGCAACTGGAGCCCGCGCATGGACGGCATCCTGCGCCGGCTGGACCACGCGAACATCTTCCTGATCATCGCGGGCACCTACACCCCGCTCACCATGCTCCTGCTGCCCGGCGCCAAGGGGCAGTGGCTGCTGTGGGGCATCTGGGCGGCGGCGGCCGCCGGCATAGTCTTCCGCGTCTTCTGGGTCGGTGCGCCACGCTGGCTCTACACCCCCTGCTACATCGCGATGGGCTGGGCCGCCGTCTTCTTCCTGCCGGACTTCATGCACGCGGGCGGCATCGCGGTGCTGGTCCTGGTCGTCGTCGGCGGTCTGCTCTACAGCGCCGGCGGCGTCATCTACGGCATCAAGCGGCCCAACCCGTCACCGCGCTGGTTCGGCTTCCACGAGGTGTTCCACTCCTTCACGCTGGCCGCGTTCATCACCCACTACGTGGGAATCTCGCTGGTGGCGTACCAGCACGGGTGACCTCCGCGCGACGTCCGCCCCCCCGGGGGCCACGGCCGGACGGCCGTGGCCCCCCGTGCGATGTCCGACAATGACGACCATGACGGCCGCACGCACCCCCACCCCTGCCGAGAGCCCGCGTCCGGGCCTGCGCGAGCGGAAGAAGATCAAGACTCGCCGGGCGATCCGCGCCGCCGCCTACGGACTGATCCGCGAGCAGGGCTACGAGGCCACGACGGTCGAGCAGATCGCCGAGCGCGCCGAGGTCTCGCCGTCGACCGTCTCGCGCTACTTCCCGGCGAAGGAGGACATCGTCCTCACCGACGAGTACGACGCGATCCTGCTGGAGGAGCTGCGGGGCCGGCCGCCCGGTGAGCCGCCCATGGAGTCCCTGCGGTCCGTGATCCACACGGCCGTCGGCCGGGGGCTGCGCGAGGAGCCCGAGGTCACCCGGCTGCGGACGGCGCTGATGGCCGAGGTGCCCGCGGTGCGCGCACGGATGATGGAGAACGCCTCCGCCACCGGCCGGCTGCTGTGCCGCGCCCTCGCCGAACGCACCGGCCTCGCCCCGGACGCGCTGGAGGTACGGGTCTTCGCGACGTCCCTGATGGGCGGCCTGATGGAGGCGTCCCTGCACTGGGCCGAGAACGGCTTCCACGCCGACCTCACCACCCTCGTCGACCGCGCGTTCGACGTCCTGGAACACGGACTGCCGGCCCGCACCGCCTGATACCGCCCGATCCGCCGCGCCGCGCTCCCGCACCGCCGGACCCGCGCCGCGCCGCGCTCCCGGGCGCCCGGTCTGCGCATCCGCTCGCCGGACGCGGGAATCCGCAGGAGCCGCCCGGCCCCGCCATGCCATCCTGACCAGGTGAACACAGCCGAGATCCACGTCGAGTTCGCCCCCGAGCTGCATCTGTTCGTCCCGCAGGCACGGCGCCGGGGAGCCGCCGCGGCTTCCGTCGACGGTGTCTCGTCGCTCGGCCATGTCGTGGAGTCGCTCGGCGTGCCGCTCACCGAGGTCGGCGCGCTGGCCGTGGACGGCCGCGAGGTCCCGGTGTCGTACGTCCCCGCGCCGGGCGACCGGGTCACGGTCGGCGCCGTGGAGCGCCCCCAGCAGGTCCCCGGCGCCCCGCTGCGCTTCCTGCTCGACGTGCACCTCGGGACCCTCGCCCGCCGGCTGCGTCTGCTCGGCGTGGACACGGCGTACGAGTCCACCGACATCGGCGACCCGGCGCTCTCCGCCCGCTCCGCCGCCGAGCAGCGGGTGATGCTCAGCCGCGACCGGGGGCTGCTGCGCCGCCGCGAGCTGTGGGCGGGCGCGTTCGTCTACAGCACCCGGCCCGACGACCAGCTCCGCGACGTGCTCGACCGCTTCCGCCCCGAACTGCGGCCCTGGACCCGGTGCACCGCCTGCAACGGCCTGCTGCGCCGGGCCACCAAGGAGGAGGTCGCCGACCAGCTGGAACAGGGCACGCATCGCACGTACGACGTGTTCGCGCAGTGCCGCCAGTGCGGGCGCGCCTACTGGAAGGGCGCGCACCACGAGCAGCTGGAGGCCATCGTGGAGCGCGCCCTGGCGGAGTTCAGCCGCGGCTGACGTCCGCGTCCCCCCGCCCGGAGCGGCGGCGGGGCAGGTACACCAGCGCCTCGGTGCCGACGAACCGCAGGACGAACGTCGTGACCAGCGCGAGCGCGGTCGCGGTCAGCGGGCCCAGGCCGAGGTCCCGCACGAACAGCGCGATGAGCGGGATGCGCAGCACCAGGTCGGCGTTGGCGAGCAGCGCGAACCGGCCGAGCCGGTCCCACCAGCGGCGGTGGGCGCGCCGCTCGCGGAACAGCAGGTGCTCGATGAGCAGGAAGTTCCAGGCCACGCCGAACTGGTTGGCGACGATCTCCGCCGGGAGGTAGTGCACGCCGAGCGCGGTGAGCGCCCACAGTCCGGCCAGGTTGGGCACGAAGCCGCTCGCCCCGATCAGCCCGAAGCCGATCATGCGGGCGAGCGGCGCGTCGGTGCGCAGACCGGCGAGGTGCCGCAGGAAGCGCAGGCCCTCGCGGGCGGTCGACTTGGACTCGCCCGCGAAGCGCTCCTCGAAGACGAACGGCACCTCGGCGACCCGCTCGGGGCGGCTGCGCACGGCGAGTTCGAGGAGGATCTTGTAGCCGAGCGGCTTGAGGACGTCGGCGGTGACGGCGCTGCGGCGGACGGCGAAGAAGCCGCTCATGGGGTCGCTGATGCCGCGCAGCCGGCGCGGGAAGAGCCCTTTGGCGAGCCAGGTCGCGCCGCGCGAGACGGCCACGCGGTAGCCGCCGGCGAGTCCGGCGCGGCTGCCGCCGGCGGTGTAGCGGGAGGCGACGACGAGGGCGGCGCCGGTGCGTTCGCCGGTGGCGACCAGCTCGGGCACCAGGTGCGGCGGGTGCTGGCAGTCGCCGTCCATGACGACGATCCAGTCGGCACCGGCCGCCTTGATCCCTTCCACGACGGCGCCGCCGAGTCCGCCGGCCGCTTCGTCGCGGTGCAGCACGGTCACGGGGAAGGGGCAGTCACGGGCCGCGTCGGCGATCACCTGCGGGGTGTCGTCGGTGGAGTCGTCCACGAAGACGACCTCGCAGGGCAGCCGCGCGGGCACGGACTCGGTGATGCGCCGCAGCAGCCGGCGGATGTTCGCCGACTCGTTGAAGGTCGGTACGACGATGGTGACGGCGCCGGGCTCGGGCAGCTCGGCCGCGCCGAGGTCAGGGGCGGGCACGGTGTACTCGTGGGTCATCGGACGCCTCCCGGGTCGTCGTGAGGAGGAGCGAGCCGTGTTCCGCGCGTACGGCAGCTCGCCCTTGGGCAGGGCGATCTCCCGAGCCCCTGAACCCCCGGCACGCGACAGCGGTCACTCCCGTCACGCCCAGCCGCCGAGGCTAACGCCACCCCTTGACACCCGAGGGCCCTCCCGATGGGCCCCAGATGAACACCCCCCGACACGGGGGCGACGCACCGCCGGCAGGACGGCGGGCACCCGCGCGGCGCACCCGCGCGGCGCAGGCGCGCGCCCGCGGCTTTGCCGACCCGGGCCCGTGCCCGTGCCGTCGGGCGCGTCCCGTCGGCGGTGGTTCAGTCGCGGAGGGACGCTCGGAGGGTGTCCGGGTCGGTGGTCGGGGCGTCGCAGGTGAAGTTGCGGCAGACGTAGGCCGTCGGGGTGCCGTCCCTGAGGGGGCGGTCGGCGAGGAGGGGGAACTCGTCGCTGCCGGGGGTGCCGTAGGCGACGACCGCGCCGGGGGCCGTGCCGAGCAGAGCCGTGCGGTGCAGGGTGCGGGCGGCCTCGTCGTCGGTCGAGGCGCCGACGACCGCCACCTCGCGCGGCCCGTCGAGGCGGGCCTCGGCGACGGCCAGGCCCCAGCCGATGAAGCGGGGCACGCGCGGGCCGAGCGCCTTCACCACGCCGAGGGCCTTCTCGGCGGCGGCGCGGTGCGGCTCGGAGCCGGTGTGCGCGGCGTAGCTCAGCAGGGCGCCGGTGGCCGCCGTCCAGCCGGAGGGCGTCGCGTTGTCCGTCGGGTCCTGCGGCCGGCGGATCAGCTGCTCGGCGTCGGCGGCGGTGTCGTACAGGGAGCCGGTCTCCGGGTCGGTGAAGCGGGCCAGCACATGGTCGAGGAGGATGCCGGCGAAGTCGAGCCACACTCCCTCGCCGGTGACGGACGCGAGCGCGAGGAATCCCTCGGCGACATCGCCGTAGTCCTCCAGTACGCCGGTGTGGGCGCCGGCGCGTCCGTCCTTGCTGGTGCGGGCGAGCCGGGCGTGCTCGTCCAGGTGCAGCCGGACCAGCAGGTCGGCGGCGCCGAGCGCGGCGTCGACGAGGTCCGGGCGGTCGAAGTACGCGCCGGTCTCGGCGAGCGCGGCGATCGCGAGGCCGTTCCACGCGGCGACGACCTTGTCGTCCCGGCCGGGGGCGGGCCGCTGGGCACGGGCGTCGAACAGCCGCTGCCTGATGCCGTCGATCCGGCCGGCGTCGAACACGCCTTCCGTCTGCGGGAGTTGCAGCACCGAGGAGCCCTGCTCGAAGGTGCCCTCCTCGGTCACCCCGAAGTACTGCGCGGCGAGTTCGGCGTCGTCCTCGCCGAGCACCTCGCGCAACTGATCCGGCGTCCACACGTAGTACGCGCCCTCGACGTGCCTGCCGGTCCCGTCGTCGCTGTCGGCGTCCAGCGCGGAGGCGAACCCGCCCTCGGCGGTGCGCAGTTCGCGGACCATGAAGTCGGCGGTCTCCAGGGCCACCCGGCGGGCCAGCTCGGACCCCGTCGCACGCCACAGATGCGCGTACACCCGGCACAGCAGCGCGTTGTCGTAGAGCATCTTCTCGAAGTGCGGCACCGTCCAGTCCCGGTCGACGGAGTAGCGCGCGAAGCCGCCGCCGAGCTGGTCGTAGATCCCGCCGCGACCCATCCGCTCGCAGGTGTCCAGCGCCATCTGCAGCGCGCCCTCGGCGCCGGTGCGCGCGTGGTGGCGCAGCAGGAACTCGATCACCATGGACGGCGGGAACTTCGGCGCCCCGCCGAACCCGCCGCGCTGGGGGTCGTACTCCCGGGTGAGCCCGAGCAGCGCCTGCGCCAGCTCCTGCTCGCCGGGCGCGGCGACCGCGTCGTAGGAGATCTCCCGTGCGGACAGGTCCCGGACGATCTTCCCGGCGACCTCGGCGACCTCGTCCCGGCGGTCGGTCCACGCCTGGTGGACGCCCTCCAGCACCTGGAGGAAGGACGGCATGCCGTGCCGGGGCGCGGGCGGGAAGTAGGTGCCGAAGTAGAACGGCTCGGCGTCGGGGGTGAGGAACACGGTCATCGGCCAGCCGCCGTGCCCGGTGGCGGCCTGCACGGCCTCCATGTAGACGGCGTCCACGTCGGGGCGTTCCTCGCGGTCGACCTTGACGTTGACGAAGTGCGCGTTGAGGTAGTCGGCGGTGGCCTCGTCCTCGAACGACTCGTGCGCCATGACGTGACACCAGTGGCAGCTGCTGTACCCGACGCTCAGCAGCACGGGGACGCCCCGTTTGCGCGCCTCGTCGAAGGCCTCGGTGGACCAGGGCCACCAGTCGACCGGGTTGTCGGCGTGCTGGAGGAGATACGGGGAGGTCTCATGCGCCAGTCGGTTCACCCTTCCACTCTCGCACGGGCTCCGCCGCCAGGGAGAAACGCAGGGCCACCGGCGGGGCCCGTCCGGTGCCGCGTCGCGCTCCCGGCCGTACCGCTCCAGGGCCGTATCGCTTCAGAGCCGTATCGCTTCAGGACGGCGTGGTGCGCGGAAGCGGTCGGCGGCCCGGGATCGAGGTACCGACGGCGGCCGGGCGGCCCCGCCCTCGCGGTGACGGACCGTCACCCCTCTCGCATCGGAGCGCGTCCCGAAGGACACTCATGGACAAGGGAGTTGCCGTCGGAGGGGGACGAGGCATGCGAGACGCGCACCGCACGGAGGCCGAGCGGCTGCTGGCCCGGGCCGTGGAGGAGGAGGTACGGCGCTCCGGAGGGCGCACGGACGGCCAGGTGCTGCTCGGGCGGGCGCGCGCCGCGCTGGACGCCATGGCGCAGACGGCGGGCGAGGAGTACGCGGCCTACACCCGCGCCCTCGACGAGGCCGAGGCCGGGCGGCTGGGCTTCGGACAGCGCTACGCCCAGCAGGGCGGCACGACTCCGCTGCTGGTGGCGGTCGTCGCCGCCGTCGCCGCCGGGGTCGCCGACCTGGCCCTGGGCACCGACGCCGGCACCGCGCTCGGCGCGGGCGTGACCGCCGGTGTGGTGGGTGCCGCGGCGACCGTGGTCAAGGCGGCCGGCGCGCACCTGCCCGCCGCCCACCACCGCGCCGGTGCCGCCGGCCAGCCCGGCGGCCCGGAGCAGCTGCGGCTGCAGTGGCTGACGGCGCTGGAGGTACGGGGCATCCGCCCGTTTCTGGACCAGCAGCGGGTGCTGGCCGCCTCCACCGGACCGGTCGGCAAGAAGGCAGGGCCGCAGCTGCGCGGCGCCGACAAGAGCGCGGCCGCCCGCGGGCGTACGGCGCTGGAGCAGTCCTTCGGCCACCTCCCGGACGCGGACGGCCCCTTCGCCGGGCGCCGGGCGGAGCTGGCGCGGATCCGGCAGTGGGTGCAGGCGGCCCGGGCCGGCACACAGACCAAGCCGACCGTCGTCGTCCTGCACGGCGTGCCCGGCAGCGGCCGCACCACCCTCGCCGTACGCGCCGCGCACGATGTGCGCGACCAGTTCCGCGGGGCGTGCGTGGTCGATCTGCGCGGGGACGGCGCGGGCGAGCCGCCGCTGCCCACCCGGGACGCGCTGCTGCACCTGCTGAACCGGCTCGGCGCGCCCCGCGAGCAGCTGCTGTTCCGCGAGCGCTCCTCCCCAGACCAGCAGCTCAAGCGGCTCGGCGAGCTCTACCACCGGCATCTGACCGGGGTGCCGGTCACCGTGATCCTGGACGACGCCGGCGACCCCGAGCAGGTCCGCGCCCTCGTCCCCGAGCACTCCGACAGCCTCGTCCTGGTCACCGCCCGGCACCCCCTCCAGCTGCCCGACGGCCTCGACGCCCGGGTGCACCACCTGCCCGTCGAGGCGCTCGACGCGGCCGGCGCGGAGGAGCTGCTCGGCGCCATGGCCGAGGACAGCTCGGGGCCGTACGACGCCGAGTCCACGGACCGGATCCGGCAGCTGTGCGGCGCGCTGCCGCTGGCGCTGCGCGTCGCCGGCTCGGCGCTCGGCCCGCGCTCGCCGCGGCAGCTGGCCGGCGACCTCGGCGCGTACGGCCCGGTCGAACCGGTCGAGCGGGCCCTGTGGCTGCGCTACACCGATCTCGACGAGCAGCCCCGGCGGCTGCTGCGGCGCCTGGCGCTGGCCGGCCGGGCCTCCCTCGGCGCTGCCGCGGCCGCCGCACTGCTCTCCACCGACCGCGCGGAGGCCACCCGGCATCTGACCACCCTCGCCCGTGCGGGCCTGATCGACCATGTGCGCGGCAGCCGCTACCGGCTGCACGACCTGGTGCGCTCCTTCGCGCAGGCCCGCCTCCTGGACGAGGAGGAGCCCGCCGAGCGCACGGCGGCGCAGGAGCGGCTGATCCTCAGCTACGCCGACCTCGCCGACTCGGTGCTGCGGCTGGTCGACGGCAATGTCTCCACCCGCTCGGACCGGTTCAGCCCGCACGGCTTCACCTCGCTGGACGAGGCGCTGCGCTGGCTGGACGACGAGTCCAGCTTCATCACGGCCACCCTCCGGCACGCCGAGGGCGTCGACCAGCGCGCGGTGCTGAATTTGCTGGGCGCGCTGTGCGACTACTGCCTGCTGCGCGGCGACCTGTACCGGCTCGGCGAGATCAGCGAACTGGCGCAGAGCGTCGACCAGGGCCTGCTGATCCGCTCCGTGCAGTGGCGCACCGGCATCGCGGCCCGTCAGCTCGGTGAACTGGACAAGGCGCGCACCACGCTGACGTCCGTGGTCGACCTGTACCTGGAGGCGCACCACGACGCGGGTGCCGCGCGCGCCCTGTGCTCCCTCGGCATCACCCTGCACCACCAGGGCAACCTCACCGAGGCCGCCGCCAAGCTGCGCGAGGCGCTTGAGATGCAGGCGGCGCCGGACCTGGCCACGGACCGGGCCTGGACGATGCACGCGCTGGCCGCCGTCGAACGCGACCGCGGCCGGCTCGCCGAGGCGCTGACCCTGCTGGAGGACTCCCTGGTGCTGCACCGCGAGGGCAGCTCCGTGCACGGCGAGGCCTGGGCCCACTTCCAGCTCGGCCAGCTGGGGCTGCGCAGGGGCGACGTACCGCGTGCGGAGGGCGACCTGCGCCGGGCGCTGGAGCTGTACGGCCGGACCCGTGACGCGCGCGGAGAGGCCTGGGCGATGACCCAGCTGGCCCGCGCCCGGCTCGTCGACGGCGACGCCGCCGAGGCGCTGGACGGGCTGCGCCGGGCGGCCTCACGGCACCGGGAGAACGAGGACGCCCGCGGCGAGGCGTGGACGCTGTACTACCTGGGCCAGGCGCTGGAGGAGACCGGCGACCTGGACCGCGCGGTACGCGAGCTGGAACGGGCCCGGACGATGTTCTCCCGGATCCGGGACGTGTACGGCCTGGCCTGCGCCCGGCACCACTCGGCGCGGGTCACCCGTGACCAGCGGGCGGCGCAGACCGGCAGCCTGCGCAACTCCGGGTTCGCGCGGCAGCTGCTGGTGGACGCCCGCGCCGACTTCCAGCGCATCGGCGTCGCCCACGGCGAGGCGTGGACGTGTCTGGAGCTGGCGGTGGTGGACGCGGGCAACGCGCGCATCCCGCAGGCGCTGGCGCTGTGCGACGAGGCCGCCGACCTGTTCGCCTCCTACGGCGACCGGCGCGGCGAGGACTGGGCACGCTTCCTGCGCTGCACGCTGCTGCCGTACGCGGCCCCCGGCGGGGTGGAGGTCGGCACGGCGGTCGCGCAGGAGGAGCTGTCCCGGCTGGCCCGCGCCGGCCATCCCGGCCGGGACGGGAAGCTGGACGACTACCTGGAGGCGTACCAGCTGCTGCTGGAGCGCGGCATCACCCTGGAGGCGGGCTGGCAGGCCTGGCGCCTGGGCATGACCCCGAACCGCCACGCCCGCGAGGTGATGGGCGTGCGGGTCCCGGCGGAGAACTGACCGAAGCCGCCGGAGCGTCCCTCCCGGCCGGGCTGTGATGGGCCCGGCCGGCAGCGCCCGCTCAGCCCTGCTGCGGCTTGACCTTCCCGGAGGGCGTGCCCTCGGCGCCCGAGGGCTCACTCTCCGGCGTCTCCTGGAAGTCGACCTTGCGCATGTGCTTGCTCATGGACTTCATCAGGGCCCACACCGCCAGCGCCATCGCCGCGAAGACGACGAAGCCGAGGATGCCCGGCGTCACCTTGTCCTTGTCGAAGCTGTCGGCGGCGACGGGCAGAAGGTGCGTCACGGCCAGGCTCATGCTTGCGCTCATGTCAGGCATTGTCGCGGATGCCCGCAAACAGGTCGTCCTCGGGGAGGGAGGTGTCGACGAGCGACTTCGCCAGCTCGTACTCCTCCGTCGGCCAGACCTCCTTCTGCAGCTCCAGCGGCACCCGGAACCACCCGCCGTCCGGATCGATCTGCGTACGGTGCGCGATCAGCGCCTTGTCGCGGATCTCGAAGAACTCGGCGCACGGAATGTGCGTGGTCAGCGTGCGCTCCGGCCGGTCCGACTCGTCCCACCGCTTGAGCCACTCGCCGTAGGGGGACTCCAGCCCCCGGTCGAGCAGCGCCTTGTGCAGCGCCTCGGTCCGCTGACGGTTGAAGCCCTGGTTGTAGTACAGCTTCAGCGGCTGGTACGCCGGGCCGTACACGTCCTCCGGGTACTTCTCCGTGTCCGCCGCACCCTCGAACGCCACCATCGAGATCTTGTGGGTCATGATGTGGTCGGGGTGCGGGTAGCCGCCGTTCTCGTCGTAGGTGGTGATCACCTGGGGACGGAAGGCGCGGATCTGCTTCACCAGTTCCCCGGCCGCGTGGTCGACGTCCTCCAGGGCGAAGCAGCCCTCCGGCAGCGGCGGCAGCGGGTCGCCCTCCGGCAGCCCGGAGTCGACGAAGCCGAGCCACTCCTGCTTGACCCCGAGGATCTCGCGGGCTTCGTCCATCTCCTTGCGGCGGACCTCGTGGATGTTCTCCTCGATGTACGTGTCGCCCTGGAGCTTGGGGTTGAGGATGGAGCCGCGTTCCCCGCCCGTGCAGGTCACCACCAGCACGTCCACCCCCTCGGACACGTACTTGGCCATGGTGGCCGCGCCCTTGCTCGACTCGTCGTCGGGATGGGCGTGGACGGCCATCAGTCGCAGCTGGTCAGTCAAGACTCGATCCTCGTAGGTCGGCGCCCCCGGGGTCCCCCGGTGTCCTCGGGCGCAAGTGAGCTGGTGTCGTCCCGCGGGGACGTCGTTCAGGGGCGGTGGTCGGCTGGCGGGCGGGCGGCTTCTATAGTGACCGAATCGGGCGGCGAATAATTCCGGCTCCCCCGCGGACGTCCGTTTCCGGACGTGTCTCCGCCCCGCCCGTCCCGCCGAGGGCCTGCCGAGAGGACGATCATGAGTACGGCGAGCACACAGCTGCCGCAGGAGCGCTACGGCCGCTCCTCGGACGTGCGCAGCGACCGCACCCTGAAGATCGTCGGGGCGGTTCTGGGCGCCGTACTGCTCGCCGTGATCGGCTGGTTCGGCTACCACTACGTCGCCGGCAGCGGCATCAGCGCCCAGGTGATCACCTTCGACGCCTCGGACAACGCGGTCAAGGTGCATCTGGAGGTCCACAAGGACGCCGGCACCGACGGCTACTGCACCCTGCGCTCGCAGGCGGCGGACGGCACCGAGGTGGGCCGCGCGGACTTCCGCTTCACCGGGCCGGACACCCGTATCGACCGGGTCGTCACGCTGCGTACGACGGCTCGCGGGTCGACGGCCGAGCTGCTCGGCTGCCACCGCGGCTGACGCAGCGGCCGGTCCCTGGTGTCCCGGTGGGCACACAGGCCACGCGCGACACCCCTGATACGGCTGACACGTCCGCCATCACCCGGAATACGCAGGCCCTGACCTGCGTTGACGCAAATTAGATGGCTTATGTCCTCCCCCTGCGGCCCCTGAATTGTTAGGCTCGTGGTTTCGCCCATCCATGAGGGAACATTCTTCTGGGTAGGGCGATGCTTTGTATCCCAGTACCTACGAGGAGCACCTGTGACCCAGACCAGCGAGAACGTCACCTGGCTGACCCAGGAGGCGTACAACAAGCTCAAGGCTGAGCTTGAGTACCTTACTGGTCCCGCGCGCGCGGAGATCTCGGCGAAGATCGCGGCCGCGCGCGAGGAGGGCGACCTGCGTGAGAACGGCGGGTACCACGCGGCCAAGGAGGAGCAGGGCAAGCAGGAGCTCCGCGTGCGGCAGCTGACCCAGCTCCTCGAGAACGCCAAGGTCGGCGAGGCGCCGGCCTCCGACGGCGTGGTCGCGCCGGGCATGGTCGTGACGATCGCCTTCGACGGTGACGAGGACGACACGCTGACCTTCCTGCTCGCCTCCCGCGAGTACGCCAGCTCCGACATCGAGACCTACTCGCCGCAGTCCCCGCTCGGCTCGGGCGTGATCGGCCACAAGGTCGGCGACGACGCGGAGTACGAGCTGCCCAACGGCAAGAAGGCCTCGGTCCGCATCCTGACGGCCGAGCCGTACAACGGCTGACGGCCCGCCCCCACCGGCTGTACCGCGAAGCCCCCGGCGTCCACGACGCCGGGGGCTTCGCCGTGCCGTGGGTCAGGCCGTGGCCGAGCGGTACTTGCGGACGGCCAGGGTGCGGAAGACGACGATGATCAGGATCGAGTAGATCAGCGACGCCCACACCGGGTGCTGCATGGGCCAGGCACCGGAGTGCGACTGGCCGGGGTTGGCGAACAGCACCCGGGCGGCCTGCACCGTGGCGCTGAACGGGTTCCACTCCGCTATGTGCCGCAGCCATGGCGTCATGTGACTGGTGTCCACGAAGGCGTTCGAGATGAACGTGACCGGGAAGAGCCAGATCAGTCCACCGGAGGTGGCCGCCTCCGGGGTGCGCACGGACAGCCCGATCAGCGCACCGATCCAGGTGAAGGCGTATCCGAGCAGGAGCAGCAGCAGGAACGCGGCGAGGACCTTGGCCGCGTTGGTGTCGCCGTTCGACCCGACGCGCCAGCCGACCAGCAGCGCCACCACGGCGAGCACGACCAGCGTCAGGGCCGTCTGCACGAGGTCGGCGAGCGTACGCCCGGTGAGCACCGCGCCGCGCGCCATGGGCAGGGAACGGAAGCGGTCGATGAGCCCCTTGTGCATGTCGTCGGCGATACCGGCACCGGAGCTGGCGGTGGCGAAGGTGACGGTCTGGGCGAAGATGCCGGCCATCAGGAAGTTCTTGTAGTCGGTGGCGCTGGTGCTGCCGCCGATCTGCATGGAGCCGCCGAAGACGTAGGTGAACAGCACCACGAACATGATCGGCTGGATGAGGCCGTAGATCACCATCTCGGGAATCCGGGACATCCGGATCAGGTTCCGCTGGGCGACGACCAGTGAGTCGCGGACGGACTGGCTGACCGGGTTGCCCGACGGGGCCACCCGGGCGCTGTCGGTGAGGGCACTCACTTCACGGCCTCCTTGTCCGTCTCTTCTTCCTTCTTCTCGGCGACGTGTCCCGTCAGGGACAGGAAGACGTCGTCGAGGGTGGGCCGGCGCAGGCCGATGTCGTCGATCTCGATGCCGCGGGTGTCGAGCTCGCGGATCACCTCGGCGAGCAGCTTGGCGCCGCCCGTGACCGGCACGGTCAGCTTGCGGGTGTGGTCCTCGACCGTGGTGTCGCCCTTGCCGAAGCCGCGCAGCACCTCGGTGGCGATGGGTATGTGCTCCCGCTCGTGCACCACGACCTCCACGCGCTCGCCGCCGGTGCGGGCCTTGAGCTGGTCGGAAGTGCCGCGGGCGATGACGCGGCCGTGGTCGACGACCGCGATGTCGTGCGCGAGGTGGTCGGCCTCCTCCAGGTACTGGGTGGTCAGCAGCAGCGTCGTACCGCCGGAGACGAGCTGTTTGATGACCTCCCACAGCAGCTGGCGGTTGCGCGGGTCCAGACCGGTGGTCGGCTCGTCCATGAACATCACCGGCGGGGAGACGACCAGCGCGGCGGCCAGGTCGAGGCGGCGGCGCATGCCGCCGGAGTACGTCTTGGTGGGGCGGTCGGCCGCGTCCGCCAGGTCGAACTGCTCCAGCAGCTCGGCGGCCCGGGCCTTCGCCGCCCTGGCCTTCATCTGGTACAGCCGGCCGACCATCCGGAGGTTCTCCCGGCCGGTCAGATACTCGTCGACCGCGGCGAACTGGCCGGACAGGCCGATGGAGCGCCGCACGTCGTTGGGGTGCTTGAGCACGTCGACACCGGCGACGACGGCCCGGCCGCGGTCGGGGCGCAGCAGGGTCGTCAGGCAGCGGACCGTGGTGGTCTTGCCCGCGCCGTTCGGCCCGAGCAGGCCGAGGACGGTGCCCTCGGGGACGTCGAGGTCGACGCCGTCCAGAGCCTTTACGTCACCGAAGGTCTTGACCAGCCCCTCGGCATAGATGGCGCCTGGCATATGGGTCTCCACGTCATGGGGGATTCTTCGGAAAGCCTAGATTCGGGTGGTTTGTTCCGCCTGGCAGGTCCGGGTGGACGCGGTCGGCGACGGCCTGCCCTGTGACTCACACCATAACGCGATGTATCGCGTCCCTCAATGGATTTCCCCGAACGAGTGACGCAAGCGGTCTCGGCTGCGTTTCCGGGCTGCCGCGGGCTTCCGGGGTTCCGGGCTTCCCGGTGGACGTTTCCGGGGTTCCGGGCTTCCCGGTGGACGCCTCAGCCGATGACCGTGTAGCCCGCCCGGCTCAGGGCCTGGCCGACCTCGGCGCAGTGCGCCGGGCCCTTGGTCTCCAGGTGCAGCTCGACCTCGGCCTCCGTCAGCCCGAGCCGCGGATCGGTCCGGACGTGGCTCACGTCGAGGACGTTGGCGTCGACCGCCGACAACACCCCGAGCAGCGCGGCGAGCGCGCCCGGCCGGTCCGTCAGACGGACCCGGACGGCCAGGTAGCGGCCCTGCGCGGACAGCCCGTGGCGCAGGATGCGCTGCATCAGCAGCGGGTCGACGTTGCCGCCGGAGAGCACCGCCACCACCGGGCCCTCGAAGGCGTGCGGCTCGCTGAGCAGCGCCGCGACCGGGCTGGCTCCGGCCGGCTCCACCACCAGCTTGGCCCGCTCCAGGCACAGCAGCAGCGCGGTGGACAGCGCGTCCTCGCTGACCGTGCGGACCTCGTCGACCAGCTCCTCGACGAGGGCGAACGGCACGTCGCCGGGCCGCCCGACCCGGATGCCGTCGGCCATCGTCGCCGGGTGCTCGACCACGACCGGCCGCCCCGCCGCCAGCGACGGCACATACGCGGCGGCGCCCTCCGCCTGCACCCCGACGACGCGCACGTCCGGCCGCAGCGACTTCACCGCGACCGCGATCCCGGCCGCCAGTCCGCCGCCGCCGATCCCGACGACGATGGTGCGGACCTCCGGGCACTGCTCCAGGATCTCCAGGCCGACCGTGCCCTGGCCGGCGATGACGTCGGGGTGGTCGAAGGGGTGGATGAACACCGCTCCGGTCCGCTCCGCGTACTCCTGCGCGGCGGCCAGCGTCTCGTCGACCACATGTCCGTGCAGGCGCACCTCGGCGCCGTAGTCCTCCGTGGCGCTGATCTTGGGCAGGGGGGCGCCCTTCGGCATGAACACCGTCGAGCGCACCCCGAGCAGCGACGAGGCGAGCGCCACGCCCTGCGCGTGGTTGCCCGCGCTCGCGGCGACCACCCCGGCGGCCCGCTCCTCGGGCAGCAGCCCCGCGATCCGTACATAGGCGCCGCGCAGCTTGAACGACCCGGTCCGCTGGAGGTTCTCGCACTTGAGGTGCACCGGCGCGCCCACCAGCTGCGACAGGCGCCGGCTGCCCTCCATCGCGGTCACGCGCGCGACCCCGGTGAGCATCTTCCGGGCCCCGCGGACGTCGTCCAGGGTGACCGGCGGCAGGGTGGTGACCGTGCGGTGGTTCATCCCTCAAGTCTCGCAGTTCGCCCCGGCGCGGCGCGGCTGTGACCAACCACCGAGACCCGGATCGCGCAGCGTCGGTACGGCCGGGGGCCGGGCCGCGTACCCTGTCCCCCAACCCAGCAGCCCTTCATGAAGCGAGCCCCCGGCCATGCCCACAACACCAGAAATGTCGATGGACATGACGACCGTCGGTGACACCGGTCTTCTCGACACCCTCCAGCACGAGGTGGCGGTGTTCGCCCGCCGCGCCGAACAGACCCGGCTCGGCGGGGTCGGGCAGGTGCGCAACTCCATGGACCGTGCGGCGTATCTGCTGCTCAACCGGCTCGACAAGGAAGGCCCGATGGGCGTCAAGGCGCTCGCGGCGAGCATGGGGATCGACTCCTCGACGGTCACCCGCCAGGTCGCGCCGCTCGTCGACACCGGCCTCGTCAAGCGGACCTCGCACCCCGAGGACGGCCGGGCGGTCGTCCTGCAGCTCTCCCCGCGCGGGCAGACCCGGCTGGAGGAGGTGCGCTCCTCCCGGCGTCAGCTGATGGCCGAGCTGACGCACGACTGGGCGCCGGAGGAGCGGGAGACGTTCTGCGCGCTCCTGACGCGTTTCAACGGCGCCCTCTCCGCCCGCACGGCGGGCCAGGGCCTGCCCCAGGCCGAGACCACCCCGGCGACCTGACGGCCGGAACGCCCCGGGCACCCCGGCCGCACGAGGTCGTGCGCGGCTCTTGACCGAAAGGCTGCGCCTGGCCTCATATGAGACCGGGTGCCCGCCGGTACGGCCCCGGGGCCCGGTTTCTCTTCGGACGCCCTCAGGGGGAGGCGCGGTGCGGGAACGGCATGCGTCGCAGGGTGCCCGGCGGGCCCGGGAGTTCGAGGCGTTCGTGGCGGGGGCGGCCGGGCGGCTGCTGCACACCGCCACCCTGCTGACCGCGGAGCCGCCCGACGACAACCCGCGCGCCCGGCGCCTGCTCACGCTGGCGCTCGCGCACACGTACGCGTGCTGGGACCGGCTGCGCGGCGAGGACCCCTACGACCGCGCCCGCCGGTATCTGGCCACCCGCTTCGCCCACAGCGCCTGGCACCAGTACGGCGGTCTCCTCGACCGCACCCCGCCCCGGCCCGGCGCCCCGCTGGGCCGTCTGTCACCGCAGGAGCGGCTGGTCCTGGTCCTGCGGCTGTTCGAAGGCGTCGGCGAGGAACAGATCGCGGCGCTGCTGGGCTTCCCCGTGGACCGGGTGCGGGCCCTGTCCCACCGCGCCATGACGACGCTGCTGCACCCGCCGCGGGGCCCGGCCCCGGCTCCCGTCGCGGCGAAGGCTGCACCGTCATGACCGGGAGGCGGACGTGAACCGGCCGGAGCGCGAGGCGCAGGTCCGGCGGATCATGGAGCAGACGTCGGTGCGGGTGCCGCCGGAGCTGCACGGGGAGGCGGTGCGCCGCGGCACGCGCCTGCTGCACCGCCGTGCGACGGCGCGCCGGCTGATGTGGCTGCTGCTGGCCGCGGCCGCCGTGGCGTTCACCGTCTGGGCGGTGACGGTGCAGCCGTGGGCGCAGCCGCCGTCCGACACGACGCCGCCCCTGACCGGCTGGTGAATGCACCCGGGCGGTCCGGCCGGCCGGGCGCCCGCGGTCCGCTCCCGCCCGGACCGGCCGGGCGTCCACGGTCCTTCCGCTCGGATGCCCACGGTCCTTCCGCTCGGACCGGCCGGGAGGCACCGCACCTCACGGCCGGTCCGGTCCGAACGGCAGGTCCTAGCCGAGCGCCTGCTGCAGGTCCTCCAGCAGGTCGTCGACGTTCTCGATGCCGACGGACAGGCGCACCAGGTCGCCCGGCACCTCGAGCGCGGAGCCGGCCGCGGAGGCGTGGGTCATCCGGCCGGGGTGCTCGATCAGCGACTCGACGCCGCCGAGGGACTCGCCGAGCGTGAACACCTTCGCGCGGTTGCAGACCTCGACGGCCGCTTCCTCGCCGCCCTCGACACGGAAGGAGATCATGCCGCCGAACGCCTTCATCTGCTTGGCGGCGATCTCGTGCCCGGGGTGGTCCTCGAGGCCCGGGTAGAGCACCTTCGTCACGCGCGCGTGCCGGGTGAGCATCTCGGCGACCTTGGTCGCGTTGGAGCTGTGCCGGTCCATGCGCACCGCGAGGGTCTTGGTGCCGCGCAGCACCAGCCAGGAGTCGAACGGCCCGGCGACCGCGCCCATGGCGTTCTGGTGGTAGGCCAGTTCCTCACCGAGGCCCTGGTCACTGACGATCAGCGCGCCGCCGACCACGTCCGAGTGCCCGCCCATGTACTTGGTGAGCGAGTGGACGACGACGTCCGCGCCGAGCGACAGCGGCTGCTGAAGGTAGGGCGTGGCGAAGGTGTTGTCGACGACGAGCTTCGCGCCGGCGTCCCGGGCGACCTGGGCGACGGCGGCGATGTCGGTGATGCCGAGCAGCGGGTTGGAGGGCGTCTCGACCCATACGACCTTGGTCTTCGGGGTGATCGCGGCGCGCACGGCGGCCGGGTCGCTGGTGTCGGCGACCGACCACTCGATGCCCCAGCGGGAGACGACCTTGGCGAAGAGGCGGAAGGTGCCGCCGTAGGCGTCGTTGGGGATGACGACGTGGTCGCCGGGGCTGAGCAGCGTACGCAGCAGGCAGTCCTCGGCCGCCAGTCCGGACGCGAACGCGAGGCCGCGGCGGCCGCCCTCCAGGGCGGCGAGGTTCTCCTCGAGGGCGGTGCGGGTCGGGTTGGCGCTGCGGCTGTACTCGTAGCCGCCGCGCAGGCCGCCCACGCCGTCCTGCTTGTAGGTCGAGACCTGGTAGATCGGCGGGACGACCGCGCCGGTGAGGGGATCCGCGGTGTTGCCCGCGTGGATCGCGAGGGTCTCGAAATGCTGACTGATGTGCCTGTCGCTCATGGGCACCGAGCGTAGTGCGCGCGGTCGCCGAATGGCGCCCCGGAGGCGGCGCCGGTGCCCGCCCGAGGAGTTTTCCACAGGTCCGCCGGACGGGTTGGCCAATTGTCGGCGCGGTCTGGTTCGCTGGAGCCATGGAGATTCTCTGGGCCCTGATGGCCGCGGCCATGCTGTCCATCGTGCTGCTGCCGGTGCTGAGGCGCCGGCGGAGCATGATCGAGCAGGTCCCGCCCGGCCACCCGGACGCGGCGGACCCCGCGGACTACGGCTTCGTGCGCGAGGAGGAGCTGGACATCCGCATGCCCGGCGCCGACCAGGACCTGCTGGACGTGCTGGACGTCGTGCAGCACACGCGGGAGTACAAGGCGGCGGCGCAGCTGCTGGCGGGCACGGAGATGCAGGGCGAGCTGCGCTGGCAGCGGGTGCAGGCGTTCGCGGGCGCGGCCGCGCTGGAGCTGCAGCAGCGGCCGGGCGGGGTCGGCGAGATCCCCGGCGGGCAGTGGCTGCGGGTGTGGCGGGCCGAGCAGCCCAAGGACGCGGGCGGCGCGGCGGTGCACGCCGAGTTCCTGGTGCAGCAGGCGTGGCGGACGTCCACGCCGGGCACGGACGACTTCCGGATCATCATGGAGGAGGCCAAGGCGGCCTGCGGGCAGGCGGCGCTGCTCGCGCCGGGCGACCCGGTCCCGTACATCGTCGAGCTGTCGGTGGCGCGCGGTCTGGCGTATGCGCGCGAGGAGTTCGAGCAGCTGTGGCTGAAGATCCTGGACCGCGCGCCGAACCACATGGGCGCGCACCTCGCCGCCCTGCACTACTGGTGCGAGAAGTGGCACGGCTCGCGTGAGCTGGCGTACCAGTTCGCGGAGGCGGCGGCCGCGCGGGCCCCGAGAGGCTCGCTGCTGGCGGCGATGCCGCTGTTCGCGGTGTTCGAGCACCTGCCGGAGGTGAACCTGGTCCGCGGCTTCTACCAGAGCGAGGTCGTCACCAGGGCGATCCACGGCGCGCTGCACGCGGTGCACGCGGCCCGTCACGACGATCCGATGCTGGCGCACGTGCGGCACCTGCTGGTGTTCTTCCTGGTGCGGGCCGAGCGCTGGGCGGAGGCCATGAACCAGCTGGTGCACGTCGACGGCCATGTCGGCGCCCTGCCGTGGACGCTGTCGCCGGACCCGGCCGCGGAGTTCGCGGTCTACCGGGCGCTGGCGGTGGCGGGCTACGAGGCGAACGGCGGCAGCCCGGCGACACTGCCGCACTGAGCACGCGGGTGCTCGCGCGGGCAGCTTTGCCGCCGGGCCGTCGTCGAGGTCAGCCCTCCGCGCGGGTGGGCAGGCGCCATCCCGGACGCGGGAAGTGGCAGGTGTAGCCGTCCGGGTAGCGCTCCAGGTAGTCCTGGTGCTCCGGCTCGGCCTCCCAGAAGGGGCCGGCCGGCTCCACCTCGGTGACGACCTTGCCCGGCCACAGGCCGGAGGCGTCCACGTCCGCGATCGTGTCCTCGGCGATCCGCTTCTGCTCGTCGTCCACGTAGTAGATCGCCGAGCGGTAGCTGAGGCCGATGTCGTTGCCCTGGCGGTTCTTGGTGCTCGGGTCGTGGATCTGGAAGAAGAACTCCAGCAGGGCGCGGTAGTCGGTCTGCTCCGGGTCGAAGAGGATCTCGATGGCCTCCGCGTGCGTGCCGTGGTTGCGGTACGTCGCGTTCGGCACGTCGCCCCCGGTGTAGCCGACCCGGGTCGCGGTCACGCCGGGAAGCCGGCGGATCAGGTCCTGCATCCCCCAGAAACATCCGCCCGCGAGCACGGCCCTCTGCGTCTGCGCAGCCATTGCGGTCCTCCAAAATTTCGTCTGCTTGCCCGCCCTCCTCAACACGTGAGGGTGCCGGGCGATTCCGTGCCCTGGTCAGCGCGCCAGGAGCCGTAGACCCCCGGCCACTTCCCGCAGGCACCGCACCGCCAGTTCCGCCGGGGCGCCCTTGCCCGTCGTGCCGGCGTCCGTCGTCGACCAGGTCTCCAGGGCCACGCGGATCGCGTCGGTCGCCGTGGCGGCGAGCAGCCGCAGCCGCAGGGGGTCCGCCTCGGGTCCGGCCAAGTCGGCGAGGACGGGGAGGAGCTTCTCCTCCGACTCGCGGTTGACGTCGTACCAGACCGACCGCAGGGCCGGGTCGTCCTGGGCCGCCCGGAGCAGGCCGCGGGTCCAGCGCAGGGCCTCCCCCGCCGTGTCGTCCGCCGGTGTGAGGGAGGCGACGACGGCCTCCTCCAGCGCCTGGGCGAGCCCCCGCCCCCGACCGGTGACCGCCGCACCCTCGCCCCGACCGGCCGCCGCCGCCCCCTCGCCGAGAGCAGCCTCCCCCTCACCGAGACCGGCCTCCCCCGCCCCCTCGCCCCGACCCGCCTGCGCGAGCAGCGTGCGCCAGCGGTCGCCGCCCGCCGCGAGCAGGGGCCCGACCGCGTCCTGCTTGCTGCGGAAGTACCGGTAGAAGGTCCGCAGCGCGACTCCGGCGCGGGCCGCGATCTCCTCGGCGGTCGTGCCGTCGGGCCCCTTCTCCGCGAACAGCTCCGCCGCCGCACGGGCGATGTCGAGCTGGGTCGCGGCCTTGCGGCGCTCGGTGAGCGAGGTCCTGGGCTGGTTCATGGCAGGAAGCGTACGGGGGCCTCGGAGGTGACAGAAGGCATGGAGTGCCTTTATGGCAAAACGTGCCATGCAGGCGTACGGTGCACTGTGGGCGGCACGCCCCCAAGCACCGGGCCACCGCCCGCATCCAGGGCCCCGCGCCCCCCGCACCGAGCCCCCACCCCGCACCCCAGGGAGACACCATGAACCGCTACGAAGGCCGCCGCGCGCTGATCACCGGTGGCGGATCCGGCATCGGCCAGGCCACCGTGCTGCGCCTGCTCGCGGAGGGCGGCCGCGTGGTCGCCGCCGACGTCAGCGAGGCCGGTCTGAAGGACACCGTCGCCAAGGCCGGTGACGCCGCCGACCGGCTCACCACCCTGGTCGTCGACATCGCCGACGAGCACTCCGTACGCGAGGGGGTCGCCGCCGCCGTCACCGCGCTCGGCGGTCTGGACGTGCTGGTCAACGCGGCCGGCATCCTGCGCTCCTCGCACACCCACGAGACGTCCCTCGCCGACTTCACCAAGGTGATCACGGTCAACCTGACCGGCACCTTCCTGATGATCCGCGAGGCGATACCCGCGCTCCTGCGGGGCGACGCGCCGGCCGTGGTCAACTTCAGTTCGACGTCCGCGATGTTCGCCCACCCGTACATGGCCGCGTACGCGGCGAGCAAGGGCGGCATCCAGTCCATGACGCACGCGCTGGCCGCCGAGTACAGCAAGCAGGGCATCCGGTTCACCGCCGTGCAGCCCGGCTCCATCTCCTCCGGGATGACCGACGGCTCCGGCCAGAGCAAGCAGAGCCAGGGCCCGGGCCTGCCCGAGGACACCGACTGGAGCCTGTTCACGAAGCTGGCCCCGGCGCTCGGCCAGGGCTTCGCCGGGCCCGAGGCGGTCGCCGGGGTCGTCGCGATGCTGGCCAGTGAGGACGGGAAGTTCATCACCGGCACCGAGATCCGCATCGACGGCGGCACCCACCACTGACCACCGGTCACGGCAGGCACAAGGGCCCCGGCGCGCGAGGGCATGCACGAGGGCCCCGGCACGCGAAGCGCCCCCGGCACGCAAAGGGCCCCGGGGCGGACAGCGCCCCGGGGCCCTCACACGCCCGCAGACCTCAGATCGTCGCCGTGTCGATCACGAACCGGTACCGCACGTCGCTGCTCAGCACCCGCTCGTACGCCTCGTTGATCTGGTCGGCGCGGATCACCTCGATCTCGGCGCCGAAGCCGTGCCTCGCGCAGAAGTCCAGCATCTCCTGGGTCTCCGCGATACCGCCGATCATGGAACCGGCGAGCGTCTTGCGGCCGCCGATCACCGAGAAGAGGTTGAGCGAGATCGGCTCCTCCGGCGCGCCCACGTTCACCAGGGCGCCGTCGATCTTCAGCAGCGACAGGTAGGCGTTGAAGTCCAGCGGCGCCGACACCGTCGACACGATCAGGTCGAAGGTGCCCGCGAGCTCCTGGAACGTCTTCGGGTCGCTGGTGGCGTAGTAGTGGTCCGCGCCCAGCCGCAGCCCGTCGTCCTTCTTGCGCAGGGACTGCGACAGCACGGTCACCTCGGCGCCCAGCGCGTGCGCGATCTTCACGCCCATGTGGCCGAGGCCGCCCATGCCGAGGATCGCGACCTTCTTGCCGGGTCCGGCGCCCCAGTGCTTGAGCGGGGAGTACAGGGTGATGCCGGCGCACAGCAGCGGGGCGGCGACGTCGAGGGACAGGCCGTCGGGGATCCGGACGACGAAGTCCTCGTCGACGACGATCTTCTGCGCGTAACCGCCGTAGGTGGGCTCGCCGTCCTTGCCGACCGCGTTGTACGTGCCGATCATGCCGCTGCCGGTGCAGTACTGCTCCTGGCCGGCCTTGCAGTTCTCGCACTCGCGGCAGGAGTCGACCATGCAGCCGACGCCCACGCGGTCGCCGACCTTGTACTTCGTCACACCGGAACCGACCTCGGCGACGACACCGGCGATCTCGTGGCCGGGGACCATCGGGAAGATGGCCTCGCCCCAGCCCTCGCGGGCCTGGTGGATGTCGGAGTGGCAGATACCGGCGTACTTGATGTCGATCAGGACGTCGTGCTCACGGACCGCGCGGCGCTCGATGGTGGTGCGCTCCAACGGGGCCTTGGGGGCGGGTGCGGCATACGCGGCGACAGGGGTGGTCATGCCGTGGTTCTCCTTGCCAAGAAACGTCCGCGCCCGGCCTGCCTTCCGGCCGGGCACGCCTTTCAGGGTGCCCCGGCCGCGGTCGTCCACCCAGGCCACGGCTTTGCGTACGCACACTGTGCCTACCACTGGCGGGGTCAGGCTCCGGTGCGTACGACCCGGAATACTGGACGGCATGGACGTACACCCCGAACCCGCCCCCGAACCGGCGGCGCCTGCGGCTGACGAGGCCTTCGGTGAGCCGGAGAGCGGTGCCGGGGCCCCGCTCGACCGCCGTGCCGAGCTGAGCGAGTTCCTGCGCACCCGCCGGGCCCGGCTGAAGCCGTCCGACGTGGGCCTGCCGGACTACGGCCGGCACCGCAGGGTGCCGGGGCTGCGCCGTGAGGAGCTGGCGCAGCTGGCCGGGGTGTCGGTGGCGTACTACACGCGTCTGGAACAGGGGAACGGGCGGAACGTGTCGGCGGAGGTACTGGACTCCATCGCCCGCGCGCTGCGGCTCACCGACGCGGAGCACGCGCACCTGACGCATCTGGCCAAGCCGAAGCGGCACAAGAAGAAGCCCGCGGCGCGCCCGCAGCAGGTACGGCCCGCGCTGCGGCAGCTGCTGGAGGTCATGGACGGCGTCCCGGCGTACGTCGTGGGGCGCCGCGCGGAGATCCTGGCCTGGAACCCCATGGCCGCCGCCCTGTTCGGGGACTGGGCCGAGCTGCCGGCCGCGGAGCGGAACTGGGCGCGGCTGGTGTTCCTGCGCCCGGAGTACCGGGAGCTGTTCGTGGACTGGGAGCAGAAGGCGATCGACATCGTGTGCGCGCTGCGCATGGACGCCGGCTGCTACCCGGACGATCCGCGGCTGTCCGCGCTGGTCGGCGAGTTGTCCGTGAAGAGCGAGGACTTCCGCCGGCTGTGGGCCACGCACGACGTGAAGGACAAGACCCACGGCGTGAAGCAGCTGCACCACCCGCTGGTGGGTGATCTGGCCCTGCAGTTCGAGTCGTTCCGGCTGACCGACGGCAGCGAGCAGTCCCTGATCACCTATCACGCCGAGCCGGGCTCGGCGTCGGCGGAATCGCTTCGGCTGCTGGCCAGCTGGGGCACCGACGCGACCCGCGCGGGCACGGAGTCGACGACCCGCCACGGCTGACCCCCGGCCGGCCGCCGCGCCTCGGCCGGCCCTCGTCGGCCGACCCCGGCTGCCCCTCCGCGACCCGCCCTCCGTGCGGCCCTCGACACCCCACCGCCCGCCGGAGGAACTCCCTCCGGCGGGCGGTGTGTTGGGTGAGACGTGGGTCAGCGTGCGCGGCTCACTTGCCGTAGTACGCGTTGAAGACCGTGATCGTCGCGGTGTCGCCCTTCTTGTCGCTGACCGCGGCGCGGAAGGAGACGGACTTACCCGCCGCCGGGTTCCTCAGGGTGACCCTGCCCTTCGTCACCTGGACCTTCTTCCAGGTCTTGCCGCCGTCGTAGGACGCCCAGACCGTCAGGGACTTCAGGTTGCGGCCGGCCGCCGCGCCCTCCACGACGACGGGGAAGGTGGCCGTGCGCCCCGCGGCGACCTTGCTGTCCAGCGTGGTCGCGGCGTTGAAGCGGACCGTCGAGACGGGCAGCCTGGCCTGCTGGTCGGACGCCGGCTTCGCGGAGCGGAAGGTCCAGCTCGCGTCGATCCGGGTGGACACGCCCGCGACCTTGGCGCTGCGGCTCACCGACGTCGACAGCCGGTAGGCCGCGTCGCCGGCCGGAACCGTGAACACGCCGTCACCGGTGAGCGGGTCCCGGTTGGAGCCCACCTTCGTGCCGTTGCGGTACAGCGTCGTCGTCGCCTTGGTGACGAGCGACGCCCCGGCGTGCGCGCTGCCGTCCGCGAACAGCGGCAGCACACCGTAGAGCAGGTTGCCGTCGCGGAAGACGCCGTAGTCCGCGTCGACGTGCGGCGCGAAGACCGCGGTGTTGAAGGTCTTCGTGTACGTCCTGCCCGCGGCGAGGGTCTGCGGGTCGCCGAGGCTGTAGGCGGCGTCCACGACCGGGAGGCCGTCGGCGTCCTTGCCCGCGTACTGCTCGAAGCCGAACGTCCACTGGATCTTGTCGGCGGTCGACAGGTACAGCGTCCGGGTGCCCGGCAGCTTCTGCGCCACCGTCGCCCCGACGGCGACGTCGTCGGGCAGGAAACCGAGCGCGCTCAGGCCGCCGGTCTTGCCCGGGGCGGAGGCGCCGAGGCCGGCCCGCACGGTGGTGAGTTCACGGGCCGTGAAGTGGCGGACCTTGTCGCCCTGGACCCGCTTGACCTTGGCGCTCGTGGCCACGTCGTACTCGGCCGTGGCGCCCTTGGTCCACTGCCCGTTCCAGGTCTGGGTGAGGCCGGTGACGTCCGGGCCGAGCGCGGCCATCCGCACGTGGGCGAAGGAGGTCTGGCTGAACCCGGCGAAGACGCCGGCGGCGTCGTAGGCGTAGTCGATCGTCGCGGACAGCGGCTTGGCGGCGCGGTCCGGGACGGTGATGTCCGCCTTCTTCGCGGTACGGGCGTCCAGGGTGAGCGTCAGGTTCCGTGTGACGTCCAGCTTGGGCTGCACCAGCCAGTCGATGCCGCCCTTGAACTCCTTGAAGTCCTTCGCGAGCCACGCGTCCAGCAGGTAGGTGCCCTTGGGCACGCGCACCGTGGTGGTGCCGGAGGCGGCGACCGGGGCCTGGTAGTGCCGGCCCTGGGCGAGGCCGGTGTAGCCGAACAGGTCGGTGAGGTAGCCGTCGGTCGCCTTGCCGTCCCGGCCGATGTGCCGGACCGTGACGTCGTACGACTCGATCTCGCGCTGCACGGCCGCGGCGGTCCGCACGCTCTGCCCGCCGCCGCTCGCGGTGACATAGGCCGAGTAGGCGCCGTCGAGGGTGCCGCCCAGCTTGGTGTTCACGGTGAGGTCCACGGAGGCCCTGCCGCCCGCGGGCACGGTGACACTGCTCGCGCCGAGGGTGAAGAAACCGGCCGGGGCCGCCTTGCCCTTGGGGTCGGTGGCGGACGCGGACAGCTTCAGCGTGACGGCGCTCCTGCCGAGGTTGCGGTACGTCAGCTGCTTGGTGACCGGCTTGTCGTCGGTGTGCGGCCAGGCCTGCGTGCCGAAGCTCACCGACACCGGGTCGGCGACGACGGCCTGCTTGATGGCCCGGTCCACGGCGATACGGCCGCTGCCCTGCTGGAACGGCGTGTACGCGCCGCCCTTCGCGGAGCCGGTCAGGGCGCCCTTGAGCTCGGCGTACCCCCAGTCGGGGTGCTCCTGTTTCAGCAGCGCGGCGGCGCCCGCGACGTGCGGGGTCGCCATCGACGTACCCGAGATGGTCAGATAGCCGGCCGGGTTCTCGCCGACCTCCTGGTCGATGACGCTGCCCTTGGCCGCGGCGGCGGTGATGTCGACGCCAGGCGCGGTCACGTCAGGCTTGATGGCGCCGTCGCCGACGCGCGGACCGGTCGAGGAGAAGTCGGCGAGCTTGTCCTTGCCGTCGACGGCGCCCACGGTGAGCGCGGCGTCCGCGCTGCCGGGCGAACCGATCGACTCCGGGCCCTCGTTGCCCGCGGCGATCGCGAACAGGATGCCCTTGTCGGCGGACAACTTGTTCACCTCGGCCTCGAGCGGATCGATGTCGGGCGTGTCCGGGCCGCCGAGGCTGAGGTTGACGATGTCGGCGCCCTGCTGGGCCGCCCACTCCATGCCGGCGAGGATGCCTGAGTCGTCACCCTGGCCGTTGTCGTCGAGGACCTTGCCGTTGAGGATGCGCGCGCCGGGGGCGACGCCCTTGTACGTGCCCTTGGACTTGGCACCGGTGCCGGCCGCGATGGACGCGACGTGCGTGCCGTGCCCGAAGTGGTCGGTGGCGTCCTTGGCGGTGGAGAAGTTCTTCGCCGCGACGACCTGGCTCTTCAGGTCGGGGTGGGAGGCGTCGACGCCCGTGTCCAGGACGGCGATCTTCACGCCCTTGCCGGTGTATCCGGCGGCCCATGCGGCCGGTGCGCCGATCTGCGGCACCGACTTGTCGAGGCTGGCCCTGCGGACGCCGTCGAGCCAGACGTGCGCGATGCCGGAGGCGGTGCGGTCGCCGTCGGTGACCGCGTCCCACAGAGCGGGTGCGCCGGCCTGCGGGGTCTGCACGGCGTCGGCGTCGAGGGTTGTCAGGGTACGGCGCAGGGTGCCGGCCTCGCGTACCTCGGCGCGGGCGGTGGCGGCGGCGCCCCGGTAGCCGACGATGACCTTCAGGCCGTTCCGCTGCGCCTTCAGGGTCGCCGACCGGGTCAACTCGGTGACGTCGAACAGCCGCTGGTCGACCACGCCGGTGGCTACCATACGGGCCGCGTCGGCGGGCAGCACGACGGTGTGCCCGCCGACGGTGCGGATCTGGACGGGTATGTTCTCGCGGCCCTTCGCCCGCTCCAGGCCGACGACACGTCCCTTGCCGTCGACGGAGACCCGGTCACCGGTGATGAGGGTGACCCGGTGCTTCACCTGGGCAGAGGGCTGGACCTGGGCGGCGCCGGTCGCACTCCGCTCGCCAGGGGCGGCCGCCGCCGGGCTGGTCATGCCCGCGGCGAGCGCCACCGCGGCCGCGGCGGCGACAACGGCCGCGCCCGCGTTCTTCACTTGTCTGCGCAAAACTCCCCCTTGCTGGTACCGGGCGATTTCCCCTGTCACCCGGCCGGGGGCAGTCCCGTACGTCTGCACGTCAACCCCCCGGAGTGCGCAGTATGCCGGGGGGTGATCAGTGCCTCAATACGGCCCTGCGTCACGAGTCGGCGTTTTCCGTCACCGTGATCCGTCCCTGGCGCAGGGTCGCGAGCCGGGGTGCTCTCCGTGCCAGCGCGGAGTCATGAGTGACCATCACGAACGTCAGCCCGTGCTCCTTCCACATGCGCTCCAGCACCTCCATCACCTCGTCGCGCATGCCCTCGTCGAGGTTGCCGGTCGGTTCGTCCGCGAGCAGCACCTTGGGCCGCTTGACCAGCGCCCGGGCGATCGCGACGCGCTGCTGCTGGCCGCCGGACATCTCGCCCGGCAGATGCGCGAGCCGCTCCCCGAGCCCCACGGACGCGAGCGCCTGCGCGGCCCGCTCCCGCCGTTCCCCCGCCTTCACGCCGAGGGGTACGAGGGCGGTCTCGACGTTCTCCTGCGCGGTCAGCGTGGGGATGAGGTTGAAGGACTGGAAGACGAAACCGATGGTTTCGCTGCGCACCCGGGTGAGCCTGGCCTCGGGCAACTTGGCCAGATCGACACCGTCGAGGACGACGTCGCCGCAGGTCGGCCGGTCCAGCCCGCCGAGCATCTGCAGCAGCGTGGACTTGCCGCCGCCGGTCGGACCCTGGATGACGAGCCGGTCGCCGTCGTGGATGGTGAGATCGACGCCGTCGAGGGCGTGGACGGTGTCCTTGCCGCGGGTGTAGCGCTTGGTGACGCCGTTGAGTTCGTACATGGGGTGTCCCTGAGGTCGGGCCGACGGGTGAAAGGGCTGCCTGGGCTGCCTAGGCGACGCGGCGCAGCGCGTCCGCCGGCCGCAGCCGTGAGGCCCGCCAGCCGCCGAACGCCCCGGCGACGAGTCCACCGGCCACGGCGAGGCCGACGGCGAGCGCGACGGTCGTGAGGGAGACGGGCGCGGTGAGCACGACGTCGAGCGTCCGTCCGGCGATACGGCGCCCGGGCCCGCCGAAGCCGGCGCCGTCGCTGCTTCCGCCGCCCAACTCCGCCTGGAGCGTCGGACTCGCGGCGGAGACGGCGTACGCCCCCGCGACCCCCAGCGCGATCCCGAGCACCCCGCCGAGCAGCCCGTTGACGACGGCCTCCCCGACGACCTGCCCGGTCACCCGGCGCGACGTCCACCCGAGCGCCTTGAGGGTGCCGAACTCCCGCACCCGCCGCGACACGGCGGAGGAGGTGAGCAGCCCGGCGACGAGGAAGGCGGCGACGAGCACGACGACGGACAGCCATCTGCCGACGGTGGTGGCGAGGGAGGAGGCGGTGGAGAGGGACCCGGAGACGGTGTCCGCGAGGTCGGCGGAGGTGGTGACGGTCGTGCCGGAGACGTTCTTCTGGATCGCCGCCTTGACGCTGCCGATCTTCTGCGAGTCGGCCGCCTTGACGTAGATGGTGGTGACCTTGTCCGCGGCCCCGGCGAGGGCCTGCGCCCGCTGCAAGGGGACGTAGAGGTCGGCGGCGGCGTCCCCGCTGTCGGCGGTGGCGATGCCGACGACGGCGAACTTGACGCTCTTGATGGTCACGCTCGACCCGACGGCGAGCTTCTTCTCCTTGGCGTACCCGGAGTCGACGACGGCGACGGCGGCGTCGGTCTCGGAGGTGCGGAAGGTCCGCCCGCTGCTGATCTTCGAGGAGGTCAGCGGCCCGAGGGTGGGCTTGGTGACGTCGGTGCCGTAGACGGAGTAGCTGTTGACGTCGAAGTCGGCGCCGCCGCCCTTGACTTCCCCGCCGCCACCCTGCCCGTACCCGCGCGGTCCGCCGCTGCCCCTGTTCTGCTGATACTCCCCCCGGCTGAACTGCCCGCTGACCTTGAGCACATGCAGGCTCAGGCCGCCGACGGCGTCGGCGACGCCGCTCTGCCGCCCGACCGCGGCCACGGTGGAGGAGGCCAGCGTCTGGAACCCCTGGACCATCACCCGGTCACTGCTCTGCTCGGTGCCGTCCGCGCTGTCCCGCGCCCCGAACCGGAACCGCGGCCGCTGCGCCCCGTCGGCCGCGGGCGCGGCGGCCTTGGTGACGGTCATGTCGGTGCCGAGTCCGTACAGCGACTGCAGCACGGTGTCCTGCGCCTTCCCCATGCCGGCCGACACGGAGTTGACGACGATGACGAGCGCGATCCCCAGCGCAAGCCCGGAGGCGACGACAAGGGCCGCCTTTCCACGGCGCCGCAACTCGCGCCCGAGATAGGTGAAGAACATGCGGGGGAAGCTAGGCGGGGCGCCTGATGGAGGGATAAGGGCGCCGTGAGAGGAGGATGAGAAGGCCGGTCGTCTCAGGGCAGCCGGCGCTCGTAGCGCATCCCCGGCCGCCCGCCGACGGTCGTCTCTCCGGCGGCCGTGAAGCCCGTGGCCGTCAGCACCGCCCGGGACGCCGCGTTGTCCTGGGTGGTCCGGGCCGTCAGCGTGGACAGGCCGTACGCGTCGGCTGCCAGGCGGCACACCTCCCGGACCGCGGCCTTCGCCACCCCCTGTCCCGTGAAGCGTTCGCCGACGCGGTAACCGAGTTCGGCCGTGGCCGAGAGGGCGTCGAGCAGGTTGATACGGCCCAGCAGGGTGCCGTCAGAGGACAGGATCACGTGGAAGTGGCAGATGCCCGCCTCCTGTTCGGCCAGCAGGGCCGCGTGGCGGGCCGGGAAGTCCGTGAAGTACGCGTCGCCGCGGTCGGGGATCGTGCGGGCGAACCAGGCGCGGTTGTCGCGCTCGAAGGACAGCAGCGCGTCCGCGTGGTCGGGGCGCAGGCGTTCCAGCCGGATCATGGGCGGGACACTACGCAATGCCGAGGGCGGCCGCCCGGGATTTCCCGGGCGGCCGCCCTCGGCTCATGCGAAGCGAAGCGGGCGTCAGAGCGCCGAGCCCGCCTTCCACTCGGACCAGCTCATGTTCCAGCCGTTGAGGCCGTTGTCCGGGGCGACCGTCTTGTCGCCGGTGTTCTGGACGACGACCACGTCACCGACGAGGGAGTGGGTGTAGAACCACGCGGCCGGGGTCGACGGGTCGTTGGCGCCCTTGGTGTCGGACAGGCCCACGCAGCCGTGGCTGGTGTTGACCGAGCCGAAGATGGACTTCGCGCCCCAGTAGTTGCCGTGGATGAAGGTGCCGGAGTTCGACAGGCGCATGGCGTGCGGCACGTCCTTGATGTCGTACTCGCCCTTGCCGTCGTCGTCGGTGAAGCCGACCGTGGCGCCGTTCATCCGGGTCTCCTTGAACTTCTCGGAGATCACCATCTGGCCCTGGTACGTCTTGTGGTCGGGCGCACCGGCGGAGATCGGGATGGTCTTGACGACCTTGCCGTCCTGCGTGACCTTCATCTGCTTGGTCTTCGCGTCGACGTAGGAGACCTGGTTGCGGCCGATGTGGAAGGAGACCGTCTTCTGCTGCACGCCCATGACACCGGACGCGCCCTCGACGCCGTCCAGGGCGAGCTTGAGGGTGACGGTGGAGCCGCTCTGCCAGTACTGCTCGGGGCGGCAGTCCATGCGGTTGGCGTTGAACCAGTGGCAGGCGACGTCCTGGCCGCTGCTGGAGGTGACCGTGATGCCCTTCTGGACGGCCGCCTTGTTGGTGATCGCCTTGTTGAAGTTGATCGACACCGGCATGCCGACGCCGACCGTGGCGCCGTCCTCCGGCGTGAAGTTGGCTATGAAGCTGTTGGCCGGGGAGACGGTGGTGAAGGAGGCGTTCTCGTGCGCGACCCGGCCGTCCTTGTCGGTGGCCTCCGCCGCGACCTTGTACGTGGTCGAGCGCTGGAGCTGGACGCTCGGCTTCCAGCTGGTCTTGTCCGCGGACAACTGGCCCTCGACCTGCTTGCCGTCGGTCGACGTCATCGTCACGTTGGTGAGCGTTCCCTTGCTCACCGTGACGGTCGCGGACTTGTTGATGGAGGCGTTGTCCGAGCCGTCCTTCGGTGTGATCGTGATCTGCGCCTCGGACGACTTCTGGGCTGCCGCCTCGTCGACCTTGGCCGAGGTGTCGGTGCCGCCGCCACCGGCGGACGCCTTGTCGCCGCCGGAACAGCCGGTGAGCACCAGCACCCCGCCGAGCAGTGCGGACGCGGCCATCAGGCCCTTGCGCCGCTTACCCTCCGTCATCACACGCTTCTCCATCGTTGCCGAATCCCGAAAACCCCGAGTGTCCCCGTAAGAACGTTCAACGCTACGACCGGTTCGTCCCGTTCCGCATTCCCCGTAGGTGTGGGACACACCACGTCCACCGGGCAGGCCGGTGGTGCGGATGCCGGTCCATGCGCCCCGTGAGACGACGAAACCCCGGACGGCGGTTGCCGCCCGGGGTCATGGCACCCCCCTGCGCGGCCTCAGCCGGTGTGCTCGTCCTCGTCCTCGTCCTCGTCCTCGTCGCCATCATCCTCGTCCAAGTCCCAGTCGGGCGAGTCCGGGTCGTAGTCGATCCGCTCGCTCGACCAGGACGCCTGCTGCAGCTCCACCCCCGGCACGTCACTGACCAGGCCGAACGGGTCGACGAGATAGGCGAGTGCCTCGGCGGTGTCTTCCGTCACAGCCCCCTCGGCCTGCGTGCGCTCCGCCTCCGGCATCTCCCGGTCCTCGGCCAGGCGCCGCAACGCCGCGGCGGTCACCGCCTGCTCGTCGTCGACCTCCAGCACGAGTTCCACGCGAAGCCGCACAAAACGTGATGTCTCTTCAGTGGTCACGCCGGGAGCGTAAGGCTCCGCGCTCCCACAGCTTTCCCGCGACCCGCGCCTTTCATTAGCATCGCCTCCAAGCATTGGCCCGCGGGGCCAATTCGCCGGCCAATTCGCCAGCGCCACAAGGGGATCGATAGTCCGTGTCATCCGCCCGCCGCTCGTTGCTGACCGCCACCGCCGCGGCGACCCTTCTGGGCGCCCTGTGGTTCGTCCCGTCCGCCAACGCGTCGTCCGAGACTCCGGCGAGAGCACAGGACACGACGACACAGGCCAGGGCGGCGGCCGGTACGACGGACACGTCCGCCCTGGAGGCCTCGCACGCCGTGAACACCGCGGACGCCGTGGACGCCCCCGGGGTCTCCGGCACCGGCGCCCAACTCGCCGACACCGGCAGCTTCGACACCACGCCGTACGTCGTCGGCGGCAGCGTCTTCCTCTCCCTGGGCGCCGGCTTCGTCGTGTACTCGGTACGCCGGGAACGCCTCGGTTTCTGAGCCGCCTCGGGCGTCCGCCCCGCCGTACACGCGGCGGGGCCCCGCCGCACCGACGTGCGACAGGGCCCCGTGACGCCGAACGCGCTACTGCAGCGGGCCGGTGACGGACTCCACCGCGGCGACCAGCCGCCCGTCGCGCACGAACGCGTCCGCCGCGGCCAGGTCGGGCGCCAGGAACCGGTCCGGGCCCGGCCCTTCGACCCCGGCGGCCCGTACGGCCTCGATGACGGCCTGCGATGCGGGCGCGGGCGTCAGACCCTCGCGCAGCTGGATCGCCCGCGTCGCCGCGTACAGCTCGACGGCGATCACACGCGTGAGGTTGCCGACCGCCGTGCGCAGCTTGCGCGCGGCCGACCACCCCATGGACACGTGGTCCTCCTGCATCGCGGAGGACGGGATGGAGTCGGCGGAGGCCGGCACCGCGAGCCGCTTCATCTCGCTGACGAGGGCGGCCTGCGTGTACTGCGCGATCATCAGCCCGGAGTCCACGCCGGCGTCGTCGGCGAGGAACGGCGGCAGCCCGTGGCTGCGGTTCTTGTCCAGCAGCCGGTCGGTGCGCCGCTCGGCGATGGAGGCGAGGTCGGCGGCGGCGATGGCGAGGAAGTCCAGCACGTAGGCGACCGGGGCGCCGTGGAAGTTGCCGTTGGACTCGACCCGGCCGTCGGGCAGGACGACGGGGTTGTCGACGGCGGAGGCCAGCTCCCGCTCGGCGACCAGACGGGCGTGCGCGAGGGTGTCCCGGCCGGCGCCCGCGACCTGCGGGGCGCAGCGCACCGAGTAGGCGTCCTGCACGCGGGGCGCGTCGCCCTGGTGGTGCCCGGTCAGCCCGGAACCCTTCAGTACGGCGAGCATGTTGGCGGCGCTGGCGCCCTGACCGGGGTGCGGCCGGATGGCGTGCAGCTCGGGGGCGAGCACCTTCTCGGTGCCGAGCAGGGCCTCCAGCGACAGGGCCGCGGTGACGTCGGCGGACTTGTACAGCCGGTCCAGGTCGGCGAGGGCCATCACGAGCATGCCGAGCATGCCGTCGGTGCCGTTGAGGAGTGCCAGGCCCTCCTTCTCGCGCAGCTCGACGGGCTCGATGCCGTGCGCCGCGAGCAGTTCTCCGGCGGGCTTCACGACGCCGTCCGGGCCCTCGGCGTCGCCCTCGCCCATCAGGGTCAGGGCGCAGTGGGACAGCGGGGCGAGGTCGCCGGAGCAGCCGAGGGAGCCGTACTCGTGGACGACGGGGGTGATGCCGGCGTTGAGGATGTCCGCCATGGTCTGGGCGACCTCGGGCCGGACTCCGGTGTGACCCGAGCAGACGGTCTTCAGCCGCAGGAACATCAGGGCGCGGACGACTTCACGCTCGACGCGCGGGCCCATGCCGGCGGCGTGCGAGCGGACGATGTTGCGCTGGAGCTGGGTGCGCAGCTCGTGGCTGATGTGGCGGGTGGCGAGGGCGCCGAATCCGGTGGAGACGCCGTAGACGGGGTCGGGCTTGGCCGCGAGCGCGTCCACGATGCCGCGGGCCGCCGCGAGGGCGGCCACCGCCTCCTCGGCGAGCTCGATGCGGGCGCCGTCACGGGCGACCGCGAGAACGTCGGACGCGGTCACCCCGGACGTCCCCACCACCACAGTGTGCATACTCATATTCAGGAGCGTACGCACTGAAGACGAAGATGTCACCAGTGGGTCGGGGGTCCGCCCCTTACCGGGTCCCGCCACTCATCCGTGGACCGGAGACAGGGACTGACTAGAGGCGCCCGCGGAAGGCGCGGCGTTCCGGGGCCGCTTCCGAGGTGGGCTGGTCCGCCAGGCGGATCACCGGGTCGTCGGGGCCCTCTTGTCCGGCCACCACCGGGCGGGTGGAGCGTTCGGCCTTCGCACGGTACTGGGCGGCGTCGGCCAGACGGAACAGCCGGCGGGCCGAGTGCAGCGGGCCGATCGGCTCCTCGGTGGAGGCGACCCCGCAGGCCACGCCCTCCCCCAGTTCCAGCTCGGCGGCTCTTCGGCACAGCTCCTCGGCGACCTTCACCACGTCCTGGACCGGCGGGCCGACGACCAGCAGGCAGAACTCGTCCCCACCGAGCCGGGCGGCGAGCGCCCCGGGCAGCATGGCCCCGCACAGCGAGAGCACCGAGCCGAATCGTTCCAGCAGCCGGTCGCCCACCGCGTGGCCGAGGGTGTCGTTGACGTGCTTGAGCCCGTTCACGTCACACACCACCAGGCTGACCACCGCGCCCTCCCGGCGGTGCCGCTCGATCGCCTCGTCCAGCCGGGCGTCCACGGCACGGCGGTTCGCGAGCCCGGTCAGCGCGTCGGTGAACGCCAGCCGCCGCGCCTCCTGCAACCGCTCCGTCTGCGCCAGACCAGCGGCGGCCACGGAGGCCAGCACGGTCGCGAAGTCCGCGTCAGCCCGGTCGAAGAGCGGAGAACCGGCCCGGCGTGCGACGTACAGCTCGCCCCAGGCGCGGCCGTGCATGACGATCGGCGCGACCACGCAGCAACCGCGGCCCCGGCGGCGCAGGGCTGCGACCCGCTGGTGGCAGTAGCCGGCGTGGCTCGCGGTCGGCCCCTCGGCGGTCTCCACCCAGGCGTTCGGCTCGCCGCCGGACGCCCAGCGCTCGTGCAGGAACTCGGTGATCTCCGGGAACTGGTGGACGGGGTACGTCTCGTCCACCGGGAACTCCTCTTCCTCCGGCGCCCGGTCCCCCACGTTCACCAGGACCCGCAGCCGGCCGAGGTCCCGCTCCCACACCGAGAGTGCGGCGAAACTCCCGGCCAGCGCGCGGCAGCCGCCGAGGGCCGCCGCGCGCCACGACTCCCGCGGACTGTGTGCCGCGGCCATCCCCTGGGCCAGGGCCACCACAGCGGCCAGGCGCCTGTCCTCACCCATTGCTCCAGGCTAGGGAGGTTTTGGCAGAATCGGTGCGTTAATGGGGCGAACAGGTGTGTGTGGGTTCGGGCGGGTTTGGGGGGCGGGTGGGTTTACGGTCCGGTTCCTGGGGCTGCGCCCCGGGCCCCCGGGTGGGGTGGGGCGGGCTCGTTCTTCGGGTGCGGGTCCGCCGGGGCCGGTCGCGCAGTTCCCCGCGCCCCTTGGAGGCGGGTCCAGCTCCGCCCCTCTTCCATGTGCCCCGTCCTCACTCCCCCGGCCACTGGGGCTTGCGCTTCTCGTTGAAGGCTGCGACGCCCTCCGCCCGGTCGCCCGAGAAGGCCACGGACCGCCAGGCGGCGTCCTCGACCTCCAGGCCGGCCCGCAGATCCAGGCCGTGACCGAGACGCAGGGCCCGCTTCGCCGCGCGCAGGCCCACCGGGGAGTTCCCGGCGATGCGGGCGGCCAGCGCCAGCGCCTGATCGCGGTCCTGCCCGGCGTCGACCAGCTGGTCCACCAGCCCCAGCTCGGCCGCCTCGGGGGCCTCCAGCCGACGCGCCGTGAAGATCAGCTCGGCGGCCTTCGCCGCGCCCACCCGCCGCGGCAGCAGCTGGGTGCCGCCGCCGCCCGGGATGACACCCACCGAGACCTCCGGCAGCCCGACCACGGCCGTGCGGTCGGCCACGATCAGGTCGCAGGACAGCGCCAGTTCGAAGCCGCCGCCGAGCGCGAACCCGTGCACGGCCGCGATCGTCGGCACCGGCAGTTCCAGCACGCCGGTGTACGCGCCGCGCGCCACCGGCCGCTGCCGCACCAGATCGGCGTCGGAGAAGGAGTTGCGCTCCTTCAGGTCGGCGCCCACGCAGAACGCGCGCTCGTGCGTCGAGGTCAGCACCACCACCCGTACGTCCCGGTCGGCGCCCAGCGCCTCGCAGGCGGCGGCGATCGAGCGGGCCATCTCGGTGGAGACCGCGTTCATGGCCTTGGGCCGGTCGAGGGCCAGCTCGGCGACATGCCGGGCACCCTCGTCCCCGTGCCGCCGCACCAGCACGAACTCCCCGAACCGCTCCTCGCTCATGACACCCTCCCGGTTAACGCGGGTTAACAGTCGACAACGGCCCGATCATCGCAGGCCGGGGCCGTCCGGAAAAGGGCCGGACCCGGGTCGTACCAGCCGCCGGGCACCCGTTCGAGTGACATCCCGCCCAAATCCGGGTCCTCCGTCCGGGGGAGCGCATACCGTGCGTCCGCCACGGCGCATCGGGGGCGCAAGGGCAGAAGGGGGAACGTCACGATGACGGAGACGCCGACGGAGACAGCGGAGCGGCCGCCGCAGGACACCGCCCGCGGCCGGCACCGGAGGCCCCGCCACCGGCGGGTGCTGCTCGCCGCCGGCGGTCTCGCCCTGGCCGCCGGTGTGCTCAGCCTCGTACGGCTGGCCCCCGAGTCCGGCGTCCCCGGTCTCGGCACCGCGGAGGCCGGTCCCCGCACCGACCACGAGCCCGGCCGCCGTACCGTCACCGAGCGGTCGGCCGACGCCGCCGCCACCGTCTCCGCCGCGCCACGCCCCGTTCCCTCCGCAGCGGACGTCATGGGCGGGAAGAGCGCCGGCCCCTTCGCCACGGTCCCGGCCACGGCAGCTGCCGGGCGCGCCCCGTCGGCCGCCGCCCCCTCGTACTCCGTCCCGGTCGCCCAGCCGCCGGCCGGCGGTGGGCCCGGCTCCGGGCGGACGTCCGCGCCTCCCGCCGCCCCACCCGCGTCCACCCCGACGACGGCCCCGCCGCCCCGGGCACCCGCGCCGAGCCCGTCCCACTCCACCGCGCCGCCGACCCCGCCGCCGGCCGGGCAGCCCGGCAACCCCGGCAAGGGACTGTGCCTGCCGGTCATCGACCTGTGCCTGGGGTCGGGCCTGCTCGGCTGAACCATCACACCCTGGCGTCACGCCCTGCCGTCGTCACACCCTGGCGTCACGCCCTGCCGTCGTCACGCCCTGCCGTCACGCCCTGCCGTCGTCACGCCGGGCGAGCAGCCAGGGCGACACCACGCCGAGTCCACGCACCGGGCGCTGGTACATCGGCTGCAGCGCGAAGCGGTACGTCGGCGGCTCCTCGCCCTCCTTCTCGGCGGCCGCCGCCCGCTCGGCCGCCTCCGCCTCCGAGGCGGGCGCCTCCCCGGTGCGGATCAGCTCCTCCGCGAAGGCGCTGTCGACGAGGACGGCGTCCCGCGGCGCTATCGAGGTCAGCCGGGACGCCAGGTTGACGGTCGTACCGAAGACATCACCCATACGAGTGGTCACCGTGCCGAACGCCATGCCGACCCGCAGTTCCGGCATCGTCTCGTCGTTCGCCATCGTCTCGATCAGCCGCTGCCCGATCTCGGCCGCCGTGCCCGCGTCGTCCGCCGCGAACAGCACCTCGTCGCCCAGGGTCTTGATCAGCCGTCCGCCGCGCGCGGCCACCAGGTCGGCGGCCGTCGTCTCGAACGCCTCGACCAGCTCGCCGAGCTCCTCCTCCTCCATACGGCGGGTCAGCCGCGTGAACCCGACCAGGTCCGCGAAGCCCACCGCGAGACGGCGGTCCACCATCTCCTCGTCGTCCGCGGCCTGGACCACACGGCCGGTCGCGGCGGCGAGCTGGCGGCGCCAGACGTAGACGAGGAACTCCTCCAGTTCCGGCAGCAGCAGCTCGACCAGCGGATAGGTGACCTCGGTGCGGGTCATTCCGGGCTCGGGCGGCTCGGTGAGGCCCTCCAGGAAGGAATCGATCTGCCATTCCGCCAGACGGGCGGTGGTCTGGCCGGTCGAGCGGGCGACCTGGACCGCCATCGCCTCGCTGAGCAGGCCCGCCTCGACCAGACCGGCGAGCCGGCGCAGGGCGAGGACGTCTGCTTCGGTGAGGGCCTTGGCCTGACCGATGTCGGCGAACCCCATGGCACGCCAGAAGCGGGACGCCAGCTCCATGGAGACACCGGCGCTGCGGGCCGCCTGAAACGGGGTGTAGCGCCGCTCGGCGCCGAGGATCAGCTGTTCCAGGCGCAGGGCGAGGGGATCCTCGCCGGGGTCGGAGGCGTCGGGTCCGGAGCCCGAGTCGTCGACGGTCACGCCTGCTGCCCTTCCGATCTGCCGAGGTCAGGTATCGACCGGCCTCCAACTTTACGGCAGGTGTGCGCCACCTCACTCCGTCAGGTGGAGCCGGAGGGTGAGGCGAGCGGCGTCGCGTTGTCACCCGGCGTCGACGTGACCGGCCGCAGGGGGCCGCGCCCCCTGGACCCCCCGTTCAGGTTCGTGGGGGGCGGTGTCGTCGCCCACGTGCGGGTCGTGGGTGGCTGGTCGCGCAGTTCCCCGCGCCCCCGGGTCGGCTGTCCTTCCGCCCTCCGGCCGGCCACCGCGGCCGCACGCACCGGGTCGACGCTCGGCCGCCGCAGCTCACGCCGGGCGCAGGTGCACGATGTCGCCCGCGCCCACCGGCTCCTGGACGCCGTCCTTCGTCGCCAGGACCAGACGGCCGTCGCCGTCGACCGCCACCGCCTCGCCGACCAGGGAACGATCCCCCGGCAGCTCCGCGCGGACCGTGCGGCCCAGCGTCGCGCAGCCCGCCGCGTACGTTTCCTGCAGACCGCACGCCGCCGGGTCGCCCTCCGCCTCGCGCCACCGCCCGTACCAGTCCTCCAGCGCCCTCAGCACGCCCCGCAGCAGCGGGTCGCGGTCCGTGCTCACCGCTCCGGCCAGCGCCAGCGACCCGGCCTGCGGCACCGGGAGTTCCGCCGCCTTCAGCGTGACGTTGATGCCGACGCCGACGACCACGCCGCCCTCCCCGGCCCGCTCGGCGAGGATGCCGCCGGCCTTGCGCTCCTCGCCGTCGACGGTGACGAGGAGGTCGTTCGGCCACTTCAGGGCCGTGTCGACGCCGGCCGCCCGGGACAGGCCGGTGGCGACGGCGACCCCGGTCAGCAGCGGGATCCAGCCCCAGCGGGCGACGGGCACGTCCGTCGGCCGCAGCAGGACCGAGAAGAACAGGCCCGAGCGCGCCGGAGCCGTCCACTGCCGGTCCAGGCGCCCGCGGGCGGCCGTCTGCTCCTCGGCGACGAGGACCGCGCCCTCGGCCGCCTTGCCCGCTTCCGCGCGGGCGACCAGGTCGGAGTTGGTGGAGCCGGTGCGCTGCACCACCTCGAGCTCCGACCACAGGCTTCCCTCCCGCACCAGCGCGCGCCGCAGTGCCGTGGCGCTGAGGGGCGGGCGGTCGAGGTCGGACCAGCGGCTGTCGTCTGATGCATCTCGCGGCGTCATGCAAGCCACCCTAGGTGTGGGAAACGCCGCACTGCCGACGGCGGGGGGCCGCACTACGCTACGGATGAGTAACCGTCCCCCCTTTTGAGCAGGCAGGGAGCCGCGATCCCGATGTCCGAGCCGGAAGAGATCGACCTTCACACGACCGCGGGCAAGCTCGCGGATCTGCAGCGCCGTATCGAGGAAGCGACGCACGCCGGCTCCGCACGCGCCGTCGAGAAACAGCACGCCAAGGGCAAACTGACGGCCCGTGAACGCATCGAACTGCTCCTGGACGAAGGCTCCTTCGTCGAGCTCGACGAGTTCGCCCGGCACCGCTCCACCAACTTCGGCCTGGACGCCAACCGCCCCTACGGCGACGGCGTCGTCACCGGCTACGGCACCGTCGACGGCCGCCCCGTCGCCGTCTTCTCCCAGGAC
>NZ_JBVJOL010000002.1:161938-1005237 GCF_055583185.1 Streptomyces sp. NPDC104814 | reverse complement strand
CTCCGTGAATGTTTTCCCGTAATCGGGATGAACACCACGAGAGCGGAACGGTCAGGCGGAATAGGCCCGACCGTTCACAGCGTCCTCGCTGTGTTTTTTCAAAGGAACCTCGTCCCGGTCGTGATGACCGGAGACGGGGTATCAACATATCTGGCGTTGACTTTTGGCACGCTGTTGAGTTCTCAAGGAACGGTCGCTTCCTTTGTACTCACCCTCTCGGGCTTTCCTCCGGGCTTCCCTTCGGGCTTCCCTTCGGTGTTTCCGACTCTATCAGATCCTTTCGGCGTCCGATTCCCGGTCGGCGGGATGTCCTGGGGTTTTCGGCTTTCGCCGTCCGCCCTTTCGACATTCACTACGTTAGCTCATTCTCTCGGCGACTCATAATCGAGTCCCGCGAGTTCGAATTCGGGTACGCGAACGCACCAGAATCGACCCCGCCGAGGGGCTGTAGCTAGGTAGTGGGTTGGCCGCTCCGGCTGCAGGCGATCGCCGTACCCGGTTCAGCGGCTCGGGCCACATTACGCACCTTCGCGCGCTGCGTCAACCGCTGCGCCGCCTCGGGACATGGGCCCGGTAGGGGCTCACCGTCGGGTCGTTGGCGACCCAGAAGCGCCAGGGGTGGACGTCACCGTTGCCGCCCTCGCCGGCGACGCCGGTTCGGGGACCGTTGCGTACCTGGTCGGAGGGGATGGGCGTGCCCGTCAGCATCCGCAGCGGGGTCTCTCCCTCGGCGCACGCGTCCGTACCGTCCAGGGCCCGGCCCACGTCCAGGGCGGTGGCCAAGCGGGCGGGACCCTTGGCCAACTCCTTGTCGTTCTTGGCCGAGAGGCGACGGACCCGGGCCAGCTCGGCGCCCTCGACGATCTCACCGGCGCGCAGCAGGACGGCGCTGGCTCGTCCGACCGGTCCGCAGACCAGGTTCATGCAGTGCCACATGCCATAGGTGAAGTAGACGTACACATGACCGGGCTCGCCGAACATCACGCTGTTGCGGGCGGTCTGGCCGCGGTAGGCGTGGGAGCCGGGGTCGTTCGGGCCGTCGTAGGCCTCTACCTCTGTCAGGCGCAGGGCGATCGGGCCGTCCGGGGTGGAACGGACGAGGATGCGGCCGAGAAGGTCGGGCGCGACTTCGAGGACGGGCCGGTCGAAGAAGGCGCGTGGCAGGGGCGTACGGTCGGGGCTCGCGATCATGCCCTCCGAGCGTACTGGAGTCGGTCGGTTCCAGGGGGTGGTCAGGGGGCGTGCGGCTTGCCAGGGTGAGGGCGCGGAACCGGCCGGGACCGGTGCGCGTTTGTACGGGGCGAGGACGCAGTCGCAGTCGTTTCCGTCGTAGTCGTTGAGGAGAACCATGGCGTTCAAGAAGCTGCTCGCGAGCCTGGGGGCCGGCGGGGCCTCGGTCGAGACCGCGCTGACCGAGGTGAACGTGGTGCCGGGTGGCGTGGTCCAGGGCGAGGTTCGGATCCAGGGCGGGTCCGTCAGCCAGGACATCGAGGGCCTGTCGGTGGGGCTGCAGGCCAAGGTCGAGGTGGAGAGCGGCGACCAGGAGTACAAGCAGGACATCGAGTTCACCAAGGTGCGGCTCGGGGGTGCCTTCGAGCTGCAGGCGGGTGCCGTGCACGCGGTGCCGTTCGGGCTCGAGATTCCCTGGGAGACGCCGGTCACCATGATCGACGGGCAGTCGCTGCGCGGCATGCACATCGGGGTGACCACCGAGCTGGCGATCGCGCGGGCCGTGGACTCCTCCGACCTGGACCCGATCAACGTGCATCCGCTGCCGGCGCAGAAGGCGATCCTGGACGCGTTCATCCAGCTGGGCTTCCGCTTCAAGAGCGCCGACATGGAGCGCGGCCACATCCGCGGTACGCGGCAGCGGCTGCCGTTCTACCAGGAGATCGAGTTCTTCCCGCCGTCGCAGTACCGCGGGCTGAACCAGGTGGAGCTGAGCTTCGTCGCCGACGAGCACGCCATGGACGTCGTCCTGGAGATGGACAAGAAGCCGGGTCTGTTCAGCGAGGGCAGCGACACCTACCGCTCCTTCCAGGTCGGTCTGAACGACTGGCAGGGGACCGACTGGGCGGCATACCTGAACCAGTGGCTGTCCGAGGTCGGCTCCAAGCGGAACTGGTTCTAGGCTCGGACCCACTGAACGCAAGCGATCAGGAGGTACCGAGGTGACCGAGCTCAAGAGGCGGCCGCTCCCCCACGACTTCCATCCGCCCGTGCCGTCCTTCACGGTGACGAGTGAGGACGTCCAGGAGGGTGCCACCCTCAAGGACGCTCAGGTCTACGCGAAGGGCAACACCTCGCCGCAGCTGCGGTGGGAGGGCTTCCCGCCGGAGACCAAGAGCTTCGCCGTGACCTGCTACGACCCGGACGCGCCGACCGGCAGCGGGTTCTGGCACTGGTCCGTTTTCGACATCCCGGCGTCGGTCACCGAGCTGCCGGCGGGTGCGGGCACCGGCAAGTTCGAGGGACTGCCCGAGGGCGCCGTGCAGGTGCGCAACGACTACGGCTCGAAGGACTTCGGCGGGGCCGCGCCGCCGCCCGGGGACGGGCCGCACCGGTATGTGTTCACGGTGTACGCCGTGGACCAGGAGAAGCTCGGTCCGGATTCCGACGCCTCTCCTGCCGCCGTCGGCTTCAACCTGCGGTTCCACACGATCGCCCGGGCGCAGCTGATCGGTGAGTACGAGGAGCCCGCGGAAGCCTGACGTTCACGGAAGGTTTGCCCGCCTCTGGTCTTGGAAGTGATCGGAGGCGGGCATTTTTTATTGCGTTGTCCATCTCGGCGCGCCCGTCCAGAGTTGATCCAAGCCCGCCGGGGGGTGGGCCGGTGCACACGGGAGGTGGGCTTGATGCGTGACACGCTCGTTCTGAACGCCAGCTTCGAACCGCTGTCGACGGTGACGCTGAACCGAGCCGTGGTTCTGGTGCTGCAGGACAAGGCGGTCGTCGAGCAGGCCCACCCCGAGCTGCGCATGCGCGGCGCCGATGTGGACATACCCGCGCCTCGGGTGATCCGGTTGTGCCGGTACGTACGGGTGCCGTTCCGAAGACAAGCGCCGTGGTCGAGGCGGGGTGTGCTGGTCCGGGACCGGCACCGGTGCGGGTACTGCGGGCGCAGGGCGACGACCGTGGATCACGTGGTGCCGCGGTCGCGGGGCGGGCAGGACTCGTGGCTGAACACGGTGGCCGCGTGCGCGGAGGACAATCACCGCAAGGCGGACCGAACGCCGGAGGAGGCGGGGATGCGGCTGCTCCGGGAGCCGTTCGAGCCGACGCCGGCCGATGCGATGCTCTTGGCCATGGGGGCGGATGATCTTGCGACTCTGCCCGATTGGTTGACGTCGGATGCCGCCTGAGTCCTCGCCGTAGGACTTTGTGTGCGCTGTCGGCTGCGGGTTTTCGTAGCGGCTCGTCGCACAGTTCCCCGCGCCCCTGAGGTGGGTGCGGGGAACCTTGTTGTCGAGCCCTGTCAGTCGATGGACGGCTTTTCTCGGCGGTCCGCGTCGCCGCCGTTCTGGCGCGGGACGTTGCCGCCCGAACCGCCGCCCATGCCGCCGAAGTTGCCCATCGCGCCGGAGAGACCCTTGAGGGCGTCGCCGATCTCGCTCGGGACGATCCAGAGCTTGTTGGCATCGCCTTCGGCGATCTTCGGGAGCATCTGGAGGTACTGGTAGGACAGCAGCTTCTGGTCGGGGTCGCCGGCGTGGATGGCCTCGAAGACCGTGCGGACGGCCTGGGCCTCGCCCTCGGCGCGCAGTGCGGCGGCCTTGGCCTCACCTTCGGCCCGCAGGATCTGGGACTGCTTCTCACCCTCGGCACGCAGGATCTCGGACTGCCGGACACCTTCGGCCTGGAGGATCGCGGCGCGCTTGTCGCGGTCGGCGCGCATCTGCTTCTCCATCGAGTCCTGGATGGAGGTGGGCGGTTCGATCGCCTTGAGTTCGACGCGGTTGACGCGGATGCCCCACTTGCCGGTGGCCTCGTCGAGGACGCCGCGCAGGGCCGCGTTGATCTCCTCGCGGGAGGTGAGGGTGCGCTCCAGGTCCATGCCGCCGATGATGTTGCGCAGCGTGGTGACGGTGAGCTGCTCGATGGCCTGGATGTAGCTGGCGACCTCGTAGGTGGCCGCGCGGGCGTCGGTGACCTGGTAGTAGATGACCGTGTCGATGTTGACGACCAGGTTGTCCTGGGTGATCACCGGCTGCGGCGGGAAGGGGACGACCTGCTCACGCAGGTCGATGCGGTTGCGGATGGTGTCGATGAACGGGACGACGATGTTGAGGCCCGCGTTCAGCGTCCGCGTGTAGCGGCCGAAGCGCTCCACGATGGCGGCGCTCGCCTGTGGGATGACCTGGATGGTCTTGATCAGGGCGATGAAGACCAACACCACCAGAATGATCAGGACGATGATGACCGGTTCCATCGTGGCTGCCCGTACCCTTCTCCGCCTCGGCGCTTTCGGAAGATCTTATGGCTGTTGAAGATCTTGCTGGTCGAGTCTGACAGACCGTCGGAAGGCTCGGGGGGTGTTCGGCCGAGTCCGCACCGGGTCGCCGCTTGTCGCGTCGTGGGAGGTCACATGACGATGGCGGTGGCCCCCTCGATGTCCACGACGTCCACTTCCTGTCCCACCTCGTAGGCTCGGCCGGTGTCGAGGGCGCGGGCCGACCAGATCTCTCCGGCGAGTTTGATACGGCCGCCGGAGCCGTCGACGCGTTCGAGGACGACGGCCTGTCGGCCCTTCAGCGCGTCGATGCCGGTGGCGAGTTGGGGGCGCTGGCGGCTGTGCCGGGCCGCGATCGGCCGTACGACGGCGATGAGGGCGATCGCGACGGCGAGGAAGACGAGCACCTGGACGACGACGCCGAGGCCGAAGCCCGCGGCGATCGCCGCGGCGACCGCGCCCACGGCGAGCATCCCGAACTCAGGCATCGCGGTGACCACGAGCGGGATTCCGAGCGCTGCCGCACCGACGAGCCACCACACCCATGCGTCGATGTCGTTCACACGGCAATCGTAGGGCCGCCGGTCGGGTTGCGGACAGGGCGCCGGGCGGGGCGCACGGGGTCAGGACAGGGGCAGGCCCTGGGCGGTCCAGCGCTCGCCGACCTGCTCGACGACGAGCGGGAGGCCGAAGCACAGGGAGAGGTTGCGGGAGGAGAGTTCGAGTTCCAGCGGGCCGGCGGTGAGGACCTTGCCCTGGCGGATCATGAGGACGTGGGTGAAGCCCGGCGGGATCTCCTCGACATGGTGCGTGACCATGATCATCGAGGGGGCGATGGGGTCGCGGGCCAGGCGGCCGAGGCGGCGGACCAGGTCCTCGCGGCCGCCGAGGTCGAGGCCGGCGGCGGGCTCGTCGAGGAGCAGCAGCTCGGGGTCGGTCATCAGGGCGCGGGCGATGAGGGTGCGCTTGCGCTCGCCCTCGGAGAGGGTGCCGAAGCGGCGCTCGAGGTAGTCGCTCATGCCGAGACGGTCGAGGAAGGCGCGGGCGCGCTGCTCGTCGATCTCGTCGTAGTCCTCGTTCCAGGTGGCGGTCATGCCGTAGGCGGCGGTGAGGACGGTCTCGAGGACGGTCTGGCGCTTGGGGAGCTTCTCGGCCATGGCGATGCCGGCCATGCCGATGCGGGGGCGCAGTTCGAAGACGTCGGTGCCGGGCTTGCCGAGGGTCTCGCCGAGGATGGTGGCGGTGCCCTTGCTGGGGTAGAGGTAGCTGGAGGCGACGTTCAGGAGGGTGGTCTTGCCGGCGCCGTTCGGGCCGAGGATGACCCAGCGCTCGCCCTCCTTGACCGACCAGGAGACCTGGTCCACCAGAGCCCGGTCCTCACGGACCACGGATACGTCCTGAAGCTCCAGAACATCGCTCATGAGCGCGTTGTCTCCCCTTGCAGTGTGGCCGGTCACGGCTGTCGCGTACGCCTGTGGCTCTGTTCGCCGCGCCGGTGGGCGCGGCCCTGAACGAATCTACGCCACCGACCGGGCGAGCCGTTCCATCGGTCCGGTCCTTAGGGTGGGGGCATGCTCGTGGAACCGCGCGCCGGCCGCCTTGCCGCCTGGGGAAATGCCCTTCTTGCCGGACTTGTCTCTCCGGATGACGCCGTACTCGCCATCGTGGGTGAGGACGCGGTGCACCGGGTGGAGGGACTGCCGGGTGAGTCGGCTCCGGTCGGTCTCACGCTCGCGCTGGGCCGTCTGCGGTCGCTGGGCGTGACCGGGCTGCGGGTGGCGCTGCCGGCGCCGGGGCATCCGCTGGGGCTGAGCGGTCCGCCGGAGTTCAACAAGCGGGCGCTGGAGGCCGAGGAGGCGGTGATCTGCCACGGGGGTGCGCTGGGGCTGGTGCCCGAGGTGTACGAGGCCGGTCCCGACGGTGATGTGCATGTGGAGGTCGTCTGGCACTGTCTGCCGGTGCGGGAGGCTCCGCCGGCCGATGTGCCGTCCCTGGGTGAGGCCGAGCGGGAGCTGGCGGAGGGCCTGCGGGATGCGACGGCCGCGTTGGCGCGGCTGGATGTCGCCGGGTCCGGGCCGGTGGCGGAGGCGGCGATCGACGCGTACCGGGCGCGGGCCGAGCGGGGGCGGGAGGTGCTGGCGCCGGGGTATCCGCCGCGGGCGGTACGGGTGCTGGAGTTGGCGCAGCGGGTGGGGCTGCTGGTGTCTCTGGCGTCGGAGAAGGGGCACGGGGGTGCGGTGAGCGCCGGGGAGATGTTCGCGCGGGCGGAGGCGTTGCGGCCTGTGGAGCGGGTGGCTCGGCGGGCGCAGGTGGCTGCCTACAACGCGTATGTGGAGGATCGTGAGCGGTGAGCGGGCCTGCGGCGCGTCAAGGGGGCGCCGTGAGCGTTGGTTGTTCCTGCGCGCCGGGTGCTTGCGGGCGGGCTCGGCTGGGTTCGTGAGGTGGTGACCGGGGCCGGTGCCGGGGGGTGGGAGCGCGGCCCGGCGCTGCGGGGCACCGGCCGCGCCCACCCGTGCCGCCCTGCGGCACGACTGCCCGCGGCTTGCGCAGGGATGCGCGTGGCTGCACGGGGCTTGGGCCGGGTGCGGCCGCAGCGGAAGCCGGTGCGCGAAGTTGCCCGCGTCTTGGGTGGCCGGTGCCGCGCGACCGCTCGGGGCTGGGTGGCCGGTGCCGCGTTGCTGGGCGCGGCACCGGCGGGGGCGCGGTCTCGTCGGCGCCTTGAGGGGTTGACCCCGGCCTCTCGGGTGGGGGCGGTGGGCCGGGGTCAGGCGGGGGGTCTCAGTGGTTGAGGCCGAGGTTGCCGAAGGCCGGGTTCAGGGCGCCGATGACGTTGACGCTGTTGCCGACGACGTTGACCGGCACGTGGACCGGGGCCTGGATGACGTTGCCCGAGACGACACCCGGCGAGCCCACGGCGGTGCCGCCGGCGTGCGCGCCCTCGGTGGCGGAGGCCATGCCCGCACCGGCGGCGATCAGCCCGCCGGCCACCATCGTCACGGCCGCTGCCTTCTTCAGGTTCTTCACTTTCAAAGCCCTCCTTGCGATTGCCGCGGCAGTCGCCGCAGCACGCACTGGAGAACGGCGGGAGCCCACCCCGGGATACGCCATCCGGGGGACATTCCCACGACGGTATGAATCTCAGTCCGGAAGGGAACCTTCCGAGTTGCCGATCACCCGGACACACCGTGACGAACGGCCCACAGCGCGGCCTGCGTGCGGTCCGCCAGGTCGAGTTTCATCAGGATGTTCGACACATGGGTCTTCACCGTCTTCTCGGACAGGACCAGCGCCCGGGCGATCTCCCGGTTGGAACGGCCGTCCGCGATCAGGCCCAGCACCTCACGCTCCCGCTCGGTGAGCGCATTGCCCCGGCCCTGACCGGAGTTCGCCTCCTCCTGGGAGAGCAGCGCGGTGGCCACCTCGGGCTGGAGCAGCACGTGCCCGGCGTGCACGGAGCGGATGGCACCGGCCAGCGCGTCGGGGTCCACGTCCTTGTAGACGTACCCGGCGGCGCCGGCGCGCAGGGCCGGGACGACCGTGCGCTGCTCGGTGAAGCTGGTGACGATGAGCACGCGCGCGGGGTTGTGGAGTTCGCGGAGCTTGCGCAGGGCCTCCACGCCGTCCATGCCGGGCATCTTGACGTCCATGAGGACGACGTCCGGCTTCAACTCCTCGGCGCGGGCGACGCCTTCGGCGCCGTCGGCCGCCTCCCCGACGACCTCGATGTCGTCCTGCACCTCCAGGAAGGTGCGCAGGCCCCGGCGGACGACCTGGTGGTCGTCGACGAGCAGCACCCTGATTGCCTCAGCCACCGGGGACCTCCATCTCGATCGTGGTGCCCTTGCCGGGCGCCGATTCCACGGTCAGCCTGCCGCCGACGCCGTCCGCCCGGTCGCGCATGGAGACCAGGCCGAGGTGGCGTCCCGCGCGCCGTATCGCCTTCGGGTCGAAGCCGGTGCCGTCGTCGGTGACACGCAGAACGGCACCGGGGCCGCGGCGGTCCAGGGTGACGTCGACGTGTTCGGCGGCGGCGTGCCGCAGGGCGTTGTGCAGGGCCTCCTGGGCGACGCGCAGCACGGCTTCCTCCTGGGCGGAGGGCAGGGCGCGGATGCCGCGGGCGGCGAACGTCACGCGGGCGGAGTGGGCGCGGTCGAGGACCTGGATCTGGGTGCGCAGGGTGGCGACCAGGCCGTCCTCGTCGAGCGCGGCGGGGCGCAGCTCGACGACGGCGGCGCGCAGTTCGTCGACGGCCTCGGCGGCGAGGGCGGCCACCTGCTGCAGCTCGCCCTTGGCGCGGGCCGGGTCGCGGTCGACGAGGCGGGCGGCGGCCTGGGCGGTCAGGCGCAGGGAGAACAGCTTCTGGCTGACCGCGTCGTGCAGTTCGTGGGCGAGGCGGGAACGCTCCTCGGCGATGGTCAGCTCACGGCTGCGCTCGTAGAGGCGGGCGTTGGTCAGGGCGATCGCCGCGTGCTGGGCGAGGAGGGCGAGCAGTTCCTCGTCCTCCTCGGTGAAGCCGCATCTGCCGTCCTGACGCGGGCAGTTCTTGTTCGCGAGGAACAGCGCGCCGATGACCTCGTCGCCGTCGCGGATGGGCAGGCCGAGGAAGTCGGCGAGTTCGGGGTGGGCGGAGGGCCAGCCCTCGAAGCGGGGGTCCTTGCGCACGTCGGCGAGGCGCTCGGGCCTGGCCTCCTGGAGCATCGCCGCGAGGATGCCGTGCTGGCGCGGCAGCGGGCCGATGGCCTTCCACTGCTCCTCGCTGACGCCGTCGACGACGAACTGGGCGAAGCCGCCGTGGTCGTCGGGGACGCCGAGGGCGGCGTACTGGGCGTCGAGCAGCTCGCGGGCCGAGGCGACGATCGTCTTCAGGACGTCGCGCACCTCGAGATGCCTGCTCATCGCCAGCAGCGCGGCGCTCACCGCGGCGAGGCCGGACCGGGGACCGTGACTCATGACCTCACGGTACCGGCGGGGTCGGACATCACGGATCGGCCCCGTGACGGGCTGCCGCCTAGAGCCCCGGAACTAGGACGAACGGTCGAACGGTCCCTCCTCCCGCCTAGGGCGAAGGGACCCGGCAGGGTGCGGCCCGCGTCCGAGGCGGTGCCCGGGCCCGCATTCCTACCGTGAGGTCACCGCCGAACGGAGGCGGCCGAGCGACGAGGAGACGGTTGTCATGCCGGTTGCGATCATCACGGGGGCCTCGAAGGGGCTGGGGCGGGCGCTGGCCGGGGCGCTGGCCGCCCGTGACTGGGATCTGGTGCTGGACGCGCGCGGTGCGGGGGCACTGAAGGAGACGGCTGCGGCGCTCGCGTCGCAGGGCACACGGGTGGAGGCGGTGGCCGGGGATGTGACCGACGCCGGGCACCGGTCGGAGCTGGTGGCGGCGGCCCGGACGCTGGGCGGTGTCGATCTGCTGGTCAACAATGCCGGGGTGCTGGGCGTGGAGCCGCTGGTCCCGCTGGAGAGGCATCCGCTGGACGGCTTCCGGGCGGCGCTGGAGACGAACGTGGTGGCTCCGCTGGCGCTGATCCAGGAGGCGCTGCCGCTGCTGCGCCGGGCCGAGGTCGGAGCGGTACTGAACGTGAGCTCGGACGCGGCCGTGGAGGCGTACCGCACATGGGGCGGGTACGGGGCGACGAAGGCGGCCCTGGACCAGCTGTCGGCGGTGCTGGCCGTGGAGGAACCGGACCTGCGGGTGTGGTGGGCCGATCCGGGCGGTATGCGGACCGGAATGCTGGCGGCGGCGGAGCCGGACGAGGATCTGACGGGCACGCCGGCGCCGGAGGAGGTCGCTCCGCTGTTGCTGCGGCTGCTGGACGAGCGCCGGCCGAGCGGGCGGTACAGCGCGGCCCTGCTGCGGGAGCAGTCGTGACGCTGGCGCTGCGGGTCCCCGAGGAGCTGTCCGCGCGGGTGCCGGTGGAGCAGCGGGGGCCGGGGCTGGACCGGGACGCGGTGCGGCTGCTGGTGTCGCGCGGGGAACGGGTGGCGCATCACGCGTTCAGGGAGCTGCCGCGGCTGCTGCGGGCCGGTGACGTGCTGGTGGTGAACACCTCGCCGACGCTGGCGGCGGCGGTCGACGGACGGCTCGGGCACGCGCGCGTGGTGGTGCACTTCTCCACGCGCGGGGACGACGGCCGGTGGGCGGTGGAACTGCGGGAGCCGGACGGCCGGGGCACCACGCGCGCGCGTGCGGGGGCGCCCGCGGGTGCGTCCATAGGTCTGCCCGGGGGCGCCCGGATCGTCCTGGAGGAGCCGGTGAGCGAGGGCGGCGCGCGGCTGTGGTGGGCGCGGGTGGCGCAGGGGGACGTACTGGGGCTGATGCGGGAGCACGGGCGGCCGATCCGGTACGCGTACACGGAGCGGGACCAGCCGCTGTCCGCCTACCAGACGGTGTTCGCGCAGCCGACGGCGGACGGCACGGGCAGTGCGGAGATGCCGAGCGCGGCGCGGCCCTTCACGGCACGGCTGGTGGCGGACCTGGTGAGCCGGGGGGTGCTGTTCGCGCCGGTGACGCTGCACACGGGGGTGGCCTCGGCCGAGGCGCACGAGCCGCCGTATCCGGAGCGGTTCGCGGTGCCGCGGGCGTCGGCGCGGCTGATCGACGCCGTCCGGGCGGAGGGCGGGCGGGTGATCGCCGTCGGGACGACCGCGGTGCGGGCCGTGGAGTCGGCGGTGGGCGCCGACGGGGCCGTACGCGCGCGTGCGGGGTGGACGGATCTGGTGGTGACGCCCGCGCGCGGGGTGCGCGTGGTGGACGGGCTGCTGACCGGGCTGCACGAGCCGCGGGCCTCGCACCTTCTGATGCTGGAGGCCGTCGCCGGCCGGGCGGCGGTGACCCGTGCGTACGAGGAGGCGCTGCGCGGTCTGTATCTCTGGCACGAGTTCGGGGACCTGCATCTCATCCTGCCGGAGGAGAGCCCTCACACACCGCATTGCTGACGCAACTGCGGGTGAGACCGGCCCCCCGCCGGTGTGAGCCCGCGCATAGGGTCCAGATCACGTACGAAGGGGATTAGGAGGACAAGCACCCCCACATGAACGGGGCAGACAGTCCAGTCTGTGCCGTTTTGCCATTACCTGATCCACTATCTGGCTTCGTACGTCACACCTTTGCCAGCGAATTTTGCGGCCGCTAAGAATTGCTTCGTCGCTCAGCGCCGCGGGCTCACCGTCCGCGGCGTTCGTGCGGGAAGTGCCCGTAGTCCCCCGCCGGACATGAGCGATCTCCGCGCTATTCGAAGAGGTCCGTTACGCATGCCCAAGAACTTTTCCTCCCGTCTCTATAGTCGTTCGCTGACCAAGCACCAGAAGCTCGCGGCCGCCGGTGTCGGTGTCCTCGGTGCCGCAGCGATCGCCATGTCCGCGGTGCCCAGCAGCGCCGAGGGCAAGACCACGGTCACCAGCGAGGCCGCCGCGCCCGCCAAGGTCGCCTACAGCACCGAGCAGATCAAGGACGTCAAGGCGAGCATCACCGACCAGCTCGCCAGCGCCGACCTCAAGGCGCAGCAGATCGCCGCGCAGAAGAAGGCCGAGGCCGCCCAGAAGGCCGCCGTCGCCAAGGCCGTGGCCGCGAAGCAGGCCGCCGCCAAGCAGGCCGCCGCGAAGAAGGCCGAGGCCGTCCGCAAGGCCAAGGAGGCCGCGAGCCGCGCCGCCAAGCGCCCGGCCCTGAAGCCCCGCGTGGTCAAGAGCTACCCGAACAACCTCGACGGCTGGATCCGCGAGTCGCTCGACATCCTGAAGAAGCACCACATCCCGGCCAGCTACTCCGGCATCCACCGCAACGTCATGCGGGAGTCCTCGGGCAACCCGATGGCCATCAACGACTGGGACATCAACGCCATCAACGGCATCCCGTCCAAGGGCCTGCTCCAGGTGATCCCGCCGACCTTCAAGGCGTACCACGTCCCCGGCACGTCCTGGAACATCTACGACCCGGTCGCCAACATCACCGCCGCCTGCAACTACGCGGCCGACCGCTACGGCTCGATGGACAACGTCAACAGCGCGTACTGAGGTCGGCGCGGACCTCTTCTCGCACACGCGACGTATCCGCGACGACCACGGTCCTCGCGAGCACAGACGCCGAAGGGCGGCACCCAACTGACGGGGTGCCGCCCTTCGGGGTTGTCCGGCCGTCCTACTTGCGCATGACCTCGGGCTCGTGGCGGCGCAGGAAGCGCGCCACGAAGAAGCCGCAGACCACGCCGAGCGCGATCAGCGCGACCATGTCCAGGCTCCAGGCCCCGACCGTGTGGTTCCACAGCGAGTCGGTGTCTCCGCCCTTCTCCGGCGGGCTGATCTTGTTGAAGTCCAGCGTGGCGCCGGCGGCGGCCACCGCCCAGCGCGAGGGCATCAGGTACGAGAACTCGTTGACGCCGACCGAGCCCTGCAGCCGGAACAGACAGCCGGTGAAGACCACCTGGATGATCGCGAACATCACCAGCAGCGGCATCGTCTTCTCGGCGGTCTTCACCAGCGAGGAGATGATCAGGCCGAACATCATCGAGGTGAAGCCCAGCGCCATGATCGGCAGGGACAGCTCGACCAGGGTGGCGCCGCCGAGGACCAGGCCCTCGGAGGGGATCTCCCGGCTGGCGAAGCCGATCACACCGACCAGCAGGCCCTGGCCCACGGTGATCAGGCCGAGCACGAAGACCTTCGACATCAGATACGCCGACCGGGACAGGCCCGTCGCGCGCTCCCGCTCGTAGATCACCCGTTCCTTGATCAGCTCACGGACGGAGTTGGCGGCGCCGGCGAAGCACGCGCCGACCGCGAGGATCAGCAGGACCGTGGTCGCGGTGCCGTTGGGGATGATCCGGCCGGTCTGCGGATTGACCGGGTTGGGCAGCAGACCGCGGTCGTGGTCGATGAGCAGGCTCACCGCGCCGAGGACGGCCGGCAGGATCACCATCAGGGCGAGGAAGCCCTTGTCGGAGACGATCACCGAGACGTAGCGGCGCACCAGCGTGACCCACTGCGACAGCCAGCCCTGCGGCTTCGGCGGCTTCATCGCCTGCATCGGCGGGACCTGTACGGCCTGCGGGGCGACGGCGTCGATGTCCGCGGCGTACATCTGGTAGTGCTGCGAGCCCTTCCAGCGGCCCGCCCAGTCGTAGTCGCGGTAGTTCTCGAAGGCCGAGAACACGTCGGCCCAGGTGTCGTAGCCGAAGAAGTTCAGCGCCTCCTCCGGCGGGCCGAAGTAGGCGACCGCGCCGCCCGGCGCCATCACCAGGAGCTTGTCACACAGTGCCAGCTCGGCCACCGAGTGGGTGACGACGAGGACGGTGCGGCCGTCGTCGGCGAGGCCGCGCAGCAGCTGCATCACGTCGCGGTCCATGCCCGGGTCGAGACCCGAGGTCGGCTCGTCGAGGAAGATCAGCGACGGCTTGGTCAGCAGCTCCAGGGCGACCGAGACGCGCTTGCGCTGACCGCCGGAGAGGGAGGTGACCTTCTTGTCCTTGTGGATGTCGAGCTTGAGCTCGCGCAGCACCTCGTCGATCCGGGCGTCGCGCTCGGCGCCCGTGGTGTCCGCCGGGAAGCGCAGCTTGGCCGCGTACTTCAGCGCCTTCTTGACGGTCAGCTCCTTGTGCAGGATGTCGTCCTGCGGGACCAGACCGATGCGCTGGCGCAGCTCGGCGAACTGCTTGTAGAGGTTGCGGTTGTCGTACAGGACCTCGCCCTGGTCGGCGGGCCGGTAGCCGGTGAGCGCCTTGAGCAGCGTGGACTTGCCGGAGCCGGACGGGCCGATGACCGCGATCAGCGACTTCTCGGGGACGCCGAAGGAGACGTCCTTGAGGATCTGCTTGCCGCCGTCGACCGTGACGGTCAGGTGGCGGGCGGAGAAGGACACCTCACCGGTGTCCACGAACTCCTCGAGCCGGTCGCCGACGATCCGGAACGTCGAGTGGCCGACGCCGACGATGTCGGTGGGGCCGAGCAGCTGCGAGCCGCCCTTCGGGATCGGCTGGCCGTTGACGTACGTGCCGTTGTGCGAGCCGAGGTCGCGGATCTCCATGCGACCGTCGGGCGTGGCGTGGAACTCGGCGTGGTGCCGGGAGACCTGCAGGTCGGAGACCACCAGCTCGTTCTCCAGGGCACGGCCGATGCGCATCACGCGGCCGAGGGAGAACTGGTGGAAGGTGGTCGGGCTGCGGTCGCCGTAGACCGGCGGAGCCCCCGCGCCACCACCGGGCGTGTGCTGCGCCGGGCCCTGCTGCTGCGGGATGCCCGGGGCGGACTGCTGCTGCCAGTCGGCCTGCGGGGCCTGCGGCTGCGCGGTCTGCGGCTGGGGCGTCTGCTGCCAGTCGGCCTGCGGCGTCTGCGGCTGCCCCCAGGCCGGGTTGGCGGCCTGCGCGGCGTACGGCTGCTGGTGCTGGGCCACCGCGGCGCCCGCGCCGGTAAGGCTCAGCAGCGGGCCGTCGGTGGCGTTGCCCAGGTTCACCGCCGTCCCTGCGGCGAGTTCCAGATGCTGGATCCGCTGCCCCTGCACGAACGTGCCGTTGGTGCTGCCGTGGTCCTCGATCACCCAGCCACGGCCGTTGAAGCTGACCGTGGCGTGGCGCCAGGAGACCCTGGCGTCGTCGAAGACGATGTCGCCCTGCGGATCGCGTCCGAGGGTGTATGACCTGGATGGATCGAGCGTCCAGGTACGTCCGTTTGATTCCAGTACGAGTTCCGGCACTCCATGCCCCACTGAGTTGTCCCCCGAATTACCCCCGTCGCAGGGAGTCTAGGGATGTCGAACATCGGGGGGAACTATTTCAGTAGCGGCCCCCTGACCGAAAGTCGGGCCTTGTGAAGAGCTCTCAAGAGCGTCTCCGCCGTTCCCGTTGACGGGGTGGAAACCGGGCCGGAGAGTGGTAATCCCCCGCGAGGGGGACAAGCGCGGCGCAAGCCGCGGCGCGGATCGGGGGGTCTGCCATGGGCTCAGCTGCGAAGACCGGGGACGCGCCCTCGGGCGCCCAACTTCCCTGGACGGACGTTCTGTTGTCCTCGATCGCCGCTGTGAGCTGGGCACTCGCAGGAATGGCGGGCACGGCCGCGCTCGGTCTGCATCTCCTCGGGGCCGATACGGCGGGCGCGTTGGGGCCGATGACCGCGGCGACGGTGGCGCTCGGGGCGGGTGGGGCGGTCAGCCCGGCCGGGGACGTGTCCGTCTTCGGGCTCGACGGCGCCACGGCCCATACGGCCATCGAGATCACGCCACTGGGGGTGAGCCTGGTCGGTGCGCTGCTGCTGTCCTGGTTCTTTCTACGGTCCCTGCGGACGGCCGGGGTTGTCGTCGCACCGGCCGAACTCCTCGCGCGCGTGGGCACGGTGCTCGTCCTGTTCACCGGTCTGATGGGCGTCCTGGCCTGGGCCGGGCACGACGTGGTGACGATCGACGGGGGCGCGCTGGGGCGGGCCCGGCTGCCGGGCGGCGGCGGGCCGGCGATCCCCGGGCTGGGTGACGTCGGGCTCGGCGACCTCGAGCTCGGTGACATCGGCGGGTCGCTGCCGGACCGGATCGGCGACCTCGTCGGCGCCAAGGCGGCCGTGGGATTCACGGTCGACGCGGCACCGACGCTGCTCGGCGGTCTCGGCTGGGCGGCCGGCGTACTGCTCGTCGCGCTGCTGGCCTCGCGGCGCACACCTCTGCCGCGCGGCTGGGAGGCCGTCCACCGGGTACTACGGCCGGCCGCGTCCGCGCTCGTGACGGTGCTGCTGCTGGCCGTGGCCGCCGGGCTCGCGGCGGCGGCGTACGCGGCGACGGGCGACGCCCATCCGCGGCGGATCGCGGGCGCGGCGCTGCTCGGCGCGCCCAACGGGGTCTGGCTCGGCGTCCCCCTCGGCCTGTTCGTGCCGTGGGACGGCCGGGCCACGGGAATCCTGACCCATGCCCTGCCGCACCCCGTGGACGACCTCGTCGGCTCCGGCACCGACCGTCCGCTGACCCTCACCCGGCTGGCCGATCTGGACGGCCGGGTGTGGCTGCTGGCGCTGGGCGCGGCGTCGCTGATGCTGCTCGCGGGGGTGCTGACGGGGGTACGGCTGCCGGTGGACGGCGCGCAGCTGCGGCCCGCGGCCTTCGCCGGACGGTGCGCGGCGGGGCTGGCCGCGGTGACCGCACCGGCGCTGGTACTGCTCGGGTGGCTGGCGGGGCTGTCGGCCGACGCGTCACTGTCCGTCCTCGGCTTCGACGCCTTCGGCGCGGGCATCGAACTGCACCAGCGGTGGGGCTTCGCCGTGTTGCTGGGGGCCGTGTGGGGCGCGGGGGCGGGGGCTGTCGGGGGGTTGCTGGCGTACGCGGCGGGGAAGGTCGGGGCGCGGGCGGTGCGGTGGGAGGGTGCGGGGGCGGGCGGGGCGCAGGGGGCCGGCGGGGCTTCGGAGGCCGGCGGGGCGTCGGGGGCCGGCGGGGCGTCGCCGGAGCCGTACGGCCCGGACGGGCGGGCGGGGCCGGAGACCTCGGGCGAGCCGTCGCGGCCGTACACCTCGGCCGAGCCGTCGCGGCCGTACACCTCGGCCGAGCGGTCGGGGCCGTATGCCCCCAGGTCCTCGTACCGGGCGCCGAACCCGGACACGAACCCCTACCTCCGGGTCCCGGAGAGCCACCAGGAGCCGGAGGACTCGCGGCCTGCCGGGGAGCAGGAGCGTGAGGGAGCCGGGCGTGCGGGGACGAGCCGTGACGAGCCGGGGCGTGAGAAGACGGGCCGTGACAGGACCGGGCGTCAGGAGACGGGGCCGGAGGGGGCGGCGCCCGACGTGTACGGCGCGCCCACTGTCGTCGGTCCGCTCGCGCCGCCGCGGAAGGGCCGGCGGTCGCCGTCCTGGCCCGACGAGGTGCCGCCTCCGCCACCGCCACCGCCCGCTCCCCCGCCCCGGGGGCCCAAGGGGCGCCGCTGAGCCACGGGACCCGGCGGATGCGGGAACGGGGGCCGGCGGCGTACGCGCCCGCGCACACCTCCGTACATGCCTCTTCGCGCCCCCGCCGTGCGGCATCCGGCCGACCCGGACCGGACCCCTCCCCGTCGGCCGGGCGTCACCCGGGTGTCGCCGAGTGTTCCGTGTCCGCCAGGCGGACCTCGGGGGCGCAAGGCACTCGGTGCCGGATACGGTGGGAACACCATGAGCGCTTCGCAGACCTCGACCCCCGGGACTCCCGAGACCCCCGAGTACTCGGACGTCCCCACCCTCCTCGTCAAGATCTTCGGCAAGGACCGGCCGGGCATCACGGCGGGACTCTTCGACACCCTTGCCGCCTACTCCGTCGACGTGGTCGACATCGAGCAGGTCGTCACCCGTGGCCGGATCGTGCTGTGCGCGCTCGTGACCCAGCCCTCGCAGAGCCTCGAGGGCGACCTGCGGGCGACCGTGCACAGCTGGGCCGAGTCGATGAAGATGCAGGCCGAGATCATCTCCGGCCACGGCGACAACCGTCCGCGCGGACTCGGCCGCTCCCTGGTCACCGTGCTGGGCCACCCGCTCACCGCCGAGGCCACCGCCGCCATCGCCGCGAAGATCACCAAGGCGGGCGGCAACATCGACCGTATCTTCCGCCTGGCCAAGTACCCCGTGACCGCCGTGGAGTTCGCGGTGTCCGGCGTGGCGACCGAGCCGCTGCGGACCGCCCTGGTGACGGACGCGGCGGCACTCGGTGTCGATGTCGCGGTCGTCGCGGCGGGCCTGCACCGCAGGGCGCAGCGGCTCGTGGTGATGGACGTCGACTCCACGCTGATCCAGGACGAGGTGATCGAGCTCTTCGCCGCGCACGCCGGCTGCGAGGACAAGGTCGCCGAGGTGACCGCGGCCGCGATGCGCGGGGAACTGGACTTCGAACAGTCACTGCACGCGCGCGTGGCCCTGCTCGAGGGTCTGGACGCGTCCGTGGTGGACAAGGTGCGCAGCGAGGTGCGGCTGACGCCGGGCGCGCGCACGCTGATCCGCACGCTGAAACGACTCGGCTACCAGGTCGGCGTGGTCTCCGGCGGCTTCACCCAGGTGACCGACGACCTCAAGGAGCGCCTCGGGCTCGACTTCGCCCAGGCCAACACGCTGGAGATCGTCGACGGCAAGCTGACCGGGCGGGTCACCGGCGAGATCGTGGACCGGGCGGGCAAGGCGCGGCTGCTGCGCCGGTTCGCCGCGGAGGCGGGCGTACCGCTGTCGCAGACGGTGGCGATCGGCGACGGCGCCAACGACCTGGACATGCTGAACGCGGCCGGGCTCGGGGTGGCCTTCAACGCCAAGCCGGTGGTGCGGGAGGCCGCGCACACCGCGGTGAACGTGCCGTTCCTGGACACGGTGCTGTATCTGCTGGGGATCACCCGCGAAGAGGTCGAGGCGGCGGACACGGTCGCCGGGGAGTAGGACGACGGACGCGTCAGGGGCCCGGCACCGCGACGGTGCCGGGCCCCTGTGCGTGGGCGCCGCGCGCGGAGGGCGGGGCCGCTGCGCGGGCGTGGGTCAGTCGGCGGGCGCCCAGAAGTCGGCCAGCGTGGCCAGGCCCGGCTCCAGGGACTTCCAGGGCGCGTCGAAGGTGAGGACGGCGAAGGCGGCGGCCGGGAAGCCGCGCCGGCTCATGGTCGCGCGGGCTTCGTCCTCGGCCGCGCCGGCAAGGACCTCGGCGAGTCCTTGGACGCCCGGGTTGTGACCGATGAGCAGCAGGCTGCGCACGTCGTCCGGGGTCTCGTTGAGCAGGGCGATCAGTTCACCCGGGGAGGCCTCGTAGATCCGCTCCTCGTAGACCGTTTTCGGCCGGTGCGGGAACTCGTGGGCGGCGAGCTTCCAGGTCTCGCGGGTGCGGGTCGAGGTGGAGCAGAGGGTCAGGTCGAAGGGGATGCCGGTGTCGGCCAGCCTGCGTCCGGCTTCGACGGCGTCCTTGCGGCCCCGTTCGGCGAGCGGCCGCTCGTGGTCGGGCACCTGTGGCCAGTCGGCTTTCGCATGCCGGAAGAGGACGATCCTGCGGGGTTCTGCGACGCTCATGCGTCCCAGCTTCGCATGAAACAGGCCATGGGGCGCAGGGAGTTGACCGGCCTTCCCACCAAGGGAGGCCCCTAACGCGCGAGGAGCGCCTGGAGGTGCCGGAGCAGCTGGGTGATCGCCGGCTCACCGGCGGCGGCCTGCGCGTCCGTGGGGTTCAGTATCAGCACGAACAGGGTGACGAAGGCGAGCGTGGGCAGGGCGAGGGCCCACCAGGGCAGCCGGGCCCGGACGCCGCCCGTGGTCGCCGGGCGGGGCGGGGTGTGCGAACGGGCCGACATGGGTGCCTCCGCGGTCGTCGAGCGTGCCGTGAACGTGGTCCCGGCCGCCGTTCGGCGGCCATGTCTCGACGCTACGGAATCCGCGGGGCGCGGCCCATCCGGTGATCCACCCACTTGACCCTGACCCTGACCCCCTAGGGGACAGGGGGGGGCAGCCCCACCCTCACGCGTGGCACGGCTCAGGATGTCCTCACCACGAGGCGATCGTCGGCCGGGGAACGCTCACGGAAGGCGGTCGGCCGGGCGCAGGCTCAGGGGCAGGCGGTCGGCCGCAGGCTCACGGGGAGGCGATCGTCGCGATGATGGCGATGATCACGAAGATGGCGAGGAACGAGCCGAAGACGATGAGCATCTTCTTCTGGCCGTTCTGGGGGTTCGGCTCGAGCACGGGCATGCCGCCAGTCTCGCACCCCGGCCGGGGAGACCTGGCTTCGGGGTCCGCCGAAACCCCCTCATCCACCCCCATGCCGTCACCCGTCGGGACCCGCGCCCGCCGGATGCGGTCCCGCACCGGCCGTCAGCGGGTGGACGCCGCCTCCTCCTCCACCGTGCGGTCACGCCCCGCGAGGAAGCCCACCACCATCTGCGGCAGCATCAGCGCGGCCATCAGGGCGATCGGCAGGCCCCAGCCGCCGCTGCTCTGGTACAGCACGCCGACCAGCAGCGGACCGGGGATCGAGATCAGATAGCCGGTGCTCTGGGCGAACGCCGACAGCTGTGCCACACCCGCGCCCGTCTTCGCGCGCATGCCGACCATGGTCAGCGCGAGCGGGAAGGAGCAGTTGGAGATGCCGAGCAGGACGGCCCAGAGCCAGGCGCCGGCCGCCGGGGCGAAGTACAGCCCGGCGTATCCGGCGAGGCCGCAGGCGCCGAGGGCGATCACCATGGGGCCCTGGTGGGGCAGCCGGGTGGCCAGCCGCGGGATGACGAAGGCGAGCGGCACGCCCATCGCCATGGTGACGGCGAGGAGCACACCGGCGGTGCCCGCCGAGACGCCCGAGTCACGGAAGATCTGCGCCATCCAGCCCATCGTGATGTAGGCGGCGGTGGCCTGGAGGCCGAAGAAGGCGGCGAGCGCCCAGGCGGTGCGGCTACGGGTGATGCGCAGCGCGGGCTCCCCGGCCGCGCCGCTCCGCCGCGACGCGCCGGGGGCGTCCTGCCGCGACGCTGCGGGCGCGCTCTGCCGGGACGCGGCGGGGTCGGCGCTGCCGCGGTCGCGCAGGACCGGCAGCCAGGGCACGACGGCCGCGGCGGCCAGGACGGCCCACACCGCGAGGCCGGACTGCCAGTTGCCGCCCAGGGCACGGGTCACCGGCACGGTGGTGGCGGCCGCGATCGAGGTGCCGCACGCGAGGAACATCGAGTACAGGCCGGTCATGGACCCCACCCGATCGGGGAACCAGTGCTTGACGATGACCGGCATGAGCACGTTGCTCACGGCGATGCCCATCAGGGCGAGCGCGCTGGCCGCGAGGAAGCCGGCCGTGCTCCCGGCGTACGGCCGTACGACCAGGCCGAGGGCGATGGCGGCCATGCCCGCGCAGACGACGGCGGCGGGGCCGAAGCGGCGGGCGAGCCGGGGTGCGGTCACGCCGAACACGGCGAAGCACAGCGACGGCACGGAGGTGAGCAGGCCCGCCACGCTGCCGCTCATCCCGAGCCCGTCGCGGACCTCCTCCAGGAGGGCGCCGAGGCTGGTGATGGCAGGGCGGAGGTTGAGCGCGGACAGCATGATGCCGAGCACGACCAGGCGCGTCGCCCACTTGCGCGGGGCGGCGCCGCCGGTCTTCCGGCTCGCCGCGGGCTGGGTCGGGGTCGTCATCGTCCGTGTTTCCTCACTAGCCATGCCACCCATCATAGAATCATGGGATGATTGGTTGTCCATTCCCGGGCGGCCGGCCCCGGCCGCGCGCGTGCGAAGGTGTCCCATGCCCCTGAGCCATCCCCGACGTTCGGTGCTGTCCGAGCAGGTCATCGCCGAGCTGCGCAACCAGATCACCTCCGGCGAGTGGCCGGTCGGTTCGCGCATCCCGACCGAACCCGAGCTGGTCGAGCAGCTCGGGGTGGCACGCAACACCGTCCGCGAGGCCGTGCGCGCCCTCGCGCACAACGGCCTGCTGGACATCCGCCAGGGCTCCGGCACGTATGTGGTGGCGACCAGTGAGCTGGCCGGTGTGATGCACCGGCGGTTCGCCGACGCCGATCCGCAGCACGTCGCCGAGCTGCGTTCCACGCTTGAGTCGAGCGCGGCCCGGCTCGCGGCGCACCGGCGCACGGAGAAGGACCTGAAGCAGCTTGACGCGCTGCTGCTGCGGCGCGAGGAGGCGTGGGAGTCGGGGGACGCGGAGGCGTTCGTGACGGCGGACGCCACCTTCCACCTCGCGGTGGTCTCGGCGTCCCACAACGACGTGCTGAAGGCGCTCTACGCCGACCTGGGCGAGGTGCTGCGGGACTGGCTGCGCGAGGACGTCGGCGGCCGGCTGACCCCGGAGACGCACATGGACCACCGGCGGCTGCTCGACGCGCTGCGCACCGGTGACGCCGAGACGGCCGCGGTGGAGGCCGCGAGCTACCCGTTCCTGTGCCGCCCGGGCCGCTTCACGCCCCCTGGAGGCTGACCCCGCGCGGCCCGTCCACCTCCCCGTGGCCGGTCCCCGCGGCTCACCCCTTGTCGTGGCTGATCCACACCGACTCGACCTCCTTCCAGCACCGGCCGGTCAGCCGTACCGTCGTGGCCGGGCCGGCCTGGACCGGGGCGGAGTCGGTGTCGAGGTCCCACCATCGGGCGCACTCGATGTGCAGAGCGACGCGATCGGTGTCCACATAGGGGTTGTGGCACCAGGCGACGACCTCGGAGCCGTGGACGGTCGTGCGGCACTCGGCGCCGAAGGGCTGCTCGGCGGCCGGGCGCGCCGCACGCGCGTGGGGCAGCGCGTCGTACGGCAGGCAGAGGACGACAGCGGCGGCGACGGTCACGGGGGCGAGGCTGCGGAACAGGCACACAAGCGGACCTCCTCGGCCGTACGGCTGCGGGGCGGTGCCCTCCCAGCGTGCGCGGTGAGCACCGCTGTCCGCCCGGCCGGTGAGCCGAACGGGTGACACGGAAAGGGCCCGCACCCCAGCGGGTGCGGGCCCTTCACGAGCGGTCCTCCGGTCGTGACCGGGTCGGCGGATCGGCCGTGATCAGGCGCCGATGGCGTGCAGACCGCCATCCACGTGGATGATCTCGCCGGTGGTCTTCGGGAACCAGTCGCTCAGCAGGGCGACGATGCCGCGGCCGGCCGGGTCCGGGTCCTTCAGGTCCCACTCCAGCGGGGAGCGGGTGTCCCACACGGCGGCCAGGTCGCTGAAGCCCGGGATGGACTTGGCGGCCATGGAGCCGAGCGGGCCCGCGGAGATGAGGTTGCAGCGGATGTTCTGCTTGCCCAGGTCGCGGGCGATGTAACGGCTGGTGGCCTCCAGGGCGGCCTTGGCCGGGCCCATCCAGTCGTACTGCGGCCAGGCGAACTGCGCGTCGAAGGTGAGACCGACGACCGAGCCGCCGTTCTGCATCAGCGGCAGGCAGGCCATGGTCAGCGACTTCAGGGAGTACGCCGAGACGTGCATCGCGGTGGCGACGGACTCGAACGGCGTGTTCAGGAAGTTGCCGCCGAGCGCGTCCTGCGGCGCGAAGCCGATGGAGTGCACGACGCCGTCGAGGCCGCCCAGCTCCTCGCCGACCAGGTCGGCGAGCCGGCCGAGGTGCTCGTCGTTGGTGACGTCGAGCTCGATGACCTTGGTGGGCTTGGGCAGCTTCCGGGCGATGCGCTCGGTCAGGGTGGGCCGCGGGAACGCGGTCAGGATGATCTCGGCGCCCTGCTCCTGGGCCAGCTTGGCGGCGTGGAAGGCGATGGAGGACTCCATCAGCACACCGGTGATCAGGACGCGCTTGCCCTCGAGAATTCCGCTCATGGTGATCAGTGACCCATTCCCAGTCCGCCGTCAACGGGAATGACGGCTCCAGTGATGTACGAGGCGTCGTCCGAGGCGAGGAACCGCACCGTCGCGGCGATCTCGTCCGGCTGCGCGTAACGGCCGAGCGGCACCTGCGCCACGATGTTCTTGCGCTGCTCGTCGGTGAGCGTCTTGGTCATGTCGGTGTCGACGAAACCGGGCGCGACGACGTTGAAGGTGATGTTGCGCGAGCCCAGCTCACGGGCGAGGGAGCGCGCGAAGCCGACGAGGGCGGCCTTGGAGGCGGCGTAGTTGGCCTGCCCCGCGGAGCCGAGCAGCCCGACGACGGACGAGATCAGGACGACCCGGCCCTTCTTGGCGCGCAGCATGCCGCGGTTGGCGCGCTTGACGACCCGGAAGGTGCCGGTGAGGTTGGTGTCGATGACCGAGGTGAAGTCCTCCTCGGACATGCGCATCAGGAGCTGGTCCTTGGTGACACCGGCGTTGGCGATGAGCACCTCGACCGGACCGTGCTCGGCCTCGATCTCCTTGTAGGCCTGCTCCACCTGCTCGGGGTCGGTGATGTCGCACTTGACGGCGAGGAAGCCGGCCGGCGGCTCCCCCGAGCGGTACGTGATGGCGACCTTGTCGCCGGCGTCGGCGAACGCGCGGGCGATGGCGAGGCCGATGCCCCGGTTGCCTCCGGTGACGAGAACCGAGCGGCTCAACGGATCACCCTTTCGATTGCGGTCGGACACACCCGCCCGGACAGCTGGAACGACAGGCGGCTTCCCGGAAAACCTATCGGTCCCCCCGGGCGCGCGGACATTCGGGCACCGACAGCGGCATACGGAACTGACTGTGGGGTCCCTACAGAAAGCGGCGCACGTCAGCCGCAAACCTGTGGTCCGCGGCCGGGCGGGCGCGACATGATCGGGGCAACCACAGGTCACGACGACAGGTCACGACGACAGGAGAGACCTCGGTGCCTCATACGATCGACGAAGCCTTCACGGCACTCCCCCTACGCGCCCTCGCCGACGCCGCGCTCGCACGCGCGCGTGCGCTGGGGGCCGAGCACGCCGACTTCCGGCTGGAGCGGGTGCGCAGCGCCTCGTGGCGGCTGCGGGACGCGAGGCCCGCCGGGTCGTCGGACACCACCGACCTCGGGTACGCGGTGCGGGTCGTGCACGGCGGGACGTGGGGGTTCGCCTCGGGCGTGGACCTGACGATGGACGCCGCCGCGAAGGTCGCCTCCCAGGCGGTGGCCATGGCCAAGCTGTCGGCGCAGGTCATCAAGGCCGCCGGGTCGGACGAGCGGGTGGAGCTGGCCGACGAGCCGGTGCACGCCGACAGGACGTGGATCTCGGCGTACGAGGTCGATCCCTTCGCGGTGCCGGACGAGGAGAAGGCCGGGCTGCTGACGGAGTGGAGCCGGCGGCTGCTGGGCGCGGCCGGGGTCGACCACGTCGACGCCTCCCTGCTCACCGTCCACGAGAACAAGTTCTACGCGGACACCGCGGGCACCGTGACCACACAGCAGCGGGTGCGGCTGCACCCCGTGCTCACGGCGGTGTCGGTGGACGACTCCAGCGGCGAGTTCGAGTCGATGCGCACCCTGGCACCGCCCGCCGGGCGCGGCTGGGAGTATCTGACCGGCACCGGCTGGGACTGGGACCGCGAGCTCGCCGAGATCCCGGAGCTGCTCGCGGAGAAGATGCGCGCGCCGAGCGTCGAGCCGGGGCTGTACGACCTGGTCGTCGACCCGTCGAACCTGTGGCTGACCATCCACGAGTCCATCGGGCACGCCACCGAGCTGGACCGCGCGCTCGGCTACGAGGCCGCCTACGCCGGCACCTCCTTCGCCACCTTCGACCAGCTGGGCAAGCTCCGGTACGGCTCGGAGCTGATGAACGTCACCGGCGACCGCACCGCCGAGCACGGGCTCGCCACGATCGGCTACGACGACGAGGGCGTCGCGGCGCAGTCCTGGGACCTGGTGAAGGACGGGACGCTGGTGGGCTACCAGCTGGACCGGCGGATCGCGAGGCTCACCGGCTTCGAGCGGTCCAACGGGTGCGCCTACGCCGACTCCCCGGCGCATGTGCCGGTGCAGCGGATGGCCAACGTGTCACTCCGGCCGGACCCGGCGGGGATGTCCACCGAGGACCTCATCGGGTCCGTGGACCGCGGGATCTACGTGGTCGGGGACCGGTCGTGGTCGATCGACATGCAGCGCTACAACTTCCAGTTCACCGGCCAGCGGTTCTTCAGGATCGACAACGGACGGATCACGGGGCAGCTGCGGGACGTCGCCTATCAGGCCACGACCACCGACTTCTGGGGTTCCATGGCGGCGGTCGGCGGCCCGCAGACGTACGTCCTCGGCGGTGCGTTCAACTGTGGCAAGGCCCAGCCGGGGCAGGTCGCGGCGGTCTCGCACGGGTGCCCGTCGGCCCTGTTCAAGGGCGTCAACATTCTGAACACCACGCAGGAGGCCGGTCGATGAGCGCCGCGACGAACAAGCCGCACGAGATCGTCGAGCGGGCCCTCGAGCTGTCCCGGGCGGACGGCTGTGTGGTGATCGCCGACGAGCGGTCCACCGCGAACCTGCGCTGGGCCGGGAACGCGCTCACCACCAACGGTGTCACGCGCGGGCGCACCCTCACCGTGATCGCGACCGTCGACGGCAAGGAGGGCACGGCATCCGGGGTGGTCTCCCGGTCCGCGGTGACCGCCGACGAGCTGGAGCCGCTGGTGCGGGCCGCCGAGGCCGCCGCGCGCGGTGCCGGGCCCGCCGAGGACGCGCAGCCGCTGGTGGCCGGGGTGCCGGAGTCCGCGGACTTCGCCGAGCCGCCCGCGGAGACCTCCTCGGCCGTCTTCGCCGACTTCGCCCCGGCCCTGGGCGAGGCGTTCGCACGCGCGCGTGCGGGCGGGCGGGAGCTGTACGGCTTCGCCAACCACGAGCTGGTCTCGACGTACCTGGGCACGTCGACGGGGCTGCGGCTGCGGCACGACCAGCCGACGGGCACGCTGGAGCTGAACGCCAAGTCGCCCGACCGGACCCGCTCGGCGTGGGCCGGCCGTGCCACACGGGACTTCAAGGACGTCGACCCGGCGGCGCTGGACGCCGAGCTGGCCGTACGGCTGGGCTGGGCGCAGCGGCGGGTGGAGCTGCCGGCCGGGCGGTACGAGACGCTGCTGCCGCCGACCGCCGTGGCGGACCTGCTGATCTACCAGCTGTGGTCGGCGTCGGCCCGGGACGCGGCCGAGGGGCGGACGGTGTTCTCCAAGCCGGGCGGCGGCACGCGCGTGGGCGAGCGGCTCACCGGCCTGCCGCTGACCCTGCGCAGCGACCCGTACGCGCCCGGCCTGGAGTCGGCGCCGTTCGTGATCGCGCACTCCTCGGGCGGGGACCAGTCCGTGTTCGACAACGGTCTGCCGGTCGGGGACACCGAGTGGGTCAGCCGCGGCGAGCTGCGGCACCTGACCACCAGCCGGTACAGCGCGGGCCTGACCGGGCTGCCGGTCGCGCCGGGCGCGGACAACCTGATCCTGGACGGCGGTGCGGACCGCTCCCTTCAGGAGATGGTCGCGAGCACCGAGCGGGGGCTGCTGCTGACCTGCCTGTGGTACATCCGCGAGGTCGACCCGGCGACGCTGCTGCTGACCGGTCTGACCCGGGACGGCGTCTACCTGGTGGAGAACGGCGAGGTCACGGGCGAGGTGAACAACTTCCGGTTCAACGAGTCGCCGGTGGGCCTGCTGGGGCGGGCCACGGAGGCGGGGCGTACGGAAAAGACGCTGCCGCGGGAGTGGAGCGACTGGTTCACTAGGGCTGCGATGCCCGCCCTGCGGGTGCCGGACTTCAACATGAGCTCGGTCAGCCAGGGCGTCTGAGGTGTCGGTGGCCCCCCATAGACTGGGGGGACGCCTTCCTTCGGGGAAGCCCGCACTGCTTTCTCCGATTTTCCTTCGTTCGAGGAGACATACCACCGTGACGGACATCGTCGACGAGCTGAAGTGGCGTGGGCTGTTCGCCCTGTCCACCGACGAGGACGCCTTGCGCAAGGCTCTCGCGGACGGTCCCGTCACGTTCTATTGCGGCTTCGACCCGACCGCGCCGTCGCTGCACGTGGGGCATCTGGTGCAGGTGCTCACCGTGCGCCGGCTCCAGCAGGCCGGCCACCGGCCGCTGGCGCTGGTCGGCGGTGCGACGGGCCTGATCGGTGACCCGCGCCCGACCGCCGAGCGCACGCTGAACGACCCGGAGACGGTCGCCGGCTGGGTGGACAAGCTGCGCCGCCAGATCGAGCCGTTCCTGTCCTTCGAGGGCGAGAACGCCGCGATCATGGTGAACAACCTGGACTGGACCGCGGGCCTGTCCGCGATCGAGTTCCTGCGGGACATCGGCAAGCACTTCCGCGTCAACAAGATGCTGACGAAAGACTCGGTGGCCCGGCGCCTGGAGTCCGACCAGGGCATCAGCTACACCGAGTTCAGCTACCAGATCCTGCAGGGCATGGACTTCCTGCAGCTCTACCGGCGCTACGGCTGCACGCTCCAGCAGGGCGGCAGCGACCAGTGGGGCAACCTCACGGCCGGCCTGGACCTGATCCACCGGCTGGAGCCGGAGGCCACGGCGCACGCGCTGGCGACGCCGCTGATGACCAAGGCGGACGGCACCAAGTTCGGCAAGACCGAGGGCGGCGCCGTCTGGCTGGACCCGGAGATGACGACGCCGTACGCGTTCTACCAGTTCTGGCTGAACGTGGACGACCGGGACATCTCGCGTTACCTGCGCATCCTGTCCTTCAAGTCCCGTGAGGAGCTCGAGGAGCTGGAGAAGCAGACCGAGGAGCGTCCGCAGGCCCGTGCGGCGCAGCGTGCGCTGGCCGAGGAGCTGACGACGCTGGTGCACGGCGCCGACCAGACGGCCGCCGTGATCGCCGCGTCGAAGGCGCTGTTCGGCCAGGGCGAGCTCGCCGACCTGGACGAGCGCACGCTGGCCGCGGCGCTCTCCGAGGTGCCGCATGTGCGGGTCGCCGAGCCGGCCCCGGTGGTCGACCTGTTCGCCGAGGTCGGTCTCGTGCCCAGTAAGTCGGCCGGCCGGCGCACGGTGAAGGAGGGCGGCGCCTACGTGAACAACGTGAAGGTCACCGCCGAGGACGCGGTCCCCACGGCGGAGGACCTGCTCCACGGGCGCTGGCTGGTGCTGCGGCGCGGCAAGAAGAACCTGGCCGCCGTCGAGGTCACCGGGGCGTGAGTACGGCGCCGGGCCCCGCATCCCTGTGAAGGGGTGCGGGGCCCGTCCCGTTCAGGCCCGCTGACGCTGCTTGCGGTTCCCCCACAGGGCCATGTACGCCATGTCGCCGACGGCGACGATGACGATCGCGGCGACCAGCTGGAAGAGATGGCGCATCCAGTCGATGCCCGAGGTCGCCTCGACACCCGCGGCGCGGGCGACGGCGTTGCCGACGATGGCGCCCAGCATGCCGAAGATGGTCGTCAGCCACAGGGGGCTGTGCTGCTTGCCCGGGATGATCGCCTTCGCGATCAGCCCCAGCACGAATCCGACGATGATCGCCCACAACCAGCCCATGGCTGCCTCCTCGTCCCGCTCGACGTGAGCATTACGACGAGTCTCGGGCCGTACGCCGTACGGCGCCTGCCGGGTACCGCCGTACGCGCTACGGCGCAGGTCGCGCGCTTCCACCGGCCGGGGACCCGGTCTCGTGGGCGTGGCGGGGGCGGCGTACCGTGGACGTGTCCGGGATGTCCGGGGGAGTCCGAGCGGGCGGGTGGTGGAATTCGATGCGGAAGCTGCAGCACGACAGCGGCAACACCCAGGTGTTCCGGATCACGGGGGCGCGCACGGGCCTGCAGGAGGACGTGCGTGGTCGGCAGCGGCGGTATGTCATCTCGATGACGATCCGCACCCTGTCGGTGATCCTCGCCGTCTCCCTGTGGAACGTGGAGCGTTACGTCGCGATCGCGGCGCTGGTCCTGGGCGCGGTGCTGCCCTATGTCGCGGTGGTGGTCGCCAACGCGGGGCGGGAGAACGCGCCGGGGCTGCCCTCGACGTTCCTGACGACGCCGGTGCGGACGATGATCGCCCCGCCGCGGGACGACGAGCGCTCCGGCGAGGGCTTCACGGAACCGGGAGCGGAACCCGGAGCGGAGCGGGCCGGGCGGGCCGCCAAGGAGCCGCCCGAGCCGCAGGTGTGAGTGCGGTGCGCGCCGGTTGTGCGCGGCCTGTGCGCGAAGCTCAAGAAATGCTCAGATCAATCCTGTTGTTCCGCTGCCCTGCGGCCTGCGGGTCGTGACATACTGCGTACGCGCTCCGCATCCCCCGTCGGAGCGACGGACCGACGCCGGGCAGCTCCCCCCGTGGCTGCTCGGCGTCGCCTTTTGTGCGCCTGTTCCTCTGCGCCTGTTCCTGTGAGACGAAGCTGTGAGTGACGAGACCCCGATCTGTTCCGCCAAGGGCTGCCGCGCCGACGCCGTGTGGGTGCTGGCGTGGAACAACCCGAAGCTCCACACGCCCGAGCGGCGCAAGACGTGGCTCGCGTGCGACGAGCACCGCGAGCATCTGTCGCAGTTCCTCGGGGTGCGGGGTTTCCTGAAGGACGTCGTGAGGTTCGAGGAGTGGCAGGCACCCGAGGGCGCCTGAGCCCCCTCGCGGACCCCGCCGGCCGGCCCCTCGCCGGGGGCTAGCCCCCGATCGCCGACATCGGGCGGTCCGGCTGGATGAAGCTCGGGTCGTCAAGGCCCGCTCCGGCCTTCTTGCCCCACATCGCCAGGCGCCAGATGCGGGCGACCTCCTCGTCGGGGGCGCCCGAGCGCAGGGCGGCGCGCAGGTCCGTCTCCTCGGTGGCGAACAGGCAGGTGCGGACCTGGCCGTCGGCCGTGAGGCGGGTGCGGTCGCAGGCGGCGCAGAAGGGGCGGGTGACGGAGGCGATGACGCCCACCACATGCGGGCCGCCGTCGACGACCCAGCGCTCGGCCGGGGCCGATCCGCGCTTCTCCTGGCCCTCCTCGGTCAGCTCGAAGCGGGTGCGCAGCGAGGTCAGGATGTCCCCGGCGGTGATCATGCCGTCGCGCTTCCAGCCGTGCTGGGCGTCGAGCGGCATCTGCTCGATGAACCGCAGTTCGTAGTCGTGCTCGATGGCCCAGGCGAGGAGGTCGGGGGCCTCGTCGTCGTTCAGGCCGGGCATCAGCACCGTGTTGACCTTGACGGGGGTCAGACCGGCGTCTCGGGCGGCGTCGAGGCCCTCCAGGACGTCCTTGTGGCGGTCGCGGCGGGTGAGGGCCTTGAAGACGTCGGGGCGCAGGGTGTCCAGGGAGACGTTGACCCGGTCCAGGCCGGCCGCCTTCAGGGCGGCGGCGGTGCGCTTGAGGCCGATGCCGTTGGTGGTCAGGGACATCTGCGGGCGCGGGGAGAGGGCGGCGACACGCTCGACGATGCCGACCAGGCCCGGTCGCAGCAGGGGCTCGCCGCCGGTGAAGCGGACCTCGGTGATGCCGAGGGAGGTGACGGCGATGTCGATCAGGCGGACGATCTCGTCGTCGGTGAGCAGGTCGGGCTTGGCCAGCCACTGCAGCCCCTCCTCGGGCATGCAGTAGGTGCACCGCAGGTTGCAGCGGTCGGTCAGCGAGACCCGCAGGTCGGTGGCCACCCGGCCGTAGGTGTCGATGAGCACGTGGGCCCCCTCCCTCGTCACGGAGCTGTCGTACCGGTCACGGGTATCCAGCTCACCGGTTCGTCACCTGCGAGCCTACGTGACACCACTGACAGCGACACCAGCCCGATCCCACGACGTAAGACGCGGCCGTGTCGTAGGTACCTACCAGGCACCCACGCCACGGCCGCTCGGAGGATGTGCCAGGCGCCGCTCAGTGGGCTCCGGTGCCGGTCAGCGAGCGCACCTCAAGTTCGGCGTACTTGCCGCTGTCCGGGGTCTCCTTCGACAGCAGCGTGCCGAGGACGCCCAGCAGGAATCCGACGGGGATCGAGATCAGGCCGGGGTTCTCCAGCGGGAACCAGTGGAAGTCGACGTCCGGGAACATCGACGACGGCTTGCCGGAGACCACCGGGGAGAACAGCACCAGGCCGACCGCGGTGACCAGGCCGCCGTAGATGGACCACAGGGCTCCGGCGGTGGTGAACCGCTTCCAGAACAGGCTGTAGAGGATGGTCGGCAGGTTGGCGGAGGCGGCGACCGCGAAGGCGAGGGCGACCAGACCGGCGACGTTGAGGTCGCGGGCGAGGGCGCCGAGGACGATGGAGACGGCTCCGATGCCGACGGTGGCCCAGCGGGCGGCGCCCAGTTCCTGCTTCTCGGTGGCGCGGCCCTTCTTGATGACGTTGGTGTAGATGTCGTGCGCGAAGGACGACGAGGACGCCAGGGTCAGGCCCGCGACGACGGCGAGGATGGTGGCGAAGGCGACGGCCGAGATGGAGGCGAGCAGGATCGCGCCCCAGCTGGAGTCGGTGCCGCCCAGGTGCAGGGCGAGCAGCGGGGCTGCGGTGTTGCCGGCCTTGTTGGAGGCGATGATCTCGTCCGGCTTGATGAGCGCGGCGGCGCCGAAGCCGAGGGCGAGGGTCATCAGGTAGAAGGCGCCGATCAGGCCGATGGCCCAGATGACGGACTTCCGGGCGGCCTTGGCGGTCGGGACGGTGTAGAAGCGGATCAGGATGTGCGGCAGGCCGGCGGTGCCGAGCACCAGGGCGATGCCGAGGGAGAGGAAGTCCAGCTTGGTGGTGCCGGTGGCGCCGTACTTCAGGCCGGGTTCCAGGAAGGCGGCGCCCTTGCCGCTGTTGTCGGCGGCCGAGCCGAGCAGGTCGGAGACGTTGAAGTGGAACTTCAGCAGCACCAGGAAGGTGAGCAGCAGGGCGCCCGCGATGAGCAGGACCGCCTTGACCATCTGCACCCAGGTGGTGCCCTTCATGCCGCCGATGGTCACGTAGACGATCATCAGGACGCCGACCAGGGCGACGATGCCGATCTTGCCCCCGTCGCTGGTGATGCCGAGCAGCAGGGACACGAGGACGCCGGCGCCGGCCATCTGCGCGAGCAGGTAGAAGATCGACACGACGATGGTGGAGGTGCCGGCCGCCGTGCGCACCGGGCGCTGGCGCATCCGGTAGGCGAGCACGTCGCCCATGGTGTAGCGGCCGGAGTTGCGCAGCGGCTCGGCGACCAGGAGCAGGGCGACCAGCCAGGCGACGAGGAAGCCGATGGAGTACAGGAAGCCGTCGTAGCCGAAGAGGGCGATGGCGCCGGCGATGCCGAGGAAGGACGCGGCGGACATGTAGTCGCCGGAGACGGCGAGGCCGTTCTGGAAGCCCGTGAACTGCCGGCCGCCGGCGTAGAAGTCGGCGGCGTCCTTGGTCTGCCGGCCGGCCCAGACGGTGATGACGAGGGTGGCGGCGACGAAGACGGCGAACAGGGTGATGATCAGCGTCCGGTGTTCGCTCGCCTCACCGGCGGCCAGGGTGATCGTTGCCGCGTTCATGTCCGGTCCTCCATCCGGGACTTGATCGCCTCGGCCCTGGGGTCGAGCTTGGCGGCGGCGTGCCGGGCGTACCACCAGGCGATGAGGAACGTGGTGAGGAACTGGGCGAGGCCGAGCGCGAGGGCGACGTTGATGTTGCCGACGAGCCGGGTGCCCATGAAAGCGCCCGCATAGTTGGACAGCAGGACGTACAGCAGGTACCAGACGATGAACGCGACGGTGAGCGGGAAGGCGAAGGAGCGGTGGGCGCGGCGCAGTTCACGGAACTCCGCGCTTTCCTGCATATGGACGAACTCCTCTGGGGCGGGGAGTGCGGTGGGGGTTTCGGAGGGGGGTGGTGTCTCGGTGGCCACCTGGTTCTCCTCGCGTCGCGGACGGTTGCGGCAGGGGCTCCCGGCACTGCGGGGGCTCCCTGTACAACGGCACGGCGCCGCGCGAGGTCCGGTTCAGTGGCTCTTTTCTTTCCCTTGGGTCTTCGCTGGTCATCACTTTTTCTTTCAGTCGCATCGTCACAGGTCATTGCTGGCCGTCGAGGTGGCGGGATAGCTTCGGCCTGCACCACCCGTCATGTACCTGCCCGAGGACCATCTGTGTCTCGGGCCGGTTTCTTTTCCGGATGATGTGGAGACCCCATGGCTCATCTGCGCTCCAGACGCCGTCTCGCCCTCGCCGTGCCCGTCGTGATGTCGCTGACCGCCTCGCTCGGCTTCCTGCCGTCGGTGGCGTCGGCCGCGCCGCACGCCGAGACCACCGCACAGGCGAGCACGGCCGGAACGCTGGCGTACGTCGTCAACACGCGGACCGACCACCGCACGATCGAGTCGGTGCGGCAGGCGATCACCGCGCACGGCGGGACCGTCGTGGCGACGTACGCGCGCATAGGCGTCTTCGTCGTGCACTCCGCCGACCCGGAGTTCGGCAAGGAGATACGCGCGGTGCGCGGCGTGCAGTCGGCGGGCGCCACGCGCACCGCCCCGCTGAGCGCGGCCGGCACCACCGAAGAGGGCGCGGTGCAGTACCTGTCGAAGGCCGAGGCCGCGAAGGTCACCCAGGGTGCTGCGACGGGCGAGGAGCCGCTGGAGGCCGACCAGTGGGACCTGCGCGCGATCGGCGCCGACAAGGCGGCGAAGACCAACCCCGGCAGCCGGAACGTCACCGTCGGGATCATCGACACCGGCGTGGACGACACCCACCCCGACCTGGCGCCGAACTTCTCCCGGTCCCAGTCGGCGAACTGCGTCGGCGGTGTCGCCGACACCAGCGAGGGCGCCTGGCGGCCGTACAACCCGGCCGAGGACTATCACGGCACGCATGTCGCCGGCGAGATCGCCGCGGCCCGCAACGGCATCGGGGTGGCCGGTGTCGCGCCGAACGTGAAGGTCGCCGGCATCAAGGTGAGCGACCCGAAGGACGGCCTGTTCTACCCGGAGAACGTGGTCTGCGCGTTCGTCTTCGCGGCCGACCACGGGGTGGAGATCACCAACAACAGCTACTACGTGGACCCGTGGCTGTACAACTGCATGGACGACCCCGACCAGCGGGCGATCGTGGACGCGGTCAACAGGGCCCAGCTGTACGCCCAGCGCAAGGGCACCCTCAACATCGCCTCGGCGGGCAACTCCAACGACGACCTGGACTCCGACGCGCTGGTGGACGACTCCAGCCCGGACGACGCGACCCCGGTGACCCGGACGGTGAACCCGCACGAGTGCTTCGACGTGCCGACCCAGCTGCCGGGTGTGGTCACGGTGAGCGCCACCGGCGTCAAGGGCACCAAGTCGTACTACTCCAGCTACGGCCTGGGTGTGGTGGACGTGGCCGCGCCGGGCGGCGACAAGTACCAGATCCCGGACACCCCGTCGAAGAACGGCCGCATCCTGTCGACGATGCCGGGCAACCAGTACGGCTTCCTCCAGGGCACCTCGATGGCCTCCCCGCACGTGGCCGGTGTGGCCGCGCTGCTGAAGTCCGCGCACCCGCACGCGACCCCGGCCCAGCTGCAGGCGCTGCTCAAGGCGCAGGCGGACAACCCGGGCTGCCCGGCCGGACCGTACGACGGTGACGGGGACGGCGTGGTGGACGCGACCTGCGTGGGCGGCAAACGCGTCAACGGCTTCTACGGCTTCGGCGTCGTCGACGCGCTGCGCGCGGTCAAGTGACCGGTTCTCACCGGCACTTCCGCACGGCCCGCACGGTCCGCTCGTCCCGCGAACGAACTGGAGACATGCACACCATGACAGCGTCCCACCAGCGCCACCGCCGACTCGTGGCGATCCCGGCCGGCATGGCCCTGGCCACCGCTCTGGCGTTCCTGCCGAACGTCACCGCCTCGGCCGCGCCGCAGCACACGGCCGCCGCCACCGCCGGCTCGACCGCCGACCCTGCCGCGCTCAGCTATGTCGTCAACGTCCCGCCGGGGCACGGCGTCTCGGCGCATGTGAAGCAGGCCATCGCCAAGGCCGGCGGCACGATCGTGACGTCGTACGACCAGATCGGCGTGATCGTCGTCCACTCCTCGAACGCCGACTTCGCCGCGGCCGTGCGCAAGGTGCCGGGTGTGCAGTCGGCGGGCGCCACGCGCACCGCGCCGCTGCCGGCCCAGTCCACGGGCGACATGGGCGCGCCGAAGGTGCTCACCGCCCAGGAGGTCGCAGCCGCGCAGGCCACGGCCGGGCAGGACCCGCTGGAGCCGTTGCAGTGGGATCTGCCGGCCATCAAGGCGGACAAGGCGCACGAGAAGACGCTGGGCAGCCGGGACGTCACCGTCGCGGTGATCGACACCGGCGTCGACGACACCCACCCGGACATCGCGCCCAACTTCGACCGGGCCGCGTCGGTCAACTGCGTGTCGGGCAAGCCGGACACGGCCGACGGGGCGTGGCGGCCGAGCGCGGCGGAGAGCCCGCACGGCACGCACGTGGCCGGGGAGATCGCCGCCGCGAAGAACGGCATCGGTATGACCGGGGTCGCGCCGGGCGTGAAGGTCGCCGGCATCAAGGTGGGCAACCCGGACGGCTTCTTCTACACGGAGGCGGTCGTCTGCGGGTTCGTCTGGGCTGCGGAGCACGGCGTCGACGTGACGAACAACAGCTATTACACCGACCCGTGGTACTTCAACTGCACCGACGACCCGGACCAGAAGGCGCTGGTGGAGGCCGTCACGCGCGCGTCGCGGTACGCGGAGAAGAAGGGCGCGGTGAACATCGCGGCCGCGGGCAACGAGAACTACGACCTCGCGGCCGACGAGATCACCGACCCGGTCTCGCCGAACGACTCCACCCCGGGCGACCGGGTGATCGACACGTCGAAGTGCTTCGACATACCCACCGAGCTGCCGGGCGTGGTGACGGTGGCGGCGACGGGCGCGAAGGGCATCAAGTCGTCCTTCTCCAACTACGGCCTGGGCGTGATCGACATCGCCGCCCCGGGCGGCGACTCGACCCGCTACCAGACCCCGGCCCCGCCGGCCACCAGCGGCCTGATCCTGGGCACGCTGCCCGGCGGCAAGTGGGGCTACATGGCCGGTACGTCGATGGCGACGCCGCATGTCGCGGGCGTTGCCGCGTTGATCAAGTCCACCCATCCGCACGCCTCGGCGGCCATGGTCAAGGCGCTGCTGTACGCCGAGGCCGACGCCACGCCGTGCACGGACCCCTACGACATCAACGCCGACGGCAAGGTCGACGCGGTGTGCGAGGGCACGAAGAACCGCAACGGGTTCTACGGCTGGGGCATGGCGGACGCACTGGACGCGGTGACCAAGTAGTCCGCCTCGCGGGCCGCGGATCAATCCGATCCGTCCGTATATTGATTCAGTCAATACTGCATAGTGCAGTCATGACTGACATCAAGTCCGCATGGTCCGCGCTGGGCGGCGACCCCGCCCTCCTCGCGCGGACGTCCATCGTGGAGCGGGAGGGCGCGCTGCCGGCGCGCCTTCCCGTACGGGAGCTGGCACGCGCGTGCGTCGGGGCGTGCGCGCTGGCCGCCGCGGAACTCGCGGCGCACCGGGCCGGGCTCCCCGACGTGCCGGCCGTGCGGGTGGACGACGGCGCCGTGGCCGCCGCGTTCGGCAGCGAACGGCTGCTGCGCGTCGACGGCCGGGCGCCGGTCTCGTTCGCGCCGCTGTCCCGGCTGTGGCGCACGGCCGACGGCTGGCTGCGCACGCACGCCAACTACCCGCACCACCGTGCCCGGCTGCTCGCCGCGCTGGGCGGCCTCCCGGAGGACGCCGACGCCGTACAGGCGGTGCTCGCCGGGCGTTCCGCCGTCGAGGTCGAGGAGAGCGTGTACGCCGCCGGAGGGCTCGCCGTCGCCCTGCGCAGCCCCGGGGAGTGGGCCCGTCATCCCCAGGCCGCCGCCCTCGCCGGGCGTCCCCTCGTCGAGCGGGAACGACTGGACGACTCCCCCGCGCGCGTGCTCGCGCCGCTCACCGGCACACCCCTGCTGCCCGCCGCCGGGCTGCGCGTACTGGACCTCACCCGCGTCCTCGCCGGACCGGTCGCCACCCGCACGCTCGCCCTGCTCGGCGCCGACGTGCTCCGTGTCGACGCGCCCTGGCTGCCCGAACTGCCCGACCAGCACGCCGACACCGGCCTCGGCAAGCGGTCGGCGCTGCTGGACCTCGCGGCCGACCGGGAGAGGTTCGAGGAGCTGCTGGCGGATGCCGACGTCGTCGTGACCGGCTACCGGCCCGGCGCCCTCGACCGGTTCGGGCTGTCACCGCGGGCGCTCGCCGCACGCCGGCCCGGGATCGTGGTGGCACAGGTCTCGGCCTGGGGAGCGCGGGGACCATGGGCGCAACGACGCGGGTTCGACAGCCTCGTGCAGGTCGCGACCGGCATCGCGGTCACCGAGGGGTCGGACGGGGAGCCGGGCGCGCTGCCCGCGCAGGCCCTCGACCACGGCACCGGGTATCTGCTCGCGGCGGGTGTGCTGCGCGCGGTGACGGAGCAGACGCGACAGGGCGGCAGCCGGTCCGTGCGGCTGGCGCTGGCGCGCACGGCGGCCTGGCTGACGGACGGCACCCCCGACGCGCCGGCCGGGCCGGGCGAGACGTACGAGGGACCCGGGGCATGGCTCGCCGAGACCGACAGCGCGCTCGGCCGGCTGCGCTACGCACGGCCCGCCGTCTCGTTCGCCGGAGGGCCCGCCGACTGGACCCGGCCCTCCGGCCCGTGGGGCGCCGATCCCGCCCGCTGGACGTGAGCCGGTCCGCGGCCGGAAACGTACGGATCGACGGAATGCCGTACAGCCAGTTGTTTCCGCGGACTTGCCCGGTTCTGCGGGGCTGGTGATGATCTTGAGGTGCCCTTGATACGACCGACCCCCGGGGTCGCCGACGCGGGCGGCTCCGGGCGGCGGACCGGCGTCGGCCGGAGCGCCGCCGCCCTCGTCCTCGTGGCGCTCGGCGCGCTGATACCGCTGCTCGGGCCGCCGGCCGCCCTGCGCGGCACCGGGGAGGCCGCCGCACCCGGTGTCGCCGGCATCGGCCTGCTGCGCGCCGTGCTGTTCGCCGCGCCGGCCGTGTGCGCGGGCGAGCTGTTCGCCGGCCGGCTCGCCCGTCGGGTGCCCGGCGCGCCGGGGGAACGACCGCGCAGCTGGGCGCCGTACGCCGCGGCCGCCGGTTTCCTCGCGGCGCTGGCGCTCGCCTCGGTGGTGTCCACCGGCAACCTGGTCCCGCACAGCCTCGGCCAGATCGACGTGGGCGGCCTCTACCGGTCCCGTGACGGCAAGCTGGCCCTGCTGGAGGTCAACGCCTTCCTGCTGGCCGGCCTGTGCACGCTGTCGGGGCGGCCCGGCACGCAGGCGTGGCCGCTCGCCGCGGTGGTCGTCGCCGAGGCGCTGCGCGCGCATCCGCCGACCGAGCACACCCCGCTGCTCGGCTCGGCGCTCACCGTGGTGCACCTGACGTGCGCGGCGCTGTGGACGGGCGGTCTGCTGTCCGCCCTGCGCACGCTGCGGCGCTGGGGCGGCGGCCCGGCCGGGGCGGCCCTGCTGGGCCTCTACGCGCGCGTGGCCGTCGCCCTGCTCGCGGCGATCACCGCGACCGGGGTGTGCAGTGCGCTGCGCCGCATGCCACCGGAGACGATCCTGGAACAGCTGACGGCGACGGCGTACGGGCGCACCCTGCTGGCCAAGGTGCTGCTCGTCGCCGTCGCCGCGGTGCTCGCCCTGGTGGCGCGCCGGCGGCTGCGGCGGGCCGCCGACCCGCTGAGCGCCTGCGCGCCGGCGCGGGCGGAGGTCGTCGCGCTGGGGGCGGTGGTCGCGGTGTCGGGGTTGCTGACGGCACTGCCGCTGCCGATCCGCTGGACCTAAAGGCTCAGCGGGCGTCGCGGATCGTCGGTCCTCGCGGATCCGGTCGCCGCGGATCGCCAGTCGCCGCGGCTCACCGGTCGTTCGTGACCAGCACCTTCAGTGCCGTGCGCTCGTCCATCGCCTTGTAGCCGTCGGGCACGCCCTCGATGCCGACCGTCATGTCGAACACGGGCGAGGGGTCGATGCGGCCGGACAGGACGTCGGGCAGCAGCTCGGGGATGTAGGCGCGGACCGGGGCGACACCGCCGCGCAGGGCGATGTTCCGGTCGAACATCACACCGAGGTCGAGGCCGGTGCCGCTGCCGTGCGGCACGCCGACGAAGCCGATGGCGCCGCCGTCGCGGGTGATGTGGACGGCCGTCTTCATGGACTGCTCGGTGCCGACGGCCTCGACGACGGCGTGCGCGCCCTGGCCGCGGGTGAGTTCCCGGACGGCCTCGACGGCCGCGTCCCCGCGTTCCGCGACGACGTCGGTGGCGCCGAAGCGGCGGGCGATGCCGGTGCGGACCTCGTGCCGGCCGAGCGCGATGATCCGCTCGGCGCCGAGCCGCTTGGCCGCGAGCACCGCGCACAGGCCGACCGCACCGTCCCCGACGACGGCGACCGTGGCGCCGGGGCGGGCGCCCGCGCCGAGGGCGGCGTGGTGGCCGGTGCCGAGCACGTCGGACAGAGTCAGCAGGGCGGACAGCAGGTGGTCGTCGGACGCCGCGTCCTTGGGGAGCTGGACGAGGGTGCCGTCGGCGTAGGGCACGCGCACGGCCTCGCCCTGGCCTCCGTCGTAGCCGACCGAGCCCCAGAAGCCGCCGTGCTCGCAGGAGGTGGTCAGGCCCTCGCGGCAGTAGTCGCAGACGCCGTCGGACCACATGAAGGGCGCGACCACCAGGTCGCCGCGCCGGACCGTCGTCACCTCGGAGCCGGTCTCCTCGACCACGCCGAGGAACTCGTGGCCGATGCGCTGGCCCGGCTGCCGGGCCGCCTCGCCGCGGTAGGCCCACAGGTCGCTGCCGCAGATACAAGCGCGCAGCACCCGGACCACGGCGTCGGTGGGCAGCTGCACCACGGGCTCGGGCACGTCCTCCACGCGCATGTCGTAGGGGGCGTGAATGGTGGTGGCGCGCATGGCGAGGATCTTTCTCGTGCGGTGTCGTGAAGTGCGCTCAGGGGTGGCGAGCGCACCTCACGGTACGCCAGCGACCTGCACGCCCGCCCTTCGGAGGCCGGGGCGTCCCGGACACCCGGGCAGCCCAGCCGCACACCAGCCGCCCCGCCCGCCCGGCCGGAGTCCCGACGCCCCGCCCCTCAGACCCCGGCGGCCCCCAGCAGGGCTCCCGCCGCGTAGGTCACGCCCATCGCCAGGGCGCCGCCCGCGACGTTGCGCAGCACGGCCCGGCCCGGGCGGGCGGCGCCGAGCCGGGCGCTGCTCCACCCGGTGAGCATCAAGGCGGCCAGGACGGAGACGACCGTGACCGGGAGCCGTACGCCGGCGGGCGGGAGCACGATGGCGAGCAGCGGCAGCAGCGCGCCGACGGTGAACGCGAAGAAGCTCGCCCAGGCCGCGTGCCACGGGTTGGTCAGCGCGTCGGGGTCGATGCCGAGCTCCACGCGCGCGTGGGCGCGCAGCGCGTCCCGTTCCGTCAGCTGCTCGGCCGCCTCCCGGGCCACCTCGTACGACAGCCCGCGCTCCTGGAGGAGTTGGGCCAGCTCCTCCAGCTCCGCCTCCGGCCGCTCCCTCAACTCCCGCTTCTCCAGGGCCAGCGCGGCCAGCTCGGAGTCGCGCTGGGTGGACACCGACACGTACTCACCGGCCGCCATCGACATGGAGCCGGCGAGCAGCCCGGCCAGGCCGGCCGTCAGCAGGGCCGCGCGGTCGTCGGTGGCCCCGGCCACGCCGACGACGAGACCGGCGGTCGACACGATGCCGTCGTTGGCGCCCAGCACCGCCGCCCGCAGCCAGTTCAGCCGCTCGCCGAGCGCGCCGCCGTGGGCTTCGTCATGGGGGGAGTCGGTCACATGCGGAGCATGGCACCGGGCGGCGCGGGCGGGAACGCCGACCCGCCGGGCCGGTGTGGAGGCTGACGCCGCACAAGGGGCGGCGTTTCAGACGAAGAAGGGACGTATCGGGCACACCGGTGGCGTGAATCCCCCTGGCCGGGAGTGGACCTGACGGACGGTGCTGTCAGTGGCGGCCCGTATCCTCAGGGACCATGCTCGAAGACCTCGCGACCGCAGTCTCCTCCCCCACCGAGTGGCCGGCCGCGTATCCCCAGGGATACGCGGTCGTTGACGTGGAGACCACCGGCCTGGCCCGGGACGACCGCATCATCTCCGCGGCCGTCTACCGGCTGGACGCGCGCGGCGAGGTACAGGACCACTGGTACACGCTGGTCAATCCCGAGCGCGACCCCGGGCCGGTGTGGATCCACGGCCTGACGAGCGAGGTCCTCGAAGGGGCGCCGCTCTTCCGGGACGTCGCCGAGGAGTTCGCGGCGCGGCTGTCCGGCCGGGTGCTGGTGGCGCACAACGCGGTCTTCGACTGGCAGATGATCGCCCGCGAGTACGCGCGCGCCGAGAGCGAGGCGCCGGTGCGGCAGCGGCTGTGCACCATCGCGCTGTCCAAGGAGTTGGGGCTGCCGCTGCCCAACCACAAGCTGGAGACGCTGGCCGCCCATTTCGGCGTCGTCCAGCAGCGGGCACACCACGCGCTGGACGACGCGCGCGTGCTGGCGGAGGCGTTCCGGCCGAGCCTGAAGGCGGCCGCGGCGAGCGGGGCCAGGCTGCCGCTGCAGGAATGCCGCCCGCTGACGGAGTGGCGGGACGGGCCGGTGCCGCTGATCGGGCGGCAGCCGGGCGGCTCGTACGGCTACGGCGGCTCGGGCAGTTGGCGTCCGTCCCGCAAGAGGCCCGCATGCCCCTATCCCAACCCGGGCCGGTACGAAGAGGGCAAAAGGCTCAAGCAGGGCATGCGGATCGCCTTTTCCGGTGACACGTCCACCGACCGGGAGCTGCTGGAGGACCGCGCGGTCGAGGCCGGGCTGCATGTGGCGACCAGCCTGTCCCGGCTGACCAGCCTGCTGGTCACGAACGACCCCGACGCGGGTACGTCCAAGGTGGTCAAGGCCCGGCAGTACGGCACGCCGGTGGTGGACGAGGCGGCGTTCGGCCAGCTGCTCGCGGATGTGGAGCCGGCCGACGGGTGACCCGTACGGACGGGTGATTGCGCCGCGACTCGCCCGGCGCCCGCTCGCCCGCGTCCGGCCGACGGCTCACCCTGTGGCCCATGGCGAGATGCGAAGTTTGCGGCAATGACTACGGAATGACCTTCGAGGTCCACGCCCAGGGCGCGGTGCACGTCTTCGACTGCTTCTCCTGTGCGATCCACCGCATGGCCCCCATCTGCGAACACTGTCGTGTCCAGATCATCGGCCAGGGCGTGGAGGTCGAGGGCCACTGGTTCTGCGGCGCCCACTGCGCCCGCGCGGAAGGGAAGGCGGGCATCGTCGACCGGGTCTGAGCCGGCCGGGCAGCGGGACACTCCCCTGCGTCCACCCCTGTGCGAGCACCCCACGGCCCGAGATGTACCGTCGTGGGGTGTACCGCTTCCTGTTGACCCGCCAGTGGGTGATCCTCACCGTTGTCGCGATCGCGCTGATCCCGACGATGATCCGGCTGGGTTTCTGGCAGATGCACCGCTACGAGGAGCGCAGCGCCCGCAACGAGCTGGTGTCCCGCGCCCTCGACTCCAAGCCGGTGCCCGTGGAGCGGCTGACGTCCCCGGGGCACACCGTCACCACCGAGCAGCGCTACCGCAACGTGACCGCCACGGGCCGCTTCGCACCCGAGCGCGAGGTCGTCGTGCGGCGGCGGGTCAACGACTCCGGTGAGGTCGGCTTCCACGTCCTCACCCCCTTCCTCCTCACGGACGGCAAGGTCGTCCTGGTCAACCGCGGCTGGATCCCCGCCGACGGGCCGACCCAGACCGCGTTCCCGAAGGTCCCTCCCCCGCCGGGCGGCGAGCTCACCGTCACCGGGCGGCTGATGCCCGACGAGACGACCGCGGCCAGCGGCATCAAGGAAGTCAAGGGACTGCCGGACCGGCAGATCATGCTGATCAACAGCGAGGAGCAGGCGCGGCGCCTGGGCGCGCAGGTGGTCGGCGGCTACCTCGCGCTGAGCGCGCCGCTCCCCAAGGGCGGCAGCCCCGAGCTGATCGGCGGCACGCCCGGCATGGAGGACTCCGCGCTGAACTACGCCTACGCCATCCAGTGGTGGCTGTTCGCCGCGTGCGTCCCCGTCGGCTGGTGGGTCATGGCCCGCCGCGAGCTGCGGGACCGGACCCAGCGGGCCGCGCAGGAGACGGCCGAGGAGAGCGCCCCCGCGACGGTGTGAGCGACGAGCCCCCGACGGGGACGGCGCGCCCCCCGGCGGGAGAAGCGCCCCCGCGACGGCCTCTCACTCCCGCGGCGCACCCGCTGATTGCCGTGATCCCCCCAAGGGAACCCGGAACTGCGTGCACCCCCGCATCGAGGACTACGCCCTGATCGGCGACGAGCAGACCGCGGCCCTGGTGGGCCGTGACGGCTCGGTGGACTGGCTCTGCCTGCCCCGCTTCGACTCCGGCGCCTGCTTCGCCCGGCTCCTCGGCGACGAGGACAACGGCCACTGGCGCCTCGCTCCGCAGGGCGTCGACGGCCCCTGCACCCGCCGCTCCTACCGCCGCGACACCCTCGTCCTCGACACCGAGTGGGACACCCCCGGCGGCCGTGTGCGGGTCACCGACCTGATGCCGCAGCGCGACCGCGCGCCCGACCTGGTCCGCATCGTGGAGGGCCTGGACGGCCGCGTCACCATGCGCAGCACGCTGCGGATCCGCTTCGACTACGGCTCGGTCGTCCCGTGGATGCGCCGCTCGCGCGATCACCGGGTCGCCGTCGCCGGACCGGACTCGGTGTGGCTGCGCAGCGAGCCGTCCGTGCGGACCTGGGGCGAGGACTTCGGCACCCACTCGGAGTTCACCGTCGCCAAGGGCGAATCGGTCGCGTTCGTGCTGACCTGGCACCCCTCGCACGAGCCGCGCCCCCGGCAGATCGACCCGCACGAGGCGCTGCGCAGCAGCGTGCGGGACTGGCGTGCCTGGGTGGCCCGGTGCCGCTACGCCGGCCCGCACCGCGATGCCGTGGTCCGCTCGCTGATCACCCTCAAGGCGCTCACCTACGCCCCCACCGGCGGCATCGTCGCCGCGCCGACGACGTCGCTGCCGGAGGAGATCGGCGGCGTGCGCAACTGGGACTACCGCTACAGCTGGCTGCGCGACTCCACCCTCACTCTGGGTGCGCTGCTGACGGCCGGCTACCGGCGCGAGGCGGAGGAGTGGCGCAACTGGCTGCTGCGCGCGGTCGCGGGCGACCCCGCCGACCTGCAGATCATGTACGGGCTGGCGGGCGAACGGCGGCTGCCGGAGGTGGAGCTGCCGTGGCTGTCCGGCTTCGCCGGCTCCACCCCCGTACGCATCGGCAACGACGCGGTCAGGCAGCTGCAGCTCGACGTGTACGGCGAGGTGATGGACTCCCTGTGGCTGGCCCGCTGCGCGGGGCTGTCCACCAAGCCGCACATGTGGGCGATCCAGCGGTCCCTGCTGGACTGGCTGCGCGACCAGTGGCGCCGGCCCGACGAGGGGCTGTGGGAGGTGCGCGGCGGACGCAAGCAGTTCGTGCACTCCAAGGTCATGGTGTGGGTCGCCGCCGACCGGGCGGTGCGCACCCTGGAGGCGCACAAGGACCTCGACGGCGACCTCGACGGCTGGCGGGCGATGCGCGACGAGGTGCACCGCGAGGTGTGCGAGAAGGGCTTCGACGAGCGGCGCAACACCTTCACCCAGTACTACGGCTCGAAGGAGCTGGACGCGGCGCTGCTGCTCATCCCCCGCGTGGGTTTCCTGCCGCCGGACGATCCGCGGGTGCTCGGCACGATCGAGGCGATCCGCGAGGAACTCGGCCACCGCGGCTTCATCCGCCGCTACTCCACCGACGGGACCGCCGTGGACGGGCTGCCCGGCGACGAGGGCACGTTCCTGGCGTGCTCGTTCTGGCTGGCGGACGCCCTCCACGCGAGCGGCCGTACGAAGGAGGCGCGGGAGCTGTTCGAACGCCTGGTGGGTGTGGCGAACGACGTGGGGCTGCTGTCCGAGGAGTACGACCCGGCCGGCCGCCGCCAGCTGGGCAACTTCCCGCAGGCGTTCAGCCACATCGGCCTGGTCAACACCGCCCTCGCCCTCTACGGCGGGCAGGAGGCAGGATAGGGACCATGGATCTTGGACTGAAGGACCGGGTGTACGTCGTCACCGGGGCCACCCGCGGGCTGGGCAACGCCACCGCGCGGCAGCTGGTCGCCGACGGCGCGAAGGTCGTCATCAGCGGACGGGACGAGAAGCGGGTCGCGGAAGCGGCCGCCGAACTGGGCACGAACGCGGTCGGAGTGGCCGTGGACAACGCCGAGGCCGACGCGCCCGAGCGGCTCGTCGCCGCCGCCCGCGAGCACTTCGGCGGCTTCCACGGCATCGTCGTCAGCGTCGGCGGGCCGCCGCCGGGCTTCGTCGCCGACAACACGGACGAGCAGTGGCGGGCGGCGTTCGACTCGGTGTTCCTCGGCGCGGTGCGACTGGCGCGGACCGCGGCGGCGGAGCTGGAGCCGGGCGGTGTCATCGGCTTCGTGCTGTCCGGGTCGGTGCACGAGCCGATCGCGGGGCTGACCATCTCCAACGGGCTGCGGCCGGGTCTCGCCGGGTTCGCCAAGTCCCTCGCGGACGAGCTGGGGCCGCGCGGCATCCGGGTCGTGGGGCTGCTGCCCGGCCGTATCGACACCGACCGGGTGCGGGAGCTGGACGCCCTGTCGGCCGACCCGGAGGCGACCCGGGCGGCGAGCGAGTCCCGCATCCCGCTGCGCCGCTACGGCGCCCCCGAGGAGTTCGGCCGCGCGGCGGCGTTCCTGGTCTCCCCGGCGGCCTCCTACGTCACGGGCGTGATGCTGCCGGTGGACGGCGGCACGCGGCACGGCTTCTGAAGCAGGCACGGCTTCCGACCCACCGGGCCCTGCGGGTCAGCTGACCCGCTCCGCGCCGTGTTTGACGCCCCGTAGCCGTACTTCCGCGGGCAGGGAGGTCAGGCCCGTCGCGTCGCGGGCGTGGGCGAGGGTCTGGGCGGTGAGGTGGTGCAGGGCCGTCTCCGGGTCCACGTGCGGTTCCAGGTGGACCCGGAAGCGCGCCGAGGGCGAGGTGCGGTGGCCCATGAGGCGCGTCTGCGCGCGGGCGACGCCGTCCAGCGTGCCCGCGTCGCCGTTGAGGACGTGCTCCAGGGCCCGTCCGCGCAGCCGCGCGCCCTCCCCGTCGCCGGTGTCGACGAGGACCTCGGCGAGCCGGCGGCGGCGCAGCACCGCGGTCAGCCACCACAGGGCCAGCAGGAGCAGCACGGCGAGCGCGGCGATGATCGCGGGCCACCACCAGTCCGCGTTCCGCCAGTGGGTGCGTTCGGCGTCGCTGAGCAGCACGTCGTGCCGGTCGGCGTGGATCCACCAGGAGGGTGCGGGCGCGCCCAGGCCCACGGCGAGGACCGCGCCGCCCAGCGCCAGGAGCACGAGCCCGGCCAGCGCGAGCAGCACGCGGTTGACGGTGGCGAGCATCGAGGTCACCCCTTTCGTCCGGGCCGGCGGACGTGCACGGCGAGGCGGGGCGGCCGGGCGAGCCCCAGTGCGCGCACCGCGTCGCCGAGCACCTCGTCCAGGTCGGCGTTGACGTCCTGCAGTTCACGGAAGTGGGACATCGCGCGGATGTCCGCCTTCCTGCGGCCGACCCGGACCCGGGCCGACTGCACCCCGGCCACCTCCATCGCCCGGTCGCGCAGCACCAGGGCGGCCGCGTCGCGGGTCAGCGCCGCGCGCACGTCGGGGTGCGCGCGGCGCATCGGCAGCAGGGCCCGCAGGCCGGGCGTGAGCGCCAGCACGATCAGCCACAGCCCGAGGACCGCGGCGACCCCCGCGCCGACCCGGACCCAGATGTCGTCCAGCGGCCGTGTGGCGAGCTGCCGGGCGAGGACCCGGCGCCAGTACATCGCCGGGTGGCCGGCCCGGACGGCGCTGATGTCGTACAGAAAGAGACCGAAGGCGCCCAGGAGCAGCGCGGCGACGATGCCGGCCGGGATGCGCCGGGCCGACCAGAAGCGACCCGCGCGGGAGTGGCCGCCGTCGTCGGGGGCGGGTTCGGTCTTCTCCAGCACGGGGAGCCGCTGGGTGGTCCCCTCGGGTTCCGTCATGACGTCCTCCCCTGGGGCGCGCCGAGCGCCGGTGTGAGGTGCAGCCGTTCGACATGGACGGCGACCTCCGGGACCTCCATGCCCACCAACGCGCCCACCCGCTCGGCGACATGGCGCCGCACCGCGCGGCAGCGGGCCCCGATGTCGGTGGGGTAGTCGAGTTCGAGATGGAGGCGCAGTCGCGCGGTGTTGTGGTGGACGACGACCGTGGCGTGCGGGGTGGCGGCGTCCTCGGGCAGCCTGCCGATCGCCTCGCGCGCCGCCTGCGCGGCGACCTTCGCCACCACCCGGTCGGCGATCCGTGTCGCGCCGCGCTCGGCGGGCAGAACGGCCCCCCGGGGTCCACGGAGCTCACCGGCCCCACTGGTCACGGGCGTCACCGCCGCCGGTCGCTGCGCGTACGGAAGAAGTCGCCGATCTCGAGGTCTCCCTCCGCCAACCGGCCGACCACGAAGCCGATGGCGCCCAGTGCTGCCACCAGCACGAAGGCGCCGAAGCCGCCGAAATATCCGGCGAAGCCCAGTGCCATGCCGGCGATCATGCCGGCCACGGCCATGCTCATGCTGTGCTCCTCAGTTCGTCAGCCTGTTCGACGGCCCGCTCGGGTGCCGTCACTGGATCCGGGGCTGCTCCGGCTCCTCGTCCTCCTCCTCGGGGAGCTTCACATCGCTGACGGCGATGTTGACCTCGACGACTTCCAGGCCCGTCATCCGTTCGACGGCCGTGATGACGTTCTCCCGCACATCGCGCGAGACCTCCGAGATCGACACGCCGTACTCAACGACGATCTCCAGATCGAGAGCGGTCTGCACCTCTCCGACCTCGGCCTTCACCCCTCGGGTCACGGACTTGGTGCCGCCGGGTACGCGATCGCGCACCGCGCCGAGGGTCCGGGACAGACCACTGCCCATCGCGTGCACACCCGGAACGTCGCGTGCCGCGAGACCTGCGATCTTCTCGACGACACCGTCGGCGATCGTCGTCTTGCCGCGGCTGCCCGGGTCACCGCCACCGCGCCGGGTGGTCTGCGGCTCCTTGTGGATTTCGGACGTGCTCGTCCGGCTTCCGGCCGTCATGTCGCTCATTCGCCGTTTCCTTCCGCATCGTCGTCCTTCGACCACCGTAAGTGCGGTTACGCGATCGCGCGCCCGTGATGCGGCAGGCTGGAGGAATGACAGCGGAGCGGTGGACGCGGGACGTACGGCGGCGGCTGGGCCTCGGCAGGCTGCTGCCGCTCGGCGAGGCACGGGACGGGGCGTGGCTGGCGGAGTCCGCCGCACGGGTGTTCCTGGCGGGGGCCGTGGTGAGCCTGCCGGATGTGCTGCTCAACGGGGTACGCGTCGGGCTCGCCGATCCGGCGGACGTGGCCGAGCCCGTCGTACCGCCGCCGCCGAGTGCGCTGCCGCCCGGACCCCTCCGGGTGACGGCTGAGTTCTCGGCGACGGCGGCGGAGCCGCTGCCGGTGACCGCGGAGCGGCTGCGGGCGGCGCTGGCGACGGCCGCGCGGGAGGGGCTGGGGCTGACGGTCGCGGAGGTGGACCTGCGGGTGGTCGCCCTGCTGGACGAGACCATGGAGCCCGGGCAGGACGAGGGACCGGCGCCCGCGGACGCGTCCGAGGACTACGGGGACGGGGCGGGCGGCGCCCCGGAGGGCGCCGACGAGGCCCGTGCCGCCGCGGCGGCCCTCGCGGTGCCGGGCGTGGCCGGACTCATGGGTTCACTGGGCGGGTTGGGCCGTCCGGTGCATCTGGAGGAACGGGCGCGGGACGGCGCGGCCCTGCCGCACCGCCACGCGCGCGTGGAGATCGCCGTCGGCGCCGGTCATCGGCCCGTGGACGTGGCCCGGGCCGTCCGCGCGGCGGTGAGCCAGGCGCTGCCGGACCGCCCGACGGTGGCGGTCCTGGTCACGGCGATCACCCGGTGAGACGCCGGTGTCACTCGCCCATGCCGGCCAGATCGCGCAGACGGCGTGCCTGGGCCTGGCGTTCGGCGGCGCGCTGCTCGTCGTAGGTCCGGTCGATAGCGCCGCGCAGCAGGGCCTTGGTCTCGATGACGGCGTCGCGCGGCGCGGCGAGCAGGGCGGCGGCCAGGTCCTTGACCGCGCCTTCGAGCTGCTCGGCGGGCACGGCGAGGTTGGCCAGGCCGCAGGCCACCGCTTCCTCGGCCGCCACGAAGCGCCCGGTCGCACAGATCTCCAGCGCCCGGGCGTAGCCGACCAGTCCGACGAGCGGATGGGTGCCCGTCAGGTCGGGGACCAGTCCGAGGCTGGTCTCGCGCATGGCGAACTGCACGTCGTCCGCGACGACACGCAGGTCGCAGGCGAGTGCGAGCTGGAAGCCCGCCCCGATGGCATGGCCCTGCACGGCGGCGATCGACACGATGTCGTTGCGCCGCCACCAGGTGAACGCCTCCTGGAACGCGGCGATGGACGCGTCGAGATCGGCGTCGCTGCTGCGGGCCAGGTCGATGAACGACGGCTCGCCCTCGATCCCCTCGGGCGTGAACATCTGCCGGTCGAGCCCCGCGGAGAAGGACTGACCCTCACCGCGCAGCACGACCACCCGGACCGAGCCCGGCAGCCGCCGGCCGGCCTGGGCGAGCGTCCGCCACATGGCGGGGCTCTGCGCGTTGCGCTTGGCCGGGTTGGTCAGCGTCACCGTGGCGATCGCGCCGTCGACGGTGAGCCGAACGCCGTCCTGGTCGAGCAGGGGAACGAGTTCAGGGCCGGGCGTGGCCATGGGGCGCCTCCGATGCGTGCGGTCACTGGGAATGCCCAGATGGGCATCCGTCGGCCGGATGCCCGTGCGGGCCATCCGTAAGTGACTGCACAGTAACCACCCGCCCGGCCGGTCGACCGACCGGGTGGCCACCATCGGAGTCGAGGGGCCGCCCGGGGATCAGGCCGTCTGGGCCTTCTTGCCCCGGGTCGCCCCTCCGCGTCCGCGGAGCGTGACGCCCGACTCACTGAGCATGCGGTGCACAAAGCCATACGAGCGGCCGGTCTCCTCGGCCAACGCCCGGATGCTCGCACCGGCGTCGTACTTCTTCTTCAGGTCTGCCGCGAGCTTGTCGCGCGCGGCGCCGGTCACCCGGCTGCCCTTCTTCAGAGTCTCGGCCACCCGTGCCTCCTCATGGGAAGTGCGCTCTGGTCTCCTCATGATCACCCCTCCGGCGCGGGTTGGCCACCCATTCGGCAAGGTCCGTGCGACACGGTTGTGACGACAGGAGCGCGTCCACACAATCGGAAGCCTTGATTCCGCACCTCGCCGTTCGCAGGACCGAACGGGCCCGCCGGCGAATCCCCAGGTCAGAGACGCCGAACGGCCGGCCCCTCGGACAAGGAGGAACCGACCGTCAGATACGTGTATGACACACCTCGATACGAGGAGATCTCACACAGATGATGGATCACGGCTCGGCCGAATGATCCATACCGGTGGATCATCCATTCGATCAAGCCAGGGCGACGAGATCCGCGTAGTCCGCGCCCCACAGGTCCTCGACGCCGTCCGGGAGCAGGATGATCCGCTCCGGCTGCAGCGCCTCCACCGCGCCCTCGTCGTGGGTGACCAGGACGACGGCGCCCTTGTAGGTGCGCAGCGCGCCGAGGATCTCCTCGCGGCTGGCCGGGTCCAGGTTGTTGGTGGGCTCGTCCAGCAGGAGGACGTTCGCCGAGGAGACCACCAGGGTGGCCAGGGCCAGACGGGTCTTCTCGCCGCCGGAGAGCACCCCGGCCGGCTTGTCGACGTCGTCGCCGGAGAAGAGGAACGAGCCGAGCACCTTGCGGACCTCGACCAGATCCATGTCGGGCGCGGCGGAGCGCATGTTCTCCAGGACCGTGCGGTCCGGGTCGAGCGTCTCGTGCTCCTGCGCGTAGTAGCCGAGCTTGAGGCCGTGGCCGGGGACGACCTTGCCGGTGTCCGGCTGCTCCACGCCGCCCAGCAGACGCAGCAGCGTGGTCTTGCCGGCGCCGTTGAGCCCGAGGATGACGACCCGGGAGCCCTTGTCGATGGCGAGGTCGACGTCGGTGAAGATCTCCAGGGAGCCGTACGACTTCGACAGGCCCTCGGCCATCAGCGGGGTCTTGCCGCAGGGCGCGGGCTCCGGGAAGCGGAGCTTGGCGACCTTGTCGGACTGGCGGACCGCCTCCAGCCCGGAGAGCAGCTTGTCGGCGCGCCGGGCCATGTTCTGCGCGGCGACCGTCTTGGTGGCCTTGGCGCGCATCTTGTCGGCCTGGGAATGCAGGGCGGCGGCCTTCTTCTCGGCGTTGGCCCGCTCGCGCTTGCGGCGCTTCTCGTCGGCCTCGCGCTGCTGCTGGTAGAGCTTCCAGCCCATGTTGTAGACGTCGATCGTGGAGCGGTTGGCGTCCAGGTAGAACACCTTGTTCACGACCGTCTCGACCAGGTCCACGTCGTGGCTGATGACGATGAAGCCACCGCGGTAGGTCTTCAGGTAGTCCCGCAGCCAGATGATCGAGTCCGCGTCGAGGTGGTTCGTGGGCTCGTCGAGGAGCAGCGTGTCCGCGTCCGAGAACAGGATGCGGGCCAGCTCGATACGGCGGCGCTGACCGCCGGAGAGGGTGTGCAGCGGCTGGCCGAGCACCCGGTCGGGCAGGTTCAGCGCGGCGGCGATGGTGGCGGCCTCGGCCTCGGCGGCGTAACCGCCCTTGGTGAGGAACTCCGTCTCCTGGCGCTCGTACTGCTTGAGGGCCTTCTCGCGGGTGGAGCCCTTGCCGGTGGCGATGCGCTGCTCGTTGTCGCGCATCTTGCGGATCAGTACGTCGAGACCGCGGGCGGAGAGGATGCGGTCGCGGGCGAGGACGTCGAGGTCGCCGGTGCGCGGGTCCTGCGGGAGGTAGCCGACCTCGCCGGAGCGGGCGACCTGGCCGGCGGCGGGCATGCCCTCGCCGGCGAGGACCTTGGTGAGGGTGGTCTTGCCGGCGCCGTTGCGGCCGACGAGCCCGATGCGGTCGCCCTTGGTGACGCGGAAGGTGGCGTTCTCGAGGAGGATGCGGGCACCGGCGCGCAGCTCGATACCGGAGGCGGAGATCACGGGGTCAGACTCCTGGGCGGTGGGGATTGACGGTGGAAGGCTGGTGGACGGTCCCGCCGTCTAATGCGCGAGGAGAATGGCCATGGGGACCAGTCTAACGGCCCCATGCAACTGGTTTTCCGGCCGAGCCGGAGGGCGGGCCGCCGCGGGGACGCCCCGCCGAGGGCGGCCGACGGCGGGAACGCCCAGTCGCGAGCGGCGGGCATGGCGGGCGCGGCGGGCGCTGGGGATGCCCCGCTGCGGCGGGCGGGGCCGCTCGGGGAGGGCACGCGGTGGGGGCGTACGTCCGCTGCGGCTCGTGCGCCCCCGGTGCGGTCAGCTGCCGCCGGTGTGCACCTGGAACGCGGCGCGGCGCACGGCCTTGGCCAGGGCCGGGTCGGGGTGGGCGGCGGCCAGGGCGACCAGGACCTGCACGGTGCGCGGATGGCCGACGGCGCGGACCTCGTCCAGCAGGGCCGGCACGGTGGGCTGCAGGGCCGACTCCAGGTGCCGGACCAGCATCGGGGCCTCGCCGTGGTCGGCGACGGCGGCGGCCGTGTCGACCCACAGCCAGGTGGCCTCCTCGCGGGTGAGCACCTCGTGGGCGTCCTCGGGGTCGACACCGTCGTGCTCGGCCAGCCACAGCAGAGCGTACGGCCGCAGGGTCGGCTCCTCGACGACGGCGCGGACGTCGGGCTCGGCGGGGGCGCCGACGACGCGCAGCGCCTCGAAGGCCAGGCCGCGCAGCAGGGCGTCGTCGCCGCGGGCGGCGGCGAGCAGCTCGCCGACGGCGTTGCCGACGGGGCGGGCGGCGAGCCAGGCGCGGTACTCGGCGCGGGCGGCGTTCGGCCGCAGCTGGGCGCAGCCGCGCAGCATGTCCTCGGCCGCCTGCTCGATGTTGCCGGCGGGGCTCTGCGCGGCGACGCAGATCTGCTCCAGCTTGACCCAGACCGCCCAGCTGCCGAGCGGGGTGAGCGTGGCCTGCCCGTCGCCGTAGGTGAGGGCGCCGACCGCGGCGAGGGCGCGCAGGGCCCAGTCGAGCAGCGGGGCCAGCTCGGCCTCGGCGACCGGTACGGCGGCGTCCGCGGACGCGGCGGCACCCGCGGCCGCGGCGGACACGCCGATGCGCGGCACCTCCGGCGCGCCCGACGCGGGGGCGTAGGGGACCTCGCAGCGCTCGGTGCGCAGTTCGGTGACCCGCTGGCGGAGCAGGTCGAGGAGCTGTTCCACCGGGACGGGGCCGGCGGAGAGCTGGAGGAAGGAGAGCACCTGCGGCATGGCGGAGACGACTTCGGCGACGGCCGCGGGCTCCAGGTCGCCGGGTTCGGGGTGGGCGAGCGACCAGGCGTCGAACAGGGCGACCCAGCCCCGCAGGACGGCGCTGTCGTCGCGGTCCCAGGCGCGCAGCCGCCAGCCGGGGCGGGCGCTGTCGCCGTGGACCTCGACGAGGCCGGCGAGGCGGGCGATGTCCCAGTCGGCCCGGACCTGGTCCACGGTCAGGCCCAGTTCGTGCGCGGCGTGTTCCGCGGTCGCATCGGAGAGGGTGGCCTTGCCGTCGGCGGTGGCACCGGCCCGGCCGGGGCCGAGCGCGGAGTCGGCCCAGCGGGCGACGCGGGCGGCGGCGGCGAGGCCGGAGCGAGCCATTCCGGCCAGCTCCGCGGGCGCCGGGGTGCCCTCGGGCGGGCGGGGCGCCCGACGGCGCGGGCGCCGCTGGTTCACGGCTCTGGGGGCGGCGGCCAGGGGTCGGGGTCGGACGAGTCGAAGCCTGGAGTCGCGCGGGATACGGGACGTCACGGGTGCAGTCTTCCGGTTGACGGTCCGAAAACCCAAACGGAATGCCACGGCGGCCGATCGGGCGGCACGACGGACCCGCTCAGTACGTCGAAACCAGACGTGATCAGGCCAGTCGTACGCCGTTGAACGGCCCCCCGAAACGGAATACCCCCCGCCGCCCGACACCCACGACGGGAGCCGCAGCGACACGGTGAGGCGCGCGCCCGCGCCGCCCGACGGCCGGCCACCCCGGCGGCCGGGCAGCCGGGCGGCCGGGCAGCCGGGCGGCGAAGGTGACGGCGCAGGGCGCCTGCCACGGTAACCACCGCCGACGGCGGCCTCCGTCGACGCCTCGAGGCCGGTGACCGACGGTTGGGCCGGGCACGCGGGGGCTCGGACCGGCGCGCGGCGACCGCCGGGCCGACGTCGGACCCGCGCGCAGGGGCCCGACCCCGGCGCGCAGCGACTCCGCCGACTGGGGGCGGCGTCCGCATGCTGCCAGGACTGGGGGCGGTGCACGGCCGGGGTGCCGACGGCGGTCCGGCGGGCAGGCTCCGCCGAGCGGGGCGACGGGGACCGTCAGCGATCCGGTTCCGCAGGCTCCGCTGAGCGGGGCGGCGGGCGGCCGCGGTCCGGCCGGTGGTGTCGGCCACGCACCCGCCCGACGCCGGTCGCCGACTGCCGGGACGGCGGCGGACCCAGGCGCAGGGCCCCGGCCGGGCCGTCGGTGTCGTTCGGCGGCGGTGGTTCCGGCGTACGGCGACTCCGTCGGCCGGCGGCCGGGGTGTCGGCGGTGCTGCGGGGCCGCCTCGACCGAGGCGGGGCACCCCGGCAGCGGTCACGCCGCCGCGTCCCGCCGAGCGCGGCGGCGAGGGCCGCGCGGGCGGTGGTGCCGGCGGCGTGGCGGCCCGACGGCGGGCGCGGGCGTCAGATGCCGCGGTGTCCGATGCCGTGGTGTCCGATGCCGTGGTGTCCGCCTCGGCGGGGGATCGTCACATCAAGGGGGTCAGGAAACGGCGGAGGGCTTCCTCGTAGGAGTCCGGGTTCGCGTTCCACATCGCTCCGTGCGGGGCCTGGGCGACCGTGTGCAAGGCGACCAGGTCGGGGCGGCGGGCGGCGAAGCGGCGGGAGAAGCGCCAGGGGGCGACCGTGTCGTCGGGGCCGTGGACGATCAGCGTCGGCACGGCCAGGTCGTCGGCGTCCGCCACGACGGTGCCGTCGGCGGGGCCGTCCTGCAGCCCCGTGCGGCCCTGCGCGGCACGCACCGCGAGCGGCAGCAGCGCGCCCGGCGTGTGCCGGGCCAGGGCGAGAGCGCGCAGCGTGCTCGGCCAGCTGAGCACCGGAGAGTCCAGGACCAGCCCGGAGACGTGCTCCCGCATCCCGGAGAGCCGCGCCGCGCGCAGCGCCATCGTGGCGCCGGTGGACCAGCCGTAGAGGACGACCCGGCGGGCGCCGTAGCGCACGGCGTAGCGGATCGCGGCGTCCACGTCGCGCCACTCGGTCTCGCCGAAGTGGTTGAGGCCGTCCGGGGGGCGGGGCGCGCCCAGGTCGCCGCGGTAGGCGAGGGCCAGCACGGGGAAGCGCAGCCGGTTCAGCATGCCCATGACGTTCATGGGCAGCTCACGGGTGGTGCCGAGGCCGTGCACGGCGATCACCCAGGTGTCCCGGGCCGCGGGCACGAACCAGGCGGGCAGGGAGCCGAGTTCCCCGGGCACGTCGACGTCGGCGTGCTCCAGACCGACGGCGGCCTTCGGGTCGCCGACGTGGAGGTTGGCGGTGAGCCACACCTTGTCGCCCGGCTCCAGCGTGCCGTGCGTGACGCGCTCCAGGCGGCGTACGACGGTGTCGGCGCTGTGCTCGGCGGAGTCCAGGACCTGGCCGACGACCGCGTGGCTGCCGTCGCCGGCGAGTCCGTAGGTGCCGGGGCGCAGGGCGGCCAGGTCGCGGGTGAGCGCGATGCGGCCGGCGGCCGTCGCGTGGACGGTGAGCCGGGGTTCGGTGGGCAGCGGCCGGCCCGGGGGCGCCTTGAGCGCGGCGTCGCTGGCGAGTCGGCCGGCGACCACGGCTGCGGCCCCGGCACCCATGACGGCGGTGACGGCAGCGGCCGTCGCTTTGACAGTGCGCACGGGAACCAGTTTCCCGGCGTGGTCCGTCCCAAGCCACCGGAAGCGACATGGAGGGTGATCATCCGCGGCCCGCCGCCCGGTCCGTCACCGCACCGCCCCGCCACCGCACCGCTCACCCACCCCCGTCACCCCCGCTGCCCGTACCCCCGTAGCCGCTCCCCCGCCTCCGCCAGTTGCTCCTCGGTCAGCAGGCTCGGGGTGAGGCCCGGGACCGAGGACGCCGTGAGCCACAGGCGGCACATCCACTCCAGCTGGGCGGTGCGGTCGTAGGCCTGGTCGAGGGTGGCGCCGTAGGTGATCGTGCCGTGGTTCTGCAGGAGGCAGCCCGTGCGGCCGGTCAGGGCCCGCAGCATGTTCTCGGCCAGCTCGTGCGTGCCGTAGGTCGCGTAGGGGGCGACCCGGACCGGGCCGCCGAGGGCCGCGGCCATGTAGTGGACGAGCGGGAGCTCCTGCACGAGCGTGGAGACCGCCGTGGCGTGGACGGCGTGCGTGTGCACGACGGCCCGGGCGTCCGTCGTGCGGTATACGGCGAGGTGCATCGGCAGCTCGCTGGTCGGCACCAGGGAGCCGCGCACCTGCCGGCCGTCGAGGCCGACCGCCGTCAGGTCCCGCGGACGCAGCCGGTCGTAGGCCACGCCCGACGGGGTGACCAGCACCAGGTCACCGACGCGTACCGAGACATTGCCGGAGGTGCCGACGACCAGTCCGTCGGCGACGGTCCCGCGCGCCGTGGCGACCAGCTCCTCCCAGGCGCGGGCCTCCCGCTCACCGGCCTGCTCCTCCCGGGTGCAAGCCTCCTGCTCACCGGCTTGCTCCTCCCGGGCACGGGCCTCCTGCTCACCGGCCCGCGTCTCCTCCGCGCGCGCCCCGTCGACCGCCCGTCCGCAGTGCCGTTCCCGCCGCTGTTCCGTCATGCCGCGATCCTGCCAGCCCCGGGTGACCGACATCTCTTTCCCGGGCCCGCGACCGGCCACGACGCCCCACGCCGGGCGGACGGGCCGTGTGGCGCCCGGCCCGGCACGGTGGAACGGAGCAACGCCCCCCTCTTTCCGACATCGCGCCGCCCGTCCCAGTTCACCTTCCGTTCACCCGCGTTACTTACGTTCGACGAGCCAATGACTTCGAACGAATGCCTGGGTAAATGGAAAGCTTCTCGCTGATCCTCGCGATCGTGGTGGTAACCGCGCTTGCGTTCGATTTCACGAACGGTTTCCACGACACCGCCAACGCGATGGCCACCACCATCTCGACCGGCGCGCTGCGGCCCAAGATCGCCGTGGCCATGTCCGCCGCCCTCAACCTCGTGGGCGCCTTCCTCTCCGTGGAGGTCGCCAACACGATCTCCAAGGGTCTCGTCGACGAGAGCGGCATCCGTCCCGAGGTCATCTTCGCCGCCCTGGTCGGCGCGATCCTCTGGAACCTGCTGACCTGGCTCGTGGGCCTGCCCTCCAGCTCCTCGCACGCCCTCATGGGCGGTCTGATCGGCGCCACCGTCGCCTCGGCCGGCTTCGGCGCGGTCCACGGCGACGTGCTCGTCACCAAGGTGCTGCTGCCCGCGGTCGCCGCCCCGGTCGTCGCCGGTGTCGCGGCGATGGTCGCGACCCGTCTGTCGTACACGCTCGGCAAGAAGGCCGACGGCAAGGCGGCCGACAAGGGCTTCCGGGCCGGCCAGATCGCCTCGGCGGGCCTGGTCTCCCTCGCCCACGGCACCAACGACGCGCAGAAGACGATGGGCATCATCACCCTCGCCCTGGTCGCCGGCGGCGCCATCGCGCCCGACTCCGACCCGCCCACCTGGGTGATCCTCTCGGCCGGCCTGGCCATCGCGCTCGGCACCTACATCGGCGGCTGGCGCATCATCCGCACCATGGGCAAGGGCCTGACGGACATGCAGCCGCAGCAGGGCTTCGCCGCCCAGACCAGCGCGGCCACCGCCATCCTCGCCTCCTCCCACCTCGGCTTCTCGCTGTCCACCACGCACGTCGTCTCCGGCTCCGTGATGGGCGCGGGCCTGGGCCGCAAGGGCGGTGTGGTGCGCTGGTCGACCGCGACCCGCATGTTCATCGCCTGGGGCCTGACCCTGCCGGCCGCCGCGCTGGTCGGCGCGCTCGCCGAGTACGTCACCGGCTTCGGCGCCTGGGGCACCGCACTGGTCGCCGTCTTCCTGGTGTCCGCCAGCTTCGGCATCTGGAAGGTCTCCCGCCGCGAGGTGGTCGACCACACCAACGTCAACGCCGTGGACGAGGAGCCGGCCGGCGTGGTCACCACCGCGATGGCCGCCGTGACCCCGCCCCCGGTCGCCGGCCCGGCCGTCACGGACGACCTGATGGCCACCATCCCCGCTCCGGCCGTCGCGACGGCGGAGCAGCCGGCCACCGCGAACCCGGCCCCGGCCGTCTGACCGCCGCTTTCGGGTACGAAGGAAGAGAAGCAGCATGAAGATCGACTGGGCGGCCCTCGGTTCCGTCTTCGGTGTCAGCCTCGTGGTCACCGTGGGTCTGGTGGCCCTGTTCACCCTCGGCATCATGGGTCTGTCCCGCCGCGAGCGGGCCCAGGCCCAGGGCGGCTCGGCCGCCCTCGCGGTCACCGGCGCGTACGCCTGCTTCGCGGCGTGCGCGGCGGCGGTGGCGTACGGCATCAGCCTGATCGTCGCCTGACCGGCCTCACCACACAGGACGCGGGGTGCCCGAGCGGCACCCCGCGTTCCGTCGTGTGACCTGGCAGGTCATCCGTGTGTGGGCCTGCCCACACTCCTCCGCCCCAGGTCAAGGGCAAGTTGACGGTCCCCGAACAGCCGTGGTGGACTGCCGGGGCCAAGTTGCGGCGTGCAGGAGAGGAAGCCGGTGGAAGTCCGGCGCGGTCCCGCCACTGTCACCGGGGTTGAGCAACCCCGGGAGCCAGGAACTCTCACCGCCGATCTCCTTCGAACCAGGGCGCGGACACCCTGAGTGAGGACATGACGCCATGTGCGGCTGCCGGTTGAGGACCAGGCCCATCAGCGACGCCCAGCCCGACCCCACGGCCGGCTGAGCCCCGTGCGAGCCGAACGCGTCTTCGCGTACGGCGCCGCCGCCGGCCTCCTCGGCGACCTCCTCCTCGGTGATCCGCGCCGCGGGCACCCGGTCGCCGTGTTCGGACGGGCCGCGGGCGCCGTCGAGCGCACCCTGTGGCGCGACCACCGCGGCTGGGGCACCCTGCACACCGCCGTCTGCGCCGGCGGCGCCGTCGCCCTCGGGGCCGCCGCCGCCCGCTGCGTGCGCCGCTCCCCCGCCGCCTCGATCGCGCTGACCGCCGCCGCCACCTGGTCCGTGGTCGGGGGGACCTCGCTCGCTCGCGAGGCCCGCGCCATCGGACGCGCCCTGGAAGCCGGGGACGTGAAGGCGGCCCGGGCCCGGCTGCCCCATCTGTGCGGCCGGGACCCGCAGGCGCTGGACGCCGACGGGATCGCCCGGGCCGTGGTCGAGTCGGTCGCCGAGAACACCTCCGACGCCGTCGTGGGCGCCCTGGTGTGGGGCGCCGTCGGCGGCGTCCCCGGGCTGCTCGGCTTCCGGGCCGTCAACACCCTGGACGCGATGGTCGGTCACAAGTCGCCGCGGCTGCGGCGCTTCGGCTGGGCCTCCGCCCGGCTGGACGACGTGGCCGGCTGGCCGGGAGCCCGGCTGACCGCCGCCCTCGCCGTGCTCACCGGCCCGGACCGGCGCGGTGCCGTACGGGCCTGGCGAACGGACGCGGTGAAACACCCCAGCCCCAACGCGGGCCCCGTGGAGGCCTCCTTCGCGGGCGCGCTCGGCGTGCGGCTGGGCGGAACGCTGTCGTACGGCGGGCGGGTGGAGCACCGGCCCGTGCTGAACGCGCGGGGGCGCGCCGTGCGAACCCACGACATCCGCCGGGCGGTACGGCTGTCCCGGCGCGTGAGCTGGCTTGCGCTCGGCGTGTGCGCGGGCGCACGCCTCATCGGGAAGGGGCGTGATCGATGAACGGCGGTCTCCTCGTCGCCGGCACCACCTCCGACGCCGGAAAGAGCGTCGTGACCGCCGGGATCTGCCGGTGGCTGGTGCGGCAGGGCGTGAAGGTGGCGCCCTTCAAGGCGCAGAACATGTCCCTGAACTCCTTCGTCACCCGCGAGGGCGCCGAGATCGGACGGGCGCAGGCCATGCAGGCCCAGGCCTGCCGGATCGAGCCGACCGCGCTGATGAACCCGGTGCTGCTCAAGCCCGGTGGTGAGCAGAGCAGTCAGGTGGTGCTGCTGGGCAAGCCGGTGGGTGAGATGAGCGCGCGCGGCTACCACGGCGGACGCCAGCAGCGGCTGCTCGGCACGGTCCTGGAGTGCCTGGCCGAGCTGCGGGGCACGTATGACGCGGTGATCTGCGAGGGGGCGGGTTCGCCGGCCGAAATCAATCTGCGCCGGACCGACATCGTGAACATGGGCATCGCGCGGGGTGCGCGGCTGCCCGTCCTGGTCGTCGGCGACATCGACCGCGGGGGCGTCTTCGCGTCCTTCTTCGGCACCGTCGCCCTGCTCTCGCCCGAGGACCAGGAGCTGGTCGCCGGGTTCCTGGTGAACAAGTTCCGCGGTGACGTCTCCCTGCTGGAGCCGGGCCTGGACATGCTGCACGGCCTGACCGGGCGGCGCACCTACGGCGTGCTGCCCTTCCGGCACGGGCTCGGCATCGACGAGGAGGACGGCCTCAGGGTGTCCCTGCGCGGCACCGTCCGCGAGTCGGCCGTCTCCCCGCCCCTCGGCGAGGACGTGCTGCGGGTCGCGGTCTGCGCGATACCGCTGATGTCCAACTTCACCGACGTGGACGCGCTCGCCGCCGAACCCGGCGTGGTCGTGCGGTTCGTGGACCGTCCGGAGGAGCTGGCCGACGCCGACCTGGTGGTGGTCCCGGGCACCCGCGGGACCGTGCGGGCCCTGCAGTGGCTGCGCGAGCGGGGTCTGGCCGACGCCCTGGTGCGCAGGGCGGCCGAGCAGCGGCCCGTCCTCGGCATCTGCGGCGGCTTCCAGCTCCTCGGCGAGCACATCGAGGACGACGTCGAGTCGCGTGCCGGAGAGGTCGACGGGCTCGGCGTCCTGCCCGTGCGGGTGCGGTTCGCCCGCGAGAAGACCCTCACCCGGCCGGCCGGGGAAGCCCTCGGCGAGCGGGTCGACGGCTACGAGATCCACCACGGCGTGGCCACCGTCCAGGGCGGCGAACCCTTCCTGGACGGCTGCCGGGTCGGCCAGACCTGGGGCACCCACTGGCACGGCTCGCTGGAGTCGGACGGCTTCCGGCGGGCCTTCCTGCGCGAGGTGGCCGCCGCCGCGGGCCGCCGCTTCGTGCCCGCGCCGGACACGTCCTTCGCCGCGCTGCGCGAGGAGCAGCTCGACCGGCTCGGCGACCTGATCGAACAGCACGCGGACACGGACGCGCTGTGGCGGCTCATCGAGTCCGGCGCGCCACAAGGACTGCCTTTCATTCCACCGGGAGCGCCCGCATGAGCACAGTGTTGTTGTTGTCGACCGCCGACACGGATCTGCTGGCGGCCCGGGCCTCCGGCGCGGACTACCGGATCGGCAACCCCACCCGGGTGGACGTCGCCGCCGAGCTGCCGGGCCTGCTCGACGGCGCGGACCTGGCCGTCGTCCGCCTGCTGGGCGGCAAGCGGGCCTGGGAGGACGGGCTCGCCGCGCTGAAGGCGTCCGGGGTGCCGACCGTACTGCTGGGCGGCGAGGCCGTGCCCGACGCCGAGCTGATGGCCGAGTCCAGCGTGCCGGCCGGCGTGGTCGCCGAGGCGCTGCGGTACCTGGTCGAGGGCGGCCCCGCGAACCTGCTGGAGCTGTCGCGGTTCCTGTCGGACACCGTGCTGCTGACGGGTGAGGGCTTCGAGGAGCCGCACAAGATGCCGGAGTACGGCGTCCACGGCTCGTACGCGCTGCGGGACGGGCGGCCGACCGTCGGCGTGCTCTTCTACCGCGCCCACGAACTGAGCGGCAACACCGCCTTCGTGGACACCCTGTGCGAGGCGATCGAGGCGCAGGGCGCCAACGCGCTGCCCGTGTACTGCGGTTCGCTGCGCGGCGCCGACGCCGGGCTGTACGAGCTGCTCGCGCAGGCCGACGCGCTGGTCGCCACCGTGCTCGCGGCGGGCGGCACGCACGCCTCGCAGGCGTCGGCGGGCGGCGACGAGGAGGCCTGGGACATCGGCGCGCTCGCCGACCTGAACGTCCCCGTCCTCCAGGGCCTGTGCCTCACCTCGTCCAAGAGCGCCTGGGAGGAGTCCGACGCGGCCCTGTCCCCCATGGACGCCGCGATGCAGGTCGCGATCCCGGAGTTCGACGGCCGGCTGATCACCGTGCCGTTCTCCTTCAAGGAGCAGGGCCCGGACGACGTCCCGGTGTACGTGGCCGACCCGGAGCGGGCCGCGCGCGTCGCCGGGATCGCCACCCGGCACGCCCGGCTGAAGCACAAGCCGAACGCCGAGAAGAAGATCGCGCTGGTCTTCACCGCCTACCCGACCAAGCACTCCCGCGTCGGCAACGCCGTCGGCCTGGACACGCCCGCCTCCGCGGTACGGGTGCTGGACGCCCTGCGGGACGCGGGCTACTCGCTCACCGAGTACCCCTCCGGCGGCGACGAGCTGATCCACCGGCTGATCGAGGCCGGCGGCCACGACGTCGAGTGGCTGACCGAGGAGCAGCTGGCGTCCGCGCCCGCCCGGGTGCCGCTGGCGGACTACCGGGCGTGGTTCGAGAAGCTGGACCCGGAGCTCAGGGACGCCATGCTGGAGGCGTGGGGCGAGCCGCCGGGCTCCCTGTACGTCGACGGCGACGACATCGTGCTCGCGTCGCTGCAGTTCGGGAACGTCGTCGTGATGATCCAGCCGCCGCGCGGCTTCGGCGAGAACCCGATCGCGATCTACCACGACCCGGACATGCCGCCGTCGCACCACTACATGGCGGCCTACCGCTGGCTGGACAACAGCTTCGGCGCGGACGCGATCGTGCACATGGGCAAGCACGGCACGATGGAGTGGCTGCCGGGCAAGGGCCTCGGCCTGTCCGGCGGCTGCGCACCGGACGCCGTCCTCGGTGACCTTCCGCTGATCTACCCGTTCATCGTCAACGACCCCGGCGAGGGCACCCAGGCCAAGCGGCGCGGCCACGCCACCGTGGTCGACCACCTCGTCCCGCCGATGGCCCGCGCCGACACCTACGGCGACCTGGCCAAGCTGGAGCAGCTGCTCGACGAGTACGCGCTGGTCTCCGACCTGGACCCGGCCAAGGCGCCGGCCGTGCGCGCGCAGATCTGGACGCTGGTGAAGGCGGCCGAGCTGCACCACGACCTGCATGTGGACGAGCAGCCGGACGACGAGACGTTCGACGAGTTCGTCATGCACATCGACGGCTATCTGTGCGAGATCAAGGACGTGCAGATCCGTGACGGCCTGCACATCCTGGGCGGCGGCCCGGTCGCCGAGCCGCGCGTGAACCTGGTGCTTGCCGTGCTGCGCGCCTCGCAGGTGTGGGGCGGACAGGCGAACGCGCTGCCGGGCCTGCGGGCCTCGCTCGCGGCGCACTTCGGGCTGGTGGAGAAGGAGCTGCTGGGCGAGCCGGGTGCCCCGGTGAAGGTGCCGGTGGAGCTGACGGACCTGGTGGAGGGCCCCGCGCGGACGGCGTCCGACGCGATCGACCTGCTGGAGCAGCTGTGCCGGCGGATCGCGCAGGGCATGGAGGAGCGCGGCTGGGACGCCTCGCACAGCAGGGCTCTGCTCAGGGACGTCCTCGGCACCGAACTGCCCGACGCCGTCGCGGTACTGGAGTTCGCGTGCACGGAGGTCGTGCCGCGCCTGGCCCGTACGACCGACGAGATCGGGCACATCCTCAAGGCGCTGGACGGCGGTTACGTCCCGGCGGGACCGTCCGGGTCGCCCACCCGCGGCCTGGTCAACGTCCTGCCGACCGGCCGGAACTTCTACTCGGTCGACCCCAAGGCGATCCCGTCGCGGCTGAGCTGGGAGGTCGGGCAGTCGCTCGCCGACTCGCTCGTGGCCCGCTACCTCCAGGACACCGGCGCGTACCCGAAGTCGGTCGGCCTCACGGTGTGGGGCACGTCCGCGATGCGCACGCAGGGCGACGACATCGCCGAGATCCTGGCGCTGCTGGGCTGCCGTCCCGTCTGGGACGACGCCTCGCGCCGCGTGACCGGCTTCGAGGTGGTGCCGCTGGAGGAGCTGGGGCGGCCGCGCATCGACGTCACGGTCCGTATCTCCGGCTTCTTCCGGGACGCGTTCCCGCACGTCGTGGGCCTGATCGACGACGCGGTCCGCGCGGTGGCCGAGCTGGACGAGCCCGCCGAGCGCAACTACGTCAAGGCGCACGCCGACGCGGACACGGACGAGCACGGCGACCGGCGCCGGGCCACGGCCCGGATCTTCGGCTCCAAGCCGGGCGCGTACGGCGCGGGTCTGCTGCCGCTGATCGACGCCCGCAACTGGCGCTCGGACGCCGACCTCGCCGAGGTGTACGCGGTGTGGGGCGGCTACGCCTACGGGCGCGGGCTCGACGGGCGGGCGGCGCGCGGGGACATGGAGACCGCGTTCAAGCGGATCGCGGTCGCCGCGAAGAACGTCGACACCCGCGAGCACGACCTGGTCGACGCCGACGACTACTTCCAGTACCACGGCGGAATGGTCGCCATGGTGCGGCACCTGACCGGCGCCAACCCCGAGGCCTACGTGGGTGATTCGGCCGTACCGGACCAGGTGAAGACGCGCACGCTGGGCGAGGAGACGCACCGCGTCTTCCGCGCGCGGGTGGTCAACCCGCGCTGGATGGCGGCCATGCGCCGGCACGGGTACAAGGGCGCCTTCGAGATGGCGGCGACCGTGGACTACCTGTTCGGCTACGACGCCACGGCGGGCGTGGTCGACGACTGGATGTACGAGAAGCTCAGCGCCGAGTACGTCTTCGACCCGGAGAACCGGGACTTCATGAAGAAGTCCAACCCGTGGGCGCTGCGCGGCATCACCGAACGACTGCTGGAGGCCGCCGACCGCGGCCTGTGGGCGGAGCCGGACGCGGACACGCTGGAGCGGCTGCGCGCCACCTATCTGGAGCTGGAAGGCGACTTGGAGGGCGACGAGAAGTGACCACCCCCTTTCCCTTCACGGCCGTCGTCGGTCAGGACGATCTGCGGCTCGCGCTGCTGCTGAACGCCGTGTCGCCGGCGGTCGGCGGAGTGCTGGTGCGCGGCGAGAAGGGCACCGCGAAGTCCACGGCGGTGCGCGCGCTGTCGGCGCTGCTGCCCGAGGTCGACGTCGTCGCCGGCTGCCGCTTCTCCTGCGATCCGGCGGCGCCGGACCCGTCGTGCCCCGACGGTCCGCACGAGCCGGGGGCGGGCGTCGCACGCCCCGCCCGCATGGTCGAACTGCCCGTCGGCGCCTCCGAGGACCGGCTCGTCGGCGCGCTGGACATCGAGCGGGCGCTCGCCGAGGGCGTGAAGGCGTTCGAGCCGGGCCTGCTGGCCGACGCGCACCGCGGCATCCTGTACGTGGACGAGGTGAACCTGCTCCACGACCACCTGGTCGACCTGCTGCTGGACGCGGCGGCGATGGGCGCCTCGTACGTGGAGCGCGAGGGCGTCTCCGTGCGGCACGCCTCGAAGTTCCTGCTGGTCGGCACGATGAACCCGGAAGAGGGCGAGCTGCGGCCGCAGTTGCTCGACCGGTTCGGCCTGACCGTGGAGGTCGCCGCCTCCCGCGAGCCCGACCTGCGGGTCGAGGTCGTCAAGCGGCGCCTGGCGTACGACGCCGACCCGGCCGCCTTCGCCGAGCGCTGGGCCGAGGAGGAGACCGCCGTACGGCAGCGGATCGCGGCGGCGCGGGCGCTGCTGCCGCAGGTGCGGCTCGGTGACGGGGCGCTGCGGCAGATCGCGGCGACCTGCGCGGCGTTCGAGGTGGACGGCATGCGCGCCGACATCGTCATGGCCCGCACCGCGACCGCGCTGGCCGCGTGGGCCGGGCGGACCGACGTGCTCGCGGAGGACGTGCGGCAGGCGGCGCTGCTGGCGCTGCCGCACCGGCGCCGCCGCAACCCGTTCGACGCGCCAGGGCTGGACGAGGACAAGCTGGACCAGACGCTGGAGGAGTTCTCCGGCGAGTCCCCCGACGACGACCCGGACCCGGACCCGGACGGTCCCGGGGGCGGCGGCGGGCAGCCGGCGCCGGACGCCGGTCCGCAGGGCGGGGACACCGGGGCGCGGCCCGAGGAGGGCGAGGGCGGCGAGCCGCAGCCGTCCGGCGCGGGTGCGGCCGAGCAGCCGGCCGCGCGCGCCGCGGAGCCCTTCCGCACCAAGGTGCTGAGCGTCCCCGGCATCGGCGAGGGCGCCGCCGGGCGGCGTTCGCGGGCGCGCACCGAGCAGGGGCGCACCACCGGGGCGCGCCGGCCGCAGGGCGCCCTGACCAAGCTGCACCTGGCGGCGACCGTGCAGGCGGCCGCCCCGCACCAGCGGGCGCGGGGCCGGTCCGGGCCGGGTCTGGTGATCCGCCGGGACGATCTGCGGCAGGCGGCCCGTGAGGGGCGTGAGGGCAACCTCGTGCTGTTCGTGGTCGACGCCTCCGGGTCGATGGCGGCGCGGCAGCGGATGAGCGCCGTGAAGGGCGCCGTGCTGTCGCTGCTGCTGGACGCCTACCAGCGGCGGGACAAGGTGGGTCTGGTGACGTTCCGGGGTTCGGCCGCCGATGTGGCGCTGCCGCCGACGTCGTCCGTGGACGCGGCCGCGGCGCGCCTGGAGTCGCTGCCGACCGGCGGGCGTACGCCGCTGGCGGCCGGGCTGCTCAAGGCGCACGAGGTGCTGCGGGTGGAGCGGCTGCGGGACCCGGCGCGCCGGGCGCTGGTCGTGCTCGTGACGGACGGGCGGGCGACGGGCGGCCCCGAGCCGGTGGCGCTCGCCTCCCGTGCGGCGCGGCTGTTCGCGGCCGACTCGGTCGCCTCCGTGGTCGTGGACTGCGAGTCGGGGCCGGTGCGGCTCGGGCTCGCTGGGCAGCTCGCCGCCGATCTGGGCGGGACAGCGGTCACGCTGGACGAGCTGCGGGCGGACTCGATCGCCGGGCTGGTCAAGGACGTGCAGGGGACTTCGAGGAGGGCCGCGTAATGCCGCAGGGACAGCCGAGTGTCGTACCGGACGACGGTCTGACGACCCGTCAGCGCCGCAACCGTCCGCTGGTCGTCGTGCACACCGGCGTCGGCAAGGGCAAGTCGACGGCGGCCTTCGGGCTGGCGCTGCGCGCCTGGAACCAGGGCTGGCCGATCGGGGTGTTCCAGTTCGTCAAGTCGGCGAAGTGGAAGGTCGGCGAGGAGAACGCGCTGCGCGTCCTCGGCGCCTCCGGCGAGGGCGGCACCGTCGACTGGCACAAGATGGGCGAGGGCTGGTCCTGGGTCCAGCGCGATGCGCAGATGGACAACGAGGAGAAGGCCCGCGAGGGCTGGGAGCAGGTCAAGCGGGACCTGGCCGCCGAGACGTACCGGCTGTACGTGCTGGACGAGTTCGCGTACCCGATGCACTGGGGGTGGGTCGACACCGACGAGGTGGTCGACGTGCTGCGCAACCGGCCCGGCACCCAGCATGTGGTGATCACCGGGCGGAACGCGCCCGAGAAGCTGGTGGACTTCGCCGACCTGGTCACCGACATGTCCAAGGTCAAGCATCCGATGGACGCCGGGCAGAAGGGCCAGAGGGGCATCGAGTGGTGATGTCCGTTCCCCGGCTGGTCATCGCCGCGCCCTCCTCGGGCAGCGGCAAGACCACCGTCGCCACGGGGCTGATGGCCGCGTTCGCCGCGCGGGGGCTTTCCGTGTCCCCGCACAAGGTGGGCCCGGACTACATCGACCCCGGGTATCACGCGCTGGCCACCGGCCGGCCGGGCCGCAACCTCGACGCGTACCTGTGCGGGCCGGAGCTGGTCGCTCCGCTGTTCCTGCACGGGGCGTCGGGCTGCGACCTGGCCGTGGTGGAGGGCGTGATGGGGCTGTACGACGGTGCCGCCGGGGAGGGCGAGCTGGCCTCCACCGCGCAGGTCGCGAAGCTGCTGCGCGCACCGGTCGTGCTGGTCGTGGACGCCTCCTCGCAGTCGCGGTCGGTGGCGGCGCTGGTGCACGGCTTCGCGTCCTGGGACCCGCAGGTGCGGGTCGGGGGCGTGATCCTGAACAAGGTGGGCTCCGAGCGGCACGAGTCGCTGCTGCGGGAGGCGCTGGACGCGGCGGGGGTGCCCGTGCTGGGCGTGCTGCGGCGGGCCGAGCAGGTGTCGACGCCGTCGCGGCACCTGGGGCTGGTGCCGGTCGCCGAGCGGGGGTCCGCCGCGGTGGAGGCCGTGGCCGCGATGGGGGCGCAGGTGGCCGACGGCTGTGATCTTCAGGCGCTGCTCGCGTTGGCGCACAGCGCCGGGGCGCTGACGGACGAACCGTGGGAGGCCCCCGTCACCTCCGTGGCGCAGCGCCCCGTGGTCGCCCTCGCCGGTGGCCCCGCGTTCACGTTCTCCTACGCCGAGCACGCCGAGCTGCTGACCGCGGCCGGGGCCGAGGTCGTGACCTTCGATCCGCTGCGGGACGAGCAACTGCCCGAAGGCACCGCGGGTCTCGTCATCGGCGGCGGGTTCCCCGAGGTGTACGCCGGCGAGCTGTCCGCCAACGAGCCGCTGCGGAAGGCGATCGCCGAGCTCGCCCTCTCCGGTGCGCCCGTGGCCGCGGAGTGTGCCGGGCTGCTGTATCTGTGCCGGGAGCTGGACGGGCAGCCCATGTGCTCGGTGCTGGACGCCGGCGCGCGGATGACCGAGCGGCTGACGCTCGGCTACCGGGACGCCGTGTCCGTCGGCGACAGTGTGCTCGCACCGGCCGGGACACGGATGCGGGGGCACGAGTTCCACCGCACGGTCGTCGAACCCGGCGCCGGCACGGCTCCCGCCTGGGGCGTCCGCACCCCCGTCAGGCGGGTCGAAGGTTTTGTACAGGGCGGTGTGCACGCGAGCTATCTGCACACCCACTGGGCGTCCGAGCCCGGTGTCGCCCGTCGGTTCGTGGAGAGGTGCCGGACGTCATGAGCAGCAGGCTGATCGGGGTCGGAGTCGGTCCGGGCGATCCGGAACTGGTGACCGTCAAGGGCGTGAACGCGCTGCGCGCCGCCGATGTCGTCGTCGTCCCCGTGATGGACACGATGGAGCGCGGGCGGGCCGAGGCGACCGTGCTGCACTACGCGGAGCAGGAGAAGATCGTCCGGGTCGTGTTCGCACTGAACGAGCGCACGGACCGCGCGCGCCGGGAGGCGGCCTGGGACGCGGCCGGCGAGCGGGTCGCGGCGCTGCTGCGGCAGCACGGCACGGTGGCGTTCGCGACGATCGGCGACCCCAACGTGTACTCGACGTTCACCTACCTCGCGCAGACGATCGCCGAGCTGGTGCCCGGCACGGTCGTGGAGACGGTGCCCGGCATCACCGCGATGCAGGATCTGGCGGCCCGCTCGGGCGCGGTGCTGACCGAGGGCACCGAGCCGCTGACGCTGGTGCCGGTGACCGCCGGTTCGGCGGTGCTCAAGGACGCGCTGAACGGACCCGGCACGGTCGTGGCGTACAAGTTCGGGCGGCAGGCCGCCGAGGTCGCCGAGGCGCTGCGGGAGACCGGGCGGCTCGCCGACGCGGTGTGGGGTTCGGCGCTGGGCCTGCCGGAGGAGTCGATCCGGCCGGCCGGCGAACTGGACGGCGCCCCGCTGCCGTATCTGTCGACGCTGATCGCGCCCGCGCGGCGGGACGGCGGCCGGGGCGGCAAGCTGTGAGACCCGCCCAGGGGCGCGCACCGTCACCCGGTGAAGCCCACCACCAGCCAGATGAACGCCGCTCCGGCGACCGTGCACAGCACAGTGGAGCGCGCGGGGTGTTCGTGGTGGGCCTCGGGCAGGATCTCGGCGGCGGCCAGGTAGAGCAGGACGCCGCCGAACAGGCCGAGATAGCCGCCGAGGACACCCTTCGGGATGGTGACGTACGCCGACGCGGCCGCTCCGGCGACCGGGGCGACGGCGTCCGCGAACAGCATCGCGTAGGCCTTGCGGCGGGCGTTGCCGTACAGGCTGGTCAGGGTGAAGGTGTTGAAGCCGTCCGCGAAGTCGTGGGCGATGACGGCGAGCGCGACGGCGGTGCCCATGCCGCCGCCGACCTGGAAGGACGCACCGATCGCCACGCCGTCCATCAGGCTGTGTCCCACCATGGCCGCGGCGGCCGTCAGGCCCACCTCGGGCGCCCCGTGGTTGTGCTCGTCCCCTCCGTGCGAGGCGCGGCGGGCCGCCAGCAGGCGTTCCACCAGATGGGCCAGCAGGAAGCCGGCCACGAACAGCAGCAGGGCCGCGGGCACGCCGTGGACCTCGGTGCCGGCCGCCTTCAGCGCCTCCGGCAGCAGGTCCAGGCCGACCACGCCGAGCATCAGCCCGCCCGCCAGGCCCAGCACCAGGTGGCGGCGGTCGGTCACACGCTGTGCCGTCCAGCCGCCGGCCAGCGTCATCAGGAACGCGCCGAACGCCACGAAGACCGCCATAGGCCCTTGCTATCCGATTCACCGGCGTGCGCGCACGTCCGACAGCCGCCGACCCACTGACTCGTACCGACTCGTAACGACTCGAGCCGGCCTGTAGGAGAGGACCGATTCCCATGGCCGATGCCCCCACCGGCAAGGTGACCTTCGTCGGTGCCGGCCCCGGCGCCGCCGATCTGCTGACGTTCCGTGCCGCCCGCGCCATCGCCGAGGCCGACGTCGTGATCTGGGCCGCGAGCCTGGTCCAGGCGGAGGTCCTCGAACACGCCCGCGAGGACGCCGAGATCCTGGACTCGGCCACCATGTCCCTGGAGGACGTGGTCGCCGTGTACCGACGTGCGTTCGACGAGGGACGGAAGGTGGCCCGGATCCACTCCGGCGACCCCGCCCTGTGGGGCGGCACGCAGGAGCAGCTGGACCGATGCCAGGAGATCGGCATCGCCACCGAGGTCGTGCCGGGCGTGTCCTCCTTCTCGGCGGTGGCCGCGCTGGCGCAGCGTGAGCTGACGATCCCCGAGGTGGCGCAGTCGGTGGTGCTGACCCGGCTGGGCGGCGGCAAGACGCCGATGCCGCCCGGCGAGGAGGTCCGCGAGTTCGCCAAGCACGGCACGACGATGGCGGTGTTCCTTTCGGCGGCGCGCAGCGGGCAGCTGGTGCGGGAGCTGCTGGAGGGCGGCTATCCGACGGACACCCCGGTCGTCGTCGCGTACCAGGCGACCTGGCCGGAGGAGCTGATCGTGACGTGCACGATCGGCACGCTGGAGGAGACCGTCAAGGAGCACAAGCTCTGGAAGCACACGCTGTTCCTGGTCGGCCCGGCGCTCGCCGCGCACGGCACCCGCTCGCACCTGTACCACCCCGGTCATTTCCACGGCTACCGCAAGGCCGACCCCGAGGCCCGCAGGGCGCTGCGCGAGCGGGGTGCGAGCACGTGATCACCGTCGTGGGCGCGGGGACGGGCGAGCCGGTCGGCGCGGACGTCCTCGCGGGTGCGGAGCTGGTCGTGGGCGGCCGGCGGCATCTGGACGCGGCGGCGGTGCCGGAGACGGCCGAGCAGGTCGTGCTCGGGCAGCTGGCCCCGGCGCTGGACACGATCGAGGAGTACGTCCGCAAGGAGCGGCGGGTGGTCGTGCTGGCCTCCGGCGACCCCGGGTTCTTCGGGATCGTGCGGGTGCTCGCGGACCGGTTCGGCGCGGACCGGCTCGCGGTGCGGCCCGGGGTGTCGTCCGTGGCGACGGCGTTCGCGCGGCTCGGGCTGCCCTGGGACGACGCCGTCGTGGTCAGCGCCCACGGCCGTGACCTGCGCACGGCTGTCAACGTGTGCCGGGCGCAGCCGAAGGTGGCGGTGCTGACCGGGCCTGGCGCGGGCCCGGCCGAGATCGGTGCCGCGCTGCGGTCGTACGACCGGACTCTCGTCGTGGCCACGGCGCTGGGCTCCCCCGGCGAACGGCTGGAGCGGGTGACGCCCGCCGAGGCCGCGGCCCGTGACTGGGGTACGGCGGTGAGCGTCGTCGTCAGCCTGGACGAGCGGCGGGCGCTGGGCGCCGTTCGGACGCTGGCGGGGCGTGGCCCCGGGCCGGCGGGATGGGCCCTGCCCGAAGAGGACTTCGCCCACCGCGACTCGATGATCACCAAGTTCGAGGTGCGGGCGCTGGCGCTGGCCCGGCTCGGGCCGCGCCCCGGCGACCTGGTGTGGGACGTCGGCGCCGGTTCCGGTTCGGTGGCCGTGGAGTGCGCGCGGCTCGGGGCCGCCGTCACCGCGGTGGAGAAGACCGCCGACGGGGTGCGGCGGATCCGCGCCAACGCGGCCGCGCACGGGGTCGACGTGCACGTGGTGCACGGGGCGGCGCCGACGGTGCTGTCCGATCTCGACGAGCCCGACGCGGTGTTCGTCGGCGGTGGCGGGCAGGACCTGCCCGCCGTCGTCACGGCCTGCGCGCGGCGCGCCCGGCGGACCGTCGTGGTGGCGCTGGCCGCCCTCGACCGGGTGCCGGCGGCGCGTGCCGCGCTCGCGGACGGCGGGTTCGGCGTCGACGGCGTGCTGTTGCAGTCGTCACGGCTCGCGCCGCTGCCCGGGGACGTGACCCGGCTCGCGGCGGCCAATCCCGTTTTCCTGCTGTGGGGCGAGCGGCCCCCGGCATCTGCTGACGAAGGAGTTGCCCAGTGATCGGCCTCATTTCCGCCACCGCGGCGGGGGCGGCGGCGCGCGACCGGCTGGCCGCGGCGTGGCCGGACCGCACCCGTGTGTACGACGGCGTTGTCGCGGACGCCGTGCGGCGGGCGTTCGCGGAGTGCGAGCAGCTGGTGTGCTTCCTGGCGACCGGCGCGGCCGTCCGGCTGGTCGCGCCGCTGCTGGGCGACAAGGCGACCGACCCCGGTGTGGTCTGCGTCGACGAGGGCGGGCGGTTCGCCGTGCCGGTGCTCGGCGGGCACGGCGGCGGCGCCAACGACCTCGCCGCCGAGGTGGCCGAGGTGCTGGGCGCGGTGCCGGTCGTGACGACGGCGACGGACGCCGTCGGACTGGCCGGCCTGGACACCCTGGGCCTGCCCGTCGAGGGCGCGGTCGCGGCGGTGTCGCGGGCGCTGCTGGACGGGGAGCCGGTGGCGCTGGCGGCGGAGGTCGCGTGGCCGCTGCCGCCGCTGCCGCTGGCCGGACAGGGCGCGTACACGGTCCGCGTCACCGACCGTGCGGTCACCGCCGGGGAGCGCGAGGTGCTGCTGCGCCCGCCGACGCTGGTCGTCGGGGTGGGTGCGTCCAAGGGCGCCCCGGTGGACGAGGTGCTGACGCTGGTCGAGGCCGCGCTGGCCGAGGCGGGGCTGTCGGTGCGGTCGCTCGCCGAGCTGGCCACCGTGGACGCCAAGGCCGGCGAGCCCGGCATCGTGGAGGCCGCCGAACGGCTCGGCGTGCCGCTGGTGACGTACCCGGCCGAGGCGCTGGCCGCGGTGGAGGTGCCGAACCCGTCGGACGCGCCGCTCGCCGCCGTCGGCACGCCGTCCGTGGCGGAGGCCGCCGCGCTCGCCCGGGGTGGTGAACTCCTCGTCCCCAAGCGGAAGTCGCAGCGCGCCGACGGCTCCCCCGCCATGGCGACCTGCGCCGTCGTACGGCGTCCGGGGCGCGGGCGGCTCGCGGTGGTCGGCCTGGGTCCCGGCGCCCGCGACCTGCTGACCCCGCGCGCCAAGGCCGAACTGCGCCGCGCCTCCGTGCTCGTGGGCCTCGACCAGTACGTCGACCAGATCCGCGACCTGCTGCGCCCCGGCACCCGCATCCTGGAGTCCGGGCTGGGCGCCGAGGAGGAGCGGGCCCGTACGGCGGTCGCCGAGGCCCGGCGCGGGCAGGCCGTCGCGCTCATCGGCAGCGGTGACGCCGGGGTGTACGCGATGGCCTCGCCGGCGCTCGCCGAGGCGTCCGACGACATCGACGTGATCGGCGTGCCGGGCGTGACCGCGGCGCTCGCGGCCGGGGCGATCCTGGGCGCGCCGCTGGGCCACGACCATGTGTCGATCTCCCTGTCCGACCTGCACACGCCGTGGGAGGTCATCGAACGGCGGGTACGGGCCGCGGCCGAGGCGGACCTCGTGGTCACCTTCTACAACCCGCGTTCCCGGGGCCGCGACTGGCAGCTGCCCAAGGCGCTCGCGATCCTCGCCGAGCACCGCGAGCCGACGACGCCGGTCGGGGTCGTCCGCAACGCCTCGCGCCCCGACGAGTCGAGCCGGGTCACGGCGCTCGGCGAGCTCGACCCCGCGTCGGTCGACATGATGACGGTCGTGACCGTGGGCAACACCGCGACCCGGAACATCGCGGGACGCATGGTGACCCCGCGCGGCTACCGCTGGCAGACCACCCAAGAGGAGGTCCGGTGAACCGCGTGGTCCACCCCATCGAGGAGGAGTCCTACCGGCGGCTGCGCAAGCGGCTGGACACCTCGCACTTCCCTGCGCTGACCCGGGCCGTGGTGGAGCGGGTCATCCACTCCGCCGCCGACCTGGAGTACGCGAGCGACCTCGTCATGGACGAGGGCGACCTGGTCCGGGCGCACGCCGCGCTGCACGCCGGGGCGCCCGTCGTGGTCGACGTCGAGATGGTCGGGGCCGGCATCACCCGCCGCGAGACCGTCTGCCGGCTCAAGGACGGCGTCGCCGGCCCCGGGCTGACCCGTTCCGCGCACGGCATCCGGCTCGCCTACGAGCAGGTCGGGCCCGGCGCCCTCTGGGTGATCGGCAACGCGCCGACCGCGCTGGAGGAACTGCTGACGCTCGACGCGGCCCCGGCGCTCGTCATCGGTCTGCCCGTCGGTTTCGTCGGGGCCGTCGAGTCCAAGGCCGCGCTGCGCGAGAGCGGGCTGCCCGCCGTGAGCAACGTGTCCGAGAAGGGCGGGTCGGCGGTCGCCTCCGCCGCCCTCAACGCCCTGCTGTACCACCCCCTTTCGTCTTCGTCCGAGGAGAACGCGTGACCACCCCGCCCGCCCTGCTGATCGCCGGCCACGGCACCCGCGACGACGCCGGAGCGGAGGCGTTCCGCGACTTCGTCCGGGAGCTGGGCCGCCGCCACCCCGAACTGCCCGTCGCGGGCGGCTTCATCGAGCTGTCCCCGCCGCCGCTCGGCGAGGCCGTGACCGAGCTGGTGGAACGCGGGGTGCGCCGCTTCGCCGCCGTCCCGCTGATGCTGGTGTCCGCCGGCCACGCCAAGGGCGACATCCCGGCGGCCCTGGCCCGCGAGAAGGAGCGGCACCCCGGCATCACGTACACCTACGGCCGTCCGCTGGGCCCGCACCCCTCGCTGCTGAACGTGCTGGAGCGGCGCCTCGAAGAGGTGCTGGGCGACGGCGTGGACCGCTCCGAGGTGACGGTGCTGCTGGTCGGGCGCGGCTCGACCGACCCGGACGCCAACGCCGAGGTCTTCAAGGCGGCCCGGCTGCTGTGGGAGGGCCGGGGATACGGCGCCGTGGAGACGGCGTTCGTGTCGCTGGCTGCGCCGGACGTGCCGAGCGGGCTCGAGCGGTGCGCGAAGCTCGGCGCGCGGCGGATCGTGGTCCTGCCCTACTTCCTGTTCACCGGCATCCTGCCGGACCGGGTGCGCAAGCAGACCGAGGAGTGGGCGGCGGCGCACCCCGGGCTGGATGTGCGCTCGGCGGATGTGATCGGGCCGGAGCCGGAGCTGCTGGACCTGGTGATGGAGCGGTACGAGGAGGCCGTCAAGGGCGATCTGCGGATGAACTGCGACTCGTGCGTGTACCGGATCGCGCTGCCCGGCTTCGAGGACAAGGTGGGGCTGCCGCAGCAGCCGCACTTCCACCCGGACGACGACGGACACCACCACCACGGCCACGGCCACGGCCACGGACATGGGCACACGCACTCCCATGCGCACTGACGGGCACGACCTTCGCCACCACGGGGACGCCGAGGTCCGCGACGACGGGGCCGAACTGATCGACCTCGCGGTGAACGTCCGCGCGGACACCCCGCCTTACTGGCTGCGGGAGCGGATCGCCAATTCGCTGTCCTCGCTCGCCGCCTATCCGGACGGGCGGGCCGCGCGGGCCGCGGTCGCGGCACGGCACGGCCTGCCGGCCGAGCGGGTGCTGCTGACGGCCGGGGCGGCGGAGGCGTTCGTGCTGCTGGCGCGGGCGCTGAAGGTGCGCCGGCCGGTCGTGGTACACCCGCAGTTCACCGAGCCCGAGGCGGCGCTGCGGGACGCGGGGCACACCGTGGACCGGGTGCTGCTGCGGGAGTCGGACGGCTTCCGGCTGGATCCCGCGCTGGTGCCCGAGGACGCCGACCTGGTGGTGGTCGGCAATCCGACCAACCCGACCTCCGTGCTGCACCCGGCCGCCACCATCGCCGCCCTGGCCCGCCCCGGGCGGACGCTCGTGGTGGACGAGGCGTTCATGGACGCGGTGCCGGGCGAACGGCAGGCGCTGGCCGGGCGGACGGACGTGCCCGGCCTGGTGGTGCTGCGCAGCCTGACCAAGACCTGGGGCCTGGCCGGGCTGCGCATCGGATACGTCCTCGCCTCCCCCGAGGTGATCGCCGATCTGGAACGGGCCCAGCCGCTGTGGCCGGTGTCCACCCCGGCGCTGGCCGCGGCGCGGGCCTGCGTGGAGCCGCCGGCGCTGGCGGAGGCGGCACGGGCGGCCGAGCAGATCGCTGCCGACCGCGCCTACCTCGTCACCGGGCTGCGACGCCTGGGCGTGCGGGTGGTGACCCCGGCCGAGGGGCCGTTCGTGCTCGTCCGGCTGCCGGGGGCCGCCCTGGTGCGCCGGCGCCTGCGCGCCCTGGGGTACGCCGTCCGCCGCGGGGACACCTTCCCCGGCCTCGGGGAGGACTGGCTCCGCCTGGCCGTGCGGGACGAGGCGACGACGGACGGCTTCCTCCGGGCACTGGCGTCGGCGCTGACGCCGTAGGGGGTGTCTCGCCGATCACGCCGGCCTGATCGGCGAGGCACCCTGGCGGTCAGCGTCGGCGGCGGGCCAGCGCGAACGCCCCGGCGCCCGCCGCCAGCAGGGCCACGGAACCGCCCGCGATGTACGGCGTCAGCGCGTTGCCGCCGGTCTCCGCGAGGTCGGCCGCGGCGGGGGCGCCCTGGGGTTTGACGTCCGGGGCGGGCTCGGCAGTGGCCGGCTTCGGCGCGGGCGCGGCCGCGGCCGGTCTCGGCGCCTCGCAGGTCGCCTGGGCCAGGGTGACGGTGCCGTTCACCTCGGCCACGTTGAGCTTCAGCGGGTTCACCGACACCTTCAGCTCCAGGGCCGTCGCCGCCGCCGTGCGCGAGGTCGTCCCGCTCCTGGACAGATCCAGGCGGACCTCGCCCACGCCCGGCACCTTCACGTCCGTGGTGCCGCCGGACGTCAGCGTGACGCGCTTGCCGAGGACCGTCACCGCGCCCAGCACGTTCGACGTGGCCACCGGGGACTTCCCGGCCTCGCAGGTCGCCTTCGCCGTGACGTCCTCGACCTCGACCAGCGACAGCAGCGGCAGCCCGGGGACGTGCAGCCGGGCGTGGGCGAGCCGGGTGAAGCCCTCCGCCCCGTGCGCGGTCGCCGTCGCCTTCGCGGTGGCCACCTCGGCGCTGAGCACGCTGAACGGGTTGCCGTTGTTCACGCCGTCCAGGCGGACGGAGAGCGCGGTCTTCTGCGCGCTGCGCGGCGCCTGGACCTCGTTGAGGGAGACCGCGAGCGGGACGTTCACGGTCTTGTTGAGCAGGGACACGTCGAGGCCGGTGCGCAGGACCACGGCGCTCGCCCGGCCCTGGTCGCCGGTGGCGTGGGCCGGGCCGGCGCCCGCGAGGACCACGGGAGCCGTGGCCAGGGCCGTGGCGGCCGCGACGGCGGTCAGGCGTCGGCGGCGTGCGGGCATGCGGAAGGTGTTGCCGTTCAAGGGTGGGACCCCCAGAGAAGGAACGCTTCGGGACCCCGCAAGGATTACGGCTCGAACGTCCAACGGTCAGCGCGGCAACGGGACTTCACCCCAAAGGGTGTTCGTCGCGCACGCCTTCGAATCCCGGGCCTCAGAAAAGCGCTCAGCTCACGGGTGTCCCGTTCACCACGACGCGGCGCGGTGCGCCCAGCACGCGTACGTCCGCGCGCGGGTCGCTGTCGTAGACGACGAGGTCGGCGGGTGCGCCCTCGTCGAGGCCGGGGCGGCCCAGCCAGGCGCGGGCACCCCAGGTCGTCGCGGAGAGCGCATCGATCGGCGGGATGCCGGCCGTGACCAGCTCGGCGACCTCCGCGCCGACCAGCCCGTGCGGGAGCGACCCGCCGGCGTCGGTGCCGACGAACACCGGGATGCCGGCGTCGTAGGCGGCGCGGACGGTGTCGTAGCGCCGTTCGTGCAGCCGGCGCATATGGTCCGACCAGCGCGGGAACTTGCTCTCGCCGCCCGCCGCGAGCTGCGGGAAGGTCGCGATGTTGACGAGCGTCGGGACGATCGCCACACCGCGCTCGGCGAAGAGCGGGATGGTGTCCTCGGTCAGGCCCGTGGCGTGCTCGATGCAGTCGATGCCGGCTTCCACCAGGTCGCGCAGCGAGTCCTCGGCGAAGCAGTGCGCGGTGACGCGGGCGCCCAGGCGGTGGGCCTCGGCGATCGCCGCCTCGACGGCCTCGCGCGGCCAGCAGGCCGACAGGTCGCCGAGGTCGCGGTCGATCCAGTCGCCGACCAGCTTGACCCAGCCGTCGCCGCGCCGGGCCTCCTGGGCGACGTAGGCGACGAGGTCGGCGGGTTCGACCTCCCAGGCGTAGTTGCGGATGTAGCGGCGGGTGCGGGCGATGTGCCGGCCCGCGCGGATGATCTTCGGCAGGTCGTCGCGGTCGTCGATCCAGCGGGTGTCGGACGGCGAGCCGGCGTCCCGCAGCAGCAGGGCGCCCGCGTCGCGGTCGGTGAGCGCCTGCTTCTCGGCCGTCTCCGGCTCGACCGGGCCGTGCGCGTCGAGGCCGACGTGGCAGTGCGCGTCGACCAGGCCGGGCAGCACCCAGCCCTCGACCGTGCGCACGTCACGGGCGCCGGCCGGGCGGTCGTAGGAGATCCGGCCGCCGACCACCCACAGCTCGTCCCGGACGTCGTCGGGTCCCGCCAGGACCCGCCCCTTCACGTGCAGCACCGCGCCATCGCTCATGCACGGCACTGTAATCAGCCGCGGCTCGCCGTTGCAGGGAGCCCCCGCCCCGCCGGTGACGGGGGGCGCTACTCGCCCTTGCCCACCTGGTCGGAGGTCTCCTCCTCCACCTCGGCCATCGCCGGGTCGAGGAGGCGGGAGAGGAAGTGGCGGGTGCGCTCGTGGCGCGGGTGGGTGATGACCTGCTCGGGGCTGCCGTCCTCGACGATCACGCCGCCGTCCATGAAGACGACCCGGTCGGCGACCTCACGGGCGAACGTCATCTCGTGGGTGACGACCATCATCGTCATGCCCTCGCGGGCGAGCCTGCGCATGACGGCCAGGACGTCGCCGACCAGCTCCGGGTCGAGCGCCGAGGTCGGCTCGTCGAACAGCATCACCTCGGGGCCCATGGCGAGCGCCCGCGCGATGGCGACGCGCTGCTGCTGGCCGCCGGAGAGGGAGGACGGGTAGGCGTCCGCCTTCTCCGACAGTCCGACGCGCTCCAGGTTCTCGGCGGCCACCTTCGCGGCGCTAGCCTTGTCCCGCTTGAGCACCCGGCGCTGCGGCAGCGTGAGGTTCTCGGTCACCGTCAGGTGCGGGAAGAGGTTGAACTGCTGGAACACCATGCCGATACGGCGGCGTACGGCGTCGATGTCGACGTCCGGGTCGGTGACCTCGGTGCCGCCGACGAAGACCTGGCCCTTGCCCGGCTCCTCCAGGAGGTTCACACAGCGCAGCAGCGTGGACTTGCCGGAGCCGGAGGGGCCGATGACGCAGACGACCTCGCCCTGGCCGATCTCCAGGTCGATGCCGCGCAGCACCTCGTTGTCGCCGAAGGACTTGTGCAGGTCCCTGATCTCGATCTCGGGTCGGCTCACTTGACGGCCTCCTGGGCCTTGGCCTCCATGCGGCGCACGACGAAGCCGAGCGGGATCGTGATCAGCAGGTAGCACAGGCCGGCCACGAGGATCGGGGTGGAGTTGGCGGTCGTACTGGCGAGGTCTCGGCCGTACTTGGACAGGTCGCGCTCCTCCAGGGTGACACCGAGGAAGAGGACCAGCGAGGAGTCCTTGAAGAGCAGGACGAGTTCGTTGGTCAGCGGCGGCAGGATGATCCGGAACGCCTGCGGGATGATCACCGAGATCATGGCGCGGGCGGGCGAGAAGCCCAGCGAACGCGCGGCCTCCATCTGCCCCTTGGGCACGGCCTGGATGCCGGCGCGGATCGTCTCCGCCATGTAGGCGGCGGCGACCAGGCCCAGCGCGATGGCGACCTTGCCGTAGGTGCCGCCGACGATCTCGGTGCCGGGGAAGGCGAGCGGGACGGCGACACCGATGAAGATGAAGATCAGCAGGGCGGGCAGGCCGCGGAAGATCTCGATGTAGATGCCGGCGACCCAGCGGTAGGGGCCGACGGACGACAGCCGCATCAGCGCGATCACCATGCCGAGCGCGAGTCCGACGACGAAGCCGGACACCGTGTACAGCACGGTGTTCTTCAGTGCGAGCGTGATGACGTCCGGGAACATCTGGCGCGCGATGCTGCCCTGCGCGAACTGGTTCTTCAGCCGCCCCCAGTCCGCCGTGACCGCGAGCGCGATCACGGCGGCGACGAAGACGGCGTACTGCGCACCACGGGAGACGCTGCGCTTCTGACGCCGGGTCAGACCCTTCCTGCGGGGCTGGAGTTCCGTGTCGGTCGCCGTCATGAGGCGGCGGGCGAGGCGACGGAGGCGTCGTACGGGCCGATCCACTGCTCGTACAGCTTCTTGTACGTGCCGTCCGCCTTGGCCTTCGCGATCGCCTTGTTGATGGCCTCGCGCAGCTTGGTGTTGCCCTTCTTGACGGTGAAGCCGTACTGCTCACCGGTCTTGAGGTTGTCGACGACCTTGAACTTGTCGGCGTTGGCCTTGTCCTTCAGCCAGCCCTGGACCACCGGGTAGTCGATGATGACGGCCTTGACCTGGCCGGTGCGCAGGCCGTTGAGGACGGCGTCGGAGGACTCGAAGGAGACCGGGTCGAAGCCCTTGCTCTTGGCGTAGTCCTCGCCGGTGGTCTGCGCCTGCGCGCCCAGCTTGATCCCCTTGGCCTTGACGTCCGCGAGGGAGTTCACGCCGCTGCTCTTGTCGACCAGGACGGCCTGGGTGGCGTCGAAGTAGGGGTCGGAGAAGTCGACGTTCTTCTTGCGCTCGGCGGTGATGGTCATGCCGGCCGCGGCCAGGTCGCACTTGCCGGCGTTGAGGAAGGCGCCGGTCTTGAAGTTCTCGAACGGGGTGTCGAGGATCTCCTGCTTCACGCCGAGGTCCTTGGCGACCAGGTCGATCAGCGAGACGTCGAAGCCCTGCACCTTGCCGTCGATCTCCGACTGGAACGGCGGGTACGGCAGGTGGGTGCAGGTGGTCAGCTGCCCGGCCTTGACCAGCTCGACCCCGCCGGCGGCGGTCTTGGAGCCGCTGCCGCCGTTGTTGGTGGAGGTGCACGCGGCCACGAGCATGAGCCCGGCCGTCGCGGTGGTGGCGGCCAGAACGCGGGTCCGGCGCCCGAGGAGCGTGTTCACGGGGGAGCCTCCTGTGTTGGAACTGAGAGTTCCGATTATAAGGAGAGGTTTGGGCCTCTCAAATCAAACCCATGGTTACGGGGCGGTCTCACCTTAGAAAGACGCGCCGGGCAACGGGGACCAACCCGCCCAAGACGGCGCGACGGATGGGGCCCACGGGGTGACGGTTACCCTCGACCATGGCCGTACCCCGTGAGTCGTACCCGTGAAGTGAAGAGAGCACCGCTGTGACCCACCCCTTCCTGGACCTCGCCCCGCTGAGCGCCGCCCGCTTCGCCTCCATCGAGGACCGGGTGGCACGGCTGCTCTCCACCGAGCAGGACGTGCTGATCATGCAGGGCGAGGCGCTGCTGCCGCTGGAGGGCGCGATCCGTGCGACCGCCGGGCCCGGCACGACCGCGCTGAACGTGATCACGGGTCCCTACGGGCAGACCTTCGGCGACTGGCTGCGGGACTGCGGCGCGAGGGTCATCGACCTCTCGGTGCCGTTCCACACGGCGGTGAGCGCCGAGCAGATCCGCGAGGCGTTCGCCGAGCACCCGGAGATCGACTTCGTGTCGCTGGTGCACGCGGAGGCGGCGACGGGCAACACCAACCCGGTCGCCGAGATCGGGCCGGTGGTGCGGGAGCACGGCGCGCTGTTCTACCTGGACGCGGTGGCCTCCGTCGGCGCCGAGCCGGTGCTGGTGGACGCGTGGGGCGTCGACCTGTGCGTCATCGGGGCGCAGAAGGCGATGGGCGGGCCGGCCGGGGTGTCGGCGGTGTCGGTGAGCGAGCGGGCGTGGGCACGGATGGCGGCCAACCCGGGGGCGCCGCGCCGGTCCTACCTCTCACTGCTGGACTGGAAGGAGCGCTGGCTCGACGGCGGCCGCAAGGCGCTGCCGCACGCACCGGCGCAGCTGGAGATGCTGGCACTTCAGGCGTGCCTGGACCGTATCGAGGCGGACGGCCTGGACGCGGTGATGGCCCGGCACGCGCGTGCCGCGGCGGCCACGCGCGCGGGCGCGGTGGCGCTGGGCGCCGGCCTCGCGCCCTACGTGCACGAGGCGGCGGAGTCGGCGCCGGTGGCCACGACCCTGCGGGCGCCGTCCGGCGTGGACGCCTCGGAGCTGGTCGCCCGCGCCCTGGCGAGCGACCCGGCACTGCCGCTGGCCGCGGGCGGCGGCGCACTGGCCAAGGAAATGATCCGCGTCAACCACTACGGGCCGGCCGCGACGCCCGGCACGGTACGCGGCTGCCTGGCGGCGCTGGGGTCGGCCCTGGCCGGCAAGGACCTGCACGTCGACCTGGAGGCGGCACTGCGGGCGGCGGACGACGCCTGGCGCTGACCGCACCGCGGCCGACCACGCGCGGCTGACGGCATCCCCGGGCCGACCGCACCCCGAGGGTGCGTCCCCGGGCCGACCGCCCCTCACCTGGCCGTACCCCGGGCGTCCGTCCCCCGGGTGCGCGCCCGGCCCCCACCGGGCGTGAGCGGGCGGGCCGGGCCGGTTGCGGTCCGCGGTCGCCGCCGTGTCGGCGAGAGCCCGGTGTCGGTGCGGCGTGCCATGCTCGGGCCATGGCCAACGACGCGCACCAGACCCTGCCCGACGGGCGCCCCGTGCCGCTGCTGACCGGGGAGGAGCGGCCCATGCTGGAGAGCTGGCTCGCCTTTCACCGGGCCACGCTGGAGCTGAAGTGCGCGGGGCTGGACGACGGGCAGGTGCGGCTGGCGGCGGCCGAGCCGTCCTCGCTGACCCTGCTCGGGCTGGTGCAGCACCTGGCGGAGGTGGAGCGGAACTGGTTCCAGCGGGTCTTCGCGGGCCTCGACGTCCCGCCGGTCTTCGGGGAGGAGACCGGGTACGGGCTCGACCCCGAGCGCGGTCTCGGCGAGGCGCTGGCGATCTGGCGCCGGGAGGTGACCCGCGGGCAGGAGCTGTGCGCCGGGCGCTCGCTGGAGGCCACCGGACGCATCGTGGACGGGCCGATGACCGGCCTGGAGGTCTCCCTGCGCTGGGTGCTCATCCACATGATCGAGGAGTACGCCCGGCACAACGGCCACGCGGACATCCTGCGCGAGCGCATCGACGGCACGATCGGCGCCTGAATTCCCCACACTTACCGACACGGATCTATTCCGGGAATTGCGTTCCCTTATTCAAGTCCTATTCTTGTGGATAGCTTCCCGTCTTCTTCTGCCCGCTTCTCACGACCCTAAACGCGAAGATTTCGCGAACACCGAGCGGGCTGTTTCGGGGAGATCCCGCAGGGGTTACATGGTTGTGACGCGTTACACATCGCGTCCATTTTGCCACCTTTCTCCCGGTCAAATGCGGACAATCCTCCGGCGGCTCGCGTACCTGCCCGCGCTCGCGCGATAACACAGAACGAGCGCCCAGGAAAGCCCCACCCTCCATGCATTTTTCAATTTCGCTCGGTAAATTCAATCCGCATGACCGCCGCACCAGCAGACCTGCTCATAGACCGCCCGTCGGTGGCCGACGGAGCCGCCCTGTGGCGAATCGCCAGGGACTCCGAGGCCCTCGACCTGAACTCCTCCTACAGCTACCTGCTGTGGTGCCGCGACTTCGCCGGCACCTCCGCCGTCGTGCGCCGGGAGGACGGGGAGCCGGTCGGCTTCATCACCGGGTACGTGCGGCCGGAGCAGCCGCACACCCTGCTCGTCTGGCAGGTGGCCGTCGACGCCGCGTACCGCGGCAAGGGCCTCGCCGCCGCGCTGCTCGACGGGCTGACCGCCCGGCTCGCCGCCGAGCACCGGATCACCGACGTCGAGACGACGATCACCCCGGGCAACACCGCCTCCGAGCGGCTGTTCACCTCGTTCGCCGCCCGGCACGGCGCGCGGGTGGAACGGGAGGTCCTGTTCGACGCCGGACTGTTCCCGGACGGCCCGCACGACCCCGAAGTGCTGTACCGCATCGGCCCGCTGACCCCGACTTCCCACTGAGGAGCGATTCGTCGTGACCATCACCCAGCCCGACCTGAGCGTCTTCGAGACCGTGGAGTCCGAGGTGCGCAGCTACTGCCGTGGCTGGCCCACCGTCTTCGACCGCGCGCAGGGCAGCCGCATGTACGACGAGGACGGTCACCAGTACCTCGACTTCTTCGCCGGTGCGGGGTCACTGAACTACGGCCACAACAACCCCGTACTGAAACGGGCGCTGATCGACTACCTGATGCGGGACGGCGTCACGCACGGTCTGGACATGTCGACCACGGCCAAGCGGTCGTTCCTGCAGACCTTCCAGGACCTGGTGCTGCGCCCGCGTGACCTGCCGTACAAGGTCATGTTCCCGGGGCCGACGGGCACCAACGCGGTGGAGTCGGCGCTGAAGCTGGCCCGGAAGGTGAAGGGCCGCGAGTCGATCGTGTCGTTCACCAACGCCTTCCACGGCATGTCGCTGGGCTCGCTCGCGGTCACCGGCAACGCCTTCAAGCGGGCCGGCGCCGGCATCCCGCTGGTGCACGGCACGCCGATGCCGTTCGACAACTACTTCGACGGCCAGGTCCCGGACTTCCTGTGGTTCGAGCGGCTGCTGGAGGACCAGGGCTCCGGCCTGAACAAGCCCGCCGCGGTGATCGTGGAGACCGTGCAGGGCGAGGGCGGCATCAACGTCGCCCGGCCCGAGTGGCTGCGCGCGCTCAAGGAGCTGTGCGAGCGGCAGGACATGCTGCTGATCGTCGACGACATCCAGATGGGCTGCGGCCGTACCGGCGCCTTCTTCTCCTTCGAGGAGGCCGGGATCACGCCCGACATCGTCACCGTGTCGAAGTCCATCAGCGGCTACGGCCTGCCGATGTCGCTGTGCCTGTTCAAGCCCGAGCTGGACGTGTGGGAGCCGGGCGAGCACAACGGCACCTTCCGCGGCAACAACCCGGCGTTCGTCACCGCCACCGCCGCGCTGGAGACGTACTGGACCGACGGCTCCGCCATGGAGAAGCAGACCCGCACCCGTGGGGAGCAGGTCGAGCAGTGGCTGATCGCCATCACCGAGGAGAACCTCGCCGACGTCAAGGAGTACCGCGGTCGCGGCCTGGTGTGGGGCATGGAGTTCCACGACAAGGCCCGCGCCGGACGGATCGCGCACCGCGCCTTCGAGCTGGGGCTGCTGGTGGAGACCTCCGGCCCCGAGTCCGAGGTCGTCAAGCTGCTGCCGGCCCTGACCATCACCCCGGACGAGCTGGACGAGGGTCTGAAGACCCTGGCCCGCGCCGTCCGTGAGACCGCCTGAGCCGCACCTCGGGACACCCCTCACACACCGCCGAACACCCCTATCTAGGAGGCATCGCACCACCGTGATCGTCCGTTCGTTCAAGGAGATCGAAGGCACCGACCGCCATGTGAAGGCCGCGTCAGGCACCTGGGAGAGCAAACGCATCGTGCTCGCCAAGGAGCGCGTCGGCTTCTCGCTGCACGAGACGATCCTGTACGCCGGGACCGAGACGTCGATGTGGTACGCCAACCACATCGAGGCCGTGGTCTGCACGCGGGGCGAGGCGGAGCTGACCGACCACGAGACCGGGAAGACCCACACGATCACGCCCGGCACCATGTACCTCCTGGACGGCCACGAGCGGCACACGCTCAAGGTCAAGGAGGACTTCCACTGCATCTGCGTGTTCAACCCGCCGGTCACCGGACGGGAGGACCACGACGAGAACGGCGTCTACCCGCTGCTCACCGAACCCGAGGAGGTGTGAACCGCATGACGGCCACCACGACTTCGACCACCGTCACGGACCTGTACCCCACCCGCGGCACCACCGAGGTGACGGTGCCCCGGCAGGACCCGGTCGTCTGGGGCGCCCCGGACGCCCCGGGCCCGTTCCAGCCGGCCGACCTCGGCGCCTTCGAGCGCGACGGCTTCATCGCCGTCGACCAGCTCATCCGCCCCGACGAGGTCGCCGAGTACAAGCGTGAGCTCGACCGGCTGGTCACCGACCCGGTGATCCGCGAGGACGAGCGGTCCATCGTGGAACCGCAGTCCAAGGAGATCCGCTCCGTCTTCGAGGTGCACCGCATCAGCGAGGTGTTCGCGAAGCTGGTGCGCGACGAGCGGGTCGTCGGCCGTGCCCGGCAGATCCTCGGCTCGGACGTGTACGTCCACCAGTCCCGCATCAACGTCAAGCCGGGGTTCGGCGCCAGCGGCTTCTACTGGCACTCCGACTTCGAGACCTGGCACGCGGAGGACGGTCTGCCGCGGATGCGGACGGTGTCCGTGTCGATCGCGCTGACCGAGAACTTCGACACCAACGGCGGTCTGATGATCATGCCGGGGTCGCACAAGACGTTCCTCGGCTGCGCGGGCGAGACGCCGAAGGACAACTACAAGAAGTCGCTGCAGATGCAGGACGCGGGCACGCCGTCCGACGAGGCGCTCACGGCGTTCGCGAGCGAGCACGGCATCCGGCTGTTCACCGGCAAGCCGGGATCGGCGACCTGGTTCGACTGCAACGCCATGCACGGCTCCGGCGACAACATCACGCCGTACCCGCGCAGCAACGTCTTCATCGTGTTCAACAGCGTGGAGAACACGGCGGTGGAACCCTTCGCGGCACCGATCCGCCGCCCCGAGTTCATCGGCGCACGGGACTTCACCCCCGTCCGCTGACCCATCAGCGCACGGGACTTCACCCCGTCCGCTGACCCGCCGGAACACCGACCACCGGGCCGGGACCCCCTCACGTGGGACGGGGGGCCCGGCCCGGTCGCGCGCGTGCAGCGGGCCGGGCGAGCCTCGTGCGGAACCGGGACCTTGGCCCGGTCGCGCGCGTGCCGCGGGCCGGGCGAGCCCCGTGCGGGACCGGGACCTTGGCCCGGTCGCGCGCGTCCCGCGGGCCGGCCGAGCCTCCCCGGCCGGCGGCCGGCCCGCCGCGCAGCGGCCATCGGACACAGCATCGGCGCACGGGACTTCACCCCCGTCCGCTGACCCGCCAGCGCACGGGACTTCACCCCGTCCGCTGACCCGCCGGAACACCGACCACCGGGCCGGGACCCCCTCACGTGGGACGGGGGGCCCGGCCCGGTCGCGCGCGGGCCCCGAGCCGGGCGAGCCTCGTGCGGGAGGGCGGGTGTGTGCTCAGCCGGACAGGACGTTCAGCAGGCTGTCGACGTCCGCGGCTGTGTTGTAGAGGTGGAACGCGGCGCGGAGGTTGCCGGCGCGGTCGGAGACCTCTATGCCTGCCTCGCTCAACTCGCCCTGACGGCGGCCCAGTCCGGGCACGGACACGATCGCGGAGCCGGGCGCCGCGATTGGCTCGTGCCCGAGGGAGTCGAGTCCCTTGCGGAAGCGCTCGGCGAGCGCCACGTCGTGTGCGTGGACGGCGTCCAGGCCCAGCTCCTCGACCAGTTCGAGCGAGGCGCGCAGCCCGGCGTAGCTGAAGAGGGCAGGGCTGACGTCGAACCGCCGGACGGCCTGCGCGAGTTCGGTGACCGGCCCGTAGCAGCTGTCCCAGGGCCGCTCCCCCGCGGACCAGCCGGCGAGCAGCGGGGTGAGCCCGCCGAAGTCCTGCGCGGCGCCCGGCGCGACGAAGAACGCGGCACCGTGCGGGCCCATGAGCCACTTGAAGCCGACGGCGGCGAGGAAGTCGTAGTCACCCGGGTCGACGGGCAGCCAGCCGGCTGACTGGGAGGCGTCGAGGTAGACGCGGGCCCCGTGCGCGCGGGCCGCCTCCCGCACCGCGGCCAGGTCGGCGAGGCGGCCGTCGGCGGACTGCGTGACGCTGACCGAGACCAGCGCGGTGCCCGGGCGCACGGAGGCGGCGAGCCGCTCCAGCGGTACGGCCCGCACGGTGAGGTCGGCGCGCATGTGGAAGGGGTTCACCAGGGAGGAGAAGTCGGCCTCGGCGGTCAGGACTTCGGCTCCGGCGGGCAGCGAGGCGGCGATCAGCGCGCCGTACTCGGCGACCGACGCGCCGGTCGCCACCCGCTCCACCGGGACACCGGTCAGCCGGGCGAAGGAGGCGCGCACGGCCTCGACGTCCTCATAGAGGGAACCGAGCGGCCTGCCCTCGGCGCGCAGCCGCACCGCCCGGTGCAGGGCGGTCACGGTGCGGGCCGGGAGCAGGCCGTTGCTCGCGGTGTTCAGATAGATGTTCTCCGGGGCGAATTCGGCGCGGACGACGCTCTCGAAGGTCTCCATGGGACCACTGTGCGGCTCCGCGCACTCCCCGTCCATTGCGATTTTTTGCGCGGTACCGCCAAGGACTGCTTATGAGTCGCCGGTGACCTGCGGTTTTCTCCCGGTCAGCCGTGCTGCGGCACCGCGCATCCGTCCGGACCGCACGCCTCGGCGCCGCCGTCGTCGAGGAGGGTGAGCGGGGAGCGGTCGCCCCACGCCTGGGTGAGCGCCTGTGTGAAGACCTCGGCGGGCTGGGCGCCGGAGACGCCGTAGGTACGGTCGAGCACGAAGAACGGCACCCCGCGGGCGCCGAGCCGGGCGGCCTCGCGCTCGTCCTCGCGGACGGCGTCGGCGTAGGCGTCCGGATCGGCGAGCACCGCGCGGGCGGCATCCGCGTCGAGACCGGCGGCGACGGCCAGGTCCACGAGCCGCTGGTCGTCGGCGAAGACGGACCGCTCCTCGGCGAAGTTGGCCTTGTACAGCGCGTCCAGCAGCTGCTCCTGCCTGCCCTGCTCCTTGGCGAAGTGCAGCAGGCGGTGCATGTCGAAGGTGCTGCCGTGGTCGCGGCCGCGGGTGCGGTAGTCCAGGCCCTCGGCGGCGGCCTGGGCACCGAGGTTGTCCTCACCGGCCTGTGCCTGCGCCTCGCTCATGCCGTACTTCTTGGTCAGCATGGTGAGCACGGGCTGGATGTCGCCCTTGGCCCGGCCGGGGTCCAGCTCGAAGGAGCGGTGCACGACCTCGACCTGCTCACGGTGCGGGAAGGCCGCGAGCGCCTTCTCGAAGCGGGCCTTGCCCACGTAGCACCAGGGACAGGCGATGTCGCTCCAGATCTCGACGCGCAGGGTCACGGCTCACTCACTCCAGGTCGTACGGGGTCGCGGAGTCCCCTCCGCCTTCAGTGTGTGAACGTTCAAGCAGCCCGTTTCATTCCCCGGGCGGCCCACCCATGACGGCGCAGGCCCGCAGCAACGCCCCAAGGGGCGCGGGGAACGGCGCGGGCAACCCACCACGACCGGGCAGCCCGCATCGCACCCGCACCCCCACGACGGACCCGTGACCGCCCCGGCGAAGCCCTACCGCTCCAACCGGCCGTTGAACCGCCGCGGCAGCCCCAGCGGGTTGTCGTCCCGCAGCTCCGGCGGGAGCAGCGTCTCGGGCGCGCCCTGGTACACCACCGGTCGCAGCCACCGCTCGACGGCGGTCCCGCCGACCGACGTGGACGTGGACGTCGTCGCCGGGTACGGCCCCCCGTGGTGCTGCGCGGGCGCCACCGCGACGCCCGTCGGCCAGCCGTTGACCAGCACGCGTCCGGCGAGCGGCGTCAGCTCCCGCAGGATCTCCGCCCCGCGGCCCTCGCCCGCGGCCTCCCGCGAGGACAGCTGGACGGTCGCGGTGAGGTTGCCCGGCAGCCGGGACAGCACGCCCTTGACCTCCGCGTCGTCCTCGTAGCGGGCCACCACGGTGACCGGGCCGAAGCACTCCTCGAGCAGCAGGTCGTACGCCCCCTGCTCGGTCAGCCTGCTCGCCGGCACGGTGAGGAAGCCCGCGCTGACCGTGTGCTCGCCGCCCGCGCCCGGCGTCACGGGCGTCTCGACGTCGGGGAGCCCGGCGCGCTCGGCCACCCCGGCGACGAAGTTGTCCCGCATCCGGTGGTCGAGCAGGACACCGGCGTCGGTGTCGCTGACGGCGTCGGTCAGCGTCTTCACCAGCTGGTCGCCCGCGCCGCCGGCCGGCACCAGCACCAGGCCCGGTTTGACGCAGAACTGGCCGACCCCGAGGGTCATCGACCCGGCGAGCCCGGTGCCGATCGCCTCCGCACGTTCGGCGGCCGCGGCCTCGGTGACCACCACCGGGTTCAGCGAGCCCAGTTCGCCGTGGAACGGGATCGGCACCTCGCGGGCCGCGGCGGCGTCGAACAGCGCCCGGCCGCCGCGCACCGACCCGGTGAAGCCCGCGGCGGCGACCAGCGGGTGCCTGATCAGCTCGACGCCCGCCTCGAAGCCGTGGACGAGACCGAGGACCCCGGCGGGGATGCCGTGCTCCGCGGCGGCCTTGCGCAGCACCTTCGCGACCAGCTCGGACAGCGCCGGGTGGTCGGGGTGGGACTTGACGACGACCGGGCAGCCCGCGGCGAGCGCGCTCGCGGTGTCACCGCCGGGCACGGAGAAGGCGAAGGGGAAGTTGGACGCCGAGTAGACGGCGACGACACCGAGCGGGATCTTGTAGCGGCGCAGGTCGGGGACCGGCGGCGTCGCGGTGTCGTCGGGGTGGTCGATGACGACGTCGAGGAAGGCGCCCTCGTCGACGATGTCCGCGAAGGCGCGCAGCTGGTAGCAGGTGCGGGCGAGTTCGCCGGTGAGCCGGACCGGGCCGAGTGCGGTCTCGGCGTCGGCGACCTCGACGAGGTGGTCCTTCGCGGCGTGCAGCCGGTCGGCTGCGGTGCGCAGGAAGGCGGCGCGGACGGTGCGGTCGGCGAGCGAGTCACGGGCGGCGTGCGCGGCGCGGACGGCGGCGTCCACCTCCTGGGCTGTGGCCTCCACCGCAACCTGTTCCCGCTGCTTCCCGGTTCGGGGGTCGACACTCCAGACTGGTGCTGCTGCCACCGTGGGTCCCTCCCAGTACGTCGCCGCCCCACCAGGGGCGTTCGATATACTGAACGCTGTCTCTGATGATGAACAGCTCGGAGACTATTTCCCGTCCAACGAAGGGGTCAAGGGCGATGTCGGCAGGCGAGACGGGCGGCGGGGCGCAGGTCAAATCGGCGGTGCGGACGGTGGAGCTGCTGGAGTACTTCGCGGCGCGCCCCGGCATGCACTCCCTGGCGTCGGTGCAGGAGGCGGTCGGATATCCCAAGTCCAGCCTCTACATGCTGCTGCGCACCCTCGTGGACCTGGGGTGGGTGGAGACCGACGCGACGGGCACGCGGTACGGCATCGGAGTGCGGGCGCTGCTGGTCGGCACCTCCTACATCGACGGCGACGAGGTGGTCGCTGCGGCCCGGCCGACGCTGGACCGGCTCTCCGACGACACCACGGAGACCATCCACCTGGCCCGGCTGGACGGCACCAACGTCGTCTACCTGGCCACCCGGCAGTCGCAGCACTACCTGCGGCCCTTCACCCGGGTGGGGCGCCGGCTGCCCGCCCACTCCACGTCGCTGGGCAAGGCGATCCTCGCCACGTACAGCGACGAGCAGGTCCGCAAGATGCTCCCGGAGACGCTGCCGGCGCTGACCGAGAACACCATCACGGACCGCGAGAAGCTCATCGAGGAACTGCACCAGGTGCGCGAGCAGGGCTTCGCCGTGGACCGCGAGGAGAACACGCTGGGGCTGCGCTGCTTCGGCGTGTCGATCCCCTACCGCACCCCGGCCCGGGACGCCATCAGCTGCTCGGTGCCGGTGGCGCGCCTCACGCCCGCCCACGAACAGCTCGTCAAGGACGCCCTGTTCGACGCCCGGGACCGGCTGACCCTGGCCACCCGCAGGCTCTGAGACGTGGGCACGCGCGCGGACCGGCCCGTAGGCTGCCGGGCATGGATGTCGTCCTGCGTGAGGTCCACGACAGTGATCTGCCGGTGTTCTTCCGGCACATGAACGACCCGGAAGCGCTGCGCATGGCCGCCTTCACACCGAAGGACCCGGCCGACCGGGACGCCTTCGACGCGCACTGGCAGCGGGTGAGAGCGTCGGCCCACGTGCTGCGCACGATCCTCGCCGACGGTGACGTGGTCGGCTCGGCGGCGGTGTACGGGGAGCCGGGTGAGCGCGAGGTGACGTACTGGGTGGACCGGGCGTACTGGGGGCGCGGGGTGGCCACGGCCGCGCTGCGCGCCCTGGTCGGCGAGGTGCCCGAACGCCCGCTGTACGCGCGGGCGGCGGCCGACAACGCGGGCTCGCTGCGGGTGCTCGGCAAGTGCGGCTTCCGGGAGACGGCCCGGGCCACGGGGTTCGCGCAGGCCCGCGGCGAGGAGATCGAGGAGGTCGTGCTCCGGCTGCCGGGCTGAGCCGGGCCTCCCCGCGCGGCGGAGGCGGGCGGATCCGGTGAGGCGGGCCTCCCCCGCGTGGCGGAGGCGGATCGTCACCGCGCAGGAGGCCGCGGGCGGGCCGGGCGCGGGAGCGTGGGCGCATGAGTCCGTCACCCGCCCGCACGCCCTGCGCCCCGGACCGGCCGCGCCGCGTTCTGCGGGCCGTCACGATCGCGGCCTGCGTGCCGTATCTCGCCCTCAAGGCCGTCTGGATCGGCGGCGGTCGCCTCGGGATCCCCGACGGCAGTCCGCTGCTTGAGCACCGCACGACCATGGTCGTGGCCAACGGGGTCACCGTGCTCATGGACGGCGCGGTGATCGTGCTGGCACTGCTGCTGACCCGGCCGTGGGGGCTGCGGGTGCCGGCCCGGCTGCTCACCCTGCCCGCATGGGCGGCCACCGGTCTGCTCGCGCCGATCATGGCCGGCTACCCGCTCCAGCTGCTGGTCGCGGCCCTGGGCGTGCGCACGCACACGGCCGGCGGCGAACCCTTCCTGGACGCCTGGGTGTTCGCCGTGGTGTACACCGGTTTCATCGTGCAGGGCCTGTGCCTGGGCGCGCTGTTCGTGCGGTACGCCCGCGACCGCTGGGGCGGTCTGTGGCGCGGCCGCGTGGGGGAACTGGCGCCCGGGGCACGCGGATGGGGCCGGCGGGTGGCCGCGGGTGCCGCCGCGGTGCTCGCGCCCGCCGTCGTCGCACCGCACCTGCTGTGGCTGTCCGGCAGCACGGCGGGCCTCAGCACGGGTCGTGCCGGCGCCCGGGACAGCGGCTTCTACGTCATGGAGGCCCTGTACGTGGTCTTCCTCGCGTCGGCCGTCACCGGCGGCCTGCTGCTCGCGTCGCGCCGGGGCCGCCGGCTGCCCGTCGCGGTGCCCCTCGCGCTGACCTGGCTCGGCTCCGGCGCGACGGCCTGCTGGGGCGGCTGGCTCGCGCTGGCCTCGCTGACCGGTGTGGAGAAGGCCGCCGACCGGCCCACGGCGCTGATGAACCTCACCTACGCTGGCCACATGATCATCGGACTGCTGGTCGCCGCCGTCGGCGTGTGGTTCCTCGCGGAGCGGTCCGCGCTGCCCGGCCCGGGGGCCGCGCCGGGCGCCGGGCGGCCGACGGTTCCCTCCGGACCGGCGGCGGCCGCGGAGCCCGGCGCGTGAGATCCGGGGCCCGGCTGCTGTTCGGGAGGCGGGCGCGACGCCGTTGGATACATCTGATCCTCGGCGGTGCGCTCGCCATGCCGTATGTCTTCGTCGGCGAGGTGATCATCGGGCCGGCCCTGGACTCCCGGTACGTCTTCGGCGACCTGCGGCTGCAACTGCTGTCGTTCGCCGCGGGGTTGCCGCTGGCCGCGCTCACCGCCGCCGTCTTCCCGATGACCCGGCCGCTGGAGGCGGGCGCGGCGCGCGCCCTGTGCGGGATCGACCCCGACGCCCTCTTCCCCGCGCCGGCCCGGGGCCGTGCCGCGCGCGGCCGGTCGGCGGCCTGGTTCACGCTGCACCTCGGGCTCGGCGGCATCCTGTCCGGGATGTCGCTGGCCGTGCCGCCGTTCGCGGTCGTCCTGATGGTGCTGCCGCTGTCCGCGGGACTGCGCGGAAGCGGACTGGGACTTCCCGGCGCCCTCGTCCACGGCTGGGGCCTGGCACTCACCCCGCTCGCCGGTCTCGCCGCCCTGCTGGCGCTGGCCGGATGCGCGGCCGGCTGCGGTGCACTGCTGGCCCGGTGCGCGCCCGCGCTGCTCGGACCGGCCCCGGAGGACCGGCTGGCGGCCGCCGAGGCGCGCGCCGCCGACCTCGCCGTACGCAACCGGCTCGCCCGCGAGCTGCACGACTCCGTCGGGCACGCCCTCAGCGCGGTCACCCTGCAGGCGAGCGCGGCCCGCCGGGTGCTGGACAGCGACCCGGAGTTCGTCCGCGAGGCGCTCGCCGCGATCGAGGACACCACCCGGCGTACCGTCGGTGAACTCGACGCCGTCCTCGGCGTACTGCGCGCCGGTGACACCCCCGGTACGGCGCCCGCGCCCAACCTCGCCGCCGACCTCGACGCCCTGCTGCGGCGCACCCGGGCCGGCGGCCTGCGGGTGCGGGCCGAGGTCGGCGTGGACCCGGCCGCGCTGCCCGACCTGGTCTCCCGGGAGGCGTACCGGATCGTGCAGGAGGGGCTGAGCAACGCCCTGAAGCACGGCGACGCCGGGACCGCGGTGGACGTGCGGATCATGGCCGCCGGCGCGCATCTGGAGATCACCCTGACCAACTCCCTGCGCCCTTCGCGCGTGCCGGCCGTCCGGCCCGGCGGCGGCCACGGCCTGCGCGGCATCGCCGACCGGGCCCGGCTCCTGGGCGGTGGCGCCGAGGCCGGCCCGGCCGGCACGGCATGGCGACTCCACGTCCACCTGCCGATGCGGGAAACCGCTTGATCCCCCGCGAGCCCTTCGGCAGGCCCCGCACACCCCGACGAAGGGACCCGTATGAGCCGTGAGCCGATCCGGATCGTGCTCGCCGACGACGAGCGCATGGTCCGCACCGCGCTGCACGCCATCCTGTCCGCGGAACCGGACCTGGAGGTGGTCGGGGAGGCGGCGACCGGCGCCGAGGCGGTGTCCGTCGTGCGCGACCGGAAGCCAGACGTGGTGCTGATGGACGTGCGCATGCCGCAGATCGACGGCATCCGCGCCACCGAGCAGATCCTCGCCACGCTCCCCGACCCGCCCCGCGTCGTCGTCGTCACGACCTTCGAGAACGACTCCTACGTGTACGACGCCCTGCGCGCCGGAGCCGCCGGGTTCCTGCTGAAACGGGCGGACGCCGACACGCTCGTCCAAGCGGTACGGCTGATCGCGCACAGCGACACCCTGCTGTTCCCGTCCGCCGTGCGCACGCTCGCCGCCGCCCACGCGGGCGCCCCGGCCGCGCCCCCGGCGTGGGTGAGGCGGCTCACGGACCGCGAGCGCGAGGTGCTGCGGCTGATGGCGGCCGGGCTGACCAACGCGGAGATCGCCGGGCGCATGGGCGTCGGCCCCGCCACGGTGAAGACGCATGTGGCGTCGGTGCTGGCCAAGACCGGCACCCGGGACCGCACCCAGGCGGTGATCGCCGCGTACGAGGCGGGCTTCCTGAGCGGACGATGAGAAAACCGGGCACGAGGGAACGATCGGCGCCCTCCTGCTCGTCTTCTGATCGGGATGAACAAGACGATCAGGCGCGCATCGGTCTTCGCGCTGCTCCTGGTGCTCGCCCTGCTGGTGCGGGCGACCTGGGTGCAGTTCTACGACGGCACGGCGCTCGCGGACGACAAGGACAACCGGCGCAACGCGATCCAGACGTACGCGGAGCCGCTCGGCAACATCATCGTGGCCGGGCGCTCCGTGACGGGCTCGACGCGGACGTCGGGCGGTGATCTGGCGTACAAGCGCACGTACACGGACGGGAGGCTGTACGCGGCGGTGACGGGCTATGCCTCGCAGGCCTACGCCCCGACCCAGCTGGAGGGCATCTACTCCCAGCTGCTCAACGGCACGGACCCGCGGCTGCGGACGGTGATGGACACGGTCACCGGCAAGCGGGCCGACCCGGGCAACGTGCTGACGACCATCGACCCGGACGTGCAGAAGGCGGCGTACAAGGCGCTCGGCGGCAACAAGGGCGGGGCCGTCGCGATCGACCCGAAGACGGGCCGGATCCTCGCCGTGGTGTCGACGCCGTCGTACGACCCGTCCGCGCTCACCGACGCCAACACCGCGGGCTCGGCGTGGAAGGCGCTGAACGCGGACCCGGACAAGCCGCTGAACAACCGGGGCCTGCGTCAGCCGCTGCCGCCGGGCTCCACGTTCAAGCTGGTGGTGGCCGCCGCCGCGCTGGAGGACGGGCTGTACTCCTCGGTGGACCAGCACACGGTGAGTCCGGACCCGTACCGGCTGCCGGGCACCTCCAAGGACCTCAGCAACGAGAACCCGTCGGCGCCCTGCGAGAACGCCTCCATCCGGGTCGCCCTGCAGTACTCCTGCAACAACGTCTTCGCGAAGATGGCGGTCGACCTCGGGCAGGACAAGGTGCGCGCGCAGGCCGAGAAGTTCGGCTTCGACGACGAGCAGCAGGACGTGCCGGTGCGGGCGTACCCGAGCGTGTACCCCAAGGACATGGACAAGGCGCAGACCGCGCTGACCGGTATCGGCCAGTTCGACGTGACGGCGACGCCGCTGCAGATGGCGATGGTGTCGGCGGCGATCGCCAACGGCGGCAAGCTGGTCTCGCCGCACATGGTGGCCCAGGTCACCGACAGCGGCGGCGATGTGCTGCACAACTACGACGACGACGCGTCGAGCAAGGAGATCGTCAGCTCCCGCACCGCCGAGCAGCTCCAGTCGGCGATGCAGACGGTCGTCGAGGAGGGCACGGGCACCAACGCCCGGATCTCCGGCGCGACCGTCGGCGGCAAGACCGGTACGGCCCAGCACGGCGAGAACAACAGCAAGACGCCGTACGCCTGGTTCACCTCCTACGCCAAGGCCGGCGACAAGGAGGTGGCGGTGGCGGTCATGGTCGAGCAGTCGGACGCGGCGCGCTCCGAGGTCAGCGGCAACGGGCTGGCCGCGCCGGTGGCCAAGGCCATGATGAAGGCCGCGCTGAAGAAGTAGGGCCGCGGGACGTGGGGGGGCAGCCGCTCGGGGGCTGCCCCCTTCGTCGTCGGACCGTGCCTAGCCGACGTAGTACGTCGGGTTGGGCAGCTTGTACGTCCGGTCGGCGTAGCCGCCCTCGAGGTCGGAGTACTGGTCGCCGAAGTTGGCGATGACCTCGTAGCCGAGGTCGTCCTCGATGTGCCGGCGCGTGCCCGCCTTGTACTGCACGGTGGTGCAGTTCCAGGTGCCGGGGGTGGCGCAGTCACCCAGGTAGGCGGGCGGGTTGGCCTTGTCCTTGAGGAACATGTGGCCGGCGTCCAGGTTCACGTCGGCGCCGACCTTCTTCAGGTTGTCGACGGCGGCGGTGCGCTGGGCCTCGCTCAGGCCGGAGTTGTAGAAGACCGTGACGCCCTTGGAGGCGGCGTAGCGGACCAGCTCGGGGCTGCCGAAGACGGCCGGGCGGTCGGCCTTGTCCACGTACGCGTTCCAGGTGGCGCCGTTGTACGTGTAGTTGGTCTTCTTCTCGTAGTCGAGGCTGAGCAGCAGGGTGTCGTCGATGTCGAAGACGACGGCCGGCTTCTCGCCCTTCTTCAGCGCCTTGCGGGCGGCCTTGTCGATGTACTTCCGGGCGGCCGCGTCGATCTGCGCGAGGTCGTCGGCGTACGGGCTGGTGGGCGAGGCCTGGTAGACGCCGTTCGCGTCGAGCGTCGTGCCGTAGTAGGTGTCGATGTCCTTGACCAGGACGCCGATGTTGTACGGCTCGTGCGTGGAGTTGGCCGTCGACTGGTCGGCGGTGGCCGCGCCGGCGCCGTAGAGGGCGGCACCGGCGACGGCACAGGCGGCCGCGGCGGCCGCGAAACGCAGTGGCTTATGCATGACAGGTTTCTACGCGCGTCACCCCCTCGGGCGCGAGGTCCGTGGCCCGATCGATACCTCTTTCGCAGGCAAAAATCCGGTCAAGCCGACGGTCACGCCGCGCCCTTGGCCGGGAGCGAGTGCGAGCCCGCCAGGCGGAAGTGCGGCCGCTTCAGACGCGGTGCGTCTCGCCCTCCAGGGCGGCGGCGGTGGCACCACCGAAGACGGCGGCGGCGCGTGCGGTGGCCGCGTCCCGCGTCAGCGTGGGTCCCACATGAGTGAGGAGCAGCCGCCGGGCGGAGGCCTCACGGGCGGTGCGGCCGGCGTCCTCCGGGGTCAGATGGACCTGTTCGCCTTCGCGATGGACGTCGATGTCGGCCTCGCACAGGAACAGGTCGGCGTCCCGGGCGAGTCCGGTGAGCGCGCCGCAGGGTCCGCTGTCCCCGGAGTAGGCGAGCACGCGGCCCGCGCACTCGGCACGCAGCCCGTACGCCTCGGTGTCGTGGACGACTGCCCGTGCGGTGAGGCCGAGGCCGCCGTGGCGGGCGACATGCCCGTCGTACAGGGGCCGGAAGTCGAGGACACCGTTCAGGAATCCGGTGTCCGTCCGCCCGAGGAACCCGGCGATCCGCTGTGCGCACCCCTCGGGCGCGTACACCGGCAGGGGCGCCGCCGGGGTGAGCCCGCCGAAGGCGAGGCCGTAGACGGCGGCGAGCAGGTCGGCGCTGTGGTCGGCGTGCAGATGGGAGATCCATACGGCGGTGAGCCGCGCCGGGTCCGTGTGCCGCCGCAACTCCGCGAACGTCCCGAACCCCGCGTCCACCCACACCTCGGCACCGCCGCCCCGCAGCAGATACCCGGAGCAGGGACGCCCGGGACCGGGGTGCGGGGAGGCGGTGCCGAGGACGGTGAGGGTGAGGGACATGGGGCGAGGGTACGGGGGGTGCGGCTCCGGCCTGCCGGCGGTTCACGGTTGCGGCGCCCAGCCCGCTGCTGGGACGGGTGGTCGGCCGGCGGGTCAGACCGCCGGGGCCCACCCCGGGTCCCGCCCGCTCAGTCCCACCGCGCGGTCCAGCAGCGGTGCGTCCTGCGGGACCGGGACCACCGGGCCGAAGACGCCGTTGCCGCTGCCGTCGGCGGCCGAGTCCAGGAAGGCGTGGGCCGCCCGGAGCGCGGCCGGGTCCGGCTCGTAGGGGTGACCGGTCGCGCGGGCCAGGTCCCAGGCGTGGACGACCAGTTCGTCGGCGACGACGGCCGCGGCGACGGCGCCCGGGAGGTCGACGCCGCCCGCGCGGGTCATGCCGGTCCAGGCGGCCGGGTCGCGCCAGGCGTCGGCGAGGTCGTCCAGGGCCTTGGGGAGCTGTGCGCGCCAGTCGGGGCCGATGTCCGGCACATGCGCGGCCGGCGGGGTGTCCGTGGTCGGCCCGAGGTTCTTGCGGGCCGCGTCGCGGAAGGCGACGGAGAGTCCCAGCAGGTGCCCGAGCAGGTTGCGCACCGCCAGCTCGGGGCACGGCGTGGGGCCGGCGAGCTGGTCGTCGCGCACCTGCTCGGCGAGGCGGGCGACGATCTGCGTCTGCGGTCCGAGGTCGAAGGCGGTCGTGTCGTCGGTCATCTGCTGCTCCCGGGGCGGATCGGTGGCCACTGGGGAGGTAGACCGAGGGCGGCACCGGAACTCATCGGTGCCGGGCCGGTCCTTGCAGGTCGGCCCCCGCTCGGCCGCCGTTCAGCCGCCGTCGAGGGCGTCGCGGACCGCCGCCAGGTCGGTGTCCGAGGCGAGGCCGGCGTGATAGAGGCGTAGCTCGTTCGCGCCGAGGTCACGCGCGCCTACCGCGTCCGCCGCGAGGGTGCGGGGGCTGCCGCCCATGCCGGAGACCACGGTGAGGTTGGCGGCGAGCACGCCCCGCTGCTGGTCGGCGAAGGGTGCCAGCAGGGCCGGGCCGCCGGTGCAGGGGACGACCACGCCGTCCGCGACGGAGAGGATGTGCGCCGGGTCGACGCCGGCGTTGGCGCCGCAGTGGTAGGACACCGGGTCGGCGTGCAGCAGTACCTGGAAGCCGTCCGGTGCGGCGGCGCGTACGGCGGCGACGGCCTCCTCCTGAAGGGTGCGGGCGGTGTCGTCGCGGTACGCGCGCGTGGCGGCGGCCGTGGACTCGCCGAGCAGTTTCTCGACGCCGGCCCAGCCGGGTGCGCACGGCTCCTCGCGCCACACCGGCTCCAGTGCGGTGCGCACGGCGGCCGCCAGGTCCCCGGCGTCCAGGCCGTGGCGGCCGTAGCCCTCCTGGCAGGCCGGGCAGAAGCACAGCGACATCAGGTACTGCCCGGCCTCCCCCAGCCCGACGCCGCCCGTCTTGTCGTGGGCGTGCAGATGGGCGAGCCCGTACCAGCCGAGGGACTCCAGCTCGGTGCCGCGCGCCCCGGGGCGTACGGCGGCCTCGGCGGCGAGCGCGACGAGGTACGCGCGCGTGGCGGGCTGTGCGATGCACGGGGCCCAGGGGTAGCGGTCGCCGTAGGCGTTGACGACCGAGGTGTGCGGATGCTCGGCGCCGAGGCGGGAGTTGTGGGCGAGGACCACCCAGCTGTGCACCTCGAGGCCCGCGTCGGCGAGCGCCGCGGCGGCCTCGCCGTAGGCGTCGCCGGGTGCCCAGGCCCCGGCCGCATACGGGCGCAGCGTGTGCTCCTGCCACGCCTCGCCCGGCGGGTAGAGCACTGCGGCGTACTCGGCGGTGACGACACGGTGGCGCGGGTGACGGGGCGTCAACGCGCGCGTGGAGTGGTAGGCGGCGGCCAGCGTCACCTGTTGCACGCCGAGGCCGGCGATCCGGGCCGGTGCCTCCGGGTCCCCCACCACGTCCCAGGGGTAGACGAACGCCGACGCCGTCACTTGTCCTCCTCCAGCAGGTTGCGTCCGCGCTCGATCAGCCGCGCGAGTTGCTCGACATGGTCCTCGGCCGGCTCGTGCAGCGGGGGCCGCACCTGGCCGACGTCCAGCCCGCGCAGCCGTACACCCGCCTTGACCAGGGAGACCGCGTAACCGCGACCCCGGGCGCGCAGTTCGACGAAGGGGCGGTAGAAGCCGTCCAGGAGCCGGTCGGCGGTCGCCTGGCGGCCGTCCTCAAGCGCCCGGTGGAACGCGAGGGCGATCTCGGGGGCGAAGCAGAAGACCGCGGAGGAGTACAGCGGGACGCCGACGGCCCGGTAGGCGCGCTGGGTCAGCTCGGCGGTGGGCAGGCCGTTGAAGTACAGGAAGGGGCCCGGCACGTCGGTGCGCACGGCACTGACCGTGCGCTGCATCAGATCGAGGTCGCCGAGGCCGTCCTTGAGGCCGATGACACCTCGCGTGCGGGCGAGGTCGACGACGGTGCCGGGGGTGAACACCGCGTTGTCGCGCTGGTAGACGATGACGGGCAGGGCGCTCGCGGCGGCGATCTCCCGGTAGTGCCGCAGCAGCCCCTCCTGCCCGGCGACGACGAGGTAGGGCGGCATGGCGAGCAGCCCGTCGGCCCCGGCGTCCTCGGCGAGCCGGGCGAAGTGGGTGGCGAGGGCGGTGCCGTACCCGGTGCCGGCGAGCACGGGGACGCGCCCGTCGGCGGCCTCGACGGCCGTGCGCACGCAGGACGCGAACTCCTGCGGTGTCAGCGCGTGGAACTCCCCGGTGCCGCAGCAGGCGAACACGGCGGCGGCCCCGTCCTCGACGCCGCGGCGCACATGGGTGCGGTAGGTGTCGAGGTCGACCGAGCCGTCGGGGCCGTAGGCGGTGACGGGGAAGAACAACGGCCCGCCGGGGACGCCGAGTCGAGCGGCGAGGGGGACTGACGACACGGGCACTCCCTGGAGGCACTGGTGATCGCGATCGATTATGTCTTTGACCGTTGTCCATATGCATGAACGTGGTCAGCCTAGGGAGCCCCTTCGGCACCGGTCAAGCACGCGGGCCGGACCGAGTGCGCCGGTCACACCGGGAGGCCAGTGGATTCCGCTGCTTCGCGCGCCCCTTGACGGCGCGAGGCACCGATCTTTAGCGTGTCCACGCATGTGAATGACCGTCACGCATGCGGCCGTTGACGCAAGGAGACCGAGGATGCCCGCTCCCCGTACCGTTCTGCTCACCGGCGCCGCCGGCGGGCTCGGCACCCTGATGCGGGACCTGCTCCCCGGTCACGGCTACACGCTGCGTCTGCTCGACGTCCGCCCGATCGAGGGCGAGCCGGGGGCGATCACCGCGGACCTCGCCGACGCGGACGCCCTGCGCGAGGCCGTCCGGGGCGTCGACGCGATCATCCACCTCGCCGGCATCTCCCTGGAAGCCCCCTTCGCCAAGATCCTCTCGGCGAACATCGAGGGCACCTACAACCTGTACGAGGCGGCCCGCCAGGAAGGCGTGCGGCGCATCGTCTTCGCCTCCTCCAACCACGCCGTCGGCTACACCCCCCGGCCGCGGGGCGACGACCCGCTGATCCCCGTGGACACCCCGCGTCGCCCCGACACCTTCTACGGCCTGTCCAAGTGTTTCGGCGAGGACCTCGCCCAGCTGTACTGGGACAAGCACGGCCTGGAGACCGTCTCGGTGCGCATCGGCTCCTGCTTCCCGGAGCCGACCAGCGTGCGCATGCTGTCGGTGTGGATGAGCCCGGCCGACGGCGCCCGCCTCTTCCACGCCGCCCTGACCGCCGAGCACGTCGGCCACACCGTGGTCTACGGCTCGTCCGCCAACACGCGCCTGTGGTGGGACCTGACCTCCGCGCGGGCGCTCGGCTACGAGCCGCGCGACGACTCCGAGCCGTACGCCGCGAAGCTGATCGCCGAACAGGGCGAGCTGGATCCCGGCAACGAGGCGCATGCCCGCCTGGGCGGTCACTTCGTCACCGACCCGCCGATCTGGCCGTACTGATCCGGCGGAAAGTCGTCGCTCCCGGGGACGGGCGGGCACCGAACGGGCCCGCCCGCCCCCGCGTCCGGGCACCGGCCGTGCCCGATCCCACCGCCGCGCACCGCTTCTTCGCAGGTCCGCTGCGGGCACCGCGTGGCGCACCCGGGCACACCCGGGCAGCATCGGGCCCGCAACAGACCTGGTCAGCGCCTGGGACCCGCTGTAGAACTTCCCCCATGGGCCCGAACGGGCACCGCGGAGAGGGAGGTGGGCCGGCCTTGACCACGAGAAGTGCGGAAGAACGCCAACGGGAGATCGTGCGGGCGGCCCGCGCCACCGGGTCGGTGGACGTCACCGCGCTCGCCGCCGAGCTGGGCGTGGCCAAGGAGACCGTACGGCGGGATCTGCGCGCCCTGGAGGACCACGGGCTGGTCCGCCGTACCCATGGCGGGGCCTACCCGGTGGAGAGCGCCGGCTTCGAGACGACGCTCGCCTTCCGCGCCACCAGTCACGTGCCCGAGAAGCGCAGGATCGCGGCCGCCGCGGCCGAGCTGCTCGGGGACGCCGAGACGGTCTTCGTCGACGAGGGCTTCACGCCGCAGCTCATCGCCGAGGCCCTGCCCCGGGACCGGCCGCTGACCGTCGTCACCGCGTCCCTGCCGGTCGCGGGCGCACTCGCCGAGGCACCGGACACGTCGGTGCTGCTGCTCGGCGGGCGGGTCCGCTCCGGCACCCTCGCCACGGTCGACCACTGGACGACGAAGATGCTCGCCGGGTTCGTCCTCGACCTCGCCTACATCGGCGCCAACGGCATCTCCCGCGAGTACGGCCTGACCACGCCCGACCCGGCGGTCGGCGAGGTCAAGGCGCAGGCGATGCGCGCCGCGCGGCGCTGTGTCTTCGCGGGTGTGCACACCAAGTTCGGGGCGGTGAGCTTCTCCCGGTTCGCCGAGGTCGGCGCGCTGGAGGCGATCGTGACGAGCACCCAGCTCCCGGCGGCCGAGGCCCACCGCTACTCCCTGCTGGGCCCGCAGGTCATCCGGGTCTGACCACCCCCTCACCCCCTCCCCCGGGGACCGCCCTGCCGAGCGGCGCCCCTTATGTCCGCATACCCCCTTGTCCCCCTACGTCCATGTCCCCATACCTCCAGGAGCGATCCATGCGCACCCCGAGCCGACGGAGGCCGCGAGCCGTGCTCGCCACGGCCGCCGCAGGGATGCTGCTCGCCCCGCTGTTGTCCGGCTGCTGGGCCGGCGCGGGCGGGTCCGGTTCCGGCGGCGACTCCCTTAACGTCCTGATGGTCAACAACCCGCAGATGGTGGAGTTGCAGAAGCTCACCGCCGCCCACTTCACCCGCGAGACGGGCATCCGGGTCAACTTCACCGTGCTGCCGGAGAACGACGTCCGCGACAAGATCAGCCAGGACTTCGCCAACCAGGCCGGCCAGTACGACGTGGCGACCCTGTCCAACTACGAGATACCGATCTACGCCCGCAACGGCTGGCTGCACGAGATGGACTCCTACGTCGCCCGGGACCCGGCGTTCGACGAGAAGGACGTCCTGCGGCCGATCGCCGAGTCCCTCACCGGCGACGACGGCAAGCGCTACGGCCAGCCCTTCTACGGCGAGTCGTCCTTCCTGATGTACCGCAAGGACGTGTTCGCGGCGAAGGGCCTGACCATGCCCGCCCACCCCACCTGGCAGCAGGTGGCCGCTCTCGCCGCGCGGGCGGACGGCGCCGAGCCCGGCATGAAGGGCATCTGTCTGCGCGGACTGCCCGGCTGGGGTGAGCTCACGGCGCCCCTGACGACGGTCGTGAACACCTTCGGCGGCACCTGGTTCGACAAGGACTGGACGGCACGGCTCGACTCCCCCGCCTTCGAAAAGGCGACGAAGTTCTATGTCGACCTCGTCCGTGCGCACGGCGAGTCCGGTGCCGCCCAGTCCGGCTTCGCGGAGTGCCTGAACAACATGACCCAGGGCAAGGTCGCCATGTGGTACGACGCCACCTCGGCGGCCGGTTCCCTGGAGGCCGCGGACTCGCCCGTGAAGGGCAAGGTCGGCTACGCCCCCGCGCCCGTGGAGCGCACGAAGTCCGCCGGCTGGCTCTACACCTGGGCCTGGGGCATCCAGAAGGCCTCCCGCAACGCCGACAAGGCGTGGAAGTTCGTCTCCTGGGCCTCCGGCAAGGACTACGAGCAACTGGTCGGCCACACCTCCGGCTGGTCGGACGTCCCGGCCGGCAAGCGGGCGTCGACGTACACGAACCCGGCGTACGTCAAGGAGGCCGCCGCCTTCCAGGAGATGACCCGCGAGGCCATCGCGTCCGCGCGCCCGCGCGACCCCGGCGTGCAGCCGCGCCCGGCGCCCGGCATCCAGTTCGTCGGCATCCCCGAGTTCACCGACCTCGGCACCAAGGTCTCCCAGGAGATCAGCGCGGCCATCGCCGGGCGCCAGTCCGTCGAGACGGCCCTGAGGAAGTCCCAGCAGCTCGCCGAGCGCATCGCGAAGGAGTACGAGGGACGATGACCGCCGCCACCACGACTCCCCTGACGCAAGCCCCCGTCCAGGCGCTGCGGCAGCCCCCCGCCCGGCTGCGCGCCTGGGCCACCCGCGCCCCGCTGCTGCCCGCCCTGGTCTTCATGATCGCCGTGACCCAGCTGCCGTTCGTGGCCACGCTGGTGATCTCCTTCTTCGACTGGAACGCCCTCTACCCCAAGGCCCGCCGCTTCACCGGCCTCGACAACTACCGCCAGGTCCTCACCGACGACGGTCTGCGCCACTCGGTGTGGACGACGGTGCTGCTGACGGCGGCCGTGGTGCTGGTGAGCCTGGTCCTGGGCCTGGTCCTCGCGCTGCTGCTGGACCGCAGGTTCCGCGGCCGGGGCGTGGTGCGCACCCTGCTGATCGCGCCGTTCCTGATCGTGCCGGTGGCGGCGGCCCTGCTGTGGAAGCACGTGCTGTACAACCCCGAATACGGGTTGCTCAACGGCCTGTTGCACTACGTCGGCGGTCCCCAGCCGGACTGGATCTCGAACACCCCGCTGCTCGCGGTCGAGGCGTCCCTGGTGTGGCAGTGGACCCCGTTCATGATGCTGATCCTGCTGGCCGGGCTGCAGAGCCGCGACCCGGAGCAGCTGGAGGCCGCCCGGGTGGACGGCGCGAACGACTGGCAGGTCTTCCGCCACCTCACCCTGCCGCACCTGCGCCGCTATCTGGAACTCGGGGCTCTGCTCGGCTCGGTCTACATCGTGCAGAACTTCGACGCGGTCTTCACCCTCACATCCGGCGGTCTCGGCACGGCGAACCTGCCCTACACCGTCTACCAGAGCTTCTACCAGGCCCACGAGAACGGCCTCGCCTCCGCCGCGGGCGTCCTCGTCGTCATCGGCTCGATTCTCATCGCGACCCTCGCGCTGCGCGTGGTGTCATCCCTGTTCCGTGAGGAGGTGGCGCGCTCATGACCGCCGTGGTGCGCCGAGGCGGCCTGGGCCTGCTGGCCTGGCTGGCCGGGATCGTGTTCTTCCTGCCCGTCGCGTGGATGGCGCTGACGTCCCTGCACTCCGAGCAGGACGCGGCGACCAACCCTCCGTCCTTCGCCGCGTCGCTGACGCTGGACGGCTACCGCGAGTTCTTCGGAGCCGGCGGCGGCGCGAGCCCCTGGCCGGCGCTGGTCAACTCATTGGTGGCGTCGGTGGGCTCGACACTGCTGGTGCTGCTGCTGGCGCTGCCGGCGGCGTACGCGCTGTCGATCCGGCGGGTGCGCAAGTGGACGGACGTGCTGTTCTTCTTCCTGTCCACCAAGATGCTGCCGGCCGTGGCGGGCCTGCTGCCGGTCTACCTCTTCGCCAAGGACGCGGGACTGCTGGACAACATCTGGCTGCTGGTCGTCCTGTACACCTCGATGAACCTGCCGATCGCGGTGTGGATGATGCAGTCCTTCCTCGCCGAGGTCCCGGTCGCGGTCATCGAGGCGGCCCGGGTGGACGGGGCCCGTCTCCCGGTGATCCTCGCCCGCGTGGTCGCCCCGATCGCCCTGCCCGGGATCGCCGCCACCGCCCTGATCTGCTTCATCTTCAGCTGGAACGAGCTGCTGTTCGCCCGGGTGCTCACCGGTGTGGTCGCCGAGACCGCGCCCGTGTTCCTGACCGGTTTCATCACCAGCCAGGGGCTGTTCCTGGCGAAGGTGTGCGCCGCGTCGCTCGTCGTCTCCCTGCCGGTGCTCGCCGCGGGGTTCGCCGCCCAGGACAAACTCGTCCAGGGCCTGTCGTTGGGAGCTGTGAAATGAAGGCCGCCGTCATCGAGTCCGTGGGCCGTGCCGTCGTCACCGACGTCCCGGACCCGACGCCGGGCCCGCGGGAGGTCGTCGTGGAGGTGGCGGCCTGCGGGCTGTGCGGTACGGATCTGCACATCCTTCAGGGCGAGTTCGCGCCGAAGCTGCCGGTCGTGCCGGGGCACGAGTTCGCGGGGACGGTCGTGGCCGTCGGCGCCCGGGTCACGGAGGTCGCGGAGGGCGACCGGGTCGCCGTGGACCCCTCCCTGTACTGCTACGAGTGCCGCCACTGCCGCAGCGGCCACAACAACCTGTGCGAGCGGTGGGCGGCGATCGGCGTGACGACGGCGGGCGGCGCGGCGCAGTACGCCGTGGCCCCGGTCGCCAACTGCGTGAAGCTGCCCGAGCACGTCCGCACCGAGGACGCGGCGCTGGTCGAGCCCCTGTCCTGCGCGGTACGCGGCTACGACGTGCTCCGCTCCCGCCTGGGCTCGCACGTCCTGATCTACGGCTCCGGCACGATGGGTCTGATGATGCTGGAGCTGGCCAAGCGGACGGGCGCGGCGAGCGTGGACATGGTGGACGTGAACCCGGCCCGTCTGGAGACGGCCCGCCGGCTGGGGGTGTCCGCGTCGGCCGCGGACGCCGACGAGCTGGACCGCCCGCAGGGCTGGGACGTGGTCGTGGACGCGACGGGCAACGCCGCCGCGATCCAGGACGGGCTGGGCCGGGTGGCGAAGGCGGGCACCTTCCTGCAGTTCGGGGTCGCGGACTACGCGACGCGGGTGACGATCGACCCGTACCGCATCTACAACCAGGAGATCACCATCACCGGCTCGATGGCGGTCCTGCACAGCTTCGAACGAGCGGCGGAGCTCTTCGCGGGCGGCGTCCTCGACCCGGACGTCTTCATCAGCGACCGGCTGCCGCTGGAGCGCTACCCGCAGGCCCTGGAGCAGTTCGCGGCGGGGGTGGGACGCAAGATCGTGGTGGTGCCGTGATCGTGGTGGTGCCGTGATCGTGGTGGTGCCGTGATCGTCCTGGTGCCGTGATCGTCGTGGTGCCGTGAGCCGATCGGGCGTCTGCCGGTCGGTAAGGGAACAGTAAAGCGGGGTCGTTCGTTCACCCGGCATGACAGCTATGACCCCTGGCTCGAACATCCCTCTGCCGGCCGCGCGCGTGACGGTGGACGTCTCCGCTCCGGTGCGGCTCGACGTGTCGGGCCTGCTGCTCACCTCCGACGGCAAGGTGCGCTCAGACGACGACTTCATCTTCTACAACCAGCCGGCCGGCCCGGGCGTGAGCTACCGCTCGGGCGGCGGCACGGCCCCGGACGCGATCACGGTCGACACGACCGCGCTGCCGCCGGGCATCGAGAAGGTGGTCGTCACCGCCAGCCCGGACGCCGCCGGGCAGACCTTCCAGGGCATCGAACCGACGGCCACCCTGCGCAACGCGGACGACGGCTCGGTCCTGGCCACCTTCACACCCCCGCAGCTGGGCACCGAGACGGCCCTGGTCGTCATGGAGATCTATCTGCGCGGCGGCCAGTGGAAGGCCCGCGCCGTCGGCCAGGGGTACGCCGACGGCCTGGCCGGCATCGCCACGGACTTCGGTGTGACGGTCGAGGAGCCCGCTCCGGCGGCGGCCCCGCCGCAGCCCGTGGCACCCCCGGCCCCCGTGCAGGCCCCGCCCGCACCCTCCGCTCCCCCGGCCGCGCCGCCCGCCCCCGCCCCCGGCGCCGGCAAGATCAACCTCGACAAGGGCCGGGTCAGCCTGCAGAAGAACCAGACCGTGTCCCTGGTCAAGGGCGGCCGTCCGCTGCTCTCGCAGGTCAAGATGGGCCTCGGCTGGGAGCCCGCGTTCCGCGGCGCGGACATCGACCTCGACGCGTCCGTCATCGCCTACGGCCCGCAGCGCAACCACCTGGACAGCTGCTACTTCGGCAAGCTGTCCATCCTGAACGGCGCGGTGAAGCACTCCGGCGACAACCTCACCGGCGAGGGCGCGGGCGACGACGAGGTGATCGTGGTCGACCTCGGCCGCCTCCCCCAGGACGTCACCGGTCTGGTCTTCACGGTCAACTCCTTCTCCGGTCAGAAGTTCACCGAGGTCGCCAAGGCGTACTGCCGGCTGCTGGACGCGGCCACCGGCGAGGAGCTGGTCCGCTTCGACCTCACCCACGCCGAGGCGCAGACCGGCGTGATGATGGCCAAGCTCATCCGCCAGTTCTCGGGCGAGTGGGAGATGACGGCCCTGGGCGACTTCGTGAAGGCCCGCACGGTACGCAACATGGTCAAGCCGGCGGCCGCCGCGCTGTAACCGCCCTGCGGCGGGTCCGTACGACGCCGGGCGCCCCCCGTCCGGGGCGCCCGCGTGGTGGCCCTCACCCGTGCGACAGCAAGCCGCAGCCGTCACCCGTGCGTCCGCAAGCCCTCCGTCAGCAGGGACAGATAGCGCGGGATGCACCTGCCGGCGTCGTCGGCCAGTTCCGAGGCCGTCGCGAGACCGTGGGCCAGCCGCAGGACGTCGACCGGCTCGACGTCCGGACGCAGCGTGCCCTCGGCCTGAGCCGCCCGCACCAGGCGTTCCCCGGCGCCGTTGAGCACGGTGCGGCACACCGTGCCCGCCACGGTGCCGCCGTCGGCGACGGCCGAGCCCAGCAGGGCCTTGAGACCGCGGACCTGGATCATGCCCTCGGTGAGTTCCGTGAGCCACCGCCACAGCGCCTCGCCGGGCGGCAGCTCCCGCGCGATGACGTCGGCCCGCGCCCCGAGCGCCTCGACCCGGTCCACGTACGCCGCTTCCAGCAGCGCCTGGCGTGTGGGGAAGTGCCGGTACAGCGTGCCGGACCCGACCCCCGCCCGCCGGGCGATGTCGTCGAGCGACGCGCCCTCCCCGTGCTCGGCGAAGGCCTGCGCCGCCACCTGCAGCAGCCGCTCGTAGTTGCGCCGAGCGTCCGCGCGCATGGGCTTGACCTGCGTCATCCAGCAACTCCTTGCAAGTCCGGAGAACGTCCGGAGAACGCCCGGAGAACGTCCGGAGAGCCTCTCCGCATTTTATCGAGCCCTGCGGGAGATCCGGGGGCGCCGGTCGGGCCGGGCTCAGGGAGCGGCCGGCTCCACGGCCCACGGCCAGTCGGCGTCGGCGCCGGCCTCCAGCAGCGGGACCATGCGGAACGCCGCGTCCGTGAGACCGCCGAAAGTGTGCCGGTTGCCCCGCCCGGACGGGCCGTGGCCCACCCGGTGGCCGGCCAGGTTCCAGGTGTAGACCGGGACGTGCGCCGGCACCTGCTCGGTGGGGTCGCCGTGCCGGTTCGGGGCGTGCTGCTCGTCGGTGACGATCAGCACCCGGTCGTGGCGCCGGTAGTGGCGGCGCACCGCCTCGGCCGTGTCGGTGCCGCCCAGGTCGCCGAAGCGGCCCAGGACGTTCAGCACCGACTCACCCTTGCGGAACGGCACCAGGTCGCTCGACGTGCCGAACTCCACGAGGTCCGCGTGGTGCGCGCGCAGCGCGAGCGCCGTGCCGAAGACGGCCGCCGCGTCGGCCCGGGTGAGCTCCGAGCGGTCCGACAGCCGCGACCAGAACATCGAGCCCGACCGGTCGACGAGGACCAGCGTCCGGCCGGGCAGCGCGGGCACGTTGGCCAGCGAGTGGCGCAGTGCCTGCTCCAGTGGGTAGGCCCAGCGCAGCGACGGCGCGTGCCGGTGGGCGGCGAGGTAGCGGAAGGGGAACTGCCGCGAGCGCGCCACCTCCAGCGGGTCGCTGATCCGGGCCGCCACCCGCGCCGCGACCTCGTCGCAGACCCCGGCCTCGTCGAAGTTGCGCAGGTTGCGGACCAGCGCCATCGTGCCCATGGACGGGATCACGGCCTCCCAGGCTGCCCGGTCCATCGGTCCCCGCAGCCAGCCCGCCAGCGCCTCCCAGGTCATCCCGGCCGCCGCCAGCCGCTCGGCCCCGCCGGCCGAGGTCACCGCCGCGCGCCGCTGCTGCACCGGCAGTTCCATCAGCGCGCGGTGCGCGGTCAGGACGGGGTCCGCGGCGGGCGGTACGGCCGTGTCGGGGTGGTGCCTGCGGTCGAGCGCGTACCGGAACAGCTCGCCCTGCCCGGGCTTGTCCGGGTCCGGCGTGGCGTGCACGAGGTTGAGGATGTCGCCGAAGCGGTAACCCTTGGTCGCGGTGTCGTACTTCAGCAGCGCCTTGCCGGTGTACAGCCGTCGTACGGCGTCGGCGATGCCGCGCTTGACCGGCTTGGGCACGGCTCGGCCGTACGTCGCGGTCCAGTAGGCCAGCAGTTCGCCCGGCTCGTCCGGGCGCCGCAGGACCGAGTCCACGACCTGCCGGTTCGACGGGCCGTCGCTGACTCCGGCGTCCAGGCGTGCCTTCACGTACTCGGCGGCGCCGACGACCGCGGCCGTGCGGATGCCGCCCTCGCCGCGCAGCCAGCCGAGCAGGCCGGCCGTCCAGGAGGGGTCGGTGACGGCGAGCTCGCGCACGAGCCGGGCGAACCGGTCGTCGCGCTCCGCGCCGGACTCGTAGAAGGCCCGCTGGGAGACGAGGTGCGACACCGCGAGCAGAAAGAGCTCGGAGCGCGCGTCCCGCTCGTGGCCCCGGCCGCCCTCACAGGTGCGCAGCACGCGTCCGGTGGAGGTGACGCGGGAGACGGGCTGTGCCTTTGCGGTACGTGTGTTGAAGCGCGCCATGATGAATTCCCCCGAATTCTGCGGCATTTCGGAGGGAGGCGCGACAGATGGGGGTGCCCGAGGTCGAAGTCGGCGACGGAGGAAAAACAGCTGCTCTACCCGCTGAGCTACGGCACCTCGAAGGTGCCGACGGGATTCGAACCCGCGACCCGCTGACCGAAGTATCCGCTGCCTGCGCACCGGGCACCCACCATGAGCTGCGCCTCCCGAGATCAGGTCGACTGCGGCATCGGATTCTTTTGGGAGAAGAAGTAGCCGCTGTCATCGCACCGGGAGGTGCGCTGCGTTGTGATCTCACTGTAGGAGGCGCAGCTCGGGCCTTGCGAACGAATTAACGGCCGCCGCGGCGGGGGCGGTTACCGCTTCTGGCGCTTCCAGGGGCCGGTGATCGCCAGCATGATGCCCGGTTCCTGGATGTTGGCGAAGAGGGTCGTGCCGTCGGGCGAGAAGGTGACGCCGGTGAACTCGCTGTACTCGGGCTTCTCGGCCGAACCGATGTTGAGTTCGTTGCGGGCGATGGGGTAGGTGCGGCCGCTCTCGGTGGCGCCGAACAGGTGCTGCACGCCCTCTCCGTCCTCGGCGATCACGAGGCCGCCGTAGGGGGAGACGGTGATGTTGTCGGGGCCGTCGAAGGCGCCGTCCTTCGCCGGGTCGGGGTTCACGCCGAGCAGCACCTTCAGGGTCAGGGTGCGCCGCTTGGGGTCGTAGAACCAGACCTGCCCGTCGTGCTGGACGGGGCTCTCCTCGCGGGCGAAGGAGGAGACGATGTAGGCGCCGCCGTCGCCCCACCACATGCCCTCCAGCTTGCGGGCGCGGGTGACCTGGCCGGTGGTGAACTGCTTGCGCACGGAGACGGTCTTCGCGTCGCGGTCGGGGACGTCGACCCAGTCCACTCCGTACATCGTGCCGGTCTTCGTGGCGCGGGACAGGTCGTCGACGAACTTGCCGCCGGAGTCGAAGCACTTGAACGCCTGGAGCACTCCGGCGTCGTCGGCGAGGGTGCGCAGCCTGCCCCGGCCGTGCTCGAAGCCGTGCGGCGGGACCCAGCGGTAGAGCAGGCCGTTGGGGCCGGAGGCGTCCTCGGTGAGGTAGGCGTGGCCACGGTGGGGGTCGATGACGACGGCCTCGTGGGCGTAGCGGCCGAACGCCTTGACGGGCTTCGGGTCGCGGTTGGCGCGCCGGTCCTCGGGGTCGACCTCGAAGACGTAGCCGTGGTCCTTGGTCATGCCGTTCTGGCCGGCCTTGTCCTCGGTCTCCTCGCAGGTGAGCCAGGTGTCCCAGGGGGTGCGGCCGCCGGCGCAGTTGGTGGAGGTGCCGGCGATGCCGACCCACTCGGCGACATGGTCGCGGCGCACCTCGACGACCGTGCAGCCACCGGAGGCGGCGGGGTCGTAGACGAGGCCCTCGGTGAGCGGCACCGGGTACTTCCAGTTCGCCCGCGGGCCCTTCAGCTCGTGGTTGTTGACCAGGAGGGTCGCGCCGCGCGGGCCGTGGAAGGTGGCGGTGCCGTCGTGATTGGACGGGGTGGGCTCGCCGGACTCCAGCGTCGTCTTCCCGCTGTGGGTGATGACGCGGTAGGAGAAGCCGGCGGGCAGGGCCAGGATGCCCTTGGGGTCGGGCAGGAGCGGGCCGTAGCCGACCCCGTGGTGCGCGTCCGCCGAGGCCTCGCCCGCGGTCCCGGTGTCGGCGAGGGCGAGGGCGTTGGGCGCGCTGGCCAGGGCGCCGACCGTGCCGGCCAGGGCGATCCCGGCACCGGTGGCCGCGGTGTTCCTGCCGAAGTCCCTGCGGGTGAGCGACATGCGTGTCTCCTGAGACGGTGGATGTGCCGTGGAGGCCGGCGGACCTCCGAGTCGGCGCCACCGTCGCGCCCGCGACTGAACGGGGGTTGAACGCGGGGCGTCATGAGCGGGTCGGCTTCCATGAATCCGTACGGGTGCGCCCATCGGCGGGCAAAGAAGGGCCCCCGCGCGGCGAGCGGCGGGGGCCCTTCGGGACGGTCGTACGGGGTCCGGCGGGCGCTCAGCCGCCGTGGGCCGACCGCGCCTTGAACGCGGCCTTACGGGCTTCCTTGGCGACCTTCTTGTCGGGGTGCAGCCGGCCCATCGCCTCCAGTACGTCGGCGGTGGCGGGGTGGTCGACGCGCCAGGCCGCGGCGAAGAAGCCGTCGTGCTGGGCGGCCAGGCCCTCCACGAGGCCCTGGAGTTCCTCCGAGTTGCCCTCGGCGGCGAGCTGGGCGGCCAGGGTGTCGATGGTCAGCCAGAAGATCAGGTCCGGGGACGGCGCGGGCACGTCCTGCGCGCCGTGCTCGGTGAGCCAGACCCGGGCCAGTCCGCCCAGTTCGGGATCGTCCAGCACCTCGCGCAGGGCGGGCTCGGCGGCCGTACCGACGAGGGACAGTGCCTCCTGGCAGCGCAGCCGCCGCAGCGGTGCTCCGGTGTCGCTGCCGCGCGCCGCGGCGAGCAACTCCCGCGCGGCGGCGAGGGGTTCGCGCCGGGCCAGCCACTGCTCGGTCTCGGCGCGGGCGGCCAGCGGGCCGTAGTGCGCGGTGCCGTCGAGCAGCGCGTCGGCGCCCTTGTCGGCGAGCTCTCCCACGGCCGGCGCCGTGAACCCGGCCTCCAGCAGCCGCGCCCGCAGCCCGTACAGGCCGAGCGGGGTGAGCCGGACCATGCCGTAGCGGGCCACGTCGGTGTCGTCGACGGGCGCGGCGGGCTCCTCGTCGGCGTCCGCCATCAGGGCCTCGTCCACCGGCTGGTACTCGACCAGCCCGACCGGCTCCAGCAGCCGGAACTGGTCGTCGAGGCGCATCATCGCGTCGGAGACCTGCTCCAGCATGTCGTTGGTGGGTTCGCCCATGTCGCCGGGCACGATCATCGACGCGGCGAGCGCGGGCAGCGGCACCGGCCCGTCGCCGGGTCCGTCCTCGTTGACGGTGAGCAGGTAGAGGTTGCCGAGGACGCCGTCGAGGAACGCGGCCTCCGCCTCCGGGTCCCAGTCCAGCTGCGAGAAGTCGACCTCCCCGCCCTCGTCGAGCGCGTCGACCAGGTCGTCCAGGTCGGGCACGCTCGCGTCCGCGATCACCGTCTCCAGGGCGCCGAGCCAGAGGCCGAGCACGTCCTGCGGGGAGCCGGTGAGCAGCGCCAGGTCCGGCCCCGCGGCCACGGTGCCGGCCTCCTCGTCGGTGATCTCCACGAGTCCGGTGTCGACGGCGACGCGCCAGGCCTCGCTCGCGTACGCCACCGCGTCGTCCCCGGTGAGCCCGAGCGCTTCGGCGGCACCCGGCAGCTGCTCCTCCACCAGGCCGCCCCCGGCGTCGACGCGGGTGCCGGGCCCGGCCCAGCGGGCGAGTTTCGCGGCCCGGGCGAGCAGCGGCGTGGACAGGGCGTCCCGCGCCAGCTCCGCTTCCGGGGTCAGCCGCACCGGGGGCAGGGGGGAGCTGTCTGACATGGGCTGGTTCTCCTAGGACGCGTGGTGCCACTCTGCCCGTTCAGCCTAGACGGGTTTCCACCCATGCCGCCCGGTTCATCTCCCCGCCGCCCGTCGTACATGGCCGAAACCTTGACAACTGTCCCGGCCAGGCTGGAAATTGACGCGCGTAGAAAGAAGGGAACGACCGTTCACCGCTTCTACGCGCGTCATGCGCCGCCCGCACCACCCTCGTCCCGGCGCCATTGTCACGTCCCCGGAGGGAATCCCTTGCCGAGCAAGTCGTCCGCGCGTCTCGCCGCGCTCACCGTCGCCGCCGTGTGCTCCGCGGCGTCCACCGTCGTCCTCAGCTCCACCGCGCACGCGGACTCGGTGCGCATCCACGACATCCAGGGCACGACCCGGACCTCCCCCTACGCGGGCCAGAAGGTCACGGATGTGGCCGGAATCATCACCGGCATACGCACCTACGGCTCGTCCAAGGGCTTCTGGATCCAGGACCCGAACGCGGACGACAACCCCGCGACCAGCGAGGGCGTCTTCGTCTTCACCAGCTCCACGCCCAAGGGTGTGGCCGTCGGCGACGCGGTGAAGGTGTCCGGCACGGTCTCGGAGTACGTCCCCGGCGGCACCTCCTCCGGCAACCAGTCGATCACCGAGATCACCAAGCCGGGGGTGACCGTGGTCTCCAGCGGCAACGCGGTCCCCGCCCCGGTGATCGTGGACGCCGCCTCCGTCCCGGACGTCTACGCGCCCGCCGGGGACAGCGCCGCGGGCAACTCGATCAACGGACTGATGCTGCGGCCCGCGCAGTACGCCCTGGACTACTACGAGTCCCTGGAGGGCATGAACGTCCAGGTCGCCGACGCCCGGGTGGTCGGCGCCAGCGACCCGTACTCCGAGCTGTGGGTGACGGTGAAGCCGGACGAGCACGCCAGCCGTCGCGGCGGCACGGTCTACGGCTCCTACGACTCCCAGAACACCGGCCGTCTGCAGATCCAGTCGCTGGGCGCCACCGCCGACTTCCCCGCCGCGAACGTCGGCGACACCCTCACCGGGGCCACCACCGGCCCGCTCGACTACAACCAGTTCGGCGGCTACACCCTCGTCGCGAGCAGCCTCGGCACGCTGGAGAGCGGCGGCCTGGAGCGCGAGACCACGCGCAAGCAGCGCAACGGCGAACTGGCCGTCGCCACCTACAACGTGGAGAACCTCGACCCGTCCGACGGCACCTTCGCCGCGCACGCCTCCGCGATCGTGAACAACCTCAAGTCGCCCGACATCGTGTCCCTGGAGGAGATCCAGGACAACAATGGCGCCAAGGACGACGGCACCACCGCCGCGGACGTGACGGTGAACAAGCTGATCGACGCGATCGTCGCGGCCGGCGGCCCGCGCTACGACTGGCGCTCCGTCGACCCGGCCAACGACACCGACGGCGGCGAGCCCGGCGGCAACATCCGCCAGGTGTTCCTCTTCAACCCCGGGCGGGTGTCGTTCACCGACCGCCCCGGCGGCGACGCCACCACCGCGGTCGGTGTGACCCGCGAGCACGGCAAGGCGGCGCTGACCGTCTCCCCGGGGCGGATCGACCCGACGTCCGACGCGTGGAAGTCCAGCCGCAAGCCGCTCGCCGGCGAGTTCGTCTTCCGCGGCCGTACGGTCTTCGTGATCGCCAACCACTTCAACTCCAAGGGCGGCGACCAGGGGCTGACCTCCCAGTACCAGCCGCCGGTGCGCAGCTCCGAGACCCAGCGCCACCAGCAGGCGGCGGAGGTCAACACCTTCGTCAAGAGCCTGCTGGCGGTGCAGAAGAACGCGGACGTCATCGCGCTCGGCGACCTCAACGACTTCGAATTCTCCGACACCGCGAAGATCCTCGAGGGCGACGGCGAGCTGTGGTCGGCGATCAAGTCGCTGCCCCGCAGTGAGCGGTACACCTACGACTACCAGGGCAACGCCCAGGTGCTCGACCAGATCCTGATCAGCCCGGCGATCCGGCGCGGCTGCGACTTCGAGTACGACAGCGTGCACCTGAACTCGGAGTTCCACGACCAGATCAGCGACCACGACCCGCAGGTGCTGCGCTTCCACCCGTAGCCCCGCGCACCGGTCTCCTCCTCCGGTCAGGCGGGGAGGAGACCGAGGGCGTGCTCGTACCGGGCGGCGGTGAACCCCCGCACGCCCGGGTACGTGCGCACCCGCTCCCACTGCTCGGTGGGGGCGCCGATGCCCGCTCCGGGGGCGGCCAGCACCTCGTCGTAGGCACGCTCGCTCTCCCACTCGGCGTAGTTGAGGACGTGAGTGCCGTCCGTAGCGAGGTGGAAGCGGGCGGAGATCAGGCCCCGGTGGCCGACCGGGTCGTCCTCGAGCGCCTTGAGCACCAGGTCGATCCACTCGCCCCGCTGCCCGGCGGCGGCCGGCTCGAAGTCGATCCGCACGGCCACGATCAGGCCGGGCACCCGCGTGTCGCCCACGGCGCGCTCACGGCTGCGGTGGTAGCGGTAGCGGTCCAGCCTCACCCGCTCGATGTCCGGCACGGCCGTGTCGATCTCGTCCACCCGCTCCTGGCGCCGGGTGCGCACGAACGCCTCGTACGCCTGCTCGCTCGCCCACTGCGAGTGGTGCATCAGCGCGGAGCCGTCGCGGCCGGTGTAGACGTGGTAGCTCAGCAGGTCGTCCGTGGGCCAGGGCTGCCGCTCCCAGGTACGCGCGATCGCCTCGACCGTCAGCCGCTGCCGCTCGGGTGTGCCGACCCGCCAGGTGCTGAAGAACGGCGCGCCGACGCGCGGGTCGGTGAGATCGGGGTGGGCATCGGTACGGCGGGTCATGACGGCCTCCGGTGATCGGCAGCGGATGCGTGCAGAGATCACCTTTCAACCTCAAGCGGTGTTGAGGTCAACCCCGCCGGGAGGACACACCGCGGCCGGGCCGGACGTCCACCGACGCGCCGCGGCCCGGGCCGGACGTCCACCGGCCCGGGCCGCGACCCGCCGCCGCTCACGCCGGTGCGCCGGTCACTTCCTGTTCGCCGGTCGGTACCTGCCGGTCACTTCATGTGCCGGTACGCCCGCCAGGCCCGCCAGGCCCCGGCCGCGGTCAGCGCCGCCAGCACGGCCCAGGCGACCCCGGGGTGGCGCCGTCCCGTCACGTAGACGGTCCGCACCGGCCGCGGGAGCCGCTGCTCGACGGTGTGCCGTCCGTGGCCCGCCCGGTCCTGCACGGCGTGCCCTGCGCGCGAGGCCCGCTCCTGCACGGTGTGACCCGCGTGGGAGGCCCGCTCCTGGACCGTGTGGCCCATGTGGGAGGCCCGCTCCTGGACCGTGTGGCCCATGTGGGAGGCCTTGTCCTGTACGACGTGCCCGGCCTGGGCGGCGCTGCTGCGCAACTGGACCGTCATGGCGCCGGCCTTGTCGCGCAGATCGGCCGCGCGGGCCCGGGCCCGCCCCTTCACGTCCGCCTTGGCGGCCAGTTCCCCGACCGTCGCCCCGAGCTGGCTGCGTGTCTCGGCGATCTGGTGCCGCAGCTCGTCGGGGCCCTTGGCTCCCCGGTGGGATTTGCCGGAGGAGCCGTTCCTCGCGTCCGTCATCGATGCGCCCTTTCCCTGATCTCCTCGACATCGGCCCCGACGCCGCCGGGCGCCTCCTTCGGCGCGGGCGGCGCGGCACGGCGCGGCGCGGCTGGGAGCGGCCGGCGACCGCGCGCAGCAGCACCGTCACGGCCGGCGCGGCGGCCCGCACGGGCGGCGCCGGTGACAGCGCGACGATCGCCGTGCCCGCGGCGGCCTGTGTGCGGTGTGATGCGAGGACCGTCTCTCCTCGTGCACGGGCCGGGTGTCCAAGGTCCCGGTCACGGTGTTCCGCCTCCTCTCGGTCACGGCCGTCCCCGGGTACCCTGACCGGCCGTCACTAGACGGGCCGCGCGCGACGCCGTGACGCCGCGCCTCCCGTCCCCGCCACCCCGCCGTCCGCCCCCGCTACCCCTGCGGCGCGCTCCCGGTACCGCGGTCGCCGAGCCGGGCCAGCTGGGTCTGGAACCAGTCGAGCCGGGCCTGCAACAGGGCGGCTTCGGCGACCAGTTCGGGCACGTCGAGGCTTTCACCGCGGACCTGACGGATCTCCGGGCCGGCCGCGCCCACCACCCGCATCCCCTCCCCGGCCAGCCGGGCGAAGGCGGCGAGCGACAGGGACGTACGCGCCCGGACACAGCCCGCGCAGGACGGGGCGAGCGCGCGCCAACCGGGCCGGCCCCAGCCGGCGTCGGCCAGGGTCACCGCGGGGGCGCCGCAGGCGCAGGGTCCGACGGTCGCCGTACGCACCCGCTGGCGGGCGCTGCGGAAACCGCGCTCGAAGCGGATGTAGGCGCCGAGGACCGACACCTCCAGCAGCACGGCTGCCCGGTGCTCGGCCGTGCTGAGCAGGGCCTCCGCGTCGGCGCGCTCGTGCACGCTGTGGAAGCCGCAGTCGCACAGCCGGGCGGGCGGGCGGTGCCGGCGGCCGTAGACGCAGGACGCGTCGGCCAGGACGCCGTACGGGAGCGCCCCGCCGAGCGACACCCCGGTGAACCCGGCCCGGGTGCCGTCCTGGGAGAGCACCGGGTGGGCGATCTTGTATCCGGTCGGCGGGTCGGACGGGCGCTCCTGCGGGAGCCGCAGCCTCATCGGGCGGCGGGCACCTCTTCGGGCACGGAGACCTCCACGTCCGTGATCTCCTGGGTGGGTTCGGGTTCCTCGTCGCGGATCTGCGGCTCTTCCTCCGCGACGCCGGTGGCCAGTGCCTTGCCGAGCTTCATGACGCCTCCATGAGCGGTGGGTGCATGACCGTCCTGAAAGCCATGGTGACGCATGAGAGCCCGACTTGGACATAGGGCGGCCGGATGGCGAGCCCGTCCTGGGCCCAGGGCGGCCGGACGGCTTGCCGGCCCCGGCCGAACGCCGACCCGAGGACCTTTGCGAAGCGTTCCTTACCCGTACCCCGTAGCAGATTTAAGTGGAGCTTCACGATCGGCGTGCCGACACTACTCCCATGACCTACGCAGCCGCCTCGGCACCTCCCTTCGGCCGCGCCCTGTGCGCGATGATCACGCCCTTCACCGAGGAGGGCGCCCTCGACACGGCCGGCGCGCAGCGGCTGGCCGCACATCTGGTGGCGGAGGGCTGCGAAGGCCTGGTGCTCTCCGGCACGACGGGAGAGTCGCCGACGACGAGCGACGCGGAGAAGGCGGAGCTGATCCGCGCCGTGCGCGAGGCGGTGGGCGAGCGGGTGCCGATCGTCGCCGGGGCCGGTACCGCGGACACCCGGCACACCGTCGCCCTGGCCCTCGAGGCGGAGAAGGCGGGCGCCGACGGCGTCCTGCTGGTCACGCCGTACTACAGCCGGCCGCCCCAGGACGCCATCGAGGCGCACTTCCTGGAGGTGGCGGACGCGACCGCCCTGCCGGTGATGCTGTACGACATCCCGGCCCGCACCGGCAGCCGCATCGCACCGGAGACGATGCTCCGTCTCGCCGAGCACCCCCGGATCGTGGCGGTGAAGGACTGCTCCTACGACTTCCTCGCCGCCCAGAAGGTCATCGCCGCGACGGACCTGGCGTACTACGCCGGCTGCGACGAGCACCACCTCGCCCTGTACGCGGTGGGCGCGGCGGGCTGCGTCAGCACGGTGGCGAACGTGGCCCCGCGCCACGTCCGGGCGGTCCTGGACGCCTACGACGCGGGAGACACGGCACGGGCGGCCCGGCTCCAGCACGCCCTGACGCCCCTGATCGACCGGATGATGTCCACGGACCTCCCCGGCACGGTCACCGCCAAGGCCCTCCTGGCCACCCTCCGCCTCCCCGCGGGCCCGGTCCGCCCACCCCTGCGCCCGGCGGACACGGAGACGACGGCCACCCTGCGGGCGACGTACGACAACCTCGTGACGGGATGCCCGCTTCCGTAGCGTCTCCCCGTCGTGGCCCCCGCCCTCGCCCCCGCCCGACAGACGACGAGCGCCCTCCCACCCGCGGTGGAAGGGCGCTCAGCCGCACGTGCTACCTAGGGCCTGTCGTTTGGATCATGCCGGCGTCGCGGGGTCTGGCACGCGCATCTGCCGCGTTGTCGTCGGTTGCCAACGCTCCGCGTTGGCGCCCTCCTCCGCCTTGCATCTGCACGCACCAGACCCCGCTCGGGTCGGCCGAGATGCACCGCAGCTCCCGGCCGACCTGATCCAAACGACAGGCCCTAGTTGTGGCTGTGCAGGATGTCGTTCAGGCCGCCCCAGACCGCGTTGTTCGGGCGGGCCTCGACCGCGCCCGTCACCGAGTTGCGGCGGAAGAGGATGTTGGAGGCGCCGTTCAGCTCGCGGGCCTTGACGATCTGACCGTCGGGCATGGTGACGCGGGTGCCGGCGGTGACGTAGAGGCCCGCCTCGACCACGCACTCGTCGCCCAGCGCGATGCCTACGCCGGCCTCGGCGCCGATCAGGCAGCGCTCGCCGATGGAGATGATCACGTTGCCGCCGCCGGACAGGGTGCCCATGGTGGAGGCGCCGCCGCCGATGTCGGAGCCGTCGCCGACGATGACGCCCGCGGAGATACGGCCCTCGACCATGGAGGTGCCGAGGGTGCCGGCGTTGAAGTTGACGAAGCCCTCGTGCATGACCGTGGTGCCCTCGGCGAGGTGCGCGCCCAGGCGGACGCGGTCCGCGTCGGCGATGCGCACGCCCTTCGGCGCGACGTAGTCCGTCATGCGCGGGAACTTGTCGATCGAGGTGACCTGGAGGTGCAGGCCCTCGGCGCGGGCGTTGAGGCGCACCTTCTCGACGTCGTCCACGGCGACCGGGCCGAGCGAGGTCCAGGCGACGTTGGCGAGGTGGCCGAAGATGCCGTCCAGGCTCTGGCCGTGCGGCTTGACCAGACGGTGCGAGAGCAGGTGCAGACGCAGGTAGACGTCGTGGGCGTCGATCGGCTTCTCGTCCAGGGAGGCGATGACCGTGCGGACCGCGACCACCTCGACGCCCCGGCGGGCGTCCGGGCCGATCGCCGCGGTGGCGCCGCCGCCCAGCAGCTGCGCGGCCTGCTCGGCGCCGAGCCGCTCGGTGCCGGCGGGGCCGGGCTGCTCGACCAGCTCGGGTGCGGGGAACCAGGTGTCGAGAACGGTGCCGTCGGAGGCGATGGTGGCCAGGCCGGCGGCGACGGCGCCGGTGGTGCGAGAAGCAGTCGAGTCGGTCATGAGGGCAACCTAACCGGCCAGGGGGCACGGAGGCCAACCAGCGGGCCGTTGTCTCAGGTGGCGGGCGGTGGAACGGGGCCGACCGGCGGTGGAGTGGACAAGGGCCGACCAGTGCTGGACAGCGGTCGACCGGCGGTGGACAGGGGCCGGCCGGCACCGCGCCGGGGCGCCCCGTCAGCCGGGCGGCGCCCGAGCACACTGCCGGCGGGACCTCAGAGCAGCGGACCGCGGCGCCTGCCCGCACCCTGGGCGGCGGCCACCGGCGGGCCCGCCGCCGGCTCCGCCGCCCGTTCCTCACGGACTCGGGGGACGCCGCCCCGTTCCAGCCGCCCTCCCGCCACCACCGCGCACGCGGCCACCGCGGCCGCGCCCGCGCACAGCGGCCACAGCCACCCCGGCGCCGCCTGGTACAGCGTGCCGCCGAGCGGGGCGGCCAGGACCACGCCGGTGATCGACGCGCCGGCGTACAGGGACTGGAAGCGGCCCTGGACGTGCGCCGGGGCGCGATCGGCGACGTAGGCAGTGGCGGGGGTCTTGTACAGCAGTTCCCCGAGGGTCAGCAGGACCATCATCGCGACCGCGGTCCCGGTGCCCGCTCCGGCGAGCAGCGCGCCGTACCCCGCCGCCACGAGGAGCAGCCCGGTCGCCACGACCGGTAGCGGTGAGCGGTGGCGCAGGGCGAGGGCGGCAGGCAGTTCCAGGCAGAGCAGCACCCCGCCGTTGACGGCGAGCAGGGCGCCGTAGACGCCGGTGTCCAGGCCGTGGTCGGCGAGGTAGACGGGGAAGGTCGTGTACTGCTGCCGGTAGACGACGTCCACGACCACGATCGCCGCGAGCAGCACCAGGACCGCGGGACGCGCCCGCAGCGCCGCCCACAGGCTCTCCCCGGCGGCCGCCTTCCGGATCCCGGTGTCCGCCCGCCGCCGCACCCGCACCGCTGCCGGAATCACCCGCGCCGTCCAGCACGCCAGCCCCACGCTGCCGAGCCCGTCGGCGACGTACAGCCAGTCGTACGACAGCCGGGTCGCGACCAGCGCGCCGAGCAGCGGGCCCACGGTGAACCCTCCGTTGCCCGCCGCCCGCATCACCGCGAACGCCTGCCGCCGCGCCCCGTCCGGCACGATCACCGCGACCAGCGCGGAGCTCGCGGCGCGCTGCACCCCGGCGGCGTACTGGGCGAGCGGCAGCGCGGCGTACAGCGCGGGTGTCGGCAGCACGGGTACGGCGGCCAGCAGCAGCCCGCCGACGGTGGCGGAGGCGAGGAGAGCCGGGCGGTGGCCGAACCGGTCGCCGAACCAGCCGCCCGTGAAGTTGCCGGCGAGCAGGCCCACTCCCCCGGCGCCGGCGAGCAGGCCCGCCTGACCGGGGCCGAGGCCGCGCGGGCCGGTCAGATAGAGGAAGAGATAGGCGAAGGTCACGCTGACGGCCATGTTCACGAAGGTCCCGGCTGCCAGCAGCCACACCGCGCGCGGAACGTCCTTGAGGCCTCGCACGGCCCACCCCCCGATTAAGTTCCTTTTGGGAACTGACTATGTCAGCATGGCAGCCTCGGGTCAACGACGACCGGTGGACGGAGAGGTGGAGGGTCATGGCCCGCAGAACGAGCCTGGAGGATTCCACCTGCGCCATCGCCCAGGCGCTGGACGTGGTCGGCGACTGGTGGACTTTGCTGATCGTGCGGGACACCGCCCGCGGTGTGCACCGCTTCGACGAGCTCCAGCGCGAGCTGGGCATGTCCCGCAAGGTGCTCACCGAGCGGCTGCGGCTGCTCGTGGAGGCGGACGTCCTGGCCCGTGTCCCCTACCAGGAGCGCCCGGTGCGGCACGAGTACCGGCTCACCCCGCGCGGCCGCGCCCTGCTGCCGGTGCTGGTCGCACTGCAGGACTGGGGTGACGCGTGGGTGCTGGGCGACGGCACCACCTCGGCCACGACGGCGGACGCCTCCTCCGAGGCCCGGCGGGTGCACGAACTGCTCGGCACACGCCTCCCCGGGCTGACCCTTCTCGACGACACCGGCGCGCCCCGCGACCCGGTCGCCGCGAACACCCCGTTCACGGTGCTGTACTGCTTCCCCGGCGCCTACGCCCGCGCGGACGCCTATCCCCCGGGCTGGTCGGAGATCCCCGGCGCCCCCGGCTGCACCCTGGAGTCCTGCACCTACCGGGACCGGCTCGCCGACTTCGCCGCCGCCGGCGCCACGGTGTACGGCGTGTCCGTACAGCGCCCGGACGAGCAGCGGGCGTTCGCCGAGAAGGAGCGGCTCGGCCAGCGCCTGCTCTCCGACGCCGACCTGGACCTGGTGACCGCGCTGCGGCTGCCGACGTTCCGCGCGGCGGGCGCGAGCCGGCTCAAGCGTCTGACGCTGGTGGTGGACCGGGAGCGGATCGTCCGGCACGTGCAGTACCCGGTGAGCGACATCGCGGGCAGCGTGGAGGCGGCGCTGACGGCCGTCAAGGGCCCGGCGGCCCCCCGGCCGTGAAGCCCCCGGCGCAGGCCCCACCGGCCCTCCGTCAGCGGATGACCCGGGCCAGGATCTCGCGGGCGTAGCGCTCGTCGTAGACGGCGTCCGTCAGCAGCACCTGCAGGCATATGCCGTCCATCAACGCCACCAGCGCCCGCGCCGTGACCTCGTCGGTGCGGCGGGCGAGCAGCACGACGAGGCTCTCCACCCATTCGGCGGCGACCGGACGCAGCGCGGGCCGGCGCAGGGCGGCGAGATACAGCTCGTACTCCAGCTCGACGCCGGAGCGCTCACCGGCCAGCCAGGCGCCGAGCAGGGACGCCAGCTCGCCGGCCAGATCCGCGCGGGCGTCGGTCAGCCCGCCGCGCGCCGCGAGCAGCGTGCCGAAGCCCTCCGTCGACTGCCGCAGGGCGGCCACCATCAGCTCGTCGAGGCTCGCGAAGTGGTAGGTCGTGGAGCCGAGCGGTACGTCCGCCTCGGCGGCGACGCTGCGGTGGCTCAGTCCGGCCAGCCCCTTGCGGGCCACGACCCGCAGAGCCGCGTCGATGATCCGCTGCCGGCGTTCGGGGTCGTACCGGCGGGCCATCAGTGGGCGCCGCCGAGATTGAGCACGGCCACGCCCAGGATGATCAGCACGATCCCGGCGATCTTGGCCGGTCCCAGCCCCTCCCCGAAGAAGATGAGCCCGATCGCCGCGATGCTCGCGGTGCCCAGCCCGGACCAGATCGCGTAGGCGGTGCCGACCGACACCGTCTTCAGGGTCTGGGCGAGCAGGACGAACGACAGGGCGTACCCCACCGCGGTCAGCACGGAGGGCCACAGCCGGCTGAAGCCGTCGCTGTACTTCAGGGCCGTGGTCGCGGCCACCTCGGCGGCGATGGCGGCTACGAGCGTGAGGTATCCCATGTGTACGACCGTACACAACGCGCCCGGGGCGAGGCGAGAGCGGACATGGAAAAGGGCGGCACCCCGAGGGGTGCCGCCCTTTTCCGTGTCCGCGGCCGAAGCCCGGCGGACGTGACGTCCGTGGACGTCAGACGTTGAAGCCGAGCGCCCGCAGCTGCTCGCGGCCGTCGTCGGTGATCTTGTCCGGGCCCCACGGCGGCATCCAGACCCAGTTGATGCGCAACTCGTTGACCAGGCCGTCCGTGGCGGACTTCGCCTGGTCCTCGATGACGTCGGTCAGCGGGCATGCCGCCGACGTCAGGGTCATGTCGACGGTCGCGATGTTCGCGTCGTCGACGTGGATGCCGTAGATCAGGCCGAGGTTGACGACGTCGATGCCCAGTTCGGGGTCGACGACGTCCATCAGCGCCTCGCGGAGCTCCTCCTCCGAGGCCGGCTTCATCTCAGCGGTGTCGGTCATGCCGTCTTCCTTTCGGCGTCGGCGCCACCCAGTGCCTGGGCCGTCGCGTCCTTCCACGCCATCCAGCTGAGGAGGGCGCACTTGACCCGGGCCGGGTACTTGGAGACCCCGGCGAACGCGACCGCGTCCTCCAGGAGCTCCTCCATCGTGTCGTCGGGCTCGATCCTGCCCTTGGACTGCATCAGCTCCAGGAAGGTCTCCTGGATCTTCTGCGCCTCGGACAGCTCCTTGCCGACCAGCAGCTCGTTCAGGACGGAGGCGCTGGCCTGGCTGATGGAGCAGCCCTGGCCCTCGTACGACACGTCCGTGACCTTGGCGCCGTCGTACTTCACGCGGAGCGTGATCTCGTCGCCGCACGTCGGGTTCACGTGGTGGACCTCGGCGTCGCCGTCCCGCAAGCCCCGCCCGTGCGGGTTCTTGTAGTGGTCCAGGATGACTTCCTGGTACATCGAGTCCAGCTTCACGGTCTTGAATTCACGCCCCTCAGCCGAAGAAGTTCCGTACGTGCTCCAGGCCGTCGACCAGAGCGTCGATCTCGGCCGGCGTGGAGTACAGATAGAACGACGCTCGCGTGGTCGCAGGAATTCCGTAGCGCAGGCAGACCGGCCGCGCGCAGTGGTGGCCGACGCGCACCGCGATGCCCTGCTCGTCGAGGACCTGGCCCACGTCGTGGGGGTGGATGTCGCCGAGCGTGAAGGAGATCGCAGCCCCGCGGTCCTCGGCCGTGGTCGGGCCGATGATCCTGAGGTCCGGTACCTGCGTCAGACGCTGCACGGCGTACTCGGTCAGCGCGTGCTCGTGGGCGAGGATCTTGTCCATGCCGATCGAGTTCAGGTAGTCGATGGCCGCGCCGAGTCCGACCGCCTGGGCGATCGGGGGCGTGCCCGCCTCGAACTTGTGCGGCGCCGGGGCGTACGTCGAAGAGTGCATCGAGACGGTCTCGATCATCTCGCCGCCGCCGAGGAACGGAGGCAGGTCCTCCAGCAGCTCCTGGCGGCCCCACAGCACACCGATACCCGTCGGGCCGCACATCTTGTGGCCGGTGAAGGCCACGAAGTCGGCCTGCAGCGCCTGCACGTCCAGCGGCATGTGCGGCGCGGCCTGGGAGGCGTCGATGCACACCAGGGCGCCGACCTCCTGGGCGCGGCGCACGATCGCCTCGACCGGGTTGAGCGTGCCCAGGATGTTGGAGACCAGCACGAAGGAAACGATCTTCGTCTTCTCGGTGATGACCTCGTCGATGTTGGACAGGTCGAGGCGGCCGTCGTCGGTGAGGCCGAACCACTTCAGCTTCGCGCCCGTGCGCTGCGCCAGCAGCTGCCACGGCACGATGTTGGAGTGGTGCTCCATCTCCGTGATGACGATCTCGGTGTCGCTGTCCACCCGGTAGGGCTCGTCGGCCCAGCCGAGCATGTTCGCCACGAGGTTGAGCGACTCGGAGGCGTTCTTGGTGAAGATCACCTCGTCGCGGCTCGGTGCGTTGATGAACTCCGCGACCTTGTCGCGCGCACCCTCGTAGAGCGCCGTGGCCTCCTCGGCGAGGACGTGCACGCCTCGGTGGACGTTGGCGTTGTGCTGCTCGTAGTACTCGGCGAGTACGTCGAGGACCTGGCGCGGCGTCTGCGAGGTCGCCGCGTTGTCCAGGTACACCAGCTTCTTGCCGTCGTGGAGCACCCGGTCGAGGATCGGGAAGTCCTTACGGAGCGCCTCGGTGTCGAGGAGGCCCGGCAGCTGTGTCACGCGGATGCGCCACCCTTCACGTACTTGTCGTAGCCCTCGGCCTCGAGCTGATCGGCGAGCTCGGCGCCGCCGGACTCGACGATGCGGCCGCCGGCGAAGACGTGGACGTGGTCCGGCTTGATGTAGCGCAGGATGCGCGTGTAGTGCGTGATCAGCAGGGTGCCGACCTCGCCGGTCTCGCGGACGCGGTTGACGCCCTCGGACACGATGCGCAGCGCGTCGACGTCCAGACCGGAGTCGGTCTCGTCGAGGATCGCGACCTTCGGCTTGAGCAGCTCGAGCTGGAGGATCTCGTGGCGCTTCTTCTCACCGCCGGAGAAGCCCTCGTTGACGTTGCGCTCGGCGAAGGAGGGGTCCATGTTGAGGCGCTCCATGGCCTCCTTGACCTCCTTCACCCAGGTGCGCAGCTTCGGGGCCTCGCCGCGCATCGCGGTGGCGGAGGTGCGCAGGAAGTTGGAGACCGAGACGCCGGGGACCTCGACCGGGTACTGCATCGCCAGGAACAGGCCGGCGCGGGCGCGCTCGTCGACGGACATCTCCAGGACGTCCTCGCCGTCGAGGGTGACGGTGCCGCCGGTGATCGTGTACTTCGGGTGACCGGCCAGCGAGTAGGCGAGGGTCGACTTGCCGGAGCCGTTGGGGCCCATGATGGCGTGCGTCTCGCCCTGCTTCACGGTGAGGTCGACGCCCTTGAGGATCTCCTTCGTGGCGTTGTCGGCCTCGACGGTGACGTGCAGGTCTCGGATTTCAAGCGTTGCCATGGGTGCCTCAGGACTCCTGGGAGAGGGAGACGAGCACGTCGTCCCCTTCGATCTTTACGGGGTATACGGGGACGGGACGCGTCGCCGGAAGACTGTCGGGCTTGCCGGAGCGCAGGTCGAAGCGCGAGCCGTGCAGCCAGCACTCGATGTGGCAGTCGTCGACCTCGCCCTCGGAGAGGGAGACGTTCGCGTGCGAGCAGATGTCGTGGATCGCGTAGACGTCGCCCTCGGTCCGCACGATGGACAGGGGCGTGCCGTCGAGTTCCACCCGTTTCGGGGTGTCCTCCTCCAGCTCGCTGACGCCGCAGGCGCGTACGAAGGTCATGCGACCGACGCCTCCAGCTCCTGCTCGATCTTCGCGATCAGGCGCTCCTCGATGTCCGCGACACCGATCTGCTGGACCAGCTCGGCGAAGAAGCCGCGCACGACCAGGCGGCGGGCCTCGTGCTCCGGGATGCCGCGGGCCATCAGGTAGAACAGCTGCTCGTCATCGAAGCGGCCGGTGGCGGAGGCGTGGCCGGCGCCGACGATCTCGCCGGTCTCGATCTCCAGGTTCGGAACGGAGTCGACCCGGGCGCCGTCGGTGAGAACCAGGTTGCGGTTCATCTCGTACGTGTCCGTGCCCTCGGCCGCGGCCTCGATGAGCACGTCACCGATCCACACCGCGTGCGCTTCCTCGCCCTGCAGCGCGCCCTTGTAGACGACGTTGGACGTGCAGTGCGGCACGTTGTGGTCGACGAGCAGGCGGTGCTCCTGGTGCTGGCCGGCGTCCGTGAAGTACAGGCCGAACAGCTCGGCCTCGCCGCCGGGGCCGGCGTAGGACACGCGCGGGTGCAGGCGCACGACGTCGCCGCCGAAGGTGACGACGACCGACTTGAAGGAGGCGTCACGGCCGACGAGGGCGTTGTGCTGGGCCACGTGCACGGCCTTGTCGTCCCAGTCCTGGACGGAGACGACGGTCAGCTTGGCGCCGTCGCCGAGGACGTAGTCGACGTTGGCGGCGAGCACCGCGTCACCGGTGTGGTCGATGACCACGACGGCCTCGGCGAACGCGCCCAGCTCGATGACCTGGTGGCCGAAGCGGGTGCCGCCCTCGCCGTGCACCGCGATGCGGATCGGCTCGGTGAGGACGGTCTCCTTCGGCACGGTGACGACCGAGGCCTTCTCGAAGGCGGAGTACGCCTGGGCGGCGACGCGGTCCACCGGCGTGCCCGCCTTGCCGAGCCGCGCGTCGTCGCGGCCGACGGTCTCGACGGTGACGCCCTCGGGGGCCTGCACGTCGACCTTCACACCGTCGCCGGTGGCGGTGGCGGTGCCGTCGTGCAGCCCGCGCAGGCGCTCCAGCGGGGTGAACCGCCACTCCTCCTCACGGCCGTGCGGGACCGGGAAGTCCGCGACGTCGAAGGAGGGCGGGGCGCTCATGCGGGTGGCGACGGTGGACTCCCCGGCCACCGCGATGGCGCCGGAGGTCGTCGACCCCACGGGGATGTTCTGGGCCTCAGCCATGGCTGTCGTAGTGCTCGCTTTCCGTTACGTATGGGGCTTGACGGGGACGGCGGGGCGGCGCGGGGGCCGCCCCGGGCCGGTGATTAGCCGACCGCGCCCTCCATCTGCAGCTCGATCAGCCGGTTGAGCTCCAGCGCGTACTCCATGGGCAGCTCCTTGGCGATCGGCTCGACGAAGCCGCGCACGATCATCGCCATCGCCTCGTCCTCGGCGAGGCCGCGGCTCATCAGGTAGAAGAGCTGGTCCTCGGAGACCTTGGAGACGGTGGCCTCGTGGCCCATGGAGACGTCGTCCTCGCGGACGTCGACGTAGGGGTACGTGTCCGACCGGGAGATCGTGTCCACGAGCAGCGCGTCGCACAGCACGTTGGACTTCGATCCGGCGGCGCCCTCACCGATCTCGATCAGACCGCGGTAGGACGTACGGCCGCCACCGCGCGCCACCGACTTGGAGACGATGTTGGACGAGGTGTTCGGCGCCATGTGGACCATCTTGGCGCCGGCGTCCTGGTGCTGGCCCTCGCCGGCGAAGGCGATGGACAGGGTCTCGCCCTTGGCGTGCTCGCCCATCAGGTAGACGGCCGGGTACTTCATCGTCACCTTGGAGCCGATGTTGCCGTCGACCCACTCCATGGTCGCGCCCTCGTAGGCCACGGCGCGCTTGGTGACCAGGTTGTAGACGTTGTTCGACCAGTTCTGGATGGTCGTGTAGCGGCAGCGGGCGTTCTTCTTGACGATGATCTCGACGACCGCGGAGTGCAGCGAGTCCGACTTGTAGATCGGGGCCGTACAACCCTCGACGTAGTGCACGTAGGCGCCCTCGTCGACGATGATCAGGGTCCGCTCGAACTGGCCCATGTTCTCGGTGTTGATCCGGAAGTAGGCCTGGAGCGGGATCTCGACGTGCACGCCCTTCGGCACGTAGATGAAGGAGCCGCCCGACCACACGGCGGTGTTCAGCGCGGCGAACTTGTTGTCACCGGCCGGGATGACCGTGCCGAAGTACTCCTTGAAGAGCTCCGGGTGCTCCTTCAGGGCGGTGTCGGTGTCGAGGAAGATGACGCCCTGCTCCTCCAGGTCCTCGCGGATCTGGTGGTAGACGACCTCCGACTCGTACTGGGCGGCGACACCGGCGACGAGGCGCTTCTTCTCCGCCTCCGGGATGCCCAGCTTGTCGTAGGTGTTCTTGATGTCCTCGGGCAGGTCCTCCCAGGACTCCGCCTGCTTCTCCGTGGAGCGCACGAAGTACTTGATGTTGTCGAAGTCGATCCCCGACAGGTCCGAGCCCCAGTTCGGCATGGGCTTCTTCTCGAAGAGACGCAGGCCCTTGAGGCGAAGCTTCGTCATCCACTCCGGCTCGTCCTTCTTGGACGAGATGTCGCGGACGACGTCGTCGTTCAGACCACGCCGCGCCGACGCACCGGCCTCGTCGCGGTCGGCCCAGCCGTATTCGTACTTGCCCAGGCCCTCGAGCTCAGGGTGGGCAGTCTCCGTGGGGAGAGTCATGCGGGGTTCCTCCCGGCCGTGCTAGCAGATGCGTCAGTGGAAATCTTGGGGTCGTTCTTGGGGATGAACGTCGTGCAGACGCCGTCGCCGTGGGCGATCGTCGCGAGCCGCTGCACATGCGTACCGAGGAGCTCGGCGAAAAATTCCGTCTCGGCCTCGCACAGCTGCGGGAACTGCTCGGCGACGTGGGCGACCGGGCAGTGGTGCTGACACAGCTGCTCACCGATGGGCGCGCTCCGCGCGGTAGCAGCGTACCCGTCCGTGCTCAGGGCCTTGGCCAGTGCTTCGGTCCGCTTCTCCGGGGGCGCGGCCTCGACCGCCTTGCGGTAGGCCCCTGCCTGCGCGGCGATCCGGGCGCGGGCGAAGGCGGCGACGGCGTCCCGGCCGCCCTCCTGCTGCGCGATCCAGCGCAGGGCGTCGGCGGCGAGCTTGTCGTACGACTGGTCGAAGGCGTCCCGGCCGCAGTCGGTGAGCGCGAAGACCTTCGCGGGGCGCCCGCGCGTACGCGTGCCGTACACCCGCTGCTCGCGCGCCTCCACGACATCGTCCGCGACGAGGGCGTCCAGATGGCGTCGTACGGCCGCCTGGGTGAGGCCCAGGCGCGTGGCCAGCTCGGCGACGGTCGACGGGCCGTGGTCCAGGATCGACCGCGCGACCCGGTTGCGCGTCGAGCGCTCCCCGGTCGCGAACTCCTCCTGCGGGGTCCCCGTGGGGGTCTCCCGAGCCGCGCCGACGTTTTTCACAACGCCATTGTTGCGTAATTCCGCGGAGCGTGACAAGCGGCGTCCGAACGGGCGGGTGGTGCCCTGCGTCACTTAGGCATACCTAATGTGACCTGCGGAAACGATCTCTGATCGATCAAAAGTGCGGCGTCCGCGCAGGTCGCGGGCGAGGCCGCGGTCCCAGGCCGACGACGCCTCCCACCGGCCCACTGGTCCCAGGGGACACCCTGGCCACACGGCTGCGGCACCCGGGCGTGGAGCCCGGCGAGACGCTCCTCGTCCCTTCCTCCCTCATTTCCCCCGGCAGGGTGAGAGGCCGAGGCGGACGGCAGTTCGGCACCCGCGCGTCCGCGGCCGTTCCCGGCTCCCTAGACTCGGGTGCCATGCGAGATGAGCCCGTCGTCCAGGTCCAGGCCCTGGTGAAGCGGTACGGCACGAAAACCGCGGTGGACGGCCTCGACCTGGTGGCCCGGGCGGGCGTGACCGCCGTCCTCGGCCCCAACGGCGCCGGGAAGACGACCACGGTCGAGACCTGCGAGGGGTACCGGAAACCGGACGCCGGCACGGTGCGTGTCCTGGGCCTCGACCCGGTCCGTGACTCCGCCGCCCTGCGGCCCCGGATCGGGGTGATGCTCCAGTCCGGCGGCGTCTACTCCGGCGCGCGCGCCGACGAGATGCTGCGCCACATGGCCAAGCTGCACGCCCACCCCCTCGACGTGGACGCGCTCATCGAGCGGCTCGGGCTCGGCTCCTGCGGCCGGACGAGTTACCGGCGCCTGTCCGGCGGCCAGCAGCAGCGGCTCGCCCTCGCCATGGCCGTCGTCGGCCGCCCCGCACTGGTCTTCCTGGACGAGCCGACCGCCGGCCTCGACCCACAGGCCCGCCGCGCCACCTGGGACCTCGTGCGCGACCTGCGCGCCGACGGGGTCTCCGTGATCCTCACCACGCACCACATGGACGAGGCCGAACAGCTCGCCGACGACGTCGCCATCATCGACGCCGGCCGGGTGATCGCGCAGGGCTCCCCGGAGGAACTGTGCCGCGGCGGCGCCGAGAACACCCTGCGCTTCTCCGGCCGCCCCGGCCTCGACGTCGCCTCCCTGCTCAAGGCGCTCCCGGCCGACTGCTCGGCCGCCGAGCTGACCCCCGGCTCCTACCGGGTGAACGGCAAGGTCGACCCGCAGCTGCTGGCCACCGTCACCTCCTGGTGCGCCCAGCACGGGGTGATGCCGGACAAGATCTCGGTCGAGCGGCACACCCTCGAGGACGTTTTTCTGGAGCTCACGGGCAAGGAGCTGCGCGCATGATTGCGGTCAATACCGAGATCGGCCGGGGGTCCGGGGGTCGCCCCCCGGGACGGCACAGCTTGGAACTCACCGGCAAGGAGCTGCGCTCGTGACCGCCACCGGCACCTACGCCCCGAACCCCGGGGCGGCGCCGCTGTCCCGCATGATCGCGGCCCAGGCGGCGCTCGAGACCCGCATGCTGCTGCGCAACGGCGAACAGCTGCTGCTCACCGTGATCATCCCCACGCTGCTGCTGGCCCTCTTCAGCTCCGTCGACATCGTCGACACCGGCGCCGGCAAGGCCGTCGACTTCCTCGCCCCCGGCATCCTGGCCCTGGCCGTGATGTCGACGGCGTTCACCGGGCAGGCCATCGCCACGGGCTTCGAGCGGCGCTACGGCGTCCTGAAGCGGCTGGCGTCCTCGCCGCTGCCCCGTTGGGCGCTGATGACGGCGAAGACGGCGTCCGTGCTGGTCACCGAGGTCCTCCAGGTGATCCTGCTGACGGCGATCGCGTTCGCGCTGGGCTGGTCCCCGCACGGCAACCCGTTCGCCGTGCTGCTCCTGCTGGTCGTCGGCACGGCCGCCTTCTCCGGGCTCGGCCTGCTGATGGCCGGCACCCTCAAGGCCGAGGCCACGCTGGCCGCCGCCAACCTCGTCTTCCTGCTGCTGCTCGTCGGCGGCGGGGTGATCGTGCCGCTGGAGAAGTTCCCCTCCGGCGTCCAGGACGTGCTGGCGCTGCTGCCGATCTCCGCCCTGTCGGACGGTCTGCGGGACGTGCTCCAGCACGGGGCCGGCATGCCCTGGGGCGACCTCGCCGTCCTCGCCGTGTGGGCGGTCGTGGGGCTCGCGGCCGCCGGGAAGTTCTTCCGCTGGGAGTAGTCCGCGATGGACCCTCGTGAAAGCGTGCACAAGCAGGCGCCTACCATGGAGCCCGTGCCCAAGCTGACCCGCGCCGACGCCACCGCGGCCGTGCGCAACCCGCTCGCCTTCATCGCCGCACGCTGGACGCCGACCCCGAGGACGGTCCAGCGGGCGGCCCTGTCCGCTCTCGTGATGGCCGTGATCATCGTCGTCACCGGCGGTGCCGTCCGGCTGACCAGCTCCGGACTCGGCTGCCCGACCTGGCCCAAGTGCACCGACGACTCGCTCACCGCCACCAGCGCGATGGGCTTCCACGGCGCCATCGAGTTCGGCAACCGCATGCTGACCTACGTGCTGTGCGCCGCCGTGGGCTGGGCGATCATCGCCGCCCGGGCCCAGAAGCCGTGGCGGCGCGGCCTGACCCGGCTGGGCTGGGCCCAGTTCTGGATCGTCATGGGCAACGCCGTGCTCGGCGGCATCGTCGTGCTCGTCGGCCTGAACCCGTACACGGTCGCGGCGCACTTCCTGCTCTCCACCGCGCTGATCGCGGTGGCGACGGTGATGTGGCAGCGCACCCGGGAGGGCGACGGGGCGCCCCGGCCGCTGGTCGGCAAGTCCGTACAGCAGCTGGTGTGGTTCCTGGTGGTCGCCTCCGTGCTGCTGATCGCGGTGGGCACGGTCGTGACCGGCGCCGGTCCGCACGCGGGCGACTCCAGCGAGGTGGACCGCATCCCCGTGGACTGGGAGGCCGTCGCCAAGCTGCACGCCGTGCTGGCCTGGATCGTGGTCACGCTGACCTTCGCGCTGTGGTTCGTGCTGAAGGCGGTCGACGCGCCGAGGGGCCCGCTGGCGCGGACCCGGGATCTGTTCCTGATCCTGCTGAGCCAGGGCGCTGTGGGATACATCCAGTACTTCACCAAACTGCCGGAGGCTCTGGTCGGCCTGCACATGCTCGGCTCGGCCGTGATGTGGATCGGCGTCTTGCGCGTGCTGCTCTCGCTGCGCGAGCGCCCGGACGCCGACCCGGCCGTGCCCGTCCCGGCACCCGCGGACCGGTTCGAGCCCGCTTCGGGCTGACGAAGGCGTGCGCCGCACGATGCGGGGAGCAACTCGCTCAAGGAGTCATCGGGTACGTCCAGTACGGACCATCCCCGCGGCGGCGCACGCCACTCCGTTCAACGAGTTGCCGAGAGGCGCGGTCACTCCAGCCCGTACACCCGCCGTGCGTTTCCCGACGCCAGCATGAGCGCGACGCGTTGCGCGTCCTCCAGGGACCAGGCGCCCTCGGCGACCCAGCCGCCCAGGACGCGGGCGAGGGCGTCGCGGAACAGACGGGCCGCGACGACGTGCAGCTCGGGCAGCCCCCGGGCGCCGCTGGAGAAGAGGATCTTGCCGAAGGGTGCCAGTTCCAGCACCTCGGCGAGGACGCTCGCCGCGCGGGCGCCGGTGCGCACCAGCGCGGCGCCCGCGTCGGCGTAGACGTGGGGGAAGACTCCGGCGAGGTGCGCGGCGTGCCGGTGGTAGGGGTAGCCGTGCAGCAGGACCAGGTCGGTCCCGAGCCCCGCGGTCGCCCGGACGAAGTCCGTCAGCAGCACCGGATCGGTGCGGTCGGTGCGCTGCCCGGGCTCCGCGAGCCCCGCGTGCAGCTGGAGCGGCAGCCCCGAGGCCACCGCGATCCACAGCAGGTGCCGTAACAGCACCGGGTCGCTCAGTTCGCCCCCGACCCGCCGCCCGGCCAGCCAGCGCCCCGCGGCGCCGCGCACCTGCCCCGGACCGGGCGGCTCCGGCGCGAGCGCGAGGCCGTGCCGCACCCCGGCCACGGAGGTGAAGGCGACGGCGTGCGCGGCGGCCCCGTGCACCGATTCGGCGAGGTTGGCGAGGAAGGACTCGACGGTCCCCGAGGTGTCGGCGACCTGTTCCGCGAGCAGTTCGAGGCGCACGATCTCGTGGGCGTCGGCGTCCCCGGCCGTGGCCATCTCGGCGGGGCCGGTGAGGTCGCCGGGCAGTCCCGCGTCGACGAGGTACGTGGTGACGCCGCTGCCGCGCAGCAGCCGGCGGCCGGCCTCCAGGACGCCCAGCTCACGGCGGCGGGCGAGATAGCGGGCGGGCGGGCAGTGCGGTTCCAGTCCGAGCAGGGGCGGACACCAGCGGCGTACGGCGAAGCCGGTCTGGGTGTCGAAGAGGGTGGTGCCGGGCGCGGGTGGTCCCTCGGTACGGGCCAGCTGGGCCTCGAAGGTGCCGAGGCCCAGCTCCGTTCTCAGTACGCCATGGCAGTACTGGTCCACGAGGGACGGCGTTTCGATCATTCCGGCTCCCCGTAGGACGCGGGTCTTACCCGTCCTAACGGGTGAACCGGGGGTGAGGTGATGCTCAGCCGCCGATCTGAATGCCGGCCATCCGCTTCCACTCGTACGACCCGGTCGTCACCTTGGCCGCGAATTCGCCGTCGAAGGACTCGTGGGCGGTGATGCCGGACTTCTCGACGGCCTTCTCGGCGATGTCGTAGGAGGGGGCCACCAGGTCGCCCCAGCCGCCGTCCTCGCCGACGAGGACGATCCGCGCGCCGCGCTCACCGATGTAGGCCACCTGGCCCTCGGCGCCGCCGTGTGCCTTGGAGAAGGCGCTGATCCGCCGGGCGAGCTTGTCCGCCGCGCGCTCGGCCTTCGCGTCAACCTGCTGCGTGTCTGCCATGGTCAGGATGCTACTCAGCGGTAGATCAAACGGCGACGGGCGGGGTGCGTGGCATACACCACCCACCCCGCCCGGAATGTCCGCAATGCCGCGGTCACCGCAGGAAGGGGTCCACCGCCACCGCGACGAACAGCAGCGACACATAGGTGATGGACCAGTGGAACAGCCGCATCTCCTTCAGCTTGCCGCCCGTCACCTCGGCCTTCGCCCGGTTCTGCAGGGCGTGCGCCTCCCACAGCCACCAGCCGCCCGAGGCCAGCGCCACCGCCGTGTAGAACCAGCCGGTGTAGCCCAGCGGGGTCAGCAGCAGCGAGACGGCCACCATCACCCAGCTGTAGATCACGATCTGCTTGGCGACGACCTTGTTGGAGGCGATGACCGGCAGCATGGGCACGCCCACACGCGCGTAGTCGTCCTTGACCTTCATCGACAGCGGCCAGTAGTGCGGCGGTGTCCAGAAGAAGATGACCAGGAAGAGGATGACCGGCGCCCAGGTCAGGGAGTCCTTGACCGCCGTCCAGCCGATCAGCACCGGCATGCAGCCGGCGATGCCGCCCCAGACGATGTTCTGCGCGGTGCGGCGCTTGAGGATCATCGTGTAGACGACGACGTAGAAGAGGAGCGCGCCGAGGGAGAGCCAGGCGCTCAGCCAGTTCACGGCGAGGCCGAACAGCAGCGTCGAGACCACCGCGAGGGTGATGCCGAAGGCCAGGCACTCGCGCGGGCTGACCATGCCGGTGACCAGCGGCCGCTGCGAGGTGCGGTCCATCAGCGCGTCGATGTCGCGGTCGATGTACATGTTCAGCGCGTTGGCGCCGCCGGCGGACAGATAGCCGCCCAGGCAGGTGAGCAGCACCAGCTTCAGGTCCGGCACACCCTGCTGCGCCAGGAACATCACCGGAACGGTGGTGATGAGCAGCAGCTCGATGATCCGCGGCTTGGTCAGCGCCACGAACGCCTTGACCCGGGCCCCGAACGGCCGGTGGGTCGGGTGCTCCCCCAGCGCCCCCTCCCCCAGAGCCTCAACGGCCTGGGAGGCGCCCCCAGGACGGGATTCAACGGCCGTCACGAACACCCCTGACAGAGACATCCCAGCAAGCCTCCCCGTGTGAAGTGGCGGTAAAGGCTCGCGCGTACCACGCCACTTTAGACGTTGCCCATACCCCGGCCTTCGCGGGGGTGGGGTCGTGTTGGCGGGGCGTGATCGTTTCCGGGCCGCCGGCGCCCCGGCGGCCGCCCCGCGCCGGTGATCGTCCCCGGACCCTGCGGCCGTTTGCCGACCCGTTTGCGGAATGCGTTCTTCCGCGCATGGCGAAGCTCGATTGAGCGGTCAGATGAGCGCGTCCGTATTCATGTGCTGAATGCCTTACGGCCCAGTCAGGAGGCGGATCGCACTCAGTCCCGGCAGTCTGTAATGACGGGGAAAAACGCACGTCTTTACGGGGGTAGGCTCGACAGCGGCCGGTGGGCGCCCAGTGCACCGGCGACCGGTGGGCACACGCCCGACCAGACCGGTATTCGACATGTGGAGAGGAGCCCTGAAAAGGGTGAGCACCAAGCCGACCACCACAGACTTCGAGTGGACCGAACTGGACCAGCGGGCCGTGGACACCGCCCGCGTCCTGGCCGCCGACGCCGTACAGAAGGTCGGCAACGGCCATCCCGGCACGGCGATGAGCCTGGCTCCGGCCGCCTACACCCTCTTCCAGAAGGTGATGCGGCACGACCCCGCCGACGCGGACTGGGTCGGGCGTGACCGCTTCGTGCTGTCCGCCGGACACTCCTCCCTGACCCTCTACACCCAGCTGTACCTGGCCGGCTTCGGCCTGGAGCTGGACGACCTGAAGTCGTTCCGCACCTGGGGTTCGAGGACCCCGGGTCACCCGGAGTACGGCCACACCACCGGCGTGGAGACCACCACCGGCCCGCTCGGCCAGGGTGTCGCCAACGCGGTCGGCATGGCGATGGCCTCTCGCTACGAGCGCGGTCTGTTCGACCCGGAGGCGGCCCCCGGCACGTCCCCGTTCGACCACTTCATCTACTGCATCGCCGGTGACGGCTGCCTCCAGGAGGGCATCTCCGCCGAGGCGTCCTCGCTGGCCGGCCACCAGAAGCTCGGCAACCTGATCCTGCTGTGGGACGACAACCACATCTCGATCGAGGGCGACACCGAGACGGCCGTGTCCGAGGACACCTGCAAGCGGTACGAGGCGTACGGCTGGCACGTGCAGCGGGTGGAGGCCAAGGCCGACGGCGACCTGGACCCGGAGGCGATCTACGCCGCGATCCAGGAGGCCAAGGCGGTCACCGACCGGCCGTCCTTCATCGCGATGCGCTCGATCATCGCCTGGCCCGCCCCGAACGCGCAGAACACCGAGGCCGCCCACGGCTCGGCGCTCGGCGACGACGAGGTCGCGGCCACCAAGCGCGTCCTCGGCTTCGACCCGGAGCAGAGCTTCGAGGTCGCCGACGAGGTCATCGAGCACACGCGGCAGGCCCTGGAGCGCGGCCGCCGGTTCAAGGCGGAGTGGGAGAAGTCCTTCCAGGAGTGGCGGGACGCCGACGCCGAGCGCGCGGCCGAGTTCGACCGCATCGCCAAGGGCGAGCTGCCCACCGGCTGGGAGGAGAAGCTCCCGGTCTTCGAGACGGACAAGGGTGTCGCCACCCGCGCCGCCTCCGGCAAGGTGCTGCAGGCGCTCGGCGCGGTGATCCCGGAGCTGTGGGGCGGCTCGGCCGACCTCGCCGGCTCCAACAACACGACGATCGACAAGACCTCGTCGTTCCTGCCCGAGGGCAACCCGCTGCCGGAGGCGAGCCCGTACGGCCGCACCATCCACTTCGGCATCCGCGAGCACGCGATGGCCGCGGAGATGAACGGCATCGCCCTGCACGGCAACACCCGTATCTACGGCGGCACCTTCCTGGTGTTCTCCGACTACATGCGCAACGCGGTGCGCCTGTCGGCCCTGATGCACCTGCCGGTGACGTACGTGTGGACGCACGACTCCATCGGTCTCGGCGAGGACGGCCCGACCCACCAGCCGGTGGAGCACCTCGCCTCGCTGCGCGCGATCCCGGGCCTGAACGTCGTGCGCCCGGCCGACGCCAACGAGACCGCCATCGCCTGGCGCGAGATCCTGCGGCGCTGGACGAAGGAGTTCGGCAAGGGCCAGCCGCATGGCCTGGTCCTCACCCGCCAGGGTGTGCCGACCTACGAGCCCGACGACGACGCGGCCCGTGGTGGCTATGTGCTGTTCGAGGCCGAAGGCGGCGAGGCGCAGGTCCTGCTGATCGCGACCGGCTCCGAGGTGCACGTGGCCGTCGAGGCCCGTGAGCAGCTCCAGGCCGCGGGCATCCCCACGCGGGTCGTGTCCATGCCGTCGGTGGAGTGGTTCGAGCAGCAGGACCAGGGGTACCGGGACAGCGTGCTGCCCCCGTCCGTGAAGGCCCGTGTCGCCGTGGAGGCCGGTGTCGGTCTCACGTGGCACAAGTACGTCGGGGACGCCGGCCGCATCGTTTCCCTGGAGCACTTCGGTGCTTCCGCGGACGGCAAGCTGCTCTTCCGGGAGTTCGGCTTCACCGCCGAGAACGTGGCCGCGAAGGCCCGGGAATCCCTCGAAGCCGCCCAGCGCTGACGCTCACACACGACACGTAGGAGATGTAATTTCCATGACAGACGCACTCAAGCGCCTCTCCGACGAAGGCGTCGCGATCTGGCTGGACGACCTGTCGCGCAAGCGGATCACGTCCGGCAACCTGGCCGAGCTGATCGACGAGCAGCACGTCGTGGGCGTCACCACCAACCCGACGATCTTCCAGAAGGCGATCTCCCAGGGCGACGGCTACGACCAGCAGCTGTCCGACCTCGCCGCCCGCAAGGTCACCGTCGAAGAGGCCATCCGCATGATCACCACGGCGGACGTCCGGGACGCCGCCGACATCCTGCGCCCGGTCTTCGACGCGACCGACGGGCAGGACGGCCGGGTCTCCATCGAGGTCGACCCGCGCCTCGCGCACGACACCAAGGCGACCGTCGCCGAGGCCAAGCAGCTCGCCTGGCTGGTGGACCGCCCCAACACGCTGATCAAGATCCCGGCCACCGAGGCCGGCATCCCGGCGATCACCGAGGTCATCGGCCTCGGCATCAGCGTCAACGTGACGCTGATCTTTTCGCTGGAGCGCTACCGCAAGGTCATGGACGCGTACCTGTCCGGCCTGGAGAAGGCCAAGGAGCGCGGCCTGGACCTGTCGCAGATCCGCTCCGTGGCGTCCTTCTTCGTCTCCCGCGTGGACACCGAGATCGACAAGCGGATCGACGCGCTGGGCACCGACGAGGCCAAGGCGCTGCGCGGCAAGGCCGCCATCGCCAACGCCCGCCTCGCCTACCAGGCGTACGAGGAGGTCTTCTCCTCGGACCGCTGGAAGGCGCTGGAGAAGGCCGGCGCCCGCACGCAGCGTGCGCTGTGGGCCTCCACCGGTGTGAAGGACAAGGCGTACAAGGACACCATGTACGTCACCGAGCTGGTCGCGCCGAACACCGTGAACACGATGCCGGAGGCCACGCTCTTCGCCACCGAGGAGCACGGCGAGATCACCGGCGACACCGTCTCCGGCACCTACGAGCAGGCCCGCGCCGACCTCGACGCCATCGAGAAGCTGGGCATCTCGTACGACGAGGTCGTGCAGCTGCTGGAGGACGAGGGCGTCGAGAAGTTCGAGGCGTCCTGGAACGACCTGCTCAAGTCGACGCAGGCGGAGCTCGAGCGCCTGGCTCCCTCGGAGGGCTGACACTTTGTCAAGCAGCAACCCGCTGCTCCCGGGCAGCAACCCGCTGCGTGACCCCGCAGACCGACGGCTCCCGCGTATCGCGGGGCCGTCGGGTCTGGTCATTTTCGGCGTCACGGGCGATCTGTCGCGTAAAAAGCTGATGCCGGCCGTGTACGACCTCGCCAACCGGGGTCTGCTGCCGCCGGGCTTCTCGCTGGTCGGCTTCGCCCGCCGCGACTGGGAGCACGAGGACTTCGCCCAGGTCGTGCACGACGCCGTCAAGGAACACTCCCGCACGCCGTTCCGGGAGGAGGTCTGGCAGCAGCTCATCCAGGGCATGCGGTTCGTCCAGGGCACCTTCGACGACGACGAGGCCTTCGAGCGGCTGCGCGGCACCATCGAGGAACTGGACAAGGCGCAGGGCACGGGCGGGAACTTCGCGTTCTACCTGTCGGTGCCGCCGAAGTCCTTCCCGGTCGTGATCCAGCAGCTGAAGAAGCACGGGCTCGCGGACCAGAAGCAGGGCTCCTGGCGGCGGGCGGTCATCGAGAAGCCCTTCGGCCACGACCTGAAGTCGGCCGAGGAACTCAACGCGATCGTCCACGAGGTCTTCGCCTCCGACCAGGTCTTCCGCATCGACCACTATCTGGGCAAGGAGACCGTCCAGAACATCCTGGCGCTGCGCTTCGCCAACCAGATGTTCGAGCCGATCTGGAACCGGTCCTACGTCGACCACGTCCAGATCACGATGGCCGAGGACATCGGCATCGGCGGCCGCGCCGGTTACTACGACGGCATCGGCGCCGCCCGGGACGTCATCCAGAACCACCTGCTGCAGCTGCTCGCGCTGACCGCGATGGAGGAGCCCGCCTCCTTCGGCGCGGACGCGCTGGCGGCGGAGAAGACCAAGGTGCTCGGCGCGGTCCGGCTGCCCAAGGACCTGGGCCGGGACACCGTGCGCGGCCAGTACACGGCCGGGTGGCAGGGTGGCGCGCAGGCGGTCGGCTATCTGGAGGAGGAGGGCATCGACCCGAGCTCCACCACCGACACCTACGCGGCGCTCAAGCTCGGCATCGACAACCGCCGCTGGGCGGGCGTCCCCTTCTATCTGCGCACCGGCAAGCGGCTCGGCCGCCGCGTGACGGAGATCGCGGTGGTCTTCCAGCGCGCCCCGCACTCCCCCTTCGACACCACGGCGACGGAGGAGCTGGGCCAGAACGCGATCGTCATCCGCGTCCAGCCCGACGAGGGCGTGACGGTCCGCTTCGGCTCCAAGGTGCCGGGCACCTCGATGGAGATCCGGGACGTGTCCATGGACTTCGCCTACGGCGAGTCCTTCACGGAGTCCAGCCCGGAGGCGTACGAGCGTCTGATCCTGGACGTGCTGCTCGGTGACGCCAACCTCTTCCCGCGCACGGAGGAGGTCGAGCTGTCCTGGAAGATCCTCGACCCGATCGAGGAGTACTGGGCGGCCCACGGCAGGCCGGCGCAGTACGAGGCCGGTACCTGGGGCCCGGCCGAGGCCGACGAGATGCTGGAGCGCGACGGACGGAGCTGGCGCCGGCCATGAGGATAGACCTGACGGACACCACGGCCAGCAAGGTCAACAAGGCACTCGTGCAGGGCCGCCGCGCCATCGGCACCCCGGCCGTCGGCATGGTGCTGACCCTGGTCATCGTCACCGACGAGGAGAACGCCTACGACGCCCTGAAGGCGGCCAGCGACGCCTCGCGCGAGCACCCCTCGCGCACGCTGGTCGTCATCAAGCGGGTCTCGCGCACCCCGCGCGACCGCACCCAGTCCCGTCTGGACGCCGAGGTGCGGGTGGGCGCGGAGGCGGGCACCGGCGAGACGGTCGTGCTGCGCCTGTACGGCGAGGTCGTCGGCCAGGCCCAGTCGGTGGTCCTGCCGCTGCTGCTTCCCGACGCCCCGGTCGTCGTGTGGTGGCCGGTGAACGCCCCGCTCGACCCGGCGAACGACCCGCTCGGCGCGCTGGCGCAGCGCCGGGTCACGGACTCCTACGCGGCGGAGGAGCCGGTACGGGAGCTGGCGGCGCGCGCCCGGGCCTACGCGCCCGGCGACACCGACCTGGCCTGGACCCGGCTCACGCCGTGGCGCTCGATGCTGGCGGCCGCGCTGGACCAGGTCACGTGCCGGGTCCAGGCCGTCGAGGTGGAGGGCGAGGAGTTCAACCCGAGCTGCGAGCTGCTCGCGATGTGGCTCGCGGACCGGCTGGACGTACCGGTGAAACGGTCGCTGTCGGCCGGCCCCGGTCTGACCGCGGTCCGGATGGACACCGACTGCGGTCCGATCAAGCTGGACCGTGCGGACGGCACACTGGCGACGCTGTCCGTCCAGGGCCAGCCGGACCGGGCGGTGGCGCTCAAGCGCCGGGAGACCTCCGAGCTGATCGCGGAGGAGCTGCGCCGGCTGGATCCGGACGACACGTACGCCTCCGCGCTGCGGTTCGGGGTGGAGAAGCTGAACACCGCCCCGGCTTCGGTGGCGCCGGCCGCCGCCGAGGAGACCGCTGCCCCGGCAGAGCCCTCCGAGGAGCCCGCCGGGGACACCGGTGACACCGGGTCCGGCGGGGACGCCGTCGCCGTCGGGACTCCTGTCGAGGAGGCCGCGAAGGCGCCGGCCAAGAAGGCGGCGGCCAAGTCGGCCAGGAAGTCCCCGGCGCGGAAGGCGGCGGCGAAGTGAGCACTCCGCAGCTGGTCGTGCACCACGACAAGGAGCTGATGGCGCAGGCCGCCGCGGCCCGTCTCATCACCAGGATCGTGGACGCGCAGACGTCCCGCGGTGCGGCCTCGGTCGTCCTCACCGGCGGCCGCAACGGCAACGGCGTCCTCGCGGCGCTCGCCGCCGCACCGGCCCGGGACGCGATCGACTGGGCCCGCCTCGACCTGTGGTGGGGCGACGAGCGGTTCCTGCCGGAGGGCGATCCGGAGCGCAACGTCACCCAGGCGCGCGAGGCCCTGCTGGACGCCGTACCGCTGGATCCGAAGCGGGTGCACGCCATGCCCGCCTCGGACGGGCCGTACGGCACCGACGCGGACGGGGCGGCAGCCGCCTACGCGGAGGAGCTGGCGCGGGCGGCGGGCCCGGAGAACCACGGCCCGGTCCCGGTGTTCGACGTGCTGCTGCTGGGCGTCGGCCCGGACGCGCATGTGGCGTCGCTGTTCCCGGAGCTGCCGGGGGTGCGGGAGACCGAGCGGACGGTGGTCGGGGTGCACGGCTCCCCGAAGCCGCCGCCGACCCGGATCTCCCTGACGTTGCCGGCGATCCGGGCGGCCCGTGAGGTGTGGCTGCTGGCGGCCGGTGAGGACAAGGCGCAGGCCGCGGCGATGGCGCTGTCGGGCGCGGGTGAGATCCAGGCCCCGGCCGCCGGTGCCCGGGGTCGTGCCCGCACCCTGTGGCTGCTGGACACGGCGGCGGCTTCGCAGCTGCCGAGGTCGCTGTACCCGCCGTCCTCTCCGTGAGCGGGGATTTCTGACGCGGGACGCCGGGCGGGCCGAGGAATCGGTCCGCCCGGCGTCTTTTCGCTGCCCGGCTGCCCGGCTGCCTACTTCACCGATCCGGCCATCACGCCTTGCACGAAGTGCCGCTGGAAGGCGAAGAACACCACCACGGGCACGATCAGGGACAGGAAGGCCCCCGGCGCCAGGACGTCGATGTTGCTGCCGAACTGCCGGATCTGCGACTGGAGTTGCACGGTCAGTGGCTGCGAGGAGCTGTCCGCGAAGAGCAGCGCCACCAGCATGTCGTTCCACACCCACAGGAACTGGAAGATGGCCAGCGACGCGAGCGCCGGGCGTCCCACCGGCAGGACGAGCCGGATGAAGATGCGCCACTCGCTGCCGCCGTCCATCCGGGCCGCCTCCAGCATCTCCTTCGGCATCTCGGCGAAGTAGTTGCGCAGCAGGAACACGGCGAACGGCAGCCCGTAGGCGACGTGGAAGAGGACGACGCCGGGGATGGTGCCGAACAGGCCCAGCTGCCCGAAGAGTTTGGCGACCGGCAGCAGGCCGATCTGCACCGGCACCACCAGCAGCGCCACCACGAGCAGGAACAGCGGCTCGCGCAGCGGGAAGTCCAGCCAGGCGAAGGCGTATCCGGCGAGCGCGGCGAGGACGACCACGAGGACGGTCGTCGGCACCGAGATGGCCACGGTGTTCCAGAACGCCTGGGTGATGCCGGCGTTCTTCAGCAGCGCCGAGTAGTTGTCGAAGGAGAGTTGGCCGGGGCTGGCGAACACCGTCCACCAGCCGCCCTTGGCCGTGTCCGAGGCCGATCGCAGCGAGGACAGGAACAGTCCCGCGAGCGGGGTCACCCACACCAGGGCGATCACCACGAGGAAGGCCTGCACCACGGCGTTGCCGAGGCCCCGCCTGACCGCGTTCATCGCTGACTCCTTCGGAAGCGGCGGACGTTGAAGACCATCGCGGGGATGACCAGGAGCAGCAGCAGGACGCCGAGGGCGCTGCCGAGGCCCTGGTTGTTGCCGCCGCCGAAGGACACCAGCCACATCTGGGTGGCGAGGACCGTCGCGTCCTCCTGCACCGGTCCGGGCGCGATGATGTAGACGAGGTCGAACACCTTCATCACGTTGATGACGAGGGTGACGAAGACGACCGTGAGGACCGGCGCCAGCAGCGGCACGGTGATCCGGCGGAAGATCTGCCACTCGTTCGCGCCGTCCATCCGCGCCGCCTCCAGCGCGTCCCGGGGCAGCGTGGACAGGCCGGCGCCGATGAGGACCATCGCGAAGCCGGTCCAGATCCACAGGTAGGCCCCGATGATCGCCGGCGTGACCAGGGTCGGCCCGAGCCAGGAGACGCCCTGGTAGGGCGGGGCGAAGTTCGCCTTGGGCAGCTTCAGGGTGTACGTGCCGTCGTCGAGCCCGGCGAGGCGGAAGGAGCCGTCGGAGCCGGTCGTCGCGCTCGCGACGGTGTGCCCGTCGCGGACCGCTTCCACCTTCATCCCGGGCAGGCCGCTCTCCTGGGGGTCGACGTGGCCCTGGCGTCCTCCGCCGCCGGGTGTGAAGTCGAGGTAGACCACTCCGCGCACCTCGTCGGCGGCGGCCGTGCGGGCGGCGGCCCCGTAGGCGGGGCGGACGTCCTTGGGCAGGTCCCCCGGCAGGACACCGACCAGACCGAGCGCCGCCGACTGCCCCGGCCGGACGCCGGCGGTCGTCAGGTACGAGCCGTCCCGGCCCTGTTCGAGGCCCTGTCCGTCCCGGATGCGGGCCGTCGGATAGGAGGAGGTGCCGGTGAAGGCGTCGTGGACGGAGACCACGGCCGCGTTGAGGACGCCCTTGTCGGGGTCCTCGTCGTAGGCGAGGCGGAAGATGATGCCGGCGGCGAGGAAGGACACGGCCATCGGCATGAACAGCAGCAGCTTGAAGGCGGTGGCCCAGCGGACCTTCTCCACCAGCACGGCCAGGATCAGGCCGAGCCCGGTGAGCAGCGCGGGGGCCACCACCACCCAGATCGTGGTGTTGCGGATGGCCTTGAGCGTCGCCGGGTCGCGGAACATCTCGGTGTAGTTGTCGCCGCCGACGAAGCGGGTGCCGGAGGCGTCGAAGAAGCTTCGGCCGACGGAGAACAGCACCGGGTAGACGACGAGCGCGCCGAGCAGCAGCAGGGCGGGGAAGACGAACAGCAGGGCGATGATCCGCCCGCGCCGCTTGAGCCGCCGGGCGCGCGGGGCGCCCGGCGCGTCGCGCGGGGGGCTCGCCTCTTTCGTGAGGGTGGCGGTCATCGCTGATCAGCCCTGGTACGCCTTGGCCGCGGCGGCCTCCAGCTTGGCGGCCGTGCCCTTCGCGTCCGACGGGTCGCGCAGGAAGTCCTGGAGCAGCTTCCACTCGCCGACGCCCTTGGTGCCGCCGAAGGAGGCCGGCGCCTGGTCGGACATGTCGAAGCGGACCGAGTCACCGGCGGCGATCAGCGACTTGGCGGTGGCGCGGGTGACGTCGTCGCCGTAACTGCCGAGGTCGAGCTTCTTGTTCGGGGACAGGAAGCCGCCCGCCTTCGCCCATACGGCCGCCGCCTCCGGGGTGGCCAGGTACTCCAGCAGCTTCATGCCAGCGTCGGCGTTCTTGCCGTCCTTGAGGACGACGGCCGCGTCGCCGCCGCTGACGACCGGGGCCTTGCCGCCGTCGACCGCGGGGAAGGGGAAGAAGTTCGCGTCCGTGCCGATGTTCTTGCCGAACTGGTCGTGTGCGACTCCGGCCACGAAGTCGCCCTCGTAGACCATGCCGGCCTGGGGCTTGGGACCGAACACCTTCTCCACCGAGCCGGGGAAGTCGGTGTTCAGGGCCTCGTTCTGTCCGCCCGCGATGAGCTGCTTGTCCTTGAAGAGCTTGCCGAGCGTCTCGAGCGCCTTGACGACGGACGCGTCGGTCCACTTCAGCTTGTGGGCGGCGAGGGCGTCGTACTTCTCGGGGCCGGCCTGGGAGAGGTAGATGTTCTCGAACCAGTCGGTGAGGGTCCAGCCGTCCTGTCCGGCGACCGCGAACGCGGCGAGTCCGGAGTCGGAGACGGTGTGCCCGGCCTTCAGCATCTCGTCGTAGGTGGCCGGCGGCTTGACGCCGGCCTGGGTGAGGGCGGTGGGGCTGTACCAGACGGTGGACTTGTGGGCGGCCTTGAAGTACAGGCCGTACAGGGTGCCGTCGACGCTGCCGTACGTCTTCCACACGGGGGCGTAGTCGGCGCCGATGGTCTGCTGGGCGGCCGGCGACAGCGGCTTGAGCCAGCCCTTCTTCGCGAACTGCTGGAGCACGCCGACCTGCGGGACCATCACGACGTCGGGGGCGTTGCCGCCCTCGATCTTGCTGCCGACCACGGTGGAGACGTTGTCGCCGGTGGAGACGAACTGCGTCTTCGCGCCGGTCTTCTCGCTGAACGCGTCGAGGACCTTCTGGAAGTTCTTCTGCTCGCTGCCGGACCAGACACCGGCGACGGTGACGGTCTTGCCGCTGAGCGCCTTGTCGCCGCCGCCGGCGGAGACCGGCGTGCTGCCGCCGCAGGCGGTGGCGCCGAGCGCGAGCACGAGGGCGGTGCAGCCGGTGAGCAGGGTGGTACGTCGTCGCATCATCGTCGATGTCCCTTCGAAGGGTGGGTAACGGGCGGGCTGACGGGCGGGCTCAGAGGTCGGCGATCCACCAGGCGGCCGTGGAGCCGGGCAGTTCGCCGGGGACGGGGCAGGGGCCGCTGGACAGCAGCGGGGTGCCGGGCGCCGGTGCGGCGGCCTTGGCGGTGGTGAAGTTGACGGCGCAGACCAGGCCGTCGCCGCGGGTGAAGGCGAGCACCCCGGGCGGGGTGTCCAGCCAGCGCAGCTCGCCCTCGCCCAGTTGCGGCAGCTGGCGGCGCAGCTGCAGGCCGTCGCGGTAGAGGTGCCAGAAGGAGCGGGTGTCGGCGAGCGCGCGGTCGGTGGCGTACTCGGCGAAGTAGTCCGGCTGCGGCAGCCAGGGTTTGGCGGTCTCGGCGCCGGAGGTGAAGCCGAACGGGGAGGCCTGCCCCGACCAGGGCAGCGGCACCCGGCAGCCGTCACGGATGCGGGCCCGGCTGCCGGTGCGGCGGAAGATCGGGTCGGTGAGCACGTCGTCGGGCAGGTCGACGACCTCGGGCAGGCCCAGCTCCTCCCCCTGGTAGATGTACGCCGCACCGGGCAGCGCCAGCATCAGCAGCGCGGCGGCGCGGGCGCGGGCGGCGCCGAGGCCGCTGCCGTGCGGGGTGGGTTCGCCGTAGCGGGTGACGGTGCGGACCTGGTCGTGGTTGTTGAGGACCCAGGTGACCGTGGAGCCGGTGCCGGCGATGTCCTGCATGGCCTCGGAGATGACCTTGCGGAAGGCGTCGGCGTCCCAGGGGGCGCCGAGCAGGTCGAAGAAGAAGGCCTGGTGCAGTTCGTCGGGGCGTACGTACCGGGCGTGTTCGCGGGCGGTGGGCACGGAGACCTCGCCGACGAGGAGGCGTTCGCGTCCGTCGCGCTCGGCGTACTCCTCGCAGACGGAGCGCCAGTGCCGCCACACGTCGTGCACCTCGGGCTGGTTCCAGGCGAGCGGGTTGACCGAGTCGCGGGTGCGGGCGTCGGCCTCCGGGTCGTCGGAGTCGGGCAGCGCGGGGTGCTTGTACAGGCCGGCGGCGACATCGATGCGGAAGCCGTCGACACCGCGGTCCAGCCAGAACCGCAGGACCCGGTCGAACTCGGCGGTGATCTCGGGGTTGCGCCAGTTCCAGTCGGGCTGCTCGGGCGTGAACATGTGCAGGTACCACTGGCCGGGCCGGCCGTCCGCCTCGGTGACCCTGGTCCATGCCGGGCCGCCGAACATGGCGTGCCAGTTGTTGGGCGGCTCGCCGCCGTCCGGGCCGCGGCCGTCGGCGAAGTGGAAGCGGGCGCGGGCCGGGCTGCCGGGCGCGCTCGCCAGGGCCTCGCGAAACCACGGGTGCGCGCTGGAGCAGTGGTTCGGGACGATGTCCAGCAGGACCCTGATGCCGAGGCGCCGGGCGGCCGCGATCAGCAGGTCGAACTCGGCGAGGTCGCCGAAGAGCGGGTCGACGTCGCAGTAGTCGGCGACGTCGTAGCCGTGGTCGTGCTGCGGCGAGGGGTAGAAGGGGCTCAGCCAGATCCCGTCCACGCCGAGCTTCTTCAGGTACGGCAGTCCGGCTCGCACGCCCGCGAGATCGCCGATGCCGTCGCCGGTGCTGTCCAGGAAGCTGCGGACGTACACCTGGTAGATCACCGCGTCACGCCACCAGCGGTACTTACTCAACATGCATGCATGTTAGGTAGCCGTGTCGCGCGGGTGTCAATGAAAAGAACAGAAGCTACCGTGGAGTTGGCACGACAAAACGGGACGGTTCAGGGCATCCAGCGAGCAGATGAGACGTCCGCGTTACCTAACAGGTAACTATCCGCGGGAGGTGGCGGCCAGCTCGCGCGCCAGTCGCCGTACCGCCGCGGCGGGCGTCTGGCGGCCGGTGAGCGCGTCGTGCACGACCGCCTGCACCACCAGGCTGACCTGGTCGTAGTGCGGGCTCTTGGGACGCGGCGCGGCGTTCAGCACGCTCATCCGCAGGGTCGGCAGATACGGGAACCGCCGCACCAGGGCCGGATCGTCGTAGAGATCGGCGCGTACGGGCGGCAGCGCGCCTTGCGTGAGGACCTGGCGCTGCACGCGCTCGCTGGTCAGATACGCGATCAGGCGCTCGGCCGACTCCGGGTGCCGGGCATGGGCGTTCACGGCCAGGTTGGACCCGCCGAGCACGCTGGTGCCGGGACCGTCGGGCCCCGGCAGCGGTACGACGCCGATCTTGCCGGCGACCCGGGAACCGGGGGCGGAGGCGACGGCGTAGGCGTAGGGCCAGTTGCGCAGGAAGAGCAGCCGGCCGTCCTGGAACGCCTGTTTGGACTCCTCCTCCTTGTAGGTCAGCGCCGCCTTGGGGATCCAGCCCTCACGCAGGCCGCGCACCAGGAAGCCGATGCCCTCACGGGCGGCCGCGGAGTCCACGGTGACCCGGGCGCCCTCGTCGCCGAGGATGGTGCCGCCGGCCGAGTAGACCGCCTCGGCCGCGTTCACGGTCAGCCCCTCGTAGGGCAGGAACTGGCCGGCGTACCCGTCGAGGCCGTACCTCGGTGCGATCGTCCTGGCATCGCGTTCCAGCTCGGCCCAGGTGCGCGGCGGCGGCAGGCCCTCCTTGGCGAGGACGTCCTTGCGGTACAGCAGCAGCCCGGCGTTGGTCACGTACGGCACGGCGTAGAGCCGGCCGTCGTACGTGGCCGTGTCCACGACCGGCGGCAGGAAGGTGTGCAGCGGGAAACGGGCGCGCGGCAGCGGGGCGATCCAGCCGGCCGCGGCGAACTCCGAGGTCCAGTCGACGTCGATGTTCAGCACGTCGAACCGGCCGCGGTCGCCGCCGCGCAGGTCCGTGACCATCTGGGCGCGGGTCTCGTCGGCGGAGTCGGGCAGCTCGACGAGGGTGACCTTCTCCCCCGGATGACTGTCGTTCCAGCCCTGGAGAAGGGGGCCCAGGTAGCCGGTGAGATCCCCGGCCGTGGCCAGGGTGAGCGGCCCTCGGCCACCCGCGGCCCCCTCGTCGGCGCGGGCTCCGGAGGCGACGTAACCGGTGAGTACGACGGCGAGAACGAGGAGGCCCCTACCGGCGGCACGTATCCACCGCATAGGTTCCTCCCTGTACACCGGCCACGGGCACCCTCGCCCGGGGTCAGAGGCCATGTATACCTGTTAGGTAATGCGCGATACTAGGGCCTGCCGTCAATTTCTCGGCGTCCGCCCGGAGGGCGGGCCCGGCGGTGCCTGGTGCGTGCGATCGCAAGGCGCCGGAGCGCCCTCGTGGCGGAGCCACGTGGGCGGTTCGGCAACGCGGCTGGGGGTCCCCCCTGGTCGAAGATCTTGGGGGCGTGCGTGCCAGGCGCCGCCGGGCAGGCGGGAAATTGACGGCAGGCCCTAGAGGCCTGGAGCACATTGACCAGACAGGAGGACCGACGGCGTGCGCCTGCCCCTCCTGGCACTCCTGGCCCGTGGTCCGGCCCATGGCTACGAGCTGAAGCAGGACCTTGAGCAACTGCTGGGCTCCGCGTACCCTCAGCCGAACATCGGCCAGATCTATGTGACCCTCGGCCGCCTCGAGAAGCAAGGGCTGATCGAGGGCGAGGAGGTCGAGCAGTCCAGTCGGCCGAACAAGAAGATCTACCACCTCACCGACGCCGGCCGGGAGGCGCTGAGCACCTGGTTCGAGGACACCGAGGACGAGCCGCGGGTGCGGGACGAGTTCTTCATGAAGCTCGCGCTCGCCCCGCAGACCGGTCTCGCCGACCAGATCGCCCTCATCAACCGCCAGCGGCGCCAGTACCTGAACACCATGCGGAGCCTGTCGAAGCTGGCGGCGTCGGAGAGCCGGGAGAACCGCATCGCCCATCTGCTGATCGAGGGCGCGATGCTGCATCTGCAGGCCGACCTGGACTGGCTGGAGCGGTGCCAGGAAGAGCTGGAGGAGCTGGAGTGAGCGAGGACACGCGGACTTCGGCTCCCGTGCTGCGCGCCGAGGGGCTGGTGAAGACCCACCACGGCGAGGGCGCCCCCGCGCAAGCCGTGCGCGGCGTCGACCTGAGCGTCGCGGCCGGTGAGTTCGTGGCCGTCACGGGCCCGTCCGGCGCCGGCAAGTCGACGCTGCTGCACCTGCTGGGCGGGCTGCAGCGGCCGGACCGGGGCAGCGTCTGGCTGGGTGAGGCCCGCACGGACACCTGGAGCGAGGCCCGCTGGGCGGTGGAGCGGCGCAAACGCATCGGCATCGTCTTCCAGTTCTTCAATCTGGTCTCCAACCTGTCGGTCGCCGACAACGTCGAGCTGCCCGCGCTGCTCGCCGGGGTGGCGCCGAAGCGGGCCCGCGCCGAGCGGGAGGAGCTGCTGGCCGAGCTGGGTCTCGCCGGCAAGGAGCGCAGCATGCCGGGTGAGCTGTCCGGCGGTGAGCAGCAGCGCGTGGCCCTCGCCCGGGCCCTGGTCAACCACCCGCCGCTGCTGCTGGCCGACGAGCCCGCCGGCAGTCTGGACAGCAAGGGCACCCGTGAGGTGATGCGGCTGCTGTCCCGCTTCCACCAGCGCGGCCAGACGATCGTGCTGGTCACCCATGACGCCCGGCTGGCGAGCGCCGCGGACCGCGTCATCAGCTTCTTCGACGGCCGGATCGTGGACGACGCGACGCTGGACGCCGCTCCGCCGGCCCGCGGCCGCGGCACCTCGGGCGTACTGGAGCTGACGGAATGAGCCCGGTGAACGGACTGGTCACGGACGCCGGCGGAGCGAGGACGGGAGCGGGGCTCGCCATGGTGGCCACTCGCGGGCGAGCCGTGCTGCGGCCCGCCGGTGTGAGGGGCTGAGGGCGGTGCGAGCGACTCTGCGCTGGGCGCACTCCGATCTGCGCGCGCACCGCGGCGAGGCCCTGTTCATCGTGCTGGCCACCGCCGGGATCGTCGCGTCGCTGCTGCTGGCCACCGCCCTGTTCGGTTACGCCACCAACCCCTGGCAGCGGGTCTTCACCCAGTCCCGCGGCGCCCACGTGTGGCTGCACACCACGGCCACGGCCGACACCCACCGGCTCGCCGCACTCGACGGCGTCGCCTCCGTCGCCGGCCCCTACGCCACCGAGTCGGTCACCGTCGCCGCCCGCGGTACCCGCGCCGCGGTCGAACTGCGGGCCACGGACGGCCGCCCGGCGGTCGGCCGCCCGCTGATCACCTCCGGACAGTGGCTGCGGCCGGCCGACCCCGACGGCGTGGTGCTGGAGAGCCGGCTCGCGCACGCGTTGCTGGCCGAGCCCGGAGACACGCTGACCGTGCCCGGCACCCGCCGCACGCTTACCGTCGTCGGCATCGCCGACAGCGCCGAGCCCGGCTACCGTCCCGGGGAGCGGCCCGGCCTGGTCTGGGCCCCACCGGCCGCGCTGCACGCCCCGTACGGCCGGGTCGTCGGGCTGCGCCTGACCGACCCGGGCGACACGGACTACGCCGTGCAGCGGGCCGTGACCGCGCTCGGCGCCGGCACCGTCGGCGAGGTCGCCACCTGGCAGCAGGCCCGTGCCGAGGCCCAGGGCGACACCCGGCTGCTGGGCCAGGTGCTCGGTCTCTTCGGCCTGGGCGCGCTGCTCGCCGCCGGGCTGGCGGTGCACGGCGCGCTGGCCACCCGTATCCGCGGCCATCTGCGGGACATCTCGGTGCTGAAGGCGATCGGCTTCACGCCCGCCCAGGTGGTACGGATCTTCCTGCTCCAGCACGTGGCCTACGCCCTGCTCGGCGCGGTGGCCGCGGCCGTGCTGGTGCAGGGCCTCGGCAGCGGTGTGCCGGGCCGGCTGGGCGACGCGGTCGGCGTGTGGCAGGGCCTGCCCGGCCACACCGCGGCGCTGGCCGGGGTGCCGGTCGCGGCAGTGCTGTTCATCGCCGCCGTCACGGGTCTCGCGGCCTGGCGGGCGGGCAGGGTGCCGCCGGTGCCGGTGCCGCGCCCGGCGGCCCCGGCGGCCGGCCGGCTCTCGGGCCCGGTCCGCCGGGCGCTGGGGCTCGGCGTGCCGCCCGGTCTGGTGCTCGGCTGGCACCGCGCCTTCACCCGGGGCCCGCGCGGCGCGGCGACGATCGCCCGTCTGACGCTTCCGTTGCTGCTGATCGTGGTGGCGCTGGGCGCCTGGACGACCATCGACCGTTTCCACAGCGCTCCCGATCGGATGGGCCTGCCGGCGGCGCTGACCGTCCGCACGGACGCCGGTACGACCGACGCCGCCACGCGGGCCCAGTTCGCCCGCACCCCGCAGATCGCCGCGGCCTACCCGGGGGTGGAGGTGGCGGCGCTGGTCCCCGGCCAGACGGCGACGATCGCGCTGCGCGGTCTTGGCACCCATGCCTCGCCCTACCCCTACCCCCTCGCCGAGGGCCGCGCCGCGCGGGGCCCGGACGAGGCGGTGGCCGGTCAGGGCCTGCTGGACCTGCTGGACGTCCGCGTCGGCGACTGGGTCCGGATGACGGTCGGCGAGCAGCCGCAGATCCTGCACATCGTGGGCCGCAGCATCGAACCGGAGAACGCCGGCCGGGTCATCTCCACGTCCCTGGACACCCTCCGCGAGAACGACCCCGGCCTGCGCCCGAGCCTGTACCAGCTCCGGCTGCGCGAGGGCGCCGACCCCGGCGTGGTCGCCGCCTCGCTGACGGCGGCGGCCCACGGCCACCTGGACGTGCACCGGGTGACGAACCCGGCCGACGGCCTGTCGCCGCTGCGCGGTGTGGTCGCGGGCCTGATCGCCGTGCTGGCCCTCATCGGGGTCGTGGAACTGCTCACGGCGATCGGGGCCACCGTCCGCGAGAGCGAGCGGGACCTGCTCGCGCTGAAGGCGATCGGTCTCTCCCCGCGGCAGATCACGGCGATCACCGTCACGGCGACGGCGCTCACCACGCTCACCGCGGTGGTGGCGGCGCTGGCCCTCGGCGTCCCGCTGTCCCACTGGCTGGTCGACACCCAGGGCACGACGAGCGGTATCGGCGCGGGCATCGCCCAGACACCCTCGGCGACGGTCCTGCTTCTGCTGACGGTGACCGCGACGGCGGGCGCGATCGCGCTGGCCGCCCTCCCGGCGGCACGGGCGGCACGCCGGCGCCTCGCGGACACGCTCAGCGCCGTGGCGTAGGGCTTACGGCCTTCGCGGCGGGAGCCTCAGCGCCCGCGCAGCGCGCGGTACGTGGACACCAGCGCTTTGGTCGACGCGTCCAGCCCCGCCACGTCCGCCCCCTGCGTCAGCGCCGGCTCGATCCGCTGGGCGAGGACCTTGCCCAGCTCCACGCCCCACTGGTCGAAGGAGTCGATGTTCCAGATCGCCCCCTGCACGAACACCTTGTGCTCGTACAGTGCGACCAGTTGCCCCAGCACCGACGGCGTCAGCTCGCGGGCGAGGATGGTGGTCGTCGGGTGGTTGCCCCTGAACGTCTTGTGGGCGACCAGTTCCTCCGGCACGCCCTCCGCGCGCACCTCCTCGGGCGTCTTGCCGAAGGCCAGCGCCTGCGTCTGCGCGAAGAAGTTGGCCATCAGCAGATCGTGCTGCGCCTCGAGACGGTCGCTCAGTTCCGCCACCGGCTCGGCGAACCCGATGAAGTCCGCCGGGATCAGCTTGGTGCCCTGGTGGATCAACTGGTAGTACGCGTGCTGTCCGTTGGTGCCGGGCGTCCCCCACACCACCGGCCCCGTCTGCCACTGCACCGGCTGCCCGTCGCGCTGCACCGACTTGCCGTTGGACTCCATGTCCAGCTGCTGCAGATACGCCGTGAACCTGGCGAGGTAGTGCGAGTACGGCAGCACGGCGTGCGACTCGGCGCCGTGGAAGTTGCCGTACCAGATGCCCAGCAGGCCCAGCAGCAGCGGCGCGTTGGCCTCGGGCGGCGCCGTGCGGAAGTGTTCGTCGACGATCCGGAAGCCGTCGAGCATCTCCCGGAAGCGGTCGGGGCCGATGGCGATCATCAGCGACAGGCCGATCGCGGAGTCGTAGGAGTACCGTCCGCCGACCCAGTCCCAGAACTCGAACATGTTGGCCGTGTCGATGCCGAACGCGGCGACCTTCCCGGCGTTCGTGGAGAGGGCGACGAAGTGCCGGGCGACCGCCTTCTCGTCGCCGAGGGCGTCGAGCAGCCAGGCCCGCGCCGACGTGGCGTTGGTGATCGTCTCGATGGTCGTGAACGTCTTGGAGGCGATGACGAACAGCGTCTCGGCCGGGTCCAGGCCGTGCAGCGCCTCGTGCAGGTCGGCGCCGTCGACGTTGGAGACGAAACGGAACGTCAACTCACGGGCGGTGTAGGCGCGCAGGGCCTCGTACGCCATCGCCGGGCCCAGGTCCGAGCCGCCGATGCCGATGTTGACGACATTACGGATGCGCTTGCCGGTGTGGCCGGTCCACGCCCCGGAGCGGACCCGCTCGGCGAAGTCGCCCATCCTGTCGAGCACGGCGTGCACCCGCGGGACGACGTTCTCCCCGTCGACCTCGACGACCGCGTCCCGCGGGGCGCGCAGCGCGGTGTGCAGGACCGCCCGGTCCTCGGTGACGTTGATCTTCTCGCCGCGGAACATGGCGTCCCGCAGGCCGGACACGTCCGCCGCGGCGGCCAGCTCGCGCAGCAGACGCAGGGTCTCGTCGGTGACCAGGTGCTTGGAGTAGTCGATGTGGAGGTCACCGACGCGCAGCGTGTACCCGGTGCCGCGTCCGGGGTCGGCGGCGAACAGATCTCTCAGATGCGTCTCGGCCAGCTCTTCGCGGTGCTTGGTGAGCGCCTCCCATGCGGGAGTCCGGTGGAGCCTCGTGCGGGCGTCCGTGTTCATGTCCGACGTCAGCCTTCTTTCGTGCCTTTCCCAGCGGTCCCAACCTAATCGATCATCGGGAGGCGCCGGGGCGGCACACACGTCCGGCCGGGCGCCCCGAGGTGCCCGGCCGGTCGTCAAGTGCTAGATCTCGCCCCGCAGTTTGGCGAGCGCCTCGGCGAGGATCGCCTCGCCGTCCGCGTCGCTGCGCCGCTCGCGCACATACGCGAGGTGCGTCTTGTACGGCTCGGTGCGCGGCGGGGCCGGGGGGTTGTCCCGGTCCTGCCCGGCCGGGAAGCCGCAGCGCGGGCAGTCCCACGTGTCGGGCACCTGCGCGTCGCTGGCGAAGCTCGGCTGCGTCTCGTGCCCGTTGGAGCACCAGAAGGAGATGCGCAGCCGGGGCGCGGACTCGCCGCGCTCGGCCTCGCCCATCGGCCCAGCCCCGACCCGGCTTCCTCGGATCGCGTTGCCACTTGCCACGGTCGTAACTCCCTGCGTGATGGTGCCGCGAAGCTAGTCGGCGTTTCGCTTCGCCGCGAGCGCCTCAGTCTACGTAAGGCCCAACGCGCGTCCAGTGAGGGGAGTTACAGCCCCCCGGCACGCAGACGCAAGCCCCATGATAGGCCGCGCTCCGCGGCGCGTACCGACCATGGGGCTTTACGTAGGGGAATGTGCCTGATGTGCGTGATGTGTGCCGTCAGCCGTTCGACTTCATGACGATGCCGAGGACGATGATGCACGCGAGCCACAGCAGACCGACGACCACGGTGATGCGGTCGAGGTTGCGCTCGGCGACCGAGGAGCCGCCGACGGAGGACTGCACGCCGCCGCCGAACATGTCGGAGAGGCCGCCGCCCTTGCCCTTGTGCATCAGCACCAGCAGCATCAGCAACAGGCTGAAGACGATCAGGGCGATCGAGAACCCCAGAACCACGGCTGGACCAACTTCCTCGGAATCGGATGGACGACGGGGGCCGGCGGACATCCCCCGGCCCCCGCAAGGGTACGACGAAACGCCGTCACCGCATACTCACAGCTCGCCTCACTGATCGCGGAAGCGCACGATCTTGACGAACTCGTCGGCGTCCAGCGAGGCGCCGCCGACCAGGGCGCCGTCGATGTCGGCCTGGGCCATGATCTCGGCGACGTTGCCGGCCTTGACGGAGCCGCCGTACTGGATGCGGACCTTGTCGGCCAGCTCCTGCGAGTACAGCTCGGCGAGCTTGGCGCGGATCGCGGCGCAGACCTCCTGCGCGTCCTCGGCGCCGCAGACCTTGCCGGTGCCGATGGCCCACACGGGCTCGTAGGCGATCACGACGGTCTCGGCCTGCTCGGCCGGGACGTCCTTCAGGCCGCCCTCGACCTGGGTGAGGGTGTGGGTGACGTGGTTGCCCGCCTCGCGGACGTCCAGCTCCTCGCCGACGCACAGGATCGGGGTCAGGCCGTGCTTGAAGGCGGCCTTGACCTTGGTGTTCACGATCTCGTCGGTCTCGGCGTGGTACTGGCGGCGCTCGGAGTGGCCGACGGCCACGTACGCGCACTTCAGCTTGGCCAGCATCGGTCCGGAGATCTCGCCGGTGTAGGCACCGGAGTCGTGGGCCGAGATGTCCTGGGCGCCGTACTTGATCTTCAGCTTGTCGCCGTCGACCAGGGTCTGCACGGAGCGCAGGTCGGTGAAGGGCGGCAGGACGGCGACCTCGACGGCCTCGTAGTCCTTGTCGGCCAGGGCGAAGGCGAGCTTCTGGACGTGGGCGATGGCCTCGAGGTGGTTGAGGTTCATCTTCCAGTTGCCCGCCATCAGCGGCGTGCGAGTGGTCATACGGGGTCAGTCCTCCAGTGCGGCGAGGCCGGGGAGCGTCTTGCCCTCGAGGTATTCGAGGGAGGCGCCGCCGCCGGTCGAGATGTGACCGAACGCGTTCTCGTCGAAGCCGAGGGTGCGCACGGCGGCGGCGGAGTCACCGCCACCGACGACGGTGAAGCCCTTGGACTCGACGAGGGCCTGGGCGACGGCCCGGGTGCCTCCGGCGTAGTCGGGGTGCTCGAAGACGCCCATGGGACCGTTCCAGAAGACGGTCGCGGCGTCGGCGAGCTTCGAGGCGTACAGCTCCCGGGTCTTCGGACCGATGTCCAGGCCCTCCTGGTCGGCCGGGATGGCGTCGGCGTCGACGGTGGTGTACGTCGCCGGGGCCTTGGTCTTCAGGTCGGGGAACTCCGGGGAGACCAGCACGTCGACCGGCAGGACCAGTTCGACGCCGCTCTTCTCGGCGCGCTCCATGTACTCCTTGACGACCGGGACCTGGTCCTCCTGGAGCAGGGAGATGCCGACCTCGTAGCCCTTGGCCTTGAGGAAGGTGTACGCCATGCCGCCGCCGATGAGGAGGCGGTCGGCCTTGCCGAGGAGCTGGTCGATCACGGCGAGCTTGTCGGAGACCTTGGCGCCGCCGAGGGCGACGACGTAGGGCCGCTGGACGTCCTCGGTGAGCTTCTTCAGGACGCCGACCTCGGTGGCGATGAGGTACCCGGCGTAGTGCGGGAGCTGCTTCGGCAGGTCGAAGACGGAGGCGTGCTTGCGGTGCACGGCGCCGAAGCCGTCGCCGACGTAGGCGTCGGCCAGCGCGGCGAGCTGCCCGGCGAAGGCGGCGCGCTCGGCGTCGTCCTTGGCGGTTTCACCGGCGTTGAAGCGCAGGTTCTCGATGACGGCGACCTGGCCGTCGGCGAGGCCCGCGACGGTGGACTTGGCGGAGTCGCCGACGGTGTCCGTCGCGAAGGCGACGTCGCTGCCGAGGAGCTCGCCGAGGCGCGCGGCGGCCGGGGCGAGGGAGAAGGCGGGGTCCGGCGCGCCCTTGGGGCGGCCGAGGTGGGAGGCGACGACCACCTTGGCGCCCGCGTCGGCGAGGGCCTTGACGGTGGGCAGCACGGCGCGGATGCGGCCGTCGTCGGTGATGGTGCCGTCGGCGAGCGGCACGTTGAGGTCGGCGCGGACGAAGACCCGCTTGCCGCTCACGCCGTCGGCGAGAAGTTCGTCGATCGTCTTCATTGCTGGGGACTCTCCTGAGGAGGGCTCGTGGTGCTCCGTGATCGTAAAGGGGACCGGTCCTGTACGTGCGTCAGGGCCCGGCCGGTACGCGACGGTGCGCACCGACCGAGCCCTGCTACCGCATCGAGATGCTTGCTTCAGAAAACGATCAGAGCTGGTTGCCGACGAAGACCGTGAGGTCGACGAGGCGGTTGGAGTAGCCCCACTCGTTGTCGTACCAGCCGAGGATCTTCACCGAGTTGCCGTCCTGGACCATGGTCAGGGACGAGTCGAAGGTGCAGGAGGCCGGGTCGCCGACGATGTCCGAGGAGACGATCTCGTCCTCGGTGTAGGCCAGGAAGCCCTTGAGCGCGCCGTCCTCGGAGGCCTTCTTGAACGCGGCGTTGACTTCGTCCTTGGTGACCTCGCGCTGAAGCGTCACCACGAGGTCGGTGGCGGAGCCGGTGGGAACCGGCACGCGCATCGCGATGCCGTCCAGCTTGCCCTTGAGCTGCGGCAGGACCAGCGCGGTGGCCTTGGCGGCGCCCGTGGTGGTCGGGATGATGTTCTCGGCGGCGGCACGGGCGCGGCGCAGGTCCTTGTGCGGGAAGTCAAGGATGCGCTGGTCGTTCGTGTACGCGTGCACCGTCGTCATCAGGCCCTTGACGATGCCGAAGTTCTCGTCGAGGACCTTGGCCATCGGCGCCACACAGTTGGTGGTGCAGGAGGCGTTGGAGATGACGTGGTGGTTCGCCGGCTCGTACTTGTCCTGGTTGACGCCCATCACGATGGTGATGTCCTCGCCCTTGGCCGGAGCCGAGATGAGGACCTTCTTGGCGCCGCCGGCGATGTGCTTCTCGGCGTCTTCCTTCTTCGTGAAGATGCCGGTCGACTCGATGACGATGTCGACACCCAGCTCGCCCCACGGGATGTCGGCGGGGTTGCGCTCGGACAGGACCTTGATGGTCTTGCCGTCGACGGTGATGGTGTCCTCGGTGTGCGTGACCTCCTGCTTGAGGCGGCCGAGGATGGTGTCGTACTTCAGCAGGTGTGCGGTGGTCGCGGTGTCACCCAGGTCATTGACAGCCACGATCTCGATGTCGGCGCCCTGCTCAAGCAGCGCGCGGAAGTAGTTCCGACCGATGCGGCCAAACCCGTTGATGCCTACGCGGATCGTCACGAACCGATCTCCTCGCTGGGTACGCCGGCCATGCGGAGCCGGCGAGCTCTGTTTGGGATGTCCCCGACCACCCCCGACCCTACCTCTCCGAGACCCCCGGAGTGACATCGAGATGTCACATACGCGGGCAGGCGGTCCGTACCCGCCGGTAGGGGTACGGACCACGTGGATCGGCGATGGATTCGCCCGGGTTTACTGCGGAATGCCTACCCTTATTGACGCCGTTGTCACTCGTTCGTGAGCGGGTCGGCTCACCTGATGCGGCCCCTTTTCGTGCACCCCTGAGACGGGCTGCGCTCACCTGTGGAACAACAAAGGCCGCATCTGTCAACGTTGCCTGCGTCACCCGGTCGAAACGTCACCGCCGCAGCGCGGCGAACGCCCGTGCGAGGAGTGCCGCGCGGTCGGCCGCGGACGTCAGGTGCTCCAGTCCGAAGCCGAGCAGCACCGTGTCCTTCGTGGTGACCGCGCCGTAGGTGCGGAACAGCGCTCCGCTGCGCGCCCAGTCCTTCAGGACGGCCGGGCTGCCCGCCGGCGGGCCGGCGGCCTTCCAGGCACCGAGCGACGTCTCGAACCCCTCGGTCTCCCGCACGCTCCCCCCGGTGACGAGCTGGACGTCGTCGGCGAGCACGCCGTGCCCGCCGGTGCCGGGGTCGGTGACATAGCTGAGCGAGACCTCGACGCTGCGGCCCGCGTACGCGCCGAGATCGAAGCTCACCTGCTGCCAGCCACTGGAGGCGCCGGTGAGGCTGTTCCAGGCCCCGGTGGTACCGGTCGCGGTGCAGCCGCCGGCCGTGAGGGTCAGATAGTGCTTCAGCCACGGGTGCTCACCGACGTAGAACCCGCCCCCGCACTCCTCCGGCACCTTGGTGCTGGTCGCGCCGCCCGCCTCGGGCAGCGTCGTCCAGTCGTCGGCGCCGACGCCGTGCGCCTCGAAGAGCGCGTGGTCGTAGCCCGGCTCGGTGTCCCACAGCAGCCGCATCCGCAGCGTGGGCCGGTCGGCGGCGGTCACACCGGTGAGGTCGATGGTGCGGGTGAGCCGCTTGTAGGCGTCGTCGGTGTGCACGGCGGCCGCCATCGACGCGCCTGAGTACGGCCCGTACGGGTTGACGGTCCCGGCAAACTGGCCGGCGCCCGCACTCGCGAACTGCGGGTAGGAGGCGACGGGCAGTTCCTCGGAGGTCACGCCGTACGTCCCCGCCTTGTCCAGCGGGTTGCCCGGCGCCCCGGCCAGCGGCCCGGTGAAGCCGTTCAGCGCGCCGGAGCCGGTGAATCCGGTGGCGCCGGGGGTCGAGGTGCGCGAGTAGGCGCCCAGGTAGTACTGGCTGAAGTCGTCCGACAGGGTGCCGCCGCCGAGGTCGACGCTGCCGCCGGCCCGCTCCCCCGCCTCGATGAGCTTGCCGCCCTCGTTGAGGTAGGCGCGCAGCTGGAGCTGGGTGGCGTTGCCGGGGACGGCGGCTCCCGTGTAGTGCACGACGGTGCGGAAGTGCTTCAGCACGCCCAGCGCGTCGGGCGCGCCCTGGCCGGCCACGTCCCACACGACGGCCCGGTGCCCGGTCGCCCTGAGCGCGTCGACATAGGTCTGCGTCTGCGTGGCCGGGGCGCCCTCCTCCGCGACGACGAGGGTGTCGGCGCGGGGCCGCTCGGCGACGGTGTAGGTGAAGTGCGCGCTCGACGTGCGCCTGCCGCTCCTCGTCTCGCCGGTGAACCACACCTCGACCTTCTGGCCCGGGTCGCCGTCCTCGATCGTGGCCCGGTACTCGTCGAAGTACAGGTGGTCGGCGCCGCCGTAGCGCTCGCCGCCCTTCCACGGCCGCAGCGCCATGTCGTGCACCCGTCCGCCGTCGACGCGGTACTTCAGCTCCTTGTCCCGCACGGACTTGCGTACGACGACGGAGACCTGCTGGCCCGCGCCGCGAGACCAGGACGTGGTGAACGGGGCCGGGGTGAAGTCGGCGGCGCTCAGGCCGACCGACGAGGCCGGGCGGTCGGGGTGGGCGGCCGTCTCGGCGACGGACAGGGCGAAGGGGACGTTCTTGGCGAACTCCTGCTGGATCAGCTTCTCGTCGTCCGGGAAGGTGAAGACCGAACGGCAGTCCGCCGCGTTCCAGGCGTCGTTCGGGTCGGCGTCCGACGCGGTCTGGCAGGTCGACATCTCCGGGGTGAACATCGCCGTGCCGTTGACGTTGCCCGCGTGGCCGTCCGCCTCGCCGTTGGTGGTGTACAGCTCCGAGGAGACCTGCGGGTGGTAGCCGGGGATCGCGGAGTGCTCCGGTGTGCCGGCGAGCGCCTTGTACAGGACGTCGTCGGGGGTCGGGGTGGCGACCTGCCAGCCGACGCCGTAGAGCAGCAGCTCGGCGGCGGAATGGTAGTTGATCGCGTACCGGAAGCCGACGCGCTTCTCGAAGGCGTCCAGGGCCCGGGTCTCGGGCTCGGAGGCCGGGGCGGCGCCGCGGTAGGTCTCGCTCGTGGGGTTGGGCGACGAGCCCTCGTCGTCGTAGCCCCACTTGTAGGGGAAGTTGCGGTTGAGGTCGACGCCGTCGCCGGTGGAGATGACGCCGTCGCCGTTGACGTCCCGCAGGTTCTTGCGCCACAGACGCGTGCTCGCGTCCTTGAAGGTGTAGTCGTAGCCGTCGGGGTTGGCGGAGATCACGAACCACAGCTCGGTGGAGTCGACGATCTTCCTGATGCGCCGGTCGGTGGCGTAGTGGTCCAGGTAGTGGTGCAGCAGCCGGCGCGTCATCTCCGGGGTGATCCACTCGCGCGCGTGCTGGTTGGACATGTACAGCACGGCCGGCCTGGAGCCGTCCCTGGTGCGCTTCGCGTCCTTGGTGAGCTTGACCGCGAGGATGTCCTGGCCGCCCACCGTCTTGCCGATGGAGACGACCTTGGTCAGGCCGGGGTGCTGCTGCCCGGTCCGGACGATCTCCTCCTTGAGCCCCCCGGGTCCGCTGTACGGCCGGAAGACGCCCTGGGCGGCGCTCTTCAGGCGCTTGTCCGAGCGGGCGGACAGGGTGTGCTCGGTGAGCACGACGCCCTGCCTGCGCAGCTTTCGGGCCTGCTCGTCGGTGAGGTACACCTCGACGGCGGTCCTGCCGTGCCGCGGGGCGCGCTCGCCGAGTTCGTGGGCGTCCTGTCCGGCGGCCAGCAGCAGGGGTACCTGCTCCTCGGTGACGTCGGCGCGGAAGACCTTGATCTCGTCCGCGTCGTGGGCGGCCGACGGTTGTGCCTGGGCGATGGGTGCGAGGCTCGCTCCGCCGAGCAGGAGCGCGCCGACAGCGAGGATCGATCTCGCTCTGGGTCTCATGAACCCCCCTGACAGAAGTTCGCCACAGTGGCGAATGGTTGCCAGGCTCATGTCACTGCATGATCGAGTCAAGAGCGCCACAAAGACACGCAAACGCCGGTGGCCCGAACCTGAACGGCCCAAGCCACCGGCGTTCGTGAGGGGGTGTCAGCCGACCAGGTTGTCGGCCAGCTCGTCGCTGAGGTTGGCCTCCGTGCCCGGGATGCCGAGGTCGGAGGCGCGCTTGTCGGCCATCGCGAGCAGCCGGCGGATACGGCCCGCCACGGCGTCCTTGGTCAGCGGCGGGTCGGCGAGCGCGCCCAGCTCCTCCAGGGACGCCTGCTTGTGCTCCATCCGCAGCCGGCCGGCGGCCGCGAGGTGCTCGGGCACGTCGTCGGCGAGGATCTCCAGCGCGCGCTGCACCCGGGCGCCCGCGGCGACCGCGGCTCGGGCGGAGCGGCGCAGGTTGGCGTCGTCGAAGTTGGCCAGCCGGTTCGCCGTGGCCCGCACCTCGCGGCGCATCCGGCGCTCCTCCCAGGCCAGCACCGACTCGTGCGCGCCGAGCCGGGTCAGCAGGGCGCCGATCGCGTCGCCGTCGCGGACCACGACCCGGTCCACACCGCGCACCTCACGGGCCTTCGCGGCGATGGAGAGCCGGCGGGCGGCTCCGACCAGGGCGAGCGCGGCCTCGGGACCGGGGCAGGTCACCTCCAGGGAGGAGGAGCGGCCGGGCTCGGTGAGCGAGCCGTGCGCGAGGAAGGCACCCCGCCAGGCCGCCTCCGCATCGCAGGTGGCCCCCGAGACCACCTGCGGGGGCAGGCCGCGGATCGGCCGGCCGCGGCCGTCCACCAGTCCCGTCTGGCGGGCCAGCTGGTCACCGCCCGCGACCACCCGCACCACGTAACGCGAGCCGCGGCGCAGCCCGCCCGGGGCCATCACGATCAGCTCCGAACTGTGGCCGAAGATCTCCAGGATGTCCCGCTTGAGCCGGCGGGCCGCCATCGCGGTGTCCAGCTCGGCCTCGATCACAATGCGCCCGCTCACCAGGTGGAGGCCGCCGGCGAACCGCAGAATGGCGGAGACCTCCGCCTTCCTGCAGCAGGTCCGGGTGACGGGAAGCCGGGAGATCTCGTCCTTCACCGCTGCCGTCATCGCCATGGGCCGATCCTTCCATGCATCCGAAAAATACGGTCGTACGCGGCGGCCAGCAGCTCGGGGTCGTGCCGGGGAGTTCCGTCCGTCCGCGCCACCGGCGCCAGCTCGACCGCGGCGCCGAGCCGCTTGGCGGCCTCGGTGAGCGAGTCGCGGTCGGGCACGGCGGCCTCGTCGGCCAGCACCACGTCGAGGGCGAGTTTAGGGGCGTGTCGCCCCAAAACCTCCAAATGACGCTGCGGTGAGAAGCCTTCGGTTTCGCCGGGTTGCGGCGCGAGGTTCAGCGAGAGCACCCGGCGTGCCTTGGTCTGGGTGAGCGCGTCCAGCAGATCGGGCACCAGCAGATGCGGGATCACCGACGAGAACCAGGAGCCGGGACCGAGCACCACCCAGTCCGCGTCCAGCACCGCCTCGACGGCCTCGGGCACGGCCGGCGGGTCGTGCGGCACCAGGTGCACCGACTGCACCTCGCCGGGGGTGAGCGCCACGGTGGCCTGCCCGCGCACGGTGTCCACGTCCTCGGGGCGCTCCGGGTCGTGCCCCTTGACCAGCGCCTGCAGCTCCAGCGGCACGGCCGACATGGGCAGCACGCGCCCGTGCGCGCCGAGCAGCTTGCCGACCAGGTCGAGCGCCTTGACGTGGTCGCCGAGCTGCTCCCACAGGGCCACGATCAGCAGATTGCCGACCGCGTGCTCGTGCAGCTCGCCCTGGGACTGGAAGCGGTGCTGGATGACCCGCGCCCAGGTCTGCCCCCACTCGTCGTCGCCGCACAGCGCGGCCAGCGCCTTGCGCAGGTCACCAGGCGGCAGCACACCCAGCTCGTCGCGCAGACGCCCGCTGGAACCGCCGTCGTCGGCGACGGTGACGACGGCCGTGAGGTCGCCGGTGATCCGGCGCAGTGCGGCGAGCGAGGCGGACAGGCCCATGCCGCCGCCGAGGGCGACCACCTTGGGCTGGGCGCCCCGGCGGCGCGGCCGTGCGCCGCGGACCTCGACGGGCCGGCTCGCACGCCCTTCCGGCACGACCCGGCGCAGCCGGCTCAGCCGGGGAGTACGTCGTGTCATTCCCGTCCCATGTCCCGGTGGACGACCACCGTCTCCACACCCTCGGCGGCGAGCCGCGCGGCGAGCTTCTCCGACATGGCGACCGAGCGGTGCTTGCCGCCCGTACAGCCGACCGCGATGGTCACATAGCGCTTGCCCTCGCGCCGGTAGCCGGCGGCGACCATCTGGAGCAGCTCGGTGTAGCGGTCCAGGAACTCCTTGGCCCCGGGCTGGTTGAAGACGTAGGCGGCGACCTCCTCGTTGAGCCCGGTGAACGGGCGCAGCTCCGGCACCCAGTGCGGGTTGGGCAGGAACCGCATGTCCACGACCAGGTCGGCGTCCACCGGGAGGCCGTACTTGAAGCCGAACGACATCACGGTGGCCCGCAGCTCGGGCTCCTCCTCGCCCGCGAACTGGGCGTCCATCTTGGCGCGCAGCTCGTGCACGTTGAGGCTGGAGGTGTCGATCACCAGGTCGGCGTCGCCCCGCAGCTCCCGCAGCAGCTCGCGCTCGGCGGCGATGCCGTCGACGATCCGGCCGTCGCCCTGCAGCGGGTGCGGGCGGCGCACGGACTCGAAGCGGCGCACCAGCGCCTCGTCGGAGGACTCCAGGAAGACGATCCGCCGGGTGACGCCCTTGCTGTCGAGGTCGGCGAGGGACTCGCGCAGATTGTCGAAGAAGCGCCGGCCGCGTACGTCGACGACGACGGCGATCCTCGCGACATTGCCCTGCGAGCGCGCGCCGAGCTCCACCATCGTGGGGATCAGGGCGGGCGGGAGGTTGTCCACGACGAACCAGCCGAGGTCCTCCAGACACTTGGCCGCGGTCGAGCGGCCCGCTCCGGACATGCCGGAGATGATCACCAGCTCGGGGATGGCCGCGTCGGGGACCCCGGGCGTCTCGCCATTCGTGCCCGTACTCACGTGTGCTCCGTCTCCGCCTCGGCCCTGTTGCCCGTCGTGCTTGTTCACGGTCATGTCTCCTGCCCCCGTCGTTCGTCCGGGGCGCCCGTCGTCACGGGTTCCCCGTCGGAACCCATCGTGCCGGGTTCCTCTTCAATGATCTCTCCGGTCGCCGTGTTGACGGCGGGTGCGGCCGGGGACGCCTGGGCGAGGGCCACGGCGACCGTCTCGGCCGTCTTGCGGCCTATGCCGGGGACCTCGCAGATCTGGTCGATGGTGGCGGCGCGCAGCTTCTTCAGCGAACCGAAGTGCTTCAGCAGGGCCTGCTTGCGCGTCTCGCCGAGGCCGGACACGTCGTCCAGGGGGCTGGCCCGGAACCGCTTGGCCCGTTTGGTGCGCTGGTAGGTGATCGCGAAGCGGTGCGCCTCGTCGCGGACGCGCTGCAGCAGATAGAGCCCCTCGCTGGTGCGGGGCAGGACCACCGGGTCGTCGTCGTCCGGCAGCCAGACCTCCTCCAGGCGCTTGGCGAGACCGCACACGGCGACGTCGTCGATGCCCAGCTCGTCGAGGGCCCTCTTGGCGGCCGCGACCTGCGGCTGCCCGCCGTCGACGACGACGAGCTGGGGCGGGTAGGCGAACTTCCGGGGCCGGCCCTCCTCGTCCTTGAAGCCGTTCGCCTCGCCCGGGCTCTCGGGCAGGCCGTCCGCGCTGCCGGGCAGGCCGTCGACGCTCCCGGTCAGGCCGTCCGCGCCGTCGGCGGCGCCGGTGCCGTCCTCGTCGGCCCACTCGCCGGTGCGCTCCTTCTCGGCGAGGTAGCGCCGGAAGCGGCGGGTGATCACCTCGTGCATGGAGCGGACGTCGTCCTGCCCCTCGAAGCCCTTGATCTGGAAGCGGCGGTACTCCCCCTTGCGGGCGAGTCCGTCCTCGAAGACGACCATGGAGGCCACGACGTCCTGTCCCTGCAGGTGGGAGATGTCGTAGCACTCGATCCGCAGCGGGGCGCTGTCCAGCTGGAGGGCGTCGGCGATCTCCTCCAGCGCGCGCGAGCGCGTGGTGAGGTCGGAGGCGCGCTTGGTCTTGTGCAGCACGAGCGCCTGCTGGGCGTTGCGCTGCACCGTCTCCATCAGTGCCTTCTTGTCGCCGCGCTGCGGGATGCGCAGCGACACGTTCGACCCACGGCGGCCGGTCAGCCACTCCTGCACCGGCTCCAGCGGGTCGGGCAGCGCCGGGACGAGGACCTCCCGGGGCACGGCGTCCCCGCTCTCCTCGCCGTAGAGCTGCTGCAGGGCGTGCTCGACGAGGGCGCCGGTGGTGATCTCCTCCACCTTGTCGGTGACCCAGCCGCGCTGGCCGCGCACGCGTCCGCCGCGCACGTGGAAGATCTGCACGGCCGCCTCCAGCTCGTCCTCGGCGACGGCGATGAGGTCGGCGTCGGTCGCGTCGGCGAGCACGACCGCGTTCTTCTCCATGGCCTTCTTCAGGGCCCCTATGTCGTCCCGCAGCCGGGCGGCACGCTCGTACTCCATCTCCTCGGCCGCCTCCATCATCTGCTTCTCCAGACGACGCAGGTAGGTGCCCGTGCGGCCGGCCATGAAGTCGCAGAACTCCTCGGCCAGCTCCTGGTGGTCCTCGGGGGTGATCCGGCCGACGCAGGGGGCGGAGCACTTGCCGATGTAGCCGAGCAGGCAGGGGCGGCCGGTGCGGGAGGCGTTCTTGAAGACGCCGGCCGAGCAGGTGCGCACCGGGAAGACGCGCAGCAGCAGGTCGACGGTGTCGCGGATGGCCCACGCGTGGGCGTACGGCCCGAAGTAGCGCACGCCCTTCTTCTTGTGACCGCGCATCACCTGGACCCGCGGGAACTGCTCGTTCATCGTCACCGCGAGGTAGGGGTAGCTCTTGTCGTCGCGGTACTTGACGTTGAAGCGCGGGTCGTACTCCTTGATCCAGGAGTACTCCAGCTGCAGCGCCTCGACCTCCGTGGACACCACCGTCCACTCCACGGACGCGGCCGTGGTCACCATCGAGCGGGTGCGGGGGTGCAGGTTCGTCAGGTCCTGGAAGTAGTTCGCCAGGCGCTGGCGCAGGCTTTTCGCCTTTCCGACGTAGATCACCCGGCGGTGCTCGTCGCGGAACCGGTACACCCCCGGGGAGTCCGGGATCTCACCCGGCCTGGGGCGGTAGCTGGAGGGGTCGGCCATGTCTCACACCCTACTGGCGCGCACCGACAGCGCGGCGCGGCTGTGGACAACGCCGGGGGGTGTCCGGAGGCGTCGGGCTGGGAGGTGTGCGGGCCGCCGCGCGTGCGGGCTCAGGCGGGTCTCCGGGCGGTGCCCGGAGCGGTCTCGGGCCAGGGCCTCAGGCCGGTCTCGGGCCAGGGCCTCAGGCCGGTCTCGGGCCAGGGCCTCAGGCCGGTCTCGGGCCAGGGCCCCGGGCCGGTCTCGGGCCGGGGCCTCAGGCGGGACCGGCGGGGCTCAGGCCGGCCTCAGGCCGAGGGATTCGCCACGATCCGGCCGTTCTTGACCTGGACCGTCAGTTCCGTGAGCGGCTCGGTGGCCGGGGCGTGCAGCACCTTGCCGGTGGTGGCGTCGAACTGGCTGCCGTGGCAGGTGCAGGTCAGCCTGGTGCCTTCCAGCTTGGCGATCGGGCACCCCGCGTGCGTGCAGACCGTGCTGAACGCCTTGAGCGTGCCGGTGTTGTCCCGGCTGACCACCACGTTGTGCTTGCGGTCCAGCTTCGCGCCGCCCTTGGGGACCTCGCTCTCGGGGCCGACGTCCACCGGCCCGTCGGACTCGGACTGCCCGGAGCAGGCCGCGAGGCCCAGCCCGGCGGCGGGGACGGCGGCGGCGCCCTTCAGCAGGGTGCGGCGGCTGGGGACCGGGCTGCCGGACATGAGGTTCTCCACGAGGTCGGACGGTGGTGCGAGCGGCACGATACCGCCCCTGATCGGGCCGCGAATCGTCGGCTCCCCGGCCGGTGGACCTGCGCGACGCGGTGCACAGGAGGACGTAAACGTTTGCGCAAGCGTTTACGGCCGGCCTGTGGATCGGATAGCTTCCGTGCCAGGCCCGCATCCAGAGCCGGGAAGGGGAGACCCCGCATGCCCACCATGGCCGACGTCGCGCGCTCGGCCGGCGTGTCCGTCGCGACCGTCTCGCACGTCCTGAACGGCACCCGGCCGGTGCTTCCGCAGACCCGCCAGGCGGTGCTGGACGCCGTCGACGCGCTCGGATACACCCCGAACACGCTGGCCCGCTCGCTGGTGACCTCCCGTACCCGGTCCATCGGCCTCGCGGTCTCCGCGATCAGCAACCCCTACTTCACCGAGATCCTCCAGGGCGTCGAGGCGGCCGCGCTGAAGGAGGGCTACAGCCTGCTCATCGCCGATCCGCACGACGATCCCGGACATGAGCGCCGGGTCGTGCAACTGCTGCACGAGCGCCGCGTCGACGGGGTGATCGTCGCGCCGTCCGCCCGCCCCGACGACCTGGTCGGCTACCTCGCCCGCCACGCCGTGCCCACCGTCTTCCTCGACCGTGCCGTCGACGTTCCCGCGGAGGCGGCCTTCCGCTTCGACCAGGTGCACGCCGAGAACGCCGCACCGACCGCCCGGCTCGTCAGCCATCTCGCCGGCCTCGGGCACCGCCGGATCGGCCTGGTCGCCGGGCTGCCCGGGCTCAGCACCACTCGGGAACGGATCAGCGGCTACCGGCACGGTCTCGCGGCCGCCGCTCTCCCCCACGACGAGCGGCTCGTCGTCCACGGCGACTCCGAGGCGGGCGGTGCCGAGCGTGCCACCGCCGAGCTGCTGGCTCTCGCCGCACCGCCCACCGCTGTGGTCAGCGCCAACAACGCGATGACCATCGGCGCCCTGCGGGCCCTGCACGCCCGGGGCCTGACCGTGCCCGGGGACATCGCGCTGTGCTGCTTCGATGACTTCGCCTGGGCGGATGTGTTCTCCCCGCACCTGACCGCGATCGCCCAGCCCAGCAGGGAGCTGGGCGCCACCGCCGTCCGCGTGCTGCTGGAGCGGCTCGCCGAGCCGGAGCTGCCCGCCCGCACCGTGCGCCTGCCCTGCTCCTTCGTCCACCGCACCTCGTGCGGCTGCCCGGAAGAGCCCTCCCCCGAAGAGTCCCGGAAAGGAACCGTCGCATGATCGTCGTCGCCGGTGAGGCCCTGATCGACCTGGTGCCGCAGGGCACGGGCGCCCTCGCCGCCCTGCGGCCCGCGCTCGGCGGCGGGCCGTACAACACGGCGGTCGCCCTGGGGCGGCTGGGCTCCCGCACCGCCTTCTGCTCCCGGGTCTCCCGGGACGCCTTCGGGGAGGCCCTGCTCGACGGGCTGCGCGCGGCCGGGGTGGACGTCTCGGCCGTGCAGCGCGGCGGTGAGCCGACGACACTGGCCGTCGCCACGATCGACCCGGGCGGCTCGGCCGCGTACTCCTTCTACGTCGAGGGCACGGCCGACCGGCTCTTTACGGCGCCGCCCGCGCTGCCGGCCGGGACCCGGGCGGTGTCCTTCGGCACCTGCTCGCTGGTGCTGGAGCCGGGCGCGAGCGCGTACGAGGAGCTGATGCGCAGCGCGGCGGAGCAGGGCGTGTTCACCGCCCTCGACCCGAACATCCGGCCGGGGCTGATCCCCGACGCCGACGCCTACCGGGCCCGGTTCAAGAGCTGGCTGCCCTTCGTGACCCTGCTCAAGCTCTCCGAGGAGGACGCCCTGTGGCTGGGCGGCACACCGCGGGAGTGGCTGTCCGCCGGCCCGTCGGCCGTGGTGATCACGCAGGGCGGGGACGGCCTGACGGCGTTCACCGCGGACGGCGCGGTGCACGCCGTGCCCGGTGAGCCGGTGGACGTCGTGGACACGATCGGCGCGGGTGACACGGTGAACGCGGCCCTGCTGCACGGCCTGGCCTCCCGCGACGCCCTCTCCCTCACGGCGCTGGCGGCACTGGGCCCCGACGGCTGGGAGCAACTGCTGCGATACGCGGCCCGCGCGGCAGCGGTCACCTGCTCCCGGGCGGGCGCGGAGCCGCCGTACGCCCGCGAGCTGGACGACTGACGGGCGCGCGGCCGGCAGACGGCGGAGTGACGGGTGCCGGGCCGGCAGACGGCGGGCTGACAGGTGCCCGGTCGGCAGACGGCGGGGTGAGGACGGGGCGCGCGGCCGGGAGACGGCGGCCAGCCATCGGGTGTGTGGCCCGGCCCGCGCGGGGCCGCCGACGTCCGAGCGGCCGGAAGGGCGAACGGGCGGTGCCCCCGCGGAGGATCTCCGCGGGGGCACCGCCCGTTGGTGGCGCGGGTCAGGCCTTGCGCGCCCGCGTCGTCTTCGCCGCGGCCGTCTTCCCGGCCGCCGCCGTCTTCTTGGCAGCCGCCGTCTTCTTGGCAGCCGTGCCGCCGACCGCCTTGGTGGCGGTCTTGCGGGTCCCCGCTGCCGCCGCCACGGTCTTCGCCGGTGCCTTGCGGCGGGCCGCGGGCACGGTGGCGTCGCTGATCCGGTCCGCGTCGAGGATCTCGCGCAGGAACTTGCCGGTGTGGCTGGCCGGCACCGCGGCGACCTCCTCGGGCGTGCCCTCGGCGACCACCAGACCGCCGCCGGCGCCGCCCTCGGGGCCCATGTCGACGAGCCAGTCGGCGGTCTTGATCACATCGAGGTTGTGCTCGATGACGATGACCGTGTTGCCCTTCTCGACCAGGCCGGAGAGCACCTTCAGCAGCTTGCTGATGTCCTCGAAGTGCAGACCGGTGGTCGGCTCGTCCAGGACGTAGACCGTGCGGCCGGTGGAGCGCTTCTGCAGCTCGCTGGCGAGCTTGACGCGCTGCGCCTCACCGCCGGACAGGGTGGTCGCGGACTGGCCGAGGCGGACGTAGCCGAGACCGACGTCGTTCAGCGTCTTCAGGTGGCGGTTGATCGCGGGGACGGCCTCGAAGAAGTTCATCGCTTCCTCGATCGGCATGTTCAGGACCTCGGCGATGGACTTGCCCTTGTAGTGGACCTCCAGGGTCTCCCGGTTGTAGCGGGCGCCGTGGCAGACCTCGCACGGGACGTAGACGTCCGGGAGGAAGTTCATCTCGATCTTGATCGTGCCGTCGCCCGCGCAGTTCTCGCAGCGGCCGCCCTTGACGTTGAAGGAGAAGCGGCCCGGCATGTAACCGCGCACCTTCGCCTCGGTGGTCTCGGCGAACAGCTTGCGGATGTGGTCGAAGACGCCGGTGTACGTCGCCGGGTTGGAGCGCGGGGTGCGGCCGATGGGCGACTGGTCGACGTGCACGACCTTGTCGACGAGGTCGTCGCCCTCCACGCGCGTGTGCCGCCCGGGGACGCCCCGGGCGCCGTTCAGCTCGCGCGCCAGGTGCGTGTACAGGATGTCGTTGACCAGGGTCGACTTGCCGGAGCCGGACACGCCGGTGACCGCCGTGAACAGGCCCAGCGGGAAGGACACGTCGATGTCCTGGAGGTTGTTCTCCCGGGCGCCGTGCACGGTGAGCTGCCGGGACGGGTCGCGCGGGCGGCGCACGTCGGGCAGCGGGATCGCCTTGCGGCCGGACAGGTACTGGCCGGTCTGCGACTCCTTGTTGGCGAGCAGCTCCTTCAGGGAACCGCTGTGCACGACCTTGCCGCCGTGCTCACCGGCGCCGGGGCCGATGTCGACGATCCAGTCGGCGACCTTGATGGTGTCCTCGTCGTGCTCGACGACGATGAGCGTGTTGCCCATGTCGCGCAGCCGGACGAGGGTCTCGATCAGCCGGTGGTTGTCGCGCTGGTGCAGACCGATCGACGGCTCGTCGAGGACGTACAGGACGCCGACGAGGCCGGAGCCGATCTGGGTCGCCAGCCGGATGCGCTGGGCCTCGCCACCGGAGAGGGTGCCGGCCGCGCGGTTCAGCGAGAGGTAGTCCAGGCCGACGTCGACCAGGAACCTCAGCCGCTCGTTGACCTCCTTCAGGACCCGCTCGGCGATCTTCTTGTCGCGGGCGGTCAGCTTGAGCCTGCCGAGGAAGTCCGCGCAGTCGCTGATCGACATCGCCGAGACCTCGGCGATCGACTTCTCCATGATCGTCACCGCGAGGACGACCGGCTTCAGGCGCGTGCCCTGACAGGAGGGGCAGGGCACCTCGCGCATGTAGCCCTCGAAGCGCTCCCGGCTCGCGTCGGACTCGGACTCGCTGTGCCGGCGCTTGACGAAGGGCACCGCGCCCTCGAACGGCGTCGTGTACACCCGCTCGCGCCCGTAGCGGTTGCGGTAGCGGACCTCGATCTGCGTCTTGTGGCCGTGGAGCAGGGCCTTCTTCGCCCGCTGCGGCAGGCCCGCGAAGGGGATGTCGGTGCGGAAGCCGAGGGCGTCGGCGAGCGCGCCGACCAGACGGTCGAAGTAGTCCTTGGTGTGGCCGTGCGACCAGGGGTGGATCGCGCCCTCGTCGAGGGTCTTGTCGGGGTCCGGGACGATCAGCTCCGGGTCGACCTCCATGCGCGTGCCGATGCCGGTGCACTCGGGGCAGGCGCCGAAGGGCGAGTTGAAGGAGAAGGAACGCGGCTCCAGCTCCTCGAAGGACAGGTCGTCGTACGGGCAGTACAGGTGCTCGGAGTACATCCGCTCACGCTCGGGGTCGTCCTCGGCGAGGTCGACGAAGTCGAGCACGACCATGCCGCCGGACAGCCCGAGGGCCGTCTCCACGGAGTCGGTGAGGCGGCGCTTGGCGGAGTCCTTCACGGTGAGGCGGTCGACGACCACCTCGATGGTGTGCTTCTCCTGCTTCTTCAGCGTGGGCGGGCTGGAGAGCTGGATCGTCTCCCCGTCCACACGGGCGCGGGAGTAGCCCTTGGCCTGGAGGTCGGCGAACAGGTCGACGAACTCGCCCTTGCGCTCGCGCACCAGCGGCGAGAGCACCTGGAAGCGGCTCCCCTCCGGCAGCTCCAGGACCCGGTCGACGATCGCCTGCGGCGACTGGCGCGTGATGGGCCGGCCGCACTCGGGGCAGTGCGGCTTGCCGATGCGCGCGAAGAGCAGACGCAGGTAGTCGTAGACCTCGGTGATGGTGCCGACCGTGGAGCGCGGGTTGCGCGAGGTCGACTTCTGGTCGATGGAGACGGCCGGGGACAGGCCCTCGATGAAGTCGACGTCCGGCTTGTCCATCTGGCCGAGGAACTGGCGGGCGTACGAGGAGAGCGACTCCACATAGCGCCGCTGGCCCTCGGCGAAGATCGTGTCGAAGGCCAGGGAGGACTTGCCCGACCCGGACAGGCCCGTGAAGACGATGAGCGAGTCCCGAGGCAGGTCGAGCGAGACGTTCTTCAGGTTGTGCTCGCGCGCGCCACGGACGATGAGACGGTCGGCCACGCCGGTCCGCACCTTTCTTGAGAGAAGTGACAGGGGCGGGGCCCCCGTCTTTTCCCAGACTAGGGGGAGCCACTGACAACGCCGGTCGGATTCATGAGGTGACAACAAACCCCGGCTCTCCAGCATGCCCGACGCCACGACCGACCATATAGCACGCGCATTCGAATTACGGCTTCGCGGCGCCCGCTTCACCCGAACGTGTGGCGCGGCTAATGTCAGCACCATGATTGATCACGCGCATGACCTGGCGTCTGTACGTGACGCCACCGACCGGCTCCTCAGCGCAGTCGCCGGATTGGACAACGCGTCGGTGGCCGAGCCGTCACGGTTGCCCGGCTGGAGCCGCGGACATGTCCTGGCTCACATCGCCCGCAACGCCGACGCCCTCGTGAACGTTCTCGAGGGCCGTCCCATGTACGTCTCCGGCGAGGCCCGGGACGAGGACATCGAGCGGGACGCCCCCCGCGGCCTGGACGCCCAGCTCGCCGATCTGCGCGAGAGCGGCGAGCGCTTCCAGGCGGCCGGCGCCGCCCCCCAGGACTGGGCGCGGACCGTCGAACTGCGCAACGGCGTGACGGACGCCGCGGCCCGGGTGCCGTTCCGGCGCTGGGCCGAGGTCGAGCTGCACCACGTGGACCTCGGGATCGGCTACGAGCTGGAGGACCTGCCGGCCGATTTCACCGAGCGGGAGATCGACTTCCTCGCGGCCCGGTTCCGCGGGCATCCCGAGGTGCCGGCGACCCTCGTCACGGACGGCACGCGCGTGTGGCGCACCGGACGGGACGGCGGGCAGGCCGCCGCGGGTGCCGAGGTGGCGGATGCCGAGGTCACCGTCTCCGGGAAGCCTGCGGACCTGCTGGGCTGGCTGGCCGGGCGGCGCGACGGGACCGCGCTCGACGTGGAGGGCGGCCCGCTGCCGGCCCTGCCGCCCCTGTAGGAGCGGCTCCGGGTTCTCCGGCGGCGTCCCGGCGATAGGCTGACGGTCATGACGTACAGCGGACAGGTGACGGTCGGCGGCCCGGCGGACGTGCACGAGCTGAAGGACCTGATGATCACCAAGATCGCGGTCGGCCCCATGGACAACAACGCCTATCTGCTGCGCTGCCGGGCCACGGACGAACAGCTCCTGATCGACGCGGCCGCCGAGGCGCACACCCTGCTCGGCATGATCGGTGACGACGGCATCGCGTCCGTCGTCACCACCCATCAGCACGGCGACCACTGGCAGGCCCTCGCGCAGGTCGTGGAGGCCACCGGCGCGCGCACCTACGCGGGCCGCCACGACGCGGAGGGCATCCCGGTTCCCACCGACGTCCTCGTCGACGACGGCGACACCATCCGGGTCGGACAGGTGGAGCTGACCGCCCGTCACCTCGTCGGGCACACTCCGGGCTCGATCGCCCTCGTCTACGACGACCCGCACGGGCATCCGCACGTCTTCACCGGCGACTGCCTCTTCCCCGGCGGGGTCGGCAACACCCGCAAGGACCCGAAGGCGTTCGCCAGCCTGATGCACGACGTCGAGACCAAGATCTTCGCCGCCCTGCCCGACGAGACCTGGGTCTACCCGGGCCACGGCAACGACACCACGCTGGGCGCGGAGCGGCCGCATCTGCCGGAGTGGCGCGCGCGGGGCTGGTGACGGACACCGGGGGCGCGCGAAGGTTGGCGCGCCCCGCGCGAACGCCGTGCGCGGGAGGCCGTTCACGCAGCTGCAACACCCGTTCCCAGCATGCGGACAGACATCGACGTGACCTCGACAAACGCGGTGATCGCTGCCACTCTCCCGCCATGCACCCTGCCCTCCGCGCCCTGCGCGGCGCCGTCGCCGCCGCCTCCGTAGCCCTCCTCGCCACCGCCGTCGGCTGCGCGCCGCAGCCGGAAGGGGACGCCACGGCCAAGCCGTCCGGCTCGGCCGGCGGATCCTCCTGCGCCCCGGGCAAACTGGCCACCAGAACGTCGGGCAAAGTCACCGTCGCCACCGACGAGCCCGCCTACGAGCCGTGGTTCAAGGACGGCAAGCCCGCGAACGGCAAGGGCTTCGAGTCGGCGGTCGCCTACGCCGTGGCCCAGCGCCTCGGCTACGGCACGAACGCCGTGGTGTGGCAGAGCGTGCCGTTCAACAAGGCGTTCGCGCCCGGCGAGAAGACCTTCGACTTCGACATCAACCAGGTCTCCATCAGCGACGAGCGCAAGAAGGCCGTGGACTTCTCGTCCGGCTACTACGACGTCCGCCAGGCCGTCATCGCGCTCAAGGGCGGCAAGGCCGCGAAGGCGAAGAGCATCGCCGATCTGAAGGGCCTCACGCTGGGAGCCCAGGTCGGCACGACGAGCCTGAACTACATCGACGACGTCGTGCGGCCCTCCCGTCCCGCGGCCGCGTACGCCAAGAACGACCAGGCCAAGTCCGCGCTGAAGAACGGTCAGGTGGACGCCATCGTCGTCGACCTGCCCACCGCCTTCTACATCACCTCCGCCGAGGTGACGGACGCGAAGATCGTCGGCCAGTTCGAGAACCAGGGCGCGGCTCCGGAGCAGTTCGGCCTCGTCCTCGACAAGGGCAGCGCGCTCACCCCGTGCGTGACCGCCGCGGTGGACTCCCTGCGCAAGGACGGCACGCTCGCGAAGCTGGAGCAGCAGTGGCTCTCCGACGCCGTCGACGCGCCGGTGCTGAAGTGACGGGGCCGTGATGACCGTCATGAAGGAGGAGTCGGGAGGGGACTCCGGCAAGGACGCCGACGCCGACATGCCCGACGACGGGTACACCCCGTCGCAGCGCCGGCTGGAGCGGGAGCGTTTCCGGCGCGCCCGCGCCCGGCGCGCCACGGCCGTCGCGGCGCTCTCCACGCTCGTCACGGGCGTCGTGCTCTATCTGGTCGTCGTCGACGCGCCGGGCTGGCCCCGCACCAAGGAGACGTTCTTCAGCGCGCGGTACGCGCGTGAGGCGCTGCCCAAGGTGCTCGACGGGCTGTGGCTGAACGTTCGCCTGCTGCTGGTCTGCGGGGCGGCGGTGCTGGTGCTGGGCATGCTCATCGCCATCGCCCGCACGCTGCGCGGGCCGGTGTTCTTCCCGCTGCGGGCGCTCGCGGCGGCGTACACGGACTTCTTCCGCGGACTGCCGCTCATCATCAACCTGATGATCGTGGTCCTGGGCGTGCCCGCCCTGCGCCTGCAGGGCGTCACCGTCGATCCGGTCCTGCTGGGCGGTACGGCGCTGACGCTGACGTACTCCGCGTATGTCGCCGAGGTGTTCCGGGCCGGCATCGAGTCGATCCACCCGTCGCAGCGCGCCGCCGCCCGCTCCCTCGGCCTGACCAACCGTCAGGCGCTGCGCCACGTCGTGCTGCCGCAGGCGGTGCGCCGCCAGGTGCCGCCGCTGCTGAACGACCTGGTGTCCCTGCAGAAGGACACCGGCCTAGTGTCGATCGGCGGTGCCGTGGACGCCGTACGGGCGGCGGACATCATCGTCGGCCGCAGTCTCAACTACACGCCGTACATCGTCGCGGGGCTGGTCTTCGTGGCGCTGACCATCCCGATGACCCGCCTCACGGACTGGGTGACGGCCCGCATGGACCGCCGGCGTGCCCAAGGAGGTTCCCTGTGAGTGACGCGCCCGTGCTGCGCATGGAGTCCGTCCGCAAGACCTTCGGCGGTTCGGTCGTCCTGCGGGACGTCGACCTCGAGGTCGCACCGCACACCGTGACCGCGCTGATCGGCGCCTCCGGCTCCGGAAAGTCGACACTGCTGCGCTGCGCCAACCTGCTGGAGGACATCGACGACGGCGCGATCTGGCTGGACGGCGAGGAGATCACCGACCCGCGGGCGGACCAGGACGCGGTGCGGCGCCGGATCGGCGTGGTCTTCCAGGCGTACAACCTCTTCCCGCACATGACCGTGCTGGACAACATCACCCTCGCGCCGCGCCGGGTCCACGGCGTCTCCCGCGCGGACGCCGAGGCACACGCGCGTGAGCTGCTGGAGCGCCTCGGCCTCGGTGACAAGGCGCGTGCCTACCCGGACCGGCTGAGCGGTGGCCAGCAGCAGCGGGTGGCGATCGTGCGCGCCCTGGCCGTACGGCCCCGGCTGCTGCTGCTCGACGAGATCACCGCCGCCCTCGACCCGGAGCTGGTCGGCGAGGTGCTCGACGTGGTGCGCGACCTGAAGGAGGACGGCATGACCATGGTCCTCGCCACGCACGAAATGGGGTTCGCGCGCGATGTCGCCGACCAGGTGTGTTTCCTGGACGGCGGGGTCGTCCTGGAGCGCGGCACCGCGCAGGAGGTCTTCGGCGACCCGCAACAGGAGCGCACGCGGCGCTTCCTGCGGCGGATCGTGGAGGCGGGACGGCTGTAGGGGCCGCGGGCCCGCCGGACGCCGGCCGTGGGCGATGGACGCCGAGGGACAGCCGGGGGGCGGTCCGGGGCCTCCGATGCGTCCGGAGCCTCCGAAGTGTTCGGGGCGTTCGGTAAGGGGCGCCCCGCCATGGCCGGCGGGGCTTACGCGTCCGTCTGTGCGGCCCCCGCCAGAGCGGCGACCCGCTCCACACCGAAGACGTACCCCTGCACCCCGCACCCGGCGATGACGCCGTCGGCGCGCAGCGAGACGTAGGAGTGGTGCCGGAAGGACTCGCGCTGGTGGATGTTGGAGATGTGCACCTCGATCACCGGCATGCCGTCGCAGGTGTTGAGGGCGTCCAGGAGCGCCACCGAGGTGTGGGAGTAGGCGGCCGGGTTGATGACGATCCCGCAGTGGTTCAGCCGTGCCTCGTGGATCCAGTCGACCAGCTCGCCCTCGTGGTTGGACTGCCGGAAGTCGATCGTGCCGCCGTGCGCGGCCGCCGCCTTGGCGCACAGCGCCTCGACGTCGGCGAGCGTGTCGGAGCCGTAGATCTCCGGCTGACGCTGCCCGAGCAGGTTCAGGTTGGGGCCGTTCAGGATCATGATCGGCGCGCTGGCCAGGGTGCGGGGCACGGTTCCTCCGGTCCGGTCGGGTCGGCGACCCGGCGGGGCCGCTGCTCGCTCCTCGGTTTATCACGGTGCGCTGCCCCGCCGACGGGCCCTCCCCCCTCTCCCCACCGGCGCACCGCCATCGCCCGCCGATCGGCCCCCGTGCCTCCACGCGCCCCGTAACCCTGGGTGAGCGCGGGTGGTTGACGCGGCATGCACGACGTACGCAGCGCGAGGACACCGTCCATGCCACGGCTCGCGGTCGCCTCGCTCGCGGGCACGGCCATCGAGTTCTACGACTTCTTCGTCTACGGGACCGCGGCCGCCCTGGTCCTCGGCCCGCTGTTCTTCCCCTCCTTCTCGCCGCTGGCCGGAACGCTGGCCGCCTTCGCGACGTTCGGCGTGGGATTCGTCGCCCGCCCGCTCGGCTCGGTGCTCTTCGGGCACATCGGCGACCGGCACGGGCGGCGGCCCGTACTCATCGCCTCCCTGCTGCTCACGGGGGCCGCGACCGTGGGCGTCGGCTGTGTGCCGACGTACGGCACGATCGGCGCCGCAGCCCCGCTGCTGCTGGTCGTGCTGCGGTTCGTGCAGGGGCTCGGCCTCGGCGGCGAGTGGGGCGGCGCGGTGCTGCTCACCGCGGAGCACGCCCCGGCCGCGCGCCGCGCCCTGTGGTCGAGTTTTCCGCAGGTGGGGCCGGCGGTCGGGTTCCTGCTCGCCAACGCGATGGTGCTGGCCCCCTCCTCGGTGCTCACGGACGCCGAGTTCGCCGCCTGGGGGTGGCGGGTGCCGTTCTGGGCGGCGGGCGTGCTGGCGCTGGCGGGGCTGTGGCTGCGGTCGTCGCTCACCGAGAGCCCGCGGTTCCTGGAGATCGACGACCACGCGCGCGTGCCGCTCGCCGAGATCGTGCGAAATCACCGGCGGCTGGTCCTGCTGACGGCCGGTGCACTCGCGGCCGGTTACGCGATCTTCTACGCCGTGACGACCTGGTCGCTGGCCTACGCGACGGAGCGGCTCGGGGTGAGCCGCCCGGTGATGCTGGGCTGCATCATGGCGGCCGTGGTGATCAAGGGTGCGCTGACACCGCTGGCGGCGATGCTGGGCGACCGTTTCGGGCGGCGGCCCCTGTGTCTGACGGGGTGTGCGGCCTCCGCGCTGTGGATGTTCCCGATGGTCGCGCTGCTCGCCACCGGCGAGCCACTGCCGATGTTCCTCGGCATCGTGGGTGCCCTGATCGCGTTCGTCACCATGTTCGCCGTCATCGCCGCCTACCTGCCCGAGCTGTACGAGCCGCGGGTGCGCTGCACGGGCGCTGCGGTGGGCTACAACCTCGGCGGGGTCCTCGGCGGCGCGCTGACCCCGATCGTGGCGACCGCGCTGGCCGAACACGGCGGGCGGGTGCCCTGGGGTGTCGGGGCGTATCTGACCGGGATCGCTCTGCTCAGCCTCGGCTGTTTCGCCCTGCTGCCGGAGACCCGCCCGGTACCGCTGCCGGTCGTCGGCCCGGCGGTGGACTGACCGCACGGCCCTGGTGCGGGCGCCGAAGATGCCCCTAAGGATTGATCGCCAGCTCCAGATACGCCGCGAAGAGCACCAGGTGCACGCCTCCCTGGAGCGGTGTGGCCCGGCCCGGTACGACGGTCAGCGAGGCGACCACGACGGTCAGGGCCAGCAGCACCATGTGGAGCGAGTTGAGGCCGAGGACCAGCGGCCCGGACAGCCAGATGGACGCCAGGGCGACCGCGGGGATGGTCAGGCCGATGCTGGCCATGGAGGAACCGAGCGCCAGGTTCAGGCTGGTCTGCACCCGGTCGCGGCGCGCGGAACGCACCGCGGCGATGGTCTCGGGCAGCAGCACCAGCAGCGCGATGATGACGCCGACGACGGCGTGGTGCAGCCCGGCGGCGGCCACGCCCTTCTCGATGGTCGGCGAGACCCCCTTGGCGAGACCCACCACGCCGATCAGGGCGAGGGCCAGCAGGCCCAGGCTGATCTTCGCCGTCCGCGCGGAGGGCGCCTGCGCGTGGTCGTCCTCGGTGATGACCTGGCCCTCCCGGGTGAGCGGGAGGAAGTAGTCGCGGTGTCTCATGGTCTGCGTCGCCACGAACAAGCCGTAGAGGATCAGCGAGGACAGCGCGGCGAAGGTGAGCTGTGCCGGGGAGAACTCCGGTCCCTGCTTGCTCGTGGTGAACGTGGGCAGCACCAGGCTGAGCGTGGCCAGGGTCGCCACCGTGGCGAGGGCGGCTCCGGTGCCCTCCGGGTTGAAGATCGCCGTGCCGTGGCGCAGGGAGCCGACAAGCAGGCTGATCCCGACGACACCGTTGCAGGTGATCATCACGGCGGCGAACACCGTGTCCCGGGCCAGGGTGGAGGACTTGTCGCCACCGTCGGCCATCAAGGTGACGATCAGCGCGACCTCGATGATCGTGACGGCGACGGCGAGCACCAGGGATCCGAAGGGTTCGCCCACCCGGTGGGCGACCACCTCTGCGTGATGGACAGCGGCCAGGACGGCACCGGCGAGGACCACCGTCATCACGGCGACGACCGCGCCGGGCATGTCGCGTCCCCAGGTGAAGACCAGCAGTACGACCGCGAGCAGGGGCACGAGGGACGTCCACTGGGTGGTGAGCGACCTGAGCCGAGCGATCATGGGCCGATCGTCGCAGAGGGCGGCGGGCTTCGCATTCCGGTCGTCCGGTGTGTGCGCCGGTCCGGCGCCTTCCGGTGCCGAGGTCCGGGTGAGGGGGTTCTTGCTGTGCGGGATAGGGCGTCTCCTCTCGGTGGTCGTCGGTAGTCGTCGGTGAGAGACGGAGGGGGCGGGGCGTCTGCGGGATGGGGCGGCCCGACGGCGCAGGGCGTACCGAGGCCATGATGCGGGGCCGGCCGCGGTCATCGGGGCGGGCCGGCCGCTGTCGTCGGGCGCGGCCGGCCGCCCTCGTCATGCCTGGACGTTGTCCTTCGCGGCGTCGGTGCTGTGCTGCTCCTGCTCGCCCGCCTCGAGGGCCGCCTGCTTGCGGGAGGCCCGGAGGCTGGTGAGCGTCGTGACCAGCAGAACGGCGAGGATGACACCGAGGGAGACCGGGATGCTGATCTCCGGGACGTGGACCCCCGACTCGTGCAGTGCGTGCAGCACCAGCTTGACGCCGATAAAGCCGAGGATGATCGACAGTCCGTAGCTCAGGTGCACCAGCTTCCTCAGCAGGCCGCCGATGAGGAAGTACAGCTGCCGGAGGCCCATCAGCGCGAAGGCGTTGGCCGTGAAGACGATGTACGGGTCCTGGGTCAGGCCGAAGATCGCGGGGATGGAGTCCAGGGCGAACAGCACGTCGGTGGTACCGATCGCGAGCATGACCACGAGCATCGGGGTCATGATCCGCTTGCCGTTCTGCCGGATCCACAGCTTGGTGCCGTGGTAGCGGTCGGCGACGCCGAACCTGCCCTCGACGGCCTTGAGGAGCTTGTTCTCCTCGTACTCCTCGTCCTCCTCGTCGGCCCGGGCCTCCTGGATCAGCTTCCAGGCGGTCCAGATGAGGAAGGCTCCGAAGAGGTAGAAGACCCACGAGAAGCTGGCGAGGATCGCGGCACCCGCGGCGATGAAGACGGCCCGCAGGACCAGGGCTATGAGCACACCGACGAGGAGCACCCGCTGCTGGTACTGCGACGGCACCGCGAACTTCGCCATGATCAGGACGAAGACGAAGAGGTTGTCGACGCTCAGCGACTTCTCGGTGATGAAACCGGCGAAGAACTCACCGGCGGGCTGTCCGCCACCGAAGAGCAGCAGGCCGAGTCCGAAGAGGCCCGCGAGGGCGATCCAGACGACCGTCCAGATACCGGCTTCCTTGATGGACACGTCGTGCGGTTTGCGGCCGATGAAGAAATCGACCGCGATCAGGGTGGCGAGACCCACGATGGTCAGGACCCACAAGGTCATGGAAACGTCCACTGCACCTCCGGCAGTCATCACGGCACGTAGCCGGCGTCATCGCTACCGGAGGTCTCTTCCACCCGCGGACGGGCCGACGCCCCGGGACCAATGGTGATCCGTATTGACGGGGACGCCGCAGCGACAGGGAGTACTCCCCTCCGTGCCCTCCACGGTACCCAACCACCAAGGAAAGGTAAAGTGATTGGCAAAGGAAGTACCAAAATACCTGGTGAGAGGCTCTTTACACGTACTTGGTGCGCTCGGCCGACACCTGGGCCAGGACCTGGCGGAGCACCTGACTGCCGGCCGGGACGAGCGCCGGCTCATACGTCCAGGCGTGTCCGACCCACGGGTCGGCCAAGTGATCGTCGGCCACCGGGGTCAGCCGCAGCAGGGCTCGCCACAGTGGATCGAGCAACGGACCGTAACCGGCGGCGTCCTCACGGTCGGCGACCATCATGAGATGCACGCCGACGGACGGGCCCTCGTCGGCGAGGTAGCGCAGCTGGGTCACGGCCCGGTCGTCGAATCCGTGCGGGAAGTCGTTGACGACCAGCAGTTGCTGAGCGGTGTCGAAGCCGGGAGGCAGGGAGTCGGCCGCGCCACCGCGCACCGCCATCTGCACCAGGTCCACACGCTGCGTCAGCCGGCCCAGCACGTCCGCCACACCGGCGGCGCCTACGGCCGGCGGCCCGGCGAGCACGCCGGTGTCCGTCAGCGGCGCCAGGGCGTGTGCCGCCGCACCGGCCGGGTCGATCACATGGACGGTGAACTCGCCCGCCGGATGCGCGGCGAGGAGCCGTGCGGCATGCGCGACCGCCGCCTCCATCGCCAGCCGTCGCCTCGCGTGGCCGTCGGTGAAGGCCCCGGCCTCCGAGGCCACGCGCCCGCTGTCGATCCACAGGCCGCGCTCCAGCGGCAGCCTCACCAGCATCGGGATGCGCAGCCGGTCGCTCTCGGGCAGGGTCAGATCGCCCAGACGCAACGCCATCGGCATCTCCATCGGCACCCGGTAGCCGTGCCAGACCGGGCTGTCCCACCGGGCGTACGCGGGCGGCAGGGCCGGCTCCACGACCTCGGCCTCGGCGATCAGCTGGGCCACGTCCCGGTCGAACGCCTGCCGGGCCTGGTCGACGAGCGCGCCGTACCGGGCGCGCGCCTCCTCGCGGGCCGCGTCGCCCTGGCCGCCGATCCGGCTGCGGGGGTCGGACAGGATCCGGTCGAGTTCCTTCTCCTGCCGGGTCTCCGCGAAGTCGACGGCGCTGCGGTAGGCCGCGGCCGTGCGGGCGAAGTCCTCGAACATGCCCCACACCTGGTTGTAGAGCCGTTCGTCCATCGTCCACCCGGTCGCGTCACCGGCTACGGGCTGGGCGGGTTGTCCGGGCGGCGGGGCGGGGGCGCTCGGCGCGGGCGTGGGTGGGGCGGTGTGCCGTCCCGGGTGCGTGTAGTCGATCGGGCCGCCGGTGGCCGGCGGCGACGGCCGGTCCGCTACGGCGCCCGGTTCGCCCGCGGCTACGGCGGCGTACGGGGGAACGCCGGCCGGTTGCGGGGGGACTGCTGCGGGCTGCGAGGCCGCCGACTGGCGGGTGGGCGTGCCGTCCGGGGAACGCGGCGCCTGGACCGAGCGGGTGAGCCCCCGTGTCACCGCCTCGTTGATCTCGTCCGCCACCTGCGGGGCCTCGGCCAGTCCCTGGTCGGCGAGGAGCTCCGCGAGTCCGCCGGCGTATCCCTGGCCGACCGCGCGGACCTTCCAGGCGCCCTGTCTGCGGTACAGCTCCAGGGCGACGACCGCGGACTCGGCGTCCAGACCGGTGAGGGTGAAGGTGGCCACCTCCCCGCCGTCGAGGCCGGTGACCGCGACGAACGGGGCGGCGACCGCGCCGAAGCGGACCGGGCCGCCGGTCCCGGTGGGCAGGGCGAGCAGCACGTCGACGCGGTGCACGGCGTCCGGCACGGCGGCCAGGTCCACCGCGAGACGGTGGGCGGCGGCCGCCTGCCGGGGGACTTCGAGGCCAGGCAGCGCGGGAGCGCCGGGATGGATCACGCACTCCGGTCCCCGTACCCTGCCGGCCTCGTCGACGAGCGTCGCGGCGGCCACGACCGGGGCTCCGGCCGAGACCCGGATCTCCAGGCGCACCTGGTCCAGCGGGTGGTTCTGCCCCCGCATCAGCTCGGCCGTCATCGCTCAGGTCCCCCTCGGTGTCACCGTGTCGTGCGGCGTGCCGGCCGCGCCCGCCCCGTTGCTGCGTCTAGAGCAGCGGCCAGATCGTCGGCATCAGGTCCTGGAAGGTGCGGCCGTTGGCCGGGGAGCCCAGGGCCGTCATCGTCCAGCCGGTGCCCGCACGGTGGACCTTCGCCATGATCTGGGCCGTGTAGGCGCCGCCGCCCGCGAGCGTGTAGCGGGCCAGTTCCTGGCCGTTGGTCTCGTCGACCAGGCGGCAGAACGCGTTCTGTACCTCCTGGAAGGTCTGCCCGGTGAAGGAGTTCACCGTGAAGACGATCTGGTCGATGTGGACCGGGACGCGCTGCAGGTCGACGAGGATGGCCTCGTCGTCACCGCCCTGGCCGACGCCGCCGACGAGGTTGTCGCCGGTGTGCCGTACGGAGCCGTCGTCGCTCACCAGGTGGCGGAAGAAGACGACGTCGACCGGCTGCTTGTCCGCGAAGAGGACGGCGGAGGCGTCGAGGTCGATCTCGCGGGTGCGGGTGCCGAACAGGCCGCGGCGAGGGGCCGCCTGCCAGCCGAGGCCCATGCGCACCGCGGTCAGGCTGCCACCGTCGTTCTTCTGCAGACTGATGGCCTGACCCTTGGTCAAGTTGACGGTCACGCGCTGATTCCCCTCTCGAGCAGTCCCCTGTTGCCGCACGGTGCGCGGTTGATCAGAACCCTACGCAGCGGCACTGACAGTGCCGAACCCCGGCGCATGCTTTGTGTCGGTCTTGCAACACAGTGCGTGCACACCGGGGCCCGGGTGGCAGGGGGCCACGGCCGTCAGGCCAGGCCCGCCTCCTTCATCTGGCGCAGCTCCTTCTTCATCTCCGAGACCTCGTCGCGCAGCCGGGCCGCGATCTCGAACTGCAGATCGGCGGCGGCGGCACGCATCCGCTCGGTGAGCTCCTCGATCTGCCCGGCCAGCTCGGTCGCCGGCTGGTCGGTGGGCACGGTCTCCTTGGCCTTGCCCTTGCCCTTGGCGGTCTTGGTGGCCTTGGTGTTCTTGGCCGTGTGTGCGCCCAGGGAGGGCACGGGCGCCTTGGTGCCGCGGCCGTCCTTCTTCGCCCGGTAGCCGGTGCCGAGCAGCTGTTCGGTGTCGACGTCCTCGCGGGCGATCTGCGCGACGATGTCGTTGATCTTCTTCCGCAGCGGCTGCGGATCGATGCCGTTCGCCTTGTTGTAGGCGACCTGCTTCTCCCGGCGGCGGTTGGTCTCCTCGATGGCCTTCTCCATCGCCGGGGTGATCTTGTCGGCGTACATGTGGACCTCGCCGGAGACGTTACGGGCGGCGCGGCCGATGGTCTGGATCAGCGAGGTGCCCGAGCGCAGGAAGCCCTCCTTGTCGGCGTCGAGGATCGCCACCAGGGAGACCTCGGGCAGGTCCAGTCCCTCACGCAGCAGGTTGATGCCGACCAGGACGTCGAACTCGCCGGAGCGCAGTTCGCGCAGCAGCTCGACGCGCCGCAGGGTGTCGACGTCGCTGTGCAGATAGCGCACCTGGATGCCGAGCTCCAGGAAATAGTCCGTGAGGTCCTCGGCCATCTTCTTGGTGAGCGTGGTGACCAGGACGCGCTCGTCCTTCTCGACCCGCTTGCGGATCTCGTGCACCAGGTCGTCGATCTGGCCCTCGGTCGGCTTGACGACGACCTCGGGGTCGACCAGGCCGGTGGGGCGGATGATCTGCTCGACGACGCCCTTGGAGCGCGACAGCTCGTAGTTTCCGGGGGTGGCCGACAGATAGACGGTCTGCCCGATGCGCTGCTGGAACTCCTCCCACTTCAGCGGCCGGTTGTCCAGCGCGGAGGGCAGCCGGAAACCGTGCTCGACGAGGGTGCGCTTGCGGGAGGCGTCGCCCTCGTACATGGCGCCGATCTGCGGGACCGTGACATGCGACTCGTCGATGACCAGGAGGAAGTCCTCCGGGAAGTAGTCGAGCAGCGTGTTCGGCGGGGTGCCGGGAGCGCGGCCGTCGAAGTGCATCGAGTAGTTCTCGACGCCGGAGCAGGTGCCGATCTGGCGGAGCATCTCCAGGTCGTAGGTGGTGCGCATGCGCAGCCGCTGCTCCTCCAGGAGCTTGCCCTGCTTGCGCAGCTCGGTCAGCCGCTCGTCCAGCTCGGACTCGATGCCCTTGATGGCGCGTTCCATGCGCTCGGGGCCGGCGACGTAGTGGGAGGCGGGGAAGACGTACAGCTGCTCCTCGTCGCTGATGATCTCGCCGGTGATCGGGTGCAGGGTGGTGAGCGCCTCGATCTCGTCGCCGAACATCTCGATGCGGACGGCCAGCTCCTCGTAGACCGGGAAGATCTCGATGGTGTCGCCGCGGACCCGGAAGGTGCCGCGGCTGAAGGCCATGTCGTTGCGCGTGTACTGGATGTCGACGAAGCGGCGCAGCAGCTCGTCGCGGTCGATCTCCTCGCCGACCTTCAGCGGGACCATGCGGTCCACGTACTCCTGAGGGGTGCCCAGGCCGTAGATGCAGGAGACGGAGGCGACCACGACGACGTCGCGCCGGGTGAGCAGCGAGTTGGTCGCGGAGTGGCGCAGCCGCTCGACCTCCTCGTTGATCGAGGAGTCCTTCTCGATGTACGTGTCCGACTGCGGGACGTACGCCTCGGGCTGGTAGTAGTCGTAGTACGAGACGAAGTATTCGACCGCGTTGTTGGGCAGGAGCTCGCGGAATTCGTTCGCCAGCTGGGCGGCCAGCGTCTTGTTCGGCGCCATCACCAGGGTGGGGCGCTGGAGCTTCTCGATCATCCACGCGGTGGTGGCGGACTTGCCAGTGCCGGTCGCGCCCAGCAGGACGACGTCCTTCTCACCGGCCTGGATGCGCCGCGCCAGGTCGGCGATGGCCGTCGGCTGGTCGCCGTTGGGCTGGTACGGGCTGACGACCTCGATGGGCGCCACTGTGCGTTCGATGTGGGAAACGGGCCGCATGACATCAACCGTACGACCCGCCACTGACAACGGGGTCGGATCAGCGGTTCTGCGGGGCCCGCGAGCGGCGTCGGCCCAGGTCGTGGTCGGGGCGCAGGGGTGCGCGGCGCACGGGCCGGCGGGCGGGGGTGTGGGCGGGGACGCCGGGCCGGGGCTCGGCGGCCGGCCGGGCGGGCCGGCCGGCGACCATGTGCGGGTCGAAGATCACCACGGCCGCGGCCAGGCAGAGGAAGGCGAGCGGTCCGACCAGCATCGGGGCGAGCAGGGACGCCGGCGAGTCGCCTTCGCCGGGGGCGCCGGTGCCGTGGAGGTGGACGCTGACGGCGGCCATGCCGGTGTAGTGCATGCCACTGACGGCGAGGCCCATGACGAGGCTGGCACCCACGCTCCACAGGAAGCCCCGGACCTGCCCGGCGGCCCACAGTGCGGCGGTGGCGGCGGCCATGCCTATGACGACGGAAGCGGCGACGGTGACGGTGTTGTACTCCAGTTGCCCGTGGAATCGCAGGCCGGCCATGCCGAGGTAGTGCATGGAGGCGATGCCGAGACCGGTGATCGTGCCGCCGGTGAACAGCGCCGTCCCGCTGGCGCCCCGGTAGCCCACGATGAAGATCCCGATGCCGACCATGACGACGGCGACGCCGAGGCTCGCGTAGGTCGTGGGTTTGTCGTAGTGGATCGGGGCCTGGTCGATGGTGAAGCCCATCATCGCCACGAAGTGCATCGTCCAGATGCCGGAGCCGATGGCCGCCGAGCCGAGGGCCAGCCAGCCCGGGCGCCAGGCGTGGGCGAAGAGCAGCGCGCGGGTGGTGCAGCGCAGGCCGAGGGCGCCTCCCAGGCAGGCCATGAGGTAGGCCACCACCGGTGTGACGAGTCCGTAGCTGAATCCGTCGACCGTGCCCTGCATGCGCGGCTGCCCTTCCGCCCTGTTCCGCCCGGGAATCTCCTGAAATGCACCCCCTCCCGGGCGCGCTCCAGCGGCCAGGGTTGAGGCAGAGAGTATGACCCCCACCGGAATGGTCGAACGATTTTCCGGCAAAGAAACACGCCCTTGCCTCAGATGTGCGCCCGCAGTGAGCGGACTTGGGCAACTCCATTCAATCTGTGGCCATTCTGCGCTCCCCCGTCGCTGACGCTCTGCTGTCAGAGTTGAGCTGTCTGTGATCGTTGTCTGTGATCGTCCGACGCGAGGAGTCCGCATGCACGCGCGCGCACTTGCCGCCACGACCACCGCGCTCCTGGCCAGCGCCATCCTTCTGTTCACCGCACCCGGCACCCACGCCGTCGTCACCGAGTCGCCCGTGGTCATCGCTCACCGCGGCGCCTCGGCCTACGCCCCCGAGAACACCCTGCCCGCCATCGACAAGGCGGCCGCGCTCGGCTTCCGCTGGGTGGAGAACGACGTCCAGCGCACCAAGGACGGCAAGCTCGTCGTGATCCACGACGACAGCCTCAAGCGCACCACGAACGTCGAGGACCTCTACCCCGACCGCGCTCCTTGGAAGGTGAAGGACTTCACCGCCGCCGAGATCGCCCGTCTGGACGCGGGCAGCTGGTTCGGCCCCGAGTACGCGGGCACGCGCGTGCCGACGCTGGCTCAGTACATGCGCCGCGTCGAGCACAACCACGAGCGCCTGCTGCTGGAGCTGAAGAACCCGGAGATCTACCCGGGCATCGAGCGGCAGACCCTCAAGCTGCTGGCCAACGAGGGCTGGCTCGACGCGCCGCACGTCGCGAACCGCCTGGTGATCCAGAGCTTCAGCGCGGACAGCGTGCGCACGGTGCACCAGCTGAAGCCGGCGGTGAGGACCGGGTTCCTCGGCACCCCGAACGTGGTGGATTTGCCGCGCTACGCGGGCTTCGTCGACGAGATCAACCCGACCTTCAGCTCCATCTCCACCTCCTACGTCGACGCCGTCCACGCCCTCGTCGGCGCGCACGGCAAGCCGCTGGAGGTCTCCACCTGGACCGTCGACGACGCGACGAGCGCTCGCAAGGCCGCCGGGTACGGCGTGGACGGCGTCATCTCCAACAAGCCCGACGTGGTGCGCGCGGCGCTCGCGGGATAGGCGGGGCCGGGCCGCCCGGGTCCGCTCCGGGGGGGCGTTGTCAGTGGCGGGTCGTACGGTGGTCGTCATGAACAGCCATGGGGGTGACGAGCAGCGGGTCGTGTGGACCGTCGTGGACAGCGGCATCGGCCCGCTGCTGCTCGCGGCGACCGGCGAGGGCCTGGTCAGCGTCGTGTTCCACGCGAGGGAAGCGGTCCGCGACCGGGCGCTGGAGCGGCTCGCGGACCGGCTGGGCGCCGAGCCCGTCGAGGCGCCCGGCTCGCCACTGCTGACCGAGGCGATACGCCAGCTCGAGGAGTACTTCTCGGGGACGCGAAGGGACTTCGCGCTGCCCCTGGACTGGTCGCTGATCTCCGGATTCAACCGGCAGGTGCTGCGCGAGCTGGCAGAGGGCGTGCCCTACGGCACGGTCGTCGGGTACGGCGACCTGGCCCGCCGGGTCGGCCAGCCGGGCGCGGCCCAGGCGGTCGGGATGGCGATGGGGGCCAATCCGCTGCCGGTCGTCGTGCCCTGCCACCGGGTGGTGGAGAGCGACGGCGGGATCGGCGGATTCGGGGGCGGGCTGGAGACCAAGCGCAAGCTGCTCGCCCTGGAGGGAGTGCTGCCCGAGCCGCTGTTCTGAGGACGCGGACGGCCGAGGGCGCTTCGGGGCTCCGGCCGCCGGCTCAGTCGTAGTGCCGGGCCTCGAAGATGTTGCCGTCCGGGTCGCGGAAGTAGAAGCTGCGGCGGGCCGCGCCGCGGGCACCGAAGGAGTCATGGGCGAGGTCGGAGACCGGGACGGCGCCTTCCTGGAGACGGGTGCGCAGGGCGTCGAAGGCGTCCCGGGCCAGCGACAGGCAGATGTGGTTGACCGGGTGACCCGCGCTGTCCGCGGCACCGGGCAGCATCGTCATCCGCTGGGCTGTGCTGAGCGGCATGAGGTCGATGATCGTCTCGTCGTTGACCCGTACGGACGGAAAGGGCGCCCGGCCGTCGGAGAACTCGGCGAGCCGGACCGGTGCGAGGCCGACCGCCGTCTCGTAGAAGCCGGCCGCGGCGACCGGGTCGCGCACCCAGACGACGACATGGTCGAGACGTGGCGAGTTGTCCGTCATGCGTCCAGGTTGATCGTCGTCGTCGGCCCCCGCAAGGGTTTGACCGGGGCCGCCGCCCGCCAGAGATGAGGCAGGACCGACAGACAGGAGGCTCAGCCGTGCTGGTGGTGTCCGAAGAGGTGCGGGAAGCGCTCGCCGCGCGTCGGCCGGTGGTGGCGCTGGAGTCCACGATCATCGCGCACGGGCTGCCACGGCCGCGCAACCTGCGGGTGGCGCTGGAGCTGGAGGCCGCCGTACGGCAGGAAGGCGCGGTGCCCGCGACGATCGCCGTCCTGGACGGCACCCCGCTCGTCGGCCTGGACAAGGAGCAGCTGGAGCGGGTCGCGAACGAGGACGGCATCCGCAAGCTGGGCCACCGCGACCTGCCGCTCGCCGTGGCGTCCGGGGCGAGCGGGGCGACCACGGTGTCGGCGACCGCTCAGCTCGCGGCGCTCGCCGGCCTGCGGGTGTTCGCCACGGGCGGGCTCGGCGGAGTGCACCGGCAGTGGACCCTCACTCAGGACGAGTCCGCCGACCTGGGGCTGCTGGCCCGCACGCGGATCACCGTGGTGTGCGCGGGCGTGAAGTCCATCCTGGACGTGCCGGCGACGCTGCAGCGGCTGGAGACGCTGGGCGTGGCGGTGGCCGGGTACGGCACGGACCGCTTTCCCGGCTTCTATCTGTCCGACTCCGGCCATCCCGTGGACTGGCGGCTGGACACGCCCGAGCAGGTGGCCGCCGTGATGCGGGCGCAGGACGCACTCGCGGCGCAGGGGTCCGCGCTGATCGTCGCCAACCCGGTACCCGAGGCGGAACAGCTGGATCCCGAGCTGCACGCGCGTGTGCTGGCCGAGGCACTGGAGGTGTGCGAGGCGGAGGCCGTGACCGGGCAGGCGGTCACACCGTTCCTGCTCGACTACTTGGTGCGGCACACCGAGGGCGCCTCGCTGAGCGCCAACCTCGCCGCGGTACGCGGCAACGTACGACTGGCTGCGCGCATCGCGACGGCGTGGACGGGGGCGTGAGCGCGGCGGGCCGGGCAGGGGCGGGTGGATCGGATCACGGCAGCCGCGGGCCGGGTGGGCCAGGTGGGCTGCTGGTCGTCGGCGATGTGGTGACCGACGTCGTCGCCCGGCACCGCGGGGCACCGGCCCGGGGCACCGACACGGCCGCAGCGATCCGCATCGTGCCCGGCGGCGCCGGCGCCAACGTGGCCTGCTGGGCGTCCCGTCGGGGTTGGCGCGACGTGCGCCTGCTCGGCCGTGTCGGGGCGGACACGGCGGAGTGGCATGCCCGCGAGCTCCAGGCCTGCGGGGTGCGACCGCGGCTGGTCGTCGATCCGGAGGCACCGACCGGGACGGTGATCTGCCTGGTGGACACCGCGGCCGCGGCGGAACGGACCTTCCTCACCGACAGCGGCGCCTCCCTGCGGCTGGACCGCGGCGACTGGTCGGACGCCCTGCTGGACGGTGTGGCGTGGCTTCATCTGTCGGGCTATCTGCTGTTCTCCGAGCCGAGCCGTGATCTCGTGGCCGCCGCTCTCGTCGCGGCACGCGCGCGAGGCGTACCGGTCAGCGTGGATCCGGCGTCGGCCGGGTTCCTCGAGGAACTGGGCGTGGACCGGTTTCTGGCACTGGTGGAGGGGATCGACGTCCTGTTGCCCAGCCGCGACGAGGCGTGCCTGCTCACCGGGCGGTCGGACGCGGCCGAAGCGGCGGCCGAGCTGAGCCGCCATCTCCCGCTCGTGGTGGTCACGTCGGGTGTCGAGGGCGCGCTGGTGGCCAGGTCGGGCTCCGTGTGCGACCGGGTTCCGGCGCTCCCGGCGAAGGCCCGGGACACCACCGGCGCCGGGGACGCCTTCACCGGTGGTTTCCTGGCCGCTCTGCTGGCCGGTGCCGCGCCGCGGAAGGCGGCGGAGGAGGGATGCCGGGCGGGCGCGCTCGCGGTGACCCAGGTGGGCGGCCGACCCGGCCGGGTGACCTGACGGGGAATCAGGAATGCTCGGAGAAGGCGTTACGCCTTGCGCCCCCACGCGGAGATCATCGGAGCCGTCGCCAGGTCCATGGAGCCGGAGGCGACGTTGGCCAAATGGCGGTCGATGTCCTCGTCCGTGGCGAGTCCGGCCTCCACGAGCCGGGAGCGGATCTGGCGGACGGTGGCGGCCTCCAGCGCGGCGCAGGCGGGCGAGGCGAGCGGGAAGTAGGCGTCCGCCTCGACCTGCTGCAGACCCGCCTCGCGCAGCAGACGCGGAAGTTTACGGCCGTAGGACAGGTCGGCGCCGCGGTCGGCCAGCAGGGACCGGAAGCCCTGGCGCAGGCGGTTGGCCAGTCGCTGCTCCGGTCCGGACTCGTCGGGGCAGACCAAGGGCTGCAGGGCGGGGTCGGCGTCCTCGATCAGGAGCCGCCCGCCAGGGCGCAGGGCCCGCACCATGGATGCCAACGCCCGCTCGCGGTCCGGGACATGGACGAGGACGAGACGCGCGTGGACGAGGTCGAAGCCGTCCCCGGGCGGTTCCTCGGCCCCCACGTCGTGGACGCGCACTTCCACCGGGGGCCGGTCCGCGGTGGCGAGCCGGGTGGTGTCGATGTCGGTCGCGACGACCGTGCCGGTCGGGCCGACCTTCTTGGCCAGCCAGGAGACCACGGAGGTGCCGCCGGCGCCGACCTCCCAGCAGCGTCGGCCGAGCCCGACGCCGAGGCGCTCCAGATGCCGGAACGTGACGGGGTCGAAGAGATCGGTGAAGGCGTCGAAGCGCTCCGCCGCCTCGCTCTGCCGGTTGTCGAGGAGGTAGCCGTCGTCGGATCGCGTCATGCCGCGATCATCCCAGTTGTCCGGCTCACCGGGAGCGGTCGACCCTCTGGGTGGCGGCCGAGCGCCCGTGCGGCCCGCCGTCCACAGGCGGGAACCAAGCGGAATATCGGCCTCCCACAGGCCCGTCCGCCCGTCCCGCCGGACTGGCAGACTGGCGGCTCCGGCGCGGTCCTCGTGCCGGCAAGGGGCGCGGCGCTGCGGCGCGGGGAGAGCCACACGAGGAGATCCATATGTCGATGACAGGGAATCTGCGCAAGGTCACGGGGCTGGACAGGGTCGGCGGGCTGCGCGGAGTGGCACGGCTGGCCCGGCGGCGGCCGAAGGTGGACCTCAGTCATCCGGCACGCTCCCCGCTCGGTTCCTCCGTGGTCAACTGCGTGACGTACCACGGCGGGGTACGCGCTCCGGCCGCCGGAGATCTGGTGGAGGCCGTGCGGCAGGTCCGCAAGAGCGGGGACGGTTTCGTCTGGCTCGGTCTGCACGAGCCGACGGACCAGGAGTTCGAAGGCATCGCCGAACTGTTCGACCTGCACCCGCTGGCCGTGGAGGACGCGATCGAGGCGCATCAGCGGCCGAAGGTCGAGCGGTACGGCGAGGTGCTCTTCGCGGTGTTCAAGACGGTCTGCTACGTCGAGCACGAGGAGCTCACGGCGACCAGCGAGGTCGTCAACACCGGGGAGATCATGGCGTTCGTCGGCCAGGACTTCGTCATCACGGTGCGGCACGGCCGGCACGGCTCGCTGGGCCCGGTGCGCGAGGGACTGGAGGCCGATCGGCAGCAGCTCGCCAAGGGGCCGTCCGCGGTGCTGCACGCGATCGCGGACCATGTCGTCGACGACTACCTCGGTGTCATCGACTCCGTGCAGGCGGACATCGACCAGGTGGAGACGGACGTGTTCGCGGAGACCGGCGCCCGGGTCGATCCCGGGCGCATCTACCAGCTCAAGCGGGAGCTGCTGGAGCTGAAGCGGGCCGTGGTGCCGCTCGGTCGGCCGCTGCTGGAGCTCGCGGACCGGCCGATGCGGGTGATCGAGCCGGAGATACAGGCCTACTTCCGGGACGTCTCCGACCATCTGCTGCGCGCCACGGAGCAGATCGCCGCCTTCGACGAACTGCTGAACTCGATCCTCCAGGCGCACCTCGCGCAGGTCTCCGTCGCACAGAACGAGGACATGCGGAAGATCACGGCCTGGGCCGCGGTGATCGCCGTGCCGACCATGGTGTGCGGCGTGTACGGCATGAACTTCGACACCATGCCGGAGCTGCACTGGAGGTTCGGCTACGGACTGGTCATCGGGGTGATATCCGTCGCCTGCCTGGCGCTGTACCGGGGTTTCCGGCGCAACGGCTGGCTGTGACGGCGGCCGCGACGGCTCACGGCGCTCGGCAACGGCCCGACGCCTCCCGGCGGGCGACGCGCGGTACCGCGCTCAGCCGCGGGCGTAGACGCTCTCGGCCCAGGACGCGATCTGCCCGTCGGACAGATGCCGGACGAGGTCGGCCTCGCTGATCATGCCGACCAGCCGCTTGTTGTCGATGACCGGGAGCCGGCGGATCTGGTGCTGCTGCATCTCGCGCAGGACCTCGCCGATGTCGGCGTTCGCGTCGATCCAGCGGGGGGTGCCCTTGGCGAGGTCGCCGGCCGTGACGCGGGCGGGGTCGTGGCCCATGGCCACGCAGCCCACGACGATGTCGCGGTCGGTGAGGATGCCGCACAGCCGCTCGTTCTCGTCGCTGATGGGCAGCGCACCGACGTTGAGTTCGCGCATCAGCTGGGCGGCGCGGTCGAGGGTTTCATGGGCGGGGATCCACTGGGCACCGGGGTGCATGATGTCTCCGGCAGTGGTCATGGAGTACCTCCCTGAGCCGGACGGCCGGCGCGGCACTGGACGTGACCGCGGTTCCGGCGTCGTCCATTCTCTCCGCGCCCGCCGCACACCGCACCTCCGGCCGTCCGTCCCGGCCCCGGGTGCCCCGGTCGGCTGCGGTGCGGCCGCTCAGCCGCCCCACGCCGGGTGCCGCGGGTCGTCGGCGCGCACCAGGACGTCGGCGGTGCCGGCGGGATCGGTCTCCTCGGCGTAGCGCTCGAAGGCGGGGAGGGTCCAGTGCTCGGCCTCGGGGGTCCGGCGGCGCAGCGCTCCGGGGGAGAGCAGGACGTGGACGGTCATGTCGAAGGGGAACCAGTGCCGCAGGAGGAGGGGACCGTGCAGCAACAGCACTGCATGGGGCGGGAGTTGGACGTAGGGGCTGCGGGTGGCGCGGTCGGCCACCGGATCCCACAGGTCCGGCAGGACGCGTCCGTCACCGCCGGGTTCGAGCGGCCCGAAGACCTCGCGCCACAGGGCGCCGGTGTCGAACCAGCCGTTGTAGTACGCCTCCAGATCATGACGGCCGTACTCCAGGCGCAGGGACGCGGGCCGCAGGAAGCCCTCGGTGCCGACGACGAGGGAGGGGCGGCCACGGACCCGCAGCGCCTGGCTCACGCGCTCGGCGAGGTCGCCCGGGTGCGCGGCCGGGGCGCCGTCGAAGGCGATCCGCGGCCACGAGCCGCCGTCGGCAGGGCTCAGATCGAGCAGCCGCTCCGCGAGCCGGTCGGCGAGCAGGTCCCAGGTGATCGCTTCGAGTCGCACAGAGCCCATGATGCGATACCCCTGGTGGGTGGCGCCGCGTCCGGTGGCGGGCATGAACGGGGTATGTCTTCCGCGACTCCCCCGGCCGGCCCCGGCCTCGTCGTCGTCCAGCCGCTGCGGCACAAGCGGTGCGCGGCGTGCCGGCGCGGCCCGCTGCCGATGCTCGTCCTGGAGAGCGGCGTACCGCGCTGCCTGGACTGCGCCGACCTGGGACACCTGGTGTTCCTGCCACGCGGCGACACGGCTCTGACCCGTCGGTCGCGGGAGGAGAGCGGCCTGTCGGCGGTGGTCGTGCGGTTCAACCGGCGCAAGGCGCGTTACGAGCGGCAGGGCGTCCTGGTGGAGGAGGCGGCGCTGGCCCGGGCCGAGATGCGCTGCCTCGCGGACGCGGAGGCGCGGCGGCGGCGACGGGCGCGGGACGCTCGCAGGCGGGCGGCGGAGGACTTGCGGTTCACCGCTGCGTTCGCGGCCGAGATCCGGCGGTTGTTCCCCGGTTGCCCTGACGAGCGGGCGCGGGCCATCGCCGCGCATGCCTCGGTGCGCGGCAGCGGACGGGTGGGGCGCAGTGCGGCGGGGCGGGCGCTGTCGGAGGACGCCGTGGTCGCGGCGGTGCGGGCGGCCGTGCGGCATCTGGACACGCCGTACGACCGGCTGCTGATGAGCGGGACACCGCGCCATGAGGCCCGGCGTCGGATCGCGCCGCAACTGGAGGCGGTGCTCGCACGGTGGCGGCACGGGGAGCTGCCCTCGGCGGGGTGAAGCCAGACTTCGGACAGTAGTGGGCCACGCTGATGGATCGCCCTTCGAAGGGTCGCCGGCCCGCTGCCTGGACGTTCTCGCATGGGTCCGCGCGGCTCGGCGATGGGCGTGCCCGGCTCGGGCGGCTTGACTGGGGGGTGACGGCGGGCATTCGCCCGGGCAAGATCTACGACGTTTGCTGTGGCGGGACGGGAGTTGGGGGAACCATGATCGAGGGACCGTACCTGGTGCTGACGGTGGTGGGCGTGCTGGCGACGGCACTGATGGCCGGCATCTTCTGCGCCTTCTCCGTGCTCGTGATGCGCGGGCTCACGGCGCTGCCGCCCGCACAGGGTGTCGCCGCGATGAACGCGATCAACCGGGCGGCGTATTCACCGGCGTTCATGGTCGTGTTCCTCGGGGCGACGCTGGTGAGCGTGACACTCGCGGTCATCACCTTCCTGCGGTGGCCGCAGGGCGCCGTGGAGCTGCTGGTGGGCAGCGCGTTGTTCCTGTTCGGGGCGTTCGGTGTGACGGCGGCGGCGAACGTGCCGCGCAACGACACACTGATGCGGCACACGGCGGACACCCCGGAGGCAGCCGCGTACTGGCCGTCGTACCTGAAGGAGTGGACCCGCTGGAACCACATACGGACGATCGCCTCGACGGCGTCCGCGCTGACATACGTGCTGGCGCTTCTCTGACCTGCGCCACCCCGCTGCTCATCCGAGACCGCCGCCACCCGGCGGCTCATCCCCGACTCTCGCTACCCGGCTGCCGGTCCCGCCTTCCCGTCCCGCCCGCCGTATGCCCGCCGTGCGGCGCGGCTCGCCGCCCTGCGCGCCTGACGGCCCGGACGTATCGTGGCCGCAGGATGTGCCGCCCCGCGGCGCACGGCCTGTCGCATGCGACGCGAGGAAGACGGCCATGGCCGATCCCAAGGGATTCATGACGACCCCCCGCCAGGACTGGCCGCGCCGGCCGGTCGAGGAGCGGGTGCGGGACTGGGACGAGGTGTACGTCCCGGGGGCGCTGTTGCCGATCATCAGCAAGCAGGCCGACCGGTGCATGGACTGCGGCGTTCCGTTCTGCCACCACGCCTGTCCGCTCGGCAATCTCATCCCCGAGTGGAACGACCTGGTCTCCCGCGAGGACTGGCGGGCGGCGAGCGACCGGCTGCACGCGACGAACAACTTTCCCGAGTTCACCGGCCGGCTGTGCCCGGCGCCGTGCGAGGCGGGCTGCGTACTGGCCATCGACCAGCCCGCCGTGACGATCAAGAACGTCGAGTGTGCGATCGCGGACCGGGCGTGGGAGGAAGGATTCGCACCTCCCCGAGCTCCCGAGCGGCTGTCCGGAAAGACGGTGGCCGTGATCGGCTCCGGCCCGACCGGGCTCGCCGCGGCCCAGCAGCTCACCCGGGCCGGGCACACCGTCGCCGTGTACGAGCGGGACGACCGGCTCGGCGGACTGATGCGGTACGGCATCCCCGCGTTCAAGATGGAGAAGCGCCACCTGGAGCGGCGGCTGGAGCAGATGCGGGCGGAGGGAACGAAGTTCCGCACCTCGACCGCCGTCGGGCGGGATGTCGCTGCCGACGAGCTGCGAGCGCGCTACGACGCGGTCGTGGTCGCCACCGGGGCCACGACCTGGCGGGAACTGGGGGTGCCAGGGCGGGAGTTGACGGGGATCCAGCAGGCGATGGAGTACCTCCCCCTGGCCAACCGGGTGTGCGAGGGCGACCTGGTGAGTTCACCGCTGTCGGCGGCCGGCCGGCACGTCGTGATCGTCGGCGGCGGGGACACGGGCGCGGACTGCCTGGGCACGGCGGTACGGGAGGGCGCCGCGTCCGTCACCCAGCTGGACATCTACGGCCGGCCCGGAGCCGAGCGCGACGAGGACGCCGAGCCGTGGCCGACGTACCCGAAGGTCTACCGTCTGTCCGCCGCCCATGAAGAGGCCCGTGACCTGAGGACAGCGCCGGCGGCGGACGCGGACGCACGACTGTTCGCGGCGTCGACACTGCGGTTCACCGGGGACGCGCAGGGACATGTGCGCTCCCTGCACCTGGTGGAGGTGGACGCGCACCGCCGTCCGCTGCCCGGTACCGACCGGACACTGCCCGCCGACCTCGTTCTGCTCGCCCTCGGCTTCACGGGCCCGGACCGGCACGACGGCCTGATCGACCAGCTGGGTCTGGTGGTGGACGCGCGTGGCACGATCGCCCGTGACGCGGACTTCGCGACGAACGTCCCCGGTGTGTTCGCCGCCGGGGACGCGGCGCGCGGCCAGTCCCTGATCGTGTGGGCGATCGCGGAGGGCCGCGCGGTGGCGGCCGCCGTCGACCGCCATCTCACGGGCAGTACCCGTCTGACCTCACCGATCGGCCCGTACGACCGGCCACTCACCGCGTGAGCGTGCACGAGGCCCGTTGAGGCCCGTCATCTCACCGCGTCCCCGCGCAGGATGCCGCCGTCGTCAGGGGGCACCGCGCACATGAGGACCGGCAGGATCAGGAAGGGCAGAGAAAGAAGAGCTGAGAATGAAGGGCAGAGAAAGAAGGGCGGACAAAAAGGCAGCAGAACGGTTCAGGACAGCAGGAAGTCCGCCACCCCCGCCTTCGCGCCCTCGATGAACGCGGTCATCTCGGCGGAGGTGTAGATCAGCGCCGGCCCGTCGGGGTCGGTGGACTGGCGTACGGCGATCCGTCCGTCGGCGAGCTTCATGGCCTCCAGGCAGTTGCCGCCGTTGCCGCCGCTCCACGGCTTGTGCCAGCCCTCGCTGCCCAGCTCCCGCGCGGGCATCCCGTTGTAGATCCCCTCGGCGCGGGCCCGCGGCCGGGACGGGGACGTGGTGTGATCCATTCACAGCTCCTTGCGGAGATCCTGCAGGATCTCCTTCGTGCGATGTGCCGTCGCGGCATGTGCCGCCATGCGGTCCATGACCTCGAGATGGGCGGCCACCTCGGGGCGCGCGTCGAGATAGACCGCGCCGGTCAGGTACTCGCTGTAGACCATGTCCGGGAGTTCCGGCATGGCGAATCGGAAGAGCACGAACGGCCCGTACGTGCCGGGGTGCGGGCCGGCGGAGAACTCGGCGACCTGCAGCGTCACATGGGGCAGCGTCGTGGCCTCGAGCAACTTGTCGATCTGGGCGCGCATCACCTCCGGACCGCCGACGGGGCGGCGCAGGACGGTTTCGTCCATGACGACCCACAGCCGGGGGGCGTCCTCACGGGTGAGCAGTTGCTGGCGCTGCATGCGCAGGGCGACATGACGCTCGATGCCGTCCGGCCGGGTCTGGCCGATGGCGCCCGAGCACAGCACAGCGCGCGCGTAGTCCTCGGTCTGCAGCAGACCGGGAACGAAGTGCGGCTCGTACTGGCGGATCAGCGACGCCGCGCCCTCCAGGCTGACGTGCAGGGAGAACCAGCCGGGCAGGATGTCGTGGAAGCGCTGCCACCAGCCGGGCCGGTTGGCGTCCTCGGCGAGCTGCACGAAGGCGTCGGCCTCGCCGTCGTCGACGCCGTACGCCTTCAGCAGCAGCTGGAGGTAGGGGATCTTCAGCGCGACCTCCGCCGTCTCCATACGGCGGATGGTGGCGGGGGCGACACGGAGGACGCGGGCGGCTTCCTCACGCTTGAGCCCGGCGCGTTCCCGCAGGTCCAGCAGGCGCCGGCCGAGAACCACCTGTCCCACGGTCGGCGCGGACCGCGGTTCGCTCACGCTCCACCTCCAGGAAGCGACCCACCAACGAAAGCATGCTGACAGCCCTGCGGCGCCGTTCGAAGATCTATTCGAAGGTCTGGGCAGACCTCCGGCGATCCGAACTGGCGCCGCTCGACGTGCTGACGCGAGCAGTGTGCCATGACCTGTGCAGGCAGCACATCGCACTCTGCACTTTTCAGAGTGACTCTTGCCAAGTGTTCCCGGCGGGGCGATAGTGGCAAGCGTGATTCCGTCCGTGCCCTTAGGAACAGACGCCGCCGCAGACCCGATCGGTCTCGGTGCCGCCTCGGGAGTGAACCCCTTGGGGGGCACTGCCGAGCGACGGTTCCGCTTCGAGCTGGCCGCGCACCCCGGTTCCCCGGCGCGGGCCAGACGTCTGACGCGGGCGCGGCTCACCGGCTGGTCGGTGGGCGAGGACGCCTGTGACACCGCGGCGCTCGTCATATCGGAGCTGGTCACCAACGCCATCGTGCACACCGCGAGCAGCCGCGTGGTGTGCGAGCTCCACGACCACGACGACACCGTGCGCATAGCGGTGCGCGACGAGGGATGCGCGCCCGGCGATCCCCACCCGGCTGCCCAGCGGGGCGAGGCGGAACACGGGCGGGGACTGCTGCTCGTCGATGCCATGTGCCGGGCCTGGGGGGCCCAGGAGCACGGCCCCGGGCTGCTGGTGTGGGCCGAGGTGCCGCGCCAGGCCGACACGCCGGGCAGCCCCGGCGAGCCGCGCAACGACCTGGGCTGGGGCAGCCGCCCCAAGCCGGGGCCGGCCGGCTCCGGCGAGGGCGGCGACGAGGGCGGGAACGGCGACGGCGACGAAGGAAAGACCGGTGCGGGACAACTGACCCTCGCATCGGACGGACCGAGCGCGGCCGAGCCGGGCGAGCCTGGCGGCCGCGAGAGGGGGAGGCCGTGACCGCCGGATCCGGCCACGGCCCGGTACTGACCATGAACACGCTCGTCCAGCTCACCCGCCGTCTGCACAGGCCCGCAGGCCCCCGCAGGCTCGCCATGCCGGAGGGCATGACCGCCCCGCTCGGCTGCGACGCGGTGGCCGTCCCGGCCCGCTTCGGCCCCCTGCTCCTGCCCCGCCTGCCGCGCGTCGGCTGTGTCTACGCCGATGAGGCGCGCTGGTGGTGGATCGTCCCGTCCGACTCCGACTACGCCGTGGAGTGGCCCGCCCCCGCGCTGTACGCCACCGGCGCGATCCTGCCCGACTCCGACGGCCCGCATGCGCCCGGCCTCATCCACCGACCGGACGACACGGTTCCGTACACCCCGCCGATCCCGCTGTACCTGGCGGTCTGCCGCCTGACGGGCACGGTCCCGAGCTGGTCCCGCCCGGTCAACGCGTAACGCCTGCGGCAGCCGCGCGCACCACCGCGGCCCGCCGCAGCGGCGCGAGCCCCCACCCACCGCCGCGCCTCTCCGCCCCCAGCGTGCGCCCGCACCGCGCCGACTCTCCCGTGCCTCGCGGGCGTCCGCGCCGCACCGCTCCCCCGACTCGCCTGCCCCCCCGGCGCCTCGCCCGCGCCCGCGCTCACGCACGCGTCCGACCTCCCCGCGTGCACCCACGCCGTCTACCCCGCCGCCCTATGAGGGCCCACGCGCTCACACGGCCGCCCCGCGCGCTCCCATCCCCTCTCCGCCGCCCCGGCGTACGCCCGCGTACCCCGCCCGTCGGCTGCCCCCGCGCCCGCACCCCCGCCCCCCGTTCTGCGCCCTCCCCCGCTCCCGCCGCACCCCGCGATAGTGACCGTCTGACCGGAGTCGGGGAGGTCGAGTGGGCCACAAGCACGACGCCGACGCGCGTGAGGTGTCGGAGTCGGAACGGCTGCTGTTCGGCGGGCCGCTGCGGTACGACATGGGCTGGAACCAGCACCGGGACGCGTTTCTGGAGCTGAACCTGCGCGCGATGGTCACCCGGCTGCCCGCTCTGCTCGGCTCAAGCCTCCGCCTCGCCCGTCAGGCCGACCGCAGGGCCACCCGCACGGTGCTGCTCGCCGAGTCCGGCCGTGGGCTCGGCCAAGCGGTCAGCCTGCTCGCCGTCAACAGCGTGCTGAGCCGGCTGCTCGGCTACGGCACGCTGGAGGCACGTCTGCGCGGTGCCGCTCCGGCGCTGGTCGCCCTGTCCGCCGTCCTGCTGCTCTCGGCGTTGCTGCGCGCGGCGTCGACGTACGCCACCGGGCGTCTGGAGCCCAAGGTGGAGCGGGTGGCCACGGAGCTTTATCTGGAGCGGGCGGCGAACGTGGAGCTGTCCGCGATCGAGGACCACGCCTTCCACAAGCTGCTGGACACAGCCCAGTACGGTGCCTCCTCCGCCCGCAGGATGATCATGTACGGCACGCGCGTGGTGAACGCCGTGATCTCACTGGTCGCGGCGGCCGGGGTGCTGACCGTGCTGCACCCGGCGCTGCTGCCGCTGCTGGTCACGATGACCCTGCCGAGCGCCTGGAGCTCGCTGACCAACGCGCGGCGCCGCTACGAGTCGTTCCACACCTGGGTGCAGCACGCCCGGGCCGGGCACCTGCTCAGCGGCCTGCTGACCGAGCCGCAGGCCGCGCCGGAGATCCGGGTGCACGGCGTGGGTCCGTTCCTGCTGCGCCACTTCCGGGCGATGTCGGAGACGGCCGAGGCCGAGCAGGCCCGTCTCGCCCGGCTCGCCGCCCGCACCGGGCTGATCGCGGCCACCTGGACGGGGCTCGCCACGGTGGCGACGTACGCCACGCTCGGCGGGCTGCTGCTGACCGGTGCGATGGCGCTGTCGGTGGCGGGCACGGCGGTGGTCGCGATCCGCAGCGGCTCGACCAGCCTGAACACGCTCGTGCTGGAGATCAACGAGCTGCACGAGGAGGCCCTGTTCGTCGGCGATCTGGAGCGGCTGTACGTCGAGGCGGCCGAGCGGGCCATTCCGGTCGGCGGCGCGGCCCTGCCGGAGGATCCGCGGATGATCCGCTTCCAGAACGTCACCTTCCGCTATCCCGGGGACGCGGCCCGCCCCGCGCTGGACGACGTCACGCTCGACCTCCCCCTCGGCCGGATCATCGCGCTGGTCGGGGAGAACGGCTCGGGCAAGACGACGCTGGTCAAACTGCTCGCGGGGCTGTACCGGCCGGAGGCGGGGCGGATCCTGTGGGACGACGTGGACGCCGCGCACGCCGACCGGCGGCTGCTGGCCGAGCGGGTGGCGATGGTCGCGCAGGACTTCAAACGGTGGCCGTTCACCGCCCGGGTCAACGTGGCCATCGGCCGTTCCGCCGCCCCGCTGACCGACGAGCGGCTGGCCGCGTCGATCGCCCAGGCCGGCGCCGAGGACGTCGTCGCGGACCTGCCGAGGGGCCTGGACACGTTGCTGGCCAGGCACTTCTCCGGCGGCCATGAGCTGTCCGGCGGACAGTGGCAGCGGCTCGGCATCGCCCGGGCCGCCTACCGGCGCGCGCGGATCCTGATCGTGGACGAGCCGACGGCGGCCCTGGACGCCCGGGCCGAGGTGGAGGTCTTCGACAAGATCCGCGCGCTGGCCGCCGCGGGGCAGACGGTCGTCCTGATCACGCACCGGCTGGCGTCGGTGCGCCACGCGGACCTGGTGCACGTCCTGGACCAGGGACGCCTCGTGGAGACCGGCACTCCGGAGGAGCTGCTGGCCAAGGGCGGCGTCTACGCGGAGCTGTACGCGCTGCAGGCGGAGCAGTTCACGCTGAAGGTGCCGGGAACGGCGGCACCGGAGCCCGGGAGGGCCGGTGAGACGACGGTGCCCGCCCCGAGGAGTACGGCGGCGGGCTGACCTGCGGCATGCGGCACGGTCGTCACTCCATGGCGTCCGCGCTCCGGATGATCACGAGGAACGTGTCTGTCGCGAGGTCCATGACAACCTCGGCCGCCAGACCCTCCTGCCGCCGCGCGTGCGCGAACTCCTCCGCGGGCCACGATCCGCGCGGCCCACCTGCGGGAAAGCGTTCGAGCACGGTTCGCCCGTTCACCATCTCGCACCTCCACAAAGCGTTTGTCCGTGTAGGAGTTAACGCCCTGGGAAGGCCTGACGGCTCGCTCAGTGACCCGACTGAGACGTAGGTGACACAAGTTCAGCGCGGACCGTAAGATTCCGTGCACGGAACGCACGCGTCCGGTACGAAGCGTGTCAGTCCTCGTACTCGTCGTGATAGCGCACCGGCACCCTGGTCTCCTGCCGGCCGAGCGCCGTGAGGTCCAGCAGACTGCCCGTCGACCCGACGTCCTCGAGTTCACCCTCGTACGTCGAGTAGGTGTGGAAGACCCGGTCGCGCTCGCGCAGGAAGCAGCTCAGTCCCGGCCGCTCGACGAGTGAGCCGTCGCCCTGCTCCACGGTGACCTCGAAATCCTCGTTGAAGTCCGTCTCGTACGACGAGTACCAGGGCACCGTCCATCCCATCCGCGCCTTGAAGGGCAGGATCCGGGTGAACGGCGCCCGGGACACCGCCGCGAACGACGTCCCCCTCGCGTGGATATGAGCCAATTGCCCCACTTGGTCGAGAAATGCGGAGCAACGACGGCAGCCTCCCTCCCACTCCGGCGCGAACATGAAGTGGTGGACGACGAGTTGGTCGCGCCCCTCGAAGAGGTCGAGCAGGGTCGCCTTGCCGTCGCCGCCCTCGAAGACGTACTCCTTGTCGATCTCCACCATCGGCAGCCGGCGCCGCTGCGCGCTCAGCGCGTCGCGCGCGCGGGTGACCGCCTTCTCCTTGACCAGCAGTTCCTCGCGCGCCGCGCGCCACTGCTCGCGCGAGACGACCTCCGGAAGCGACATGAGCCCTCCTGTGCAACGGTCCGTTCCCAGGAGGTGACCGAGGGTCGGCGCGGAACTCATCGGTGCGGCAGGAAAAATTCCGGAGCCGACGCGGCGACCACCCGCCGGTCGAGTGCGTCGCGCTCGCCCAGTTCGTCGAGTTCGCCGAGGAGTTCGGTGAGCCGGCGCTGGTGCCGAGGGCTGAGGGCTCCGGTGTCGTCGAGGTGGACCGCGCAGGCGGTGGTGGTGTCGACGAGGCGTTCGAGGACGGCGGCGACCTCACCGGTGCCGGCGGTGTGCCGGGCCAGCGGGGGCAGTTCGGCGGCGGCGAGCGCGCTGGCGGCGCGGGCCTCGGCCAGGGTGCGGTAGGCCTCGCGGCGCAGGGCCCAGCGAACGGGGCGCGAGCCGGGGTCGGTGAGGACGTGCATCAGGTAGGCGTCCGCGGCGCCGGCCGCCACGGCGAGCCGGTCGCGCACCGTGCCGCCCCCCTTCCCGGGCATCGGCAGATGGCCGACGATCAGCACGATCGCGCAGGCCAGCAGCGTCTCCCCGATCCGGCTCAGAGATGCCTGCGACTCGCCGCCCACCATGACCAGCGCGAGCACCAGGACGGTGACGACGGCCGTCTGCGCGGCGAAGTGCCGTGCGGCGACAGGCACGAGCGCACCGCACAGGGCGACGAGGACGACGAGCCCGGCCGGCCGGGGCAGTACGGCGGCGAGCGCGGCGAAGGCGACGGCCCCGAGCACGGTCCCGGCGGCCCGGCACAGCACCCGCGACGCCAGCGGCCCGAGGTCGGGCTTGACCAGGAAGACCGCGGTGGCGGGCAGCCAGTACCAGTGGCTGTGCTGCCCGTACCAGTGCGTGCGGTGCAACGCCTGTGCGACGGCGGCCGCGGCGCCGAAGGACACGGCGACCCGCAGCCCGTACTCACGCCCGCCGGGGCCGAAGGCGATCCGCAGCAACTGCCGTGCCGTGCGCCGCCGCTCGTGCAGCGCGGTGCCGTGCCCGCGGTCGAAGACCTCGGCGGCCTGCAGCAACGCGTCGTCCAGCGCACGCAGTGCGGGCTCCGAGCGGCTCGGCGCGGGCAGCGGCCCGGTGACGGCTTCGTCGCGCACCGCGGCGGCGAGCCTTCGCGGCCCGGCAGCGGACCGCGCCCCGACCGGCTCCCCGGCCCAGGCCAGCGCGGTCGCGGCCTCGGCGAGCGGCAGGGCCGCGGCGTACTGCGCGTGCAGCCGCCGTTCACCGGCGCAGGAGGCGTACCGCCGCAGCCGAGGGCCGGAGAGGCAGTCCTGGGCGTGGTCCAGTGCGGCGGTGAGGGCGGCCCGCCGGGTAAGGGCGAGCGGTCCGCCGACCGCGTCGAGGAGTGCGGCGATCGCGTCATAGACACCGGCGACGGCGTCGCGCTCTCCGTCGAACCGGAAGTCCTTGCGGAGGCTCAGCCGGAACGCCGACCGCGCATCCCCGGCGCTGGATCCGGGCGTGGGCAGGGCGAGCCGCAGCGTCAGCAGCCACCCGGCGCCGGCGAGAAAGCCGAGCGCCCGGAGCCACCCGCTCTCCGGCAACGGCATCCCGGCCCCGACGGCCGCCGCGGCCAGCAGCTGCGTCCCCGCCGCCGAGGCGACCGGCCCGACGTCACTGGCCCCGCCGGCGACCAGTCCGAGCACAGTGAGCAGGGCGGTGAGCGGAACCGGGCCGGCGTGCTGCCCGGCGTACGTCCCGGCGACCAGCCCGGCGGCACCCGCGAGCGCGGGCACCCCGATCCGCTCGACCGACGCCCGGCGGCTGCCGGGCCGGTCGTTGATCCCGGCGAACATGGCCGCGAGGGCGGCGACGACACCGAGCGACGTACGGCCCGCGGCGAGCGCCCCGAGCAGCAGCGGCCCGGCCGCCAGCGCTCCCCGCGTGACCGCGCTCCAGGGCACCGGCCCTCGCTGGGTGCGCAGGGCATGGGCGAGCCAGGGCGGAAGCGTGACGGTGACGCGGCGGAACACGGGGCTCCTGTTCGGACGAGGGCGGGGTGTGCCTTCGGGCGACGGTGGCCGGGCGGGTGTGGTCCCACGGTAGATCGGGTTCTTTGAGGGGAGAGGACAGCCGTGTTTCACCCGTGTGACAGTCCTGGGCAGCCAGGGTCTCGCCGGCCGTGGCGCCGGACGCCGCGAAGGCGACCGCCGGTCCGGCCGCGGACGCCCGCGGCGGAGATGCCCGCCCGTTCAGCGCACGGCGGTCAGGAGCAGTTCCTCGGCGGCGGCGACCGTCGCGGTCAGCCGGCCCGGTTCTGCCTTGAGGCCGGCCAGCAGGCCGTCGACGCCGCGCAGGCCCGCCCGCTCCAGCAGCCGCTTCTCGTTGGTGACCCACTCACCGCGCGCCGCCATCACCGCGTGCCCGGCCTGTACGGCGGCGGTGGCGACGGCCCCGGCCACCTCCGTCAGGCGTCCGGCCGGGGCGTGGTTGTCCCGGGCGTAGGCCAGGGTGATCCGGGCACAGCCGAGCCAGTGGTCGCGCGCCGTGCGCCGCAGCGGCTCCGGATAGGCGGCGGGTTTCGGCATCTCACCGCGCAGCACCTGGTTCACCGCCAGCTCCGCGACGACGAGATAGGTGGGAATGCCCGCAAGGTGGAAGAGGAGCGGCTCCACGCGGAAACGGCCCTGCTCCGCCTCGGCCAGTTGGTGCTCGACCACGTCGAGGTCGCGGTAGTGCACGTCGACGCGGCGGCCTTCGACGGTCAGCCACGCGCCGCCGTTGAACACACCGCCGCCCCAGCCTCCGACCTCGGACACCTCGCCTTCCCAGCCGAGCGCACGGAGGTCGGCGGGGTCGAAGGGGCCCCGGTAGTAGACGGCCAGATCCCAGTCGCTGTCGGGCCGGTGCGTGCCCTGGGCCCGCGAGCCACCGAGGGCGACGGCGCGGACGGTGGGCAGCGCGGCGAGACGGTCGGCGGTGCGATCGAGGAAGGCCTGGTCGGAATCGGAGGGCATGGCTGCGGCTCCAGCGAGCGGGGAGGCGGGGTGGGGTGGGGGCAGCTCGGGACGGGACGGGCGCAGCGTACGCGGGGCGGAGTCGGACGCGCGTGGCGATAAATCCAGGCCCGGGCGGCTGCTTGTGCGGTCGGGACCCGCGGGTCCCGCCCCCTCCGCCCCGCAGACCGGGCGCGAGGGCGCTCACGGTGTGCGCTGCCCCTCCCCCGGCTGCCGGTCAGCCCCTGTGCGGCAGCCCCGCCGCCTCCGCCGCCGTGCGCAGGACGTCCCGCAGCATCTCGGGCGTGAGCCGCCCGGTGAAGGTGTTGCGCTGGCTGACGTGGAAACAGCCGAAAAGCTGAAGCTGCTCTCTGCCCTCGCCACCGGCCCCGGCAGCCCCGCTCTCGAGCGTCAGGCTGGCGCCGTGTGCGAAGGCCGGTCGCGGGCGTGGTACCGGCCAGCCCGCCTCGGTGAACGCGGGCAGCGCCGCCTGCCAGCCGAACGCACCCAGCACCACCACCGCCCGCAGCGTCGGCCGCAGCAGCGTCAGCTCCTGCACCAGCCAGGACCGGCAGGTGTCCCGCTCCTGTGGCGTCGGCTTGTTCGCCGGCGGTGCGCAGTGCACGGGCGCGGTGACCCGCACGCCGTACAGTTCCAGTCCGTCGTCGGCACTGACCGCCGTCGGCTGCGAGGCCAGCCCCACGTCGTACAGAGCCTGATACAGCACGTCACCGGAACGGTCCCCGGTGAACATCCGCCCGGTCCGGTTGCCCCCGTGGGCGGCGGGCGCGAGCCCGACGAGCAGCAGCCGCGCGTCGGCCGGGCCGAACCCGGGCACGGGCCGCCCCCAGTACGTCCAGTCGGTGAACGCGGCCCGCTTGGTCCGCGCCACCTCCTCCCGCCAGGCGACGAGCCGCGGGCAGGCCCGGCAGCCGGCGATCCGCTGGTCCAGGTCGGGGAGGCCGGAGGGTGTGCTGGGGGTCATGGCACCACGGTATGCCGGGGCCGGAAACCCGTGGGGCGCACCCCGCGCGGCGAGCTAAGGTCGAGAACATGGTTGCTGACGGTGCGGACCACAGGACGACGGACATGACGGGCGCGACGGACACGACGGGCCCGGATGGGGAGCCGCCGGCTGCCGCACCCCCGGCGGGCGCCACCGCCGCCTCGCCGGAGGCCGCCGACCCGAAGGTCGCCGCCGCCATCGCCGCCGCCGAGGCTGCCGGTCCCGCCCCCGGGGAGTCCGTGCGCATCGACAGCTGGATCTGGGCCGTCCGTCTGATCAAGACGCGCTCGCTCGGAGCCACCGCCTGCCGGGGCGGCCATGTGCGGGTGAACGGCGAACGCGTGAAGCCCGCGTACAACGTGCGTGTGGGCGACGAGGTGCGGCTGCGCAGCGAGAACCGGGAACGTGTGGTGATCGTCAAGCGCCTGATCCGCAAGCGGGTCGGAGCGCCCGTGGCCGTCCAGTGCTACATCGACAACAGCCCGCCGCCTCCGCCCCGTGAGGCCGTCGCCCCCGCCGGCATCCGCGACCGCGGCGCCGGCCGCCCCACCAAGCGCGACCGTCGCGAACTCGAACGCCTGCGGGCTCTGCGCGGCCTGCCGAGCATGGGCGGCCCGGGTCCGGCCCCGGGTGGCGGTGGAAGCGGCTCCGGGCACCGGTGACACAGAGCTCCCCGCCTCGGCCTCACGCCGCGCGTCGCAGCATCGCCACGAGTTCGGCGGTGTGCTTGCGGCGGGCCCAGGCTATGAGGCCGAGCGGCACGATCAGGATCAGGGGCGTGGCCGCGTTCTGACCGTGGAAGACGGTGATCTGGACGATGAACGCGCCCACCATCAGCGCGCCCAAGGACAGCGCCGCGACCGACTGCAGTACCGGGACCAGCAGCGCTATCGCCCCCGCCAGCTCCAGCAGGCCGATGGCATACATCCCCGCGCTGCCCCAGCCGATCCGGTCGAACGACTCCACCGCCGTGGGATGCGCGATCAGCTTCGGCAGCGCGCTGGCGACGGCGTAGAACAGCGCGAGCAGCACCTGCACGGTCCGCAGCGCGATCCGGGCGTACCGACCGCGCCTGGTCGTGACGGCCGTGGGCGTCGCGGAGGTCGTCGAGGTCGACGTCCTGCCGGCGGTCGTCGTGGTGCTGAGGGAGCCGGCGGGAGCGGTGGTCTCGGACATGAAGGTCTCCTGGTTCGCGTTCCGTGTGGCCTGGTCCGGTGTGATGTCACCTGGGCCGTGATGTCACCTGGATAGACCTGGTGGAGCCTCGAAACTCATCGCTCCCCGGCCGCCGTTGGCCGAACAACGCTCGGTGTCAGTGGCCGGGAGCGGGTGTCCTGCTCGCCTCTTCAGCTCCCTGCCGATTCAACGGACCGCTCCCGCACCGCCGTTCCGCCCGCCTGCCTGTCCACTCGTTCGAGCGAAGCCTCTTCGTTCGACGCCTGGATCTGGACCGCTTGGTGAACGTCCCTGGCCGGAGTACGTTGCAAGAAGGAGTGGTGATCGGTATGCGTACAGGCAGTGAGCCGACGACCGCGCGCAGTGCGCTGCGGATGCGCTTCTGGCTGAGCGTGTGGGGCCTGGTCTGGGCGATCGCGGGCACCGCCGGGTTCGCGCTCGCCGGGCAACCGGGGTGGGCGGCCGCGTTCGGGGTGCTGTGGCTGGTGATCACCGTCGATATGTCGGTGATCCTGCGGCACATGCGGCAGGGTCCGCACTTCCAGCCGGGACCCGACATCCCGCCCTACCGGCCGCCGGAACACCGACGGCCATGAGAACACGTCAAGCGACGCCCCTCACGCGTCGAAGCGTGCCGCCTTGAGGTACTGCGGGTTCGGGTCGAGCGCTGCCGCCAGCCGGAAGTGCCGTCGGGCCTGATCGCCGCGGCCCTGGCGTTCGTAGGTGCGGGCGAGCGCGAAGTGGGCGTAGGCGTTGTCCGGTTCACGCTCCAGAACGATCGTGAACTCCAGCTCGGCGGGACGCAGTTGCGCACCGGCGAAGAAGGCGCGGGCGCGCAGCAGCCGGGCGGCGGTGTTCTCCGGGTGCGCGGCGATCACTCCGTCGAGCAGCTTCACCGCACCTCGCGGATCACGGGCGGCGAGCAGTTGCTCGGCGGCTCGGAAGTCGATGACGTGTGTCTCCGGAGTACCTCCGGTCGAACCGCTGATCTCGGGCACGGAAACTTCCTTCCCTCACTCGAGGGGTTCAACGCCCGCTCCGAGTACCCCTATTCCGGCGGCGCCACCCGCGGCGCCCACCTGGTCGCTAGCGGGTCCACCGCGCCCTGTCCGCCAGCTCCGTCCAGACCTCCCGCACGCGCGCCCGCAGCTGTTCCAGCGGCACGTCGTTGTCGATCACGATGTCGGCGATCTCCCGGCGCTTCTCCCGCGAGGCCTGCGCGGCCATGCGGGCGCGGGCGTCCTCCTCCGTCATGCCGCGCAGCCGGACGAGCCGGTCGAGCTGGGTGGCGGGGCTCGCGTCGACGACGACCACGACGTCATAGAGCGGGGCCAGGTCGTTCTCGGTGAGCAGAGGGACATCGTGGACCACGACGGCGTCCTCGGCCGCGGCCTGTTCCAGCTCGCGGGAGCGGGCGCCGACCAGGGGGTGCACGAGCGCGTTCAGCACGGCCAGCTTCCCGGGGTCGGCGAAGACGATCGAGCCCAGCTTGGGACGGTCGAGTCTGCCCTCGGGCGTGAGCACGTCGGGGCCGAAGGCCTCGACGACCGCCGCCAGGCCGGGCGTGCCCGGCTCCACGACCTCGCGGGCGATTGCGTCGGCGTCGATCAGCACGGCCCCGCACTCGACGAGCAGCCGCGACACCTCACTCTTGCCGGCACCGATACCGCCGGTCAGGCCCACTGTCAGCATGAGCGGAAGCTTAGGGCCTGCCACTGACACGGGCTCCGGCGGAGGTCAGTTCTCGCCCTCGCGTTCGGCGAGGAAGCGCTCGAACTCGCGGCCGATCTCGTCCGCCGACGGAATGTCGACGGGCTCGGCCAGCATGTTGCCCCGGCTCTCCGCGCCCGCGGCCGCGTCGTACTGGTGCTCGAGGCCCTGGACCAGGGCGGTGAGCTCCTCGTCGCCCTCCCGGATCTGGCGGTCGATCTCGGTCTGCGTGCGGTGGGCGTCGTTGCGCAGGGCGTGCGCGAGGCTCGGCAGCACCAGGCCGGTGGCGGCGGTGATGGCCTCCAGCACGGTGAGCGCGGCGTCCGGGTAGGGCGAGCGGGCGATGTAGTGCGGGACGTGTGCGGCGACGCCGAGCACGTCGTGGCCCGCTTCCATCAGCCGGTACTCCACGAGGGCCTCGGCGCTGCCGGGCACCTGGGCCTCGTCGAACGGGCTGCTGTGCCCCGGGACGAGGTCGGTGCGGTTGCCGTGCGGGGTGAGGCCGACCGGGCGGGTGTGCGGGACGCCCATGGGGATGCCGTGGAAGTTCACCGACAGGCGGACTCCGAGCCGCTCGACGATCTGCCGCACGGCCGCGGCGAAACGCTCCCACTCGACGTCGGGCTCGGGCCCGGACAGCAGCAGGAAGGGGGCGCCGGTGGCGTCCTGGACGATCCGCACGGTGATCGCCGGATCCTCGTAGTCGGTCCAGCGGTCGCGGCGGAACGTCAGCAGCGGGCGCCGGGCGCGGTAGTCGACCAGCCGGTCGTGGTCGAAGCGGGCGACTTCCTGGTGGGGCAGCGAGTCGAGGAGCCGCTCGACGATCTGGTCGCCGGTTTCCCCCGCGTCGATGTATCCGTCGAAGTGGTAGAGCATGACAAGTCCGGCCGACTCCTGGGCGAGCGCCATGTCGACGACGGCCAGCCCCTTCGGCTCCCACGTGTACAAACCCTGCGGATCAAGCACAGTGACCGCTCCTCCTCATGTCCGTAGACGACAACGAGCAGCGGGGCGTGAGCATTCCCGAGATCATCACGTGCACGAAACCGACGATCATGAAACGCCGAGCGTGTGCAACGCCCTGAAGCGCGCGGGGAACTGCGCGACCAGCCACAACCGGCCCGCACCCGAACGACGGCAGACTCTGGGCATGACTGAGGGGCCGCACCTCGAAAGGTACGGCCCCTCAGCTACCGACTACCGAGCCTCAGCGGCCGGGGATCCCTCTGGGAGAGATCAGCTCTGGCCGCCGGCCAGCTTCTCGCGCAGCGCGGCCAGCGCCTCGTCCGACGCCAGGGCGCCGGAGGTGTCGCCACCCTCGGAGGAGTACGAGCCACCGGTCGCGACCGGAGCGGCAGCCTCGCCACCCTCGGCAGCGGCCTTCTCGTCCGCCTCGCGGGACTTGATGACCTGCTGCTGGTGCTGCTCGAAGCGCTGCTGCGCCTCGGCGTACTGGCGCTCCCACTCCTCGCGCTGCTTCTCGTAGCCCTCGAGCCAGTCGTTGGTCTCGGGGTCGAAGCCCTCGGGGTAGATGTAGTTGCCCTGGTCGTCGTAGGACGCGGCCATGCCGTACAGGGTCGGGTCGAACTCGACCGCCGACGGGTCGGCACCGAAGGCCTCGTTGGCCTGCTTCAGCGAGAGGCTGATGCGGCGACGCTCGAGGTCGATGTCGATGACCTTGACGAAGATCTCGTCGTTGACCTGGACGACCTGCTCCGGGATCTCCACGTGGCGCTCGGCCAGCTCGGAGATGTGGACCAGACCCTCGATGCCCTCGTCCACGCGGACGAACGCACCGAACGGAACCAGCTTCGTGACCTTGCCGGGCACGACCTGGCCGATCTGGTGGGTGCGGGCGAACTGCTGCCACGGGTCTTCCTGGGTCGCCTTCAGCGACAGGGAGACGCGCTCGCGGTCCATGTCGACGTCGAGGACCTCGACCGTGACCTCCTGGCCGACCTCGACGACCTCGGAGGGGTGGTCGATGTGCTTCCAGGACAGCTCGGAGACGTGGACCAGACCGTCGACGCCACCCAGGTCCACGAAGGCACCGAAGTTGACGATCGAGGAGACGACGCCGGAACGGACCTGACCCTTCTGCAGGGTCGTGAGGAACGTCTGGCGGACCTCGGACTGGGTCTGCTCCAGCCAGGCACGGCGGGACAGGACCACGTTGTTGCGGTTCTTGTCCAGCTCGATGATCTTGGCCTCGAGCTCCTTGCCCACGTAGGGCTGGAGGTCGCGGACACGGCGCATCTCGACGAGGGAAGCCGGCAGGAAGCCACGGAGGCCGATGTCGAGGATGAGACCACCCTTGACGACCTCGATGACGGTACCGGTGACGATGCCGTCCTCTTCCTTGATCTTCTCGATGGTGCCCCAGGCGCGCTCGTACTGGGCGCGCTTCTTCGAGAGGATCAGGCGGCCTTCCTTGTCCTCCTTCTGGAGAACAAGGGCTTCGATCTCGTCGCCGACCTTGACGACCTCGTTCGGGTCGACGTCGTGCTTGATCGAGAGCTCGCGGCTCGGGATGACACCTTCGGTCTTGTAACCGATGTCGAGCAGGACCTCGTCCCGGTCGACCTTCACGATGACGCCGTCGACGATGTCGCCGTCGTTGAAGTACTTGATCGTCTCGTCGATCGCGGCGAGGAAGGCTTCCTCGTTACCGATGTCGTTGACCGCAACCTGCGGGGTGGTGGCGGTGGTCTCGGTGCTGCTCGTCATGTGGGAAAGGGCTCCGGTACGGACGGTGAGTCGTAGGTACTGCTTACGCCGGGAGCCCGTTTCGCTCTGCAGAAGGCCGGACAGCCAAGGAAGCGCCACACTGCGAGCACCAGGTGCTCCGTGGCGCCTCGAGAACCGAGGGGACATACATACAGATGCGAGCGCAGCCTGCTACGTCTGAGGTGCGCAGGCCCGCAGCGCAACTTGTAGCATACGGGGGCTGCCGGGCAGGGTCAATGCGCGAAGCCGCACACCCGGGGCGGATCACCGCATTTCCGGCACAAAACCTGTCTCACGAGGCCACGCGGGCCGTTTGCGGCCCTGTCATGACACCCGGGGACGGGCTGGTTTCGAAGAGTACGACGAGGGAGCCGATCATCCAAGAGTCCGTATCCGCCCAGCCGTCCCCCGCCGGGCCCGACGCCGAGGCGGAGGCCACGCGGCGCGCCGCCGGCGTCACCGAGAGCGCCCGCGCCAACCGGGGCTGGTGGGACCGCAACGCCGACGAGTACCAGATCGAGCACGGCACCTTCCTCGGCGACGACCGCTTCGTGTGGGGTCCGGAGGGCCTGGACGAGGTGGAGGCCGAGCTGCTCGGCCCGCCGGAGGAGCTGAAGGGCCGCCGGGTGCTGGAGATCGGCGCCGGCGCCGCCCAGTGCGCGCGCTGGCTGGCCGCACAGGGCGCGCACCCGGTGGCCCTGGACATCTCGCACCGCCAGCTCCAGCACGCGCTGCGGATCGGTTCCTCCTTTCCTCTTGTGTGCGCGGACGCGGCCGTGCTGCCGTTCGCGGACGCCTCCTTCGACGTGGCGTGCTCGGCGTACGGGGCGCTGCCGTTCGTGGCCGACCCGCGGCTGGTGCTGCGGGAGGTGCGGCGCGTACTGCGGCCGGGCGGGCGGTTCGTCTTCTCCCTCACGCATCCCGTCCGCTGGGCCTTCCCCGACGAGCCGGGCCCGGAGGGGCTGACCGTCGCGGCGTCCTACTTCGACCGCACGCCCTACGTCGAGCAGGACGAGGACGGCAACGCGGTGTACGTCGAACACCACCGCACGCTCGGCGACCGGGTGCGCGACGTGGTGACGTCCGGCTTCCGGCTGGTGGACCTGGTCGAGCCGGAGTGGCCGGACTGGAATACGTCGGAGTGGGGCGGCTGGTCGCCGCTGCGCGGGCATCTGATCCCGGGAACGGCGATCTTCGTCTGCGAACGGGACTGAGGTCCAGGCCTGCCGCCGGTCCTGTGGAAGGGGAGTTGTCCACAGGCTCGGCGGGCGCTCGCGCACACGTAAGAAACTGGATGCGTGATCCGCTACGACGCCCTGGACGCGCTGCCCGTGCGCAGCGCCCTACCCGCTTTGGACGACGCCCTCGACGGCCATGGTGCCGCCGTGCTCGGCGCGCCGCCCGGCACGGGCAAGACGACGCTGGTGCCGCTCGCCCTGGCCGGACTGCTGGACGGCGGGGCCGGGCCGCGGCGGGTCGTCGTGGCCGAGCCGCGGCGGATGGCGGCGCGCGCCGCTGCGCGGCGGATGGCGTGGCTGCTGGGCGAGAAGCCCGGACGAAGCGTCGGGTACACCGTGCGCGGGGAGCGGGTCGTGGGGCGGCACACGCGGGTGGAGGTCGTGACGACCGGTGTGCTCCTCCAGCGGCTGCAACGGGACCAGGAGCTGCCGGGCGTGGACGTCGTCCTGCTCGACGAGTGCCACGAACGCCATCTGGACGCGGACACGGCGGCGGCCTTCCTGTGGGACGTGCGGGAGGCGCTGCGGCCGGAGCTGAAGCTGGTGGCGGCGTCGGCGACGACGGACTGGGAGGAGTGGGCGCGGCTGCTCGGCGGAGCGCCGGTGGTGGAGGCACAGGGCTCCGCTGACGCCGTCGGCATCGTGTACGCGCCGCCGGTCCGACCGGTGCGGCCGTCGCACGGCATGTGGGTGGACCCCGCGCTGCTCGCCCATGTGGCGTCGGTGGTCCGGCGGGCACTCTCCGAGCAGGAGGGGGACGTGCTGTGCTTCCTGCCGGGCGTGGGCGAGATCGCGCGCGTGGCGGGACTCCTCGGGGACCTCGGCGAGGTGGAGGTGCTCCAGGTGCACGGGCGGGCACCGGCCGCGGTGCAGGACGCGGTGCTCTCGCCCGGGCAGCGGCGCCGGGTGGTGCTGACGACCTCGGTCGCGGAGTCCTCGCTGACGGTGCCCGGGGTGCGGGTCGTCGTCGACTCGGGGCTGGCGCGGGAGCCCCGGGTGGATCACGCGCGCGGGCTGAGCGCGCTGGTGACGGTGCGGGCGTCGCAGGCGGCGGGGCGGCAGCGGGCGGGGCGGGCCGGGCGTGAGGCGCCGGGGACCGTCTACCGGTGCTGGCCGGAGGCGGACGAGGGGCGTCTGCCGCGGTTCCCGTCGCCGGAGATCAAGGTGGCCGACCTGACGGCGTTCGCCCTTCAGGTGGCCTGCTGGGGTGATCCCGACGCGTCCTCCCTCGCCTTGCTGGATCCGCCGCCGGCCGGGCCGATGGCGGCGGCGCGGGAGGCGCTGACGGCGTTGGGGGCGGTGGACCTGCGCGGCCGGGCCACGGAGCGCGGGCGGGTGCTGGCGCGGCTGGGGGTGCATCCGCGGTTGGGCCGGGCCCTGCTGGACACCGCCGGTGCGGGGGCGGAGGTGGTGGCGCTGCTCTCGGAGGAGGCGCCGCGGGAGTACGGGGACGATCTGGCCGTTGCCGTGCGGACGGCCCGGCGTGGCGGCGACGCCTACGCCGCACGGTGGCGGACGGAGGTGAAGCGGCTGCGGGCCGTCGTCGAGGACGTGGCCCGGCCGGCGGAGGCGGCCGGTGGCGGGGCGCGGCCGAGGGACACGGTCGTCAGCGGCGCGGCGCCGAGGGACACCGTCGTGCCTGCGGGGCCGCACAGCGGTGACGACAGGGCGGCCGGCGCCGTGGCCTCGCTGGCGTTCCCCGAGCGCGTGGCGAAACTCGACGGGGGTTCCTACCTGATGGCCTCCGGCACGCGTGCGGAGCTGCCCGCCGGCTCCCCTCTGCACGGCGCCCGCTGGATCGCGGTCGCCGTGGCCGACCGGCCGCTGGGCCGGGGGCACGCACGGGTGCGGCTCGGCGCGGTGATCGACGAGGAGGTGGCGCGGTCGGCCGCCGGGTCACTGCTCGACGCGCGGCAGGAGGTGCACTGGGCGGGCGGGGACGTCGTCGCGCGCCGGGTCGAGCGGCTGGGCGCGATCGAGCTGGCGGCGCGACCGCTCACCGACCCCGACGCCGGGGCCGTACGGCTGGCTCTGCTGGAGGGGTTGCGGCAGGAGGGGTTCGGTCTGCTGCGCTGGCCGCCGGAGGCCGAGGTGCTGCGGCAGCGCCTCGCCTTTCTCCGGCTGCACCTCGGGGAGCCCTGGCCGGACGTGTCCGACGAGGCGTTGCACGCGCGCGTGGAGGAGTGGCTGGAGCCGGAACTGAGCCGGGCCGGGCGGCGGGCGGACCTGGCACGGATCGACGCGGGGCAGGCGCTGGCCCGGCTGCTGCCCTGGGCCTCGGGGGAAGCGGCCCGGCTGGAGGAGCTGGCGCCGGAGCGGATCACCGTGCCGAGCGGCTCCCGGATCCGGGTCGACTACGCCGATCCGGAGCGGCCCGTGCTCGCGGTGAAGCTGCAGGAGATGTTCGGGTTGCAGGAGTCGCCCCGTCTCGCCGGGATACCGGTGCTGGTGCATCTGCTGTCCCCGGCCGGGCGGCCGGCGGCCGTCACCGCCGATCTCGCCTCGTTCTGGCGCGACGGCTACAAGGGTGTGCGGGCGGAGCTGCGCGGCCGCTATCCGAAGCATCCGTGGCCGGAGGACCCGGCCGCCGCGGAGCCGACCCGGCACACGAACGCGCGGCTCAGACGCGCCTGACGACACGGCGCCCCTCGCGGGGAGGGGCGCCGTGCGGAGCGGGGCGGGTCAGGCGCTCGGGCTCACCGACGGCGACGACGAGGACGAGGGCGAGGGGCTGCCGGAGGGGGACGGGGAGGGGCTGCCGGTCGCCTCCGGTGCCGTCACGGTGAGTTCCACGGTCAGCGTGGCCCCGCCCGCGGTGGTGATGCGCAGCAGGAACGTGCCGGTGGTGTCGTCCGCGTACAGCTTCGGGAGCTTCAGCAGGCCGTTCGCGTCGGTCCGCAGGTCCTTCAGGGTGCGGACGGCCTTGCCGTCGGCGTCCTTGAAGTAGGGGCCCTTGTCGTTCTCCGACGGGTCGGCGCCCGACTTGATCAGGGTGGCGGTGGCGGCGACCTGGTCGGCGACCGCGCCCTTGTAGGTGGCCTTGACCTCGACCTGGTCGGCGAACGTGCCGCCGGCGACACAGGTCTGCTGGGTGTCGCTGGTACGGGTGAGGGCGTCGGCGGCACGCTCGGTCACGGTGGCGGTGTAGGCGAGCGCGGGGACCATCCGGCCGACGACGGACGCGTGGACCGTGAAGTCGCCGGTCTTCTCGCCCGCTTGGAGCGGGGGGGCAAGGGCGACGCCGGAGCTGTCGGTGACGACGGTGGCGACCCTCTCGCCGCCGGCGAAGGTGGTGTCGGTGGCACCGTCGATGGTGAAGCGGATCCGCACCTTGGCGACGGCCTTGCCGGCCTTCGTCTCGGCGCGGGCGCCGAGCCGCTGGGAGAAGGCGTCGCCGGCCATGGTGCTGGGCTTGACCGTGGTCGTCCGCTCCAGGTGGTCGACCGTGTCCGTGGGCGTGGGCGGCGTGGTCGGGGTGCCGGGGGTGGTGGGCTTGCCGGGCGTGGTCGGGGTGGTGGGCTTGCCCGGCTTCGGGGGCGTGCTGCCGCCGGGCGTGGGCGTCCCGGGCGAGGGGTGGTGCGGCGCGGGGGGCGTCGTCGTCGGGCGCGGGCGGGTGCCGGAGGTGCCGGGGTCGCTGGGGTGCGACGGCACGGTGCCCGTGCCGTCCGGGACCTCGTGGGTGCCCTTGCGGTAGTACTCCAGCCACGTCAGGACCGTGCTCAGGTAGTCCTGCGAGTTGTTGTAGCTGAGGATCGCCCGGTTCATGTCCTGCTGGGTGGACAGGTCCCAGTCGTTGCGGCACAGGTAGTGGCCGGCGGCGAGGGCGGCGTCGTAGACGTTGTTGGGGTCCTTGAGGCCGTCGCCGTTGCCGTCGCGGCCGGCCCACGCCCAGGTGGACGGGATGAACTGCATGGGGCCGACGGCCCGGTCGACGGTGGTGTCGCCGTCGTACGCGCCGTGGTCGGTGTCCTTGATGAGCGCGAAGCCGTTGCCGTTCAGCGCGGGGCCGAGGATCTTGCCGATCGTGGTGCCGTTCGCGTCGACGCGGCCGCCGCGGGCCTGGCCCGACTCGACGTTGCCGATGGCGGCCAGCAGTTCCCAGGGCAGGTTGCAGCCGGGCTTGGAGGCGCGCAGCTCGGCCGCCGCCTTCTTGTAGGCGTCGAGGACGGTCGCCGGGATGCCGGACTCGCTCGCTCCGGTGGCGGCCGGCGGGACGGTGCCGGTGGTCGGTGCCGGGTTGGGACTGTTGAGCGGCGGCAGGTCGGTGTAGTACCGCGAGTTACCGGTGGCCGTGTCGCTGTTGTCCGCCTGCACGTCGGGCGTGGTGGGCGCGGTTCCGGCGGCGGACTGTCTGCCCTGGTCGTCGACCGTGACGCCGGGAGCCTGGGACGCGGAGAGCGCCGCGACCGCCGCAGCGGCCACGGCGGTGGTGAACGCTCCCTTGCGCAGCCTGCTGCCGAATTGCGCCGCCATGTGGTGAACCCCTCCCGTGGACGCCTGGGCGTCCGTCCTGTTGTGGTGCCCGTGCCGTCGTGCTGTGTCCGGTGTGGCGTACTCGCCTTGGTGTGACGAACGAACCACCGCTCCGGTTGCCCTCCCGCGGCAATTGGTCCGCCCGGCGTGGCATCCCCGTGACCCTACGACAACTTCCTTTGCTCGGGCACCTGTTCGTGCCCGATTTTTACCGGTTGGCCATGTGCCGTTCGAGGCGTTGTGCCGCACCGCATACTGGACGCCGCTGATCACGTATCGGTCACAGCCGGACAACCCGCCCCGGAAGGAGACCCGTTGCCGTTCACGTTGAGCCACGCGGCGGCCGTACTGCCTGCCCGCGGTGTGCACCGACGGCTCCGGCCGGGGACGCCTGGTGCCGGCCGTCCTGATGGCAGGCTCCTTATGGGGGGCGCGGGGCAGCGGGCCATGCGGTGGTGGGTCTACCGGGGGGCCACCGCGGACCCGCGGAAGCTGATCCCCACGGTGTGTTTCGGCACCGGCGCCGGACTCGTCCTCGGGCTGCTCGTGTACGCCGCCGGGGTGCGGGCGCGGCGGCCGGTGACCGCCGGTGCGGGCGAGGTCAGCCGCGGCGTACTCGAGGAGAGCCGTCCGGCCCGGTGACCGCGGCGGTCGGGGGCAGCGGGACCACGAACACCGTGAACGTGCGTGCCGGGCGGGAAGGGCGCGGCAGCCGGCTGAGCAGCAGCGCCACGTAGCCCAGACCCAGCTCGGTCCACAGCCGCCAGCGCGGCGCGTCACGAGGTGGGTCCGCCACGGCGGTGTCGTCGGCCGCCTCCGGCGCGTTCCGGCGGGTGAGGCGACGGGCGAGGGCTGCGGTGCGGCGGCGCAGCGCCTCGGCGCGGGTGGTGGGGACGCGGCCGGTACTGGCGTCCGCCGCGAAGGGCGGGACGGACGGCTGCGGCGCGGAGAGATCCGCCGTGGCGTCGGCTCGGGCCGGTGCCTGGTGCTGGGCCTGAGCTCGTGCCGTGCGGCGGTGGAGCATGCGTATACCCATGCCCGCATCCTGGCGGCAGGGCGGCGGGGGGCGCGTTTCTGCGGGGGCCAGCCGAGTGACGGTCCCTGCGGGGGTGGGCGGGGTGGACCGACGGGGTGGACCGACCGGGGTGGGGGCCGGCGTCGTGGGGCGGCCGCGGGTGGTGGGGGGGCTGGTCGCGCAGTTCCCCGCGCCCCTTCCGGTCGGCACTGTGGGCCGGGGCCCTTCAGGTCGGCGCCCAGGGCCGGGCCCCTTCAGGTGGGCACTTGTGGGCCGGGCCCCTCAGGCAGGTGGGCGCTCTGGCCCGGGCCCCTCAGGCAGGTGGGCACTGTGGGCCGGGGGAAGGCGGTGCAGCGGGCTTTCGCCCCCTGCCCTCCCCCAGCCCGGGAAGGCGGTGCAGGGGCTCTCGCCCCTTGCCCTCCCCCGGCCCTGTCCCGTTCGGCTAGTGCGCTGCCGACTCCCAGTCCGGGCCGACGCCGACCGAGACGCCCAGCGGGACGCGGAGCTGGACCGCGGCCGCCATCTCGCGGCGGACCAGTTCCTCCGCCCGCTCGCGCTCGCCGGGGACGATCTCCAGGACGATTTCGTCATGGACCTGGAGCAGCATGCGGGAGGTGAGGTTCGCCTCGCGCAGCGCCCGGTCCACGTTCAGCATCGCGATCTTCACGATGTCCGCCGCCGTGCCCTGGATGGGCGCGTTCAGCGCCATCCGTTCGGCCGCCTCGCGGCGCTGGCGGTTGTCGCTGTTGAGGTCGGGCAGATAGCGGCGGCGGCCGAACAGCGTCGCCGTGTACCCCGTCGCCCGCGCCTCGTCGACGACCCGGCGCAGATAGTCCCGCACCCCGCCGAAGCGGTCGAAGTAGGCGTCCATCAGCGTGCGTGCCTCGGACGCGTCGATGTTCAGCTGCTGGGACAGGCCGAACGCCGACAGACCGTACGCCAGGCCGTAGGACATCGCCTTGATCTTGCGGCGCATCTCGGCGTCCACGGCGGTGGGCTCCACCGCGAAGACCTGGGACGCCGCCGTCGTGTGCAGGTCCTCGCCCGAGGTGAACGCCTCGATCAGGCCCGCGTCCTCCGACAGATGGGCCATCACGCGCAGCTCGATCTGGCTGTAGTCGGCGGTCATCAGCGACTCGTAGCCCTCGCCGACGACGAAACCGCGGCGGATGGCGCGGCCCTCGTCGGTGCGGACCGGGATGTTCTGCAGGTTCGGGTCCGTGGAGGACAGCCGGCCGGTCGCCGCGACCGTCTGGTTGAAGGAGGTGTGGATCCGGCCGTCCGAGGCGATCGTCTTGATCAGGCCCTCGACCGTGACGCGCAGCTTGGCCTGCTCACGGTGGCGGAGCATGATCACCGGCAGCTCGTTGTCGGTCTGGCCGGCGAGCCAGGCCAGGGCGTCGGCGTCGGTGGTGTAACCGGTCTTGGTCTTCTTCGTCTTCGGCAGGCCCAGCTCGCCGAAGAGGACCTCCTGGAGCTGCTTGGGCGAGCCGAGGTTGAACTCGTGCCCCGCCGCCGCGTGCGCCTCCTTCACGGCCTGCTGCACGGCGCCCGCGAACATCTGCTCCATGGCCTCCAGGTGGGCGCGGTCCGCGGCGATGCCGTGCCGCTCCATGCGGGCCAGCAGCGCCGAGGTGGGCAGCTCCATGTCGCGCAGCAGGTCCGCGGCGCCGACCTCCGTCAGCTTGCTCTCGAACGCCTCGCCCAGGTCGAGGACGGCGCGGGCCTGGATCATCAGCGCCTCGGCCTCGGCGCCGTCGTCCGCGCCGAAGGCGAGCTGGCCGTCGGCCGCGGCGGCGGGCGCCAGCTCGCGGTGCAGGTACTCCATGGACAGTGCGTCCAGGTCGAAGGAGCGCCGGCCCGGCTTGACCAGGTACGCGGCGAGCGCCGTGTCCATGGCGACACCGGCGATGCTCCAGCCGTGCTCGGCGAAGACCCGCATGGCGCGCTTGGCGTCGTGGAACACCTTGGGCCGCTCGGCGTCGGCGAGCCAGGCCGCGAAGGCGTTCTCGTCGGCCTCGTCGAGCTGGGAGGGGTCGAACCAGGCGGCCGGGCCGCCGGCGGTGGCCAGCGCCACCTCGGCGACGGAGCCGGTGCCCAGCGCCCAGGTGTCGACGGTGGCGATGCCGAGCGGCTCGCCGCCGTGCTCGGCCAGCCAGCCGGTCAGCTCGCCGCTGCCCAGCACCGCGCCGTCCAGCTCGACGCCGTCCGTGACGACCGGGGTCGTCTCGGCCTCGGCCGCGCCCGGGTCGACGGCGAGCAGCCGCTCGCGCAGCGACGGGTTACGGATCTCCAGGGTGTCCAGGATCATCGCGACGGCCTTGCGGTCGTAGGCCGGGCGCTCCAGGTCGGCGACCGTCTTCTCCAGCGGCACCTGCCGCTCCAGCTCGGTGAGCCGGCGGTTGAGCTTGACGGCCTCCAGGTGGTCGCGGAGGTTCTGCCCGGCCTTGCCCTTGACCTCCTCGACGCGCTCGACCAGCTCCGCGAAGGAACCGAACTGGTTGATCCACTTCGCGGCGGTCTTCTCGCCGACGCCGGGGATGCCGGGGAGGTTGTCGGACGGGTCACCGCGCAGCGCCGCGAAGTCCGGGTACTGGGCGGGCGTCAATCCGTACTTCTCGAAAACCTTCTCCGGAGTGAACCGGGTCAGCTCCGAGACGCCCTTCGTCGGGTACAGCACCGTGACGTGGTCGCTGACCAGCTGGAAGGAGTCGCGGTCGCCGGTGACGATCAGCACCTCGAAGCCCTGGTCGGCGGCCTGCGTGGCGAGCGTGGCGATGACGTCGTCCGCCTCGAAGCCGTCGACGGCGAAGCGGGAGACGTGCATCGCGTCGAGCAGCTCGCCGATCAGCTCGACCTGGCCCTTGAACTCGTCCGGGGTCTTGGAGCGGTTCGCCTTGTACTCGGTGAACTCCTGCGAGCGCCACGTCTTGCGGGAGACGTCGAAGGCGACCGCGAAGTGCGTGGGCGCCTCGTCGCGGAGGGTGTTCGCCAGCATCGACGCGAAGCCGTAGATCGCGTTCGTCGGCTGGCCGGTCGCGGTGGTGAAGTTCTCCGCGGGCAGCGCGAAGAACGCGCGGTAGGCCAGGGAGTGCCCGTCCATGAGCATCAGGCGCGGGCGGCTGCCGCCGGAGGTGCTGTCGGTCTTCTTCGTTGCTGTCTCTGCCACGCCCCCGATCCTGCCACGCCCCACTGACACCGAGCCGCCACCGGGTGGCTGCCGCCGGCTGTGGGGGCCGCCACGGTGGCTGCCGCCGGCCGGAGGGACGGCCACCGGGGCCGTCGCCGGACCGCCGTCCCGGGCGTCGCCGCCGTACGGTTCGGGCGGCCCTGGACGCCGAGCCGCAGGCGCCGCGACCGGTTGCCACCCACCGCGGAGTGTGAGGGGCCGCACAAGGGTCGGGGGCGTCAGGTGGCGTGGCGGGGCCGGTACGGGGCCTTCAGGCCCGGCCTCCCCGACACCCGGCGCGTCCAGGTGGAGACCGTCCGTGGAGATTAGGCCGGGAGCCGCTGCCCCGAAGGGACGAGCGGAGTCCGCCCGCCCCCCGAAGAGGCAGAACTGGAGCCGCTTCCCCCAAGGCCCGGGCGGTGTCAGTAGGGCGTGCGAGGATCTGGGATGTATCTCACGCGTGTACCCGAAGGAGAGTGCGCGATGGCGACGAAGCCGCCGAAGGCCGACCCTGTCCAGGACGCGCCGCAGGTCGCGGAGCCGAAGCACGCCGCGGCCGGGCTGCCGGCCATCGGGCACACGCTGCGCATGGCCCAGCAGCAGATGGGCGTCAAGCGCACCCTGCTCACGCTGCTGAGCGTCAACCAGAAGGACGGCTTCGACTGCCCCGGCTGCGCCTGGCCGGAGCCGGACCACCGGCACAAGGCGGAGTTCTGCGAGAACGGCGCGAAGGCGGTCGCCGAGGAGGCCACGCTGCGCCGGGTCACCCCGGAGTTCTTCGCCGCGCACCCGGTCTCGGACCTGGCGACCAGGAGCGGGTACTGGCTGGGGCAGCAGGGCCGTCTGACCCATCCCATGTATCTGCCCGAGGGCGCCGACCGCTACGAGCCGGTCACCTGGGAGCGCGCCTTCGACATCGTCGCCGAGGAGATCGCCGCGCTCGGCTCGCCGGACGAGGCCGTCTTCTACACCTCCGGCCGCACCAGCAACGAGGCCGCGTTCCTCTACCAGCTCTTCGCCCGCGAGCTCGGCACGAACAACCTGCCGGACTGCTCCAACATGTGCCACGAGTCCTCCGGCTCGGCCCTCGCCGAGACGATCGGGATCGGCAAGGGCAGCGTCCTGCTGGAGGACCTCCACCAGGCCGACCTGATCATCGTCGCCGGACAGAACCCGGGCACGAACCACCCGCGCATGCTCTCCGCACTGGAGAAGGCCAAGGCCGGCGGCGCGAAGATCATCAGCGTGAACCCGCTGCCCGAGGCCGGCCTGGAGCGGTTCCACAACCCGCAGACCCCCAAGGGCCTCATGGCGGGCGCCGCGCTCACCGACCTGTTCCTGCAGATCCGCCTCGGCGGCGACCAGGCCCTCTTCCGTCTCCTCAACAAGCTGATCCTCGAGACCGAGGGCGCGGTGGACGAGGAGTTCGTCCGCGAACACACCCACGGGTACGAGGAGTTCGCGCGGGCCGCCCGCGCCGCCGACTGGGACGAGACGCTCACCGCGACCGGTCTGACGCGGGAGGAGATCGAGCGGACCCTCGCCATGGTGCTCGCCTCGCGGCGCACCATCGTGTGCTGGGCCATGGGCCTCACCCAGCACAAGCACTCCGTGCCGACGATCAGGGAAGTCGTCAACTTCCTGCTGCTGCGCGGCAACATCGGCCGTCCGGGCGCGGGCGTCTGCCCGGTGCGCGGCCACTCCAACGTGCAGGGCGACCGCACCATGGGCATCTTCGAACGCCCGGCGCCTGCCTTCCTGGACGCGCTGGAGAAGGAGTTCGGCTTCGCTCCGCCGCGCGCGCACGGCTATGACGTCGTCCGGGCCATCCGCGCGCTGCGCGACGGCGAGGCGAAGGTGTTCTTCGCGATGGGCGGCAACTTCGTCTCCGCCTCCCCCGACACGGAGGTCACCGAGGCGGCCATGCGGCGCGCCCGTCTGACCGTGCACGTGTCGACGAAGCTCAACCGCTCCCATGTGGTGACGGGCGCGCGGGCGCTGATCCTGCCGACGCTCGGCCGCACCGAACGGGATGTGCAAGGCGGCGGCGAGCAGTTCGTCACCGTCGAGGACTCCATGGGCATGGTGCACGCCTCCCGCGGCCGGCTGGAGCCGGCGAGCCGGCATCTGCTGTCCGAGCCGGCCATCGTGTGCCGTCTCGCCCGCCGGGTCCTCGGGGAGCGGAGCGTGGCGCCCTGGGAGGAGTTCGAGAAGGACTACGCGACGATCCGCGACCGCATCGCGCGCGTGGTCCCCGGCTTCGAGGACTTCAACGCGCGCGTGAGCCGCCCCGGCGGCTTCGCCCTGCCGCACGCCCCGCGCGACGAGCGGCGCTTCCCGACGGCCACCGGCAAGGCCAACTTCACCGCCGCCCCGGTGGAGTTCCCGAAGCTGCCCGAGGGTCGGCTGCTGCTGCAGACACTGCGCTCGCACGACCAGTACAACACCACGATCTACGGCCTCGACGACCGCTACCGGGGCATCCGGGACGGCCGCCGGGTGGTGCTGGTCAACCCCGACGACGCCCGCGCCCTGGGTGTCGCGGACGGCTCCTACGTCGACCTGGTCGGTGAGTGGCGCGACGGTGTGGAGCGGCGGGCGCCCGGCTTCCGGGTGGTGCACTATCCGACCGCGCGGGGCTGCGCCGCCGCCTACTACCCGGAGACGAACGTCCTGGTGCCGCTGGACGCCACCGCTGACACCAGCAACACCCCGGCCAGCAAGTCGGTCGTGGTGCGTCTGGAACAATCGGCCACCGACTGAGCGTTCGCTTAAGTCAGCAGGGCTCAGGCGTCCGCCTGAGCCGGCAAGGACGTGTCACGACGACGAACGGAGCCGGGCCCATGGGCGAGCAGCACCACGTGAAGTTCCCGCAGGAGGTCCTCGACGAGTACGCCGCACTCGGCATCGACCTGCCGGCCCTCTTCTCCGCGGGACACCTCGGGACGCGCATGGGCGTGCAGATCCTCGAGGCCTCCGCCGAGCGGGTCGTCGGCACGATGCCGGTGGAGGGCAACACCCAGCCCTACGGCCTGCTGCACGGCGGAGCGTCCGCGGTGCTCGCCGAGACGCTGGGCTCGGTCGGCTCCATGCTGCACGGCGGCAGCACCAAGATCGCCGTCGGCGTCGACCTGAACTGCACGCACCACCGCGGGGTGCGTTCCGGGCTGGTCACCGGCGTGGCGACGCCCGTGCACCGGGGCCGCTCGACCGCGACGTACGAGATCGTCATCTCGGACGAGCAGGGGCGGCGCGTGTGCAGCGCACGGCTGACCTGTCTGCTACGCGACGCCAACCCCGGCGACGCGGCCGCCGGCCGCCCGTCCGACTGACCGGACCACCAACGCGCCCGACTGGCGTGCCGATCCGTCCACGCACACCAACCCCCCTCCCCCGCACCCCCGTTGAACCCAAGCCGTCCCTCCCGTCCGCCGGGAGGGGCGGCTTCGGCTTTTTCCGGGTGCATCACGGACAAAGAAGCCGCTTCCCCCGCGCAAGATCACGTTCACCCCCGCACCCCCCAATGCGGAAATCTGGCGAGGAACCCACGATTCCTTTTCCTGATCCGTAACCGTGCGTAATGCGGACGCAATAAACGATCACTCTTTCCTCTTGATCATCTTCAGGAGCCCACCTCGGCACAACTGCCGTCAGTGGCCCATGGCAACGATTCCCGGTAATCAGCAAAAACGCCGAGACACCTGAACGCACCCCGGCCGGTCCTGCGGATTCTCAGAATCCGGACGGGGCGAATCGGCCCGAATTCCGCTGTTCCCCCCACGCTGCACCGCTCTGCATTACGTCGTGTCATAACAAGAGCGTCACAGCATGGGACAGACTCTCCTCCACGTTCCCCACACACGCTTAGAGTCACCGCCAGTCACCGCGCCGTCGGATTGCCACTTCGGCCCAGCGCTCGACTCAGCCGTTTCCACGGGGATTCGGCTGTGCCAGGGAAAGGACTGATCGTGCGTCAACGTTCGCTCATCGCCATCACCGCCGCGCTGGCGGCGGGAGCACTGACCCTCACCGCCTGCGGCTCGCGTGACAAGGACGGTGGCTCGGACTCCGGGAACGGCGGCGGCACCAAGGTCGTCATCGGCGTCGACGCGCCCCTCACGGGCGACCTGTCCGCGATCGGCCTCGGCATCAAGAACTCGGTCGACCTCGCCGTCAAGCAGGCCAACAAGAACAAGGCCGTCGACGGCATCACCTTCGAGACGCAGGCGCTGGACGACCAGGCCCAGCCCTCCTCCGGGCAGCAGAACGCCACCAAACTGGTCGCCAACAAGGACGTCCTCGGCGTCGTCGGCCCGCTGAACTCCTCCGTCGCCGAGTCCATGCAGAAGGTCTTCGACGACGCCAAGCTGGTCGAGGTCTCCCCCGCCAACACCAACCCGTCGCTCACCCAGGGCACCAATTGGGCGAGCAGCAAGACCCGCACGTACAAGTCGTACTTCCGCACCGCGACCACGGACGCCGTCCAGGGCCCGTTCGCCGCGCAGTACGTCTTCAACAAGGCCAAGAAGAAGAAGGTCTTCGTCATCGACGACAAGAAGACCTACGGCGCCGGCCTCGCGGGCACCTTCACCACGGAGTTCAAGAAGCTCGGCGGCACCATCGCGGGCACCGAGCACATCAACCCCGACGCCAAGGACTTCTCCGCGGTCGCCACCAAGGTCAAGAACTCCGGCGCCGACGTCGTCTACTACGGCGGCGAGTACCCCCAGGCCGGCCCGCTCAGCAAGCAGATCAAGGCCGCGGGCGCCCAGGTCCCGGTCGTCGGCGGCGACGCCATCTACGACCCCACCTACGTCAAGCTCGCCGGCGCCGCCAGCAACGGCGACCTCGCCACCTCCGTCGGCGCCCCGCTCGAAGAGCTCCCCTCCGCCAAGCAGTTCCTGGACAACTACAAGGCGGGCGGCTACAAGGAGGCCTACGGCGCGTACGGCGGTTACGCCTACGACTCCGCCCAGGCCATCATCGAGGCCGTCAAGAAGGTCGTCGCCGACAACAACGGCAAGCTGCCCTCCGACGCCCGCGCCAAGATCACGGAGGCCATGCAGAACGTCTCCTTCGACGGAGTGACCGGCAAGGTCTCCTTCGACCAGTACGGCGACACGACCAACAAGCAGCTCACGGTCTACGCCGTCCAGAACGGGGCCTGGAAGACCGTGGAGTCCGGCACCTACAACGGTGGCTGACCCCCACCTCCCGCACCACCCATGAGCCGCGCGGGGCGCTGTTCCATCTGGCGCCCCGCGCGGACTCACATCCGGACATCCGGCACATCCGTCGAACATCCGAACGTCTCGGAGGACATGCGGTGAACGAACTGCCGCAGCAGCTGGTCAACGGCCTGCTACTGGGATCCATGTACGGGCTGGTCGCCATTGGCTACACGATGGTCTACGGCATCGTCCAGCTCATCAACTTCGCCCACGGCGAGATCTTCATGACCGGGGCCTTCGGCGCCCTCACGGTCTACGCCTACGTCCTGCCCGACGGGACGAGCATGTGGATAGCCCTCCCCCTCATGCTGATCGGCGGCATCATCGTCGCCGTCCTCGTCGCCGTCGCAGCGGAACGATTCGCCTACCGGCCCCTGCGCACCGCTCCCCGACTGGCGCCCCTCATCACCGCCATCGGCCTCTCCCTCGCGCTGCAGCAGGCCGTCTGGGCCTGGTACCCCGAGGCCAAGTCCGCCCGCACCTTCCCCCAGATCGAGGGCGGCCCCTTCCACATCGGCAGCGTCACCATCCAGACCGGCGACATCTTCCTGCTGATAGCCGCCCCGCTGAGCATGGCCGTCCTGGCCTACTTCGTCATGAAGACCCGCACCGGCCGCGGCATGCAGGCCACCGCCCAGGACCCCGACACCGCGAAGCTGATGGGCATCAACACCGACCGCATCATCGTGATCGCGTTCGCCCTCGGTGCCGCCTTCGCCGCCGTCGCCGGAGTCGCCAACGGCCTCAAGTACGGCCAGATCGACTTCAAGATGGGCTTCATCCTCGGCCTCAAGGCCTTCACCGCGGCCGTCCTCGGCGGCATCGGCAACATCTACGGCGCCATGATCGGCGGTGTCGTCCTCGGCGTCGCCGAGACCATCGCCGCCGCCTACATCTCCGACCTCCCCGGCATGGACAAGTTCGGCAGCCAGTCCTGGGCCGACGTCTGGGCCTTCGTACTCCTCATCCTTGTTCTGCTGCTCAGGCCCCAGGGCCTGCTCGGCGAGCGCGTCGCGGACAGGGCGTGACACCGATGACCACACAGACCACCGCACCCGAAACCCCCAGCGCCCCCACCGCCGGAACGCCCAGCGGCCTCATCGGCATCCCGGCCGGCCTCGGCCGCGCCCTCGCCACCGCCGGCGGCGCCCTCACCGTCGTCGCCACCTTCCTCGCCTGGACCTGGACGGCGGACTTCCCCGGCGACCTCACCGTCTACGGCTACCCCGGCGGCCTGCAGGTCCTCGTCCTCATCGGCGGCATCCTCACCACGGTCCTCGGCCTCGCCTCGTACGACGTGAAGTACCTGCGCTGGCTCGTCCCCGCCGGCGCCGACGCCGCCCTGAAGTTCGCGGCCCTCGCCACCTTCGCCACCGCCTGGTACACCGTCATCTCCATCAGCTACGAACTCGGCGGTGTCGTCAACCTCGAACCGGGCGGCTACATCGTCGCCGTCACCACCCTCGTCGCCCTCCTCGGCGCCCTCGCGCTGCCCTTCCAGCGGCCCGAGCCCGACCTCATCGACCCCGACGACAACGGCTGGGAGCACTTCAAGAACCGCGCCGCGCATAGCCGGGCCACCCTCAAGGCCGCCTTCGCCGGAGGCACCGCGCGCCCCGCGCCCAAGCTCCCCGCGTTCGCCGAGATCCTGGTCATCGTCGCCGTCCTCGCCGTCGCCCTGATCGTCTTCACCTACGGCATCGGCACCGAGTACGACGAACTCTTCGTCGGCTTCCTCATCACCGCCGGCCTCGGCTTCGCCGCCCTCGCCAAGGCCGGGCTCGTGGCCCACGCCTCGGAGATCACCGCGCGGCACCAGAACATCACCATGGTCGGCGCCTTCGTCACCGCCGCCCTGTTCCCGTTCACCCAGACCGACGACCAGTACGCGACCCTCGGCGTCTACATCCTCATCTTCGCCACCGTCGCCCTCGGCCTGAACATCGTCGTCGGCCTCGCCGGCCTCCTCGACCTCGGCTACGTCGCCTTCCTCGGCGTCGGCGCCTACGCCGCGGCCCTAGTCTCCGGCTCCCCCAGCTCGCCGCTGCACGTGCACTTCCCGTTCTGGGCCGCCGTGCTCGTCGGCGCCGCGGCCTCCCTCGTGTTCGGCGTCCTCATCGGCGCCCCCACCCTGCGGCTGCGCGGCGACTACCTCGCCATCGTCACCCTTGGCTTCGGAGAGATCTTCCGCATCACCGTCAACAACCTCGACGGCACCTCCGGACCGGACATCACCAACGGCTCCAACGGCATCTCCTCCATCCCCAACCTGAACATCCTCGGCTGGGACCTCGGCGCCGAACACACCATCGCCGGCTTCACCATCGGCCGGTTCGCCAACTACTTCCTGCTGATGCTGCTCATCACCGCCGTCGTCGTCCTCGTCTTCCGGCGCAGCGGCGACTCCCGCATCGGCCGCGCCTGGGTCGCCATCCGCGAGGACGAGACCGCAGCCCTCGCCATGGGCATCAACGGCTTCCGCGTCAAGCTCATCGCCTTCGCCGTCGGCGCCTCCCTCGCCGGACTCGCCGGCACCGTCCAGGCCCACGTCACCTACACCGTGACCCCCGAGCAGTACCAGTTCGCCGGCCCCATCCCGCCCAACAGCGCCTTCCTGCTCGCCGCGGTCGTCCTCGGCGGCATGGGCACCATCGGCGGCCCCCTCATCGGCGCCTCCCTGCTCTACCTCATCCCCAACAAGCTGCAGTTCCTCGGCGACTACCAGCTCTTCGCCTTCGGCGTCGCACTCATCCTCCTGATGCGCTTCCGCCCCGAAGGCCTCGTCGCCAACCGGCGCCGGCAGCTCGAATTCCACGACGAGGCCGACGCGCCCGCAGTCCTCGGCAAGACAGGGGCCTGACACAAGATGACCACCCAGACCATCACCAGCGGCGAGACCGTCCTCGACGCCCGCGGCGTCACCATGCGCTTCGGCGGCCTCACCGCCGTACGCGGCGTCGACCTCACCGTGGGCAGCGGCGAGATCGTCGGACTCATCGGCCCCAACGGCGCCGGAAAAACCACCTTCTTCAACTGCCTCACCGGCCTGTACGTCCCCACCGAGGGCGAAGTCCGCTACAAGGGCAACGTCCTGCCGCCCAAGTCCTTCAAGGTCACCGCCGCCGGCATCGCCCGCACCTTCCAGAACATCCGCCTGTTCGCCAACATGACGGTCCTGGAGAACGTCCTCGTCGGCCGCCACACTCGCACCAAGGAAGGCTTCTGGTCCGCCGTCCTGCGCGGCCCCGGCTTCCACAAGGCGGAGAAGGCCTCCCGCGAACGCGCCATGGAACTCCTGGAGTTCGTCGGCCTCGCGAACAAGGCCGACCACCTCGCCCGCAACCTCCCCTACGGCGAGCAGCGCAAGCTGGAGATCGCGCGCGCCCTGGCCAGCGAGCCCGGCCTGCTGCTCCTCGACGAGCCGACGGCCGGCATGAACCCGCAGGAGACCCGCACCACCGAGGAACTCGTCTTCGCCATCCGCGACCAGGGCATCGCCGTCCTCGTCATCGAGCACGACATGCGGTTCATCTTCAACCTCTGCGACCGCGTCGCCGTCCTCGTCCAGGGCGAGAAGCTCATCGAAGGCGACAGCGCCACCGTCCAGGGCGACGAACGCGTCATCGCCGCCTACCTCGGCGAACCCTTCGAAGGCGACCCCGGCGAAGCCGAAGCCGCCCGCGTCGAAGCCGCCGAGGCCCAGGCCGCCGACACCACGCAGGCCCGGGCCGCCGACACCGACGAGGCCACCGCCGAGCCCACGACGGACGCCGCGCCCGGCAAGGAGAACGACCGATGACCGCACTGCTCGAGGTCGAGGACCTCCGCGTCGCCTACGGCAAGATCGAAGCCGTCAAGGGCATTTCCTTCACGGTCGAGGCCGGCGAGGTCGTCACCCTCATCGGCACCAACGGCGCCGGCAAGACGACCACCCTGCGCACGCTCTCCGGCCTGCTCAAGCCCGTCGGCGGCCAGATCAAGTTCAACGGCAAGTCGCTCAAGAAGGTCCCCGCCCACCAGATCGTCTCCCTCGGGCTCGCCCACTCCCCCGAAGGGCGGCACATCTTCCCGCGCATGACCATCGAGGACAACCTCCGCCTCGGTGCCTTCCTGCGCAGCGACCGGCCCGGCATCGAGAAGGACATCCAGCGCGCCTACGACCTCTTCCCCATCCTGGGCGAACGCCGCAAGCAGGCCGCAGGCACCCTCTCCGGCGGTGAGCAGCAGATGCTCGCCATGGGCCGGGCCCTGATGTCCCAGCCCAAGCTGCTCATGCTGGACGAGCCCTCCATGGGGCTCTCCCCCATCATGATGCAGAAGATCATGGCCACGATCGCCGAGCTGAAGTCCCAGGGCACGACGATCCTGCTCGTCGAGCAGAACGCCCAGGCGGCGCTCTCCCTCGCCGACCAGGGCCATGTCATGGAGATCGGCAAGATCGTGCTGTCCGGCACGGGACGCGACCTCCTGCACGACGAATCGGTCCGCAAGGCCTACCTCGGCGAGGACTGAGGCTCCCCCGCTCCGCACACGACGAGGCCCGCGCCCCCTCCCCGGGGACGCGGGCCTCGCCCGTACGACCGTGGTCAGCCCTTCGCGGCCTTCTTCTCCTCGGCGTCCTGAATGACCGCCTCCGCGACCTGCTGCATCGACATACGGCGGTCCATCGACGTCTTCTGGATCCACCGGAACGCGGCCGGCTCGGTCAGCCCGTACTCCGTCTGAAGGATCGACTTCGCCCGGTCCACCAGCTTGCGCGTCTCCAGACGCAGCGTGAGGTCGGCGACCTCCTTCTCCAGCGTCTTCAGCTCCGTGAACCGCGAGACGGCCATCTCGATCGCCGGAACGACATCACTCTTGGAGAACGGCTTCACCAGGTACGCCATCGCCCCCGCGTCCCGCGCCCGCTCGACCAGGTCGCGCTGCGAGAACGCGGTCAGCATCAGCACCGGCGCGATGCCCTCCTCGGCGATCTTCTCGGCCGCGGAGATGCCGTCGAGCTTCGGCATCTTCACGTCCAGGATCACGAGGTCCGGCTGGTGCTCGCGGGCGAGCTCGATGGCCTGCTCGCCGTCGCCGGCCTCACCGACGACGGAGTAGCCCTCTTCCTCGAGCATCTCTTTGAGGTCGAGCCGGATCAGGGCCTCGTCCTCGGCGATGACGACACGGGTCGTCAGCGGAGGCACGTGCGACTTGTCGTCGTCGGTCACGTCAGCGGGCTGGGGCGACTCGGCGGTCACAGGGGCTCCTCGTTCAGGGCAGGGGTACTGCTGACAAGAGCCTACCTAGCTGCGGTAAGGTGGGTGCGCGGAGGGTCAGGGATGACCTTTGATTCTGCGAGCCCCGGTAGCCCAATTGGCAGCAGGCAACGGATTCAAAACCCGTACAGTGTCGGTTCGAGTCCGACCCGGGGCACTTTTCCTTGGTTTCCAAGGTCAGTGATTCCAAGGTCGAAAAAGAAAGGGCCCCTCGGCGAGGGGCCCTTTGCATTGCGCGGGGCTGGCGTCCCGGCGCCGACTGCCCGCTATTTCGGGCTGTCGTCCTCGCCGATGTGGTGGACTCGGACCATGTTCGTCGAGCCGGAGACTCCGGGCGGGGAGCCGGCCGTGATCACCACCACGTCGCCCTGTGCGCAGCGGCCGTACTTGAGCAGGAGTTCGTCCACCTGGTCGACCATCGCGTCCGTGGAATCCACGTGGGGGCCGAGGAAGGTTTCCACGCCCCAGCTCATGCTGAGCTGGGAGCGGGTGGCCGGGTCGGGGGTGAAGGCGAGGACCGGGATCGGGGAGCGGTAACGGGAGAGGCGGCGGGCCGTGTCGCCGGACTGGGTGAAGGCGACGAGGAACCTCGCGCCGAGGAAGTCGCCCATCTCGGCCGCCGCGCGGGCGACGGCACCGCCCTGGGTGCGGGGCTTGTTGCGTTCGGTGAGCGGGGGGAGGCCCTTGGCCAGCATGTCCTCCTCGGCCGCCGCGACGATCTTGGCCATGGTCCTGACCGTGTCGACGGCGTGTTTGCCGACGCTCGTCTCGCCCGAGAGCATGACCGCGTCCGCGCCGTCGAGGACGGCGTTGGCGACGTCGCTGGCTTCCGCGCGCGTCGGGCGAGAGTTCTCGATCATGGAGTCGAGCATCTGGGTCGCGACGATCACCGGCTTCGCGTTGCGCTTGGCGAGTGTGACGGCGCGCTTCTGGACGATGGGGACCTGCTCGAGGGGCATTTCGACGCCGAGGTCGCCGCGGGCGACCATGATGCCGTCGAAGGCGGCGACGATGTCGTCGATGGCCTCGACCGCCTGAGGCTTTTCGACCTTGGCGATGACGGGGAGGCGGCGGCCTTCCTCGTCCATGATGCGGTGGACGTCGAGGATGTCCTTGCCGGAGCGGACGAAGGACAGGGCGATGACGTCGAAGCCGGTGCGCAGGGCCCAGCGCAGGTCGTCCTCGTCCTTCTTGGACAGGGCGGGGACGGAGACGGCGACGCCGGGCAGGTTGAGGCCCTTGTGGTCGGAGATCACGCCGCCTTCGACGACGCGGGTGCGGACGCGGGGGCCGTCGACGTCGATGACTTCGAGGCAGACCTTGCCGTCGTCGACGAGGATGCGTTCGCCGGGGGCGACGTCGTCGGCGAGGCCGTGGTAGGTGGTGCCGCACTGGTCGTGGTTGCCTTCGGCGCCGTCTTCGACGGTGATGGTGAAGGTGTCGCCGCGTTCAAGGAGTACGGGTCCTTCGGTGAAACGGCCGAGGCGGATCTTCGGTCCCTGAAGGTCGGCGAGCATGCCGACGCTGCGGCCGGTTTCGTCGGCCGCCTTGCGCACGCGGTGGTAGCGCTCCTCGTGCTCGGCGTGGCCGCCGTGGCTGAGGTTGAACCGGGCGACGTCCATTCCGGCGTCGACCAGGGCTTTGATCTGGTCGTACGTGTCGGTGGCGGGGCCCAGGGTGCAGACGATTTTTGCTCGGCGCATGAGTCGAGCCTATGACTTACCGGCGGGTAGAGAATTGGCCGGGGGTGACTACTCAACAACCTTTGAGTGAAGCGCTCTTGACAAGTGTTGAATTGTGCGCCGGGGCGCTCCGATGAGCACGTGGGGGTCATTCTTTCGGGTGGTCCGGCCGTTTTTTCGAATGCCGGAATTCCCGAATGCCACGGTCACAGGCGGGGCGGGACCATGGTGAAGCGTGCGTTGATCTGGGCGCGGACGTGCTGGCGCTGGGGTTCGAGGTCGAGCGGCGGGGCGGCGGCGGGTTCGGCGGGGCCGGCGTAGGCCGCGGACCGGGCACGGCCGCCGGGGGCCGCGGGGTAGGGCGGTGCGGTGCTCTCGGCGCCGATGTCGGCGAGTTCCACGAGGGCGGCGAGGGTGGTGCCGAGCGCTTCGGCGTATTCGCGGGCGCGCTGGACGGCGGCCTGGACGGCCTGGGTGCGTGCGGCGCGGTGGACGGGTGAGCCGGGGCGCAGGGACCACCAGGGGCCGTCGACGCGGGTGAGGTCCAGGTCGGCGAGGCGGGTGGTGAGTTCGCCGAGCGCGGTGAAGTCGGTGAGTTCGGCGGTGAGATGGACGGCGCCGTGGTAGGTGCGGACGCGTTCGCCGCGGCCCTTGTGGTCGAGTTGGGGGGTGAGGGTGAGGGCGCCGGTCTCCAGGCGTTCGACGGCGTCGCCGTAGGACTTGACGAGGTCGATGACGGTGGCGTTGCGGCGGGTGAGGTCCTCGAGGGTGGTGCGGCGGTCCTTGCCGCGGGCCGTGACGGTGATGCCGATGCGGGCGATCTCGGGGTCGACTTCGAGGTGGGCTTCGCCGCGGACGGCGATGCGGGGGGCGTCGGGGGTGCCGTACGGGAGGGCGGCGGGCTCCTGAGCGGGTGTCATACGGCCACTGTGGCAGCTGTGGTCACCAGATCGAAACCTCCGGGGCCTGTTGCGTGCCGTCATGTGCGGGTCAGAATCTACGCGCGTTATCTACGCGCGTCGTTTTTGCGCGCGTGTCGTTGTGACCGTTCCGCGAGGACGTTCTGCGAGGAGAGGCAGGCCCATGGCGCTCAACCGCCGGAAGTTTCTGGAGAAGTCGGCCGCGACCGGAGCGGGGGTGGCGGTGGCCGGCGCGGTGTCGGCGCCCGCCGCTCAGGCGGCGCCCGCCGAGCGGCCCGGCCGGCACGAGAAGCGGTACGCGCTGACGGTGATGGGGACGACGGACCTGCACGGCCACGTCTTCAACTGGGACTACTTCAAGGACGCGCAGTACACCGACAAGGCGGGCAACGCGCAGGGGCTGGCGCGCATCTCGACGCTGGTGAACCAGATCCGCGCGGAGCGGGGCCGTGAGAACACCCTGCTGCTGGACGCGGGCGACACCATCCAGGGCACGCCGCTGACGTACTACTTCGCGAAGGTGGACCCGATCACCGCCCAGGGCGGTCCGGTGCATCCGATGGCGCGGGCGATGAACGCGATCGGGTACGACGCTGCGGCGCTGGGCAACCACGAGTTCAACTACGGCATCGAGACGCTGCGCAAGTTCGAGGAGCAGCTGGACTTCCCGCTGCTGGGCGCGAACGCGGTGGACGCGAAGACGCTGCGGCCGGCGTTCCCGCCGTACGTCATCAAGACGTTCCATGTGAAGGGCGCGCGTCCGGTCAAGGTGGCGGTGCTGGGGCTGACGAACCCGGGCATCGCGATCTGGGACAAGGCGTACGTGCAGGGCAAGCTGGCGTTCCCGGGGCTGGAGGAGCAGGCCGCGAAGTGGGTGCCGAAGCTGAGGTCGATGGGCGCGGACGTGGTGATCGTCTCGGCGCACTCGGGCACGTCGGGGACGTCGTCCTACGGTGACCAGGTGCCGTACGTGGAGAACGCGGCGGCGAACGTGGCGAAGCAGGTGCCGGGGATCGACGCGATCCTGGTCGGGCACGCGCATCTGGAGATTCCGGAGCTGAAGGTCGTCAACGAGCAGACGGGCAGGACGGTCGTGCTGTCGGAGCCGCTCTGCTACGCGGAGCGGCTGACGGTGTTCGACGTCGAGCTGGTGTTCCGGCGGGGCTGCTGGGAGGTGGAGTCGGTCGCGGCGTCGCTGCGCGACTCCAAGACCGTGGCGGACGACCCGCGGATCACGCGGTTGCTGACGGAGCAGCACGCCAAGGTGGTGGCGTACGTCAATCAGGTGGTCGGCAAGGCGACCGAGACCCTGACGACGGTGGAGGCGCGGTACAAGGACGCACCGATCATCGACCTGATCACGAAGGTGCAGGAGGACGTGGTCAAGGCGGCGCTGGCGGGGACGGAGTACGCGTCGCTGCCGGTGGTCGCGCAGGCGTCGCCGTTCTCCCGGACGTCCGAGATCCCGGCCGGGAACGTGACGATCCGGGACCTGTCGAGCCTGTACGTCTACGACAACACCCTGGTCGCGAAGCTGATGACGGGTGCGCAGCTGCGGGCGTACCTGGAGTACTCGGCGGAGTACTACGTGCAGACGGCGCCGGGTGCGCCCGTGGACGTGGAGCAGCTGACGAACGCGGGTGGGCGTCCGGACTACAACTACGACTATGTGTCGGGGTTCGCGTACGACATCGACGTCGCACAGCCGGCCGGGTCGCGGATCAAGAACCTGACGTTCGGCGGGGCGCCGCTGGACGATGCGCGGCAGTTCGTGCTGGCGGTGAACAACTACCGGGCGAACGGCGGCGGCGCCTTCCCGTTCGTGGCGTCGGCGAAGGAGTTGTGGTCGGAGTCGACGGAGATCCGGACGCGGATCGCGGAGTGGGTGACGGCGAAGGGTGTCCTGGACCCGAAGGACTTCGCGTCGGTGGACTGGAAGCTGACACGGAACGGCGTGCCGGTCTTCTGACGTTCGGCGGGGTGAGGCAGGGGCGGGCCGGCGGGTGCCGGCCCGCCCCTGTGTCGTGCGGTCGTTCAGCGGGGCTCGACGAGCGGGGTGAGGTTCTCGTGCGGGCGGCGGGCGGCCGGCACCTGGCCGGCCGGTGTGAGACCGAAGGTGGTGAAGGCGGTGCGGGCCGGCAGCGGGTAGGTCTCCTTACCGGTGACGGAGTTGAGGATGGTGGCGCTGCGCCAGGCGGCGAGGCCGAGGTCGGGGGCGCCGACGCCATGGGTGTGGCGTTCGGCGTTCTGCACGTGGATCGAGCCGGTGACGGACGGGTCGAGGACGAGGCGGTAGTGCTCGTCGATGCGGGGGCGGTCGCTGCTGTCGCGGCGCAGGTAGGGGTCGAGGCCGGCGAGCAGCTGGTCGAGGGGGCGTTCGCGGTAGCCGGTGGCGAGGACGACGGCGTCGGTGGTGAGACGGGTGCGGGTGCCCTGCTGGAGGTGTTCGAGGTGGAGTTCGACCTTGGTGGTGGCGAGGCGGCCGGCGGTGCGGACGCGGACGCCGGGGGTGAGGACGGTGTCGGGCCAGCCGCCGTGCAGGGTGCGGCGGTAGAGCTCGTCGTGGACGGCTGCGAGGGTGTCGGCGCTGATGCCCTTGTGGAGTTGCCACTGGGCGGCGACGAGCTCGTCGCGGACGCGTTCGGTGAGGGCGTGGAAGTAGCGGGTGTAGTCGGGGGTGAAGTGCTCCAGGCCTAGCTTGGAGTACTCCATGGGTGCGAAGGCGTCGGTGCGCCCGATCCAGGTGAGGCGTTCACGGCCGGCGGGGCGGTGGCGGAGCAGGTCGAGGAAGATCTCGGCGCCCGACTGGCCGGAGCCGACGACGGTGACGTGGTCGGCGGCGAGGAGGCTCGCGCGGTTCTCGAGGTAGTCGGCGGCGTGCAGGACGGGCACGCCGGGGGCGTCGGCGAGGGGCTTGAGCGGGTCGGGGACGTAGGGCTCGGTGCCGATGCCGAGGACGATGTTGCGGGTGTGGGTGCGCCCGAGGGCTTCGGCTTGGCCGTCGGAGTCGAGCTGGGTGTAGTCGACTTCGAAGACGTCGCATTCGGGGTTCCAGCGCACCGCGTCGACCTGGTGGCGGAAGTGCAGTGCGGGGAGGTGGGCGGCGACCCAGCGGCAGTAGGCGTCGTATTCGGTGCGCTGGATGTGGAAGCGCTCGGCGAAGTAGAAGGGGAAGAGCCGGTCCTGGGCCTTGAGGTGGTTGAGGAAGGACCAGCGGCTGGCGGGGTCGACGAGGGTGACGAGGTCGGCGAGGAAGGGGACCTGGATGGTGGCGCCGTCCAGGAGCAGTCCGGGGTGCCAGCTGAAGCCGGGGCGCTGTTCGTAGAAGGCGGTGTCGAGTTCGGTGAGCGGCTGGGCGAGGGCGGCGAGGGAGAGGTTGCTGGGGCCGATGCCGATGCCGACGAGGTCGCGGGGGGTGCCGGGGGTGGTGGGGGGCGGGGTCATCGGGGGGTGGTTCCTTCCACGAGTGCGTCCGCGACCAGGGTGAGGAGCGCGGCCAGGTCGCTGGTGCCGGTGCGGGGGTTGAGGAGGGTGGCTTTCAGCCAGAGGCGGCCGTCCATGCGGGCGCGGCCGAGCACGGCGCGGCCCTGGTGCAGCAGGGTGCGGCGCAGGGCGGCGACGGTGGTGTCGTCGGCGACGGTGGGGCGGAACAGGACGGTGCTGAGGGTGGGTGTGTCGTAGAGCTCGAAGGCGGGGTGGTCCTTGACGAGGGCGGCGAGTTCCTGGGCGAGGTCGAGGACCGTGTCGACGAGGGCGGCGAGGCCGTGCCGGCCGAGAGTGGTGAAGGTGGCGGCGATCTTCACTACGTCGGGGCGGCGGGTGGTGTGCAGGGAGCGGCCGAGGAGGTCGGGCAGGCCGGCGTCGGTGTCGTCGTCGGCGTTGAGGTAGTCGGCGCGCTGGTTCAGTGCGGTGAGGTCGGCGGGGTCGCGGACGGCGAGCACACCGGCGGGGACCGGCTGCCAGCCGAGTTTGTGCAGGTCGAGGGTGATCGTGTGGGCGGCGTCGAGGCCGGCGAGGCGGTCGCGGTGACGGTCGCTGAAGAGGAGTGCGCCTCCGTAGGCGGCGTCGATGTGCAGTCGGGCGCCGTGGGCGGTGCAGCGGGCCGCGATGTCGGGGAGGGGGTCGATGAGACCGGCGTCGGTGGTGCCGGCGGTGGCGGCGACGAGGTGCGGGCCGGGCAGTGCGGTGAGGGCGTCGTCCAGGGCGGCGGGGTCGAGGGTGCCGCCGGGCGCGGGGACGATCACCGGGTCGGGCAGGCCGAGCAGCCAGGCGGCGCGGGTGAGGGAGTGGTGGGCGTTCGCTCCGGTGAGCAGGCGCAGTCCGGGGCCGTGCCGTTCGCGGGCGAGGAGCAGGGCGAGGTGGTTGGACTCGGTGCCGCCGCTGGTGACGAGGGCGTCGGCGGTGCCGGCCTGCCGGGCGAGGGCCTCGGTGACGAGGGTTTCCAGGGCGGAGGCGGCGGGGGCCTGGTCCCAGGAGTCGAGGGAGGGGTTCAGGGCGGAGGCGGCGAGGTCGGCGGCGGTGGCGACGGCGAGGGGCGGGCAGTGCAGGTGGGCCGCGCACAGCGGGTGCGCGGGGTCGGCGGCGCCTTCGGCGAGGGCGGTGACCAGGGTGTGCAGGGCGGCCGGGTCGCCGTCGTCGGGCAGGATGTCGCCGAGGGCGTCCCGCAGGCGGGCGGTGACCTGCTGGGGACCGCCGGCGGGCAGCGGGCCGCCGCGGGCGCGGGTGCCTTCGGCGAGGGCGTCGAGGACGGTGTCGAGCAGGGGGCGCAGCGCCCCGGGACCGTCGGGTCCCGAGGCGAGGGGCGGCGCGCTCATGTCGATCCTCCGGGGGGCCGCGGGACGGGGCTTCCAGCTTGTACGCGGAAGGTTCGGGCACACCCGGAATATCCAACGATCGCCACCCTGAAGGGGGTACGTCCTTGCGGGGACGGCATGTTGGGGGTACGGGGCGGTGTCCTGCGACGGCGGAGGGGCCGGTGGGTCTGGCGGGACCGGTGAGCTGCCGGGGGCGGCTGGCCTGGCGGGGCGGGTGGGCCGCCCCGCCAGGCCTGGCAGGTCGGCAGGCCGGTGGGCCGCCGGGCGGGCGACGGGGCCTCGGTCCCGGCGGGGCCGACCGACCCGTTCGGGTGTGCCAGCCTGGCGGAGCCGACCCGCCCCGCGGAGCCGACCCGCCCGGCGGAGCCGCCCGCTGGGGCGGGCGGGTCAGGCTCGGAAGTCGGTGACGTGGTCGGTGGCCCACTCGGGGAAGGTGCGGGCGGCGGTGCCGGTGATCTTCTCGACGGTGGGGGTGATCTCCGGGGGCGTGCCGACGGTGTCGGCGAAGGTGCGCAGCAGCCGGTCGAGCATCTGCGGCGGCACGTGCGGGAAGAGTTCGGCGCCCGCCTCCTGCGGCGGGACCTCGACGAAGCGCAGGTCGCGGCCGACGGCCCGGCCGATGGCGGCGACCTGCTCGGCGTTGCTGATCGCCGCGGGACCGGTGAGGCGGTGCACGGCGCCTTCGTGGCCGGTGTCGAGCAGGGCGCGTTCGGCGACGGCGGCGATGTCGTCCTCGTGGACGGGCGCGCTCAGGCCGTCGGCGAAGACGCCGCGGACCGCGGTGTGTCCGGCGCGGACCTGGGGCGCGTACTGCAGGGCGTTGGTGGCGAAGGCGCCGGGCCGCAGGAAGGTGAAGTCCAGGCCACTGTCGCGCAGTTGCTGTTCGACGCGGGCGTGCATGACGTGGATGGGGTGGGTGGGGTCGTCGGCGCCCTCCTGGATGATGCTGGAGGACAGCAGGACGACATGGCGTACGCCGGCGGCCTGGGCCGCGGGGAGCAGCTCGGCGCTCTGGACGTACAGGAAGAGTTTGGTCACGCCGTCGAACAGGGCGCCGGGATCGTCGCCCGGGACGCGGACGACCTCGGCTCCCTCGGGCAGGGCAGCCCGTGCCGGGTCGCGGGTGAGCGCCCGCACGGGGGCGCCGGCGGCGAGCAGGCGGTGGACGAGGGCACGGCCGACGTTGCCGGTGGCGCCGGTCACTGCGATCACGGTGTTCTCCTGACGTTTCAGGGCTGATCGTCCTGGCCCTGTGAGCCTAGGAAGCGTGATCAGCCCCGCGCATCGTCGCCAGGGACCAGCCGTGCCCTACGTCCGCGGTCCTACTCCCCCGCCTCGCCCCGCACCCGCAACGCCCGTGCGAGGTCGTCGAGTTGGTCGGCGAGCTTGCGGCGCAGCGCCGGGATGGGCTCGGCGTCGCGCAGGCACTGCTCGCCGAGGCGTAGGGTCTCGGTGTCGACGGCGTGCACCGGGAACGCCCAGCGGCCGGCGGCGTCGGCCATGGCGGGGCCGCGCCGGGCGGCGACGGCGACCGCGTCGTCGTAGTAGCGCTCGACGAAGGGCCGTAGGAGGCCGGCCTGTTCGGGCTGCCAGAAGCCCTGTGCGGTGGCGATGAACAGGTAGTTGGACAGGTCGTCGCCGCCGAACATGGCCTCCCAGGCGCGGGCCTTCGCGTCCGCGTCGGGCAGGGCGGCGCGGCAGCGGGCGGCGCCTTCCTGTCCGGCGGCGGAGGGGTCGCGGTCCAGTTCGGCGGCGATGGCGGCCTCGTCGGTGGCGCCGAGGACGGCGAGCCGGGCCAGCACGCGCCAGCGCAGCTCGGGGTCGAGTTCGGGGCCGCCGGGCACGATGCCGTCGGCGAGCCAGTGGGCGATGGTGTCGGGGTGGGCGGCGGTGTCGATGTAGTGGCGTACGGCGATCAGGCGCAGCCCGGGGTGGTCGCCGTCCTCGGTGCGGCGGATGAGGTCACGGCACAGGTCGGTGAGGGTGGCCTGCGCGGCGGGCCGCTGTCCGGGGGAGACGTAACGGTCGGCGATCTGGCCGGAGGCGAAGGCGAGGACGCCCTGGACGAGGGCGAGGTCGCGCTCGTGCGGCAGGTGGGCGCGGGCCGTCTCCAGGTAGGCGCCGGGCGCCAGTTCGCCGTCGCGGACGGCGTCGCGCAGCGCGTTCCACACGACGGCGCGGGTGAGCGGGTCGGGCAGGCCGGCCAGGCCGGTGCGCACGGCGTCGAAGGAGTCGGCGTCGAAGCGGACCTTGGCGTAGGTGAGGTCGCCGTCGTTGAGGAGCAGCAGGGCGGGCTTCTTGCCGAGGGACTGCGGCCGGCCGAGCGGGACGTCGACCTCGACGCGTTCGCGCAGGGTGAGCCCGCCGTCGTCGGTGAGGTCCTGGTCGTACAGGCCGACGGCGATGCGGTGCGGGCGGCTGCCGGTGTGCTCGACGGTGAGCGTGCGGTCGCCGTTGCTGCCGCTGATGTGCGGGGTGAGGGTGTCGACTCCGGTGGTGCGCAGCCAGGCGTCGGCCCAGGCGTGGACGTCGCGGTCGGTGGCGGAGGCGAGGGAGTCGATGAAGTCGGCGAGGGTGGCGTTGGCGAACTTGTGCCGGGCGAAGTGGGTGTTGATACCGGCGAGGAAGTCCTTCTCGCCGAGCCAGGTGACGAGCTGGCGCAGCGCGGAGGCTCCCTTGGCGTAGGAGATGCCGTCGAAGTTGAGCAGCGCCGAGGCGGTGTCGGGGACGTGCTCGGGGGCGACGGGGTGGGTGGAGGGGCGCTGGTCGGCGTCGTAGCCCCAGGACTTGCGGGTGACGCCGAACTCGACCCAGGGCTGGGTGAAGCGGGTGGCCTCCAGGGTGGTCTGGTAGCCCATGTACTCGGCGAAGGACTCGTTCAGCCAGATGTCGTCCCACCACTTGAGGGTGACGAGGTCGCCGAACCACATGTGGGCCATCTCGTGGGCGATGACCATGGCGCGGGTCTGCCGCTCGGTGTCGGTGACGGCGGAGCGGTAGACGAACTCGTCGCGGAAGGTGACCAGGCCGGGGTTCTCCATGGCGCCGGCGTTGAACTCCGGGACGAAGGCCTGGTCGTAGGAGTCGAAGGGGTAGGGCTCGGCGAACTTCTCGTGGTAGCGGTCGAAGCACGCGCGCGTGATGTCGAGGATCTCCTCGGCGTCGGCGTCGAGGTAGGGGGCGAGCGAGCGGCGGCAGTGGATGCCGAAGGGCAGGCCGCGGTGTTCGGTGCGCACCGAGTGCCAGGGGCCGGCGGCGACGGCGACGAGGTAGGTGGAGATCAGCGGGGTGGCCGCGGCCTTCCAGCGGCCGTCGTCGAGGTGCTCGGTGACGCCGTTGGCGAGGACGGACCAGCCTTCGGGCGCGGTCACGGTCAGCTCGAAGACGGATTTGAGGTCGGGCTGGTCGAAGGCGGCGAAGACGCGCTGGACGTCCTCCATGAACAGCTGGGTGTAGACGTAGGTCTCGCCGTCGCTGGGGTCGGTGAAGCGGTGCATGCCCTCGCCGGTGCGGGAGTAGCGCATGGCCGCGTCGACGCGCAGCTCGTGCTCGCCCGCGGTGAGGTTCTTCAGCGGCAGGCGGTTGCCGTCGAGGGTCCCGGGGTCGAGGGGCTGTCCGTCCAGGGTGACGCTGCGCAGCTCGGCCGGCTTCAGCTCCACGAAGGTGTCCGCGTCCGTCCGGGCGGTGAAGCGGATCAGGGTGCGGGAGTCGAAGGTCTCGTCGCCGGTCGTCAGATCGAGGTCGATCGTGTACCGCCGGACGTCGAGGAGCTGGGCACGGGTCTGCGCTTCGTCGCGCGTGAGTACGGACATGCAGGACATGCTGCCTGATGGCACCGGCCTCGCACAGGGGCGGTTCGCTACGCGGCGTATGTCCCCCCGCGCGCGTGTGCGTCCCGTCGTACGCCTGTGTCCCTCTGTGCGCCCGCCCTGGCCGGGTGGGGTGCCGTACCGGCCTCGGTGCGCCTACCGGCCGAGGAGGTCGGTGGGGGCGGAGGGGCGTTCCGGGTCGCGCTGGCGTGGCAGGGCGGCCGGGCGGGGCTCGGGGCGGGGCAGCGGCGCCGGTCCGGTGCTGCCGGTGCCGGCCGGGCGGGCGCGCAGCCGGCGGATCTCGTCCTCCAGGGCGAGGCGGTGCTGGTGGCTGTCGTAGAGGTGACGGACCTGGGTGCGCAGCGTCCACGGGTCGACGGGTGTGCCAATGACACCGGCGACGCGGAGGTCGAAGGCGGCGGCCGCCAGTTCGGGGTCGGGGCGGAAGCCGGTGAGCAGGACGACGGGGATGTGCTGGGTCTGCTCCAGGCGGCGCATGTAGCGCACCACCTCCAGGGCGCCGGTGCCCGGTGTGCGCACCTGTAACAGGAGCAGCCCGACGCGGCCGCGCAGCAGCTGTTTGAGCGCCGCGTCGCCGCTGGTGGCCCGGCCCAGGCGGTAGCCGAGCGGGGCCAGGGTGCTCTCCAGGGCGTACGCAGTGCCCTGGTGGTCGTCGACGATGAGGATCTCGGCATCCGTCGGCATGGCCCGGCGTCCCTCCCACACGCTGAGGGGCCCAGCTTACGTCCGGGTGCTGACACGCGGTGCCGGTGGGATCACCTGCCGTGCACGCGGTGGCCGGATCGATGCGGTCGGGCCGGTGCTCCGGAGGCGGGCCGGATCAGTGTGCGGGGCCGGCGGCGGGGGTGGGGCCGGCCGTGCCGTTCGCGGTGTCCTCGGCGATGCGCTCGTGGTGGCGGATCACCTCGGCCACGATGAAGTTCAGGAACTTCTCGGCGAACGCGGGGTCGAGTTTGGCGCTTTCGGCGAGGCCGCGCAGCCGCTCGATCTGGCGGGCCTCGCGCGCGGGGTCGGCGGGCGGCAGCTGGTGGGCGGCCTTGAGGTGGCCGACCTGCTGGGTGCACTTGAAGCGCTCGGCGAGCATGTGGACGACGGCGGCGTCGATGTTGTCGATGCTGTCGCGCAGCCGGGACAGTTCGGCGCGGACGGCCGGGTCGACGTCACCGGTTCCGGTGTTGCTGATGGTCATGGCCGTCCACCCTAGTGCGTGCCGGGTGGCGCCCGACCAGCGAGGATCCGCCGAAGCCGGTCTGGCGGAGGTCCGGCCGGATCTGCGTACAGTGGAGGCGGGCTCGAGCGTCTTGGGGGTTGGGCGTGGGCAACGGCGGACCGGTCCGGCACGGCTACCCGCATCTGCAGACGGTGCGGGCCGCCGTCACCGCGCTGTACAAGCGCCTGTCCCGCGACACGATCGCCATGTTCGCGACGAGTGTGGCGCCGGTGGACGTGGCGTTCTGCGACACCGACGACCTGTATCTGGGGGCGCAGCGGGTGGCGCGCGAGCTGGTGCGGCACTACCGGCTCCCCGACGCGCGGCTGATCGTGTCCTTCCGCGAGATGACGCATGCGGCGAACGTCGAACTGACCGCGGGGCCGGAGTACTTCGTCGAGCTGAACGACCGGTTCCGTACGCATCGGCGGGACATCGGGGCGGCCCTGGCGCACGAGATCATGCATGTGTATCTGCACCGGCTGGACCTGGCGTTCCCGGGCACGCGTGAGAACGAGATCCTGACCGACACGGCGACGACGTACCTGGGCGCGGGCTGGCTGCTGCTGGACGCCTACCGGGAGGACGGGGCGTCCTCGCAGAAGCTGGGCTATCTCACGCCGGAGGAGTTCGGGTACGTGCTGGCGAAGCGGTCGCTGCTGTTCGGGGAGGACCCCTCGACGTGGTTCACCAGCGCGCGGGCGTACGAGGCGTACGGCGCGGGGCTGGCCCTGGCCCGCCAGGACGAGCGGCAGCCCCCGCTGACGGCGGCCGGCTGGGCGGGACGCCGGCGCTACGCGCGCGACCGGCGCCACGCGCAGGAGCACGCGCGCGTGGCCGCGCCGGACGGCGTGCCCTACCGCTTCACCCCGGACGGGCACGGGCCGTTGCGGGTGTCGTTCCCGTGCCCGACCTGCCATCAGCGGATCGGGGTGCCGGTGCGGGGGCGGGTACGCGCGCGGTGCGCGCTGTGCCGCACGGTGTGGGAGTGCGACACCTAGGGCCTGTCGTTCGAGGCGGCTAGCCGAGGGTGACCTTCGCGGTGTGTACGGCCCCGAGGGTGCCCGGGGTGATGCGCAGCGTCAGGGCGCTGCCGGTCGCCAGTACCTGCACCGTGGGGTCGGCCGACGTGACCGCGGACACCGGGCGGTCCCAGGTGACGTCGATGGCCGCGCCGTCGCGCAGCGGCCCGGAGACGCAGACGGTGGCCGTACCACCGCTGCGGCGGATCATGACGCTCGCCGGGGCGCTCGCGGTGACGTCGTGGACGGTGCCGGCGAGCCAGAAGTTGACGCCGGTGAAGCCGAGCGCGGGGGCGCAGACGCCCTGCTGGTCGCCGGTGTTGGCGAGCATCCTCAGCCGGCCGGCGTCGGCGGCGCGGGCGGCGGTCTGCCGGGCACTGGCACCGGGCAGGACCGCGTAGGCGTAGCCGGCCGCGGTCGGGTCGGTGCCGTGGTCCGTCCACAGGGTGAGGTAGCGGCGGGTGACGGGATCGGTGGTGCCGCCGGTGTTGATGGCGGACCAGGAGCCCGTGCGGGCCTCGCGCAGGGTCTGCAGGGCGGTGCCGCCGGGGAAGACGTAACCGCCGAAGCCGGCGAGGTGGGCCCAGCGGGCGCGGGGGAAGGTGGTGCGCAGGCCGAGGGTGGTGGGCTGGACGGTGCCGTCGACGGTGAGGGCGTGGGTGCCGCTCGCGCCCAGGTTGCGGTTGTCGACGATCGTCTCCGCGCCGGTTCCGTCCCGGCTCTGGATGCCGGCGCCGAGGCAGACGATCATGTCGTCGAGGAAGAACCAGGACTTCTTGGCGACCAGGGTGGAGGACAGGCCCTTGAGGTCTTGGCCGACGGCCGCGTAGGTGCCGTCGGTGGCACCGCCGACCCAGCGCACGTCGGGGCGTGCCGCGCCCCAGGCACCGCCCTCGCCGTCGGCGAGCGGCTTGCGGGAGACGGTGGTGCCGGGCAGCCGCATGGGGTCGACGGTGGCCCAGAAGCTGTCGCTGTACTGGCCGTTGCCGAAGGTGTCGCCCCACCAGTAGAGCATTCCGGAGCCGCTGTGCCAGCCGCGCAGATGCTCGCCGTTGCCGTTCTCGTAGTACGTGATCCGTTTCGAGGCCATCGAGACGCTCGCGGCCCAGCCGGGGCGGCGGTGCACGGCCCTGTCCATGCCGGGGAAGAGGCGGTGGCCGGTGGGTTCGGGGGCCGCGGCGGTCGTGGCGGAGTCGGCGATCGACTTCAGACGGGCGAGCTGGGCCACGTTCAGGGCGTCGCTGGTGAGGATCGGGCGGTAGGTGGCGCGGGTGATCCAGCCCTTGATCATGGCCTCCCAGCGGGTGCGTTCGGCCGGGGACGCGCTGCGGGCGAGCAGGGCGATGCAGGCGATGATCGCGTGGCCACGCAGGTGGTCGTCCTGGAGGACGCCGCGGGTGTCGCTCTTCTGCACGCCTCGGCTGACGGCGCGTCCGGAGACGTCGTCCATGGCGAGGCCGTTGAAGAGGAACGGCGCGTACGCCTTCTCGACGGAGTCGAGGATGACCTGCCGGCCCGGGTCGGTGACCGCCCAGGACGACCCTTCCAGCAGGGCGAACAGCAGAGACAGCCCGCCGAGCATGACCGCGCCGTAGGAGCCGGCGTAGGGGACGTAGGTGTGCTGGATGAAGCTGCCGTCGGCGTACAGGCCGTCGCCGGAGGTGACGTAGGGGAAGACCGGGCTGAGCGCGTCGCGGGCGAGGGCGATCTTGGCCGGGTCCTTGCCGAGGACGCCGCGCAGGGCGATCACCCGGCACAGGTCCACGCGGTTGGCGCCGGTGGAGGTGCCGGTGTACTGCGCGACGGCGCTGTCGGGCACGAAGTGGTCGACGGCCGCGGCGTAGTCGGCGATCCGGGCCGCGCCGAGGCTGTCGTACAGGTGGGTGGCGATGTCCAGCAGCGCCTGCGGGGCGCCGATCTGCCAGCTCCACCAGTTGCCGTGGCGGGCCTGTCCGGCGTTGTACGCCTCGGCGTGCAGGTGGTCGAGGCCCGCGACGATCTCGGCGAGCAGCGCGGTGTCGCCGGTGAGGCCGGTGCCGGGCTGGGCGTAGGCCTCGGTGAGGGTGCGCAGCCGGGTGTAACTCGTGGCCATGTTCCCGGAGTACGTGTACGACTCGCTGTCGGTGTCCGGGTCGGGGTCGGCGTACGGCAGGTCGGGCCACAGGGAGCCGGGCGCGGGGTTCATCGTGGCGCGCAGTCCGGCGGCGGTGGCGCCGAGCGCGGTGAGGCGGGTCGCGTAGGGGTCGGCGGCGGGGTCGAAGCCGGTGCCGAGCATGAGGCTGCGCCATTTCAGGCGGAGGGTGTCGTAGGGGTCTGCGGGGGTGGCGGGGGCTTCCGTGCTGTCGGTGGCTTGGGCGGTGGTGGGCAGGGCGAGGGTGAGGGGTGCGGTGGCGGCCGTGGCGAGGGCCGCGGTGAGGAGGGTGCGGCGGGAGATGCGGGGCATGCGGTGGTACCTCCGGGAGGGGGAGGGCTACTGCGGGGGTGGGGGGCGGCCTTGGTGAGGTGAAGCGGTTTCTAACACGAACGAACATGAGGCGGCAATGAATCGCACAAGATGGCTTTGTTTTGTTCGTTCGAGCAAGAACGTTCAGATTCGATCAGCTGCGGGCTAGTCTGCTGATGAGCGGGGACGGCACGGCGAGAGGGGCGCGGTCGGTGCACGCCGAGGAACGGCATCAGGAAATCCTGCGCAGGGTGCGGGAGAGCGGGTCCGTGCGCGTGAGTGACGTCGCCTCGGAGCTCGGCGTCTCCCCCATCACCGTCCGGCGCGACGTCGAGGCGCTCGCCGAGCGGGGGTTGGTGATGCGGGTGCACGGGGGTGCGGTGCTGCCGGAGGCGGTGCCGCGGGGCGGGGCGGTGGCGGGGGCGGTGCCGCGGGGCGGGGCGGTGGCGGGGGCGGTGCCGCGGGGCGGGGTGGCGGCGGGGGCGGTGCCTGTTGTGGGCCTTGTTGTGCCTGCCGCGGACTACTACTACCCCGAGGTGATCAAGGGCGCGCGGGAGGCGGCTGCCGAGTGGGGGGTGCGGCTTGTCCTGGGTATCTCGCAGTACGACCCGGAGCAGGAGCGGGCGCAGGTGGCGCACATGCTCTCCGAGGGGATCGACGGGTTGCTGATCACTCCGTGTGAGCGGGTCGGTGAGTCGGGGGTGGCTGGTGAACTCGGGGTTCCTTATGTGCTGGTCGAGCGGCAGCCGGGGGACGATGTCACCGATGCCGAGCAGGTGGTCAGCGACCATGCCTACGGTGCGCGGATCGCGGTGCGGCATCTGGCGGAGGGCGGCCGGTCGCGGATCGGGTTGCTGCTGCGGGACGACAGTCCGCATCGGGGGCTGGTGCGGGAAGGGTTCGTGAGCGGGCTCGCGGGGCTGGGGCTGCCCGGTGACCTCGTGATGCCGCTGCCGTCGCAGGGACGGGCGGGTGAACGGGAGCGGGTGCTGGAGGAGTTCACCGACGCGGTGGCGTCGGGGCGGATCGATGCGGCGCTCGTGCACAACGACCACGACGCGATCGTGGTGCTGCAGCGGCTGCGGGCGCGGGGGGTGCGGGTGCCGGAGGATGTGGCGCTCGTGGCGTACGACGACGAGGTCGCGGGGTTGGCCGACGTGCCGCTGAGCGCGGTGGCGCCGCCGAAGCGGGCGGTGGGGGTGGCGGCGGTGGAGCTGATCGCGCGGCGGCTGGCGGAGCCGGGGCGGGCGCGGCATCGGGTGGCGCTGCTGCCGGAGTTGCGGGTGCGGGGGTCCAGTGGGTGAGGTGGGGGTGGTGCGTTGTCGCCTGCGGGTGCGTGGGGGGCTGGTCGCGCCGTTCCCCGCGCCCCTTATAGGCCTGCGGCGGCCCCTTGCTGCCTCGTCGTGGCGGGCGTCGCCTACGGCCGGTGGTGAGCCGGGGCCGGGGCGGGGGGTGTCCGTCCTCGGTCCGGCCACCCGTTCCCGACGAGCGCTCAGTGTCCCGGTGCCGGACGCTGCGGGCGGACACCCCCCACCCCGTCCCCTCCCCGCCGCGGGCGGGCGCACCAACGCGGTGGCGCGCGGCGCCTGCCGCAACGGCGGGCGGCCGCCCTATCGCCGTAGCTGCGGGCAGTCGTGCCGCTGGGGCGGCACGGGTGGGCGCAGCGGCACCCCGCCAGCGCCGGCGAGCGACCCGACCCCCGGCCGATACCGACACCGGGTCCAAGTCGACGCCGGGCGCGTAGCCCACCTCGGTCAATGCCACGCCGGGCGCCTAGCCCACCCCTAGCGTCACGTCGTCCTGCGCGGCAGCGCCGTCGTGAGGGCTGCGCAGGTGACGAATGTTGCCGTGATCCACGGCATCGCCGTCGTGAGCGCGTCCGTCAGCCCGTGGGCGGTGTGGCCGAAGAACACCGTGCCGATCGCCGCCGCCCCCAGCGCGCCCCCGAACTGCTGGGCCGTGGAGAAGATGCCGGACGCGCCGCCCGCGAGGTCGGCCGGTACGGCGGACAGGACCACGTTGACCAGGGGTACGACGAGGAAGCCCAGGCCGGCGCCGGCCACCAGCAGGCCGGGGGTCAGCGGCCACGCCCCCGTGTGCGCGCCGGAGGCGTCCGTGACGGCCGCCCAGACCCAGCCGAAGCCGCCGGCCATCATCAGCGCGCCCGCGCCCAGCACCACCCGGCCGTACCTCACCGCGAGGGTGTCCGCGACGGGCGCGGTCAGGAAGCCGCCTGCCGAGAAGGCCACCGTCACCAGTCCGGCCTGCATCGGCGTGTACCGCTCTCCTGCTTGCAGCCAGATCGCGAAGACCAGGAAGAAGCCCTGCATGCCGACGGAGAACAGGAGTTGGACGAGGACACCGAAGGAGAACGCGGGGAGGCGGAAGGCGCGGGCCGGCAGGAGGGGGGTGATACGGGTCGTACGGCGGCGCCCCTCGACGATCGCCAGCGCCGCGACCGCGCTCACGCCCGCGGCGAGGCACAGCCAGCCCCACAGCGGCCAGCCGTTCTCGCGGCCCTGGACCAGCGGCAGCACGATCGCCACCAGGCCGGCCGCGAGCAGCACGCTGCCGAAGACGTCGGGGCGTCCCGCCGAGCGCTCCTTCGTGGCCGGCACCAGCAGCAGACCGCCGATGAAGGTGGCCACGGCGATCGGGACGTTGACGAGGAACACCGAGCGCCAGCCCCAGCCGAACAGGTCGGCGTCGGTCAGCAGGCCGCCCAGCAGCAGGCCCACCGCGGAGGCGAAGCCGGACACCGCGCCGTACATCCCGAAGGCGGCGCCGCGCTCCTTGCCGGTGAACAGGGTGCGGAAGGAGCCGATCACCTGCGGTACGAGGACGGCGGCCATGACGCCCTGCACGGCGCGTGCGGCGATCAGCTGGCCCGGTGAGTGGGCGATGCCGCAGGCCAGGCTCGCCAGGCCGAAGCCCGCGGTGCCGGCGAGGAACAGGCCGCGGCGGCCGTAGCGGTCACCCAGGTGGCCGGAGACGATCAGCGTGGCGCCGAAGCCCAGCAGGTAGGCCGAGATCAGCCACTGGAGATCGCCGGCCGACGCGTGCAGGTCGCGGGCGATGGACGGGACGGCGACATTGACGATCGTGACGTCGAGGAGGTCCATCAGGGCGGCCGTCATCATCACGACGGCTGCCGCCCAGCGGCGCGGGTGCGGCTCCTCGGTGGTGGGGTGCGGAGGAGGTGCGGTGAGGGACGGCTTCGACATGGTTCTCCCCTGGCGTTTATTTCGTTCGGACTAACGAAAGAATTGCAGGGAGTGAGTGATGATCGCAAGTCTTTCGTTCGGGCGAACTAAATTTTTAGTAGGGTGGGAGCATGTCGGACGAGAAGCGCGCGCAGACGCTGGGACGGCTCATGGCCGTCGGCCGTGAGCACAGTGGCGTCACGGTGATGTTCCACTCGGCGATCGCCGCCAAGCAGGGGCTGAGCGCGACCGAGGAGAAGACCCTCGACCTGCTGGAGCGGCACGGCCCGCTCACCGCCAAGGACCTCGCGCGGCTGACCGGGCTGGCCCCCGCCTCCGTCACCGGGCTGGTGGACCGGTTGGAGGCCAAGGGCTTCGCGCGACGCGTCAAGCACCCGACGGACAAGCGGCGGGTGCTGGTGGAGCTGGACCGGGACCGGATCGGCGAGCTGGCCGGGTTCTTCGAGGACTGGGCGCGCGACATCGTCGAGGCGTGCGAGGACTTCAGCACCGAGGAACTGGACACCGTCGTGCGGTTCCTGACGGTGATGGCGGAGCGCCAGCGCGCGGCCGCGGCCCGCCTCACCGGTTCCTAGCCGCCTACGGCGATGCCCTCCAGGACCATCGAGAGGTACTGGCGGGCGATCTCCTCGGGGGTGTGCCGGCCCCCGGGCCGGTACCAGGACGCGGCGACCCAGACGGTGTCGCGCAGGAAGCGGTAGGTCAGGCGGATGTCGAGGTCGGCGCGGAACTCGCCGGCGGCCACGCCGCGTTCCAGGGTGGACAGCCACGCCTCCTCGAAGCGGCGCTGCGACTCGGCGAGGAAGGCGAACCGCTCCTGGCCGACCAGGTGACGGGACTCCTTCTGGTAGATGGCGACGGCGTCCCGGTGCCGGTCGATCTCCCGGAAGGACTCGGTGACCAGGGCCCGCAGCGTCTCGCTGGGGCCCAGGTCCGCGGCCAGGACCGTGTCGTAGCCGGCCCAGAGTTCGTCGAGGAAGGTGCGCAGGATCTCCTCGAGCATCGACTCCTTGGAGTCGAAGTGGTAGTAGAGGCTGCCGGCGAGCATGCCCGCGTGGTCCGCGATACGGCGGACGGTGGTGGCGTTGTAGCCCTGTTCGGCGAACACCTCTGCGGCGGTGGCGAGGAGTTCCCTGCGGCGCTCCGGGGCGGCGGCGGTCACCTGCGGCTTCTTCTTGGTCGGCACGGGACCATTGTGGCCGTAGCCGGAGTGGTCCTGGTCGGCAGGCGGGGGCATGTTCAGGCCGGGCGCACGATGCCCTGGGCGCGGGCGGCCCGCAGCCACCGCGGGAACTCCCCCACCAGCCGGTCGTACAGCTCGGCGTCGGTGACCGTGCGCGGGTCCGTGCCCGCGTGGAAGAAACCGGCGTTGTCGACCGGCCGCTTGTCCGGTACGGCGAGGTCGTCGAGCTTGCGCAGGAAGTCGAACTGTCCGCTGTGCGGGTCGCCGAAGCCGACGAACTGCCAGAACAGCGGCAGCCGCGCCGCCTTGCACAGGTAGCGTTCCGCGGCGAGCTTGCTGATCGGGCCGCCGTCGGTCTGGAAGACCACCAGGGCGGGGTCCCGGGCGCCGCTGTCGAGGTAGTGGTCGATGACGGCGTCCATCGCCAGGTGGTAGCTCGTCCTGCCCATGTGGCCCAGCCCGGCTACGATCCGCTCGACGCGGCCCTGGTGGTCGGCGAGCGCGATGTCGGTGACGGCGTCGACGTCCGTGGAGAAGAAGACGACCGGCACGCGGCCGTCGTCGTCGAGGTGCGCGGACAGGCCCAGCACGCGGTCGGCGAGCGCCTGCACACTGCCGTCCTGGTAGTACGGCCGCATCGAGCCCGAGTAGTCGACGACGAGGTAGACGGCCGCCCTGAGGCCGTCCAGGCCGTGCTTGGTGAGCGAGATCCCGGCGCTCTTGTAGAGGCCGACCAGCGCGGGCGCGGTCTCCTCCACCTTGGTCAGACTGATCGCGGCCACGCGCGTCTCCCCCTCGGCTTCGTGGTTCCGGCTGCCGAGGGTACGTCACACACGCCCCTGGCCTCCTCTGATGCACAGGCGTTCGCTAGTTTGTTCGCCGCCGTCCCCACCGGCTCACCGTCCGTCCCAACTCTGCGAGGAGCCGGCGTGGAACCCGAGTCCGCCGTCACCACCTGCTACCGCCATCCCAAGGTGGAGTCCTACGTCCGCTGCACCCGCTGCGAGAAGTTCATCTGCCCGGACTGCATGCGCGAGGCGGCGGTCGGCCACCAGTGCGTCGAGTGCGTGAAGGAGGGCGCGCGCTCGGCACGGCAGGCCCGTACCGTCGTGGGCGGCCGGGTCTCAGCGACACCGGTGCTCACCTGCGTGCTGATCGGTCTGAACGTGCTCGCCTATCTGGGCGAGGTGGTGCGGCCGGGGATCGTCGAGCGGTTCTCGATGCTCGGCGCCCGGCTGGTCGGCCCGGACGGCGGCTACTACCTCTACGACAGCGGCTTCCCCGCGGGCTACCACGCCCAGGGTGTCGTGGCCGGCGAGTGGGAGCGGCTGCTGACCGGCGCGTTCCTGCATCTGCCGCCGACCGAGGGCGCGTTCGGGATCGCGCACATCGTGATGAACATGCTCGCGCTGTGGCAGATCGGCCGCGTCGCGGAGGTCCTGCTCGGCCGGGTCCGCTACCTGGCGCTGTATGTGCTGTCCGCGCTCGGCGGTTCGGTGCTGGAGCTGCTCCTCGCCGATCCGGCGGCCGAGTCGGTGGGCGCCTCGGGCGCGATCTTCGGGCTGGGCGCGGCGTACTACGTCCTCGCCCGGCGCATGGGCGGCGACCTCGGGCAGGTCAACCGGTTCATGGGCATGCTGCTGCTGTGGATGCTGGTCTCCGCCGGTCTGACGTCCTGGCAGGGCCACCTCGGCGGCCTGCTGACCGGCGGTGCGGTGACCCTGGCGTACGCCTACGCGCCCCGCAACCGCTACCGCGCCCTGGTGCAGGCGGGCGCCTGTGCGGCGCTGCTGACGCTGCTCGCGCTGTGCGCGTGGGGCAAGGTGGCCGAACTGACCTCGGTCACGGCGTGAGAACGGCGAGGGAAAAGCCATGACCGCGTACGCGGAGTCGTACCGGGTGCCCTAGAGCCGTGCGGAAAAGGCGACGGCGCCTGCCCAGGGTCCGGTCGGGGACAGGGCAGGCGCCGTCTGTGTTCCGCACGCCGTTGTACGGGACGTCAGTGAGGGTGGCCCTGCGGGGCCACCCGGGCCGTCAGACCGCCAGGGCGCGGTCCGTCGGGCGGATCGGAGCGGGCAGGTCGCTGGCTCCGGTCAGGAAGCGGTCGACGCCGCGGGCGGCCGAGCGGCCCTCCGCGATCGCCCACACGATCAGGGACTGGCCACGGCCGGCGTCACCGGCGACGAACACACCGGGGACGTTCGTCTGGAAGTCGGCGTCGCGGGCGATGTTACCGCGTTCGTCGAGGTCCAGGCCGAACTGCTCCACCAGGCCGTTGTCCCGGTCGGTGCCGGTGAAGCCCATCGCGAGGGTGACCAGCTGGGCCGGGATCTTGCGCTCGGTGCCCGGCTTGGAGGTCAACTTGCCGTCGACGAACTCGACTTCGCTCAGGTGCAGCCACTGCACGTTGCCGTCCTCGTCGCCCTCGAAGTGGGTGGTGGAGGCGGAGTAGATCCGCTCGCCGCCCTCCTCGTGGGCCGAGGTCACCTTGTACAGGATCGGGAACGTCGGCCACGGCTGGTTCGTCGGGTGCCGCTCCTCGCTCGGGCGGGGCATGATCTCCAGCTGCGTGACGGAGGCCGCGCCCTGGCGGTGGGCGGTGCCCACGCAGTCGGCGCCGGTGTCGCCACCGCCGATGACGACGACGTGCTTGCCCTCGGCGGAGATCGGGGGCGCCACGAAGTCGCCCTCCTGCACCTTGTTCGCCAGCGGCAGGTACTCCATGGCCTGGTAGATGCCCTTGAGCTCACGGCCGGGCACCGGCAGGTCGCGGGCGGTGGTGGCACCGACGGCGAGCACGACCGCGTCGTACCGCTTCTTCAGGTCCGTGGCCTTCAGGTCGCGGCCGATCTCGATGCCGGTGCGGAAGCGGGTGCCCTCCGCGCGCATCTGCTCGATACGGCGGTTGATGTGCCGCTTCTCCATCTTGAACTCGGGGATGCCGTAGCGCAGGAGGCCGCCGACGCGGTCCGCGCGCTCGTAGACGGCGACGGTGTGGCCCGCCCGGGTGAGCTGCTGGGCGGCGGCCAGGCCCGCGGGGCCCGAGCCGACGACGGCGACCGTCTTGCCGGACAGGCGCTCGGGGATCTGCGGGACGACGTCCCCGGTCTCCCACGCCTGGTCGATGATCGAGACCTCGACGTTCTTGATGGTGACCGGCGGCTGGTTGATGCCGAGCACACACGCCGACTCACACGGCGCCGGACAGAGGCGGCCGGTGAACTCCGGGAAGTTGTTGGTCGCGTGCAGGCGCTCGGAGGCGGCGCCCCAGTCCTCGCGGTAGGCGTAGTCGTTCCACTCGGGGATGAGGTTCCCGAGCGGACAGCCGTTGTGGCAGAACGGGATGCCGCAGTCCATGCAGCGGCTGGCCTGCTTGGAGATGATCGGCAGCAGGGAGCCGGGGACGTAGACCTCGTTCCAGTCCTTGACGCGCTCAGGCACCGGACGGGACTTGGCGACCTCGCGGCCGTGGTTCAGAAAGCCCTTCGGGTCAGCCATTGATCGCCGCCTCCATCATCTTCTCGGTGATCTCGGTCTCCGACAGACCGGCTCGCTCGGCGGCGTCCTTGGCGGCGAGCACTGCCTTGTACGTGCTGGGGATGATCTTGCTGAAGCGCTCGGCGGCGCTGTCCCAGTCGGCCAGGAGCTTGGCGGCCACGGTGGAGCCGGTCTCCTCCTGGTGGCGGCGCACGACGTCGTGCAGCCACTGCTTGTCCGTCTCGTCCAGCGCCTCGATCGCGCCGACGTTGCCGGCGTTGACGTTGTCGCGGTCGAGGTCGATGACGTACGCGATGCCGCCGGACATGCCGGCCGCGAAGTTGCGGCCCGTCTCGCCGAGGACGACCGCGTGACCGCCCGTCATGTACTCGCAGCCGTGGTCGCCCACGCCCTCGGAGACGACCAGCGCGCCGGAGTTGCGCACGCAGAAGCGCTCACCGGTCTTGCCGCGCAGGAACATCTCGCCGCCGGTCGCGCCGTAGCCGATGGTGTTGCCGGCGATGACGCTGTACTCGGCGAGGTGGTCGGCGCCCCGGTCCGGGCGGACGACGATCCGGCCGCCGGACAGGCCCTTGCCGACGTAGTCGTTGGCGTCGCCCTCCAGGCGCAGCGTGACACCGCGCGGGACGAAGGCGCCGAAGGACTGGCCGGCGGAGCCGGTGAAAGTGATGTCGATGGTGTCGTCGGGCAGGCCTGCACCGCCGAACTTCTTCGTCACCTCGTGGCCGAGCATGGTGCCGACCGTGCGGTTGATGTTGCGGATGGCGACCTGGGCGCGGACCGGCTGTGCGTCCGTCGCGTCCGAGGCGGCCAGCGCGTCCGCGGCCAGCTTGATCAGCTCGTTGTCGAGGGCCTTCTCCAGGCCGTGGTCCTGGGCGATCACCTGGTGGCGGACCGCGCCCTCGGGCAGCTCGGGCACATGGAACAGCGGGTTCAGGTCCAGGCCCTGGGCCTTCCAGTGGTCCACCGCGCGCTCGACGTCCAGCACCTCGGCGTGGCCGACGGCCTCCTCGATGGAGCGGAAGCCCAGCTCGGCGAGCAGCTCGCGGACCTCCTGCGCGATGAACTGGAAGAAGTTCACCACGTACTCGGCCTTGCCGGCGAAGCGGTCGCGCAGCACCGGGTTCTGGGTGGCGATGCCGACCGGACAGGTGTCCAGGTGGCACACGCGCATCATCACGCAGCCGGAGACGACGAGCGGAGCGGTCGCGAAACCGAACTCCTCGGCGCCCAGCAGCGCGGCGATGACCACGTCACGGCCGGTCTTGAGCTGGCCGTCGGTCTGCACGACGATGCGGTCGCGCAGGCCGTTGAGCAGCAGGGTCTGCTGGGTCTCGGCGAGGCCCAGCTCCCAGGGACCACCGGCGTGCTTCAGCGAGGTCAGCGGGGAGGCGCCCGTGCCGCCGTCGTGGCCGGAGATCAGCACGACGTCCGCGTGCGCCTTGGACACACCGGCCGCGACCGTGCCGACGCCGACCTCGGAGACCAGCTTGACGTGAATCCGCGCCTGCGGGTTCGCGTTCTTCAGGTCGTGGATCAGCTGGGCGAGATCCTCGATGGAGTAGATGTCGTGGTGCGGCGGCGGGGAGATCAGGCCGACACCCGGCGTCGAGTGACGGGTCTTGGCGACCCACGGGTAGACCTTGTGGCCGGGCAGCTGGCCGCCCTCGCCGGGCTTGGCGCCCTGGGCCATCTTGATCTGGATGTCGTCCGCGTTGACCAGGTACTCGGAGGTCACGCCGAAGCGGCCGGAGGCCACCTGCTTGATCGCCGAGCGGCGCGCCGGGTCGTACAGGCGCTCCGGGTCCTCGCCGCCCTCACCGGTGTTGGACTTGCCACCCAGCTGGTTCATGGCGATGGCGAGGGTCTCGTGCGCCTCCTGCGAGATGGAGCCGTACGACATGGCACCCGTGGAGAAGCGCTTGACGATCTCGGAGACGGGCTCGACCTCGTCGACCGGGATCGGGCCGCGGCCGGACTTGAAGCCGAACAGGCCGCGCAGCGTCATCAGGCGCTCGGACTGCTCGTTCACCCGGTCCGTGTACTTCTTGAAGATGTCGAAGCGGCCGGTGCGCGTGGAGTGCTGGAGGCGGAAGACCGTCTCCGGGTCGAACAGGTGCGGCTCGCCCTCGCGGCGCCACTGGTACTCGCCGCCGATCTCCAGCGCGCGGTGCGCCGGGGCGATGCCGGAGGCCGGGTAGGCCTTGGCGTGGCGGGCGGCGACCTCCTTGGCGACGACGTCGATGCCGACGCCGCCGATCTTGGTGGTGGTGCCGTTGAAGTACTTCTCGACGAAGGCCTCGTCCAGGCCGACGGCCTCGAAGACCTGCGCGCCGCGGTAGGAGGCGACGGTGGAGATGCCCATCTTGGACATGACCTTCAGGACGCCCTTGCCGAGGGCGTAGATCAGGTTCTTGATGGCCTGCTCGGGCTCGAGACCGTTCAGGAAGGTGCCCGCGCGCAGCAGGTCCTCCACCGACTCCATCGCCAGGTAGGGGTTGACGGCGGCGGCGCCGTACCCGATGAGCAGGGCGACGTGGTGGACCTCGCGGACGTCGCCGGCCTCGACCAGCAGGCCCACCTGGGTGCGCTGCTTGGTGCGGATGAGGTGGTGGTGGACGGCCGAGGTGAGCAGCAGCGACGGGATCGGCGCGTGCTCGGCGTCGGAGTGCCGGTCGGAGAGAACGATCAGGCGGGCGCCGTTCTCTATGGCGGCGTCGGCCTCGGCGCAGATCTCCTCGATGCGGGCGGCCAGTGCCTCGCCGCCGCCGTGCACCCGGTACAGGCCGGAGAGGGTCGCGGCCTTGAAGCCGGGCATGTCGCCGTCGGCGTTGATGTGGATGAGCTTGGCCAGCTCGTCGTTGTCGATCACCGGGAAGGGCAGGGTGACCGAGCGGCACGAGGCGGCCGTCGGCTCCAGCAGGTTGCCCTCGGGGCCCAGCGAGGAGCGCAGGGAGGTGACCAGTTCCTCGCGGATCGCGTCCAGCGGCGGGTTGGTGACCTGCGCGAACAGCTGGGTGAAGTAGTCGAAGAGCAGGCGCGGGCGCTCGGACAGGGCCGCGATCGGGCTGTCGGTGCCCATGGAGCCGATCGGCTCGGCGCCGGCGCGGGCCATCGGGGCGAGGATGACGCGCAGCTCCTCCTCGGTGTACCCGAAGGTCTGCTGGCGGCGGGTGACCGAGGCGTGGGTGTGGACGATGTGCTCGCGCTCGGGCAGGTCGCCCAGCTCGATCTCACCGGTCTCCAGCCACTCGGCGTACGGGTTCTCGGCGGCGAGCTGCGCCTTGATCTCGTCGTCCTCGACGATGCGGTGCTCGGCGGTGTCGACGAGGAACATCCGGCCGGGCTGCAGACGGCCCTTGCGGACGACCTTCGCCGGGTCGATGTCGAGGACGCCGACCTCGGAGCCGAGGACGACGAGGCCGTCGTCGGTGACCCAGTAGCGGCCGGGGCGCAGACCGTTGCGGTCGAGCACGGCGCCGACCTGGGTGCCGTCGGTGAAGGTGACACAGGCGGGGCCGTCCCAGGGCTCCATCATCGTGGAGTGGAACTGGTAGAAGGCGCGCCGGGCCGGGTCCATGGAGTCGTGGTTCTCCCACGCCTCCGGGATCATCATCAGCACCGAGTGCGGCAGCGAACGCCCGCCCAGGTGCAGCAGCTCCAGCACCTCGTCGAACGACGCGGAGTCGGAGGCGTCGGGCGTACAGACCGGGAAGATCCGCTCGAGGGTCTTCTCCGAGGAGCCGAACAGGTCCGAGACCAGCTGCGACTCGCGGGCGCGCATCCAGTTCCGGTTGCCCTTGACGGTGTTGATCTCACCGTTGTGCGCGACGAAGCGGTAGGGGTGCGCGAGCGGCCACGACGGGAAGGTGTTCGTGGAGAAGCGCGAGTGGACGAGCGCGATCGCGGACGCGAAGCGGCGGTCGGACAGGTCCGGGAAGAAGGGCTCGAGCTGGCCGGTGGTCAGCATGCCCTTGTAGACGATGGTCCGCGCGGACAGCGACGGGAAGTAGACGCCCGCCTCGCGCTCGGCGCGCTTGCGCAGCACGAACGCCTTGCGGTCCAGGGCGATGTCCTTCGAGACACCGTCGGTGACGAAGAGCTGGCGGAAGACCGGCATGGTCGAGCGGGCGGTGGCGCCCAGCAGCTCCGGGGCGACCGGGACCTCACGCCAGCCGAGGACGGTCAGGCCCTCGTCGGCGGCGATCGTCTCGATCTGCGAGACGGCGTCGGCGGCGCCGTCCTCCGGGAGGAAGGCGATACCGGCGGCGTAGGCGCCGGCCTCGGGCAGCTCGAATCCGGCCACCTCGCGGAAGAACGCGTCCGGGACCTGGGAGAGGATGCCCGCGCCGTCGCCCGAGTCGGGCTCGGAGCCGGTGGCACCGCGGTGCTCCAGGTTGCGCAGGACCGTCAGGGCCTGTTCGACCAGCGTGTGGGACGCCTCGCCGGTGAGGGTGGCGACGAAGCCGACGCCGCAGGCGTCGCGCTCGTTGCGGGGGTCGTACATACCCTGCGCAGCAGGGCGAGCATCCATGAACGACCAGTTCTGGCCGTTCGTGGAGTGCTGGGACGGCTGGCGCGGCGTACGCATCGGCTCTCCCGTCGTCGTCAAGTGGCATGTGGCAGGTGCCGAGGGACGACGTTGGCCCTCTGCGTGATCTCAAAATTTCGTGCAGGTTACATGATGGAGCGGTTCTCGGGAACCGGATACTCCGTTCCAGCATGCGGACGCCGCGGGGTGTGCGGACGGGGGGTGGACGACCCCGCGGCGGGGAGTGTGGGGGGCCGACGCGGACAGGTCGATGTCCGTCGGACCGGGGGCCGGGACGGGCGTCGTCGCTCGCCCCGAGGGGATGCCGCAGGCGTCGTTGCCCGCAGCGCTTACGGCTCATGCCCCGCCGTCATACAGCTGAAACCAGCGGGTAATGGAGAACTTATGCGGCCCCTCGCATAAGTACCAGACGCGTCATCCTACGGCCGTTCCGAACAGGATGCCCAGGGCGTACGTCACACCGGCCGCGGCACCACCCAGGACAAGCTGGCGCAAACCGCTGTACCACCAGCTGCGCGCGGTCACCTTGGCGACCACCGCACCGCAGGCGAACAGCCCGAACAGCGCGAGCAGGACGGCCGGCCACAGCGCGGTGGCGCCGAGCAGATACGGCAGGACGGGCAGCAGGGCGCCCAGCGCGAAGGAACCGAACGAGGACACGGCCGCGACCAGCGGCGACGGCAGATCGCTCGGGTCTATGCCCAGCTCTTCGCGGGCGTGGATCTCCAGCGCCTGCTCCGGGTCCTTCGACAGCTGGCGGGCGACCTCGCGGGCCAGCTCCGGCTCCACGCCGCGCGCCGCGTACAGGGCGGCCAGCTCGGCTTCCTCGTCGGCCGGGTGCTTGCGCAGCTCACGGCGCTCGATGTCCAGTTCGGCCTCGACCAGCTCGCGCTGGGAGGCTACCGAGGTGTACTCGCCGGCCGCCATCGAGAAGGCGCCGGCGGCCAGGCCCGCGAGTCCGGTCAGCACGATCGTGTGCTGACCGACGGATCCGCCCGCGACGCCGGTCATCAGGGCCAGGTTGGAGACCAGTCCGTCCATCGCACCGAAGACGGCGGGCCGCAGCCACCCTCCGTTGACGTCACGGTGGGTGTGGTTGTCGCGGTGCGCCTCGTGCAGCGCCGCCCGGGTCTCGATGATGGCCATTACGGTCCCCCAAGAAAGCTAAGGCAAAGCTAAGTCTGGACAGATTCCAATTTCCGACAACACAGAATCTACGCCGCCGATTCTCTCGCCGCCAGCAAGGAAAGGCTGGGCTAACCTGCGACTTTGCCCACCGGGCGGGGGCGGGCGACCGGGCGGAGGTGGTGTCGGGTGCGGGGCCGGGGTGGCGTCGGGTGTGGGGTCGGGGACGGGATTACGGGACCGGGGGACACCGTGGGCGGCACCGACCGGAGGCGGCCGACATCCGGTGTCGGCCGACACCCGGGGCAGCAGCGGCACCGGCGCCGGCACCGGAGGCCGAGATCCGCTACCGGTGGCTGCATGCCCGAGCGCCGGGAGCCGGTGGCGACCGGCCAGGTCGGCGACCACATCACCGAACCCACTGCCGCCCGGCAGGACGCGTGAAGGCGTTTCGCGCCGAACCGGGGAGCCAGGCGAGCGGGGTGGTGCACCACGGGCGCCCGCCGAGCCTGGGCGCCCGACGAGCGGGGTCCACCCAGGGGGCGCCCGCCGAGCCGGGTGTCCGAAGGGGGACCGGTCCCTGCCGCGTGACGGCCCTGCACGCCGACCGGGTGACAGCGGGTACGGACGCGCGAGGCGGGGCGGTCGCCGTGGCACACCTGGCGCACAGGGCAGCACGCCCTGACGGGACTGTCCGGAGGTGACGCCGCCATGGCCACGATCCGTGAGCGGGCCCGTGGCGCCCTGCTCGGCCTGGCCGTCGGGGACGCCCTCGGGGCACCCGCGGAAAACCTCAAGCCCTCCGAGATCCGCGCCCGCTGGGGCCGTATCACCGGGTTCGTGGTCACCGAGCCGGCCGGCACCGACGACACCGAGTACACGCTGTTCTCCGGGCTGCTGCTCGCCCGGCACGGCTCGGCGCTGACCCCCGCCGACGTCGAGGCGGCCTGGCACGAGTGGATCGCCGACCGCGCGGAGGGCCTCTTCCGCGGCGCCGGGTTCAGCGAGCGCGGCACGCTGGAGAACCTGCGCCGGGGCCTGGCCGCGCCCATCTCCGCCCAGCACCGGCACGCCTGGAGCGACGGGCTCGCCATGCGCGCGGCCGTCTGCGGGGTGTACGCCGCGGGACGCCCCGCGGAGGCGGCACGGCTCGCCGCGATCGACGGCTCGGTCAGCCATGAGGGCGAGGGCATCTACGGCGGCCAGGCGGTGGCGGCCGGGGTCGCCGCGGCGATGGGCGGCGCCGCGCCGGAGGCGGTGGTCGCGGCCGCCCTCACCGTCGTACCGGAGGACTCCTGGACGGCCCGCTCCCTGCGGCGCGCGGTCATCGCCGCCCACCGCGGCGAACGCGCGGTCCGCACCGCCGTCGTCATCGGCGGCTACCCGTGGACCGACCTCGCCCCCGAGGCGGTGGCCCTCGCGTTCGGCGCGTACGCGGCGGCGGACGGCGACTTCCGCGACGCGGTGCTCACCGCGGTGAACATGGGCCGCGACGCGGACACCACGGCCGCGGTGGCCGGCGCCCTGGCGGGAGCGACGCAGGGGGTGGAGGCGATCCCCGCCGACTGGGCGGGGGCGATCGGGCCGGCCCGGGGCAGCTGCCTGCCGGCGATGAGGGGACGGCATGTGCTGGAGGTCGCGGACCTGCTGGTCGCTGGACGAGACAGGGCGGAGCCACCGGCCCGCGACACGGAGGTCCCCGACGGCGCGGAGCCAACCGCACGCGAGACAGTCGGCCCCGACGGGGTGAAGCCAACCGCACACGTGACAGACAGCCCAGACGGGGCAGAGGCACCGGCCCGCGACACAGCCGGCCCCGACGGGGCAGAGCCACCAGCGCGCGGCCCAGAAGGCCCAGACGAGGCAGAGCCACCAACCCGCGACACGGCCGGCACCGACGGGACCCCCCTCCTGGTGCCCGACTTCGTGCCGGACGCGTTGGAGGAACTGACCGCCTCGGCCGCGCCGGCCATCGAGGCGGGCGGCGGGTGGCCGGCGGCCGGGCGGGCCGCCAAGACACCCGGCCCCCTGGTGCCCGCCGTCGACCCCGGCGACGAAGGCAACGAGGCCCGGTCATGACCCGCCGTATCGAAGGGCTGCTCCTCGGGCTCGCCGCCGGCGACGCGGCCGGATGGCCCGCCGCGCGGCACCGTGCCGCACGCATGCCGGAGTGGACCCGGCGGCTCACCCGCGAGCTGGACACCTTCGCCGAGCAGAACGCCACCACCACCCTCCCCGTCCCGATCGCCCTCAACCAGCCCCCCGACCCCCTGCGCCTCGGCCCCTCCGACGACGCCGAGTGGGCGGCGTTCGCCGCCGAGGCCGTGCTGCGGGCCGGTGACGACCACGCCCTCGGCGACCTCAGCCGGGAACGCCGGGTGCGCACCGCCCTCGACCTCACCTGGACCGCCGTGGCCGCCGAGGTCGCCGCGGCGGCCGAGCGCGCCGCCGAGATCGAGTCCGCCGTCCTGCCCCTGCGCGCCCGCATCTCCGTGCGCGCCGGCCTCGGCAACCTCGCCGCCGGTCTGCGCCCGCCCGCCACCGGCCACGACAACCCGCACTACTTCGACGACGCGGCCTGTGTGCGCGCCTGCGTGCTGGCCGCCGCCCACGTCGGTGACCCCCGCGCCGCCGCGGACCTGGCCGAGTTCGACGCCCGCTACACCCAGGACGGCGACGGCGTGCACGGCGCCCGGGCGATGGGCGCGGCCCTCGCGCTCGCCCTCACCGGCGCCGACACCGGCACCTGTGTGACCGCCGCCCTCGCCGAACTCCCGCCGGACACCGAGATCGGCCGCAACGCCCGGCACGCACTCGCCCTCGCCCGCGACGCCGAGAGCGCCTTCGCCCTGGTCCCGCCACTGGAGCACCAGATCGTCGACCACGTCTACAGCTACGGCATCGCCGCCGCCGAGACCGTGCCCGTCGCCCTCGCCCTGGCCACCGCCGCCGGGGGCCGCATCGCCGCCGCCGTACCCGCGGCCGCCTGCCTGTCCCGGGTCGCCGACTCCGCACCGGCCCTCACCGGTGCCCTGACCGGAGCGCTCGGCAGTGCCGAGGCGATCCCGGAGACCTGGCGCGCCGCCTGCCGCACGCTCACCGGCTGCGCCCTGCCCCGGCTGACCGGCACCGACCTGGTGGAACTCGCCGAGTTGCTGGAAGCCGCGCAACCGGCCCTGCCAGGAGGATGATTCGGCACATGACGCCCAAAGGAGAAGAAAGCCCGGGGGCGGTGTCCCTGGAGGACCGGATCACCGGTGCCCTTGTCGGCGCCGCCGTCGGCGACGCCCTCGGCGGTCCGGTCGAGGGCTACTCCCCCGACCAGATCACCGAACGCCACGGCGGCCGCGTGCACGGTGTCGTCGGCCCCTGGCACGGCGACGCCTGGCGCACCGCCCGCCCCCTCGCGCCGTACCACAAGGGCGACGGGCACGTCACGGACGACACCCTGATGACCCACGCCCTCGTCCGGGTCTACGCCACCGTCCGCGACCACCTCGACGCGTACGCGGTCGCCGATCACCTGGTCCCTGACCTGATGACCACCCCGCGCTGGATCCCGGAGCTGGAGGCGGAGGCGCTGCCCCTGCACCGGATCTTCCTGGCGGAGAAGTGGCTGGTCGCCCGCCTGCACTACGGCCATGCCGACCCCCGCGAGGCGGGCGTCGGCAACCTCGTGAACTGCGGCGCCGCGATGTACATGGCCCCCGTCGGCCTGGTCAACGCGGCTCACCCGGCGGGCGCGTACGGCGAGGCGCTGGACATCGCGGGCGCCCACCAGTCGTCGTACGGCCGGGAGGCCGCCGGTGTCTTCGCCGCGGCGGTGGCGGCGGCCTGCACCCCGGGCGCGACCCCGGAGTCGGTGGTCCGCGCGTGCCTGGACCTGGCCAAGGACGGCACCCGTGCGGCGATCGAAGCGGTGTGCGAAGTCGCCGCCCGTCACGGCGACTTCGAGTCGGCGCTCGTCCCGCTGCGCGAGGCGGTGGCCCCGTACGACACCGTGGGCCCCGACTACCGCTCGCCCTCGCTGGGCGCCCGCCGTCCGTCCCGGCTGCACTCCATCGAGGAACTGCCCGTGGCGCTGGGCATGTTGGTGGTGGCGGACGGCGACTACCGGCACGCCGTGCTCGGCGCGGTGAACTACGGCCGCGACTGCGACTCCATCGCGACGATGGCGGGCGCCCTGGCCGGTGCGCTCGGCTCCCCCGTCCCGGAGGACTGGGCGAAGACGGTCGCGGAGGCCAGCCGTCTCGACCTGTGGGAGCCGGCCCGCACCTTGACCGAGGTCGCCCGGCAGGTCTTCCGGAAGGACGTGGCACGCCGGCGTGCCCACGAGGAGGCGTTCGCGCGGCTCGGAGGCGCCGGATGCGCCGACTGACCTGGGTCCAGCCGGAGGATCTGATCGGCCACGAACTGCGCCAGGCGGCCCTGGACGGCCGTGAGCCCAAGGCGATCGCGGCCCGCTGGCGGGCGGCCGGCGGCCCGGACGCCCCCGAACGGGCCGGGGCCTCCCCCCGGCGCGCCTCCCGTTATCTGCGGCAGCTCGCCGAGGACCTGCTGGACGAACTCGCCGATCTGCCCAGCCGGCTGGACGAGCCGACGGACCTGGAGCGCATCCGGCGCCTGTGCCCCGACTGGCCGGCCCCCGCGCCGCGTACGCCCGTCACGCCGGAGCGGCTGGAGGCCGCCTGGCTCGGCCGGGCCGCCGGCTGCCTGCTCGGCAAGCCCGTCGAGAAACTCCCGCTCGACGGCATCCGCGCGCTCGCCCAGGCGGTCGGCAACTGGCCGCTGAGCACCTGGTTCACCGCCCGCGGTGTCCCCTCCGAACTGCTCGCGGCGCACCCGTGGAACCGCCGTTCGGCCGCGACCTCGCTGGCCGAGACGATCGAGGGCATGCCCGAGGACGACGACCTCGACTACCCGTTGCTGAACCTGCTGCTGCTCCAGCGTCACGGCCGCGCGTTCACCACCGCCGACGTCGCCGGGCTCTGGCTCGACGAGCTGCCGCCCGGCCGGGTCTTCACCGCCGAGCGCATCGCCCTGCGGAACCTGCTGCTCGGCCTCGAGCCACCGGAGACCGCCCGCCACCGCAACCCCTTCCGCGAATGGATCGGCGCCCTCATCCGTGCCGACGTGCACGGCTGGACCAACCCCGGCGACCCGGCCGGGGCCGCCGCACAGGCCCACCGCGACGCCACGCTCACCCACACCGCGAACGGCGTGTACGCGGCGATGTTCGCGGCGGCCACCCTCGCCGCGGCGGCCACCGGGGACCATGACGTGCACTCCTGTCTGCGGGTCGGCCTGACCGTCGTGCCGCCCGGCTCCCGGCTCGCGGACGCGGTCCGCCACGCGGTGCGGCTCGCTCACGAGCACGCCGACTTCGACACCGTCGTCGACCGTCTCCACGCCCGCTACTCGCCCAGCCACCACTGGGTGCACGCCCTGCCCAACACCGCGCTGACCGCCGCCGCCCTCACCCATGCCGACGGGGACTTCGCCGGGTCCATCTGCCGTGCGGTGGCGGGCGGTTGGGACACCGATTCGAACGGTGCCGCGGCCGGCAGCGTCGCCGGGTTGCTCGCCGGTTCCCCCGCCGCGCTGCCCGACCGCTGGACGGCCCCGCTGAAGAACCGGCTCGCCACCTCCGTCCGCGGCTTCGACGGCGTCGGCTTCGACGCCCTGGCCCACCTCACGCACCGGGAGGCATCCCGTCCATGACCGACGCCCCGGGAGACGCACCGTCCCCGACCGACCCCCCGCTCACGGGTCTGCGCGTGCTGGACCTCGCCACCCTCTTCGCCGGACCTCTCGCGGCCACCTTCCTGGGTGACTTCGGCGCGGAGGTGATCAAGGTCGAGCACCCGACGAAACCCGATCCGTCCCGCGGCCACGGCCCCGCGAAGGACGGGATCGGCTTGTGGTGGAAGGTGCTCGGCCGCAACAAGCGCACCCTCACCCTCGACCTGTCCACCCCGGGCGGCCGCACCACCCTGCTGCGCCTGGCGGCCGGCGCGGATGTGATCGTGGAGAACTTCCGCCCCGGCACGCTGGAGAAGTGGGACCTCGGCTGGGAGGAGCTGTCCGCCGCCAACCCGCGGCTGGTCCTCGCCCGGGTCACCGCCTTCGGCCAGTTCGGGCCCTACGCCCACCGGCCCGGCTTCGGCACGCTCGCCGAGGCCATGAGCGGCTTCGCGGCGATCACCGGTGAACCGGACACCCCGCCCACACTGCCGCCGTTCGGGCTGGCCGACTCCATCGCCGGGCTCGCCACGGCCTACGCCGTCATGGCCGCGCTGGCCGCGCGGGAGCGCACCGGCGCAGGACAGGTCGTCGACATGGCGATCATCGAGCCGATCCTGACGGTCCTCGGCCCCCACCCGACCTGGTACGACCAACTCGGCTACGTCCAGGAACGCACCGGCAACCGCTCCGCCAACAACGCCCCGCGCAACACCTACCGCACCGCCGACGGCACCTGGGTGGCCGTCTCCACCTCCGCCCAGTCGGTCGCCGAGCGGGTGATGGAGCTGGTGGGCCGCCCCGAGCTGACCGCCGAGCCGTGGTTCGCCACCGGAGACGGCCGCGCCCGCCACGCCGGTCTGCTCGACGAGGCCGTCGGCCGCTGGATCGCCGCCCGCCCCCGCGACGAGGTCCTCGCGGCCTTCGAGAAGGCGGAGGCCGCGATCGCCCCCGTGCAGGACGTGCGGGAGGTGATGACGGACCCGCAGTATCAGGCGCTCGCCACGATCACCACCGTCGACGATCCGGAACTGGGCCCGCTGCGCATGCAGAACGTCCTGTTCCGGCTGTCCGCCACGCCCGGCGCGATCCGCTGGGCCGGCCGCCCGCACGGCGCCGACACCGACGCCGTCCTCGCCGAGCTGGGCCTGACCGCGGCCGAGGTGGACGCGCTGCGCGCGGAGGGCGCCGTATGACGAGCCCGCCGCGCACCCCGCCCACCGCTCCCGCCGCGTTCCCGGCCTGCGCGCCGTCCGCCTGCCCGGACACCGGCGCCCCGCTCACCTGGCTGTACGCCCCGGGTGACCGGCCGCGGGTCGTCGCCAAGGCGCTCGGCTGCGGGGCCGACGTGGTGGTGGTCGACCTGGAGGACGCGGTCGCCCCCGAGCGCAAGGAGTACGCCCGCGCCGCCACCGCCGAACTCCTCGCCGGCCCCCAGCCGGTGCCGGTGCATGTGCGGATCAACGCCCTGGACGGTCCGCTCGCGGCGGCCGATCTGCGGGCCCTCGCCCGGCTGCCGGGCGTGGCGGGGCTGCGGCTGCCGAAGGTCCGCGGGCCCGAGCAGATCGTCCGGGTCGCCGAGCGCACGGGGGCCGCGGACGGCCGGGTGCCGCCGCTGTACGCCCTGCTGGAGTCGGCGCTCGGCATCGAGCACGCCCACGCCATCGCGACCGCTCACCCCGCGGTGCGCGGCATCGCGCTCGGGGAGGCGGATCTGCGGGGCGATCTGGGGATCCGGGACGACGCAGGTCTGGACTGGCCGCGCTCGCGGGTGGTCGTCGCCGCGCGGGCGGCGGGGCTGCCGGCGCCCGCCCAGTCCGTGCACCCCGACATCCGCGACCTGGACGGCCTCGCCGCGAGCTGCGCCCATGGCCGTGCTCTCGGCTTCCTGGGGCGCGCCGCGATCCACCCCCGCCAGCTTCCGGTGATCGAACGGGCCTATCTGCCGACCCCGGCGGAGATCGAGGACGCGGAGGCGGTGATCAGGGCGGCGGCGGCACACCCGGGCGCCCAGGCGCTGCCCGACGGCCGCTTCATCGACGCGGCGGCGGTGACGGCGGCCCACCGCACGCTGGAGCTGGCCCGCCGCCACTGCGCCTGACCCTGCTCCTGCTCCTGCTCCTGCTCCTGCTCCTGCTCTGACATGCCGAGGGGCGCCCGGCAGACTCCGGGCGCCCCTCACGGTCGTACGGCGTGACGTGTCACGACTTCTTGGTCGCGGTCCCCGCCTCGTCCTTCGCCTGGTCCTTCGCCTCGTCCTTCACCCCGTCGGCCACCGGGGCCTTCTCCTCGGGCTCCGCCGCGGACCCGGGGGCGGCGTCGGACGGGGCCCCGGACTCGGTCGCAGCGGCGTCGGCCTCGCCCTCGGTCCTGTCGTCGCCGGCGTCCGCTCCCGGTTCGACGATCGCCTCGCGGCCCGGCCGCTTCTTCGCCGACAGCACCATGTAGAGCACGGCGAGCAGGAAGACGAACAGCGCCGTCCAGTTGTTCAGCCGCAGGCCGAGGATGTGGTGGGCGTCGTCCACGCGCAGGTACTCGGTCCAGAACCGGCCCACGCAGTACGCGGCGACGTACAGGGCGAACGCCCGGCCGTGGCCCAGCTTGAAGCGGCGGTCGGCCCAGATGACGAGCAGCGCGACGCCGATGCACCACAGGGACTCGTACAGGAACGTCGGGTGGTAGGTGCCCGGCACCCGCCCGTCCGCCGAGGAGGTGATCTTCAGCGCCCAGGGCAGGTCGGTCGGCTTGCCGTACAGCTCCTGGTTGAACCAGTTGCCCCAGCGGCCGATCGCCTGGGCCAGGGCGATGCCGGGGGCGACGGCGTCGGCGTAGGCCGGCATCGGGATGCCGCGGCGGCGGCAGCCGATCCACGCGCCCAGCGCGCCCAGCGCGATCGCGCCCCAGATTCCGAGGCCGCCCTCCCAGACCTTGAAGGCGTCCACCCAGTCACGGCCCTTGCTGAAGTACAGCTCGTAGTCCGTGATCACGTGGTACAGGCGCCCGCCGACCAGGCCGAACGGCACCGCCCAGACCGCGATGTCCGCGACCGTGCCGGCCCGTCCGCCCCGGGCGATCCAGCGCTTGTTGCCGAGCCAGACGGCAACGAAGACGCCGATGATGATGCAGAAGGCGTAGCCGCGCAGCGGGATGGGGCCGAGGTACAGCACCCCGCGCGACGGGCTGGGAATGAAGGCAAGTTCCATGGCAAGGTCGACGCTACCGTGCCGGACCGGGCCGACGGCAAGCCGCCTGGCTACGGGTCCATAACAGGGGCGTGAGAAATCGCCGTGAGACACCGCCGGGCGCGGCCCCGGCGCCGGTCGGGAATCAGCCCTTGGCGGCCTCCTGCACCAGCTGCTTCAGCTTCGCCGGGGTCATCGTCTGGTCCTGGTAGATGTTCTTGCCGTTGAGCAGCACGGTCGGTGTGCCCTGGAAGCCCTGCTTCTGGAACGCCTGGTGGGACTTCGCCACCCAGCTGTTGTGCTTGCCGTCCTGCACGCAGGAGCGGAAGGCGGGCGTGTCCAGTCCGGGGACCTTGCCGGCCAGCTCGATCAGCTTGCTGTCCTGGGCATAGGCGTCGTCGGTCTCCTTCGGCTGGTTCGCGTACAGCACGTCGTGGTACGCGGTGAACTTGCCCGCGTCCTGGGCGCAGGCCGCGGCGTTCGCGGCGTGCCGGGAGCCGCTGCCGCCGAGGTTGCCGTCGATCAGGGTGACCAGGTGGTACTCGCCTCTGAGCAGGCCGGCGCCGGTGAGCTCGTGGATCGTGGGGCGGTAGGCCGCCTCGAAGGCCTGGCAGGCCGGGCAGCGGAAGTCCTCCCAGACGACGAGGGTGGATTTGGCGCTGTCCTTGCCGACCGGGATGGCCAGGGCGTCCTTGCCCTGCGCGCCCGAGGGTGCGACGACGGGACCCGCCTTGCCGGAGCCCTTGTCCTTGCCCGCGTTCGCGGCGACGACGCCGATCACCGCCGCCAGGCCGAGCACGCACACCACGCTGGCCCCGACGATCAGGGCGCGCCTGCGCTTCTCCGCGGTTTTCTGCTTCTCGCGCTCGACCGCCAGCCGCTCCCTGGCGGTGCGCTTTCCGTCACGGTTCTTCTCGCTCACACCCCCAGAACGAACCGGGGAGGCGCATTGCGCCTCCCCGGTCCCAGGTCCACCCGTTCGAGTGACCGATGCGAAATGTCCCTGTCTGTTACGCCTGCGTCCGGGCCTGCGCGCGGATGCCTTACGCCTGTCCGCGTACGCCCAGCGCCAGCTCGCCGGCGAGGGCGCGCACCGCCTCCAGGCCGGCCGCCTCGTCCGGGGCGTCCAGCATCCGCTTGACGAAGGCCGAGCCGACGATCACGCCGTCGGCGAAGCCGGCCACCTCGGCGGCCTGGGCGCGGTTGGAGACGCCGAGGCCGACGCACACGGGCAGGCCGGCGCCGGTCGCACGGGTGCGTCCGACCAGGTCCTGGGCCTGCGCGCCGACCGACTCACGGGTGCCGGTGACGCCCATGAGGGAGGCGGCGTACACGAAGCCGCTGCCCGCCGCGGTGATCTCCGCGAGGCGCGCGTCCTTGCTGCTGGGCGCCACCACGAACACGGTGGCGAGTCCGTGCTTCTCGGCGTGCTCGCGCCACAGCGCCGACTCCTGCACGGGCAGGTCGGGCAGGATGCAGCCCGCGCCGCCCGCCTCGGCCAGCTCGGCGGTGAACCGCTCGACGCCGTAGCGGTCGATGGGGTTCCAGTAGGTCATGACCAGGACCGGCTTGCCGGTGGCCCGGTGCGCCTCGCGCACCGTGCGCATCACGTCGGCGATCTTCACGCCGCCGCGCAGGGCGATGTCGTCGGCGGTCTGGATGACCGGGCCGTCGAGCACGGGGTCGCTGTGCGGCAGGCCCACCTCGACGATGTCGGCGCCGCCGTCGAAGACGGCCTTGATCGCCTCGATGCCGCCGTCCACGGTCGGGAACCCGGCCGGCAGATAGGCGATGAGCGCGGAGCGGCCCTCGGCCTTGGCGGCGGCGAGGGTGTCGGTCAGCAGCTGGATGTTCCCGCTCACTTGGCGTCCCCCTCGATCTCCGCGGTGTCGGCCTCGTTCGCAGCGACCTCCGCGTCGGTGTCGTACAGCCCGAAGTAGCGGGCGGCGGTGTCCATGTCCTTGTCGCCGCGGCCGGACAGGTTGACCACGATCAGGCCGTCCTTGCCTAGCTCCCGGCCGACCTCCAGGGCGCCGGCGAGGGCGTGGGCGCTCTCGATGGCCGGGATGATGCCCTCGGTGCGCGACAGCAGGCGCAGCGCCTGCATCGCGGCGTCGTCCGTGACCGCGCGGTACTCGCCGCGGCCGGAGTCCTTGAGGTAGGAGTGCTCGGGGCCGATGCCGGGGTAGTCCAGACCGGCGGAGATGGAGTACGGCTCGGTGATCTGGCCCTCCTCGTCCTGCAGGACGTAGGAGCGCGAACCGTGCAGGATGCCCGGCTCGCCCGCGGTCAGCGTGGCCGCGTGCTCACCGGTCTCGACGCCGTGCCCGGCGGGCTCGCAGCCGATGAGACGGACGCCCTCGTCGGGGATGAAGGCGTGGAAGAGTCCGATGGCGTTGGAGCCGCCGCCGACGCAGGCGATCGCGGCGTCGGGCAGGCGGCCTGCCCGCTGAAGGAGCTGGCGGCGGGCCTCCACGCCGATGACGCGGTGGAAGTCGCGGACCATCGCCGGGAAGGGGTGGGGGCCGGCGACCGTGCCGAACAGGTAGTGGGTGCGGTCGACGTTGGCGACCCAGTCGCGGAACGCCTCGTTGATGGCGTCCTTCAGCGTGCGGCTGCCGGACTTCACGGCCACGACCTCGGCGCCGAGCATGCGCATGCGGGCGACGTTGAGGGCCTGGCGGCGGGTGTCGATCTCACCCATGTAGATCGTGCACTCGAGGCCGAACAGCGCGCAGGCGGTGGCCGTGGCGACGCCGTGCTGGCCGGCGCCGGTCTCGGCGATCACGCGGGTCTTGCCCATGCGCTTGGTGAGCAGCGCCTGGCCGAGCACGTTGTTGATCTTGTGCGAGCCGGTGTGGTTGAGGTCCTCGCGCTTGAGGAAGACGCGCGCGCCGCCGGCGTGTTCGGCGAAGCGGGGCACCTCGGTGAGCGCCGACGGACGGCCGGTGTAGTTCACCAGCAGGTCGTCGAGCTCACGGGCGAACTCGGGGTCGTTCTTGGCCTTGTCGTACTCGACGGCCACCTCGTCCACGGCGGCGACGAGGGCCTCCGGGATGAACTTGCCGCCGAACGCTCCGAAGTAGCCTGCGGAGTCGGGGACCTGACCCTGGGGGTCGGGGATGAAGAAGTCGCTGGGCATGCGGAAACCTCACGGTGAGTTTCGTTGAACAACTAATCGCCGTGGGGGCTTGGGTTTTCTACGACCTCAGGCCGTACATGGCTGGTCGCGCAGTTCCCCGCGCCCCTCTGGGGCGCGCTGCCATCGGCGGCCGTTCACCTGCCCGGGCTCGTCACCGATGACGTAGCGGACTCGACGGCCGTGCACGCGGCGCGCGGGCGCGCGGCAGCCCCGCGGACGGCAGCCACGCGCCAGGCGGGCGTACCGGTCCACGGTGGTCACGGTCGTCGTCCTCATCGCGTCCAGCCTAGCGGGGTGTCAGCCGCGGCCGTGGCGCAGTGCCGGGTGTTCGCCCGCGGCGACCAGGTCGGCGACCGCGGCCTTGGGGTCCTTGCCGGTGACCAGGGACTCGCCCACGAGGACGGCGTCGGCGCCGGCGTTGGCGTAGGCGATCAGGTCGTGCGGGCCGCGGACGCCGGACTCGGCGATCTTCACCAGGTGGTCGGGGATCTCCGGGGCGACGCGCTCGAACGTGCCGCGGTCGACCTCCAGCGTCTTGAGGTTGCGCGCGTTGACGCCGATGATCTTGGCCCCGGCGTCCACGGCACGCTCGACCTCGTCCTCGTCGTGCACCTCGACGAGCGGGGTGAGGCCGATGGAGACGGCACGCTCGATCAGCGACTCGAGGGCCGGCTGCTCCAGGGCGGCGACGATCAGCAGGGCGAGGTCGGCGCCGTAGGCACGGGCCTCCCAGAGCTGGTACGACGTGACGATGAAGTCCTTGCGCAGCACCGGGATGTCCACACGGGCGCGGACGGCCTCCAGGTCGGCCAGCGAGCCGCCGAAGCGGCGCTCCTCGGTGAGGACGGAGATGACGGCCGCGCCACCCGCCTCGTAGTCCGCGGCGAGGCCGGCCGGGTCGGCGATCGCGGCCAGCGCGCCCTTGGAGGGGCTGGAGCGCTTGACCTCGCAGATCACCTTGACGCCGTCGCCCTTGAGCGCGGCCACCCCGTCCTTGGCCGCGGGGGCCTTCGCCGCGCGCTCCTTGAGCTCGTCGAGGCTGACGCGCGCCTGCCGCTCCGCGAGGTCGGCACGGACTCCGTCGATGATCTCGTCGAGCACACTCACGCGAGCGGCCCCCTTCCAGACGGTTGACAGTTCCAGCGACCAGGGGGGAACCATTGGTCACTGCGATGGTATCCGCCCGAAGGCCATGACTTCGCATCCGGTCGTCGGCGGTCCCACTACCTGGACATTCCGTGATCGATCAAGGGTGGAGCCAACCGCCGAACGGCAGGTTCCGGACAACGGTGAAGACCAGCAGCAGCCCGCCCAGCGTCCACAGGTGGGCCGGCCGCGGGTCGGGCCGGAAGGGCCGTCCGCGCACCGCGTGAACCACCCAGACGGTCCACAGCACCGCGAAGCCCAGATAGCCCACGACCGCCGGCGCGTTGTCGTGCAGCGCGCCCATGAGGTCGCCGTGGACGACGGCGTGCGCGCTGCGCAGTCCGCCGCAGCCGGGGCAGTAGACGCCGGTGAGGCGCAGCAGGGGGCACGCGGGGTAGTGGCCGGGCTCGTTGGGGTCGACGGCGCCGACGTAGGCGAAGGCGCCCGCGACGGCGGCGAGGACGGCGGCGGGCACCGCCAGCCGCTGGAGGAGTCCGTGTCTCACGTGTCGCATTGTGCTCCCCGAAGGCCGCGGACGCCGTGAGGGGCGTCCCGGCACGCGTGTGTGCCGGGACGCCCCTCACGGCGTCTGCGGGGCCGGTCGGTGGCTCAGCCCTTGGCGACGGCGGCCTCGCGGTTGGCCGTGGGCTGGTCGGCCATCACCAGCGGCTCGGACGCGGACTTCGGGGCGCCCATGCCCATGGAGCGCATGATGCCGCCGACGACACCGCCGAGGCACACGACGCCCATGCTGACCCAGAAACCGACCGGCTGGGCCAGCACCACGAAGGCGCCGGCGGCGCAGAAACCGATGAAGGCGATGATGACACCGGTCCAGGCGGCCGGGGTGTGTCCGTGGCTGCTGCCCGCCATTGCTAGCTCCTCGTTGCCGTGTAAGTCGTACGTGTCCGTGACGGACGGTGTGTTCAGCTCCATTGTCCCGTACGCACGCGCGTGCCGTGCGCCGGGGTGGGCCGTCGGAGCGGGTCAGACCGGGCCGGCGCCCGTCGGGTCCTCACCGCGGTCGAGGGCCTTCCACAGGTCCTCGGGGCGGTCGGGGTCGACGGCCGGGGCGGCGCGGCGCGGGCGGGGTGCGCCGGAGCGCTCGTAGCGCCCGGACATCGCGGGCCACAGCCGGCCGTAGCGCAGGGCGAGCAGGCCGGTCAGCAGGATCAGCGCGCCGCCGACGGCGGCGACGTAGGGCCAGGCCGTGTGGGTGAGGGCGGCCACGGTGGCGGAGGTGTCGCCGGAGGCGGCCGCGGCCTTGTCGTCGAGGGCGGCGCTGTCGCTCGCGCCGACCAGGGCGGCGGCGACGGTCCCCGCGCCGGACAGGGCGAGGACGGCGGACACCAGCAGCCGGCCGGCGCGGCGCACGGCGAAGACGGCGACGAGCGCGGCCAGGCCCACTATGGCGAGCGCGGCGGGCACGCCGGTGACGTCGCTGCCCTTGGCGGTGAGCGGGAAGGCGCCGCCCGCGACCGTCGCGGTGCCCTCGGCCCAGCGCTGCCGGGTGGACAGCAGTACGACGGCCGCGCCGAGCGCGCCGCACAGCAGGGCGAGGGCGAGGCTGCGGCGGCCCGACCGGGCGGGGGCGGCTTCGGTACGGGGGTGAGGTACGGCTGTCACGTACTCCACTATCGCCCGGACCCCGGGCGATACGTCACCCGGGGTCCCGTGAGAAGCGCCCCACGCGGTGGGCGGCGCCTACCTGCCGAGCCGGTTGGCCGTGTGCACGGCGCGCAGGACGGCCGCCGCCTTGTTGCGGCACTCGGTGTCCTCGGCGACCGGGTCGGAGTCGGCGACGACGCCGGCGCCCGCCTGGACGTAGGCGGTGCCGTCGCGCAGCAGGGCGGTGCGGATCGCGATGGCGGTGTCGGAGTCGCCGGCGAAGTCCAGGTAGCCGACACAGCCGCCGTACAGACCGCGCCGGGACGGCTCCAGTTCGTCGATGATCTGCATGGCGCGCGGCTTGGGGGCGCCGGAGAGGGTGCCGGCCGGGAAGCAGGCGGTGAGCACGTCGTAGGCGGTACGGCCGGGGGCGACGCGGCCGGTGACCGTGGAGACGATGTGCATCACGTGCGAGTACCGCTCGATGGACATGAAGTCGACGACCTCCACCGAACCCGGTTCGCAGACCCGGCCCAGGTCGTTGCGCCCGAGGTCGACGAGCATGAGGTGCTCGGCGCGCTCCTTGGGGTCGGCGAGCAGCTCGTCCGCGAGGGCCTGGTCCTCCTGCGGGGTGGCGCCGCGGTGCCGGGTGCCGGCGATGGGGTGGACCATGGCCCGCCCGTCCTCGACCTTGACCAGCGCCTCGGGCGAGGAGCCGACGACGTCGAAGCCGTCGAAGCGGAACAGGTACATGTACGGCGAGGGGTTGGTGGCCCGCAGCACCCGGTAGACGTCCAGCGCGCTCGCCGTGCACGGCGTCTCGAAGCGCTGCGAGGGGACGACCTGGAAGGCCTCGCCGGCCCGGATGCGCTCCTTGACGTCCTCCACGGCGGCCTGGAAGTCCGTGCCGCCCCAGCGGGCGGTGAACTCGGGCAGCTCGGAGGGCGGCAGCTGGGCGGCCGGCTGGGCGACGGCGCTGGAGAGGTCCGCCTGCATGGCGTCGAGACGGGCGACCGCGTCGGCGTAGGCCTCGTCGACGCCGCTCTCCTGGTCGTTGTGGTTGATCGCGTTGGCGATCAGCAGGACCGAGCCCTCCCAGTGGTCCATGACGGCCAGGTCGCTGGTGAGGAGCATGGTCAGCTCGGGCAGCTTCAGGTCGTCGCGCTCGCCGGGGCCGATCTTCTCCAGGCGGCGGACGATGTCGTAGCCGAGGTAGCCGACCATGCCGCCGGTGAAGGGCGGCAGGTGCAGGTCGTGGGCGAGGTCGCGCGGGGTGTGCAGCGCCTCCAGGGTGGCGCGCAGCGCGGCCAGCGGGTCGCCGTCGGTGGGCACGCCGACGGGCGGGGTGCCGAGCCAGTGCGCCTGCCCGTCGCGGGCGGTGAGGGTGGCCGCACTGCGCACGCCCACGAAGGAGTACCGGGACCAGGAGCGGCCGTTCTCCGCGGACTCCAGCAGGAAGGTGCCGGGGCGTTCGGCGGCGAGCTTGCGGTAGAGGGCGACCGGGGTGTCGCCGTCGGCGAGGAGCTTGCGGGTGACCGGGATGACCCGGCGGTCGGTGGCCAGCTTGCGGAACGTCTCGAGGTCCATGGCGGCCGACCCTACTGATCCGAGCCCGCTGCGCCAGAACCGGCGTCCGCGAGCAGCACGTCGGTGTCGAAGCAGGTGCGCGCGCCGGTGTGGCAGGCGGCGCCGACCTGGTCGACCTTCACGAGCACGGTGTCGGCGTCGCAGTCCAGGGCGACGGACTTCACCCACTGGAAGTGCCCGGAGGTGTCCCCCTTGACCCAGTACTCCTGGCGGCTGCGCGACCAGTAGGTGCAGCGGCCGGTGGTGAGCGTGCGGTGCAGGGCCTCGTCGTCCATCCAGCCGAGCATGAGCACCTCCCCGGTGTCGTACTGCTGGGCGATCGCGGGCAGGAGGCCGTCGGGGCTGCGCTTGAGGCGCGCGGCGATCTCCGGGTCGAGGTTGCTGCTGGTCATGGGTGCCATTGTGCCGCGCCGGGGTGACAACGCCCGTGCCGTGTCCACAGGGTGGTCGTAGGCTGACGGCATGTCGACCTTCGCCAAGCGTGAACGACTCCTGCTCGCCGACCTCCTGGAAACGGCCGGTCCCGACGCCCCGACCCTGTGCGAGGGCTGGCAGACCCGTGATCTCGCCGCGCACGTGGTGGTGCGCGAGCGACGCCCGGACGCCGCCGGGGGCATCCTGATCAAGCCGCTGGCGTCCCGCCTGGAGAAGGTGATGGAGGAGTTCGCGGCCAAGCCCTACGAGGAGCTGATCCAGCTCATCCGCACCGGCCCGCCGCGGTTCTCACCGTTTCAGCTGAAGCAGATCGACGAGGCGTCCAACACCGTCGAGTTCTACGTCCACACCGAGGACGTCCGCCGCGCCCAGCCGGACTGGTCGGCGCGCGAGCTGGACCCGGTGTTCCAGGACACCCTGTGGTCCCGGCTGGAGCGCACGGCCCGGCTGATGGGCCGCGGCGTCCCGACGGGCCTGGTGCTGCGGCGCCCCGACGGCCAGACGGCGGTCGCCCACCGCGGCACACCGGTGGTCACGGTGACGGGCGAGCCGTCGGAGCTGCTGCTGTTCCTGTACGGCCGGCAGAGCGCGGCGAAGGTGGCGCTGGACGGCGAGGAGGACGCCATCGCCAAGCTCCACGAGGCGAAGGAACTGGGCATCTAGGGCCTGTCGTTTGGATCAGGTCGGCCGGGAGCTTCGGCGCATCTGGGCCGACCCGAGCGGGGTCTGGTGCGTGCAGCTGCAAGGCGGAGGAGGGCGCCAACGCGGTGGGGGTCCCCCCTGCTCGAAGAGCTAGGGGGAGTGCGTGCCAGACCCCGCGACGCCGGCATGATCCAAACGACGGGCCCTAGCCCGCTCCGAGGGAGTCGGGGGCCCGGTGAGGGGTGCGGTGCCGCGGTTCCTCGACAGGGCGGCCCGGCGGCGAAGTACGGCAGCCGGGGCACCCTGAGGGATGCCCCGCCGACGACTCGGCATCCGCAATCGGCAGACCCGGCGGCCCTGGCGGCTCTGGCGGCTATGGGCGCCACCGGAAGGCCCCTGCGGCCTTGGCGGCTCTGGCGCCACCGAAACGCCCATGCGGCTCTGGCGCCACCGAAACGCCCATGCGGCTCTGGCGCCGCCGGAAGGCCCAGGCGGCCCCGGCCGCGCCGGAAGCCAAGGCAGGTCGGCGCGGCGCGGCGTCCGCCCGGGGGTTCCGCGGCGGGGCCGTATGCCGGCCGCTCCGGCCCCGGCGCCGCCGGAAGCCACGGCGGGATGGCGCTGTGCCGCGTCCCCCCAGGGGTTCCGCGGCTGGGCCGTATGCCGGCCGCTCCGCGCGGCCGCTCCGCTACGGGAGTTCGGCGTGGCGCAGTGTGCGGGTGAGGAGGACGAGGAGGCCGGCGAGGGCGCTGACGGCCGCGCAGGCCGCGAAGACCGGGCCGGTGCCCCACAGGGTCACGGCGCCGCCGACCAGCGGGAAGGTGAGCGGTGCGACACCGAAGCCGACGATCGTGCTGACGGACATGACCCGGCCGAGGTAGGCCGCGCCGGCCCGGGCCTGGACGAGTGCCCCGCACAGCGCACCCGAGAGCCCGGCGGTCACGCCGATGAGCGCGGCCACGCCGGCCGCCCCCGCGACGGACGGGACCTGGGCGAGCGCGGCGATGGCGAGGGCCGCCACCAGGTTGGTCACCGCGGCCACCACCGGGGCACGGGGTATCCGGCCGCGCCAGGTGATCAGCAGCGCGGCCGCCGCCGCGCCGGTGCCGAAGCCGGCGAGGACCCAGCCCATGCCGGCGGAGCCCCAGCCGCGCTGCTGGGCGAGGACGGTCAGACCGAGGTTCATGGGGCCGACGAAGCCGAGGTCGCTGAGGGCGGCGGCGATCACCAGCGGGCGCAGCACCGGGTCCTGCCGGATGTGCCGCAGCCCGTCCCGCAGTTCGGTGAGCACGGGCCGCCGGTCCTGGCGTTCGTCGGGCGGCAGCGCACCCACCCGTACGCCCAGCAGCAGCGGCAGCGAGGCCCCGACGAGCAGGGCCGCCACGCCGAAGGCGCCGGCCGTGCCGCCGACGGCGACGCCCAGGCCACCGAGCGGTCCGCCGAGGACGTTGGCGAGCCGGGTGGCCATGCCCCGCATGCCCTGGACGCGGGTGAGCTGGTCGCGTGGGGTGATCCGGGCGGGCAGCGCGCCGGCCGCGGGCAGGAAGACGGCGTCGACGATGCCGAAGAGCACGGCGACCGCGCCGAGCGCCCACAGGCCGGGGCTGGTGGCGAGCAGCAGGACGGCGGCGCCGAGGACGAGGGCGCTGCGGGCGGCGGTCGAGCCGAGGACGACCCGGCGCGGCCCGTAGCGGTCGGCCACCACTCCCCCGCCGAGCATCAGCAGGGCGCGCGGCACCGCGCTGGCCGCCGTGACGAGCCCGGCCTGGGCGGGGGTGCCGCTCTGCACGGCCGCCCAGGACAAGGCGATGTAGTAGACGTTGTCCCCGACCGCGGAGGAGGCGTAGGCGCCGAGCCAGCGCAGGACGTTGGGGTCGCGGTGGGCGGGTCTGCCGACCGGGCGGGCGGGTGACGCGAGGGTGGTGGTCACGCGGACCGTCCTCTCGGGAGGGATCCCGGGTCGCGGGATCTCAGGCGCGGAAGGGGAAGCCGTACGTGTGCACCGCGACGTTCTCGCGGCCTTCCGTGTCGCCCGCGTCGGCGGCGGCACGGCCGAGCTCCTCGTACCTGCGCACGAGGTCGTACATCTCCTTGGACAGCCGCGACAGTTCCTCCGGGGTGAGCTTGAGCAGCCACTCGGAGGAGTCGGAGGCGGCGTTCCACGCGGCGCCCCAGTGGGGGCGCTCGTCGAGGAAGCGGCGGTAGGTGTCGGCGCGCTGCTCGAAGAAGAGGCGGCTGGCGGCGGTGTGCGCGGCGGCCTTCTCGGGGGCGTCGCGGAAGTCCTCGTCGCGGATGGTGACGCCGTCCGTGGACGGCTGCCACCAGCGTTCACGCGCGTCGCCGCTCTGTGTCTCGGCCTCTTCGATCAGGCCGTGCTCGGCGAGCTTGCGCAGGTGGTAGCTGACCAGTGACACGGCCTCATCGACCTGCTCGGCGAGCTGGGACGCGGTGGCGGTGCGGGCGATGGTCAGCGCCCGGTACAGCTTCATGCGCAGGGGGTGCGCGAGCGCCTTGAGCGTGCCCACGTCCCGGATACGGCGGTCTCTCTCCCTGTCCGGCATGTCTTCGAGACTAGATGTGCAAGAAAAGTTGCGCAATCTATTTTGCGCAACTTTCCTTTCGCATCTGCCCACGAGAGAGCCCCGGCCGGTTCCGCACCGGCCGGGGCCCAGGACGATCGAGTCAGCGGACGGGGTGCCCCGCCTCCCGCAGCGTCTGCTTCACCTCGCCGATGCGCAGGTCGCCGAAGTGGAACACCGACGCCGCCAGCACCGCGTCCGCGCCCGCCTCGACGGCCGGCGTGAAGTCGCCGAGCTTGCCGGCGCCGCCGGAGGCGATCACCGGGATCGTGACGTGCTTGCGTACGGCCGCGATCATCTCCAGGTCGTAGCCGTCCTTGGTGCCGTCGGCGTCCATGGAGTTCAGCAGGATCTCGCCGGCGCCCAGCTCGGCCGCCCGGTGCGCCCACTCGACGGCGTCGATGCCGGTGCCGCGCCGCCCGCCGTGCGTGGTGACCTCGAAGGACCCGCTCTGCGTGCGGCGCGCGTCGACCGACAGCACCAGCACCTGCCGGCCGAACCGCTCGGCGATCTCCCGGATCAGCTCGGGGCGGGCGATCGCGGCCGTGTTCACGCCGACCTTGTCGGCGCCCGCCCGCAGCAGCTTGTCCACGTCCTCGGCCGTGCGCACCCCGCCGCCGACGGTGAGCGGGATGAACACCTGCTCGGCGGTGCGGCGCACCACGTCGTACGTCGTCTCCCGGTTACCCGAGGAGGCGGTGATGTCCAGGAAGGTCAGCTCGTCGGCGCCCTCGGCGTCGTAGACCTTGGCCATCTCGACGGGGTCGCCCGCGTCGCGCAGGTTCTGGAAGTTGACGCCCTTGACGACCCGGCCGTTGTCCACGTCCAGGCAGGGAATGACTCGGACCGCCAGGGTCATCAGGTCACGGCTCCTCTGAGTGCTTCTAGTTCCACTTCGACCAGGATGCGCGGGTCGACGAAGCCCTGGACGACCAGCAGGGTCGAAGCCGGGCGCACGGAGTCGAACAGCTCCTTGTGGGCCCGGCCGACGGCGTCCAGGTCCCGCGCATGGGTCAGGTACATCCGCGTCCGGATCACGGACTCGACGCCGAGCCCGAACTCACCGATCGCCTCGATCGCGCTGGTGAACGCCACCTTCGCCTGCTCGTACGGGTCCCCCTCGCCGTACAGCACGCTGCCCTTGAAGGACGTCGTCCCGCCCACCAGCACACGGTCGCCCGCCGCGACGGCGCGTGCGAAACCGAAACTCTCTTCCCAGGGACTTCCGCTCTGCACCCGCCGTACGGCTTCGCTCATGACGACACAGCCTCCAAGGCCTCTTCCAGGGTGAACGCCTTCGCGTACAGCGCCTTCCCGACGATGGCGCCCTCGACACCGAGAGGTACCAGGCCGGCGATGGCCCGCAGGTCGTCCAGCGAGGACACGCCGCCGGAGGCCACGACCGGGCGGTCGGTGGCCGCGCAGACGTTCTTCAGCAGCTCCAGGTTCGGACCCTGGAGCGTGCCGTCCTTGGCGATGTCGGTGACGACGTAGCGGGCGCAGCCCTCCTTGTTCAGGCGGTCCAGCGTCTCGTAGAGGTCACCGCCGTCACGGGTCCAGCCGCGGCCGCGCAGGGTGGTGCCGCGCACGTCGAGGCCGACGGCGATCTTGTCGCCGTGCTCGGCGATGACCTTGGCGACCCACTCCGGGGTCTCCAGAGCCGCCGTGCCCAGGTTGACGCGGGTGCAGCCGGTGGCCAGCGCGGCGGCCAGGGTGTCGTCGTCGCGGATGCCGCCGGACAGTTCCACCTTGATGTCCATGGCCTTCGCGACCTCGGCGATCAGCTCGCGGTTGTCCCCGGTGCCGAAGGCGGCGTCCAGGTCGACCAGGTGCAGCCACTCGGCGCCGGAGCGCTGCCAGGCGAGGGCGGCCTCCAGCGGGGAGCCGTAGGAGGTCTCGGTGCCGGACTCGCCGTGCACCAGGCGGACGGCCTGGCCGTCGCGGACGTCGACGGCGGGGAGGAGTTCGAGCTTGCTCACAGTGTTCCGATCCAGTTGGTGAGGAGCTGGGCTCCGGCGTCGCCGGACTTCTCGGGGTGGAACTGCGTGGCCCACAGGACGCCGTTCTCCACGGCCGCCACGAACGGCTTGCCGTGCGTGGCCCAGGTGACCTTGGGGGCCTCCATCGCCGTGTGGTGCGTCTCCATCGTCCAGTCGTGGACGGCGTAGGAGTGCACGAAGTAGAAGCGGGCGTCGGCGTCCAGGCCGGCGAACAGCTCCGAGCCGGCCGGGGCGTCCACGGTGTTCCAGCCCATGTGGGGCACGATGTCGGCCTGGAGCGGCTCGACCGTGCCGGGCCACTCGTCCAGGCCGTCGGCCTCCACGCCGTGCTCGATGCCCCGGGCGAAGAGGATCTGCATGCCGACGCAGATGCCCATAACCGGGCGGCCGCCGGCCAGCCGGCGCTCCACGATCCAGTGGCCGCGCGCCTCCTTGAGCCCCGTCATGCAGGCGGCGAAGGCACCGACGCCCGGCACGAGCAGGCCGTCGGCGTTCATGGCCCGGTCGTAGTCACGGGTGATCTCGACATCGGCACCCGCGCGTGCCAGGGCGCGCTCGGCGGAGCGCACGTTCCCGAAGCCGTAGTCGAAGACGACGACCTTCTTCGGGCTGCTCATCAGCTCCACACCTCCAGCCGCATCACACCCGCGACCAGGCACATGGCCGCGCCGACGGACAGCAGCACGATCAGGCTCCGCGGCATCTGCTGCTTGACGAAGGAGATGATGCCGCCGATCAGGAACAGACCGACGACGATCAGGACGGTGGACAGACCGTTCATCGCTTTTACAGCGCACCCTTCGTGGACGGGAGGATGCCCGCCGCGCGCGGGTCGCGCTCGGAGGCGTAGCGCAGGGCCCGGGCCAGCGCCTTGAACTGGCACTCCACGATGTGGTGCGCGTTGCGGCCGTAGGGCACGTGCACGTGCAGCGCGACCTGGGCCTGGGCCACGAAGGACTCCAGGATGTGCCGGGTCATCGTGGTGTCGTACTCGCCGATCATCGGCGCCATGTTCTCCGGCTCGGTGTGCACCAGGTAGGGGCGGCCGGAGAGGTCCACGGTGACCTGGGCGAGGGACTCGTCCAGCGGGACCGTGCAGTTGCCGAAGCGGTAGATGCCCACCTTGTCGCCGAGCGCCTGCTTGAAGGCGGCGCCCAGCGCGAGGGCGGTGTCCTCGATGGTGTGGTGGGAGTCGATGTGCAGGTCGCCGTCGGTCTTGACGGTGAGGTCGAACAGACCGTGCCGGCCGAGCTGGTCGAGCATGTGGTCGTAGAAGCCGACGCCGGTGGCGATGTCGGTCTTCCCGGTGCCGTCGAGGTCGATCTCGACGAGGACCGAGGTCTCCTTGGTGGTGCGCTCTATGCGTCCAACGCGGCTCATGCCTGGAACTCCTTCTTCACTTCACGGACCGCGTCGAGGAACGCGTCGTTCTCCTGCGGGGTGCCGGCGGTGACCCGCAGCCAGCCCGGCACGCCGTTGTCCCGGACCAGGACGCCCCGGTCGAGGATCCTCTGCCAGACCTCGTGGGCGTCGTCGAAGCGGCCGAACTGCACGAAGTTGGCGTCCGACGCGGTCACCTCGTAGCCGATCGCCCGCAGTTCGCTCACCAGCCGGTCCCGTTCGGCCTTCAGCTGCTCGACGTAGCCGAGCAGGGTGTCGGTGTGCTCCAGCGCGGCCAGCGCGGTCGCCTGGGTGACCGCGGACAGGTGGTACGGCAGCCGCACCAGCTGGACGGCGTCCACCACCGCCGGGTCGGCGGCCAGGTAGCCGAGGCGCAGACCGGCCGCGCCGAACGCCTTCGACATGGTGCGGGAGATCACCAGGTGCGGGCGGCCCTGAAGCAGCGGCAGCAGCGAGTCGCCGTGGCTGAACTCGATGTACGCCTCGTCCGCGATCACGATGGACGGCTTGGCGGCCTGCGCGGCGTCGTACAGCGCGATCACGGTCTCCGGCGGGACCGCCGTGCCCGTGGGGTTGTTGGGGGTGGTGATGAAGACGACATCGGGCCGGTTCTCGGCGATCGCCTTCTCGGCGGCCGCGAGGTCGATCGTGAAGTCCTCGTTGCGCGGGCCGGAGATCCAGCCCGTGCCGGTGCCGCGGGCGATGAGCGCGTGCATCGAGTACGACGGCTCGAAGCCGATCGCCGTACGCCCCGGTCCGCCGAAGGTCTGCAGCAGCTGCTGGATCACCTCGTTGGAGCCGTTGGCCGCCCACACCTGGCTCAGGCCCACCTCGTGGCCCGAGGTACGCGTCAGATACGCGGCCAGCTCGGTGCGCAGCTCGACGGCGTCGCGGTCCGGGTAGCGGTTGAGGGTGCGGGCCGCCTCACGGACCCGCTCGGCGATCCGCTCGACCAGCGGCTCGGGCAGCGGGTAGGGGTTCTCGTTGGTGTTCAGCCGTACGGGGACGTCCAGCTGGGGCGCGCCGTAGGGGGACTTGCCGCGCAGCTCGTCCCGTACGGGGAGATCGTCGATCCGGACGTTCACTTGCTCTCCGGCACCTTCCAGTCGAACCTCGCCTTGATCGCCGCGCCGTGCGCGGGCAGGTCCTCCGCCTCCGCCAGCGTCACCACGTGGTGCGCGACCTCGGCCAGCGCGTCCCGCGTGTAGTCGACGATGTGGATGCCACGCAGGAAGGACTGGACGGACAGGCCCGACGAGTGGCAGGCGCAGCCGCCGGTGGGCAGGACGTGGTTGGACCCGGCCGCGTAGTCGCCCAGCGAGACGGGCGCCCAGGGGCCGATGAAGATCGCGCCGGCGTTCCTCACCCGGTCGGCGACCGCGGCGGCGTCGGCGGTCTGGATCTCCAGGTGCTCGGCGCCGTAGGCGTCGACCACCTTCAGGCCCTCGTCGACGCCGTCGACCAGCACGATCGCGGACTGCCGGCCCTTCAGGGCGGGCACGATCCGGTCGTCGATGTGCTTGGTGGCCTTCACCTGCGGCTCCAGCTCGCGCTCGACCGCGTCGGCCAGCTCCGGGGAGTCGGTGACCAGGACGGCCGCGGCCAGCGGGTCGTGCTCGGCCTGGCTGATCAGGTCGGCGGCCACGTGCACCGGGTCGGCCGTCGCGTCCGCGAGGATCGCGATCTCGGTCGGACCGGCCTCGGCGTCGATGCCGATCTTCCCGGTGAAGTAGCGCTTGGCGGCGGCGACCCAGATGTTGCCGGGGCCGGTGACCATGTTGGCGGGCGGGCAGGACTCGGTGCCGTGCGCGAACATCGCCACGGCGGTGGCGCCACCGGCGGCGTACACCTCGTCGACGCCGAGCAGGGCGCACGCGGCGAGGATCGTCGGGTGCGGCAGCCCGCCGAACTCGGCCTGGGCCGGCGAGGCGAGCGCGATGGACTCGACGCCGGCCTCCTGGGCCGGGACGACGTTCATGACCACGGACGACGGGTAGACGGACCGGCCGCCGGGCGCGTACAGACCGACGCGGTCGACCGGCACCCACTTCTCGGTCACGGTGCCGCCGGGCACGACCTGGGTGGTGTGGGTGGAGCGGCGCTGCTCGCGGTGGACGAGACGGGCGCGGCGGATGGACTCCTCCAGGGCCGCGCGCACGGCCGGGTCGAGTTCGTCGAGGGCCTTGGCGAGCGCCTCGGCCGGCACCCTGACCTGTTCCAGCCGGACGCCGTCGAATTTCTCCGCGAAGTCGATCAGTGCCGCGTCGCCACGATGATGCACGGCCTCGCAGATCGGACGCACCTTCTCCAGGGCGGCCGCAACGTCGAAGTCGGCTCGGGGCAGCAGGTCACGCAGGGCGGGGCCCTCAGGAAGGGCGTCGCCGCGCAGATCGATTCGGGAGATCACGGGCTCAATTCTCTCAGACCCGTGCCGCGGGCCGTGCGGCCGTATCAATGGCTGATACACACCGTGATACGGCGCGGGGGCGCGGTCGCGGGGACCCCTCCCGCCCGGGGCGCGTGGTGTCCGGCCGCGGGGCGTGCGGACTGTCCGGAAGACGACCGTCACTTTGGGTGTTCGGGGGGTGACCCACCGGGCATGAACGGCTGTACGAAGACCGAACCCGCGAGTAGCCGGGGAGGAAGTGAGCGCCGTGACCGAGGAGGTGGGCCTCCACGACACCGGCGTGCTGCCGGACGAGCTGACCGCCACGGAAGCCGGCATGTGGCTGGCCTTCCGCAACGGCAGTGTGTACGACCTGAGCAGCGGCGACCCGACCGTCGACGACCCGCACGGCGGCCACCCCTGGGGCCCGGAGCGCACGGTGCGGGCGCGCATCGTGGCGTGGCTGCTGCTGGACGGCCCGCCCGCCCTCGCGGGCCGCGTGTCCGCGCTGAAGCTGGTCGGGGTGCGGCTCAGCGGCGCGCTCGACCTCGCCGGCGGCAGGGTCGCGCCCTACGTGGAGCTGCGCGGCTGCCGCTTCGACAGTGATGTGCTGCTGCCGGAGGCCCGCTTCACGACACTGCGGCTGGTGAACTGCTCGGTGCCGCGGTTGGAGGCGGCGCGCGTGCACACCGAGGGGGATCTGTATCTGCCGCACTGCCGCTTCCACCGCGGCATCCGGCTCACCGACGCGCACATAGGCACCGATCTGATGCTCAACGAGGCGATCGTCGACCGGGACCGCACCGGCCGCTCCATCGCCGGGGACGGCCTGAGTGTCGGCCAGGACCTGCAGGCGGAGCTGCTCCGGTCGGACGGCGAGCTGAGTCTGCGTGGCGCGAAGATCGGCGTGTCGCTGAGCCTGCGCGGCGCGCGGCTGGCCAACCCGTACGCCCGGCACGCGCTGAACGCCCCGCAGATGACCGTCGAGCGCACGCTGTACCTGACCCCGGCCGGTGTCGGCGGCCAGGCGCTGATGGGGGTCACACCGGCGCAGGGGACGCGGATCCAGGCGTTCGAGTGCCGGGGCGGGGTCCGGCTGGACGACGGGCGGTTCGGGGACGCCGTCGACTTCGAGCGGGCCCGGTTCGCGCTCCGCGAGGAACAGGAGCTGTCGCTGCGCCGGGTGCAGACGCCGGAGCTGCGCTTCCTCGGCGAGCAGCCGCGGCTGGGGCGGGTGGTGCTGTCCGGCGCGCGGATCGTCACCCTCATCGACCGGGCGAGCGCCTGGCCGGGCCCCGGGCGGCTGCAGATGGCCGGCTTCAGCTACGAGTGCCTGGTGCCGCACGGGCCGTTCCCGCTGAGCGAGCGGCTCGGCTGGGTGGCCGCGGCGACCGCCGAGTACAACCCGGAGCCGTACGAGCGCCTGGCGGCGGTGCTGCGGGGCGCCGGCGAGGACGAGGACGCGCGCGAGGTGCTGCTCGCCAAGCAGCGCCACCGGCGCGAGACGCTGCCGCTCGCCGCGAAGCTGTGGGGGTACGCCCAGGACTGGACGGTGGCCTACGGCTACCGGCCGGGGCGGGCGGCGCTGTGGCTGGCGGTGCTGTGGGCGGCGGGTTCGCTGGCCTTCGCGCAGGCGGGGCCGCCGCCGGTGCAGCGTGACGAGCATCCGGCGTGGGATCCGGCGCTGTTCGCCCTGGACCTGCTGCTGCCGGTGATCGACCTGGGCCAGGTCGGCCAGTGGCAGCTGACCGACGGCTGGCAGTGGCTGGCCGCCGCGCTGGTCCTGCTGGGCTGGGTCCTGGCGACGGCGGTGGCGGCGGGAGCGACACGGCTGCTGCGGCGGGGGTAGTCAGCCGTACGGCGGGTGCGCCGCACCGGCGACCTGCGGTTACCCGGGGTACGCGGCACAGGGGTTCGATAAGTTGAGGAAGCGTCACGTTTTGCTCTTCCTTGACCGCGAGGCGTACAACTTTCGGGAGGTTCCGTGTAGCCACTGGCGCGGCCACGAGCAGCGGCTTTTCAATGGTCGACACCATGGCTCTGCTGCTGCCGTTCATCCGCTCGGGCCGGATGACCCCCACCGCCGCGCACCCCGCCGGGCCCGACTCGGACGCCCCCCACGTCCCGGACGACGAGGTGCTGCTCGACGCGCCCGACTCCCGGCTGGCCCCCGTGCTGGTCGCGGCGGCGCGCGGCGACCACGCGCCCGCCGCCTCGCTGCTCGGCGCGACCCGCGCCGCCGCCGAGTGGGAGCGCCGCGACCGTTACGCCCTGCGGCTCGCCGCCTTCGCCCGCTCCCGCCCCGAGTGGCTGGACGTCTGGCGCACGGCCGACCCTGACGACCCGCACGGGCTGGTGGTCGAGGCCCAGCTCGCGGTGGACCGGGCCTGGCGCTCCCCCGCCCGCGCGGAGGCGCTGCGCGAGGTGAGCCCCCTGATCACCCGGGCGGCGCGCCGCGACGACGCCGACCCGGTGCCCTGGCGCATCGCGCTGGACCACGCGCGGGGCGCGCGGGCCGGGCACCGGTACTTCGAGGAGCTGTGGGAGGCGGCGGTGCGGCGCGCCCCGCATCACTACGGCTGCCATGTCGCCGCGCTGCGCTATCTGGCGGCCTCCGAGCAGGACGCCCACCGTGCCTGCTTCGACTTCGCCGACCGGGCCGCGCAGGACGCGCCCGCCGACTCGTTCGTCCAGGCGCTGCCGTTGCGGGCGGCCTTCGCCTGTCTGTCCGGCCCGCGCGGTGCGCACGGCGGTCCGCCCGTGGAGCGTGAGCGGCTGGACGCGGCGGCCGACCGGGGGATCGCGCTGTCGGCGCTGCTCGGGCCCGCGGACCCGTGGCCCGCGCCGATCCGGAACCTGCTGATCCATGTACTGGCCCGGCTGGACCGGCCCGCCGAGGCGCTGGAGCAGCTGCGGATGAACGGCCCGTACGCCACGTCGTTCCCCTGGGAGCGGCAGTCCGACGACCCGCTGGGGCGCTTTCTGCAGGTGCGGCAGGAGCTGGGAGTGGCGGCCTCCGGGGCGCGGTGACGCGTCCGCTGCGTGGGCGCGGCGGACATCCCTGCCGGGTCGGCCATTAGGCTGTGGCGCCGTGACCACCGTCCGGCTCCCGCTCTTTCCCCTGAACTCGGTGTTGTACCCCGGGCTCGTCCTCCCGTTGAACGTCTTCGAGGAGCGATATCGCGCCATGATGCGCGAGCTGCTCAAGACGCCCGACGACGAACCGCGCCGCTTCGCCGTCGTGGCGATCCGCGACGGCCGCGAGGTCGCGCCCAGCGTGCCCGGCCTGCCGGACCAGACGGCGGTGCCCGAACTCGGGCCCGCGGCCGGATTCGGCACCGACCCGGTGAAGGCCTTCCACTCCGTGGGCTGCATCGCGGACGCGGCGACCGTCCGGGAGCGTGCCGACGGCACCTTCGAGGTCCTGGCGACCGGTACGACGAGGGTGCGGCTGCTGTCCGTGGACACCTCGGGGCCGTTCCTGACCGCGGAACTCGAGGAGCTGCCGGAAGAGCCCGGCGACGAGGCCGGGGCCCTCGCGGAGGGGGTGCTGCGGGCGTTCCGGCAGTACCAGAAGCGGCTGGCGGGGGCGCGGGAGCGGTCGCTGGCGACCGGGGCGGAGCTGCCGGACGAGCCGTCGGTGGTGTCGTACCTGGTCGCGGCGGCGATGATGCTCGACACGCCGGCCAAGCAGCGGCTGCTGCAGGCGCCGGACACGGCGTCCCGGCTGCGGGACGAGCTGAAACTCCTGCGCGCGGAGACGGCGATCATCCGTACGCTGCCGTCGCTGCCCGCGGCGGATCTGACGCGCGGGCCGACGAGTCTGAACTGATCTTGGGGAACGGCCGGGTATGGCGAAGAAGGCGAAGAAGCAGCAGCAGGCCGGGGGGACGCCGGCGACGGTGGCGCTGACGGCGGCGGGCGTGGACTTCACGGTCCACGCCTACGACCACGATCCGAGCCATCCCTCGTACGGCGAGGAGGCCGCCGAGGCGATGGGTGTCTCCCCGGAGCGGGTGTTCAAGACGCTCGTCGCGGACGTGGACGGGGCGCTGACGGTCGCGGTGGTGCCGGTGGCCGGGCAGCTGGACCTCAAGGCGCTGGCCTCGGCGGTGGGCGGCAAGCGCGCGGCGATGGCCGACCCGGCGCTGGCCGAGCGCACGACGGGGTATGTGCGTGGGGGGATCTCGCCGCTGGGGCAGCGCAAGCGGCTGCGGACGGTGCTGGACGCGTCGGCATCGGCCTTCGACACGATCTGCGTGTCGGCGGGGCGCAGGGGGCTGGAGGTCGAGCTGTCCCCGGGGGACCTGGCGAAACTGACGTCGGCGGTTCTGGCACCGATCGGGCGGGGGTAGGTCTTCGGGCGCAGGCTGCGTCGTGGCTGGTCGCGGACGCCTGCGGCGGCCTGTGCGGGTGCGTCGAGGCTGGTCACGAACGCCTGCGGCGGCCTGCGCGGGTGCGTCGTGGCTGGTCACGGACGCCTGCGGCGGCCTGCGCGGGTGCGTCGTGGCTGGTCACGGACGCCAGCGGCGGCCTGTGCGGGTGCGTCGTGGCTGGTCACGGACGCCAGCGGCGGCCTGCGCGGGTGCGTCGTGGCTGGTCGCGCCGTTCCCCGCGCCCCTTTTTTGCCTGCGGCGGCCCGTTGCCGTCCGGTGGCCGGTTGCGGTCCTCGCCTGCGGCCGGTTCCACGTCGGGGCCGGGGCGGGAGGTGTCCGTCCTCGGTCCGGCCGGCCGTTTCCGACGAGCGCTCAGTGTCACGGTGCCGGACGCTGCGGGCGGACACCCCCCACCCCGTCCCCTCCCCGCCGTATGCGGGTGCACCTACGCGGTGGCGCGCGGCGCCTACCGCAACGCCGTGGCGGGCGGCTGCGAGCCGCCGGGGCGTCGCTGCGGCGGCCGCAGCGACGGGCGGGCGGCTGCCACGCCGACCCAGCTGCGGGCAGTCGTGCCTCCCCCAAGCTCTTCGAGCAGGGGGGACCCCCATGGCGGCACGGGTGGGTGGGCTGGGGGTACCCCCTGCACGTAGTGCTTGGGGGAGGCACCCCGCCAGCGCCGGCGAGCGACCCCACCCCGGCCAGCCCAAACGACCCCCAGCAAACGCCCGGCGCGCAGCCCACCGCAGAACACGCAGGCGCCGGGCGCGTAGGCCAAGGGTTACGCCGGTGGTACTCCGTAGCCGCCCGCCGGTTCCGGGTCTCGGGGGCCGAAGAGGGCCGTGAGGGCGAGGTGGATCAGGAGGGCCGCCAGCGGCCACGCCAGCAGCGCCCCCTTCGCTCCCAGCTTCAGCGGCGCGGAGAACGTGACGCCCTCGCCCACCGACTTGGCGTGGGCGATGACGTCCGACGCGGGGCCGAGCCACACGCCCAGGCGCCACGCCAGCAGCGAGGCGAGCAGGCCGCCGACGCCCAGGCCGGCCACCAGCGGCACGCCCCCGCGTTTGCGCCACAGGAACACGGCGGCCCCGCTGAGCCCACCGAACGCCAGCGCCAGCAGCGTGAACGTTCCGTCGACGCCGATCGCCTGCTCGCCCTCGCTGTCCTTGAGGTAGACGACCCAGCTGTTGTCGACCACGCTGCCGACCAGCGGGACGTGCGGGGCGAGCCACCACCACAGTGCCCCGAGCAGCGCACCGGCGACCGTCACCGCCACGGTGACCACGGCGGCCTCACGCAGTTCCGTCTTCATCCCGGGCCCGTCCTGTCCGTACGCGGCGTCCTGCGGCGCAGGTGTCCCGTACCCGTATCCGCCCGCGGCAGGCGGACCGGCCTGGCCGGAGGGGGACGAGGAGTGGTCGTGCGGCCCGGTGGGCGGTGTCAGCGGTGCGGTCACCCCCACATCGTGCCAGGTGCGCCCGTGTGCCGTGTCACCGGACGGCGGCCCGCCGGTACGCCCACGTGGCGACGGCCAGGGAGGCCATCCCGACCCCGGCGCACACGGCGAGGTCACCGAGCACGTACGCCCAGTCCGGGTCCGGCGCGAAGGTGCGCGCGAGGGCCTCGACGCCGTAGGTGGACGGCAGCAGGTCACGGGCCAGCCGGACGACCTCCGGCATCCGGTCGGCCGGCAGCACGCCCAGCAGCAGCGCCGCCGACATGCCCAGCTGGCCCAGGAGCGTCGCCAGTTCCGGGCGCGGGGCGAGCAGCCCGCAGGCCGCGCCGAGGCCGGACAGCGCGGCACCGGCGAGCGGGATGACGGCGGCGAGCACCCACAGATGGGTCAGCGGCAGTCCGAACAGCACGCAGCCGAAGACGGCGGTGACGACCGTGCCGGGCACGGTGAAGGACGCGTACGCGGCCGCCGCGCCCAGCACCACGGCGGCGGGCGGTACCGGCAGGGTGGCGTAGTGGTCGAGGCCCCCGCTGGCGCGCAGCTGCCCGAAGTACTGGGCGAGCAGGTTGAGCGCGACGAACGCGACGACCAGCACGGCGGACCCGGCGACGACCGACTCGGCCTCGTTGCCGCCGTCCACCACCCCGCGCATCATGATCAGGATGCCGACGGACTGGAAGGTCGCCACGAACAGCAGCGGGATCCGCGCGACCCTCGCCCGGGACAGCTGGGCCCGGTAGACGGCGCCCAGCGACGGCCACAGCCGGGCGCGCGGCCCGAGCTCGGCCGGGGCCGGGGCGGCGGCGGCCCGGGTCACGCCCCGGGCGCGGCCCGAGAGACTCTCGGCGGGTACGACACTCAACGGAACCTGCTCCTTGTCCGTACGGCACTCCCCTGCCTCATGCCTTCACCAGCCCCTGCCGTGCGGCGCCGCCGAGGGCCAGGTAGACGTCCTCCAGGCTGGGCGTGGCGAGCGTGAAGTCGTCCAGCGCCGCGAAGGCGGCCCCGCCGGTGACCGTGGCGACGACCGCGCGGGCCTCCTCGGGCGCGAGCCGCAGGGTCCAGCGGCGGCCGGACTCGGTGGCCCGGTCGCGCAGCGCGGCGACCTCCGGCACGTCCAGCGGGGCGCGCTCGCGCCACACCAGCTCGACTCGGACCTCGTCGGCGACCTGCTCCTTGAGGCCGGCGGGCGTGTCGCAGGCGATGATCCGGCCCCGGTCGAGCACGGCGACCCGGTCGAGGACGGTCTCGGCCTCGATGACGTTGTGGGTGACCAGCAGGACGGTCGTACCGCGTTCGGCGCGGCGGCGGTCGACGGCGGACCACACCGCGCGGCGGGCCACCGGGTCCATGCCGGTGGTGGGTTCGTCGAGGACGAGCAGCGACCGCTCGCCGACCAGCGCGGCGGCGAACGTGGCGAGCCTGCGCTGGCCGCCGGACAGCTTCTTCAGCGGGCGTCCGGCGAGGGGGGTGAGGCCCAGCTCCTCGAGGACGGCGTCCCGCTCGGCGCGCGCCTGCCGGATGTCCAGGCCGCGCAGCCGGCCGGTGGTCTCGGCGGCCAGCGACACGGTCAGCTCGTCGAGGGCGGTGGACTCCTGGCCTAGGTAGGCGAGGAGGCGGGCGGCCCGCTCGGGGTGGCGGACGATGTCGTGCCCGAGGATCTCCACGCTGCCGGCGTCGGGGCGCATCAGCCCGGTGAGCTGGCGGACGAGGGTGGACTTCCCGGCGCCGTTCGGCCCGAGCAGGCCGAAGATCTCGCCCCGCCGGATGTCCAGGCGTACGTCGTCGGTGGCGCGCACCTCGGGGGTTCCCGGAGCGCCGCGCCTGGCCCGTACCGCCGGATAGGTCTTGGTCAGTCCGCGCACCGCACAGACGACCTCACCGAGGGGTCGTTCCGATGCTGCCGTGCGCGTACTCACAAGGGACGAGACTACGGGGTCGGCGGGCTTTACTCGCCGTTGGGGCGGTCTACCGCCCCTGGCTCAGTCCCCCGCGGTGGCGGGTTCCGCCGTCGTCGGGACGTCGATCTCTCTCCAGAAGCCCGCCCGGATGGCGTAGCGGTCGTGCTCGTCGATCTGGTCGTCCTTGTGGGCGAGGAGGCCGAAGCGGGCGGCGTAGCGCAGCAGCTCGCCGTCGATGCGGTGCGGGATGCGGGGGTACATCCCGGACAGCCGCTGGAGGTGGCCCGGGTCGCCGAGGCGGGAGATCCAGCGGCGGGCGAAGACCTGGCCGACCTCGTAGGGGTCGCCGCCGACGGTGGTGATGTCCTCCTCGCGGTCGGCCCAGCGCTGCTCGGCCGTGGTCAGCTGGGCCAGCGTGGGCATGGCGGCTGCCTCCGGCGGCTCGGCGGGGGTGCCGGGGCGGTCGACCCAGCCCTTGTCGGAGGACCAGCGCAGGGTCGCGGTGGTGGGCTGCTGGGGGGCGGGGGCGCCGGCGCGCAGTTCGGCGAGGTCCTTCGGGGTGGGGACGCCCTTGGGGCCGGGGAGGCGTTCCTGGGAGCCGTTCTGTGCGGCTGCAGCCGGGGTGGGTCCGGCCTCGCGCGGGGGCCGCTCGGCGGTGGGGGCGGATTCGGGCAGCGGTGCGGAGAGGATCGCGGCGATCTCGGGGCGGGGCGCGGGGGGTGGGGCGCACACGCCGGTGAGTTCCTTGGCGCGTACGGCCCGGGTGATCCAGGCCCGGTCGAGCACGCGCCGCTCGTCGGCCTCGGCGACCAGGTCCTCGGACTGGTTGTAGTCGCCGTCGGCGGCCTGCACGGCCCACAGATGGACGGCGACGCCGTGCTCCTTGGCGGACATCATGCCCGGCAGCAGGTCGCCGTCGCCGGTGACGAGCACGATGTCGGAGCAGGCGCGGTTGCGGGCCAGCTCGGTCAGCTCGGCGTGCATGGCGGCGTCCACGCCCTTCTGCGCCCAGCGGCCGTCACTGCGGGTGAGGGCGCCCAGGCGGACGGTGACGCGCGGCATGACGCGCAGCCGCCGGTGTTCGGGCTGGGGGACGCGGTCGGGGGCGCCGTCGAACCAGTAGATCCGCAGCAGCGGCTGCTGGGTGTCGGCCTCGGCGCGTTCCCGCAGGCCCTGGATCAGGGCGGCGTGGTCGACGGTGATCCGGGACCGGGAGGGCTCGCCTGCGAGGAGGCTGGCGGCGGCCCCCAGCAGGTACCCGGCGTCCACCAGGACGATGCAGCGGTCCACGCGACTCACCCTCTTCCCGGGAGGTTTGCTTCGGGCTTCCTTCGAGTCTGCCCGACCGGGCGGAGGTTAACGGCCGGAACTCGATCTTCGGCGTGGCGTTTCGGTGTGGTGCGTCTCCACAGCCCTTGTCACGCACGGTAATTGTCCGATATGCGCTCGTTGTCAGTCTATGTGAATCTGGTCGCGGCCCTGGCCCCTAGATCCCCCACAGGAGGCATCACCATGGCCAAGAACAAGAACCGTGATCGTAAGCAGCAGCGCCCCACCGAGCGTGGCCAGCAGGCGACCCGCCGGCCGGCCATGGACACCGAGTCCCAGCCCGAGGTGGAGGCGACCCCCGGTGACGTGGCCACCCGTAAGCGGAAGCGCAGCTTCGGCCACAACTGAACGCGTGTGACGGGTCTGTTGCGATCCAGGCAATGAAGAGGGGCGCACCCGGTACCGGGTGCGCCCCTCCTGCGCGTTCGCCGGTCAGCCCGCCAGGCAGGACGGGCCCAGCAGCACCTTCAGGTCACCGAAGAGCGCCGGGTCGGGCTTGACCCGGTGCCGGTCCAGGCGCAGCACGGTCGTCCTGGTCGGACCCTGGAGCTTGATCCGGACCTCGCTGTCGCCCTTGTGGTGGCTGAGGATCTCACCGAGCCGGCTGACCATGGGCGGAGTGACCCGGGTGGCGGGGATGGTGAGCACCACCGGCGCGTTGGTGCCCGCGTTGGACAGGTCCGGGACCATCAGCTCCATGGCGACCAGCCGCGGCACGTCCTCCCGCTTGTCGAGCCGTCCCTTGACGAACACGACGGCGTCCTCGACCAGTTGGGTGGACACCAGCTGGTAGGTGGCCGGGAAGAACATGCACTCGATGGAACCAGCGAGGTCCTCGACGGTGGCGATCGCCCAGGCGTTGCCCTGCTTGGTCATCTTGCGCTGCAGGCCGGAGATGATGCCGCCGATCGTCACGACCGCGCCGTCGGCGTGCTCACCGCCGGTGAGCTGGGAGATGCCCGCGTCGGCCTTGTCGGACAGGATGTGCTCCAGGCCGAACAGCGGGTGGTCGGAGACGTACAGACCGAGCATCTCCCGCTCCTGGGCGAGCAGATACGTCTTGTCCCACTCCTCGTCCGTGAACTGCACGTCGAGTCCGAAGCCCGGCTCGCTGGACGTCTCCTCGCCCATCCCGCCGAAGAGGTCGAACTGCCCCTCGGCCTCCTTGCGCTTCACCGCGACCACGTTGTCGATCATCGGCTCGTACTGCGCCGTCAGGCCCTTGCGGGTGTGGCCCATCTCGTCGAAGGCACCGGCCTTGATCAGCGACTCGGTGGTGCGCTTGTTGCAGACGACCGCGTCGACCTTGTCGAGGTAGTCGGGGAACGAGGTGTACTTCCCCTTCGTCTTGCGGCACTTGATGATCGACTCGACGACGTTGGTGCCGACGTTGCGCACGGCGGACAGGCCGAAGAGGATCACGTCGTCGCCCTGCGCGGCGAAGTTCGCCTCGGACTCGTTGACGTTCGGCGGGAGCACCTTGATGCCCATGCGGCGGCACTCGTTGAGGTAGACGGCCGACTTGTCCTTGTCGTCCTTGACCGAGGTCAGCAGCGCGGCCATGTACTCGGCCGGGTGGTTCGCCTTGAGGTAGGCGGTCCAGTAGGACACCAGGCCGTACGCGGCGGAGTGGGCCTTGTTGAAGGCGTAGCCGGCGAAGGGGACCAGCACGTCCCACAGCGCCTGGATCGCCTCGTCGCTGAAGCCCTTCTTACGAGCGCCCTCCTGGAAGAGGACGAAGTTCTTCGCCAGCTCGTCGGGCTTCTTCTTGCCCATCACGCGGCGGAGGATGTCGGCCTCGCCGAGCGAGTAGCCGGCGATGATCTGGGCGGCCTTCTGCACCTGCTCCTGGTAGACGATCAGGCCGTAGGTGACGTCCAGGACCTCCTTGAGCGGCTCCTCCAGCTCGGGGTGGATGGGCGTGATCTCCTGCTGGCCGTTCTTGCGCAGCGCATAGTTCGTGTGGGAGTTCATGCCCATCGGGCCCGGGCGGTACAGGGCCGACACGGCGGAGATGTCTTCGAAGTTGTCGGGCTTCATCAGCCGCAGCAGCGAGCGCATGGGGCCGCCGTCGAACTGGAAGACGCCGAGGGTGTCGCCGCGCTGGAGCAGCTCGAAGGTCGTGGGGTCGTCGAGCGGGAGGCTGAGGAGATCGATGTCGATCCCCTTGTTCGCCTTCACCATCTTGACGGCGTCGTCCATGATCGTGAGGTTGCGCAGGCCCAGGAAGTCCATCTTCAGCAGGCCGAGCGACTCACAGCTCGGGTAGTCCCACTGGGTGATGGTGACACCGTCGGTGTGCCGCACCCAGACGGGGACGTGGTCGACGATGGGCTCGCTGGACATGATCACGCCGGCCGCGTGCACACCCATCTGCCGGACCAGGCCCTCCACACCGCGCGCGGTGTCGATGACCTTCTTCACGTCCGGTTCGTTCTCGTACATCCCGCGGACCTCGCCGGCCTCGCTGTAGCGCGGGTGGCTGGGGTCGGTGATGCCGGACAGCGGGATGCCCTTGCCGAGGACGTCGGCGGGCATGGCCTTGGTGATCCGGTCGCCCATCGCGTACGGGTACCCCAGCACGCGCGCGGAGTCCTTGATCGCGTTCTTGGCCTTGATGGTGCCGTAGGTGCCGATCATGGCGACCTTGTCGGCGCCGTACTTCTCGGTCACGTACCGGATCACCTCGACGCGCCGGCGCTCGTCGAAGTCGATGTCGACATCGGGCATGGAGATGCGCTCGGGGTTGAGGAACCGCTCGAAGATCAGGCCGTGCGGGATCGGGTCGAGGTCGGTGATGCCCATGGCGTAGGCGACGATCGAGCCGGCCGCGGAGCCCCGGCCGGGGCCGACGGCGATGCCCTGCTTCTTCGCCCACATGATGAAGTCGGCGACCACGAGGAAGTAGCCCGGGAATCCCATCGAGATGATGGTGTCCATCTCGTACTCGGCCTGCTTCTGGCGGTCCTCGGGGATGCCGCCGGGGAAGCGGCGCTCCATGCCGCGGCGCACCTCCTCCTTGAACCAGGTGACCTCGGTGTAGCCCTCCGGGATGTCGAACTTCGGCATCAGGTCGCGCTTGTCGAACATGCCGGTGGTGTCGACCATCTCGGCGACCAGGAGCGTGTTGGCGCAGCCCTCCTGCCAGGCGTCCGAGGAGTCGATGGCGTACATCTCGTCCGTGGACTTCAGGTAGTAGCCGGTGCCGTCGAACTTGAAGCGGTCGGGGTCGGAGAGGTTCTTGCCGGTCTGGATGCACAGCAGGGCGTCGTGCGCCTGCGCCTCGTGGGCGTACGTGTAGTGCGAGTCGTTGGTGACGAGCGGCGGGATGCCGAGCTTCTTGCCGATCTCCAGCAGGCCGTCGCGGACCCGGCGCTCGATCTCGATGCCGTGGTCCATCAGCTCCAGGAAGTACCGGTCCTTGCCGAAGATGTCCTGGTAGTCGGCGGCGGCCTTGAGGGCCTCGTCGAAGTGGCCGAGGCGCAGCCGGGTCTGCACCTCGCCCGAGGGGCAGCCGGTGGAGGCCACGATGCCCTCGGACCACTGGGCGATGGTCTCCTTGTCCATCCGGGGCCACTTCTGCAGCCAGCCCTCGGCGTAGGCGTCGGAGGAGAGCCGGAAGAGGTTGTGCAGGCCGGTGCTGTTCACCGCCCACATCGTCTTGTGGGTGTAACCGCCCGAGCCGGAGACGTCGTCCCGCTTCTGGTGCGGCTGGCCCCACTGGATCTTGCGCTTGTTGCGCCGGGACTCGGGGGCGACATACGCCTCGATCCCGATGATCGGGGTGATCCCGGCCTTCTTCGCGGTGTGGAAGAAGTCGTACGCGCCGTGCAGGTTGCCGTGGTCGGACATGGCGATGTGCGTCATGCCCATCTCGTTGCAGGCGTTGAACATGTCCTTCAGCCGCGCGGCACCGTCCAGCAGGGAGTACTGGGTGTGAACGTGCAGGTGCGTGAACGGCGGCTTCGACACTGTGTGGCCTCCAGAAGAAAGCGCTGCGGCGCGGAGCGCCTCGTTGAGGGGTGGCGGTCGGGTGACGGGTGGGCACTCGGCGACGGATCGGCGGACGGTTGTGGATTCAGCGTCGAAGTCTATGCCGCCCCACTGACAGCGAGCGGGCACTCGGGCGTACCTTCATCCGTTGGAAGCGGCGAAGACGCTTCGCACACCCACTGCACCACCTGTACCAGGAGGCACCCCGCGATGTCGGTACCCCAGCTCAGCGACGAGCAGCGCGGTGAGGAGATCCTCACCGTCTTCGACACCGCCTTCGGCGAGCTCCTGGCCGCCGACCCGGCCGCGTTCCGGGTGAAGTTCCGCAAGATGGCGGCCTCGGCGTTCGCGTTCTACCGGGGTACGGCGTGCCTCTTCTACCACGACGTGGACGCCGACCGGCGCGGCGGCCCGTACCTGGACGAGCGCACCTCGCGGGTGTGGATCCACGGCGATCTGCACGCGGAGAACTTCGGCACGTACATGGACTCCACCGGCCGGCTGATCTTCAACGTCAACGACTTCGACGAGGCCTACGTCGGCCCCTTCACCTGGGACCTGAAACGCTTTGCCGCCTCCATCGCGCTGGTCGGCTACGCGAAGGCGCTCGGCGACGAGCAGATAACGGAGCTGGTGCAGATCTACGCGGCCGCCTACCGCGAGCGGATCCACGCCCTGGCCACCGGCGCCAAGAGCGACGAGGTGCCGCCGTTCACGCTGGACACCGCCCAGGGCCCGCTGCTGGACGCGCTGCGCGACGCCCGCTCGCTGACCCGGTTCGGGCTGCTGGACTCGATGACGGAGATCCGCGACTTCGAGCGCCGCTTCGCCCCCGGCGGCGGCGCCATCGAGCTGGACGCGGCCACCCGCTACAAGGTGCTGGCCGCCTTCGACGGCTATCTGGAGACGCTGCCGGAGACCTCGCTGGCCCGCCCGGACTCCTACCGCGTCAAGGACGTCGTCGGCCGGCGCGGGATCGGCATCGGCTCGGCCGGCCTGCCGTCGTACAACATCCTGCTGGAGGGGCACAGCGACGCCCTGGAGAACGACGTCGTGATCTACATCAAGCAGGCCCAGACCCCGGCCGTCTCCCGGCACATCACGGACCAGGCGATCCGCGACTACTTCCAGCACGAGGGCCACCGCACGGTGATCTCGCAGCGCGCCCTGCAGGCGCACGCGGACCCGTGGCTGGGCTGGACCGAGCTGGACGGCTCCGGCCAGCTGGTCGCCGAGGTGTCGCCGTACGCGGTCGACCTGGACTGGGGCGACATCGACGACCCGGAGGAGATCGCGAGCGTCGTCGCCGACCTCGGCCGGGCCACGGCCACCATGCACGCGGCCGCCGACGACCAGTCGGGCGAGTCGCTGGTGCCCTTCTCCACCGAGCGGGCCATCGACGCGGCGCTCGCCGCCGACGAGGAGGGCTTCGCGCCGCTCCTGGTCGACTTCGCGCACACCTACGGCGCACGCGCGCGTGCCGACCACCAGATCTTCCTCGACCTGTTCCGCAACGGCCGCATTCCGGGGCTGTGAGCCCCACGATGACGGTGTGAGCTCTCACAGGGACCCTTTAGGGGTCCCTTACCGGAGCTCGTGCCACACTCTTGACTCGCTATGGACATATCCGGGACCCACCTCAGAGCGCTCCGCGCGGCGCTGTTCACGGCACTGGTCGTGACGGTCAGCTCCGCGTCGCACGTGCTGCTGTCCCGGGTCCCGCTGCCCGCCAACACGGTCGCCGCGGTCGCCGCGGCCGTGTTCGCTCTCGCCTACGCGCTGGCGGGCCGCGAGCGGGGCTTCGGCCGGATCGCCGCGTTGCTGATCCCGCTGGAGCTGGCCGCGGACACCCTGTTCACCACGGGTCAGCACCTGTGCTACGGCGCGGCGGGCGGCCCGGTCGCCGGCCCGCTGCGCTCGGTCGGCTGGGACGTGCTGTGCGGCAACCACACCGCCGTCGGCACCCCGCTGGCCCGGATGACGGGAACGGACACCGACCGGCTGCCGGCCCTGCTCTCGCACGCCGACCCGGCCACCGCCTGGCTGCTGCTCGCCGCGCACGTGAGCGTGGGTCTGCTCGCGGCCGCCTGGCTGCGCCGGGGCGAGCGGGCCCTGACCCAGCTGGTGCGGGCGGTGGCCGCGACCACCTTCCGGCCGCTGCTGCTGGCCGTCGCCTCGGTGGCGGTCACCCCGGCCGGCCCGGTCCGCCGGCTGCCGCGCCCCGTCCGCCGTACGGCCGCACTGCGCGGCCCGTTGCTCGCGCACTCCCTGGGACGGCGCGGACCGCCCCGCTCGGCGGTGTTCGCCTGACCGTTGGTGTGCGAAGGCGCACGACGGGCGAACGCCGGAGCCCGGCAGTCCCCCCTTACGCATCCGCGCACGGCGTGCGCGTGTCCATCACGGAGATCATCACCATGAGCAAGCGGAACACCCAGTCGGCGAAGACGGCGGCGCGCGAGCGGCTGCGGGCCGAACGCGAGCGCGAGGCCAAGCGGGCCAAGGTCAAGCGGCAGGTCACCGTCGCGGTGTCGGTCGTCGCCGTCCTCGCGGCGGCCGGCGGCATAGGCTACGCGGTCGTCCAGGCCAACAAGCCGGGTCACTGGGAGGCCGTCAAGGACCAGAAGCTCGTCAAGCCGGCCAACACCACCGGCGCGGACGGCACCACCGTCGTGATCGGCAAGGCCGGCGCCAAGAAGACCCTGGCGATGTACGAGGACCCGCGCTGCCCGGTCTGCGCGGCCTTCGAGCAGTCGGTGGGCCAGACGGTGAAGAAGGACGTCGACGAGGGCAAGTTCAAGATCCAGTTCGTCGGCGCCACCTTCATCGACACGAACATCCCCGGCGAGGGCTCCCGCAACGCCCTCAGCGCGCTCGGCGCGGCGCTGAACGTCAGCCCCGAGGCGTTCCTCGAGTACAAGGCCGCGCTGTACTCGGCGAAGTACCACCCGGACGAGCAGGACGACAAGTTCAAGGACGACGCCTACCTGCTGAAGGTGGCGGACACCGTCGGCGCGCTGAAGAACAACGCGGCGTTCGAGAAGGCCGTCAAGGACGGGACCTACGACAAGTGGGCCCTGGTGATGAGCGACAAGTTCAACACCGACGGCCAGAAGTACAACTTCCAGGGCACCCCGACCCTCGTCATGGACGGCAAGAAGGTCACCGGCTCGGACGGCAAGAACGCCCCGATGTCGGTGGACGAGTTCAACACGGCGATCGACAAGGCGCTCAAGGGCTGACTCGCCGGGCCCGGTCACGCGGCCGGCCCGACCGCACACCCAACAGCGGGCGAACTTTTGCCGGTTCGCCCGCTGTCGCGCATACCGATCAGTAACCTGATCGGTCGTGACCAGTCGATACAGAGCCGATTCCGCTCCCGCCCCCGCGGCGGACTCCTTCACCCCGCGCCGCCGTACGGTCGTCAAGGCCGCGGCGGCGACGGCTGTGCTGGCCGGGCCGCTCGCCGCCGCCCTGCCCGCCCGCGCCGCGTCCGCCGCACCCGCCTTCCTGCACGGCGTGGCCTCCGGCGACCCGCTGCCCGACGGCATCCTCCTGTGGACCCGGGTGACCCCCGTCCCGGAGGCGATACCCGGCTCGGGCGTGGGCCCGGACACCGAGGTCGCGTGGGTCGTCGCCACGGACCGGGCGCTGACGAACGTCGTCGCCGAGGGCTCCGTCACCGCGACCGCCGCCTCCGACCACACCGTGAAGGCCGACGTCCGCGGCCTGCAGCCGGCCACCGACTACTGGTTCCGCTTCTCGGCCGGCGGCACCCGGTCCCCCGTCGCCCGCACCCGCACCACGCCCGCCGCCGACGCCGCCGTGGCCAACCTGCGGTTCGGCGTGGTCTCCTGCGCCAACTGGGAGGCCGGTCACTTCGCGGCGTACCGCCATCTCGCGGCCCGCTCCGACCTGGACGCCTGGCTGCACCTCGGCGACTACATCTACGAGTACAAGTCGGGCGAGTACGCGGCGCGCGGCACGGTCGTGCGGCCGCACTCGCCGGCGCACGAGATCCTCACCCTCGCCGACTACCGGATCCGGCACGCGACGTACAAGACCGATCCCGATCTGCAGGCGCTGCACCTGCGCGCGCCGGTCGTGGCGATCTGGGACGACCACGAGTTCGCCGACAACGCCTGGTCGGGCGGCGCGGTCAACCACACCGAGGGTGCCGAGGGCACCTGGACCGCGCGCCAGGCCGCCGCCAAGCAGGCGTACTTCGAGTGGATGCCGGTGCGTCCGGCGCTCGCCGGCACCACCTACCGCAGGCTGCGCTTCGGCAAGCTCGCCGACCTGTCCCTGCTGGACCTGCGCTCCTTCCGCTCCCAGCAGGCGTCCACGGCCTCCGGTGCGGTGGACGACCCGGACCGCACGATCACCGGCCGGGCGCAGCTGGACTGGCTGAAAGCCGGGTTGAAGGCGTCGGACACCACCTGGCGGCTGGTCGGCAACTCGGTGATGATCTCGCCGTTCGTCATCGGCTCGCTCTCCGCGGACCTGCTGAAGCCGCTGGCCAAGCTGATGGGGCTGCCGCAGGAGGGCATCGCCGTCAACACCGACCAGTGGGACGGCTACACCGACGACCGCCGCGAACTGCTGGCCCATCTGCGCGCCAACGCGATCCGCAACACCGTCTTCCTGACCGGCGACATCCACATGGCGTGGGCCAACGACGTGCCGGTGGACGCCGGCACGTATCCCCTCTCCCCGTCGGCGGCAACGGAGTTCGTGGTCACCTCGGTCACGTCCGACAACCTCGACGACATCGTCAAGGCGCCCGAGGGCACGATCTCCGCGGTCACCTCGCCCGTGATCCGGGCCGCCAACCGGCACGTCCACTGGGTCGACACCGACCGGCACGGCTACGGCGTACTGGACCTCACCGCCGACCGGGCGCAGATGGACTACTACGTGCTGTCCGACCGCACCGACCCGGACGCGACCTCCACCTGGGTGCGCTCCTACCGCACCCGCAGCGGCACGCAGAAGGTCGAGCGGACCTACAGCCCTGTGTGACGGCTGTGAGCGAAGGACGGTTTTCGGCCAATGCAGCGGCTTCGTTGAACGGCTGACTTCTCGCCCCGCCGCTCCGGCGGGTGGTGCGATCCGCAGTCGAATCCGGACACACCACCCGCCCCGGCACAGGGGAATCCCTATGAGCCGATGTGGCTTGATCACTGCTCTTCCCGCTTAGTCATGTGCACGTAATCTCCGGGCCACGACACAGGAAAACCCCCCTGCGTCGCACACCCCACCGCCTCCATCAGGAGACACCATGCGTGCGCTCGCCCGGATATCCCCCTCCACGCGCAGACGCCTGCTCGGCACCGCCGCCGTGGCCGGAACCCTGCTGCTCTCCCCGCTGTCGGCCCCCACCACCGTCGCCGCGGCCGCCCCGGCGGCCACCGCCTGCGCCGGCAGCGGCAACGCCGCCGCCCGTGAGGCCCGCCCCGCCGCCGGCCAGCACATCGCCGAGCCCAACGAGGTCACCGACGCCAAGGCCAAGGCCATGGACGCCGACCTGCACAAGAAGCTCGACCAGCTGCGCGTGAGCGGACGCAGCTCGCTGGCGGCCGCCTCCGCCACCATCCCGGTGTACTTCCACGTCATCCACGACGGCGCCGCCGGCAACCTGAGCGCCGCGGACATCAGCGGCCAGATGAGCGTGCTGAACGCCGCGTACGCCGGCCAGGGCACCGGCAACAACAACACGGGCTACCAGTTCACGCTGGCCGGCACCGACTACACGGACAACGCCGCCTGGTACAACCTGACCGACGGCTCGGCCGAGGAGAAGGCGATGAAGACCGCCCTGCGCAAGGGCGGCGCGAACGCGCTCAACATCTACACCGCCAACCTCGGCGGCGGACTGCTCGGCTGGGCCACCTTCCCCAGCTCCTACAAGTCCAGCCCGTCCATGGACGGCGTGGTCATCCTGGACGCCTCGCTGCCGGGCGGCTCCGCCACCAACTACAACCAGGGCGACACCGCGACCCACGAGGTCGGCCACTGGATGGGCCTGTACCACACGTTCCAGGGCGGCTGCACCGGCAACGGCGACTACGTCGACGACACCCCGGCCGAGAAGAGCGCCGCGTACCAGTGCCCGACCGGCCGGGACACCTGCACCAGCAAGCCGGGCGCCGACCCGATCCACAACTTCATGGACTACACGTACGACGCGTGCATGTACCAGTTCACCGCCGGCCAGGTGACGCGCATGCAGCAGAGCTGGGCGGCCTACCGCGCCGCCGGCTGAGCCTGACCTACAGACTGTCGAGGAAGCCGAGCGCCACCCGCCAGGTGGCCTCGGCCGCCTCGGCGTCGTGGTCCGGCAGACCGGGGTCGGTGTAGAGGTGGCCGGCCCCGGCGTACCGGTAGACCTCCACGTCGGCGCCGGCGCGGCCCATCTGCAGATACCAGGCGTTGAGCCAGTCGTCCGTCTCGAACGGGTCCGGCTCCGCCACGTGCAGCTGCACCGGAAGGTCGTCCACCTGGGCGTTCGGCGCGATGTCCGACGTGCCGTGCAACAGCAGCAGCGCCCGCGCCTTGCCGTCCCCGAGCGCAAGGGTCTGCGCGATGGACGCGCCCAGCGAGAAACCGGCGTACACCAGGCCCCGCTCCGAGTAGGGCGCGGCGGCCAGGACGGCCCGCTTGAGCAGCTCGTCCTTGCCGATCTCCTCCTTGTACGCCATGCCCTCCTCGACCGTGTCGAAGGTGCGCCCCTCGAAGAGGTCCGGGGTCCACACCTCGTGTCCGGCTTCCCGCAGCCGGTCCGCGGCCTCGCGCACCGCGGGGCGCAGGCCGTAGGTCGAGTGAAAGAGCATGATGTTCATGAACCCATGGTGCCGTACCCACACAGGCCCGGAACTCACATGTTCATGAGCGGCCGGGGCCGGTTACGTTCGGAGGCATGGAAGACGTACTCCGCCCGCTGATCGTCATCGGCGGCTCAGTCGTCCTCACCCTGGCCATCGGCTGGGCCACGGACCGGCTGCTGCAGAAAGCCGACGCCCGCAACCCGCACACGCCGCTGTGGGGCCTGCTGCGCCGCGCCCGCATTCCCTACCAGGTGGTGCTCTGCGCGGCCCTGCTCAGAGGGTCCTACATCCAGGCAGGAGTGCTGCCCCACCACCGGGTGGGCGTCGGGCAGACCCTGACCCTGGTGCTGATCGGCTCCACCGCCTGGCTGGTGATCCGCATCGCCGCCGCGGTCGTCGAGACCTCCTACACCCGCTACGCCAGCGCCCGGATGCACCGCGACCCCGCCCGGGTCCGCCGGGTGCGCACCCAGGTGACGCTGATCATGCGGGTGGTGTCCGCGCTCGTCGGGGTGGTGGCGGCCTCCGCGATGCTGCTGACCTTCCCCGAGATGCGTGCGGCCGGCGCCTCGCTGCTGGCCTCCGCCGGCATCATCGGCGTGGTCGCCGGTGTGGCCGCCCAGTCCACGCTGAGCAACATGTTCGCCGGCTTCCAGATCGCCTTCGGCGACATGGTGCGCATCGGGGACACCGTCGTGGTCGACGGCGAGTGGGGCACCGTGGAGGAGATCACCCTGACCTTCCTGACGGTGCGGACCTGGGACGAACGCCGGATCACCATGCCGGTGTCGTACTTCACGTCCAAGCCGTTCGAGAACTGGTCGCGCGGCACCCCGCAGATGACCGGCACCGTCTTCTGGCACCTCGACCACTCGGCACCGGTCGAGGCGATGCGCGAGAAACTAAGGGACATCCTGCGCGAGTGCCCGGCCTGGGACGGCCGCGACTACAGCCTGGTCGTCACCGACTCCACGCCCAACACCCTCCAGGTACGGGCCCTGGTCACGGCCAAGGACGCCGACGACATCTTCACGGTCCGGGTCACCGTCCGCGAGCAGATGATCGCCTGGCTCTGCGACCACCACCCCTACGCCCTTCCCCGCGTCAACACGGCGGACGCGGTACGCCCGCCCGGCATACCACCGGCCCGCACCTCCCAGGACGGCGCAGCCCACCGCGCCTACGAAACGACCTCCCGCTCGGGCCCCGGCCGCACCTGAGGAGACCCGCACCCGCGCAGGGCGGGAAGGGGCCGGGGTGGGGGGTGTCCGCCCGCAGCATCCGGCACCGTCTTCCGCCAACCGCGTCGGAAACGGCCGGCCGGACCGAGGACGGACACCCCCCACCCCGGCCCCCGACTCACCCACCGCCCGCAGGCGCAACGCACGCCACGACGAGACAGCAACGGGCCGCCGCAGGCAAAAAAAGGGGCGCGGGGAACGGCGCGAGAACCCCCACCCCCCCCGCACCCGAAAACACAACCCGGCGCCGCAGGCTCTAGTGACCGCGCTCGGCCCCGCCATTGACCTGCACGATCTGCGAAGTCACATGCGCCGCCCCCGCCGAAGCCAGCCAGTGCAGCGTGGCCGCCACATCCCCCGGCGTCCCCGCGCGCCCGTTGGACGTCTCGGAGATCCGCAGCTCCCGCCGCTCCTCGGTCATCGTGTCCCCGAAGAACTCGGTGTCCTCGATGTACCCGGGCGCGACGACGTTCACGGTCACGCCGCGCGGCCCGAGCTGCCGGGCCAGGTCATGGGCGTACGGGTGCAGCGCGGCCTTGGCCGCCGCGTACGCCCCGCTGCCGGAGCCCCGGTAGGCGGCGATGGAGCTGAGGAAGAGCACCCGGCCGCCGGGATCGGCGAGCCGGTTCTTCAGCGCCTCGGTGAGCAGGGCCGCGGTGAGCGTGTTCTGCCGGAAGTTCAGGTTCCAGTCGTAGGCGACCCGCTCCAGCGGATCCTCGCTCTCACTCGCCGGCTCCAGATAGCCGGCCCCGCCCGCACTGTGGATCAGCACGTCCACCGTGCCGAACTCACCCGCGACGAACCGCTCCACCCGCCGCACCTCGGCCGGCTCGCCGAGATCGGCCGCGAACGTCAGCGCCCCCGGCACCCCGGCCCCGGCCTTCTCGAGCACCTCGGCCCGGCGTCCGAGGAGCAGCACCCGGTCCCCGTCCGCGGCGAACACCCGCGCCGCGGCGAGTCCGATCCCCGTTCCTCCACCACTGATCACGACGTTGCGAGTCATGATCCGATCATAGGCACCGGCGCCCTTGAGGGTGTGTCAGCGAAGTGAACGTACGTCCAGGTGCCGCAGCACCCGGTCGACGATCTCCGGGTCCGCCCCCGGCTCGCTGCGCGCCGCCAGCACCTCGTGCCGCGCCGCGCTCAGCATCTCCTGCTGGATCCTGCGGACCCGCTTCAGCCGCCGTACCCGCTGCTCGTGCGCCTCGCGCCGCTCCTCCTCGCCGATGTCCGGGCTGATCCGCACCCCGATCTCGAAGGCCCGCCGCAGCATCTGCTCGGACAGCTCCTCCGGCAGCTCCTCCACCGTCTCGATCTCCCGCAGCCGCCGCTTGGCCGCCTTGGCCGCGCGGACGGCCAGCTCCTTCTCGAAATCCTTCTCACGCTCGGTGTCGGCCCGCACACCGAGCCGCTTGACCAGCCACGGCAGGGTCAGCCCCTGCACGACCAGCGTCGCCATGATCACGCCGAAGGCGATGAACACGATCTCGTCGCGGTCCGGGAAGGGCCCTCCGTTCTCCGTCTTCAGCGGCACCGCCAGCGCCAGCGCCACGGAGGCCACGCCGCGCATCCCGGACCACCACATGACGACGGTCTCCCGCCAGCTCATCGGGATGTCCTCGTCGTAGTCGCGCTTGGCGTGCAGCCGCTTGGTCAGCCAGGTCGCGGGCAGCAGCCACGCCAGCCGGACGAGGATCACCACGCCGACGATCGCCCCGGCCCAGCCGAGCATCTCGCCCCAGCGCCCGGCCGCGGTGCGGATCGCGTTGTGCAGCTCCAGGCCGATCAGCCCGAAGGCTACGCCGGTGACGAGGGTGTCGACGATGTCCCAGAAGGTGTGCCCGGCGAGCCGGGTCATCACGTCGTCGGGGTCCGTCGCGTACTCCGCGAGGAAGAGGGCCGTCATCAGCACGGCCAGCACTCCCGACCCGTGCAGTTCCTCGGCGAGCACATAGGAGGCGTACGGCACCAGCAGGGTCAGCCCGATCTGCAGGGTGGCGTCGCCGAGCAGGTCCATCAGCTTGTTGGCGCCCCAGCCGAGTCCCAGGCCGATGGCGATCGCGACGACGGCGGAGAGCAGGAAGTCCAGGCCGGCCCGCCACGGGGAGAAGGTTCCGCTGACGGCGGCGGCGATGGCGACGTGGTAGAGCACGATGGCCGTCACGTCGTTGAACAGGCCCTCGCCCTCCAGGATCGACACCAGACGGCGCGGCAGCCCGAGCTGACCGGCGACAGCGGTCGCCGCGACCGGGTCGGGCGGCGCGACCAGCGCCCCCAGCGCGACCGCGGCGGCGATCGGCAGCCCCGGCACGATGGAGTGGGCGACGGTGGCCACGCACAGCGTGGTGACGAACACCAGCGCGACCGCGAGCAGGAAGATGGGCCGTCTGTTGGCCGCGAACTGCCGCCAGGACGTCCGCCGTACGGCCGCGTACAGCAGTGGGGGCAGCAGTGTGGGCAGGATCAGCCCGGGCGGGATGTCGACATTCGGCACGAAGTCCAGTACGGCGAGGACCACACCGAGGATCGTCATCAGCACCGGCGCCGGCAGCCCCCACCGGTCCCCGACCGGCACGCTGATCACGGCCCCGAGCAACAGCACGAACAACAGGGCCAACTGATCCACGGTCAGCGCTCCGGAGACGAGACGACGGGACTACGGGGTCGGACGATCAAGAGCGCCCAGACGTCCAGCCTGCCACGCCTGCCGCTTTTGTCGCCCTCAGCACACGGAGTACCCCGGCGGTCGTCGAGTGCGCCCGCCGCTTCAGAGCACGCGGCGCATGGCCCGGTGCGGGATGCCCGCGTCCGGGAACTCCGGGCCGTACACCTCGTAGCCGAGGCGCTCGTAGAAACCCAGCGCGCGCGTCTGCGCGTGCAGGTCGACGGCAGTGAGACCACGCGTGCGGGCCGCCTCCTCGATGGCGCGGACCAGCGCCGCGCCGACACCGAGCCCGCGGGCCGCCCGGTTCACGGCGAGCCGGCCGAGGGAGCCGACCGCCGGGTCCCCGCCGTTCTTGGCGGCGGCGGCCTCGCCGAACAGCAGACGTCCGGTGCCGAGCGGCACTCCGTCCGCGCGGACCGCGAGGACGTGCACGGCGTCGGCGTCGTAGGCGTCGTACTCGATGTCCTCCGGCACGCCCTGCTCGTGGACGAAGACCTCCTTGCGCACCGCGAAGCAGGTCTCCCGGTCGGCGGGGTCCTCGGCGACCCGGACGTCGTACGCCTGCGCGCTCATGCGTAGGTCTCCTCACGGACCTGGTCCAGGGCCCGCTGCAGGTCCTCGGGGTAGTCGCAGGAGAACTCCACCCACTCGCCGCTGCCCGGGTGCTCGAAGCCGAGCCGTACGGCGTGCAGCCACTGGCGGGTGATGCCCAGCCGCTTGGCGAGGGTCGGGTCGGCGCCGTAGGTCAGGTCGCCGACGCAGGGGTGGCGGTGGGCGGCCATGTGCACGCGGATCTGGTGGGTGCGGCCCGTCTCCAGCTTCACGTCCAGCAGGGAAGCCGCGCGGAACGCCTCGATGAGGTCGTAGTGCGTGACGGAGGGCTTGCCCTCGGCGGTCACGGCCCACTTGTAGTCGTGGTTGGGGTGGCGGCCGATGGGCGCGTCGATGGTGCCGCTGGTCGGGTCCGGGTGGCCCTGGACGAGCGTGTGGTAGCGCTTGTCGACCGTGCGCTCCTTGAACTGGCGCTTGAGCGAGGTGTACGCGTACTCGGACTTGGCGACCACCATCAGGCCCGACGTGCCGACGTCCAGGCGGTGCACGATGCCCTGGCGCTCGGCGGCGCCGGAGGTGGAGATCCGGTAGCCGGCCGCGGCGAGCCCGCCGATCACCGTGGGGCCGCTCCAGCCGGGGCTGGGGTGGGCGGCGACGCCGACCGGCTTGACGATCACGACCACGTCGTCGTCGTCGTGCACGATCTCCATGCCCTCGACCGGCTCGGCGACGACCTGCACCGGCGCGGGCGCCTGTGGCATCTCGACCTCGAGCCAGGCCCCGCCGTGCACCCGCTCCGACTTGCCGACCACCGCCCCGTCGACCGTGACCTTCCCGGCCGCGGCCAGCTCGGCCGCCTTGGTGCGGGAGAAGCCGAACATGCGGGAGATGGCGGCGTCGACGCGCTCGCCCTCCAGGCCGTCGGGCACGGGCAGGGTACGGATCTCGGGAATCGTGCTCACCCGTCGAGTATGCCGGACGGGTCCGACAGCGCCGACCGGCGCCTGTGGACGGCCCCCGGCGCGCTCAGTCCTTGTGGACGGTGCCGTCCGGGTCGAGCCCCTTGAAGGAGAGCAGCACGATCAGGATGCCGCCGCACACGATCGCCGAGTCGGCGAGGTTGAACACGGCGAAGTGCTTGGGCGCGATGAAGTCCACGACCGCGCCCTCGAACACGCCCGGCGCGCGGAAGATCCGGTCGGTGAGGTTGCCGAGCGCGCCGCCCAGCAGCAGGCCCAGCGCGATCGCCCAGGGCAGGCTGTACAGCTTGCGCGCGAGCCGCGCGATGACGACGATCACGGCCGCCGCGATCACCGTGAAGATCACGGTGAAGGCCTCACCGAAACCGAACGCGGCGCCGGCGTTGCGGATCGCGTCCAGCTTCAGCCAGTCACCGACGAGCTCGATCGGCGCGTGGTGCTCCAGCCTGGCGACCACGAGCAGCTTGCTGCCCAGGTCGAGGAGGTAGGCGAAGGCGGCGACCGCGAACAGCACGGCGATCCGCCGCCTGCCCCTGGGCCGCGCGGCAGCGCCGACCCGCCCGTCCGAACCGGACGACTGGTCCGGTTCGGATCCCGGCGCCTCAGGAGTCTCCGGCGTACCGATGATGCGCTCCGCCTCTGCCACGTGAGTCCCTCAACCTAGGTACCTGACTGAGGACGAGGGTACGGCACGCCCATCGGCGCCCCGATACCCATCAGTACCTGCGCTCCTGCTTCTGCTTGCACTCCACGCACAGGGTGGCGCGCGGGAACGCCTGCATACGGGCCTTGCCGATCGGCTTGCCGCAGTTCTCGCACAGGCCGTAGGTGCCCGCGTCGAGCCGTTCCATGGCGTGCTCGATCTGCGTGAGCATCTCGCGCGCGTTGGCGGCGAGCGCCAGCTCGTGCTCGCGGGTGATGTTCTTGGTGCCGGTGTCCGCCTGGTCGTCACCGGCGCCGTCCCCCGAGTCCCGCATGAGCCCGGCCAGGGACTTCTCCGAGGAGTCCAGCTCCGCGCGCAGCCGGTCCATCTCGGCCTGCAGCTCCGAGCGGGCCTCCTCGACCTCCTGAGGGGTCCAGGGGTCCTCGCCGGGGCGCACCGCCAGGTCGCCCGGTTCCGCCGCGGCGACGCGTGCCTTGGGAACGGCGGTCGTGGCCGCCGTGGCCGTGCCAGGAGTCTTCTTCGCAACCACTGTCGTGGCTCCCGTCTGCTCCGCGGCCTCAGCCGCGCCCGCCTTCTTGGTCGTGCTCTTCTTACGGGTCGTGTTCCTGCCCGTGCTCTGCGCACGGGTCGTGCCGGTCACGCCGCGGGGGGTGCCGGTCCCGCCGGACGCGTCGCGGGTCGTGCCGGACGCGTCGCGGGTCGTGCCCTCGCCGGCGCCGGCGTGCGCCCCGGCCCGGGACCGGGCCGGCTTGCCCGCGGCCTCCGCGGTGGCTGCCGATCCGGCCGCGGTCTTCGTGACCGGGGTCTTCCCGGCCGTGGCCGTTCCGGCGCCGGACTTGTCCGCGGCGGTCTTCTTCGCCACGGCCTTCCTGGGCGGGGCTGCCTTGGCGGCGCCCTTCCCGAGGCCCTCGTCCACCGCCGCGGTCTTCTTCGCCGTCGCGCTGCCCGCCGGGGCCCTGTCCGCCTGTGCCCTGTCCGCCTGTGCCTTGCCTGCCGGTGCCCTTTCCGCCGTCGCCTTTCCCGCCGCGGTCTTCCCGGCCGCCTTCGCCGCCGTCGCCCTCGTCGTGGTCTTCTTCCCCGCGCTCTTGCCGTCGGCCGCCTTCTTCGACGCCGCCTTGTCACCCGCCGCCGTCTCCTGCACCGCCGCCGGCACCTTCTCCGCAGCGGTCTTCTTGGCTGCCGACTTCTTGGCCGCCGCCGTCTTCGTCGCCGCCGCCGTCTTCGTCGTCGTCGCCTTCTTGCTCGTGGTCGTCTTCTTGGCCGCCGTCTTCGTCGCCGCCGCCGTCTTCGTCGCCGTCGCCTTCTTGCTCGTGATCGTCTTCTTGGTCGCCGTCTTAGCCGTCGCCGTCTTAGCCGTCGTCTTCTCTGCCCCGGCGGAGCGCGCGGCAGACCTCCCCGGTGCCGTCGTCTTCGCCGGGGACGCCTTCTTCGCGGGCGTCTTCGCCCCGGCGCCCGGGCGCTCGGCAGCGGTCTCCTTCGCGGCCGCCTTTCCCGCGCCCGCCGCGCCCGTGGCCGCTTTCCCCGCGCGGGCGGTGCCCGCGACCGTCTTCCGCCCGCTCACGTCCTTGGCCGCACCCCCGGGGGCCTGTGTGGGCCCGCGGGACGCCGACTGCTGTACGGCGGTCTTTTTCGCCACCATGGCCGCGGCCCCTTCACATATTGTGATCTTGCTCGCGAATCGTGCTGGGACGATAAATCGACTTGAGTCCCGCGGCAACGGGGCACGCCGCCCGATTCGCCCACCCCGCGCCCCCCACGCGGCAGGTCTGCCTGCGTTGTGCCCAGCTCTCCGCCGGGTATGCCGCCCAGCGGCAGGTACCGGTATCCGGCCACCCGGCACCTGCCCATTCGGGTCACCTCGGCGGCCCCCGTGCCGCTGCGCCGGCCCCCGCGAAAGGGGCGGCCCCGGGAAAACCGGTCGGCCGCCGTCCGCGCGGCGCCGTACACTGGGCGCAGCGAAAAGCGTGGATGGGGACGAGTAGCGGCGTACGCAGCCCAGAGCGACCCGGGGACGGTGTGAGCCCGGGGGCGAGCGCGACGTGAAGATCACCCCGGAGCCGCCGGAAGAACACCCCCTGGGGGCCAGTAGACCCGGCTTCGCGACCCCAATGAGGGGGCTCACCGGAGCACACGACGCACCGGAGGGCCAAGGAGGGTGGTACCGCGGGAGCGCGCCGACGACGGCGTAAGGCACGACAAGGCTCTCGTCCCTCCGACGGAAGGCAGAAAGTCCGTTGGAGGAAGCTCGCAGATGACAGCGCCGACGTACCGCCAGGTGCCCGCTCAGGTCGACCTGCCCGCGCTCGAGCACGCCGTGCTCGACTTCTGGCGCGATCAGAAGATCTTCGCCAAGAGCCTGGAGCGGTCCGAGGGCCGCCCCGAATGGGTGTTCTACGAGGGCCCGCCCACCGCCAACGGCATGCCCGGCGCGCACCACATCGAGGCGCGCGTCTTCAAGGACGTCTTCCCCCGCTTCCGCACCATGCGCGGCTACCACGTGGCCCGCAAGGCCGGCTGGGACTGCCACGGCCTGCCGGTCGAGCTGGCGGTGGAGAAGGAGCTGGGCTTCTCCGGCAAGCAGGACATCGAGGCCTACGGCATCGCCGAGTTCAACGCCAAGTGCCGCGAGTCGGTGACCCGGCACACCGACGCCTTCGCCGAGCTGACGACCCGCATGGGCTACTGGGTCGACCTCGACGACGCCTACCGGACCATGGACCCGGAGTACGTGGAGTCCGTCTGGTGGTCGCTGAAGGAGATCTTCGACAAGGGCCTCCTCGTCCAGGACCACCGCGTGGCCCCCTGGTGTCCGCGCTGCGGCACCGGCCTCTCCGATCACGAGCTGGCCCAGGGCTACGAGACGGTCGTCGACCCGTCCGTGTACGTCCGCTTCCCGCTGACCTCCGGCCCGCTGGCCGGCGAGGCCGCGCTGCTGGTGTGGACGACGACCCCGTGGACCCTGGTGTCCAACACGGCCGTCGCCGCCCACCCCGAGGTCACCTACGTCGTCGCGACGAACGGCGAGGAGAAGCTCGTCGTCGCCGAGCCGCTGCTCGCCAAGGCGCTCGGCGAGGGCTGGGAGACCACGGGGCAGTCCTTCACCGGCGCCGAGATGGAGCGCTGGGCCTACCAGCGTCCGTTCGAGCTGATCGAGTTCCCCGCTCCGGCGCACTACGTCGTCAACGCCGAGTACGTGACGACCGAGGACGGTACGGGTCTGGTCCACCAGTCCCCCGCCTTCGGTGAGGACGACCTCAAGGTCTGCCGCTCCTACGGCCTGCCCGTCGTGAACCCGGTCCGCCCGGACGGCACCTTCGAGGAGGACGTCCCGCTGGTCGGCGGCGTCTTCTTCAAGAAGGCCGACGAGAAGCTCACCGAGGACCTCGGCGCGCGCGGCCTGCTCTTCAAGCACCTGCCGTACGAGCACAGCTACCCGCACTGCTGGCGCTGCCACACCGCGCTGCTGTACTACGCGCAGCCGTCCTGGTACATCCGCACCACGGCGATCAAGGACCGCCTGATCGCGGAGAACGAGAAGACCAACTGGTTCCCGGAGACGGTCAAGCACGGCCGCTTCGGCGACTGGCTGAACAACAACATCGACTGGGCGCTCTCCCGCAACCGCTACTGGGGCACGCCGCTGCCGATCTGGCGCTGCGAGGACGACCACCTCACCTGCGTCGGCTCCCGCGCGGAGCTGAGCCGGCTGTCCGGCGCCGACCAGTCCGGGCTGGACCCGCACCGCCCGTACATCGACGACGTGACCTTCGCCTGCCCGCACGAGGGCTGCGGGAACACGGCCACGCGCGTGCCGGAGGTCATCGACGCCTGGTACGACTCGGGTTCGATGCCGTTCGCGCAGTGGGGCTACCCGTACAAGAACAAGGAGCTGTTCGAGAGCCGGTACCCGGCGCAGTTCATCTCCGAGGCGATCGACCAGACCCGCGGCTGGTTCTACACGCTGATGGCGGTCGGCACGCTCGTCTTCGACAAGTCCTCGTACGAGAACGTCGTGTGCCTCGGCCACATCCTCGCCGAGGACGGCCGCAAGATGTCCAAGCACCTGGGCAACATCCTGCAGCCCATCCCGCTCATGGACCAGCACGGCGCGGACGCGGTGCGCTGGTTCATGGCGGCCGGCGGCTCCCCGTGGGCGGCGCGCCGCGTGGGCCACGGCACCATCCAGGAGGTCGTCCGCAAGACGCTCCTCACGTACTGGAACACGGTCGCCTTCCAGGCCCTGTACGCCCGCACGTCCGGCTGGGCGCCGAGCGAGGCGGACCCGGCCCCGGCCGAGCGCCCGCTGCTGGACCGCTGGCTGCTCAGCGAGCTGCACGCGCTCACCGACCAGGTCACCCAGGCCCTGGAGGCGTACGACACCCAGCGCGCCGGCAAGCTGCTCTCGGCGTTCGTCGACGACCTGTCGAACTGGTACGTGCGCCGCTCGCGCCGCCGGTTCTGGCAGGGCGACAAGGCCGCGCTGCGCACGCTGCACGAGGTGCTGGAGACGGTCACCAAGCTGATGGCCCCGATCACCCCGTTCATCACCGAGCGGGTGTGGCAGGACCTGATCGTCCCGGTCACCCCGGGTGCGCCGGAGTCCGTGCACCTGTCCGGCTGGCCCGAGGCGGACCTGTCGGCGATCGACCCGCGCCTTTCGCAGCAGATGCTGCTGGTGCGCCGGCTGGTGGAGCTGGGCCGCGCCACCCGCGCGGAGTCCGGCGTGAAGACGCGTCAGCCGCTGTCCCGTGCGCTGATCGCCGCGGCGGGCTTCGACACCCTCGACCCTGAGCTGCACACGCAGATCACGGAGGAGCTGAACGTCTCCGCCCTGGCCTCGCTGTCCGAGGTCGGCGGCTCGCTCGTCGACACCACGGCGAAGGCCAACTTCCGGGCGTTGGGCAAGCGGTTCGGCAAGCGGGTGCAGGACGTGGCGAAGGCCGTCGCGAACGCCGACGCGGCCGCGCTGTCGCTGGCGCTGCGCGAGGGCAGGGCGTCGGTGGAGGTCGACGGCGAGACGGTCGACCTCGCTCCGGACGAGGTGATCATCACGGAGACGCCGCGTGAGGGCTGGTCGGTGGCCTCCGACTCGGGTGCCACGGTGGCGCTGGACCTGGAGATCACGGAGGAGCTGCGGCAGGCGGGCCTGGCCCGTGACGCGATCCGCCTGATCCAGGAGGCCCGCAAGAACAGCGGACTGGACGTCGCGGACCGGATCGCGCTGCGGTGGACGGCCACGGACCCGGCGACGATCTCGGCGCTCACCGCCCACACCGGTCTCATCGCGGACGAGGTTCTCGCGACCGACTTCGCCCAGGGCGAGGCGGACGCCGACGCCGGCTTCGGTGAGCCGTTCACCGACGAGGGGCTGTCGCTCACGTTCCGGCTGCGGAAGGTGTAGCTCGGTCGTTGTGAGAAGGGCCCGGTCTCCGGTCAGGAGGCCGGGCCCTTCTTCATGCGCTCGGCCGGGCTCAGTCACGGTGCGCCCCGCGCGGCGGAGCCGCACATCGACTCAGCCTCGCGCCCCTGGGTTCTCGACTCAACCCGCGTAAAAAGGGCGGGCCCCCAGGACCGAAGTCCAAGGGGCCCGCCCTATGACGTTGCCGACGCCGTTGTCGTACTCGTCTCAGCGGCCTGTCAGTTGTCGTCCTCGTCGATCAGGAAGCCGCGCATCGGCGACGGCGCCTGGCCCATCGGGGACGGGCCCTGCGGGCGGACCGGCGCCATCGGCTGGGTCATCGCCGGCGACATCTGCTGCTGGCCGCCGTAGGACGGGGCGGACGGACCGGAGTTGCCGCCCATCGTCTGGTTGCCGCCGTACGACGGGGCGCTCGCGCCGGCCGGGGCCATGGAGGGCGCCGGGGACGGCGGCAGCGACGCGGTCGCCGGGGTGCGCGGCGGGGCCAGCGAGTCGTCCGCCTGGGTCTCCAGCTGACGCAGCTGCGACTCCAGGTAGGACTTCAGCCGCGTGCGGTACTCGCGCTCGAAGCCGCGCAGGTCCTCGACCTTGCGCTCCAGCGTGGCGCGAGCGGACTCCAGGGAGCCCATGGCGACGCGGTGCTTCTCCTGCGCGTCCCGCTCCAGGGCGTCGGCCTTGGCACGGGCGTCACGCTCGAGACCCTCGGCACGCGAACGCGCCTCACCGACGATCTTGTTGGCCTCCTGACGGGCCTCGGCGATCGCCTGGTCGGCGGTCTGCTGGGCCAGCGACAGGACTCGGGCGGCGCTGTCGCCACCGGGGCCCTGACCCATCGGACCGGGGCCGCCCATGGGGCCGCCCATCGGGCCGCCGGGGCCCATCTGGCCCTGCATCTGGCCCTGCATCGGACCCTGGCCCATCGGACCGGGACCCATCTGGCCGGGACCCTGCGGGCCCTGACCGCCCGGACCGGCCGGCAGCTGCGGGGCACCGCTCGGCAGCTGGGGCGGGCCACCCATGGGGCCACCCATCTGCTGCTGCGGCGGGCCCGATATCCCGGCGGGCACCGGCTGGCCGGGACCTCGCATGCCCTGCGGCGGCTGCTGCTGCTGGTCCTGCTGCTCCTGAGGCTTGCGCATGTTCTGCTGGTTCTGCGCGGCCGCGCGCGTGGCGGCGGCCAGCTTGGCGCGCAGGTCCTCGTTCTCGCGGAGCAGGCGGGTCAGTTCGGCTTCGACCTCGTCGAGGAAGGCATCGACCTCGTCCTCGTCATAGCCTTCTCGGAGGCGGACGGTCGTGAACTGCTTGTTCCGCACGTCCTCGGGGGTCAACGGCATCTCTTCACCTCAACGTAGTCATCGGCAGTCGGCAAGACCGTATCGTCCACATTCACCTCGCGAAGCTGCCCACGATGGAGATCAGGATGTAGACGATGATCATCAGTACGAAGAAGGACAGGTCGAGCGCCACGCCCCCGAGACGCAGCGGCGGAATGAACCGCCGCAGAAGCTTCAGCGGTGGATCGGTGACAGTGTAGGTGGCCTCCAGGACGACCACCATCGCCTTGCCGGGTTGCCACGAGCGGGCGAACTGGAACACGTAGTCCATGACCAACCGGAAGATCAGCACGACGAGGAACACCATCAGCGCGATGTAGATCACCTGCGCGAACACGCTCATGGCTGGTGCTTCCCTCTCCCCTGTTTCGTACTGCGTTTCCGGTCAAGCGTCTCAGCTCTGGTTGAAGAACCCGCCTTCTGCGATGCGGGCCTTGTCCTCCGCCGTGACATCGACGTTAGCAGGCGACAACAGGAACACCTTCTGCGTCACCCGCTCGATGCTGCCGTGAAGACCAAACACCAGACCGGCCGCAAAGTCGACAAGTCGCTTCGCGTCTGTGTCATCCATCTCAGTCAGATTCATGATCACCGGGGTGCCCTCACGGAAGTGTTCCCCGATGGTACGGGCCTCGTTGTAGGTCCGCGGGTGAAGTGTGGTGATCCGGTACGGCTCTCGTTCCGACACGACCTTGGGCATGATCACCGGTGCGTTCTTCTCCAGGGACTGACGTTCTTGTGTGATGGATGACACGGGCGCGATGCGCGCCGGGCGGCTGGATTCCGCGGGGAGCGAAGCGGCGCGCGCCACCGGCTCACGCGGGGCGGGCGGTTGGACGATTCGCACCTCTTCGTCCCTTTGGGACTGGTGTGCACCGTGCGACTGGTGGGACGGCTCGTGCCGTCGGTGATCGCGCTCGGGCTCCGGGTCCAGCTCGGGCTCGAAGTCGTCGTCGGGGTCGAATCCCCGGCCGTCGTACCCATCGTCCTCCACGAGGCCGAGGTAGACCGCCATCTTGCGCATCGCGCCGGCCATGCTCTGAGTCCTCCGCTCTGTGGTGGATCGGCTGACGCTGCCGAGTGCCCGCGATCCACGTGGTCCTTCTGCCCGCCTTCCAGCGGAAATGACCATATTTTCTGCTGTGGTCCGACTTCTTGGCGACGTTACCCGAGCCTGGGGCGGACTCCGAGTACCGCCGTACCGACGCGCACATGTGTCGCCCCGGCCGCCACGGCCTCCTCGAGGTCCGCACTCATCCCTGCCGAGACCATGGTTGCAGCCGGATGGGCTCGGCGCAGGTCGGTCGACAAATCCATCAACCGCTCGAACGCCTCGCGTTGGCGGCCGGCGTACTCACCGGTGAGCGGAGCGACGGTCATCAGGCCGTCGAGGCGCAGCCCCGGCGAGGCGGCGACGAGTCCGGCCAACTCTTCGATTCCCCCGGGAGCCACGCCCCCGCGCTCCCCTCTCCCGCTCGCGCCCGCGTCGAGCGCGACCTGGAGGAGACAGCCGATCTCCCGCCCGGCCCGCACGGCCTCCTTCGACAGGGCCGTGACGAGCCGGGCGCGATCGACGGACTGCACGAGATCGGCGTAACCGACCACGGAACGCACCTTGTTGGTCTGCAACTGACCGACGAAGTGCCACTTCAGGGGCAGATCCGCGCAGGCGGCGGCCTTGGGTGCCGCGTCCTGGTCGCGGTTCTCGGCGACATGGCGCACCCCGAGCTCCGCGAGAATGCGCACGTCGCTCGCCGGATAGGTCTTGGTGACCACGATCAGCGTCACCGACTCGCGCGGGCGCCCGGCCGCCGCGCACGCGGCGGCGATGCGCTCCTCCACCTTCGCCAGGTTTCCGGCGAGTTCGTCCTTACGGTCCGTCATGCCCCATCAGTCCAGCCACACATAGCCCGCGAGCCGCCCGGTGACGCGGTCGCGGCGGTACGAGAAGTGGTCACGCGACTCGCGCGTGCACACCGGCGATTGCTCCCGGTCGCGCACCCCGAGCCGCTCGAGCTGCGCGTGCACGCCGGCGCTCACATCGAGCGCCGGTGTGCCCCAGCTCGTCTCGGCGTACGCCGCCGGTTCGACGGCGGCCACCTCGGCGCGCATCTCCTCGGGCACCTCGTAGCACCGGCCGCAGACCGCGGGTCCGGTGCGGGCGACGATCCGGGACGGTTCGGCGCCCAGGTCCATCATCGCGCGTAGCGCGGCGGGCACGACCCCGGCGACCATGCCGGGCCGGCCGGCGTGGGCCGCGGCGACGACCCCGGCGACCGGGTCGGCGAGCAGGACGGGGGTGCAGTCGGCGGTGAGCACCGCGAGGGCGAGGCCGCGCCGGGTGGTGACGATCGCGTCGACCTCCGGCACGGGCCGCTCGCCCCACGGCTCGTCCACCACGGCGACGTCGTCGCCGTGCACCTGGTTCATCCACACCACCCGCGCCGCGTCCAGTCCCAGGGACTTCGCGGCCAGCTCGCGGTTGGTGGTCACGGCGTCGGGGTCGTCGCCGACCGCGCCGCCGAGGTTGAGCTCCTCGTACGGAACGGCGCTCACCCCGCCCCACCGGTCGGTGAAGGCGAAGTGCGCGCCGCTCACGGTGTCGCGCTGTCCTATCACTTCAGGAAGTCCGGGACGTCCAGCTCCTCGGCCGCACTGTCCGAGTAGCTGCGCGGCGCCGGGGTGATGGGCGGGGCGACCGGGATGTCGGGCGCGGGCTCGGGAGCGGGAGCGGGCTCCGGCTCCTCCTTGGGCTTGACGCTGCCGAGCGAGCCGAAGGTCGGGCGGCTCTCGGGCTGCCGTACCGGGGCGGGCTCCTCGCGCTTGGCCGAGGAGGAGCCGAGGACGTTGTCCCGCTTGGCCGGGGGCTGGCCGCCGTCGAAGCCGGCCGCGATCACGGTGACCCGGACCTCGTCGCCGAGGGCGTCGTCGATGACGGCGCCGAAGATGATGTTGGCCTCGGGGTGGGCGGCCTCGCTGACCAGCTGGGCGGCCTCGTTGATCTCGAACAGGCCGAGGTCGGAGCCGCCGGAGATGGACAGCAGCACGCCGCGGGCGCCGTCGATGGACGCCTCCAGCAGCGGGGAGGAGATCGCCATCTCGGCCGCGGCCACGGCGCGGTCGTCGCCGCGGGCCGAGCCGATGCCCATCAGCGCCGAACCGGCCTCGGACATGACCGACTTGACGTCGGCGAAGTCGAGGTTGATCAGGCCGGGGGTGGTGATGAGGTCGGTGATGCCCTGGACACCGGAGAGCAGGACCTGGTCGGCGGACTTGAAGGCGTCCAGGACCGAGACCTGGCGGTCCGAGATGGACAGCAGCCGGTCGTTGGGGATGACGATGAGGGTGTCGACCTCTTCGCGGAGTTCGGCGATGCCGTCCTCGGCCTGGTTCGCGCGGCGCCGCCCCTCGAAGGTGAACGGGCGTGTGACCACGCCGATGGTGAGGGCGCCCAGGGAGCGCGCGATGTTGGCCACGACGGGTGCGCCGCCGGTGCCGGTGCCGCCGCCTTCACCGGCCGTCACGAAGACCATGTCGGCCCCCTTGAGGACCTCCTCGATCTCCTCGCGGTGATCCTCGGCGGCCTTGCGGCCGACGGCCGGATTGGCTCCGGCGCCGAGTCCCCGGGTGAGTTCACGGCCGACGTCGAGCTTGACGTCGGCGTCGCTCATCAACAGAGCTTGCGCGTCGGTGTTGATGGCGATGAACTCGACGCCCTTGAGACCGACCTCGATCATCCGGTTGATGGCATTGACACCACCGCCGCCGACACCGATGACTTTGATGACTGCGAGGTAGTTCTGCGGTGCTGCCACGTCGAAGGCCTCTCGCCTCGAGTTACGTGTCGCCGTCTCGCGTTGTGGCGCGCTCCGGCGACTGATGCCGAATGGGACGGTCCGAATCGCCGACCCGAACCCTAACCCTGAAGTTTAGGGTTACCAGTGTGTCCGTTCCTTGGAGTCTTCTGAACAGGACACTAAGTCGACAAGTGGCGCACGTTCAACGAACACGCCGAACCTCCCGTTTTTCTTTTCACCCTATGTGATCAGCCGTAGCGCTGCCCAACCAGGGTGCTGGCCTGCGCTGATGTGCGTCAACTCCCCGCTGACACAGGGGCGGTGGGAACGCTCACGTCGAAGTGCCGTGCGCGCGGGGCGGCTTTCATCAGCGCGGTGAGGGTACGGGCCTTCAGGGGTCCCTTCTCGGCACTCCCCCAGGCCACCGTGCGGTTGCCGCCCAACTCCAGCGCGATGTCGTCGTAGGAACGGACCTTGACCACACGCGTCTCATGCGCCACAGCGGGCGGGAGGGTGCCCGCCACGGACACCGCCGCGCGCACCAGCCGGCCCTCGCCGAAACGGCGCAGGCTCGCGGTGGCGGAACCCGGTTGAGCGGTCATCAATTGCAGCAGCGGAACGCCTTTAATCGGCTCGGAAATCATGGCAAAACGGACGCCTTCCGCGTCCACTTCCATGAACTTCCTCCCGTTTTGAACAAGAAGAACCGGAGTCCGCTCGGTCACTTTCAGCGTGATTCCGTGCGGCCAGGAACGCGCCACGTCCACCGTGTCGATGCGCAGCAGTTTCCGGCGCAGCCGCGCCTCGATCCCGTCGGTGTCGACCGACGCCAGCGGCTCCCCGAGCGGCACCCGCGCCACGTCGCGCACCTCCTGCGGCGTCAGCTCCCGGGTGCCGGAGACGGTGACCCGCTCCACCCGCAGCCACTGGGACCCGTAGAGCGCCCACAGGGCTCCCGCCGCGACCAGGACGAAGGCCAGCCCGAAAGTGATGATCATACGAAGGCGGCGCCGGCCCAGCCTGCGGACCAGGGGCGGGCCGGACGACTCCTGCTGGCGTTCCCCGCGCTCGGCGGTCGTCGATCCGGCCACGCTCCCTGCCCTTTCGTCATACGTGCCTAACGGTGTGCACGGTGGGCGGCGATCGCCTCGTACACCATGCCGACGAGGAGGTCGTCGGCGTCCCGGCGGCCGAACTCGGCGGCGGCGCGGGACATCTGGTACAGCCGGTGCGGGTCGGCGAGCACGGGCAGGACGTTCTGCTGCACCCACTCCGGGGTGAGGTCCGCGTCGTCGACCAGCAGACCGCCGCCGGCCTTGACCACCGGCTGGGCGTTCAGCCGCTGCTCGCCGTTGCCGATGGGCAGCGGAACGTAGGCGGCCGGGAGTCCGACGGCGGAGAGTTCGGCGACGGTCATCGCGCCCGCGCGGCAGAGCATCATGTCGGCCGCGGCGTACGCGAGGTCCATCCTGTCCAGGTAACTTACCGGGATGTAGGGGGGCATTCCCGGCATCTGGTGGACCTGCGGCAGTTCGTTCTTCGGGCCGACCGCGTGCAGAATCTGGATGCCGGCCTGCTGGAGCCAGGGCGCGACCTGCTGGACCACCTCGTTGAGGCGGCGGGCGCCCTGCGAGCCGCCGGAGACCAGCAGCGTGGGCAGGTTCGGGTCCAGGCCGAACATCGCGCGCGCCTCGGGACGGACGGCGGCCCGGTCCAGGGTGGCGATGGAGTGGCGCAGCGGGATGCCGATGTAGCGCGCGTTCCTGAGCTTGCTGTCCGGGGTGGCGACGGCGACCTGCGCGGCGTAGCGCGAGCCGATCTTGTTGGCCAGGCCCGGGCGGGCGTTCGCCTCGTGGATCACGATCGGCACACCGAGGCGCTTGGCGGCGAGGTAGCCGGGCAGGGCGACGTACCCGCCGAAGCCGACCACCGCGTCCGCCTTGGTGCGCTCCAGGATCTGCTCGGCCGCCTTGATCGTGCCGCGCAGCCGGCCCGGGACGGTGATCAGCTCGGGAGTGGGCTTGCGCGGCAGCGGCACCGCCGGGATCAGCGCGAGCTCGTAGCCCCGCTGCGGCACGAGCGTGGTCTCCAGGCCGCGCTCCGTGCCCAGGGCCGTGATCCCCACGGTCGGGTCCTGCCTGCGCAGGGCGTCCGCGAGGGCGAGCGCGGGCTCGATGTGGCCCGCGGTGCCCCCGCCGGCGAGTACGACATGCACCGAAATTCACCGCTCTCCGGACGAGCGCGCCGCCGAGGCACGCCGTCGCATCGTGTTCCAACTCCGGGCACTCCGGGCCGACCCGGAGCCCCCGGCCCCCCGCTTTCTACCAAAACGAGGTTGCCGCAGCGCAAGCGCCGCCCGCGCAGCGGGATCGTCACGCGCGAAGGCGATCAGCAGCCCGATGGCGAACATGGTCGGCAGCAGGGCGGAACCCCCGTAGGAGAACAGCGGGAGCGGGACACCGGCGATCGGCAGCAGACCGAGCACCGCACCGATGTTGATCACCGCCTGGGCGGTGATCCAGGTGGTCACGCCTCCCGCGGCGTACCTCACGAAGGGGTCCTCCGTGCGTCCGGCCACGCGGATACCCGCATAGCCTAGAGCCGCGAACAGGGCGAGGACCGACAGTGTCCCCGCCAGACCCAGTTCCTCACCGGTGACGGCGAAGATGAAGTCGGTGTGCGCTTCGGGGAGTTGGCCCCATTTTTCCACACTGGCACCCAGCCCGGAACCGAACAGTCCGCCCGAGGCGAGGGCGTAGATCCCGTGCACGGCCTGCCAGCAGCTGTCCCCCGGCCCCGGGTCGGTCGCGCCGATGCAGGCCAGGCGGGCCATCCGGTTGGGGCTGGTCTTGATCAGGATCACACCGAGGGTGGCCGCCACGGACAGCACGCCGACGAACATCCGGGTCGGCGCCCCCGCGAGCCACAGCACGCCGAACAGGATCGCGGTGAGGATGATCGCCGTGCCCATGTCGCCGCCGAGCATGATCAGCCCGAGCAGCAGGAAGGCCATCGGCACCAGCGGGACCAGCATGTGCTTCCACTGGTTGAGCAGGTTCCTGTCCTGCTTGCGCGCCATGAGGTCGGCGCCCCACAGCACGAGCGCCAGCTTGCCGAACTCACTGGGCTGGATCTGGAAGGAGCCGCCGAGCGAGATCCAGTTCTGGTTGCCGTTGACCGCCATCCCTATCCCCGGCACCTGCACCAGGGCCATCAGGAAGACCGCGCCCGCCAGGATCGGGTACGCGAGCCCCCGGTGCAGCTTCACCGGCATCCGGGACGCGGCCAGCAGCAGCGCCCCGCCGAGGACGGCGGCCAGCAGCTGCTTGCGGAAGAAGTACGAGCCGGTCAGTCCCATCTGCAGCGCGGTGATCTGGGAGGCCGAGTAGACCATCACCAGGCCGAGCACGGTGATCAGGGCGCTGCCGCCGACGATCAGGTAGTAGGCGGTCAGCGGCCGGTCCCAGGCCCGCCGCGCCCGCGCGTACGCCCGGGTGACGGCGTTGTCGCGCGGCGGACGGGGGGCGGGGGGCCGGCGCGCGGCCCGCTGCACGGGCGGCCGGCCGGTACGGCTACTGGGCATCAGCGCCTCCGCTGCGCATCGCGCGTCCCACGCGTCCCTCCCGAGGTCGCCCGGCGCCAGGCGGCCGGGTCAGGCCCCGAGTTCGGACACGGCCTGAGCGAACGCGTCGCCGCGCTTGTTGTAGTTGGCGAACATGTCCATGGAGGCGCAGGCCGGGGCGAGCAGCACCGTGTCGCCGGGCTCGGCGAGCCGCTGGGCCTCCTGGACAGCCTGGAGCATCGCCCCAGTGTCGGTCCGGTCGAGGTCGACGACGGGTACTTCCGGGGCGTGTCGCGCGAGGGCCTCGCGGATGAGGGCCCGATCGGCGCCGATGAGGACGACGCCGCGCAGTCGCTTCGCCGCGCCGGCGACCAGTTCGTCGAAGGTCGCCCCCTTCGCCAGACCGCCCGCAATCCATACGATCGACTCATAGGCCGCCAACGAGGCCTGCGCGGCATGCGTGTTGGTGGCCTTGGAGTCGTCGACGTAGGCGACACCGTCCACGTCCGCGACATGCGCGATGCGGTGGGCGTCCGGGCGGAAGTTCCGCAGGCCGTCGCGGACGGCGCGGGGCTCGACGCCGAAGGCACGGGCGAGGGCCGCGGCGGCCAGGGCGTTGGCGACGTTGTGCGGGGCGGGCGGGTTGACGTCGGAGACCTCGGCGAGCTCCTGGGCGTTCTTGTGCCGCATCTCGACGAAGGCGCGGTCGACCAGAATGCCCTCCACGACACCGAGTTGGGAGGGGCCGGGCGTGCCGAGGGTGAACCCGATGGCACGGCAGCCCTCTTCGACATCGGCCTCGCGCACCAGGTCCTCGGTGGCCTTGTCGGCGACGTTGTAGACGCAGGCGACGCGGTTGCCCTCGTAGATGCGGCCCTTGTCGCGGGCGTACGCCTCCATGGAGCCGTGCCAGTCGAGGTGGTCCGGGGCGAGGTTGAGGACGGCCGCGGAGTGGGCGCGCAGCGAGGGCGCCCAGTGCAGCTGGTAGCTGGACAGCTCCACGGCGAGGACGTCGTAGGTCTCCTCGCCGAGGACGGCGTCCAGCAGGGAGACGCCGATGTTGCCGACGGCGGCGGTGCGCAGTCCGGCGGCCTTCAGGATGGAGGCCAGCATCTGCACAGTGGTGGTCTTGCCGTTGGTGCCGGTCACGCACAGCCAGGGGGCGGCGTCGGGGCCGCGCAGCCGCCAGGCGAGCTCCACGTCGCCCCAGACCTCCACGCCGGCCTTCCCGGCGGCCTGGAAGAGGGGCTTGGTGGGCTTCCAGCCCGGCGCGGTGACGATCAGCTCGGTGCCCTCGGGCAGGGTGTCGCCGTCGCCGAGGCGCACGGTGACGCCGAGCGCCTCCAACTCGGCGGCCTGCTCACGCGCGCGTGCGTCGTCGCCGTCGTTGACGACCGTGACGATCGCCCCGCGCGCGTGGAGCACCTTGGCCGCCGGGACGCCGGAGACGCCGAGCCCGGCGACGGTGATGCGCTTGCCCTGGAAGTCCGGGGACACCGAGGAGGTCACTTGTCCGCTGCCCATCCCGCGTAGAAGAGGCCCAGTCCGACGATCACACAGATGCCCTGGATGATCCAGAAGCGGACCACCACAAGGACCTCGGACCAGCCCTTGAGTTCGAAGTGGTGCTGGAGCGGCGCCATCCGGAAGACGCGCTTCCCGGTGAGCCGGAAGGATCCGACCTGGATGACGACCGACATGGTGATGAGGACGAACAGGCCGCCCATGATGGCCACCAGCAGCTCCGTGCGGGAGAGGATGGCCAGACCGGTGAGCACACCGCCGAGGGCGAGCGAACCGGTGTCCCCCATGAAGATCTTGGCGGGCGACGTGTTCCACCACAGGAAGCCGAGGCAGGCGCCCATCAATGCGGAGGACACCACGGCGAGGTCGAGCGGGTCGCGCACCTCGTAGCAGGCGCCCGGGTTGGTGAGGGTGAGCGCGTTGGCGCACGACTCCTGGAACTGCCAGACGCCGATGAACGTGTAGGCGCCGAAGACCAGCACGGAGGCGCCGGTGGCCAGGCCGTCCAGACCGTCGGTGAGGTTCACGCCGTTGGACATGGCCAGGATCATGAACAGCGCCCACACGACGAAGAGCACCGGACCGATCGTCCAGCCGAAGTCGGTGATGAAGGACAGCTTGGTGGAGGCCGGGGTGTTGCCGCGGGCGTCGGCGAACTGCAGGGAGAGCACGGCGAAGGCGATGCCGACGATCAGCTGGCCGGCCATCTTGGCCTTGGCCCGCAGACCCAGCGAGCGCCGCTTGACGATCTTGATGTAGTCGTCGAGGAAGCCGACCAGACCCATGCCGACCATCAGGCCGAGGACCAGCACGCCCGAGTACGTCGGCGCGTAGCCGGTGATGACCTTGGCGAGGAAGTAGGCGGCGACCGTCGCCAGGATGAACGCGATACCGCCCATGGTCGGCGTGCCGCGCTTGCTGGCGTGCTCGCGCGGACCGTCGTCGCGGATGTACTGGCCGTATCCCTTGCGGGCGAGCAGCTTGATCAGCAGCGGGGTGCCGACCAGGGTGAGGAAGAGGCCAATGACTCCTGCGAACAGGATCTGCTTCATCATCGGGCGGCAACCTCACCCTCGGTACCGGTCTCGAGCAGCGCCTGCGCGACCGCCTCCAGACCGACCGAACGCGACGCCTTCACGAGTACGACGTCCCCCGGGCGCAACTCGCTGCGCAACAGGTCGACCGCCGCCTGTGCGTCGGACACGTGCACCGACTCCTCACCCCACGAACCCTCGTTATATGCGCCCAGTTGCAGCCAGGCGGCTTCCCTGCCGCCGACCGCGACGAGCTTGCTGACGTTGAGCCGGACGGCGAGCCGTCCGACCGCGTCGTGCTCGGCGAGCGCCTCGTCCCCGAGCTCGGCCATCTTGCCGAGCACCGCCCAGGTCCGCCGCCCCTTGCCCATGGCCACCAGCGCGCGCAGAGCGGCCTTCATGGACTCGGGGTTGGCGTTGTAGGCGTCGTTGACGATGGTCACGCCGTCCGGGCGCTCGGTGACCTCCATGCGCCAGCGGGAGAGGGAGCCCGCCTCGGAGAGCGCGGTGGCGATCTCAGCTACGGACATGCCCAGCTCATGGGCGACGGCGGCCGCGGCGAGCGCGTTCGACACGTGGTGCTCACCGTACAGGCGCATGGTCACATCGCTTGCACCGGAGGGTGTGAGAAGCCTGAAGGAAGGCTGTCCGCTGTCCGTGAGTCGCACGTTCTCGGCGCGTACGTCCGCTTCGTCGGACTCACCGAAGAAGAGCACCTTCGCCTTGGTTCGGGAGGCCATGGCACGGACGTAGGGGTCGTCGGCGTTGAGGACGGCGACGCCGCCCTCCGCCTCGGGCGGCAGGGACTCCACCAGTTCGCCCTTGGCCTGGGCGATCTGCTCACGGCCGCCGAACTCCCCGATGTGCGCGGAGCCGACGTTGAGGACGAGACCGATCCGCGGCGGGGTCAGTTCGGTGAGGTACCGGATGTGCCCGATGCCGCGCGCCCCCATCTCCAGCACGAGGAACCGTGTTTCCTCGGTGGCGGACAGGGCGGTCAGCGGCAGCCCGATCTCGTTGTTGAGGGAGCCGGGCGTGAACACCGTCGGCGCCTTGCGCTGGAGCACCTGCGCGATGAGGTCCTTGGTGCTGGTCTTGCCCGCCGAACCGGTCAGCGCGACGAGGGTCGCGCCCAGGCGTCGTACGACGTGGCGGGCGAGGGCGCCGAGAGCGCGCTGCACGTCGTCCACGACGATCGCGGGCACGCCGACGGGGCGCGAGCCGAGTACCGCGGCCGCGCCCGAGCCGACGACCTGTGCGGCGAAGTCGTGGCCGTCCACGCGCTCGCCGACGAAGGCGACGAAGAGGCTGCCGGGCTCCACATCACGGGAGTCCCGGACCACCGGTCCGGTCACCTGCACCGACGGATCCGGTATGTCGTACGTCTGCCCGCCGACGACGCTTGCGATCTCGGCGAGGGAGAGGGCGATCACTGGTTCATCCCTGGGTCTTCTGGATTGCTTCGCGAAGCACCTGGCGGTCGTCGAAGGGACGGACCACCCCGGCGATGTCCTGCCCCTGCTCGTGGCCCTTGCCCGCGACCAGCACGGTGTCGCCGGGCTGTGCGCGGTCGACGGCGGCGGCGATCGCGGCGGCGCGGTCCTCGAAGAGGACCACCTCGCCGCGCTCGTGCGCGGGCACCGAGGCCGCGCCCTGGAGCATCGTCGCGAGGATCGCGAGCGGGTCCTCGGAGCGGGGGTTGTCGGAGGTCAGTACGGCGGTGTCGGCGAGCCGCGCCATCGCGGCGCCCATCGGCGCGCGCTTGGTCTTGTCCCGGTCGCCGCCGCAGCCGAGCACGACGTGCAGCCGGCCCTTGGTGACCTTGCGCAGCGCCTTGAGCACCGACTCGACGGCGTCGGTCTTGTGGGCGTAGTCGACGACCGCGAGGTAGGGCTGCCCGGCGTCGACGCGCTCCAGACGGCCCGGCACGCCGGGTACGGCGGCGATGCCGTCGGCGGCGGCCTGCGGGTCGAGGCCGGCCGCGGCGAGGGCGACGAGGGCGGCGAGGGTGTTCGCCACGTTGAAGGGGCCCGCCAGCGGCGACTTGGCCCGGATGCGCTGCCCGTCGGGGCCGACGACGGTGAACGTCGAGTCCATGGTGCCGACCTCGACGTCCTCGGCGCGCCAGTCGGCGTCGGGGTGGCCCTCGGCGGAGTAGGTGACGACCGGGACGGTCGCCTCCTTCGCGAGCCGGCGGCCGTAGTCGTCGTCGAGGTTGACCACGCCGAGCCTGCTGCGGTGCGGCGTGAACAGCTGTGCCTTGGCCCGGAAGTAGTCCTCCATGTCGGAGTGGAACTCCATGTGTTCCGGGCTGAGGTTGGTGAAGACGGCGACGTCGAAGACGCAGCCGTCGACCCGGCCGAGCACCAAAGCGTGGCTGGAGACCTCCATCGCGACCGCCTCGACGCCGCGCTCGCGCATCACCGCGAACAGCGCCTGCAGGTCGGTGGCTTCGGGGGTGGTGCGCTCGGACTTGATGCGCTCCTCGCCGATCCGCATCTCCACGGTCCCGATGAGCCCGGTGGCGCGGGCGGTCTTCAGGCCGCCCTCGACGAGATAGGCGGTGGTGGTCTTGCCGGAGGTGCCGGTGATGCCGATCTGCAGCAGGTCCCGGCCCGGGTGGCCGTAGAGCGTGGCCGCCAGTTCGCCCATCCGTGCGCGCGGGTCGTCGACCACCAGGACCGGCAGGCCGGTCGCCGCGGCGCGCTCGGCGCCGGTCGGGTCGGTCAGCACCGCGGCCGCGCCCAGGCTCGCGGCCTGGGTGACGAAGTCCGCGCCGTGCATACGGGCGCCGGGCAGTGCGGCGTACAGGTCGCCGGGGCGGACGGCACGCGAGTCGTGGGTGATGCCCGTGACCTCCGCGGTGCTCTCCGGCTGCTGGATACCCAGCTGGTCGGCGAGGTCCGCGAGGGGTGTGGCGGAGACCTCGGCCGGCCGGGGCGGTCCCGGATAGGTCACGGAAGCGCCCTTCTGGGTGGTTCGGGACTGATCAGCGTGTGGCACGGCGGTGAGCGTACCGGGCGCACCCGCCCCGGAGCGAAGTGAGGGGCCGGAGGCGTTCTGGTTCCCGGGCTGGGGGGTGATCATGGTCACGGCTCGTTCCTGGCTGGTCGCGCTGATCGGCAGGGGGTCGGGTCCGGGTCGGGTCCGGGTCGGGATCGGGGACTGGGTGGGGGGTCAGGGCTGGTGGGGGGCGGTGCCGGGGGCGGCCGGCGTCCCGGCCGGCGCACGACGGGCTGGCGCAGGCGGGCGGTGGGACACGGCCGACGGGAGACGGGTCACGGCTGGTACGAGACGGGCAGGTTCGCGGGGCGCGCGCCGGTCGGCGGGACCTGGAGCGTCTTGAGCGCGAACTCCATCACCTGCTTGTAGACGGGGCCGCAGATCTGACCGCCGAAGTAGCTGCCCGTGGTGGCGTTCTGGATCGCGCAGTAGACGGTGATGCGTGGCTGGTCGGCGGGCGCGAACCCGGCGAAGGACGAGGTGTAGCCCTTGTAGCGGCCCGTGGCCGGATCCACGCGGTTTGCGGTGCCGGTCTTGCCCGCCACCCGGTACCCGGGGATGCGCGCCTTGATGCCGGTGCCCTGCTCGTCGTCCACGACCGACTCCAGCATCTGGGCCAGCGTCTTGGCGGTCCTGGCGCTCACGACCCTTGTCACCTCGGGCTTCGGGGCCGGGGCGAAGCGCCCGTCGGGTCCCTTGGTGCCGCGCACGAGGGTGGGTTCGACGCGGACGCCGCCGTTGGCGATGGTCGAGTAGACGGACGCCGCCTGGATGGCGTTGATGGAGAAACCCTGGCCGAAAGGGATCGTGTACTGCTGCGAGGTCGACCACTGGCCGGGCGGCGCGAGGATGCCCTTGGTCTCGCCAGGGAAGTCGAGGCCGCTGTAGCTGCCGATGCCGAACCTGCGCAGATAGGAGTAGAGCACCTGGTTGGCCTGCGGCTGGGTCTTGCCGAGCTGGCCGGTGGCCAGGATGGTGCCGATGTTGGAGGACTTGGCGAGCACGCCGTTGAGCGTCAGGTACCAGGTGGCGTGGTCGATGTCGTCCTGGAAGAGCCGGTCGCCGCGGTGCAGCCGGTTCGGCACCACGACGTGCGTGAGCGGCGTGGCGACGTTCTCCTCCAGTACGGCGGCCATCGACATCACCTTCGCCGTGGAGCCGGGCTCGTAGGCGTCCTGCACGGCCGCGTTGCCGAGCGCGGCGGGGTTGGCGTGCCGCAGGTCGCCCGGGTCGAAGCCGGGCGAGTTGGCCATGGCGAGGATCTGGCCGGTGCGGGTGTCCTGGACGACGACGTAACCGCGGTCGGCCTTGGACTTCTTCACCTGCTCGGTGATGGCGTTCTGCGCGGCCCACTGGATGTCACGGTCGATGGTCAGCTCGACCTGGGAACCGGGCACGGCGGGTGTCTCCGTGGAGCCAGCGGTCGGCACCTGACGGCCGCCGGACTGGGCGTAACGGATCTTGCCGTCCTTGCCCGAGAGCGTCTTGTTCAGCTGCTGCTCGATGCCGCCGCCGCCCCGGCCGTCGGCGTTGACCCAGCCCAGTATCCCGGCGGCGAGGTCGCCGTTGGGGTAGATCCGCTTGCTGCTGGGGTCGGCGAAGACGCCGGCGAGGACGTTGACGGTGGACTTGTCCTTCTCGGCCTTCTTGGCGAGGGCGAGCCTGAGGTCCTTGATCTGCGTCCACACCTGCGGGGTGCGGCTCAGGGCGAGCCGCACATAGCGCAGGTCCTTGTCCTTCGGGCGCAGCTTCTTGACCAGGGCCGCCTGGTCCTGGCCGAGGATCGGGGCGAGCAGCGCCGCCGCCTGCTCGGGGCCGTCGTCGATCTTGAGCTGCTTGCGGGTGAACATCGTGGGGTCGGCGGTGATGTCGTACGCGTCGACGCTCGCCGCCAGGGCCACGCCGTTGCGGTCGGTGATGCCGCCGCGCTCGGCGGCGAGGGTGTGCACGACGTACCGGTTCTGCTCCGCCTTGGCCGCGTAGGTGCTGGCGTCCACCGCCTGCACCTGCAGCAGACGGAAGACGAAGGCGGCCATGACCAGGGTCAGGCCCAGGCCGACCAGGCGCAGCCGGGGACGCGGGCTGCCGAGCCGGAGCGTGCGCGCGGGCGCGGCCTGGCGGGGCGCGGCGGGGCGGCGCGCCGGGCGTCCGCCGGGGCCGGGCTGCCGTCGGGCCGCCCCGGACCGGGCGGGCCGGGCGGGGCCGGGCACGCGGCGGCGGGGCGGTTTCCTGCCGAAGTCGTCGACCACTTCCGTCACCTGCCGGGGGGCGTCGTCTGGGATGTCTGGGGAGTGGTGGCGGCCGCCGCGGAGGCGGTGGCCGCGGGCGGGGCAGCCGATGCCGTCGTTGTCACCGTCGTCGTGGAGGGGGTGGCCGTGGGGGAGGCCGTGGGGCTCGGTGCCTGGCCGGTGTGCGTGGCCTCCGGGGCAATGACGAGCGGGGCCTCCTCCAGGTCCGCGGCGGCGGGCGAGGGGAAGCCCTTGACCGTGCCGTCCAGGCCCAGGAAGGCGGGGTCGCCGCCCGGCACCATGCCCAGCTCACGGGCGCGGCGCTGGAGGGCCTCGGGGGCGGAGTAGGCGTCCACGTCGCGTTGCAGGGCCTGCTCCTCGTCGGTGAGCGACTTGGTGTCCTTCTGCAGGTCGTCCATCTTGAAGGAGCCTTCGCTGAGCGCGGAGTTCAGCACGAGGAGCCCGATGAGCCCGCCGCCGAGCAGCAGGACGACGAGCAGGACGAACGGCGTACGGGCCGCCTGCCCCCGCCCGGCCGCCGGAAACAACCGGGCGAGCCGCGCGGCCCGCCCCTTCAGCTGGGGTGTCCTACTCACTGGCCCCTCCCCTGGTTCGCTCGCCGCCGCACCACACGGGCGCTGCCGTGCCGTACCGGTGGTGCGGACCGATGCCGGCCCGCCCTGCCGGTACCGCACGGACACGGGCTTCGACGGCTTCGACCTGAAGCCGGACACGACGGGCCGGGTGCACCTGGCCGTGACGGCGCGCTGTGTGCCGGACGGCAGCGCGGGCCTCGGCCCGGCAAGCGGCCCGACGGCAGACATGTACGGGACCACCACGGCCGGAGCCTGCCGGACAGCAGGCCCCTCGGGGGGCCGGGCCGCTCTGACCGCCGCGGCCGGTGCCTGCTGGAGGGCAGGCCCCTCGGGAGGCCGGGCCGCCCGGACCGCCACGGCTGGTGCGTGCCGGGCCGCAGGGCTTTCCGTTGGCCGGGCCGCGCGGGGCGCCGTGTGACGCCGACGCCCCCGCGCGCGGGGGCGAGGTGGTGACGCGGCTGGACCGGGGCCGCCGGGCCGGTTCGCGGGGCCCGGCCGCCGGGGCCGTCGCCGGCCGTGACCGGCGGTTCTCGGCGCCCGGCCGTGCCCGGCGGGGCCTGATGCCCCCGCCGGGTGTCGCCGCCGTCGTCGGCCCCGGCCGCCGGGGGACGGTCCCCCCGCGCGTCCGCCCCGTCGCCTGGCTCACTCCACGTCCTCCCTGATGCGCTCGGCGCCGCGCAGCCGCGCGGGGGCCGCCCGGCGGTTCTCGGCGACCTCTTCCTCGGTGGGAAGTTCGGCACCACGGGTGAGCAGCTTGAGCCGCGGCTGGTAGCGCTCGGGCACGACGGGCAGCCCGGGCGGCGCGGTGGTGGCCGCGCCGGCCGCGAAGACCTGCTTGACCAGCCGGTCCTCCAGTGAGTGGTAGGAGAGGACGGCGACGCGTCCGCCCACCGCGAGCGACTTCACCGCGGCCGGGATCGCCCGCTCCAGCACGGACAGCTCCCCGTTGACCTCGATGCGCAGCGCCTGGAAGGTGCGTTTGGCCGGGTTGCCGCCGGTGCGCTTGGCGGCCTGCGGCAGCGCGTCCCGGATCAGCTCGACCAGCCGTGCGCTGTTGCTGAACGGCTCCTTCTCCCGCTCGCGCACGATCGCGGCCACGATCCGCTTGGCCTGCTTCTCCTCGCCGTACGAGCGCAGGATGCGGACGAGTTCGCCGGGCGGGTAGGTGTTCAGCACCTCGGCCGCGCTGACACCGGTCGTCTGGTCCATGCGCATGTCCAGCGGCGCGTCCTGCGCGTAGGCGAACCCGCGGTCGGCCTCGTCCAGCTGCATGGAGGAGACGCCCAGGTCGAACAGCACGCCCTGCACGCGCGCGAGGCCGAGCCGGTCGAGGACCTCGGGCAGCTCGTCGTAGACGGCGTGCACGAGCGTGGCGCGGTCCTGGTACGGCGCGAGCCGCTCGCCGGACAGCCGCAGCGCCTCCTTGTCGCGGTCGAGGCCGATCAGCCGGGCCTCGGGGAAGCGGGTCAGCAGCGCCTCGCTGTGGCCGCCCAGGCCCAGGGTGCAGTCGACGACGACCGCCCCCGGCTCCTGCAGGGCGGGCGCCAGCAGGTCCAGACACCGCTGGAGCATCACCGGGACGTGTCGACTCTGACTCAAGGGGCCCTCTCAGGTCCGGCGCGAGCGCTCCGCACCGCCGGGTCCCCGCCCGCTCCCAGAAGGGGAGGCCGACCGGCGCCTCACGGCGGCGGCCGACCGGGAGCGGGAGGAGGCCGAGCCGTACGTACGCGCCGCGCACGTGGGAGATCTCCGGACAGCACGCCGGGGTCTTGCAGGGTTCTTACCGGGGACGGGACGTCCCGTGGGGAGGGCCTCGCCTCCCGCTTCGCGTCACTTTAGTCCACCCTGTCTCGCGGTCAATCAACCGGCCTGCGCGTCGCGCACCGGCACACGCGCGTAGCACCGGATCCGCGAAATTCACCCGTTCGGCATCACCTGCGTTACCCGTGTGGGTCATGGCACGGAAGTGACCTGCTGACCGGCCCCGCGACCGCCCGACCAGCACAGCCGGGACAGTCGGACACACCTGTTCCGCGGCCCCGCCCACGCGTTCTCCTCACGCATCGTTCGCGAAATCGGGCGTTCCGAGGGCCGAAAGGCCGCAAGGCCCGACATATCGCAGCCAGTTGTCCACAGGCGAGTGACACGAACCGGTAACGGCAACAAGAATGCGGTTGTGACGTCGCGTGGAACCTTTTCCGCGGGGTGTCCGTGATTCGGGGTGGGCCGGTTCCGCATCTGCGGCGGCCCGAAAGAAAGTACGGGCCGAGGAGGGCCGGGTGACGACCTATGACGAGCGAGCGAGCCTTACTGATCTGACCGCTACCGCGGAGCGTGTGCGCAGCTCCGTGGAAGGAGTGATCGAGGGCAAGCCCGAGGTCGTTCGGCTGGCACTGACCGTGCTGCTCGCCGAGGGGCACCTCTTGATCGAGGACGTCCCCGGTGTCGGCAAGACGATGCTCGCCAAGACGCTGGCGCGTTCGATCGACTGCTCGGTGCGGCGGATCCAGTTCACGCCGGACCTGCTGCCCTCGGACATCACCGGTGTGTCCATCTGGGACCAGCAGCGCCGGGACTTCGAGTTCAAGCCGGGCGCGATCTTCGCGCAGATCGTGATCGGCGACGAGATCAACCGGGCCTCGCCGAAGACGCAGTCGGCGCTGCTGGAGTCGATGGAGGAGCGCCAGGTCACCATCGACGGGCAGACCTACGAGCTGCCGAGCCCCTTCATGGTCGTGGCCACGCAGAACCCGGTCGAGATGGAGGGCACCTACCCGCTGCCCGAGGCCCAGCGCGACCGCTTCATGGCCCGCGTCTCCATCGGCTACCCCAGCCCGGAGGCCGAGCTGGAGATGCTGGACGTGCACGGCGGCGTCAGCCCCCTGGACGACCTGCAGCCGGTGGCGCACGCGCACGACATCGTGAAGCTGATCGACGCCGTCCGCGGTGTCCACGTCGCCGACACGGTCCGGCGTTACGCGGTGGACCTGGTCGCCGCCACCCGCACCCACCCGGACCTCAGACTGGGCGCTTCTCCTCGCGCGACGCTGCACCTGCTGCGCGCGGCGAAGGCGTCCGCCGCCCTCAGCGGCCGGGAGTACGCCCTGCCGGACGACGTGCAGGCACTCGCCGTGGCCGTCCTCGCGCACCGCCTGCTGCCCACCGCCCAGGCCCAGCTCAACCGCCGTACGGCCGAGCAGGTCGTGCTGGAGATCCTGCAGCACACCCCGGTCCCGGCGGCCTCCCAGCAGCACGGCTTCGGGCTGGGCGCCACCGCCGCCCCGGCCTACCCGCAGCAGCCGCCGCGGAGGCTGTGATGGCGTACGACGGGGGGACGGGACGTCCGGAGGCCGGCCGCGGGGAGCAGGGCGGCGTCCGTACGGCCCTGGCCGGGCTGACCACGCGCGGCCGTTCCTTTCTCGCCGCCGGCATCGCCGCCGCGATCTGCGCCTACGTCCTCGGGCAGGAGGGTCTGCTGCGGGTCGGCCTGCTGCTGGCGGCGCTGCCGCTGGTGTGCGCGGCCGTGCTCTACCGCACCCGCTACCGGGTCGCCGGGAGTCGCCGGCTGAGCCCCGGGCGGGTGCCCGCCGGCAGCGAGGCACGGGTGCATCTGCGGGTGGACAACGTCTCGCGGCTGCCCACGGGCCTGCTGATGCTCCAGGACCGGGTGCCCTACGTGCTCGGTCCGCGCCCGCGCTTCGTACTGGACCGGGTGGAGGCCGGCGGGCGCCGCGAGGTGTCCTACCGGGTCCGCTCCGACCTGCGCGGCCGCTTCCCGCTGGGCCCGCTTCAGCTGCGGCTGTCGGACCCGTTCGGGATGTGCGAGCTGACGCGGTCCTTCTCGTCGTACGACACCCTGACGGTGATCCCGCGGGTGGAGCCGCTGCCGCCGGTGAGGCTGACCGGTGAGGCCAAGGGGTACGGCGACGGACGGCAGCGCTCGCTGGCCCTGGCCGGCGAGGACGACGTCATCCCGCGCGGTTACCGCTACGGCGACGATCTGCGCCGGGTGCACTGGCGCTCCACCGCCCGCTACGGCGAGCTGATGGTGCGGCGCGAGGAGCAGCCGCAGCGGGCGCGCTGCACGGTGCTGCTGGACACCCGGGGCGTCGCGTTCCGTGGCGCCGGCCCGGACTCCGCGTTCGAGTGGGCGGTGTCCGGCTGCGCCTCGGTGCTGACGCACATGCTGGAGCGGGGCTTCTCGGTGCGGCTGCTGACCGACACCGGCAGTTCCGTGCCGGGCGAGGGCGCCGACGGGTTCGCCGGGGCGAGCCAGGAGTCCGCGGACGCGGCCGGGCTGATGATGGACACCCTCGCGGTGATCGACCACTCCGACGGCGCGGGCCTGTCCCGGGCCTACGACGTGCTGCGCGGCGGCAACGAGGGGCTGCTGGTGGCCTTCTTCGGCGACCTGGACGAGCAGCAGGCCGCGGTGGCCGCCCGGATGCGGCAGCGCAGCGCGGGCGCCATCGCGTTCGTCCTGGACAGCGAGGTGTGGCTGCGTGAACCGATCGACGCACCTCGTCCGATGAACAGGACGGAGGAGCGGTTGCGGCTGCTGCGGGAGGCGGGCTGGACGGCGCTGAGCGTCCCGCGGGGTGCCACGCCGGCCGATCTGTGGCGCCAGGCGGACCGCGAGCGCACGAGTCTCGCGGCCGCGGGCGGCCCGGGCAGTACGGGGGAGGCACGATGATGAGCGGACGGGCACGGCTGGCGCTGTGCGCGTGGGCGGCCACGGTGATGGCGTCCTGCGCGCTGCTGCCCCTGGTCGACCCGGCCACCTGGATCCTGCAGGCGGCGGTCCTGCTGGCGATCCAGTCCGGCGTGGGCGCGGCGACCCGCCGGGTGCCGCTGGCCCGGCCGCTGACCGTGGCCGCGCAGGCCCTGGTCACGGTGCTGCTGCTCACCCTGGTCTTCGCCGGCCGGGAGGCCGTGGCCGGGTTCGTCCCCGGTGTGGAGGCGTTCCAGCACTTCGCCGACCTGCTGCGGCAGGGCTCGGACGACATAGCGCGGTATGCGATCCCGGCGCCGCTGGAGTCCGACGGCATCCGGTTGATGCTGGTCGGCGGCGTCCTGATGATCGGCTTGCTGGTGGACACGCTCGCGGTGACCTACCGCAGCGCGGCGCCGGCGGGGCTGCCGCTGCTCGCGCTGTACTCGGTCGCGGCGGGGCTGTCCGACGGCGGCATGGACTGGCTGTGGTTCCTGGTGGCGGCCGCCGGTTATCTGATGCTGCTGCTCGCCGAGGGCCGGGAGCGGCTGTCGCAGTGGGGCCGCGTCTTCGGCGGCACCCCGCGCGTCCCCGGGGCGCCGGAGGGCGTGCTGGCCCCGGTGCGCACGGGTCGGCGCATCGGCGCGGTCGCGCTGGGCATCGCCCTGGTGGTGCCGCTGCTTCCGCTGCCGGCGATCCAGGGTGGACTGCTGGCCGAGGCCCGCGGCGGCGTAGGTTCGGGCAGCGGTGGCGGGGGCACGATCTCCGCGGTCAACCCGCTGGTCTCCCTGCGCGACAGCCTGAACCAGGACCAGGACCGCACGGCCATGGTCCTGCGCACCAACAGCGACGACATCAGCGACCTGTATCTGCGGATCGTGTCGCTGGACGACTTCGACGGCACCACGTGGAAGCCGGCCAAGCGGCACATCACCGCGGTGCCGGAGGAGTTCCCCAGCCCGATCGGCCTGGGCGCGGACGTCCGGCGGGCGCAGATCATCACCCGTGTCTCCGCCGCCGACTGGTACGCGCAGGACTGGCTGCCGATGCCGTACCCGCCGAGCGGGGTGAGCGTGGGGGGCAAGTGGCGCTACGAGCCGGTGGGCATGACGCTGGTCGGCGATCACGGCCAGACCACCCGCGGTGAGACGTACGAGGTGCGCAGCCTCGTCGTGCGGCCGACGGCCCAGCAGCTGGCAGCGGCTCCGCAGGCGCCGGAGCGGATCCGGCAGGAGTACACCAAGGTGCCGGATTCGGTGCCGTCGGTGGTGGCGCGGACGGCCCGGCAGATCACCCGCAACGCCACGAGCGACTACGACAAGGCGGTCGCGCTGCAGGACTACTTCGCGCTGACCGGCGGCTTCCAGTACGACACGCAGGTGGAGGTGGGCAGCGGTCCCGACGCGATCGCCAAGTTCCTCAGGGACAAGCAGGGCTTCTGCGTCCACTTCTCCTTCGCCATGGCGGCGATGGCCCGGACCCTGGGCATCCCCGCCCGGGTCGCGGTCGGGTTCGCGCCGGGGACGGTGCAGTCGGACGGCTCGGTCGCGGTCGGGGTGAAGGACGCGCACGCCTGGCCGGAGCTGTACTTCGAGGGCGTGGGCTGGACCCGCTTCGAGCCCACGCCGACCCGTGGGACGCCGCCGTCGTACACCACGCCGGACAGCCCGGGCAACAACCTCCCCGAGGCTCCGCAGGCCTCGCGTTCGGCGGGGACCGCCCCGTCGGCGGCGCCCTCGGCCGGCTCCAGCTGCTCGGTGCAGGCCAAGAAGCTGGGCGAGTGCGCCGGCGCGCTGCCGGTGAACCCGACGCAGGGCGGCGACGGCTCCACGCCCTGGTGGGCGATCACCACGTGGACGCTGCTGGGCCTGGCGGCGGTGACCGTGCTGCTGCTGCCCATGCTGTGGCGGGTGCGCAGGCGTTCGCGGCGGCTGGCGTCGGCACAGCACGCGGCGGGCGGCCCGGCCGCGTCGCGCCCGGGCCGCAAGGGCGGGGCGGAGGACGTCGACGTGACCGCGGAGCCGGCGCGGCTTGCGGCCCAGCAGGCGGCGGCCGGGCATGTCCTCGCGGTGTGGCGCGAGCTGATCGACACGGCCTGGGACTACGGCATCCCGCCGGACGACGCGCTCACGCCGCGCAAGGCGGCGGAGCGGATCGTGCGGCTGGGCGAGCTGGAGGGGCCGGCGGCCGCGTCGGTGCACCGGGTGGCGGGCGCTGTGGAGCAGGTGCTGTACGCGCCGCGGCCGCGGGCGGAGGCCGGGCTGGCCGACGACGTGCGCCGGATGCGGGGCGACCTGCGGGCGAAGGCCGACCGTCGCACGCGGCTGCGCGCCCTCGTCGCCCCCCGCTCCGCGGTCAGAGCACTGTGGGACCTCTCGGCCCGCTGGACAGCACTCAGCTCCCGCTGGTCCGCGCGCTGGTCCCAACTGCTCCACCGCCCACGCGGCCAGGAGACGGGCTGACGGCGCCAACCGGGGGTGCGGCCGGCCCGGCCCGAACGCTGCGAGAGCGGGCGTGACCTCTCACGGCGGCTACCGGGACTCCCCGGCCCGGGCTCGGCCGGGGCTCACCGGGGCCGCCCCCGGCTGACGGGGGTCTCGCCGGGGGCCTGGGCTCGGCCGACCGACCGGCCCCAGGAGCCCACTGCCGCGTAGGGCCTCCGGCCGCGTCTGCCCGGGTCCGCTCCACGGACGCGTGAGGGGTGACCACCTGGTGGTGGTCACCCCTTGGCGATGTCGGTGCGGACGAGGGCTTCAGTGCCCCTGTTCGTCGCGGCGCCGCTGCCAGCGCTGCTCGATGCGGTCCATCATGGATCGCTTCGGCCCGCGCTGCCGCCGCGCATGCGGACCGGCGGCCGCCGGATGCTCTCCGGGCTTGGGTGCCTTGCGCCAGCCGGTCACCGCGAGGACGGCACACCCCAGCATCACGAGGAAGCCGACGACACTGAGCCAGACCTGCTTGGCGACCATTCCGGCCATGAGGAGCGCGATACCCACGAGGAAGCCCGCGACCGCCTGGTAGACCCGCCGCCGGGTGTACGTACGCAGCCCGCTTCCCTCGAGCGCCGACGCGAACTTGGGATCTTCGGCGTACAGCGCTCGCTCCATCTGCTCGAGCATGCGCTGCTCGTGCTCCGAGAGCGGCACGGAGTCCTCCTCATCGTGCAGTCGCCGGGGCGACCCGGGGGGTCCCTTCAGGATAGGCAGGGAATCGCCCCCGTGAAACCCGCCCCTCTGCGCCAATTGGCCAACCGGAATCCGTCATGAACATTCCGGCTCGCTGAGGCTTCCATTCCCCGGCAGCCGACCCGTCATGCCGGGCGGTCTCCCTCGATCATACGGCGACAAGCCCCCGAACGGGCGGTCTGTGGCGGACTCCATCCACAGCCAACGCGCTGATCAACGACGCGTCGCGGATCGCCTCGGGAGGCCTGTCAGCCCTCCGCCGTCGCCCGGGTCTCGCCCAGGACGTGGAGCTGGGTCGCCACGGAGTGGAAGGCGGGGAGTTCGGCGGCGGCCTCCTCCAGCTTGAGCAGCGCCTCCAGCGCACCGGGCTCGGTGTCGACCAGCACCCCGGGGACGAGGTCGGCGAAGACCCGCACACCGTGCACCGCCGCGACCCGCAGCCCCGCGCTCTCGACCAGCCCGGTGAGCTGTTCGGTGGTGAAGCGCCGCGGCACCGGGTCGCCGGTGCCCCAGCGTCCGTCGGGGTCGGCGAGGGCCTGCCGGGCCTCAGAGAAGTGACCGGCGAGCGCCCGGGCGAGCACGGCTCCGCCGAGGCCGGCGGCGAGCAGGCTCAGCACACCCTCGGAGCGCAGCGCGGCGACGGCGTTGCGTACGCCCTCGGCCGGGTCGTCCACGTACTCCAGGACGCCGTGGCACAGCACCGCGTCGTAGCCGCCGCGCTCGGCCACGTCGAACAGGCCGTGGGCGTCGCCCTGCACGCCCTGCACCCGGTCGGCCACGCCCGCCTCGGCGGCGCGCCGCTCCAGGGCGAACAGCGCGTTGGGGCTGGGGTCGACGACCGTGACCTTGTGGCCGAGACGGGCGACGGGCACCGCGAAGTTGCCGCTGCCGCCGCCGGTGTCGAGGACGTCCAGCACCTGCCGGCCCGTGGCCTTCACCTGGCGGTCGAGGGCGTCCTGGAGGACCTCCCAGACGACGGCGGTACGAAGAGAGGCTCGGGGTCGCATCGGGTCCGACACGTTGGTTGACTCCTCGGCGCGGCACCGCCACGTCACGGCGGCGCGATACGGGCTGCCCTGCGCGCCCCGGGTGCGGGACGGAAGGCTTCAGGCGTGCTCCACCCTATTGCCTCCGGGGTCGCCCCAGGCCACCGCGGTCAGCCCGCGTCCGGCATGTCCGCGCCCCTCCCCTCTCGGCGGCCCGCCTCGTCCGTGTCCTGGCGCGGTTGCGGCAGGACCGGCTGGAGGACCAGCATCCGCTCGACGAGGCGGAGGAACATCGCCACGTCGCGTATCAGGTCGTCGGCGTCACGGTTGCTCGCCGCGCCCTGGATGCCCGCCTCCGCCCGGGCGCGGCGCCGGGCGCCGGAGGCGAACAGGGCGCTCCACTCGGTCAGTTCGGGCGCGATCTCGGGGAGCACTTCCCAGGCGCTCCGGATCCGGGCCCGCTTCCTGGGACTGGACTCGGGCCGGCCGCGCGCGGCGAGCACGGCGGCCGCGGTGCGCAGTGCGGCGAGGTGAGCCGTGGCGTAGCGCTCGTTGGGAGTCTCCAGGACGGCGGCCTCGTCGAGGCCGGCGCGTGCCTGGGCGAGCAGGTCGAGTGCGGCGGGCGGGGCAGAGGCCCGGCGCAGCACCGGGTGCACGTCGCTCGCCGGGCCGTTCAGTGAGGGGGCAGGGCCGGTGGCGCGGCGCCGGTGGGCGGCTGCTGCGGAGTAGGTGGCCATGACGAACCTCCTGTCGTCTGCGTGACGGCACTGCCCCTACGGGGGTGCCGTATGTGCCCATCGTCGGGTATGCCACTGACAATCCGTTCTGACCTGGGCTTTTGCCTCGACCGAAGGTTCGGGCTAGTTTTTGCACTGACCAGTCAGTTCAAAAACAGGGGGTCACGTGGACGACGACTCGCCCGGGCTCGCCGTTGCGGCCCGCGGCCTCGGACTCAAGGGGCCGCGGGGCTGGGCGTTCCGCGGCGTCGACATCGACGCGCAACCGGGTTCGCTGATCGCGGTCACCGGGCCGTCCGGTTCGGGCCGTACCTGTCTCCTGCTCGCGCTCACCGGACGTATGCGCCCCACCGAGGGGACGGTCACGGTCGGCGGCCATCGGCTGCCGCGGCAGATGGCCGCCCTGCGCCGGGTCGCCGCGCTCGCCCACGTCCCCGGTGTGACCGACCTCGACCCGGCCCTGACCGTCGGCGAGCACCTGCGCGAGCGGGCCCTGCTCCAGCGGCGTTTCGGCGACGGGCTGCGCGCACTGCTGCGGCCGCGCTCGGAAGGCGCCGCGACGGCCGCCCGGCGCGTCGACGCCGCCCTGGCCTCCGCCGGGCTGGACGTCGAGGCCCTGCCCAAGGGACCGCGCACCGCCGTACGCGATCTGGAGCGCCTGGAGGCGCTGCGGCTGTCGATCGCGCTCGCACTGATCGGGCGCCCCGGGCTGCTCGGCGTCGACGACGCGGACCTGAAACTGGCGGACGCCGAACGCGCCGCGATGTGGGCGCTGCTCAGGTCCCTGACCGAGGCCGGCATCACCGTCGCCGCCGTGTGCAGCGAGGCTCCCGAGGACGCCGTCACCGTGACCACCGGCGGCGAGCGCAAGACCGGCGCCGACGACACCGCTCCCGGGGACGACGACGCCACCCCCGGGCACCAGGACAAGACCGGCGCGGGTGACGAGACCGCCCAGGACGACGGCAGCGCCGGCGCGGGCGACGAGACCCCCGAGGACGACGGCAAGGCCGACGGCGCCGAAGCCCCGAAGGACAACGAGAAGGAGGCGGCAACCGATGCGCTCGCCGAAACTGGCCGCTCTTGAGCTGCGGCGCTTCGGCCGGGGCAAGCTGCCGCGCGCCGCCCTGGTCGCGCTGCTGCTGCTCCCGCTGCTGTACGGCGCGCTGTACCTGTGGTCCTTCTGGGACCCCTACGGCCGCCTCGACCGCATCCCCGTCGCCCTCGTCGACGCGGACAAGGGCGCCACCGTGGACGGCCGGAAGCTCACCGCCGGCGACGACATCACGGAGCGGCTGCTGGACAGCCACACGTTCGAATGGCACCGGGTGAGCGCCGAGCAGGCCCGCCGGGGTGTCGAGGACGGCACGTACTACCTGTCGCTGACCATGCCCGCCGATTTCAGTGAGCGGATCGCCTCCAGCGCGGGCCGGCGCCCCGAGGCCGGCGCTCTCCAGGTGCGCACCAACGACGCCAACAACTACATCGTCGGGCAGATCTCCCGGACGGTGTTCAGCGAGGTGCGCGCCGCGGCGTCCACCAAGGCGTCGCGCTCCTTCCTGGACAAGATCTTCATCTCGTTCTCCGACATCCACGACAAGACCGTCCAGGCTGCGAGCGGCGCCGACCGGCTCAGCAGCGGCATCGGCAAGGCGGAGAAGGGCTCCAAGGACCTCGCCGACGGGCTGAAGGAGGCCAAGGCGGGCAGCGGCAGGCTGGACACGGGGCTCACCAAGCTGAACCGGGGCGCGGGCGATCTGGAGGACGGCTCCCAGCGGGTCGCCGACGGCACGCAGGTGCTCGCCGACAAGGTCAACGGCCCCGCCGAGCAGGTGCGCCCGTTCCTGAAGGCCAACGAGAAGACCATCGGGGACACCGCCCGGCTCGTCGCCGACTCGGCGGCCGCGGTCCAGCACAACCTGGACGACCTGGTGAAGCGGGCCCCGGCGGCGGCCAGGGGCGCCCACCTGGCCTCCGACGCGCTGAACACCTTCTACCGCGAGCACTGCGAGAAGGCCCTGCTGCCGGACTCCGGCTGCGCCAAGCTGAAGGACGCCAAGCAGGCGGCCGCCGACGTGGCGGGCATCGCGGACGACCTCAACACCCTGATCGCCGACCAGAACGGCGATCTGAAGACCATCCGCGCCAACCTCGCCACACTGCAGAAGCAGGCGCAGGCCCTCGCCAAGCGCGCCCCGCACCTCACCGAGGACCTGGACGACGCCGTATCGAAGATCAACAAGCTGAACGACGGCGCAGCCAAGGTCGCCGCGGGCGCCAAGAAGCTGCACACCGGGCTCGGCACCGCCGCCACCGGCGCCGGCACCCTCGACCAGGGCGTCGGCAAGCTCAAGACGGGCGCCGAGACGCTGAACGGCGGCATGTACAAGCTGGTCGACGGCTCCGGCCGGCTCGCCGGCGGGCTGCACGACGGCGCCGGGAAGATCCCCGACTACGACCGGCAGGACCGCGACCGGCGCACCGGCGTCATGGCCGACCCGGTGCGGCTCGCCGCGCAGGACCTGCACAAGGCACCCAACTACGGCACGGGGTTCGCGCCGTACTTCATCCCGCTGTCTCTGTGGGTGGGCGCGATGGTGGCGTACATGCTGATCCCGCCGATGAACCGGCGTGCGCTCGCAGCGGGCGCGCCGGCCTGGCGGATCGCGCTGGCGGGCTGGCTGCCGGTGGTGGCCGTCGGCGTCCTGCAGACGGCGGCGCTCATGGCCGTGCTGCACTGGGCGATCGGTCTGCAGATGGTCCGCGCGGCCGGCACGGTCGGCTTCCTGTTCCTGGTGGCGGCGTGTTTCGCGGCGATCGTGCAGTGGCTCAACGCCCGCTTCGGCGCGGCCGGCCGCATCCTCGTCCTCGCGCTGCTGATGCTTCAGCTGACCTCCGCGGGCGGCACCTATCCCGTGCAGACCTCGCCGGGCTTCTTCAACGCGATCCATCCGTTCCTGCCGATGAGCTACGTCGTCGAGGCGCTGCGCAGGCTCGTCACCGGCGGCGGGCTGGGGCCGGTGTGGACGGCGTGCGCGGTCCTCTCGGCGTTCACGGCCGGGGCGCTCGCGCTGACCGCCCTGTCGGCGCGACGCCGGCAGGTGTGGACCCTGGACCGCCTGCACCCGGAGCTGAGCCTGTGACCACGGCGCCCGGAACCGACCCGGCGGCCGTCGCGCCGGGAGCCGCGCCCGTCACCACGCGCGCGTACCGCCCCGCTGGACCTGTGAGAATCAGCGCCATGGACAGCAGCACCACGCCGGGCGGCAGCTCCCGCCGCGAGGCCACCCGGCAGAAGCTCTACGAGGCCGCCGTCACGCTCATCGCCGAGCAGGGGTTCTCCGCCACCACGGTGGACGAGATCGCCGAACGGGCGGGCGTCGCCAAGGGCACGGTCTACTACAACTTCGCGAGCAAGTCCGTCCTGTTCGAGGAGCTGTTGCGGCACGGCGTGGGGCTGCTGACCGCCTCCCTGCGCCAGGCCGCCGAGTCGACCGTGCAAGGGGGCGGCTCCCGGGTGGACGCGTTGGACGCGATGATCCGCGCGGGCCTCGTGTTCATCGACCGCTACCCGGCCTTCACCCAGCTGTACGTGGCGGAGCTGTGGCGCACCAACCGGGCCTGGCAGTCCACCTTGATGGTGGTCCGGCAGGAAGCGGTCGCGGTCGTCGAGGGCGTTCTGCGCGAGGGCGTGGCGGGCGGCGAGTTCAGCGAGGAGATCGACGTGCCGCTGACCGCCGCGGCCCTGGTCGGCATGGTGCTGGTGGCCGCCCTGGACTGGAAGTCCTTCCAGCCGGAGCGTTCCCTGGACGATGTGCACGCCGCGCTGTCCCGGCTGCTGCAGGGCCGGGTGAGCGGCCGCCGCTGACCGGTCGCCGCCGACCGCCGGACGCAGGGGAAAGCGCCGGTCCGAAGTGGCCGCGTCCCCCGCGGGCCACGCCGGAACCGGCGCTTCCTGTTGCTCCCCCGTACGTCCCCCGTGAGACCCCCGTGTGCGGTCGTCCCCCGGATCTCCCCCGTGTCTCGCTCCCGCCGGCGTCCGCCGGCGGAAGGAGCGGATCGAGGGCCGCCCGGTTCCGGCGCCCCGTGTCGCCGGTACCCGAGCCGTGCCCCGTCCTCCGTGTCTCCACTCTCTCGTTCACGCAGGTCGCAGCCCATCCGCGCAGCTACTCATCTCACCGGCTGAGTACGGATACTCAGACCTGCGCGCTCATGCCCAGGGCACCCGGTCGGCGGTGTCCGTGGGGGCGGATAAAGTCGCAGGCATGGCACGGATTGCGGTGATCGGCGCCGGGATGGGCGCGATGGCGGCCGCCGCCCGGCTGGCCGTCGCGGGCCACCGGGTGGTGGTGTACGAGCGGTCGGACACGTACGGCGGTGCGGTGCGCCGCTTCGAGCGGGACGGGTTCCGCTTCGACACGGGCCCGGGGCTGCTGCCGCTGCCCGCGGTGTGGCGGGACCTCTTCGTGAAGACCGGCAAGGAGCCGCTGGAGAGCTGCGTCGATCTGGTGCAGGTCGACCCGGCCTCGCACCACGTCTTCGCCGACGGCACGCGCGTGTCCCTGCCGAACGCCTCACGCGCGGGCGTCGTCGCCGCCCTGGACGCGGCGCTCGGCAAGGGCGCCGGCGAACGCTGGGGCGACTTCCTGGTCAGGGCCCGCGAGACCTGGGACCGCACCCGCCGGCCCCTGCTGGAGGAGCCCCTGTGGCCGAACTGGCGGGTGCTGGCGGACAAGGAGCCGTACCCGGCGCTGGAGCGCAAGCGGCTGCTGCGGACGCGGAAGGCGGCGACGCCGGCGCAGATCGGGGCGTGGGAGCTGGGGGACGAGCGGCTGGCGGCGCTGCTGGAGAGCTGCGTGCTCGGACACGGCCTCGATCCCAGGACCGCTCCGGCGAGCGCCGCCGTCCTGCCCTACATGGAGCACGCCTTCGGCGTCTGGTACGTACGCGGCGGCATCAGGGAACTCGCTCGCGCCGTGTACGAGCGGTGCGTCGCGCGCAAGGTCGAATTCGTCTTCGGCGCCGAGATCACCGGCATCGTGGAGAAGGACGGCCGGGCCGCGGGCGTGGAGTTCGCGGACGGGACCGTGGCGGAGGCCGACCATGTGGTGGCCGGGGTCGATCCCGTACGCCTGCGCGGGCTGACCGGGCATCTGCTCGATACGGACGGTGACGTCCGGGCGGGCACAGTGACCGCCCGCCCCGGCCGCTTCACGGTGCTGCTGGCGCTGCGCGGCGCGCGGGAGACCGACGCCTTGCACCGCACGGTGATCCACCCGCCGGCCCCCGAGTCGGAGCTGGACTTCCTGGTCTCGCCGGGTCGTGACCTGCCCCCGCGCCCCACCGTGACCGTGCTCCGCCCGGACGACCCCTCGCTCGTCCCCGACGGCGCCCACGAGTCCGCGGTGCTGTCCGCGGTGGTGCCGACCGAGGCCGGCTGGGAGGACGAGGGCACCCTCCGGCGCTACACGGACCACCTCCTCGAGGCCGCCGGTGCGGCAATACCGCGCTTGCGCGAGCGGGTCCTCTGGCACGAGGTGCGTACTCCGGAGCACACCCAGGACGAGACGGGCGCCCACTTCGGCGGCGTTCCCGCCCCTGCCCTCGCCGCCGATGGGGGACGCCTGCTGCACCCGGCCAACGCCACCCGTCTCCCCGGTCTCTACCGGGTCGGCGGCTGGTCGCACCCCGGTGGGGGGCTCCCCCACGCCGGGATGTCGGGCGCCCTGGTCGCCGGGCTCATCGTCGAGGGGCCGGAGTTCCGCGGCTCCCAGTGAGACCTGAGGCCGGCGGCTCCCCGTGCGGCCGGAGCCCGGAAACTCCCCGTGACACCGGAGCCCGGCGGCGTCAGAAGCGGTACTGCTCGTCGAAGCCGTGGCCGGCCTGCTGCTGGCCGGTCCCGGTGCCCTGCTGGTAGGGGTACGGCTGCTCCTGCGGAAGCTCGCCGCCGTAGGTGTCGTCGGTGCGCTGCTGCGGGACCCAGACCCCCTCGGACTGCGTCTGGCCGTAACCTCCGCCGAGGTAGGGGTCCTGCACATGGCCCTGCTGGTCGTACGAGCCGCCGTAGGTGGTGTCGTACGAGGCGCCGCCGTAGGTCTGGGTGCCGATGTACGGGTCGGAGTAGGCGGCGTACTGCTGCTGGCCGGTGGTGTCGTAGCCGTACTCGCCGTAGCCGGAGTAGTCGTAGCCGTAGGACGACTGCTGCTCACCGGTGGCGCTCTGCGCGGTCGCGGCGTACGCGGTGGAGGAGGCGGAGTCGGCGTAGACACCGTAGGAGCCGGTGTCCTCGGGCATCGGCTGCGGCTCGTAGACCATGGTCGACTCGGCGGCCGTGGCGGCGGGCGGGCGGGCCGGGGTGAAGACGTCGTCGTGGTCGTCGTCGGCGCCGTAGGACATGGTCTGCGCGGCGAAGGCGCCCCCGTGGTCCGTGTCCGCGTCGGGGTGCCCGGGGTCGGCCGGCTCCGGGTCGGTGACCTCCAGCGCCGGGTCCCGGCGCTCGGCCCGGCCGCGGCGCCCCTTCACGGGCTCCTCGTCCCGGCGGCGGACCGCCCAGCCCGCGGCGAAGCCGCGCCGGAACGACAGCGTGACGTAGGTCTGCCCGACCGCGAACGCCGCCGCGCCCAGTCCGATGACGACGACCGACGGGATCAGCACGCCGAGCACGACGCCGAGGAAGCCGACGAACGCGAGCAGCCGCCAGCGCAGCCGCGCCTTGTACTGCAGCAGCACTTCACCGAGCAGCCACAGCGCGACGCCGCCGAACGCGATGTAGAGGACCGTCCAGCCCATGTACGCCCCTCTCCCAGTGGCCGCACCGCAGTGTGTCGTACAGCGGTGCGACCGGTCTAGGCCTGCGGAGGGTGGTGCAAGCCCAGGTTCTCGTAGATTTCCAGCGTCGCCGTGGAGTTGTTGAGCGTGATGAAGTGCAGACCCGGCACTCCCTCGGCCAGCAGCCGCGCGCAGAACTCCGTGGCGAAGTCGATGCCAATGGAGCGTACAGCGGCCGGATCGTCCTGTGCCGAGAGGATCCGTTCTTTCAGCGCGTCAGGGAAGGCGGCGGTGCTCAGCGTGGGCAGGCGCTCCAGCATCCGCATGCTGGTCACCGGCAGGACCTCCGGGATCACCGGGGTGTCGCAGCCGGCCGCGGCGACGCGGTCGCGCAGGCGCAGGTAGGACTCGGGGTGGAAGAACATCTGTGTGATGGCGTAGTCCGCGCCGGCCCGGCACTTGTCGACGAAGTGCCGGATGTCGGTGTCCCAGTCGCTGGAACGCGGGTGCATCTCCGGGAAGGCGGCGACGCCCACACAGAAGTCGCCCGACTCCTTGATGAGCCGGACGAGGTCGGCGGCGTACGTCAGACCCTGCGGGTGCGGCACCCATTCGCCCATGGGGTCGCCGGGCGGGTCGCCGCGCACGGCGAGCATGTTGCGGATGCCGGCGTCGGCGTACTGGCCGATGATGTTGCGCAGCTCGGCGAGGGAGTGGTTGACCGCGGTGAGGTGGGCGACCGGCGTGAGCGTGGTGTCCACGACGATCTGCTGGGTCTCCTTCACCGTGGTGGTGCGGGTGGTGCCGCCGGCACCGTAGGTGACGGAGACGAAGTCGGGGGCCACGGCCTCGACCCTGCGCAGCGCGTTCCACAGGTTCCGCTCACCGGCCGGCGTCTTGGGCGCGTAGAACTCGAACGAGTACGTCGTCTTGCCGGTGGCGAGGATGTCGCGCACGGTACGGGCGCGATCAGTCCTGGTGGATGCGGTTCCTAGGGCCATACGGGCAGGTTAGCCAGGGGTGGACGGTCCCCCAACCGAAAGCGGGAAATTTGCCCGAATTGTCGGACTGTTGTCCACCCCTTGGACATTCATGAGACGACGGGCGGGTCAGCGGCGGGTGCCGGGGGCTGCCGGGCCGCCGCGGCAGCCCGGCGCTCACACCTGGCGCAACCGCTTGGCGAACTCCGCCGCGGCGGCACCCGGGTCCTGCGCCTCGGTGATCGCCCGGACCACGACGACGCGGCGGGCGCCCGCCTCGAGCACCTCGTCGAGGTTGCCGAGGTCGATGCCACCGATGGCGAACCAGGGGCGGTCGGTGTCGAGCGCGGCGGTGTGCCGGACCAGGTCGAGGCCGGGGGCGTGCCGGCCCGGCTTGGTGGGGGTCGGCCAGCAGGGACCGGTGCAGAAGTAGTCCACGCCCTCCTGGACGGCGGCGGCCTCGGCCTCCGCCTCGGCGTGGGTGGAGCGGCCGATCAGCACGTCGTCGCCGAGGATCGCGCGGGCCGCCGGGACCGGGAGGTCGCCCTGTCCGAGGTGCAGGACGTCGGCACGGGCCGCGTGGGCGACGTCCGCGCGGTCGTTGACGGCGAGGAGCTTGCCGTGGCGGGCGCAGGCGTCGGCGAAGACGCTCAGGTGCTCCAGCTCCTCGGCGGCCTCCATGCCCTTGTCGCGCAGCTGCACGATGTCGACCCCGCCGGCGAGGACCGCGTCGAGGAACTCGGGCAGGTCGCCCTGGCGCCTGCGGGCGTCGGTGCACAGGTACAGCCGGGCGTCGGCGAGGCGGGCGGTGGCGGCGGTGGTCATGCGTGGTCCCCCCGGGGGGTGCGGTGTCCGGGTCGTACGGGGGCGCGGCCGTGCGGGGCGGCGGCGCGCGCCGCGGACCCGGCCCACGGACGCGCCTCAGGAACGTATCCCGCGAACGGCAACAAGCGGGAGACCGCCCCCACCGACCCCGCCGGCCACCGGCCGGCCGGCCGCAAGGCCGACCGCCCGCACGACCGACCGGCCGGAGCCGGCCCTGGCTCGGGCCGGGCGGGGCCGGGGCCAAGCCATGGCTGGCGCCAGGCCGGGGCTGGAACGGGGCCGCGACCGAGGCCGGGGCCGGGGTCAGGGCCGAGGCCGGCCCAGGGCCAAGGCCAAGGCCGAGCCAGGGCCGGGCGCGGCCCGGACGTCACCGGCGCGGGCTGCACTGGGCCGCGCCCCGGGGCGCGGGGTGGCATGCCCGACAGGCCGGTGCCGCCGCGCGGGCTTGCAGCGGCGCCGGAATCGGAGGTCGGGCCGGCAGGTCTCAGCGGGCCGGGCACGGCGGGGCGGGCAGCTCGCAGCCGTCAGGTCACGGCCGCCCGGCCAGACGGCCGGGTCAGGCCGCCGGAGCGCCACGCCGGCCGACAGGACGGCATCCGCACGCCGCATCGACCGGATCAGGCCGCCGACATGCGCTGCGGCAACGGACAGGCCGGCATCGGCCGCGTCACGGCGGCCGGGTCGGGCCGCCGACAAGCGCCGCGGCGACGGACCGGCCACCATCCGCCACACCTCAGCGCGGACGGGTCAGGCCGCCGACAAGCACCCCGGCGGCCGGCAGGCCGGCGTCGGGCACGTCGTGGCGCGCCCGTCCCGGGGCCCGCGTCGCGGTGGCCGGGCAGGGCGACGGCCGTCGGTGCCGCGGTGCGGGAGGGTGGGCCGGGGGCCGTGAGTGGCCGCGGTCGTGGCCTCCCGGGCCGCGGCCGGGGTGTCGGCAGTGTTCGGTGTAGGGGCGTCAGACGGCGAGCGCCTGGGCGCGGCGCTTCACCTCCGTGCCGCGGTTCTCGCTCAGCGCCTGCGCGGGCGTGCCGGGCAGACTCGGGTCAGGCGTGAAGAGCCACTCCAGCATCTCCTCGTCCGTGAAGCCGTCGTCCCGCAGGAGCGTCAGGGTGCCGGTCAGCCCCTTGACGACCTTGTCCCCGTCGATGAACGGGGCGGGGACGTGCAGCGCGCGGTTCTCACCGCGGCGTACGGCGATGAGCTGGCCCTCCTTGACCAGCTGCCGGACACGCGTCACCTCGACACCGAGCATCTCGGCGATGTCGGGAAGGGTGAGCCAGGCGGGGACGAGAGCATCGATCTTTGCGTCAATCTCGGTCACGGGACAAGCCTGCCATCTGCCACTGACAGTCGGAAGCCGGGGCCGTCCACCCGGGGCCGTCGACCTGGGACGACACACCCGGATGAGCCACGCGGACGACCCACCCGGACGGCTCAGGCCGTGGCCGTCTTCAACGGCCGGGCCGGGTCCGCCAGCAGCTCGGGGTCCATGGCCGTGCCCGCCTCGATCAGCCGCCGCCCCTGGGCCAGGTCGCGGGGGCGCCCCACGGCCAGCAGGGCGACCAGCCGGCTCTCGCGCAGCCAGCACACGGTCCAGGCCGGGCCGGACGCGTCACCGCGCCACACGGTGCGGTCGGCCGCCGTGTGGTGGCCGGCGTACTGGACGAAACGGCCGAACTGCTCCGACCAGAAGTACGGCACCGGGTCATACTCCGTGGGCGTGTCGCCGACGATGTTCGCGGCGACCGTGCGCGGGCCCTGGAGGGCGTTGTCCCAGTGGTGGACGAGCAGGCGTTCCCCGTAGCGGGCGGAGGGGAAGGAGGCGCAGTCGCCGACCGCGTACACGTCCGGCACCGAGGTGCGCAGCCGCGCGTCGGCCACCACCTCGCCGCGCGGTCCCAGCTCGATCCCGGAGCCGGCCAGCCAGCCGGTGGCCGGGCGTGCGCCGATGCCGACGACGACCGCGCCGGCGGGCAGCCGGGTGCCGTCGCCGAGGACGACCACGCCCGGCTCGACGCCCGCCACGCGCGCGTGCGTGCGCAGCTCGACACCCGCTTCGGCGTACCACTGGGTCATCGGCGCGGCGACCTCGGCGGGCAGCGCCCCCGCGAGCGGACGGTCGGCGGCCTCCACGACGGTGACCGCGCAGCCCGCCTCACGCGCGGCCGTGGCGAACTCGGCGCCGATCCAGCCGGCCCCGACGACGACGATGTCGTGCTGCTGGGCGAGCACCGGCCGCAGCCGCTCCGCGTCGTCCAGGGTGCGCAGCAGGTGCACCCCGGGCACGCCCTCGGCGCCGGGCAGGGTGATCGGTTCGGCGCCGGTGGCGAGCACGAGAACGTCGTACGGGACGGGGCCGGCCTCGGTGTCCAGTTCATGACCGGCGGGGCGAACGCCCAGCACCTCGCAGCCGAGGCGCAGCTCGATGCCCAGGGCCTCGAAGTCCACGTCGAAGGCGGAGCCCTCGGCCGTGCCGAGGAGGACGGCCTTGGACAGCGGCGGGCGGTCGTAGGGCTGGTGGGGTTCGGCGCCGATGAGGGTGACGGTGCCGGTGAAACCCTGTTCGCGCAGGGCCACCGCGGTCTGCACCCCGGCCATGCCCGCGCCCACGACGACCACGCTCCGCGTCTGCGCCGCCGATGACGTGCCCCGTTGCTGCGTCTGCTCGCTCACCTGATCACCATAGACAACTGACGTACCGTCAGTCAGTGGTCGTGCGCCGTGAGCTGCTCCACACGCGCGTGCAGCTCCTCCACCACGCTGGTGCCGCTGCCCTCCTGGGACTCCCACTCCCAGGTCTCCTCGAGCCGCACCCGCCCGTCCGGCAGTTCGACGACCGTGGACACGCAGTGCCCGCAGGAGGTCGTCCCGTCCTGCTTGAGCTGCACGTACCGGAAGTCCAGCCGGTCCCCTTCCCGGGTGCCCACGAGATGCCCGCGCACCACGTCCCCGCCGGCGTACTCGGCCCAGATCTCGCCGCCGCGCTCGTGGTAGGTGAAGCGCGTGCGCGTGCCCACCTGACCTGGTGCCTGGTCGGCGACCGGGGCGAGGACGAGACCGTCGAGGGACCGGGTCATGACGGAAGGCTCCCTTACAGACACACAGCGGCACGGGCTAGGGTGGCCACCGTAAAGCACTCGCGGGAGCCCGGACGCACCGGGCTGAGAGGGAGGCTGGGACGGCCTCCGACCGTACGAACCTGATCCGGGTCATGCCGGCGAAGGGAGGGGCTGGACGCCCATGTCGCCTACGCGTACGTCAGACGTCCTCGTCATCGGGGGCGGGATCATCGGGCTGGTCACGGCCTGGCGGGCCGCCCAGCGGGGGTTTTCCACCGCCGTCGTGGACCCGGAGCCCGGCGGCGGAGCCGCGCAGGTGGCGGCCGGGATGCTGGCCGCCGTCACCGAACTGCACTACGGCGAGCAGACCCTGCTCGCGCTCAATCTGACCTCGGCGCGCCGCTACCCGGACTTCGCGGCCGAACTCACCGAGGCGAGCGGCCACGGCCTCGGCTACCGCCGCAGCGGCACGCTCGCGGTCGCCCTGGACGCCGACGACCGCGCCCATCTGAAGGAACTGCACGCCCTGCAGCGGCAGTCGGGCCTGGAGTCGCAGTGGCTGTCGGGCCGGGAGTGCCGGCGCCTGGAGCCGATGCTCGCGCCGGGGGTGCGCGGCGGGCTGCGGGTCGACGGCGACCACCAGGTGGACCCGCGGCGGCTGGCGGCCGCGCTGGTCACCGCCTGCGAGCGGGCCGGGGTGGTGTTCCACCGGACCCGCGCCGAGCGGCTCACGGTCGCCCGGGAACGCGCGGGGGGCGTGCTCACCGGCGAGGGCGAGGAGCTGGCCGCGGGTCAGGTCGTGCTCGCCGCCGGAAGCCTCAGCGGACGCCTGCCGGGCGTTCCCGAGGACGTGCTGCCGCCGGTGCGGCCGGTGAAGGGGCAGGTCCTGCGGCTGACCATGCCGGACCACGGCACGCCGTTCCTGAGCCGGACCGTGCGCGCGGTGGTGCGCGGCGGCGCGCTGTATCTGGTGCCGCGCGAGAACGGCGAGCTGGTCGTCGGCGCGACCAGCGAGGAGATGGGCTGGGACACCACGGTGACCGCGGGCGGCGTCTACGAGCTGCTGCGCGACGCCCACGAGCTGGTGCCCGGCATCACCGAGCTGCCGTTGACGGAGACCCGGGCCGGACTGCGCCCCGGCTCCCCCGACAACGCGCCGCTGCTCGGCCCGACCACGCTGGACGGGCTGCTGCTGGCCACCGGTCACCACCGCAACGGCGTCCTGCTCACCCCGGTCACCGGCGATGTGCTGGCCCACGCCCTCGTCTCCGGTGAGCTGCCGGAAGAGGCCCGGCCCTTCACCCCGAAGCGCTTTTCCGCCGCCGCGGCCGCGCGGCAGCCCGTCCGCACCCTCACGGAGCAGCCCGCATGAACATCTCCGTCAACGGTGAGCCCCGCCGCATCGAGCCCGGCACGGCTCTCGACACGGTCGTGAAGTCCCTCACCGCGGCCCCTTCCGGCGTGGCCGCCGCCCTCAACGAAACCGTCGTCCCACGCACCCAGTGGTCCGCCACGGCCCTCGCCGAGGGTGACCGCGTCGAGGTCCTGACCGCCGTCCAGGGAGGCTGAACCATGGCTGACGACCCCTTCGTCCTCGGCGGTACGCCGTTCACGTCCCGTCTGATCATGGGTACGGGCGGTGCGCCCAGCCTGGAGGTGCTCGAACGGGCGCTGGTCGCCTCCGGCACGGAGCTGACGACCGTCGCGATGCGGCGGGTCAACCCCGATGTGCACGGCTCGGTGCTGTCGGTGCTGGACCGCCTCGGCATCCGGGTGCTGCCGAACACCGCCGGCTGCTTCACCGCCGGGGAGGCGGTGCTCACGGCTCGCCTCGCGCGGGAAGCGCTGGGCACGGACCTGGTGAAGCTGGAGGTCATCGCCGACGAGCGCACGCTGCTGCCGGACCCGATCGAGCTGCTGGACGCGGCGGAGACGCTGGTCGACGACGGGTTCACGGTGCTGCCGTACACCAACGACGACCCGGTCCTGGCGCGAAAACTGGAGGACGTCGGCTGTGCGGCGATCATGCCGCTGGGCTCGCCCATCGGTTCCGGGCTCGGCATCCGCAACCCGCACAACTTCCAGCTGATCGTCGAGCACGCACGCGTGCCGGTGATCCTGGACGCGGGCGCGGGCACGGCGTCGGACGTGGCGCTGGCGATGGAGCTGGGGTGCGCGGGTGTGATGCTCGCCTCGGCGGTGACGCGGGCGCAGGAGCCGGTGCTGATGGCGGAGGCCATGCGCCACGCGGTGGAGGCGGGGCGGCTGGCGTACCGGGCGGGGCGGATTCCCAAGCGGCACTTCGCCGAGGCGTCCTCACCCACCGAGGGCGTCGCCCGGCTGGACCCGGAGCGGCCGGCGTTCTGACGCCCGCGCCCCGGGCGCCGGTGCCCGCGTGCTGGGTGCCGGTTGCGCGCGGCGTGCGTGACGCAGTGCGGGCGATGTCCGTGATGCCGGTGCGCGCGACACGTCACAGGTCGGCTGCAGTCACCCTCCTGGCCGGGAGAAACGGCTGGGGTGCCGGTCACGGCTCGTACACTCGCCTGCGTGGATACGACCCTCTCGGACCCCCTCGTCGGGCAGGTGCTCGACGGCCGGTACCGCGTCGACGCGCGGATCGCGGCCGGCGGGATGGCCACGGTCTACCGGGCCCTGGACACCCGTCTGGACCGCGTGCTCGCGCTGAAGGTGATGCACCCGGCGCTCGCGGCCGACGCCTCGTTCGTCGAGCGGTTCATCCGGGAGGCGAAGTCCGTCGCCAGGCTGGCCCACCCCAACGTGGTCCAGGTCTTCGACCAGGGCGCCGACGGCAGGTACGTGTATCTGGCGATGGAGTACATCGCCGGCTGCACCCTGCGCGACGTACTGCGCGAGCGCGGGGCGCTGCAGCCGCGGGCCGCGCTGGACATCCTGGAGCCGGTGCTGGCCGCGCTGGGCTCCGCGCACCGGGCCGGGTTCGTGCACCGGGACATGAAACCGGAGAACGTCCTGATAGGGGACGACGGCCGGGTCAAGGTCGCCGACTTCGGGCTGGTGCGCTCGGTGGACACGGTCACCAGCACGACCGGCGAGGTGCTCGGGACCGTCTCCTATCTGGCGCCGGAGCAGATCGAGCACGGCACGGCCGACCCGCGCGTGGACGTCTACGCGTGCGGTGTCGTGCTCTACGAGATGCTGACCGGCGGCAAGCCGCACGACGGCGACTCCCCGGCCGCCGTGCTCTACAAGCATCTGCACGAGAACGTCCCGCCGCCTTCCACGCTGGTGCCGGGCATGGCGCACCCCTTGGACGAGCTGGTCGCGGCGGCGACCTCCCGCGCGCCCGGGGCCCGTCCGCAGGACGCGGTGGCGCTGCTGGCGCACGCGCGCGAGGCGCGGGCGGCCCTGAGCGAGGAGCAGCTGGACGCGGTGCCGCCGCAGGCGCTGTCCGCGGAGCACGACAACGCCGACGACCGCACGAGCGTGATCCCCCGCGCCCTGACCGTGCCGCGTCCGCTGCCGGTGAACGAGGAGGGCGAGGGCGAGGCGGCCGCGCTGAACCGCACCAGCTGCCTGCGGACCCCGCCGCCGGCTCCCTCGCGTCCGGGGCCCTCGCGGTCCCGGCGACGGCTGATCACCCTGATCGCGGCGGTGCTGCTGGTGTTCGGCGTCGGCGCGGGCGTCTGGTACATCAACTCGGGGCAGTTCACCAAGGTGCCGCCGCTGCTGGCGCAGTCCGAGGCGCAGGCGAAGCAGCGGCTGGAGCGGGCCGGCCTGGAGTCCGGCAAGGTCACCTACTCCTACAGCGACACCGTCGCGCGGGGCAGGGTCATCAGCACCGACCCGGAGCCGGGCGCCCGCATCCGTGACCACGACGCGGTGCGGCTGACCGTGTCCAAGGGTCCAAAGACCGTGAAGGTGCCCGATCTGCAGGGCTACAAGCTGGACAAGGCCCGGTCCGTGCTGAAGGACAGCGGACTGGAGCCGGGCATGATCAACCGGGAGTTCAGCGACGAGGTGACGCGTGGCTCGGTGATCGGCACCGATCCCGAGGCGGGCACGAAGCGCCGCGCGGGCTCGGCGGTCGCGCTGACGGTCAGCAAGGGCAGCCCGGTCGACATCCCGGACGTCACCGGCTCCGACCTCGCGGACGCCCGGTCCCAGCTGGAGGAGGCCGGCCTGCAGGTGACGGTCGCCCCGGAGCGGGTGAACTCCGAGCTCGACGCCGGACAGGTCGCCGCGCAGTCCCCGGACTCCGGCGGTCAGGCCTCCGAGGGCGACACGGTGACGCTGACCCTGTCCAAGGGGCCGCAGATGATCGAGGTCCCGGACGTCGTGGGGGACAGCGTCGACGACGCCAAGCAGGCACTGAAGGACGCCGGTTTCCAGGTCAAGGAGGACCGCGGGCTGCTCGGGCTGTTCGGCGACACCGTGAAGAAGCAGTCCGTGAAGGCCGGCGAGAAGGCACCGAAGGGCTCGACTGTCACGATCACCATCCGGTGATCCTGAGCCCGGCCGGCCGCACCTCGGCGCCCCGGCCCCGCCCGGCGGTGACCGAGGCCACCCCGGCCGCGTGAAGGGGCACCCCGGCGCCCATGGCAGGCTGAACGGGTGACCTCTCCCTCCCCCTTGCGCAACCCCGTCGGCTCGCACGTCCCGGTGGCCGGCGGTCTGCACTCCGTCGGCCTGTCGTACGCCCGTGACCTGGGCGCCGAGACCGTGCAGGTCTTCGTCGCCAACCCGCGCGGCTGGGCCACGCCCGCCGGGAACCCACGGCAGGACGAGGCGTTCCGCGCGGCGTGCGAGGCGGAGTCGATCCCGGCGTATGTGCACGCGCCGTATCTGATCAACTTCGGCTCCCACACGGAGGCGACGGTCGAGAGGTCGGTCGAGTCGCTGCGGCACTCGTTGCGGCGGGGACGTGAGATCGGGGCGCTGGGCGTGGTCGTCCACACCGGCAGCGCGACCGGCGGCCGGGACCGGGAGGTGGCGCTGAAGCAGGTGCGTGAGCACATGCTGCCGCTGCTGGAGGAGCTCACCCACGACGACGATCCGTTCCTGCTGCTGGAGTCCACGGCCGGGCAGGGCTCCTCGCTGTGCTCGCGGACCTGGGACTTCGGGCCGTACTTCGACGCGCTGGACCGCCACCCCAAGCTGGGCGTGTGCCTGGACACCTGCCACATCTTCGCCGCCGGGCACGACCTGACCGGGCCGAAGGGCGCGCACCAGACGCTGGACCTGCTGGTGGACACGGTCGGCGAGGGGCGGCTGAAGCTGATCCACGCCAACGACTCGAAGGACGTGGTGGGCGCGCACAAGGACCGGCACGCGAACATCGGCGCCGGTCACATCGGCGAGGACGCGTTCGCCGCGCTGCTGACGCATCCCGCGACCGACGGCGTCCCGCTGGTCATCGAGACCCCGGGCGGCAAGGAAGGACACGCGGCGGACGTGGAGCGACTGAAGAAACTCCGCCCGGCATAAAGCGTTGAGGAATACCCCCGGGGGGTATACGGTTCCTGTCAGTCGCAGGAACCGTTACCTGGCTATGGGGGCAGTCATGCAGCACGAAGCGCACGCCGAGCACACGCACCGGCACGCGGACCACGGTCACGTGGACCACGGTGACCACGCGAGCCACAGCGACCACGGCAGCCACGGCAGCCACGGCCATGGCGGTCACCACCACGCGCCGGCCGCGAGCTGGGCCACGGCCGCGCAGGCCACCCTGCACTGCCTCACCGGCTGCGCCATCGGCGAGGTGCTGGGCATGGTGATCGGCACCTGGCTGGGCTGGGGCAACGCGGCGACGATGGTGCTGGCGATCGCGCTGGCCTTCCTCTTCGGCTACTCGCTCACGCTGCGCGGCGTGCTGAAGGCCGGCGTCGACTTCCGTACAGCCTTCCGGGTGGCGCTGGCCGCGGACACCCTGTCGATCGCGGTGATGGAGCTGATCGACAACGGTGTGATCGCACTGTGGCCGGCCGCGATGGACGCCCACCTGGACGACCTGCTCTTCTGGGGCGCGCTGGCGATCTCCCTGGCACTCGCGTTCGTCGTGACGACCCCGGTGAACAAGTGGATGATCGGCCGCGGCAAGGGCCACGCGGTGGTGCACCAGTACCACCACTGACCGACACCGGTACCACCTGGCCGGCAGCGGCAGCAGGACTCAGAGCTCGGGGCCGTCCCCGGGCTCTTCCTGGTAGGAGTAGCGCTGCTCCTTCCAGGGGTCGCCGATGTTGTGGTAGCCACGCTCCTCCCAGAAGCCGCGGCGGTCGGCGGTCATGTACTCCACGCCCCGCACCCACTTCGGGCCCTTCCAGGCGTACAGGTGGGGCACGACCAGCCGGAGCGGGAAGCCGTGCTCGGCGGTCAGCAGCTCGCCGTCCTTGTGCGTGGCGAAGAGCGTGCGCTCGGCGGCGAAGTCGGCGAGGCGCAGATTGGAGCTGAAGCCGTACTCCGCCCAGACCATCACATGGGTGACCTCGGGCGCCGGCGGCGCGATGTCCAGCACCACCCGGGCAGGGATGCCGCCCCACTCCGCGCCGAGCATGCTGAACTTCGTCACACAGTGCAGATCGGCGACGACGGTGGTGTACGGCAGGGCCGTGAACTCCTCGTGGGTCCAGCAGTGCTTCGCGCCGTCGGCGGTGGCGCCGAACACCCGGAACTCCCAGCGTTCGGGCCGGAACTTGGGCACCGGACCGTAGTGCGTGACCGGCCAGCCCCGCTGCATTCGCTGTCCCGGCGGAAGCTCGGACGCTGCTGCTTCTCCAGATTCTCGCTCCACCGGATGACCCATGTATCCATCCTGACAGACCGGGAGCGGTGCACAGGACCAGGCACCCCCTGAACCGGACAACTCGCCGCCAAATCCGCCAAGCATGCCCTTACTTACTAAGTGCGCACTTACTGGACGATCCACGAGGCCGGTGCAATCATGCCGCCGCAACCTCACGATCCCCCAGGTGGAAGGAGCCCGCCGCGATGCAGGGCGACCCCGAGGTCATCGAGTTCCTCAACGAGCAGCTGACCGGTGAGCTGACCGCGATCAACCAGTACTTCCTGCACGCGAAGATGCAGGAGAACTTCGGCTGGACGAAGCTCGCCAAGTACACGCGGCACGAGTCGTTCGACGAGATGAAGCACGCCGAGGTGCTCACCGACCGGATCCTGTTCCTGGACGGGCTGCCGAACTACCAGCGGCTGTTCCACGTACGGGTCGGACAGACGGTCACGGAGATGTTCCAGGCCGACCGGCAGATCGAGGTGGAGGCGATCGACCGGCTCCGGCGCGGCATCCAGGTGATGCGCGAAAAGGGTGACATCACGTCCGCGAACATTTTCGAGGACATCCTCGCCGACGAGGAGCACCACATCGACTACCTCGACACCCAGCTGGAGCTGGTCGAGAAGCTCGGCGAGGCGCTGTACATCGCGCAGCTCATCGAGCAGCCGGAGAGCTGAGCGGCCAGGGCGGGACCAGGGAGAGAGCGACCGGGCGGCACCCAGGCCGGAGCGGCCGCGTGGCGGGCCGGGGCTGAGAGGCTAAGCGGCCTCGTCCAGGCGCTCCAGCTCGGCGAGCACCGGCTTGCCCTGGTCCGCGAGCTCGCGGCGCGGGCAGGAGCCCCGGCCCAGCAGCGCCTGGATGCGGCGGACACAGGAGCCGCAGTCCGTGCCGGCCTTGCAGGCGGAGGCGATCTGGCGGGGCGTGCAGGCGCCGTTCTCCGCGTGCTGCTTGACCTGGGCCTCGGTCACACCGAAGCAGCTGCAGACGAACACGCGGGTCACCTCCCGGTCGGTCGGGGTCGTGCCACTCCGACCCTTGATCGGTGAGGCTAACCTAACCTTACCTGCCGGGCTGGGGCCGTAAAAGAGCCGTGGGGCGCGGATCGTATGTGATCCGCGCCCCACTTCTTGGCCGAGAACAACCTGTACCGGGCGGCCCCGTCACTGGCCGCCGTCACAGGCCGCTCACTGGTCCCGATACATCTCCGCGACCAGGAACGCCAGGTCCAGCGACTGGCTGCGGTTCAGCCGCGGGTCGCAGGCCGTCTCGTAGCGCTGGTGCAGGTCGTCGACGAAGATCTCGTCGCCGCCGCCCACGCACTCCGTGACGTCGTCGCCGGTCAGCTCCACGTGGATGCCGCCCGGGTGGGTGCCGAGCCCCTTGTGCACCTCGAAGAAGCCCTTGACCTCGTCGAGCACGTCGTCGAAGCGGCGGGTCTTGTGCCCGGAGGCCGCCTCGAAGGTGTTGCCGTGCATCGGGTCGGTCACCCAGGCCACGGTGGCGCCCGAGGCGGTGACCTTCTCGACCAGCTCGGGGAGCTTGTCGCGGATCTTGTCGGCGCCCATGCGGACGATGAACGTCAGCCGGCCCGGCTCCCGCTCGGGGTCGAGGCGGTCGATGTACTGCAGCGCCTCCTCGGCCGTCGTGGACGGACCGAGCTTGATCCCGATCGGGTTGCGGATCTTGGAGGCGAACTCGATGTGCGCGCCGTCCATCTGCCGGGTGCGCTCACCGATCCACACCATGTGGCCGGAGACGTCGTACAGCTTCCCGGTGCGCGAGTCGACGCGGGTCAGCGCCGTCTCGTAGTCGAGGAGCAGCGCCTCGTGCGAGGCGTAGAACTCGACCGTCTTGAACTCCTCCGGGTCCGTCCCGCAGGCGTGCATGAAGTTCAGCGCGTTGTCGATCTCGCGCGCCAGCTGCTCGTAGCGCTGACCGGACGGCGAGGAGCGCACGAAGTCCTGGTTCCAGGCGTGGACCTGGCGCAGGTCGGCGTAGCCGCCGGTGGTGAAGGCACGCACCAGGTTCAGCGTCGAGGCCGACGCGTGGTACATGCGCTTCAGACGCTCCGGGTCCGGCACCCGCGCGGCCTCGGTGAACTCGAAACCGTTGACGGAGTCGCCCCGGTAGGTCGGGAGCGTCACCCCGTCCCGGGTCTCGGTCGGCTTCGAGCGCGGCTTGGAGTACTGGCCGGCGATCCGGCCCACCTTCACCACCGGGACGGACGCGGCGTACGTCAGTACGGCACCCATCTGGAGCAGCGTCTTCAGCTTGTTGCGGATGTGGTCGGCGGACACCGCGTCGAAAGCCTCGGCGCAGTCGCCGCCCTGGAGGAGGAACGCCTCTCCCTTGGCGACGGCTGCCAACCGGGCGCGCAGCTGGTCGCACTCGCCCGCGAAGACGAGCGGCGGATACGACTCGAGGTCCGCGATCACTGCGCGCAGAGCCTCGGGGTCGGGGTACTCGGGCTGCTGCGCCGCGGGCAGGTTTCGCCAGGTGTTGCCAGCGCTGGGGCTGGTTGCGTTCACGGTCACGCCCTCAACATTACGGGGTCACCGCAGGCGTCCACGCCTTGGCTCACAGGATGAGACGAATGGGTCCGCCGCGCGATCTGCGCCCGGCGGACCCGTCCGGGCCGTCGTTCCGGGGCCTCAGTGCCGGTCCTGCACCGCCGGATCGGTGAAGCCGACGGCGAAGACGGCCCGCAGGGAGAGGTTGTCCACGCCCTGGTAGCCGGTGCAGACGTTGCCCGTCTCCGTGACGACCGGGAACTCGTCGGGATGCTGGGCGTGCAGGGCGCTGCCCGCGCAGATGCCCTCGGTCAGCCCCCACAGCTCGTCCACCTGCTCTGCGCCGAGCTTCGGCCAGTGGCTCAGCGCCTGCGGCGGGCCCGCCGCCCAGTTGCCGCCGGCCGCGCAGCTGGTCGCGGCCCGGGTGTCACCCACCCAGGTGTGCGAGTAGACGCCGGGCTTGGTGCCGCAGCCCTTGTGGAAGGCGAAGTTCAGCACGCCCTGGCTGTCGGTCCAGGTCATGCCGCCCTGCAGCCCCCGGTAGCGGGAGGCCGCGTAGGCGTCCTGGATCACGGTCTTCCCGCCGGAGAGGGCGAGCAGGCCCGGGCTCGAGGCCGAGCCGGCCGGGTTCAGCTGGTAGCGCACCACGCGGCCGCCGTCGACGTTCCCCTCCCACTCGCCGGTGACCAGCTTGTAGGGGCCGCCGCCGGTCTTGTCCAGGGACAGCCACGAGAAGCACAGCTGCTCGGGGTCGATGACGTCGCCCGCGCAGGAGGGCGGCGTGCCCGCCTGCTTGTAGTAGTGGACCTCCGGCAGCACGTACGGGTAGCCGCAGGCGCTGGAGCGGCCGCTGCCGTCGATGCCGTACGTGCTCACGCCGGAGCCGTAGGAGTCGACCTTCGCGAGCTTGTTCATGTCGAAGACGCGGATGCCGTGCGCGGTGTCCGTGACGTAGAGGTAGTTGGCGTACCAGGCGATGCCGCCGCCGTGGCCGGTCACGAAGGAGAAGTCGGTCCCGCCGGCGTTGGGCTCGGCGAGCAGGACGTGGCGGTACTTGCCGGTGTCCCGGTCGAGGAGGGTCAGCTTCAGCAGGTTGTTGGTCCGGCAGCCGGTGTCCGGCTCGTCCTTGAGCACCCGGTAGTGCCAGGCGACCGCCACCACGTGCTTGCCCTGGATGGCTCCGTCGGCGCCGTCCGCGGAGCCGGTGGTGCTCAGGCCCTGGGGCCACCAGTGCGGGTTGGTGTCGTCGGTGTGCGCGCTGGACCAGCACCAGGCGGTCCTGGTCCCCACCGGGGGCAGTGCCTTGGTCTCGGTGCCGGTGCAGTCGCGCATCGAGCGCAGGTTCAGCCAGCGGTCGCTCGCGCCGGAGGAGTTCTTCGAGAGGTCGGTGGTGACCACGTCCGCGAGGCCGGCGTGGTGCGTGAGGCGGTTGTCGTAGAGGTTGTCCGTGGCCGGGACCAGGTTCGTGTCGGTCAGTCTGAACTGGTCGGCGCCGAGCGACAGCTTCGTCATCGTCGGCGTGTCCGCGGCCGTGGCGGGCTGGGCCGTGAGGCCGCTCAGCAGCGCCGCGGTGGCCGCGACCCAGGCGAGCAGCCTGGATCCCCGTATGAGTCCCATGCACACCTTCCGTGTCTTCTTCCGGGACATGTCAAAAGCAGACGGGGATCGTAACCCGCCCGGGCATCGGGTAGGGTGCCGGGCATGTTCGCGCACTGCATCCAGAACTGGTGGTGGACCGCTACTCCGGCGGCCCACTGACTGCGCGTACGCAAGACTTCGCGAAGGCCGCCCGAGGGGCGGCCTTCGGTGTGTCCGGGGTCGTTCCTCTCCATCGACAGATCGAGAAGGACCCCCATGAACCTCACGGACCTGCTGTCCGACCCCCGCCCCTTCGCCCTGCTGCGCCGCCGCACCCCGGGCCACCCCGAGGACGTGGTCGAGCTGCTGATCGGCCCGGTCACCCACCACGACCGCCTCGCCGGTCTGCCCGACGAGTGCCTGGCCCTGGTGCCGTTCCGGCAGATCCGCGAGCGCGGCTTCGACGTCCGCGACGACGGCACACCGCTCGCGGTCCTGGTACCCGAGGAGCGGCACACGCTGCCCCTCGACACGGTGCTCGCCGGTCTGCCCGCGCACCCGGTGCGGGTCGAGGGCGGCGGCTTCGACATCGGCGACGAGGAGTACGGCGCGATCGTCGCCCGGGTGCTGCGGGAGGAGATCGGCCGGGGCGAGGGCGCCAACTTCGTCATCCGGCGCACCTTCGAGGGCGGCATCCCGGGCTTCGGGAGGGCCGACGCGCTGGCCCTGTTCCGGCGGCTGCTGGAGGGCGAGCGGGGGGCGTACTGGACGTTCCTCGTGCACACCGGGGAGCGCACGCTGGTCGGCGCGAGCCCCGAGGTGCATGTGCGGATGTCCGGCGGGACGGTCGTGATGAACCCGATCAGCGGGACGTACCGCTATCCCGCCGAGGGGCCGACGCCGGAGCATCTGCTGGACTTCCTCGCCGACGGCAAGGAGATCGAGGAGCTGTCGATGGTCGTCGACGAGGAGCTGAAGATGATGTGCACCGTCGGCGACATGGGCGGCGTCGTCGTCGGCCCGCGGCTGAAGGAGATGGCCCATCTCGCGCACACCGAGTACGAGCTGCGCGGCAGGTCGACGCTGGACGCACGGGAGGTGCTGCGCGAGACGATGTTCGCGGCGACCGTGACCGGCTCGCCGGTGCAGAACGCCTGCCGGGTCATCCAGCGGCACGAGGCGGGCGGCCGCGGCTACTACTCCGGCGCCCTCGCCCTGCTCGGCCGGGACTCCGGCGGAGCACAGACCCTCGACTCCCCCATCCTCATCCGCACCGCCGACATCGCCGCCGACGGGACGCTGCGCGTCGCGGTCGGCGCGACGCTGGTGCGCGGCTCGGACCCGGCGGGCGAGGTCGCCGAGACCCACGCGAAGGCGGCGGGTGTCCTCGCCGCCCTGGGCGTACGGCCGTCGCGGCCGCGCGAGGAGCGGGCGCGGACCCGGCTCGCGGACGATCCGCGGGTGCGGGCGGCGCTGGACGGGCGCCGGGCCTTTCTCGCTCCGTTCTGGCTGCGGATGCAGGAGCCGTCGGCGGAGCTGACCGGGCACGCCCTGGTGGTCGACGCCGAGGACACCTTCACGGCGATGCTCGCCCATGTGCTGCAGGCCGCCGGGCTCACCGTCACCGTCCGGCGCTACGACGAGCCGGACCTGCGCCGGGCGGTCCTCGCGCACGAGGGCCCGGTGGTGCTGGGCCCCGGCCCGGGCGACCCCGGCGACCTGGACGATCCCAAGATGCGCGTCCTGCGGGAGCTGACCGCGGCCGTCCTCGCCGGGCACCGGCACGGCGTTCTCGGCGTCTGCCTCGGGCACGAGCTGATCGCGGCCGAGCTGGGCCTGGACCTGGTGCGCAAGGAGGTGCCGTACCAGGGGGCGCAGACGGTGATCGACCTGTTCGGCCGCGAGGAGACCGTCGGCTTCTACAACAGCTTCGTGGCCCGCTGCGACGACGGACGCGCCGCGGAGCTGGCCGCGCACGGCATCGAGGTCAGCCGTGACGCGTCGCACGAGGTGCACGCCCTGCGGGGTCCCGGCTTCGCCGGGGTGCAGTTCCACCCGGAGTCGGTGCTGTCCCTGAACGGCGCCGCGGTGGTGCGGGAGCTGCTGGGCCGGCTGCGCGTCACCGGCACGTCCCCCGAGCGGCGGCCCGCGCTGTAGTCCTCGTGCCGGCCGGCGAAGGCGCCCCCGATCGGGTGCGGTTCACCGGCCCGCATGCCGAAGGCGGGGGTGCGGACCTGCAAGAAGCCGGCCGTACACCGAACGCGGGGCGGCCGTCAGCCGAAGAACACCCCCACCTCTTCGTAGAGCTGGGGTTCCACCCGCTTCACCCGGGCCGTCGCCTCCGAGATCGGCACCCGCACGACGTCCGTGCCGTGCAGCGCGACCATCGTGCCGAAGTCGCCCTCGTGCACGGCGTCGATGGCGTGCAGGCCGAAGCGGGTGGCCAGCCATCGGTCGAAGGGGCTGGGCGAGCCGCCGCGCTGGATGTGGCCGAGGACCGTCGTGCGGGCCTCCTTGCCGGAGCGGTGCTCGATCTCCCGGGCGAGCCACTCGCCCACGCCCGACAGCCGCACCTGCCCGAGCCCTCCGTCCGGAGTGTGCTGCAGCACCATCGAGCCGTCCCTCGGGCGCGCCCCGTCGCCGACGACCACGATCGGCGCGTAGGACGCCCGGAAGCGGGAGGTGACCCACGCGCACACCTGGTCGACGTCGAAGGGCTGCTCCGGGATGAGGATGACGTTGGCGCCGCCGGCCAGACCCGAGCGCAGCGCGATCCAGCCCGAGTCGCCGCCCATCACCTCCACCACGAGCACCCGTTTGTGGGACTCGGCGGTGGTGTGCAGCCGGTCGATCGCCGCGGTCGCGACGGAGACGGCGGTGTCGTAACCCACCGTGTAGTCGGTGCCGGACAGGTCGTTGTCTATGGTCTTCGGTACGCCGACCAGGGGCAGTCCGTACTCGTCCGCGAGGCGGGCCGCGGTGCCGAGGGTGTCCCGGCCGCCGATCGTGATCAGCGCCTCCACCTCGTGCTTGGCGAGGTTCTCCCGGATGCGGCGGACCCCGTCCGGGTCGTCCAGCGGGTGGGTGCGCGAGGAGCCGAGGATGGTGCCGCCGCGCGGCAGGGTCCCCCGCACCTGCGCGATGCCGAGCGGGACGGTCTCCCCCTCCAGCGGCCCGCGCCAGCCGTCCACGAAGCCGACGAACTCGTCGCCGTACTCCTGGACGCCCTTGCGGACGACGGCGCGCACCACGGCGTTGAGGCCCGGGCAGTCACGGCCTCCGGTCAGTACTCCGACGCGCATGGGATGTCCCTCCGCGGACGTCACGCTGCTGCTCCCCACGAGCTGCTGCAGTCCACGCTAGCGGTGCGACGGGGCCGTGCGCGGGCGACTCACTCGTCACCGGGACCGCGCTCATTCGTCGTCCAGGCCGCGCTCTATCGCGTACCGCACCAGCTCGACCCGATTGTGCAGCTGGAGCTTGCCGAGGGTGTTCTGCACGTGGTTCTGCACGGTGCGGTGGGAGATGACGAGGCGTTCGGCGATCTGCTTGTAGCTCAGGCCCTTGGCGACCAGCCGCAGCACCTCCGTCTCGCGGTCGGTGAGCCTCGGCGCGCTCGGCTCGCCGGCGTCCGGGGCGGGCGCGGGCTCGGAGGCCAGGCGCCGGTACTCGCCGAGGACCAGCCCCGCCAGGCCCGGCGTGAACACCGGGTCGCCGGCCGCGGTGCGGCGCACGGCGTCCAGCAGCTCCTCGGTGGAGGCGGACTTGAGCAGATAGCCGGTGGCGCCGGACTTCACCGCCTCCAGTACGTCGGCGTGCTCGCCGCTCGCGGAGAGCACCAGCACGCGCAGCGCCGGGTTGGCCGCGACGACCTCCTTGCACACCTGGACGCCGGGCTTGGCGGGCAGGTTGAGGTCGAGGACGAGCACGTCGGGAGCGGCGGCCCTGGCCCGGCGTACGGCCTGCTCGCCGTCGCCGGCGGTGGCGACCACCTCGAAGCCGGACTCCCCGAGGTCGCGGGCGACCGCGTCGCGCCACATCGGGTGGTCGTCGACCACCATGACCTTGATCGGGTCCCGCTGCTCACTCATCGCTGTTCTGCCTTCCCCCGCGCGGCCTTCGCCTTCGGTACCTTCAGTTCCACTTCGGTGCCCTGCCCGGGCGTCGAGATCAGTTCGGCGCTGCCGCCGAGGTCGCGCAGCCGGCCGCGGATCGACAGGGCCACGCCGAGCCGCCCCTCGCCCTCGGCCTGTGCGAGCCGTCCCTCGGGGATGCCGGGGCCGTCGTCGCGGACCGTCACCACGATCTCGTCGGCCTCGTCCTCCAGCAGGATCCAGGCCCGGGCGCCGGCTCCCGCGTGCCTGCGGACGTTGTCCAGTGCGGCCCCGACGGCCGCGGCCAGCTCCCGCGCGGCGAGCGGCGGCAGCGGCACGGGCGCGCCGGGCTCGGCGAAGGAGACCCGGTCCGCGGCGTACGGCGCGAGCAGCGTGCGCAGGTCGACCGGGCCGGCGTCGTCGTCCGGTTCCTCCACGGCCCGGACGAACGCCCCCTCGGCGGCGTCCTCGGACAGCCGGGAGACGGGCACCAGGCCGCCGGAGACCAGGGTGCGCAGCGCCACCTCCTGCTCGCCGGCCAGCCGGCCCAGTTCGCCCGCCTCACCGCCGAGCGCGGCACCGCGCCGCTTCACCATGGCGAGCACCTGCAGCACGCTGTCGTGGATGTCCCGGGCGAGCCGCTCCCGCTCCCTGGTCGCGGCCTCGATCTCCAGGGCGCGGGCCAGGGTGCGCTCGGAGGCGCGGGCCACCTCGACGACGTAGCCGATGGCGATGGAGGCGACCCAGACGAGGATCACGTTGTGGACGGTGTCGCGTGCGGGGGCGCCGCGTTCGAGGAGGTTCGCGACGGCGACGAGCGTGGAGGCGTACGCCGCCCAGCGCCAGCCGCCCTTGATGGCGAACGCCAGCACCGCGCCGGCGGTCCATATCGACGGCAGCGTCGGACCGCCGTCCACGATCCGCTGGTGGTTGTCGGCGAGCGGGGTCAGCAGGATGCCGGCCAGCGCGACGGCCAGGTCGGCGGCGAGGAAACGCCGGGTGCAGCTCTGCGCGTTGGCGACCCTGGGCAGGGTGGCCAGCGTCCACACGCACAGCACCGCAAAGTACGCGACGGCCAGCCAGGGGCGGGTGAAGCGGTCGTAAGCGGTGGCGAACAGGCCGACCGCGTACAGCATGGTGAGCACCCGGTAGGCGGTCAGCGCACGCCACAGCGGCAGCTCGACCGACATGCGCATGACGCGCTCGCGTCTGGCCATGCCCCCTTGTCCCCCCGTCGCTCCGCAGGCCCTCTAGGCGTCCTTCTCCTTCTTCGCCTGCTCCTTCTCGGCCTTCGCCAGCGCGGCGTCGGCCTCCTTCTGCGCCTTCGCCGCCTCCGCGATCTGCCGCTTGGCGGCGGTCGCGTACATGTCGACGTACTCCTGGCCGGAGAGCTTCATGATCTCGTACATGACCTCGTCGGTCACCGCGCGCAGCACGAACCGGTCGTGCTCCATGCCCTGGTAGCGGGAGAAGTCGAGCGGCTTGCCGATCCGGATGCCGGGCCGCATGACCTTCGGGACGACCTTCCCGGGCGGCTGGATCTTCTCCGTGTCGATCATCGCGACGGGGAGCACGGGCGCGCCGGTGGCGAGCGCCACGCGCGCGAGGCCGCCCGGCTTGCCGCGGTAGAGGCGGCCGTCGGGCGAGCGGGTGCCCTCGGGGTAGATCCCGAACAGCTCGCCGCGCTCCAGCACCTCGATACCGCTCTTGATCGCGGCCTCACCGGCGCCGCGCGCGCCGGAGCGGTCCACCGGGAGCTGGCCGACGCCCTTGAAGAACGCCGCCGTCAACCGGCCCTTGACCCCGGGCGTGGTGAAGTACTCGGCCTTCGCGATGAACGTGACCTTGCGGTCGAGCACCGCGGGCAGGAAGAACGAGTCGGAGAAGGACAGGTGGTTGCTCGCCAGGATCGCCGGGCCCTCGGCCGGGACGTTCTCCAGGCCTTCCACCCAGGGCCGGAAGACGAGCTTCAGCGACCCTCCGATAGAAACCTTCATCGCGCCGTACAACAACCGAGTGCCTCCTGTATGTGTCGAACAGACCTTAACCCGGAGGGCCGCGAAGAGACCGACGCCCCTGGTCGGTGTCAGTGCGGTCGCGTACGGTGAAGCTCACCTGGAAGTCTTGGGAGCAGTTCACACCCTTCTCATGAACAGGAGACCGACCGTGCCGGTCCTTCCTGGAGCCGAGCCGTACCGCCACGAGGGCGGGGAGGTGGGGGTCCTCCTCTGCCACGGCTTCACCGGTTCCCCGCAGTCGCTGCGCCCCTGGGCGGAGTACCTCGCCGAGCACGGCCTGACCGTATCGCTGCCGCTGCTGCCGGGGCACGGCACCCGCTGGGAGGACATGCAGGTCACCGGCTGGCCCGACTGGTACGCGGAGGTGGACCGCGAGCTGCGCGCCCTGCGCGGGCGGTGCGCGCGCGTCTTCGTGGCCGGGCTGTCCATGGGCGGCGCGCTCGCCCTGCGGCTCGCCGCGCGGCACGGGGACGCCGTCGAGGGCGTCGTCGTGGTCAACCCCGCGAACAAGGTGCACGGCCTCGCCGCGCACGCCCTGCCCGTCGTACGTCACGTGGTGCCGGCGACGAAGGGCATCGCCAGCGACATCGCCAAGCCGAACAGCGCCGAGCTGGGCTACGACCGGGTGCCGCTGCACGCGGCGCATTCGCTGCGGAACTTCTTCCGGCTGGTCGACGGCGAGCTGCCGCAGGTCACGCAGCCGCTGCTGCTCCTGCGCAGCCCGCAGGACCATGTGGTCCCGCCGGCCGACTCGGCGCGCATCCTCAGCCGCGTTTCGTCCACCGACGTCACGGAGATCCTGCTGGAACAGAGCTACCACGTGGCGACGTTGGACCACGACGCGGACCGCATCTTCGCCGAGAGCCTCGCGTTCATCGGCCGGCTCGCACCCAGCTTCGGCAAGGAAGGGACGGCGGCAGGTGGCTGAGCACGACTCGGAGCGCGAAGAGCGCGAGGGCCGCGACGAGCGCGACGCGCGCGAGCCCCAGGAGCAGAACGTCCCCTTCGACGAGGAAGCCGCGTGGAAGGCGATCATCGCCGCCTACGGTGAGGAGCCGCCGGACCCCCCGGGCAGCAGACCGTTCCGGTCGGTGGAGGATCTGGCGCTGCCGGAACCCACCGACGACGAGCCGGAGGAGCGCAAGCCGGCGAAACCGGTCCGGCCGCTCGGCAGCTCGGTCTCCTTCGCCCCCGGCCTCGGCCCGCGCGACCACAGCCCGCCCGACGCCTCCGACGACGACTTCGACGAGGACGACGAGGGCCACTTCGTCCCGCCGGAGCCGCCGCCGCTGCCCGAGGCGGACGCGACGGCGAAGTTCGCCTGGCTCGGTGTGATCGGCGGCCCGCTGCTGCTCCTGCTGGCGGTGCTGCTGCGCTGGGACATGACCTGGTGGCTGACGACCCTCTCGGTCGGCGGCTTCCTCGGCGGCTGCGTGACGCTGGTGATGCGGATGCGGACGGACGAGGAGGACGACGGGGACCCCGGGCGCGGGGCCGTCGTCTGAGGCCTCCTACGACGCGGGAATTGTGAGGGCGGCCAGAACCGGCAGATGGTCGGTGGCCGCCCTCAGGTCTGCCTCCGTGACCCCGGGCGTGCCGGCGGGCACACCGCAGCCGAGCACCTCGATGCCCTGGGTGGCGAAGATCGCGTCGATGCGCTGGTAGGGGTCGGCGGAGGTCCAGGTGTTCTCGCCGCCCCAGGGCGTCACGGCACGGCAGTCCCGCAGGCTCTCGGTGATACGGCGGAAGGCGGGGCCGTCGGGGCGTTCGTTGACGTCGCCGCCGACCACGACGTGCTCCACGTCCAGCGCCTCCAGCCGCTCCAGGAGCAGCCCGGCCTGGGTGTGGCGCTCGTCGTCGTCCAGGGACAGGTGGCAGCTGACCACGCCGAGCCGGGCGGCGCCGAAGCGGACCACCGCCGTGGCCAGACCGCGGCGGTGCAGGTCCGGATTGCCGGGCGGGGGCAGCAGCACGTCCTCGGTGCGTTCGACTGTGGCGCGCAGGCTGCTCAGGATGGCCGGTCCCGTGGTGGTGGCGCCACCGGTGACCATGGCGAGGTCCGTCGCGTGGGCGAGCCGGGCGAGCTTCTTGCGCCAGCGGAAGAAGCGGGGGGCCTCCTGGATCAGGACCAGGTCGGGGGCGCAGGCACGGATGACACGGGCGAGGGCGTCGGTGTCGTCGCGCATCGAGCGGATGTTGTAGTTCAGGACGCGGACGGTGGCGGAACCGTCCGGTTCCGTGCGGGAGTTGGGGAGGAGCGGGGTTGCCATGCCGTCCATTTAAGCCGCCGCGGGAGCCGGGGGCGCCACATGACTCGGGCGCGGGGGTACGTGCGCGACCGCCGGTTCGTCGTGGCTGGTCGCGCAGTTCCCCGCGCCCCTTGGGTCGGCAGCGTGGCCGTGCGCCGAGAAGTGTTACATGATCGGGTCGGGCTCCCGGGCCAGGTCGGCGGCGCCCACCAGGCCGGCCTCGTTGCCCAGTTCCGCGGCGCGGACCTCGGCGACCGGGCGCCAGTTGCCGCCGACCAGCCAGCGCTTGTACGACTTGCGGATCGGGTCGAGGACCAGTTCGCCCTCGTCCGACAGGCCGCCGCCGACGATGAAGGCGGAGGGGTCGAAGAGGGAGGCGAGGTCGGCGAGTCCGGCGCCGACCCAGCGGGCCAGCTCGCGGTAGGAGTCGACGGCGACCTTGTCGCCCTGGCGGGCGGCCACGGAGATGTGCTTGCCCTCGATGCCGTCGGGGGTGCCGTTGCCGAGGCCGAGCAGGATCTCGGCGCGCTCCGGGGTGGCGTTGGCGCGCTGCCGGGCGTAGCGCACGAGGGCGCGGCCGGAGGCGTACTGCTCCCAGCAGCCCTGCGAGCCGCAGCCGCACAGCAGGCCGTCCGGGACCATGCGGATGTGGCCGAACTCGGCGGCCACGCCGAAGTGGCCGCGGCGCAGCTTGTTGCCGATGATGATGCCGCCGCCGAGACCGGTGCCGAGCGTGATGCAGATGACGTTGCGGTGGCCCTTGCCCGCGCCGAACTTGTACTCGCCCCACGCGGCGGCGTTGGCGTCGTTCTCCACGACGACCGGGAGGCCGGTGCGCGCCTCGACCTTCTCCTTCAGCGGCTCGTTGCGCCAGTCGATGTTGGGTGCGAAGTAGACCGTGGAGCGCTGCCGGTTGACGTAACCGGCGGCGCCGATGCCCACACCGACGATCTCGTGCCCCGCGCGTGCGCCCTCCACCGCCGAGGCGATGGCGTCGATGATGGCCTCGGGCGTGGTGGGGGTCGGCACCTTGAAGGTCGAGAGGATGTTGCCTTCCTCGTCGACCACGCCGGCCGCGATCTTCGTGCCGCCGATGTCGACGCCGATGGTGAGTCCCATGAATCCCTCAGTTTCGGTCGAGCCCCGCTACGGCCCACGGTACCCGAGGCGTTCGCCCTCGGGTCGCCGTCGTCCGCCCGGTGGACCCGGCGCCGACGCGGGCGGGGCTCAGTCGAGGTCGATGCGCTGGCCGGGGCCGTCGTCGTCGCCGCGCCCGCGCAGGTCCTCGTCCAGGTCGCTCGCGCCGGCCGTCCAGCGCTTCTCCTGGGCCTGGACGGCCGAGCGGTAGGCGGCGAGCAGCTCGCTGCCGGCCGCCGCGAGGTGGTCGAAGACGTCCGGGTTGCGCTCGATGACCGGCTCGACGGCGGCCTTGGCCTGCTCCACGACCTGCCGCACCACCTGCTGGGCGGCCGGCCCGGCGAGCGAGCCGAGCAGGGGTGACTGGATGCCGGAGAGCTTCTCGGCGACCGAGTCGACCAGCTTCTTCAGCTCCTCTGCGGCCGAGCCGGGCGGCGGGCCGTGCTGCGTGCGCCGGCGGGCCTTCTCCGCCGCCAGGTCCTCGGCGCAGGCGGCGGCCCAGGCGTCGGCGTCGGTGGCGCGGAACTCCTCGCCGGCGCTCTCCTGCTCACCGGCACCGGACGGGGGGTGCTCTTCGCTCATGACGCACTCCTGACTACGGCTGGTCCTTACGACGTTACCCGAACGGCGGTAGGCGGTTCACCGCTCGCGGGGCCACAGCGCGGGGTTGGGCGCGAAGCGGACGCACAGCTCGCCGTCGCGCAGGGCGGCCCCGTCGACGGTGCAGCGGCGCAGGGCCGAGGGCAACGGGACGATACGGCGGAAGGGGCCGACGGTGACGAGGAGTTCGTCGCCGCGCCGCACGAGGTCGAGCTCCTCCCGTACGGCGCCGGGCAGGGGGAGGTGCCAGACGAGGACGCCGTCGTCGGCGATGCGGTCGGCGAGGGGCCACTCGACGGGGGCGGGCGCCGGGTCGGCGCCGGGTACGGCGAGGGCGACGAGGTCGTCGGTGCCGCGCGGGTCCCGGCCGAGGTGACCGACCTCGTGCACCGGGCCGTACGTCTCCCGCCACTCCTCCAGGGCCTTGCGCTGCTGGGCCACGGGACCGGCGAGCCAGGGGCCGGCGGCGTCCTCCGGCAGGACGCGGTTGGCGACCGCCGACTCCACGGGCAGGGCGCGCAGGGCGAACCCCAGGGTGGCGGTGCGCAGGGCGTCGGTGCCGGCGGGGCCGGGTTCGGCGACGAGGCGTACGGCGGTGCGCCGGTCGGAGAGGACGGCCTCGACCGCGGCCAGCTCGGTGTCCCAGCGGCCGGCGGTGTCGTACAGCCAGTCGGCCGGCATGGGGACGCCGGCCAGGCGGCCGAGGACCGGGCGCAGCGCGCGGGCGGCCTGCCGCTCCGGCGGCAGGAGGCGGCGCAGGTAGCGGCGCAGCTCCTCGGGGAGGGAGAGCAGGGCGAGGGCCTGCGGTGTGGGCGGCAGGTCGACGACGAGGAGGTCGTGGGTCTCGGCGAGGGTGGCGTCGCGCAGGGCGCGCAGCAGGGTGAGTTCCTCGGCGCCGGGCAGCGGGGTGACCTCTTCGGGGTCCAGGCGGGAGGCGCCGAGCAGGTCGAGGACGCTCGCGGCGCGGTTCTGGAAGCCGGTGAGGTCGTCGCGGAATCCGGCGGTGGCGTCGGGGCGCCAGGCGGTGAGGTTCTCGCCGGCCCGGGTGGGGGCCGGTCCGGTGGCCGTGCCGAGGACCGCGCCGAGGGTGTCGCTGCGGTCGGCACTGAGGACGAGCGTGCGGGTGCCCTGCCGGGCGGCGGCGAGTGCGGTGGCGGCCGCGATGGTCGTACGGCCACTGCCGCCGGGGCCCGTGATCAGGAGGGTGCGCATGAGGGTGAACGCTACCGAAGCCGACGCCGGCCGTGCGGTGGCCCGTGCCGCGGCCCCCCGGGGCCCGGGGAACCCGGGCGGCCGGCCACCCGTGGCCCGCACCCGGCGACCGGTCAGGGGGCCCCGCTCACTGCCCCGACTCGACCCGCTTCTTCAGACCCGCCAGGGCCCGGTCGATGATGACCTTCTCGGCCTTGCGCTTGATCATGCCGAGCATGGGGATCTTGACGTCCACGGTCAGGGCGTACGTGACCTGCGTCGACCCCGTGCCGACCGGCTTCAGCTGGTACGAGCCGTCCAGGGACCGCAGCATCTGCGACTTCACCAGCGTCCAGGAGACCTCGTCGCCGCCGGTCCAGGTGTACGCCAGCGTCTGGTCGTCCTTGATCGCGCCCGCGTCCATCACGAGCCGCACCTGCTCCGCGCGTCCCGCCTCGTCGGTCTTGAGGACCTCCGCCTCCTTGACCTCCCCGGTCCAGTCGGGGTAGCGGGCGAAGTCGGCGATGACCGCCATGACGTCGGCCGGTGCCGCCTCGATCACGATGCTCGAGCTGGTGTGTTCCGCCATCGCCGTGGCTCCTCCAGATGCGGGCCGGTTGGGAGAGGTAACAGGTGCGGTGTGAAGGCTACCGCGCCCGCGACCAGCCGCCTTCACCGCCGGTCACCACTCCAGCGCCCACGGCTTGCCGGTCCCCGCGAAGTGCCCGACGTTCACGCACTCGGTCGCCCCGAGACGCATCCGCTTCACCAGCGGCTGGTGCACGTGCCCGAACAGGGAGTACCGCGGCCGGGTGCGCCGGATCGCGTCCAGCAGGGCGCGGCTGCCCCGCTCGAAGCGGCGCGCGACGGTGTCGTAGACGAGCTCCGGCACCTCCGGCGGGATGTGCGTGCACAGGACGTCGACCTCGCCGACCGCCTCGATCTTCGCCGCGTACTCCTCGTCGGAGATCTCGTACGGCGTGCGCATCGGCGTGCGCAGGCCGCCGCCGACGAAACCGAAGGTCCAGCCGCCGATCTCGACGCGCTCACCGTCGAGGACGGTGGTGCCCGGACCGGCGTACTCCTTCCACAGGGCCGGCATGTCGACGTTGCCGTAGGTGGCGTAGGTCGGCGTCGGGAACGCCGCGAACAGCTCCGTGTACTGCCGCCGCACCGCCTGCTCGATCACCGCGGCGCGCTCGCCCTCGATGCCCGCCCACAGCCGGGCGCCGAGCTCGCCGGCCTCCTTGAAGCGGCGGGCGGTGCGCAGTGCGACGAGCCGGTCGGCGTTCTCCGTTCCGAACAGGTCGGGGAAGATGCCGCGGGAGTGGTCGGCGTAGTCGAGGAAGAGGACGAGGTCGCCCAGGCAGATCAGGGCGTCGGCGCCGTCCCCGGCGCGGGCCAGGTCCCGGGTGTTGCCGTGCACGTCACTGACCACATGAACACGTGTCCTGCGCCCGCGGGCCGGTGTGGATGACATGGCGATCAAGCGTAGGCGCAGCGGTGCACCTGTGAACAGTGGCAGCCGGACCTGCGGTTACTGGCTAGTCAGGAAAGCGGTGGACTACTGTGCGCGAAGGAACACCAATCTGTGTGACGCAGCGAACATCTCGCCGGGACCCCCTGTCGAAGAAGCCATACCGGCGGGTAACGTCCGGGCCGTCCAGTCGTGCTCAGGATTTCAACCAGTGGGCTCCCCATCCTCCTGGCGGCTCCCGAGCATCTGACCGAGCCTTGGACCGGACCGTCGCATCACACAACGTCGTGGCGCCGGCGCCCTATGAGGAGCAGCAGTCTTGCGCGAGTTCAGCCTTCCGGCTTTGTACGAGGTCCCTGCGGACGGCAACCTGACCGACATCGTCCGCAGAAACGCCGCGCAGCACCCGGACGTCGCCGTCATCGCCCGTAAGGTCGCAGGGGCCTGGCAGGACGTGACGGCCACGGCGTTCCTGGCCGAGGTCCACGCCGCCGCCAAGGGCCTGATCGCCTCCGGTGTGCAGCCGGGCGACCGGGTCGGCCTGATGTCCCGCACCCGCTACGAGTGGACCCTGCTCGACTTCGCGATCTGGAGCGCGGGCGCGATCACCGTCCCGGTGTACGAGACCAGCTCCCCGGAGCAGGTGCAGTGGATCCTGTCCGACTCGGGCGCCACCGCCTGCCTCACCGAGCTGGACACGCACACCGCCGCCGTGGAGTCGGTGCGCGAGCAGCTGCCCGCCCTCAAGCACATCTGGCAGATCGAGGCCGGCGCCCTCGAGGAGCTGGGCCGGGCCGGCCGGGACGTCTCCGACGAGACGGTGGAGGAGCGCAGCTCGCTCGCCAAGGCCGACGACCCGGCGACGATCGTCTACACCTCCGGCACCACCGGCCGCCCCAAGGGCTGTGTGCTCACCCACCGTGCCTTCTTCGCCGAGTGCGGCAACGTCGTGGAGCGGCTGCGCCCGCTGTTCCGCACCGGTGAGTGCTCGGTGCTGCTGTTCCTCCCCCTCGCGCACGTCTTCGGGCGCCTGGTGCAGGTCGCGCCGATGATGGCGCCGATCAAGCTGGGCTGCGTCCCCGACATCAAGAACCTCACCGACGAGCTGGCCGCCTTCCGCCCGACGCTGATCCTCGGCGTGCCGCGCGTGTTCGAGAAGGTGTACAACTCCGCGCGCGCCAAGGCGCAGGCCGACGGCAAGGGCGCGATCTTCGACAAGGCCGCCGACACCGCGATCGCCTACAGCAAGGCGCTGGGCACCCCCACGGGCCCGTCCCTCGGTCTGAAGGTCAAGCACAAGGTCTTCGACAAGCTCGTCTACAGCAAGCTCCGCGCGGTCCTCGGCGGCCGTGGCGAGTACGCCATCTCCGGCGGCGCCCCGCTCGGCGAGCGCCTCGGCCACTTCTTCCGCGGCATCGGCTTCACCGTGCTGGAGGGCTACGGCCTGACCGAGTCCTGTGCCGCGACCGCGTTCAACCCGTGGGACCGGCAGAAGATCGGCACGGTCGGCCAGCCGCTGCCCGGCTCGGTGGTCCGCATCGCCGACGACGGCGAGGTGCTGCTGCACGGCGAGCACCTGTTCAAGGAGTACTGGAACAACCCGGGCGCCACCGGCGAGGCGCTGGCCGACGGCTGGTTCCACACCGGTGACATCGGCACCCTCGACGAGGACGGCTATCTGCGGATCACCGGGCGCAAGAAGGAGATCATCGTCACCGCGGGCGGCAAGAACGTCGCCCCGGCCGTGATCGAGGACCGCATCCGGGCGCACGCGCTGGTCGCGGAGTGCATGGTGGTGGGCGACGGACGGCCGTTCGTGGGCGCGCTGGTCACCCTCGACGAGGAGTTCCTGGGCCGCTGGGCCGCGGAGCACGGCAAGCCGGCCGGCGCCACGGTGGCGTCGCTGCGGGACGACGCGGATCTGCTGGCGGCGATCCAGGCGGCGGTCGACGACGGCAACGCGGCGGTGTCCAAGGCGGAGTCGGTGCGCAAGTTCCGCATCCTCGGGGCGCAGTTCACGGAGGAGTCCGGGCATCTGACCCCGTCGCTGAAGCTGAAGCGGAACGTCGTGGCGAAGGACTACGCGGACGAGATCGAGGCGATCTACGCGAAGTAGGGGCGGGTAGCGCCCGGATGGCGCGGCACCCTCACCGGGGGCCGCGCCATCGACGTGTCCGGCCGGCTACAGCAGATCCTTCAGGTGCTCCGCCAGCAGGTCCCAGCGCCACTTCTCCTCGACCCACTGCCGGCCCCGCTCCCCCATCCGCCGGCGCAGTTCCGCGTCGCCGAGGAGGGCGACGATGCGTTCGGCGGCCTCCTGCGGGGAACCTCCGCGCACCACCCAGCCGGTCTCGCCGTCGAGGACCGCGTCGGGCGCCCCGCCGGAGTCGCCCGCGACGACCGGCAGTCCGGTCGCGGAGGCCTCCAGGTAGACGATCCCGAGGCCCTCCACGTCGAGCCCGCCGCGCCGCGTCCGGCACGGCATGGCGAACACGTCCCCGGCGCCGAAGTGCGCGGGCAGCTCCGACCAGGGCACCGCGCCGGTGAAGCGCACCGAATCGGCGACCCCGGTCTCGGCGGCGAGCCGGCGCAGGTCCTTCTCGTACGGTCCGCCGCCGACGATCAGCAGCACCGCGTCCGGCTCGGCCGCCAGGATGCGCGGCATGGCCTGGATGAGCGTGTCCTGCCCCTTGCGCGGCACGAGCCGCGAGACGCACACGACGACGGGCCGGTCGCTCAGCCCGAGCCGGGCGCGCACCTGGTCACCGCCGGACGCGGGATGGAAGGTCTTCTCGTCGACCCCCGGCGGCAGTTGCACCATGCGCGCGGCCGCCTCGGGGGTCAGCGCCCCGGCGATCCGCGAGCGCGTGTACTCGCCGAGGTAGGTGAACGTGTCGGTGCCCTCGCCGATCCGGCGCAGCAGCTGCCGCGCCGCGGGCAGCTGGGCCCAGCCCGCCTCGTGTCCGTGGGTGGTGGCGACCAGCCGCCGTGCGCCCGCCCTGCGCAGCGCCGGTGCCATCAGCCCGAGCGGTGCGGCCGCCCCGAACCACACCGACGTGCACCCGTGCTCGCGCAGCAGTCCCACCGCCCGCCGGGTCACCCGGGGCGTCGGCAGCAGCATCGTCGTCGCGTCGCGTACGACGGTGAAGGGCTGCTCGGCGTCGAAGGCGGCGGTCGCCTCGGCGCCCTCCCGGCCGCGCTTCCACGTGGAGGCGTAGACGACGACCCGCTCGGGATCCAGCCGGAGCGCCATGTTGTGCAGGAAGGCCTGGATGCCGCCCGGCCGGGGCGGGAAGTCGTTCGTCACGATCAGGGTCTTGTGCATCGCCGCCGACCTTACAAGAGCCCCCGGATGTGGCAGGCACACAGTCCGGCACGCCATCATGTCCTTCAGGCAGGTATGCGAACGGACGGGGATCACGTGAAGACGACGGCCACCAGGTGGTCCCTGACCGGGCTGCTCGCCGTGTGGGCGGTGACCCGACTGGTGCTGCTGCTGTTCGTCTTCCGGGTGTACGTCTTCCCCGGCCCGGACGTCACCAGCGACGTGTGGGTGATCTACCAGGGCTGGTACGACGTCCTGCGTGGCGGAACGTTCCCGCAGCAGGACGTCACCTGGCAGTACCCGCCCGCGGCCGCGCTGGCGATCCTCTCCCCCGCCGCGCTCCCCTTCCTCGGCTTCGCGCACGCCTTCTTCGTCCTCGCCTTCCTCGCCGACCTGGTGGCGTTCGCGCTGCTCGTGTACGCGGGCCGGCGCCCCGGCAAGTCGCTGTGGGGCCCCTGGATGTGGGCGGTCGGCGTCCCGCTGCTCGGCCCGACGGTGTACGCCCGGTACGACGTGATGGTGACCGCGGTGGCCGTGGCCGCGTTGCTCGCCGGTGTGCGCCGACCGCGGCTGATGGGCGCGCTGGCCGCCTTCGGGGCGATGCTGAAGGTGTGGCCGGCGCTGCTCCTGGTCGGCGTGTGGGGCGCGGCCCGGCGACGGGCCTGGACGACGGCCGCGGTGACCGCCGCGGTGCTGGCGGCCGGCTTCGCGCTGTGGATGCCCGGCGCCTTCGCCTTCCTGACCGCCCAGCGGGACCGGGGCACCGAGGTGGAGTCCCTGGGCTCGACGGTCTTCCACGTGGCCCGGCACTTCGGCTGGAACGGGCAGGTGCTGCTCAACTACGGCTCGGTGGAATTCCTCGGGCCCTACGTCCAGGTCGTCAGCACGGCGGCACTGGCGCTGACCGGGGCGGTGTTCGCCTGGCTGCTGCTGTGGCGGGTGCTGGCGTCCGTGTTCTCGCCGCACTCCCTGGCGGACGCGGCATTCACCGCCGTGCTGCTGTTCACCACGACGAGCCGGGTGATCAGCCCGCAGTACCTGGTGTGGCTGGTCGGTCTGGCGGCGGTGTGCCTGTGCTTCCGCGCCACGCGCATGCGGTGGCCGGCGGCGCTGGTGCTGGCGGCGACGCTGTTCACGGTGCTGGAGTTCCCGGTCCACTTCGGCAATGTGGTCGCGAGCGACAACCTGGGCATGACGCTGCTGTTCGCCCGCAACGGCCTGCTCGTCGCCGCCACCGTCACCGCCGCCGTCGTGCTGTGGCGCTCGACGGTCCCGCCCGTGCCCCGCAAGGCGGTCCCGGCCCGGACGGCCGACCCGGGCAGGACGCCGGTCGCCTCCTGAACCGGGCCGGGCCTCAGGCGGCCCGGACCAGGGAGACCTTCTCCTCCTCCGGCGCCGGGGAGCGCCGCAGCAGCACCGCCACCGCCGCGCACTGCACGGCCATCGCCAGCGCGAGCGCCAGGCACACCCCCGGCAGCCCGAGCCCGGCCAGCGCCAGGGCGAGCGGCAGCTGGACGGCCGTACCGGCGAGGGTGACCCGCAGCAGGGCGGGCGCTCCGCCGCTGCCCTCGAAGACCCCGCCGAGCGCGATGAAGCAGGCCATCAGCAGCAGATAGGGGCCGACGCAACGCAGGAAGAGCACACCGTCGTGGGCCACGGCGGGCCCGGCGCCGAAGGCGGCCATGATCCAGGGGGCTGCGAGGGCCAGCAGCGCGGCGGCGGCGACGCCCACCGTCCCGGAGACCAGCACGGCCTGCCGGCCGATCGCCCGCCGTGCGTCGCGGCCCTCTCCGCGGGTGTGCGCGGTGTGGATGGAGGCGGCCTGCCGGACCGAGTAGAAGGCCATGGTGGCCACGTACATGACCTTGTAGGCGATGGCGTAGGCGGCGACCGCCGTCACCCCGATCCGCGCCACGATCGCGACGAGGACGAGCGCGCCGGTCTGCCGCACGGTGAAGTCGGCGGACATCGGCAGCCCGGTGACCAGGGTCCGCCGCAGGGCGGCCGGGACCGGTTCCGCGGGCGTCGCCGCGCCGGCCGCGCGCAGCAGGGCGTTGCGGCGCAGCGCGGCGAACCCCGCGGCGAGGGCGACGCAGCGGCACAGGACGGTGGAGGCGGCGGCGCCGCGGACGCCGTAGAGGTGGATGAAGAACGGGTCGGCGACCAGGATCAAGGCGTTGGCCAGCAGGGCGAGGCGCATCGGGGTGCGGGTGTCGCCGGCGCCCTTGAGGACGGCGTCGAGGAGCTGCTGGGCGTAGAAGACGGCGACACCCGGCAGGGAGACGGCGAAGTAGGCGGTGGCCAGTGGGACGGCTGCCCCGTCCCCGCCGCCGAGCACCAGCCGGGCCAGCGGTGCGCGCAGCAGGAACCCGGCCGCCACGACGACCGGGGTGACGACCCCGAACAGCGCCCATCCGCCCCGCACTGCCGAGCGCACGGCCCCCGGATCCCGTGCCCCTCGGGCGTGAGCGACCAGCACGGTCGTCCCGGAGGCGAAGACGAGGGCCACGCCCAGCAGCACGTTCTCGGTGTTGGTGGCCACGGCCACGGCGGCCACGGCGGGTCCGCCGAGGCGGGAGACCCAGACGGTGTTGATGATCCCGGCGGCGACGGAGGCCAGCAGGGAGAAGTAGACCGGGTGCGCCAGTGCGATCAGTTGCCTGCGATGTGCGTCCATACGTCCCCCTCGACAGCGGCCTACCTCGATCCGAGGTAGCTCGACAAGGGGTACCATGGCCCGGAGATCACCCGCAAGGAGGATGCGTGCTGGAGCTGTCGATCCTGGGCTTCCTCGCCGAGGAGCCGTTGCACGGCTACGAGCTGAAGGAGCGCATCAAGGCGCTGCAAGGCCATGTCCGCCCGGTGAGTGACGGCGCGCTGTATCCGGCGATCACCCGTCTGGTCACCGCGGGCAAGCTCGGCCAGCGCACCGAGGAGGGCGCGAGCGCGGCACCCCGCCGGGTGCTGTCCCTCACCGAGGCCGGCCGGGCGGACCTGCTGGAGCGCCTGCGGCGGCCGAAGCAGGTGGAGATCACCGACCAGGTCCGCTTCAACGTCGTCCTGGCGTTCCTGCGCCATCTGCCGGACCGCCGCGAGCAGGCGGCCGTCCTGCGCCGCCGCCTGGAGTTCCTCGAAGCCCCCGCCAGCTTCTTCTACCGGGACGGCAGCCCGGTGCGCGCGGAGGAGGCCGGCGATCTGTTCCGCCGGGGCATGCTGCGGGTCGCCCGGGCCACCGGCGAGGCGGAGCGGGCCTGGCTCAGGGAGGCGATCGACGAGCTGGAGCGCCCGGACTGACCTCCCGCCGCACCCCGCACACAGCCCCGCACGCAAGCGGCCCCGCACCGCACACAGCCCCGGCCTGGCAAGCGGCCCCGGCCCAGCCGTACCGCCGCTCAGCCTTCGGCCAGCTGCGCCCGCAGGTAGTCGCGCCACTGGGCGGTGAAGTCCGGCAGGGTGACGCCGAGCGATGTCCGCATCGCGTCCTCCACCGCCCCGGCCCGCTCCCGGTGCCGGCCCACCGCGCGGTAGAACGCGCGCAGCCGCGCCTCGCCCCACCGCTCGGCGATCATCCGGCAGGCCAGCCAGCCGCTCTCGTACGCCCGCGCCAGCTGCCCGGCGTCCCCGGCGAAGCCGAAGTCCCGGTCGCTCGGCAGCGCGTCCGGGACCTCGCCGTCGGCCACGGCGCGCTGGAGTTCCGGCGCCGCCTGCGCCGCCGTGCGTCCGCTGCCGCGGTAGCCGACCCAGTCGGCGTACCCCTCCGACAGCCACAGCGGCGTCGCGGCGTCGGTGGCGCGCCGGGTGGCCACATGCGTGGTCTCGTGCGTGAGGACCACCTGCCGGCCGAGCGCGCCGAGCATGCCGTAGGCGTCGGGGTTGACGATGACCCGGTCGGCGGCCGCCTTGGCGGGTGCCCCGGTCTCGCCCGTGGTGACGGCGGCGATCCCCCGGTAGGAGGAGGCGGGCGAGCCGAGCAGCCGCGCCATCCCCTCCAGCGACTCCGGCACCAGCACCACCACCCGGCCGGGCCAGTTCGCCCCCCAGGCGTCGGTCACCGCAGGCACCGCCCGGTCGGCGAGCGCGGCGTAGGCGCGCAACTGGCCGTCGGACTGGCCGACGCCGAGCACGAGGCTGTGCCGCCCGCGCACGACCCGTACCGTGCCCTGGTCCCACAGCTGGCCGGCGGACTTCGGCGCGGGCCGGTCGGCGGCGACCGACCAGCGGCCGTGCGGGGAACGGGTGAGCGTGAGCGTGCGCCCCGCCGTGACCGGCGCCTGGTCGTACCCGCGCACCCGGTAGCGCAGCTCGGCGTCCACGGTCGCGGTGTCGCCGCTGCGCCGCACCCCGGTCACCCGGTACGACCACGACGTGAGCGGTACCGCGGCCACTGCGGCGAACCCGGCCTGGGTCCCCGTGGTGCGGTAGGCCCGCGCGTCGTGGTCCAGTACCGCCTGCGCCCGCCGGTCGAGCAGACGCTGCGCGTCGGCCCGCACCGCGCCGGCGCCGGACCGCGCCCCGCACCCCGCGAGGGAGGCGAGCAGCAGGCACACCGAGACGAGAACCGACATCCCCGACGTACGCCCTCGACCAGCCACCTTCCCGAGGGTACGGGGACAGGGCACGCTCAGACCCGGGTCACCGAGGAGATCGGCAGCATGCCGACCGGGTCGTAGCGCACCGGGGCGCCCGGGTAGGGGGCGTGGATGACCCGGCCGTTCCCGACGTACATCCCGACGTGGCTGGCGTCGGAGCGGTAGACGATCAGGTCCCCGGGGCGGGCCTGGGAGAGCGGCACCTGCCGGCCGGCGAAGCGCTGCTCCTGCGAGGTACGCGGCAGGTGCACCCCGGCCCGTGCGTACGCCCACTGCATCAGACCCGAGCAGTCGAACCCGGAGGGTCCGTTGGCGCCCCACACGTACGGCCTGCCGAGGGCGGCGCGGGCGGCGGCGAGAGCGGCGGCGGCCCGCCCGGAGGCCGGCACGGCCCCGCCGATGTCGGGCAGGTCGGTGCGGCCGGAGCGCGAGGTGCGCTCGTAGGCGGCGCGTTCGGCGTCCGGCAGGGAGTTGAGCAGCTGCCGCGCCTTGGCGAGCTTGTGCTCGACGGTCTTCTTGTGCCGAGCGACGGCGGCGCGGCTGCGTTCGAGTTCGGCCAGCTGCCGGGTCGCCTCGGCGCGTTCCTGGGCGAGTTCGCGCAGGGCGCCCTGCAGCTCGTGCAGCTGGCCCGCCTGGTGGGCGGTGATCCGGTCGAGCACGGAGGCCTTGTCCAGGTAGTCGTCGGGGTCGGCGGAGAACAGCAGCGCCACCGCCGGGTCCATGCCGCCGGAGCGGTACTGGGCACCGGCCAGTGAACCCAGGGTCTCCCGCAGGGCGTTGACCTTCTCCTGCTGACGGGCGATCAGATCCTGGCTGTCGCCGACCTCCCGGCGCAGCGTGTCGGCCCGCTCATCGGCCTTGTTGTACGCCTCGGTGGCCTTCTCGGCCTCCTCGTAGAGGCGGTCCACCTCGGCCCGGGCGTCGCCCTGGGGAGCGGCCACGGCGGAGCCCGCCGGTACGGCGCCGAGGGCGGCGGCCGCGACGGACAGCACACTGAGGGCGGCGTACGCGCCCCGGTCGAACCCGGAGTGCGCGAGGCGACGGCGATGGGATGCCACGGGCGGCCGCGCTCCTTCCACTGGGGAACAGGACTGTTCCCCGCGGCACCGGGAACACCGTGAAGGCGAAGGCCGGGGGAAACGCGGCAGACAGTAGCCCCGCCACGGGCCGGCGGCCAAAGACCGCCGCGGCCACACACGGTGACGCCCCGCCGCTGACGCAGGTCATCGGCGGGGCGTGGGGTCATTTCCCGTCGCCAGGATTCGCCCGTTCGGGCGGCACGACGTGTTGATCTTGTCGAGCCCGGGGTGTCCCGGCGCGCGGTGCGACGGTCAGATCCGCACGCCGAACTGGAACGGCATGTTGTTGATCGACTCGTAGCGCACGACGGTGCCGGTGCGCGGGGCGTGCAGCACCTGGCCGTTGCCCGCGTAGAGGCCGACGTGGTGCAGGTCGCCGTAGAAGAGCACCAGGTCGCCGACCTGGAGGTCGCTCATGGAGTAGATGCGCGTGCCGGCGTTGGCCTGCTCCTGGGAGGTGCGCGGGATGGTGACGCCGGCCTGGGCGTAGGCCCAGGAGGTCAGGCCCGAGCAGTCGAAGGAGGAGGGGCCGGTGGCGCCGTAGACGTACGGCGAGCCGAGTCTCGTCTGTGCGGCGGAGAAGGCGGCGGCGGCCCGGCCGGAGGCGGCCTTGCTGTTGCCGAGGTCGACGCGCGCGCTCGCGGAGCGGCTGGCGCGGGCGTCCTCGGCGGCCATCGCGGCCTTCTCGGCGGCGGTCAGGGAGTTGAGCAGCTTCTGCGCGTCGGCGAGCTTGCCCTGGACTTCCTTCTTCTTCTTGCCCAGCTCGGTGCGGGTGGCGGAGAGGTCCTTGAGCTTGGCGGCGGCCTCGGAGCGCTCCTGGGCGAGCTGGCGCTGCTTCTCCTGGATCTTCTTCAGCGCCTCGACCTGCTGGCCGCTCAACTGGTCGAGCGTGGAGGCCTTGTCGAGGTAGTCGTCCGGGTCGGCGGAGAGGAACAGCTGGACGGAGGAGTCGATGCTGCCGCTGCGGTACTGGGCGGCGGCCGCCTGGCCTATGCCGTCCCGCAGTTCGTTCAGTTCCTCCTGGCCGCGCGCCACGCTGTCCTGGATGGTGGAGATGTCCTTCTGGAGCTTCTCCTGCTTCTCCTTGGCGCCGTTGTACTGCTCGGTGGCCTGCTCGGCCTCCTCGTAGAGCTTGTCGACCTTGGCCTTGACCTCGTCCTTGCTCGGCTTCTCGCTGGGCGCGGCGCTGGCCGCCTGCGCGCTGATGGCGACGGCAGCGGCGGCTGCGGTGGTCAGCACGGTCACGCGTGCACGGCTCGGCTGCTTGGGTCGACGGTGGGACGCCACGGAGGCGAACTCCTTCTTGTGAGTGATCACCCGTTCGGAGGTTCGATGGCAGACCCTAGTGACCTTCTTGTGATCATTCAAATCCTCACAGCAAAAAATCCCGCCCCGACATGCATTCTTTGCACACAACTCACCAGGTGTGACACGGGATTGACCGTCCGTGGAGCGGCCGGGGCCTCAATTCGGGCATTGGGCCCGCGTCTTCACCTTCTAGGACAGTCGCTTGAGGAGTACCGCAGAAGCCACCGGCCGGGCACCGGCCCGCGCGACGCCGTCGGCCACCTCCCGGTCGGTGGAGGCGACGATGACCGGACGGCCGGGCGGCTCGGCGCGCACCAGCTGACGGATCAGCTCGTCCGCCGTCACGCCCGGCTTGGAGAACAGCACCCGCACCCCGCGCGGCGGCGCCAGCAGCACCGGCGCGACCAGCTCGGCCCCGTCGAAGACACAGGTGACCTCGGCGCCGGTCTGCGCGGCGAGCGCGGACAGCTGCCCGAGGAGCCTCAGGCGCTGCTTCTCCAGCGGCATCTGGGGATAGCCGGTCTTGGTGACGTTGTAGCCGTCGACGACGAGGTGCGCCTGCGGCAGCGCCAGCAACTGGTCGAGGATCGCCGGGTCGTTCTCGGACAGCGCGCGCGCCGCGATGTCCTTCGGCGTCATCCGCCCCGGCTCGACGGCGTCCACGGTCTCGGCCGGACGCACGGACACCGGCGGCAGGGCGAGTTCACGCCGCAGCCCCTGGGCGGCGTCCAGCAGGGTGTCCAGCAGCAGCCGGACGCGCATGTCCTCCACGCTGCGGCCCTCGCGCGCCGCGCGCCGGGTCGCCTCCAGGGCGGCCTCCGCCTCGCTGAGGCGCGCCTTGAGACGCCGCGACTCGCTCTCCGCCGCGGACACCTGCGCCTGCCCCTCGGCGCGCTGGGCCTCCATCTCGGCCTGCGCCTTGCGCAGGGCCGCCTCGCCGCGCTTGACGTCGCTGAGAGCGGCGCGCAGCTTGCGGTGAAGCGATTCCGCTTCCTTCTTGGCCTGGTCCAGGTCCGCCCGCAGCCGCTCGGTCTCGGCCCGGGTGTGCTCCTTGGTGTGTGCGAGCAGTTCGCGCAGCCGCTCCAGCTCGGCGCGGCTCTCCTCGTCGACGCGTTCGGCGTGGGCGCGCTGCGCCTCCTCACCGGCCGCCGTGACCAGCTTGACCCAGCCCGCCGGACGCAGCACATAGGCCGCGGCCGCCACGTCGAGCGGGTCGGCGGCCGGGGGCGGCGAGCCGGAGTCCAGGGCGCCGGCCAGTTCCGGCTGCGCCTCTCTGAACTTCTCGCCGATCCGCTGCCGGAACAGCGCATCGGTCTCCAGCGCGGCCGCCATCGCGTTCCCGGCGAACTTGGCCCGCCGGTTCGGCGCGAAGCGCGCGTACTGCCGAAGCTGGGCGGGCAGTTCGCCGACGGTCAGTCCGCCGAAGCCGTCCGCGACGATCTGGACGACCTTGCGGCGCACACCGTCGGGCAGCGGACGGTCGAGCACCTCAGCGGCGCCGTCGCCCGGCCCCCCGCCTGTGGTCTCCACCATCCGTCACTCCTGTACCTGTCGTACGTGTTTCCCTGTCGGCCGTGAGGGGTCGCTCGGCTCAGGCCTCGGCCGCGGGCCGGTCCACGAGCTCCACCTGGTCCACGGCGTTGCACCAGCGGCAGCGCACCGAGTCGATGGTCTCACTGAGCACCTCGCGCTCCTCGACCTTCGGCTCGCCCGCGAGATCGAGGTGGACGTACTCGACGACCTTCGACGAGCGGGTCACGTCGAAGCGGGTGAGGTTGCCGCAGAGCGTGCAGCGCCACCGCGTCGTGGCGGTCGGCAGGGGAACCGTCATCGTGACTGTTCGCTTTCTTCCAGTGTCCTTGACGCACCGGGCTCCCCGGTGCGTGTGGGTCGTAACCCTACGGCCTGGCGGTGACTCGCCGCTGGTCCGTCCACGGCGGCGAGGCGGCCTCGTCCGATGCGTCCCGTTACGTCATGCTCTGTAGACATGATCGGCAACTGGACGACCGCGGTCGGCAAGGCGACCAGGACCTTCCGGCACACCTCCGCGCCGGTGACGTACGGACTGATCGCCGTGTGCTGCCTGATCTTCCTGGTGGGGCCGGCGGCGGGCGTGAACCCGGTCTACGGCCACGGTGACGAGCTGCTCACCGCCCAGCGGGCGTACTTCCGGCACTGGGGCGTGGTCCCGGCCGAACTCTTCCAGGGCTCACCGCGGGCGGCCCTGACCCCGGTGACCGCCCTGTTCGTGCACGGCAGCTGGGTCCATCTGCTCGGCAACATGCTCTTCCTCTACGTCTTCGGAGCGATGACCGAGGAACGGATGGGCCGCGGCCGGTTCGTCGTGTTCTACGTCGGCTGCGGGTACCTGGCCCTGCTGGGATACGCCGCCGCGCACGCCGCATCCGAGCAGTCGCTGGTCGGCGCCTCGGGGGCGATCTCGGCGGTCCTCGGCGCGTTCCTCTCCCTCTTTCCCCGCGCCCGGGTGACCAGTCTCCTGCCGTTCCTGTTCTTCGTTCCGCTGCGCTTCCCGGCCTGGGTCGTGCTGCCGTTCTGGGCGGCGCTGCAGTGGCTCGCGGCGGGACGGGCGGAGCAGGGGCCGGGAGTGGCGTACCTGGCACATCTGATCGGCTTCGGGCTGGGCTTCCTGGCCGCGTGGGTCTTCATCCGCCGTGCCACTAGAGTGAAAGCCGCCCCTGCTCCGGCCCCCGAGGGAGAGAACCAGCCGTGATCACCGCGATCGTCCTCATCAAGACCAGCGTGGACAAGATCCCCGAGATCGCCGAGCAGATCGCCTCGCTGGACTCCGTGAGCGAGGTCTTCTCCGTCACCGGGACGTACGACCTGATCGCCATGGTGCGGGTGCGTCAGCACGAGGACCTCGCGGAGGTCATCCCGGGGCGCATCAGCAAGATCCCCGGTGTCGAGGGCACGGACACGCACGTGGCGTTCCGGACGTACTCGCAGCACGACCTGGAGGCGGCGTTCGCCATCGGCCTGGATTCCTGACCGGGCGTACACCGCCTCCCCCGGGCGCTACGGCACCTCAGACCGCGGGGACGCAGCGGCCGTCTTCCGTCCGGTAGGTCCACTGCGCGCCCTGGGTGACCAGTTCCCTCACCGCCGTGACGAAGCGCTCGACGTGCTCGTCGGGGGTGCCGGCGCCGAAGCTCACGCGGATCGCGTTGAGGGACTTCTCGCCCGGGGCCGCCTCGGGGGCGCCGCACTCGCCCTGGGTCTGGGGGTCGCTGCCGAGCAGGGTGCGCACCAGCGGGTGGGCACAGAAGAGGCCGTCGCGGACGCCGATGCCGTACTCGGCGGACAGGGCCGCGGCGAAGTGGGAGCTGTTCCAGCCCTCGACGACGAACGAGATCACACCGACCCGGGGGGCGTCGTCGCCGAACAGGGAGAGGATCCTCACCTCGGGCACCTCGGCCAGGCCCTCACGGACCGTGGCGATCAGATGCTGCTCGCGGGCGACCAGGGCGTCCCAGCCGGCCTCGGTCAGCGCCTTGCAGGCGGAGGCGATGGAGTAGGCACCGATCACGTTCGGGGAGCCGGCCTCGTGGCGGGCGGCGCTGTCGTGCCACTCCACGTCCACTCCGCCGTCCTCGCGCCGGGCGACCTTGCGGCTGGCTCCGCCGCCGGCGAGGTAGGGGTCGGCGGCCTGGAGCCAGTCGGCGCGGCCAGCGAGGACGCCGGAGCCGAACGGGGCGTACAGCTTGTGACCGGAGAAGGCGACCCAGTCGACGTCGAGGTCGCGCACGCTCACCGGGTGGTGCGGGGCCAGCTGGGCGGCGTCCAGGACGATCCGGGCGCCGTGGGCGTGCGCGGCGGCCGCCAGCTCGCGCACCGGCCACAGCTCGCCGGTGACGTTGGAGGCGCCGGTGACGCAGACCAGGGCGGGCCCGTACGGGTCGCGGTCGGCGAGCGCGCGCTCCAGGGTCTGCACGGCCTGCTGCGGGGTGCGCGGGGCGTTGAGGTAGGTGACCTTCGCGTGCTGCCAGGGCAGCAGCGAGGCGTGGTGCTCGGTCTCGAAGACGAAGACCTGGCAGTCGGCCGGGATCGCCCGGGCCAGCAGGTTCAGCGAGTCCGTGGTGGAGCGGGTGAAGACGACCTGGTCGCCCTCGCGGCAGTCGAGGAACTCCGCGATCGTGTGCCGGGCGTTCTCGAACAGGTCGGTGGACAGCTGGGAGAGGTACCCGGCACCGCGGTGCACGCTGCCGTAGTACGGCGCGTAGGCGGCCACGTCGTCCCAGACGCGCTGCAGGGCGGGGGCGCTGGCGGCGTAGTCGAGGGCGGCGTAGGTGACCTCGCCACCGGTGACGAGCGGGACGGTGACATCCCGGCCCAGAACGGGCAGGGGGGCACAAACCGAACGGTCGGAGGCAGCGGTGGAGACAGACATGGCGGAACTCCCGTGAGGACGCGCGGCACAGCGCGGAAAGAACGAAGAAGGGGGTGCGGAGGCGGGGCTCTGCGGCCCTATCGCATTCGGTTGCTCACGGAAGACTCCTCGACGACCAGGACCCCTGGGTTCGCGAGGGGTCCGCGCTTGCCGCAGACCTTGCTGACTGCGGCCTGGTCTTCACCCGGGGCACCCCGCCACGGACGGAGGGTTGCCGGACAGCCGGCCGGGGCCTCATGACTGTCACTCATGACCTGGTACAGGAACGTAACGGAAGTGATCGCCGCCCCGCAACCCGAGTCCGGATTGCGGGACGGGCGTGGTGGAAGGTCAGGAGTTGCTGGCCGCCACCCAGCGTTCCAGGGTGCGCTTGGCCGACCCGGAGTCGATGGACTGCGCCGCCTTGGCCATGCCGGCCCGGATCTGCTCCGTCAGCGGTGCGTCGGTCGGCGCGAGGGCGACCAGCGCGGCCGCCGAGTTGAGCACGACGGCGTCCCGGACGGGGCCCCGCTCGCCGTCCAGCAGGCGCCGGGCCACCTCGGCGTTGTACGACGCGTCGGCGCCGCGCAGGGCCTCCACGGGGGCCAGGTCGATGCCGGCCTCCCGGGGGTCGAAGGTCTCCTCGGTGACCTTGCCGTCGCGGACGATCCAGACCCGGGACGTGGAGGTGATCGTCAGCTCGTCCAGGCCGTCGTCGCCGCGGAAGACCAGGGAGGAGTTGCCGCGCTCGGCGAAGACGCCGGCGACGATGGGCGCCATCCTGGCGTCGGCGACGCCGACGGCCTGCGCCCGCACCTTCGCCGGGTTGGTCAGCGGACCCAGCACGTTGAAGGTGGTGCGGATACCCAACTGGCCGCGGGCGGCGGCCACATGGCGCAGCGCCGGGTGGAACTTCACCGCGAAGCAGAAGGTGATCCCGGCCTCCTCGGCCACCTGGGGCACGCGGTGCAGCGGCAGGTTGAGGTTGACGCCGAGCTTCTCGAGCACGTCCGAGGCGCCGGAGGCCGAGGACGCGGCCCGGTTGCCGTGCTTGACGACCTTCGCGCCCGTGCCGGCCACGACGATCGAGGACATGGTGGAGATGTTCACCGTCTTCGCGCCGTCGCCGCCGGTTCCGACGATATCGACGGTCGGGCCGGGCACCTCGATGACGTTGGCGTGGTCGTACATCGCGCGGACCAGGCCGGTGATCTCCTCGACCGTCTCGCCCTTGGCGCGCAGCGCGACCGCGAACCCGGCGATCTGGGCGTCGGTGGCCTCGCCGCGCATGATCTGGTCCATCGCCCAGGCGGTGTCCTCGGCGCTCTGGTCGCGGCCCTCCAGCAGGCCGTTCAGCACGCGGGGCCAGGAACGGCCCGCCGCGGTGTCGCCTCCAGCGGGGGTCACAGCGCTCATCAGCCGCTCCTGGTCGTCTCACGCGTCGAATGTCACCTCCACCCTATCCAGCCCGCGCCAAGCCGAACGGCCCCGTCCGAACCCCGGACGAAGCCCCCCACCCCCACCCCCATCCGCGCGGACCGGTCCCCCACCCCGGGAACACGCGGTCGCCCCGCCACCGCCCCGACGCGCAGGGCCCCGGCCGGCCACAGCGCCAGGCAGACCACGAGAGCCGGGCGGATCCGGTAGCCAGCCGGACACGGGCAACCGCCCGGGCACGGCGGCCTACCGGAACGGCCACAACCCGGACCCGGCAGTCAGCGAGATACGGGCAACCCGCCGGGCACGGCGAAGGGCCCCGTCCGTTGTTCGGACGGGGCCCTTCGACCGTGGCGTGGCTGACGCAGCGATCAGTGGTGGCCGTGGCCGCTCGTGATCTCCCTGTACTCCTCGGCGCTCGGCTTCGCGATCTGCGACTCCTCGCCGAAGTACGCCTCGCTGAGCTTGGCGCGCAGCTTCTCGCCGCCCTTCACCTTGCGCTCGACACCGTTCTCGTCGACCGTGGGGCCGATCTCGAGCGGCTGGTACTGCTCGTGCGCGGTGAGCGTGTGCAGCGCTTCCTGGCTGAGCGGCTCGTGGACCTCGATGAACTCACCGTGCGGCAGGCGCTTGATGGTGCCGGTCTCGCGACCGTGCAGCACCTTCTCCTTGTCCCGGCGCTGCAGGCCGAGGCAGATCCGCTTGGTGATCAGGAACGCGAGGACCGGTCCGACGAAGACGAAGATCCGCACGAACCAGGTGACCACGTTGATCGACAGGTGGAAGTGCGTGGCCCACAGGTCGTTGCCGCCACCGATCAGCAGGGTCAGGTACACCGTCATCCAGGCGACGCCGAGACCCGTGCGCGTCGGGGCGTTGCGCGGGCGGTCCAGGATGTGGTGCTCGCGCTTGTCACCGGTGACCCAGGCCTCGATGAACGGGTAGACCGCGATCGCCACCAGGACCAGCGGGAAGATCACCAGCGGGATGAACACACCGAGGACCAGCGTGTGACCCCAGAAGTTGATCTCCCAGCCCGGCATGAAGCGGATCAGACCCTCGGAGAAGCCCATGTACCAGTCGGGCTGGGCACCCGTGGACACCTGGTCCGGCCGGTAGGGGCCCATGGCCCAGATCGGGTTGATCTGGGCGACCGCGGAGATGACCGCGATGACACCGAAGACCAGGAAGAAGAAGCCGCCCGCCTTCGCCATGTACACCGGGAGCAGCGGCATGCCGACGACGTTCTTGTTCGTCTTGCCGGGACCCGCGAACTGGGTGTGCTTGTGGTAGAAGACCAGGATCAGGTGGGCCACCATCAGGCCCAGCATGATGCCCGGCAGCAGCAGGATGTGGATCGAGTAGAAGCGGGCCACGAAGTCGCCGCCCGGGAACTCGCCGCCGAAGAGGAAGAACGACAGGTACGTGCCGACGATCGGCACGGACAGGATCGCGCCCTCCATGAAGCGGACACCGGTGCCGGAGAGCAGGTCGTCCGGGAGCGAGTAACCGGTGAAGCCGGTGAACATGCCCAGGACGAACAGCAGGAAGCCGAACAGCCAGTTGACCTCACGCGGCTTGCGGAACGCGCCGGTGAAGAACACGCGCATCATGTGCACGAACATGCCCGCGAGGAAGATCAGCGCGGCCCAGTGGTGGATCTGCCGGATCAGCAGACCACCGCGCACGTCGAAGGAGATGTGCAGGGTCGACCTGAACGCCTCGGACATCATCTGCCCCTGGAGCGGGACATACGTGCCGTGGTACTCGACCTCGTTCATCGACGGGTGGAAGAACAGCGTCAGATAGACACCCGTCAGAATGATGATGAGGAAGCTGTACATGCACACTTCGCCCAACATGAACGACCAGTGGTCGGGGAAGATCTTGCGCATGTTCGACTTGGCGAGGGAGTAGATCCCCAGCCGGCCGTCGGCCCAGTCGGCGATGCGCTCGCCGGCCGGTGCCTTCCCGCGAGAGCGGGGTGCTTGGTTCGCTGCAGTACTCATCCGCGCTCCCAGAAAGCAGGACCGACGGGCTCTTCGAAGTCGCCGAGCGCCTCGAGGTAGCCCTCGTCGTTCACACCGATGCGCAGCTGCGGCAGGGCGTGACCGGCGGGACCGAAGATCACCCGGGCACCGTCGGACAGGTCGAAGGTGGACTGGTGGCAGGGGCACAGCACGTGGTGCGTCTGCTGCTCGTACAGCGAGATCGGGCAACCGACGTGGGTGCAGATCTTGGAGTACGCCACGATGCCGTCGTGCGACCACTGGAGCTCACGCTTGTCCTTGATGTTCTCCGGCTGGAGCCGGACGATCATCAGGGCCGCCTTGGCGATCTCGGTCTGGAAGTCCTCGTCGTGCTCCTCCAGGCCCTCGGGCTTGGCGAAGGTCAGCGAGCCGACGGCGACGTCCTCGGGACGCAGCGGCTCGTTGGTGTTCATGTTGACGAGGAGCTTGCCCTTGGACCACAGCGTGTGACGCAGGCTCGTCCCGGGCAGCGGACCGAGGTCGCGCAGCAGGAACAGGCCCGAGAGCGGGACCAGGGTCAGCGCGCCGAACATCGTGTTGCGGATCAGCTTGCGCCGGCCCAGGGCCGACTCCTTGGCGCCCTGGCGGAAGTCCGCGTGGACCTTCGCCCGGACCTCCGGGGAGGCCTCGATCGGGTGGCGCTCGTCGGCGACCTCCACGTCGGACATCAGGGTGCGGGCCCAGTGGACCGCACCCGCGCCGATGCAGAACAGCGCCGTGCCGAGGGTCAGACCCAGCGCGAAGTTCATCGCGCTGAGGTGGCCGATCGGGAAGACGAAGATCGACTTGTGATGCGGGATCGTCACGTACGCGGCGATGAAGCCGAGGGTGGCCAGCATCGACACCGTGAACAGCAGGGCGACCACACGCTCGGACCGCTTGGCGGCCCGCTCGTCGATGTCCTGGATCCGGTGCTCGTGGGGCGGCAGGCCGGGGTCGGCGAACGGGTTCTCGCCGTCCGCGACGCCTACCGCGCCGTGCGCGTGGGCCTGCTCTGCGGGCAGGTTCTCTTCTGGAATGTCTTGGCTACTCATGACTTCTTGGCCTTTGCGGTCCGAGCGGCGACCCAGACGGCGACCGCGATCAGGGCGCCGAGGCCGAAGATCCAGGCGAACAGACCCTCACTGACCGGCCCGAGGCCGCCCAGCTCGAGACCGCCCGGGTTCGTCGTATCGCTGCCGTTGACCGCGTGCAGGTACGCGATGATGTCCTTCTTGTTCTGCTCCGACATGGTGGTGTCGGGGAACGACGGCATGTTCTGCGGGCCCGTCTGCATGGCCTCGTAGATGTGCTTGGGGTCCACATCTTCGAGCGTCGGGGCGTACTTGCCGTTCGTCAGCGCGCCGCCCTTGCCGGTGAAGTTGTGGCACTGCGCGCAGTTGGTACGGAACAGCTCGCCACCCTTGGCGATGTCCGCGCCCTCGGGGCCGTACTGCTGCTTCGTCGGGACGGCCGGGCCGGCGCCGAGCGAGGCCACGTAGGCCGCGAGCTGGTCGATCTGAGCCTGCGTGTAGATGTTCTTCTTACGCGGGATCTGGGCCATCTGCGAGGTGGAGGCCGGCATACGGCCGGTGCCCACCTGGAAGTCGACCGCGGCGGCGCCCACGCCGACCAGGCTCGGACCGTCGGAGGAGCCCTGACCGCCGGTGCCGTGGCAGCTGGCGCAGCCCACGGTGTAGAGCTTCTTGCCCTCGTCGATGGCGAGGGACTGGGAGGAGTCGTCGGCCTGCGCCTTGCCCGCGGGCGCGAACGCGGCGTACAGACCCCCCGTGGCCGCCAGCGCGAGGAGTAGGACGACGACCGCCGCCAGCGGATGGCGTCGTCGTGCGGAAAGCTTTTTCACGGATTACCCCGGTGTCAGGATCTTCAGCGTCGATGCTTCTGGGTGGTGCGTTGCGAGAACGCGCGTGGGATCTTCTCGCTACTTGATCAGGTAGATCGTGGCGAAGAGGCCGATCCAGACGACATCGACGAAGTGCCAGTAGTAGGACACGACGATGGCGGCGGTCGCCTGCTCGTGCGTGAACCTCTTGGCCGCGTAGGTACGGCCGAGGACCAGCAGGAAGGCGATGAGACCGCCCGTCACGTGCAGGCCGTGGAAGCCGGTGGTCAGGTAGAACACCGAACCGTACGGGTCCGAGGACAGCGAGATGCCGTCCTTCTTCACCAGCTCGGTGTACTCGTAGATCTGACCGCCGATGAAGATCGCACCCATGATGAAGGTGACGATGAACCAGCCCCGGAGCTTCTTCACGTCACCGCGCTCGGCCGCGAACACGCCGAGCTGGCAGGTGAGGGAGGAGAGCACCAGGATCGTGGTGTTCGTCGCGGAGAAGGGCACGTTCAGGGCATGCGCCATCTCCTTCCAATGATCGGCACCCGTCACCGAACGCAGGGTGAAGTACATCGCGAAGAGGGCCGCGAAGAACATCAGCTCGGAACTCAGCCAGATGATGGTTCCGACGCTGGTGAGGTTCGGCCGATTGACCGACGGGTGCGCGTGCCCGGTATCTACTGTCGTTGCTGTCGCCACGACCGACATTATGTCGGTCGCTTATCCCGCCCTCACTCCGGGGGGTGCCGTTCGGAGTGTTCCCCGCGTGTGTACTGCCCGGATGGCCCATCGCAGAGGTGTTCCAACAGGTGTTGACGGGCTGCGCGAGGGAGTAGCATCCGCCGCAACGGGCTTGTCTCTTACGACGCTGACGTCTCGGAGGAACCATGCGGCCGACCGCCACGGTGCTGGTCTACAGCGACGACTCCAACACGCGGGAGCAGGTGAGGCTCGCGACCGGGCGGCGGCCCGCGCCGGACGCCCCGGTGGTGGAGTTCGTCGAGTGCGCGACGCCCGAGGCGGTCCTGCGGGAGATGGACAAGGGCGGCATCGACGTCTGCGTCCTGGACGGCGAGGCCGTGCCGATGGGCGGCATGGGGATGTGCCGGCAGCTCAAGGACGAGATCTTCCAGTGCCCGCCGGTGCTGGTGCTGATCGCACGGCCCCAGGACGCGTGGCTGGCGACGTGGAGCCGGGCTGACGCGGCGGTGGCGCTGCCGGTGGAGCCGGTGGAGTTCGCCGGGGCGCTGGCCTCTCTGCTCCGCACGGAGCGGCTGGCCAGCGCCTGAGGCCTCGGGGCGCAAGGTTTACAGGCGACTGCAGGCCGTCTGTGGTTGCTCGCGCCCCTGGGTCGGTCACAGCGCTCTGGGCTGGAGCCGTGCCGCGTCCTGGGAGCTCGTTGCGTTGGTCTTGGACCCGGTGACGGCGCTGCCTGTGCGCCACTTCTTCCAGTCGAGGTTCCAGTCGCCGAAGCCGTTGCCGAAGGGTTCCATCGTCTCGCCGGCCGAGTTCACGACCTGGACGACGTCGCCCTCGCGGACGTGGTCGAAGAACCACTCCGCGTTGGCGGTGCTCATGCCGGTGCAGCCGTGGGAGACGTTGGCGTAGCCCTGGGAGCCGACGGACCAGGGGGCGGCGTGGACGTACTCGCCGCTCCAGGTCACCCGGGTGGCGTAGTAGACCGGCAGGTCGTAGGAGTCCGCGCTGCCCTCGGCGATACCGATGGTGGTGCCGCGCATCCGTACGAAGTACTCCTTGCCGAGCACGACCTTGACGCCGTTACGGGTGTCGAAGCCGGGCTTGCCGGTGGTGACGGGGAACTGTTCGACCTCCTCACCGTTCTTGTAGTACGTCAGCGTGTGCGCGGCGGCATCCGTGACGGCGATGACCCGGTCGCCCGTGGAGAGCTTCACGGGGGCGGACTTGCCGCCCCAGAGACGGTCGCCGATCTTGATGCCGTCCAGGTTGCTGTGCACCTCGATGGTGGCGTGGGCGGGCCAGTACTCCTCGGGCCGGTAGTGGAGCTGCTTGTCGTCGACCCAGTACCAGGAGCCCTGCACCGCGGGGGTGGAGGTCACCTTCAGGGCACGTTCGACGACGGCCCGCTGGTTCTTGTCCTTGATGGGCTGGCTCAGCTCGGCGGTGATGGGCTGTCCGACGCCGTAGGTGCCGGACTTGGGGCCGAACTTCACGGTGAGTGTCTTCTTCGACGTGGGCTTGCCGGTGTCGAAGGTGAGGACCTTGCGCCCGGGGGCGCCGTCGTCGTCCTCGGTGCTCACCCGGACCGTGTAGTGGGCGTTGGCGGCCAGCGGCTCGGTGCTGTGCCAGCGGGTGCCGTCGGCGGAGAGTTCGCCCGCCACGAAGCGTCCTGTGGCGTCCACGGCGGTGACGTCCGTGATCCGGTCGTCGTCCTCGGCGGTGACTTCCAGGGGCTTGTCCGGGTCGGCCTTCTTCCCGTCCCCTGAGGGGCCGTTGAAGGCGATCTGGTCGGCCGCGTCGTAGGGGCGGCCGGCGAGCGGGTTGCCGTCCGAGCCGCAGGCGGTGGCGGCCGCGCTCAGGGCGATCACCAGCAGCGTGCAGCCGACGGCTGTGCGGGGGCGGGAAGGCGTGCTCATGACTTCACGCTAGGAAGCTTCGTCAAGGGCGGCGCGCGGTGGCACCCTTCCGGGTGACGGCGACTGCGGCGAACGGATGACGGAACCGGCGCGAACGCGTGAGCCCGGACGCTCCGTGAGGAGTGTCCGGGCTCAGCGGCGTTCAGCGCGTGTTACTGGGTGCGGTTCTCACCGCGGTAGTACTCGAAGACCCAGCCCCAGATGCCGATCAGGATGATCGGGGCGGCGAAGTAGAGCAGCCACCAGCCGACCGCGACACCGAGGAAGGCGATCGCACCGCCGATGCCGAGGGCGAGCGGCTGCCAGCTGTGCGGGCTGAAGAAGCCCAGCTCGCCCGCGTCGTCCGCGACGTCGGCCTCCTTGTTGTCCTGCGCACCGGTGTCGACCCGCTTGGCCGTGAAGCCGAGGTAGAAGCCGATCATGATGGACAGGCCGAAGGCCAGGAAGAGAGCGGTGGTACCGGCCGGCTCCTTCGACCACACGCCATAGACACACGCCATGACGAGGATGAAGACGCTCAGCCAGATGAACATCTTGCCCTGGATCTTCACTTGCCGGCCTCCTTGCCGCCCGCGATGGCCTTCTCACCGTGGCCGGCGTGCGCCAGCTGGTCGAGCTCGGCGATCTCCGGGTGGTGCAGGTCGAACGCCGGGGATTCGCTGCGGATCCGCGGCAGGGTGAGGAAGTTGTGCCGCGGCGGCGGGCAGGACGTCGCCCACTCCAGGGAGCGGCCGTAACCCCACGGGTCGTCGACGCCGACCGGCTTGCCGTACTTGGCCGTCTTCCACACGTTGTAGAGGAACGGCAGGATCGACAGGCCGAGCACGAAGGACGCGATGGTCGAGATCGTGTTCAGGGCGGTGAAGCCGTCCGCGGCCAGGTAGTCGGCGTAACGACGCGGCATGCCCTCGGCGCCCAGCCAGTGCTGGATCAGGAACGTGCCGTGGAAGCCGACGAACAGCAGCCAGAAGGTGATCTTGCCGAGGCGCTCGTCGAGCATCTTGCCGGTCATCTTCGGCCACCAGAAGTGGAAGCCGGAGAACATCGCGAAGACGACGGTGCCGAAGACGACGTAGTGGAAGTGCGCCACCACGAAGTACGAGTCCGACACGTGGAAGTCCATCGGCGGCGCGGCCAGGATGACACCGGTCAGACCACCGAAGGTGAAGGTGATCAGGAAGCCGGTCGCCCACAGCATCGGCGTCTCGAAGGACAGACTGCCCTTCCACATCGTGCCGATCCAGTTGAAGAACTTCACACCGGTCGGGACGGCGATCAGGAACGTCATGAAGGAGAAGAACGGCAGCAGCACACCGCCGGTGACGTACATGTGGTGCGCCCACACCGTCACGGACAGACCGGCGATCGCGATGGTGGCCGCGATCAGACCCATGTAGCCGAACATCGGCTTGCGCGAGAAGACCGGGATGACCTCGGAGATGATGCCGAAGAACGGTAGCGCGATGATGTACACCTCTGGGTGTCCGAAGAACCAGAAGAGGTGTTGCCACAGCAATGCGCCGCCGTTGGTGGCGTCGAAGACGTGGGCACCGAACTTGCGGTCCGCCTCCAGGGCGAACAGCGCGGCCGCGAGGACCGGGAAGGCCAGCAGGACCAGGACACCGGTCAGCAGCACGTTCCACACGAAGATCGGCATGCGGAACATCGTCATGCCCGGAGCGCGCATGCAGATGATCGTGGTGATGAAGTTGACCGAGCCGAGGATGGTGCCGAAGCCGGAGAAGGCCAGACCCATGATCCACATGTCGGCGCCGATGCCCGGCGAGCGGACCGCGTCCGACAGCGGGGAGTAGGCGAACCAGCCGAAGTCGGCCGCACCCTGCGGGGTGAGGAAGCCACCGACGGCGATCGTCGAGCCGAACAGGTACAGCCAGTAGGCGAACATGTTCAGCCGCGGGAAGGCGACGTCCGGGGCACCGATCTGGAGCGGCATGATCCAGTTGGCGAAGCCCGCGAACAGCGGCGTCGCGAACATCAGCAGCATGATCGTGCCGTGCATCGTGAACGCCTGGTTGAACTGCTCGTTCGACATGATCTGCAGACCCGGACGGGCCAGCTCGGCGCGCATGAGCAGAGCCATGACGCCACCGATGCAGAAGAACGCGAACGACGTGACCAGATACAGCGTTCCGATGGTCTTGTGGTCGGTGGTGGTGAGCCACTTGACCACGACGTTGCCGGGCTGCTTGCGCCGCACCGGCAGTTCGTCCTCGTAGTACGGCTTGTCAGCCGCCGAGGCACCCTGAGGTTCGTTGACGATGCTCACAGGACGTTCGACTCCCGGTTCTTCTCGTGCCCCGTCTGCGCGATGCCGGCGGGGACGTAACCGGTCTGCCCCTTCTTGACGAGGTCCTTCAGATGCTGCTCGTAGCGCTCGGGCGAGACGACCTTCACGTTGAACAGCATCCGGGAGTGGTCGACGCCGCACAGCTCGGCGCACTTGCCCCGGAACGTGCCCTCCGCGTTCGGGGTCACCTGGAACGCGTTGGTGTGGCCCGGGATGACGTCCTGCTTCATCAGGAACGGCAGCACCCAGAACGAGTGGATGACGTCACGCGAGGTGAGGACGAACCGGACCGTCTTGCCCTTGGGCAGCCACAGCGTCGGGCCGGGGTTGTTGGTCTGCGGGTTCCGCGTACCGGGAGTACCGCAGTCGTAGACGCCGCCGGCGTCGGCCGGGAACGCCTTCTTGAACCGGTCCGGAATCGCGTTGAGTTCCGGGGCGGTCCTGGCGTCACCGGAGGAACCGCTGACGCCCTCGATGTAGTTGAAGCACCAGCTCCACTGGAAGCCGACCACGTTGACCGTGACATCGGGCTTCTTGTCGAGGCTGAGCAGCTTCGACTCGTCGCGGGCGGTGAAGTAGAACAGCACCGAGACGATGAGGATCGGAACGACCGTGTACAGGGCCTCGATGGGGAGGTTGTAGCGGGTCTGCGGAGGAACCTCGATCTTGGTGCGGCTGCGCCGGTGGAAGAAAGCACTCCACAGAATCAGACCCCACACCAGCACGCCAACGGCGAGCGCGGCAGCCCAGGAGCCCTGCCACAGGGAGAGGATCCGCGGAGCCTCTTCCGTGGTCGGGGTGGGCATACCAAGGCGGGGGAAGTCCTTGTATGTGCAACCGGTTGCGGTCGCCAGGACCAGGCCCGCGGTCAGTGCCTGCAGCAGCTTCCGCCGCATCGGGCGCCGCGGCGAGCGGTCGGAGCCGTTGGGACTCACGTAGCGCCTTCCCGAGAGTCTCGCCCGCGCGGTTCGGCTGCGGCCTTCTCGCTGGTCGGTCGCCGCCCTGCGTCGGGCAGGGGTTTGGATGTTTATGCGGACCAAACCCTAGCCGACGCGTTTTGCGGCTGCGCGAGGAGGGGTGCCTACTGACTCGGGTGGTTCGCTGGATTGGCGGCTGCGGCGCCATCGTGGCTTGTCGCGCCCCGCGGCGGAGCCGCTGTGTGCACAGCCCCGCGCCCCTGAAGGCTGGCTCCCTCGCCGTCGGCTTAGCGTTGCTGTATGCCCTACTTCGATGCCGCTTCGGCCGCTCCTCTTCACCCCGTCGCTCGTCAGGCGTTGTTGGCCTCTTTGGATGAGGGGTGGGCGGATCCTGCCCGGCTGTACAGGGAAGGACGCAGGGCGCGGATGCTGCTGGACGCCTCGCGGGAGGCGGCGGCCGAGGTGGTGGGGTGCCGGGCCGACGAGCTGGTGTTCACCTCGTCGGGGACGCGGGCCGTCCATAGGGGGGTCGCGGGGGCGCTGGCCGGGCGGCGGCGCATCGGACGTCACCTGATCGTGTCCGCCGTCGAACACTCCTGCGTCCTCCATTCGGCCGAGACGCACCGGGCGGACGGGGGCACGGTGAGCGAGGTGGGCGTGGACCGGGGCGGCCGGGTGGACGCCTCCGCGTACGCCGCGGCCCTGCGGGAGGACACCGCGCTGGCCTGTCTGCAGACGGCGAATCACGAGGTGGGGACCGTGCAGCCGGTCGCCGAGGTGGCCGCGGCGTGCCGGGCGGCCGGGGTGCCGTTGCTGGTGGACGCGGCCCAGTCGCTGGCCTGGGGGCCCGTCGAGGGCGACTGGTCGCTGCTGGCGGCGAGCGCGCACAAGTGGGGCGGGCCGTCCGGCGTGGGGCTGCTGGCGGTGCGCAAGGGGGTGCGGTTCGCGACGCAAGGACCGGTGGACGAGCGGGAGTCGGGGCGGGTGGCCGGCTTCGAGAACATCCCGGCGATCGTGGCGGCGGCGGCCTCCCTGCGGGCCGTGCGCGCCGAGGCGGTCCAGGAGGCGGTACGGCTGCGGGAGCTGACGCGGCGGATCCGGGAGGCGGTGCCGCGGCTGGTGCCGGATGCGGAGGTGGTCGGCGACGCGGAGCGGCGGCTGCCGCACATCGTCACCTTCTCCTGTCTCTATGTCGACGGTGAGGCGCTGCTGCACGCGCTGGACCGGGCGGGTTTCTCCGTCTCGTCCGGTTCGTCCTGCACGTCGAGCACGCTGACGCCGAGCCATGTGCTGAAGGCGATGGGCGTGCTGAGCGAGGGCAACGTCCGCGTGTCGCTGCCGCCGGGGACGCCCGGGGAGGACGTCGAGCGGTTCCTCCAGGTGCTGCCCGAGGCGGTGGCCGGCGTACGGGAGCAGCTCGGGGCGCCGACGCCGGCCGCGACGGTGGTGGCCGAGGACGAACTGGTCGTGGACGCCCTCGGCAAGCGCTGCCCCCTCCCGGTGATCGAGCTGGCCAAGGTCATCGGCACGGTCCCGGTGGGCGGCACGGTCCGCGTCCTCTCCGACGACGAGGCGGCCCGCCTGGACATCCCGGCGTGGTGCGAGATGCGGGGCCAGGAGTACGCGGGCGAGGAGCCGGCGGAGAGGGGGACGGCGTATCTGGTGCGCCGGGTGAGCTGAGCGCCCCGCGGGGTGCGGGGCGTGTTTGTCAGCCCAGGTGCTTCTGGACCTCGGAGGCGGCCTCGTCGCCGTACGCCTTTGTGAAGCGCTCCATGAAGTGACCGCGGCGCAGCTGGTACTCCTGCGTGCCCACCGTCTCGATGACGAGGGTCGCCAGCATGCAGCCGACCTGCGCCGCCCGCTCCAGGGACACGCCCCACACCAGGCCCGACAGGAAGCCGGCCCGGAACGCGTCGCCGACGCCCGTCGGGTCGGCCTTGCGCTCCTCCTCCGGGCAGCCGACCTCGATCGCGCCCTCGCCGGCCTTCTCGATGCGCACGCCGCGCGCGCCGAGCGTGGTGACGCGGTGGCCGACGCGGGAGAGGATCTCCTCGTCGCTCCAGCCGGTCTTGGACTCGATGAGACCCTTCTCGTACTCGTTGGAGAACAGGTACGTCGCGCCGTCCAGCAGTATCCGGATCTCGTCGCCGCTCATCCGGGCGATCTGCTGGGAGAAGTCGGCCGCGAACGGGATCCCGCGGGAGCGGCACTCCTCCGTGTGGCGCAGCATCCCCTCGGGGTCGTCGGCGCCGATCAGGACGAGGTCGAGGCCGCCGACGCGGTCGGCGACGGTCTTGAGCTCGATGAGGCGGGCCTCGCTCATGGCACCGGTGTAGAAGGAGCCGATCTGGTTGTGGTCGGCGTCGGTGGTGCACACGAAGCGCGCCGTGTGCAGGGTCTCGGAGATCCGGACGGAGCCGGTGTCGACGCCGTGCCGGTCCAGCCAGGCCCGGTACTCGTCGAAGTCGGCGCCGGCGGCGCCGACGAGGACGGGCCGGGTGCCGAGCTGGCCCATGCCGAAGGCGATGTTGGCGCCGACCCCTCCGCGCCGTACGTCCAGCTGGTCGACCAGGAAGGAGAGCGAGACCGTGTGCAGCTGGTCCGCGACGAGCTGGTCGGCGAAGCGGCCGGGGAAGGTCATGAGGTGGTCGGTGGCGATGGAGCCGGTGACTGCGATGCGCACGGCGTGGACGCTCCTGTGTGGAGGGGGATTGACAGTTCACGCTACCCGTTTCCGGGCCGGCTGCGCAGTGGACGAAACTACCCGATAGTAGATCTTTCCCGGCCCCTCTGCCGGTGCCTACGGTTCCGCTATGACGAACCTCGAGTTCCCGCGCACCACACCCGCCGACCCGGAGGGCGGCCTGGCGTCGCTGATCGGTGACGGCGCCCGCATGGCTCCGCACTGGGCGGCGCCCGAGCGGGCCGCGTCCCGTCCGGTACCGCCGTCGCACATCCACGGCGTGCGGGTTCCGGACACCTCCGCCAGGCTGCTGGAGGCGATGTCGGACTACGGCGACTGACCGCGCGCGGGTCGCGCGACCCGTTCGGCGTACGGAAGCGTACGGAAGGGAGTGCGGAAGGGAACCGTACGCTCCCCCGCTGCGTCCCATCGCTGTCCCCCAGGAGGGGGACGGGCGATACGACCCTCCAGCAGCCCTCTTTGACAGGGCCTGGTCAGGGTTGAGGGACAGCTGCGCAGCCGAAGGAGCGATGCGGTGAACACCGAGCGACCCGACAACGACGACGCGCCGAGCGGGCCCGAGGAGCACGGGGCCGCGGGTGAGCGGGGTGCCGCGCGCCGGCGGTCCCCGCTGGCCGTCGCCTCCGTGGCGGCCGCCGTGCTGGTGGTCGGGGGTGGCGGGGCGTATCTCGCGGCGCATGCCGCCGGCGGCTCACAGGGGGCCGGGGCGTCCGGCAAGAACGGCTCGCCGACACCCCTGGCGCTCGACGACTACCCGGGCGGTGCCGGTGCGGGAGCCACGAGTCCCGGCGGGACGAACGGGATCGCGCCCGGGGAGCCGAATCCGTACGGCGTGACCTACCGGGCGGGCGGCAAGCTGCCCGAGGGCCCCTCCTCGGCGCCGGCCTACCGGGCGACGGGCGAGGTGTCCCGTGAGGACGTGGCCCGGCTGGCGAAGGCGCTCGGGGTGGACGGGGCGCCGGTGGCCGAGGGGCAGACCTGGCGGGTGGGCACCGGCAAGGACGGCGCCGGGCCGATGCTCCAGGTGAACCGGCAGGCGCCGGGGACGTGGACGTTCGCCCGGTTCGCGCCGGGCACCGACAACTGCAAGGGCTCGGTGTGCGCGCCGGGCGAGGCCCAGACCTCCGGTGACCCGGTGAGCGTGGCGGTGGCCGAGAAGGCGGCCGCGCCGGTGCTGAAGGCGGTGGGCCAGGACGACGCGAAGCTGGACGCGAGCCAGGTGATGGGCGTGCGCCGGGTGGTGAACGCCGACCCGCGGATCGGCGGGCTGCCCACCTACGGCTGGACGACCGGGGTCATCGTCGACGCCCGGGGACAGGTGACCGGCGGCAGCGGGATGCTGCGCACGCCGGTCAAGGCCGACACGTATCCCGTGCTGAGTGCGGAGCGGACGCTGGCGCTGATGAACGCGGCGCCGGGGACCGGCACCGAGCACCGGATGGGGATCGGCGGCTGCGCCAGTCCCGTACCGCTGAAGGACCGGCTGGAGGAGCCCTGCGGGCGGTCCCCGGGCACCGGGCAGCGGGAGGTGATCACCGTGCGCAAGGCGGTGTTCGGGCTGGCCACGCACTACTCCGCGGGGCGGCAGGTGCTGGTGCCGTCCTGGCTGTTCGAGGTACGGCCGCCGGGCGCCCAGGACGACTTCACGGTGACCTATCCGGCGCTCGACCCGAAGTTCCTGACCCCGTCCCGGCCGTCGACGCCGCCGTCGGCGCCCCCCGGTGAGCCGACCGGCCGGCCGAGCCCCCGGCCGACGGGGCCCGCGAACGGCTCGGCCCCGGCGCCGTACGGCGTGCGGGCGGAGGGCTACACGGCCGAGGGCAGGGAACTGACCGTGACGTTCACGGGCGGGGTGTGCGCGTCGTACGACGTGGCGGCGCGGGAGAGCGCCGACCGGGTGGTGGTGACGGTGACCGCGCATCCGTACAAGGACAAGATCTGCCCGATGATCGCGAAGTTCTACCACCGCACGGTGCAGCTGAAGGAGCCGCTGGGCGAGCGCAGGGTGGTCGGGCCGGACGGGCACGGAATCCCGCTGCAGAAGGTGGGCGCACGGCTGCCGGCCGACCCGCGGTAGCCGGTGCGACGGAAGGCGGCGACCCCCGGTGGGGGTCGCCGCCTTCCGCTGGATCGGCGGTGCCGGCGCGGCTCAGCTGAAGGAGTCGCCGCAGGCGCAGGAGCCGGTCGCGTTCGGGTTGTCGATCGTGAAGCCCTGCTTCTCGATGGTGTCCACGAAGTCGATGGTGGCGCCGCCGAGGTAGGGGGCGCTCATCCGGTCGGTGACGACCTTGACCCCGCCGAAGTCCTTGACGACGTCGCCGTCGAGGGACCGCTCGTCGAAGAAGAGCTGGTAACGCAGGCCGGAGCAGCCGCCGGGCTGGACGGCGACGCGCAGGGCGAGGTCGTCACGGCCTTCCTGGTCGAGCAGGGCCTTGACCTTGGACGCGGCGGCGTCGGTCAGGACGATGCCGTCGGTCACGGTGCTGGTCTCGTCCGATACGGACATCTACATCTCTCCAAGGTTGTACGGAGACTGCTTGCCGACGTGTGCAACCGGCAGGGCCGCGGATTCATTCCGGGACGTCCCCGGTTCTTTACGTCCTCGGCTCTTTTTCATGCTCGCACACGCGCCCGTGAGCGCACAGCGGCCCGCGGCGCGAGGGGACACCGGGGCATCGGGATTCACGTCACATCGACATGAGGGCCATCGTCAAACTGACGTGAAGCCGTTATGATATATAGCGTCAGTTAGACGAAAAGTAGAAAGGGTGCGTGTCGTGACCACCGCCCAGACCCCGGAGCTCGACGTGCAGCCGACTCCGCTCGCCCTGCTGCTGCTCGGCCGCGAGGCCGACCCGAAGAGCGAGCGGGGCGTCGAGTGCCCCGGTGACCTGCCGTCGCCGTCCGACCCCGACCTGGTCGAGCGCGCCCGCGCGGCCAAGGAGAAGCTCGGCGACAAGGTCTTCGTGCTCGGTCACCACTACCAGCGGGACGAGGTGATCCAGTTCGCGGACGTCACGGGCGACTCCTTCAAGCTGGCCCGCGACGCCGCCGCCCGGCCGGAGGCCGAGTACATCGTGTTCTGCGGTGTGCACTTCATGGCGGAGTCCGCGGACATCCTCACCTCCGACGACCAGAAGGTCGTCCTGCCCGACCTCGCCGCCGGCTGCTCGATGGCCGACATGGCGACGGCCGAGCAGGTGGCCGAGTGCTGGGACGTGCTGACCGAGGCCGGGATCGCCGAGCAGGTGGTGCCCGTCTCGTACATGAACTCCTCCGCCGACATCAAGGCCTTCACCGGCAAGCACGGCGGCACGATCTGCACCTCGTCCAACGCGCAGCGGGCCCTTCAGTGGGCCTTCGAGCAGGGCGAGAAGGTGCTCTTCCTGCCGGACCAGCACCTGGGCCGCAACACCGCGGTGCGGGACATGGGCATGTCGCTGGACGACTGCGTGCTCTACAACCCGCACAAGCCGAACGGCGGGCTCACCGCCGACGAGCTGCGCGCGGCGAAGATGATCCTGTGGCGCGGCCACTGCTCGGTGCACGGCCGCTTCAGCCTGGACTCGGTCAACGACGTGCGCGAGCGCATCCCCGGCGTGAACGTCCTCGTCCACCCCGAGTGCCGGCACGAGGTCGTCGCCGCGGCGGACTACGTCGGCTCGACCGAGTACATCATCAAGGCGCTGGAGGCCGCGCCGGCCGGCTCCAAGTGGGCCATCGGCACGGAGCTGAACCTGGTCCGCCGCCTGGCGAACCGTTTCGCTCCCGAGGGCAAGGAGATCGTCTTCCTCGACAAGACGGTCTGCTTCTGCTCCACGATGAACCGCATCGACCTGCCCCACCTGGTGTGGGCCCTGGAGTCCCTCGCCGACGGCAAGCTGGTCAACCGCATCGAGGTCGACAAGGAGACCGAGGCGTTCGCGAAGCTGGCACTGGAGCGGATGCTGGCGCTGCCGTAGCCGAGCCCGCCGATCCGGGTCACCCCGCCGCGGGCCTGCGGCCGGGGTGAGCCGGGTCGAGGGAGAAGACGGTGCCGTCCGGGGTGTCGACGACCAGGGCGCCGTCGTTCACCACCACCCCGGGCTTGGTCCAGCTGTCGCTGTCGACGCGGTCCGCCTGCGCGGAGGACTCCCACAACAAGGCCCCACCGCGCCCGTCCAGTGCGGCCACCCGCCCGTTCGCGCTGGCCAGGTACACGGTGCCGGTCCGCTCGTCGGCCAGGGCGTTCCCCGGCTGCTGCAGCGTCGTCGTGGTCTGCCACAGACGCCGGCCGGTCCCGGGCGACACGGCGGTGACCCGGCCGGTGGACCCGGCGACGTAGAGCCTGCCGTCCGCCAGCGTCAGCCCGCCCCGGTACTCCTCGGCCGCCTTGACGGACGTGCGCGCCCCGGTGACCGGATCCACCAGCACGAAGCGGGTCCAGGACACGTCGGAGGCGGGACCGGCGGCCGCGTCCTCCTCGTACTCGGCGAGGAGCAGCCGTCCCGAGACCGTGCCCATCAGGATCGCCCGGCCGGACGGCACGCGCAGACGGCGGGCCGAGCCGTCGGACGGATCGACGACGACGAGCTGCCCGTCCCCGGACCCGTAACTGCCGCACTGCGCGTACGGCCTGCCCTCCACGTCGCGCAGGGTGCAGTGCTCGCTGGCCGGCAGGGTCAGCGTCCACCGCTTGCTGCCGTCCCGCGGTGACCTCGCCGTCACCGTGCGGCCGTCGCCCTCCGGGGTGAGCACCAGACCTGCGGCCATCGCCGGCCCGACGTCGTCGGCGGTCACCTCCCGTGACCACACCTGCCGGCCGGTGCGCGTGTCCAGTGCCACGACCTTGGTGACGGTGGGGCTCTGCGAAACGCTGCTGACCGTCTGCACCGCCACCACGACCCCGTCGCGCACGCCGAGCACATGGGACTCGTACCGGTTGAGGGGCAGTCCGTGCGGCAGGGCGGCCCGCCAGCGGATCGCACCGGTGCGGCCGTCGATCCGCTTGGGGCGGACCGCGGAACCGCCGCAGTAGAGGTCGCCCCCGCTCGCCCGGCAGGACGCCGCGTCCATCATCCCGCCGCTGAGCATCCGCGATCCGTCCTCGCCCCCCGTGGCGGGGTCGTGCAGGGACGACTTCCACGGATGCCAGCCCTGCGGCACCGTCCCCCACCGCGCGGCCGGCGAAGCCGTCGCGGACGACCGGGCCGCGGTGCGCTCGGTGCCGTCGGCACCTCCCCACACCAGATACGCCGTGAGCGCCAGGCCGACCGTGCCGCAGCCCGCAGCCGACATCAGGAGCGTACGGCGACGGCGCCTCGGGCGCGGCAGCCCGCCGTCGGCCTTGGGGACCGCGGGACGGCTCAGGTGCACCGTGAGCCGGTCGTCCACCGCCTCCTCGGGCAGCACGGCGGCGAACTCCCGGGCGAGCACGTCCAGTGCGGGCCGATCGCCCGGTTCCTTGGCCAGGCAGCGGCCCAGCACCTCCCGCAGCGGCCCCGGTACGGCCGTCAGCTCCGGCTCCTCGTGCAGCACCCGGTACGCCGTCAGATACGGGCTGTCGGTGTCGAAGGGACCGCGCCCGGACACCGCGAACACCAGCAGCGCGCCCAGCGAGAAGACGTCCGACGCCGGGCCCACCGACCGGGCGTCCGTGAGCTGTTCCGGCGACATGAACGGCGGGGTGCCCATCAGATGCCCGGTCTCGGTCAGCGTCTGGTCGCCCGCGGCCCGGGAGATGCCGAAGTCGATGACCCGGGGCCCGTCGTCGGCCATCAGGACGTTGCCGGGCTTGAGGTCACGGTGCACCACCCCGGCGCGGTGGATGTCCCGCAGCGCCTCCACCAGCCCCAGCGCCAGGCTCCGCAACGCGGGCCCCACGATCGCGCCCTGACTGCGGATCAGCGAGGCCAGCGACGGCCCCGGCACGTACTGCGTGGCCATCCACGGCCGCGCGGCCTCCGGGTCGGCGTCCACCACGGGCGCGGTGAACGCGCCGCTCACCTTGCGGACGGCGGCGATCTCCTGCCGGAAACGGGCCCGGAACACGCCGTCCGCGGCGTACTGGGCGTGCACCACCTTGACGGCGACCTCACGGCCCGAGCGCGACCGGCCGTGGTAGACGACACCCATGCCGCCCGCCCCGAGCCGGTCGACGATCCGGTACCCGCCGACCGACCTCGGGTCATCCTTGCGCAGCGGCACCGCTCCCCCACTCCCCTTCCCCCGTCGAGCAGTTCAGGGTCACAGGATAGGCAGCGGTGCCGCCGCGGCGGCCGGGGGTCAGACCCCGGCCGGTGCCGGCTTCTCCTCCGGCTTCCCCGCGGGCTTCGCCTCCCGCTTGGCCTCCCGCTTCTTCGCGCGGCGCTCCTTGCGCAGTTCCAGCATCGCGTAGAGCGTCGGGACGAGGAGGAGGGTCAGCAGGGTGGAGGTGATCAGGCCGCCGATGACGACCACGGCGAGCGGCTGGGCGATGAAGCCGCCCTCGCCGGTGACGCCGAGGGCCATCGGGAGCAGGGCGAAGATCGTCGCCAGTGCCGTCATCAGGATGGGACGCAGGCGGTGGCGGCCGCCCTCGATCACGGCCTCGACAACGCCGTGACCCTGGCCGCGGTACTGGTTGATCAGGTCGATCAGGACGATCGCGTTCGTCACCACGATGCCGATCAGCATCAGCATGCCGATCATCGCGGGGACGCCCATCGGGGTGCCGGTGGCGACCAGCAGACCGAGCGCGCCCGTCGCCGCGAACGGGATGGACACCAGCAGGATCAGCGGCTGGGCCAGCGAACGGAACGTCGCGACCAGCAGCATGAAGACGATCGCGATCGCCGCGAGCATGGCCAGGCCGAGGTTCTTGAAGGCGTCGTCCTGGTCCTGCGTGACGCCGCCGATCTCGGCCGTCGCCCCCGCCGGGAGCTTCAGCGCCTTGATCTTCGACTGGAGGTCCGCGCTGACCGCGCCGGTGTTGTCGGCGGTCGGCTTGGCGGTGACGGTCGCCGCGCGCTGCCCGTCGATACGGGTCATGGAGACGGGCCCGTCCACCAGCTTCACATCGGCGATGTCACCGAGCTTCACCGGGCCGAGGCGCAGGTTCCGCAGCTCGGCGAGGGTCTTCGCCGGCTTGGCGGAGGTGATGACGACGTCCCGCTCGGTGTCGTCGAGGATCGCCTTGGCGGCCGGCGTGCCGCGCACGGCCTGCCCGACCGCCGCGCCCAGGCTCTGGTCGTCGAAGCCGGCCGCGGCCGCCTTGGCGTTCGCCTTCACCGAGATGCGCGGCACGCTCTGCGAGAGGTCGCTGGTGACGTCCGTGACGTCGTCCAGCGAGGCGACGGTCTTGCGGACCTGCTCGGCGGCGGTGCGCAGGACACCGGCGTCGGCGGCCTTCACGACCACGCTGAGGTCCTGGCTGCCGAAGCCGTCGCCGGCGGACACGGTGGTCGAGCCGATGCCGTCGAGCTTCTTCAGACCGGCTTCGATGCGCTCCTGCACGTCGTCGTACGTCGCGGAGTCCTTCAGCATCACCTGGTACGAGGCCTGGTTGCTGTCGGTGCCGCCGCCGAAGGCCGCCATGAAGCCGGAGGAGCCGATGGTGACCTGGTAGTCCTTGACGCCCTCGGTGGAGGCCAGCAGGTGCTCGACCTTCTTCGCCTGCGCGTCGGTCGCGGCCAGGCTGGTGCCCGGCCGGAGCTTCTGCTTGAGGGTGAGGACCTTCTGGTCGCCGGAGTCGAAGAAGTTCGTCTTCAGCAGCGGCGCCATGCCGAAGGTGGCGACGAGGACGACGACCGCGATGAGCACGCTGGTGAGGCGGCGGCGGGTGGCGAAGCGCAGGACGGGGACGTAGAAGCGCTGGAGGCGGCTGTTCGCCTCCTTCTCCTCGGCCTTGCGGCGGGCCTCCTCGGCGTCCTCGGGCGTGCCCTTCGGGGCGCGCAGGAACCAGAACGACAGCACCGGCACGACCGTCAGCGAGACCACGAGGGAGGCCAGCAGGGCCGCCGTCACGGTGATGCTGAACGAGCCGAACAAGGCGCCCACCATGCCGCCGACCAGGCCGATCGGCAGGAACACGGCGACCGTGGTGAGGGTGGAGGAGGTGACCGCACCCGCGACCTCGCGCACCGCGGTCAGGATCGCCTCCTGGCGCTCCTCGCCGTAGCCGAGGTGGCGCTTGATGTTCTCCAGGACCACGATCGAGTCGTCGACGACCCGGCCGATGGCGATGGTCAGCGCGCCCAGGGTGAGCATGTTCAGGGAGAGGTCACGCGTCCACAGCACGATCAGCGCCAGGACCACCGAGAGCGGGATGCTGACCGCGGTGACCAGGGTGGAGCGGATCGACGCCAGGAAGACCAGGATCACCAGGACGGCGAAGAGCAGCCCGAGCGCGCCCTCGGTGGTCAGGCCGGAGATCGACTTGGACACCGCCGGGCCCTGGTCGCTGACGACGGTGATCGTCGCGTCCTTGCCGAGGTCCTTGCGCAGGTCCGGGAGCTTGTCGTTGACCGCGTCGGAGATCGCCACCGCGCTGCCGTCGTGGTCCATGGTGGCCATCACGGCGAGGCTGGGCTTGCCGTCGGTGCGGGTGATGGAGTCCGCCGGGGCCTCCTGCTGCTTCACCGTCGCCACGTCGGCGAGCCGGACCGGCCGGTGACCGTCCCGGGCGGGGATCGTCAGGTTCTGGATCTGCTCCAGGGAGGTGAAGCCGCCGCCGACCTGGACGGTGCGGTTGTGGCCGCCCTCGTCGAAGGCACCGGCCGGCAGCGTCGCGCCGCCCGCCTGGAGGGCCTGGGCGAGGGACTGCACGGTCAGGCCCGCCGCGGCCAGCTCGGCGTCGTCCGGGGTGACGGCGACCCGGAGATCGCGTACGCCGCTGACGGTGACCTGGCCGACGCCGTCGATGTCCTTCAGCGCCGGGACGACGGTCTTGTCGAGCTGGTCGGCGAGGGCCTGCTGGTCCTTGCCGGAGGTGACGGCGAGGACGACGGTCGGCATGTCGTCGGTGGAGCCGGCCACGACCTGCGGGTCGACGGCGTCCGGGAGCTGGACGCGGGCGCGGTTCACGGCCTGCTGGACGTCGGCGACGATCCGCTTGGTGTCGTTGCCGTAGTCGAAGGACGCCATGATCACGGCGTTGCCCTCGCCGGCCTTGGAGGTGACGCCGGTGATGCCGTCGACGGCGTCGAGGCGGTCCTCGATCGGCTCGACGACCTGCTTCTCGACGACGTCCGGGGAGGCGCCCTGGTAGGGAGCGACGATGGAGACCATCGGCAGTTCGATGGTGGGCAGGAGCTGCTGTTTCAGCTGCGGGATGGCGATCGCGCCGAACACGAGCGCGATGAGGGATATCAGGCCTATCAGGGCACGTTGTGCCAGGCTGAATCGGGACAGCCAGGACATGGCGTCAGGGTCTTCCTTCTGTGAGCGGCAGAAGCGGTGGCTTCTGCGAGCGGCAGAAGCGTGGCCCTCTCACCTTGTGGCATGCCGGGTGCTCTTCCCGTAGGCCGCAGGTCCCGTTTCCTTATGCGGGGCATACTCCGAGTGCAGTACGGCCGGGTTGAGGTCACTCCACCCTCGGACGGACCAGGCCGGACTCGTAGGCGATCACCACGAGCTGGGCGCGGTCACGGGCGCCGAGCTTGGCCATGGCCCGGTTGACGTGCGTCTTCACGGTGAGCGGACTGACCTCGAGGCGTTCGGCGATCTCGTCGTTGGAGTGGCCGCCGGCGACCTGTACCAGCACCTCGCGCTCGCGGACGGTGAGCGCGGCGAGGCGGTCGGCGCGGGCCGGGTCGCGGTCGCCGTCGCCGTCCCCGGGAACGCTCTGGGCGAGGAAGCGGGCGATGAGACCGCGGGTGGCGGCCGGGGAGAGCAGGGCCTCGCCGGCGGCGGCGACGCGGATGGCGTTGAGGAGTTCTTCGGGTTCGGAGCCCTTGCCGAGGAAGCCGGAGGCTCCGGCGCGCAGCGACTGCACGACGTAGTCGTCGACCTCGAAGGTCGTGAGGATCACGACGCGGACGCCGGCCAGGTCGGGGTCGGCGCTGATCAGACGGGTGGCGGCGAGGCCGTCGGTGCCGGGCATGCGGATGTCCATGAGGACGACGTCGGCGCGGTGCTCCTTGGCGAGGGTGACGGCTTCGGCACCGTCGGAGGCCTCACCGACGACCTCCATGTCGGGCTCGGAGTCGACGAGCACCCGAAAGGCACTGCGCAACAGGGCCTGGTCGTCGGCGAGGAGAACACGGATGGGGGTGGTCATGGGGGCCAGGATTTCACGGAGACGGGAGTGGGGGGCGTGTCCACCTGCCCGACCGCAGCACGCCCAGGGGCGCGGAGTGGGAGTGCGGAACGTGTTCACTTGCCTGACCGCAGCACACCCAGGGGCGCGGGGAACTGCGCGACCAGCCACGACCCACCCGCACAGGCCGCCGCAGGCGAACCGGCCCCGACGGGGCACCACCCGCCCGCCGCAGGCGAACCGGCCCCCACGGGGCCCCACCCGCACAGCCCGCCGCAGGCGAACGGCGCGCGGGACACGGGCTCACTCCGGACCAGACACCCCCGGAGGGTTCAGCGGCAGCGTCGCGTGGACCCGGAACCCCCCTCCGTACCGAGGCGTAGCCGTCAGCGTGCCGCCCAGGGCCGTCGTGCGTTCGCGCATGCCCAGGAGGCCGTGGCCGCCGCCGGGGGCGGGCGCCGGCGCCTCGTTGCCCGCGCCGTCGTCGAGGACCGTGATCTCGATGCGGGGGCCCACCCGCACCACGCTGACCTCGGCCTTCGCCCCGGTGCCCGCGTGTTTGTGCACATTGGTGAGCGCCTCCTGGATGATCCGGTAGGCGGCCAGGCCGACGGCGGCCGGCACGGTGGTGTCCTGGTCCGCCCGGACCACCTCCACGTGCAGGCCCGCGTTGCGGAACGTGCCGGCGAGTTCGTCGAGGCGGTCCAGGCCGGGCGCCGGCTCGGTGGGGGCCTCGGGGTCGCCGGACTGCCGGAGCAGGCCAACCGTGGCACGCAGTTCGTTCAGCGCGCTGCGGCTGGCCTCACGGACGTGGGCCAGGGCTTCCTTGGCCTGGTCGGGGCGTTTGTCCATGACATGCGCGGCGACTCCGGCCTGCACGTTGACCAGGGCGATGTGGTGGGCGACCACGTCGTGCAGGTCACGGGCGATGCGCAGGCGTTCCTCGGCGACGCGGCGCCGGGCCTCCTCCTCACGGGTGCGTTCGGCGCGTTCGGCCCGTTCGCGGATCGCGTGCACGAAGGCGTGCCGGCTGCGGACCGCGTCCCCGGCGGCCGCGGCCATACCGGTCCAGGCGAAGATGCCGAGGTTCTCCTGCGCGTACCAGGGCAGCGGGCCGGCGAGCATCGCGGCGCCGGTGAGGACGGTCATCGTCAGCAGGCCGACCCGCCAGGTCGTGGGGCGGTCGGTCGTCGCGGCCACCGTGTAGAGGGCGACCACGGCGGACATCGCGACGGGGGCGCGCGGATCGCTGGTGACGCATTCGACGACCGCGACCGTGCCCGTGACCAGGAGGACCCTCAGCGGGGCCCGGCGCCGGGCCACCAGCGCCGCCGCGCCGATCGTCATGAGCAGGAGGCTGAGCGGGTCGGGGCTGCGGACGCCCCAGGTCACGCCGTTCTCGCCGTGCGGGTCCACGAAGGAGCCGGCGACCATGCAGAGCAGCACCCCGGCGGCCAGCGCCGCGTCGAACGCCGCGGGGTGCGCCTTGAGCCGGCAGCGGGCGCGGTCGAGGGTACGGGGGGTGCTCACGCCTGAGTACGGTACGGCGTCCCGGTGCCGGGCGGCAGCGGGACGCCGTGACCGGTCGTCGTCAGCCGGGGATCAGCCCGTCGTCGCTGAGCAGCTCACGGACCTCATCCAGCGTGGCCTCGGCCGCGGGGAGGATCAGGTCGGACGGCTCCAGGGAGTCGTCGGGCAGCGGTGTGCCGAGATCGCGCACCTTGGTCAGCAGGGCCGTCAGGGTGCGGCGGAAGCCGGGGCCGTCGCCCTTCTCCATCTCGGCCAGGAGTTCGTCGTCCAGCTTGTTGAGTTCGGTGAGGTGGCTGTCCGCCAGCCTCACCTGCCCCTCCCCCATGATCCGTACGATCATGTCGGCCATGTCGCCCTCCGGGCTCTCGGCGCTCGCCTACTGCTTGTCGAAGCGCGGGGTGTTCTGCGGCTGCTGCTGGGGCTGCGCCTGGCCGTTGCCGCCCTCGAGGGCCTGCCGGTCCGCGGACGTGCCGCCGGCCAGCTCGGCCTTCATGCGCTGCAGCTCCAGCTCTACATCCGTACCACCCGAGAGCCGGTCCAGCTCGGCCTGGAGGTCGTCCTTGTGCATCCCGGACGGGTCGTCCAGGGCGCCGGAGGCCAGCAGCTCGTCCAGCGCGCCGGCGCGGGCCTGCAGCTGAGCGGTCTTGTCCTCGGCCCGCTGGATGGCCAGGCCGACGTCGCCCATCTCCTCGGAGATGCCGGAGAACGCCTCGCCGATGCGGGTCTGGGCCTGGGCGGCGGTGTAGGTGGCCTTGATGGTCTCCTTCTTGGTGCGGAAGGCGTCGACCTTGGCCTGCAGCCGCTGGGCCGCCAGGGTGAGCTTCTCCTCCTCGCCCTGGAGGGTCGCGTGCTGCGTCTCGAGGTCCGTCACCTGCTGCTGGAGGGCGGCCTTGCGGGACAGCGCCTCGCGGGCGAGGTCCTCGCGGCCCAGGGCGAGCGCCTTGCGGCCCTGGTCCTCCAGCTTGGTGGACTGCTGCTGCAGCTGGTTCAGCTGGAGCTCCAGACGCTTGCGGGAGGTGGCCACGTCCGCGACGCCGCGGCGGACCTTCTGGAGCAGCTCCAGCTGCTTCTGGTACGAGTAATCGAGGGTCTCGCGCGGGTCCTCGGCCCGGTCAAGGGCCTTGTTCGCCTTCGCGCGGAAGATCATCCCCATACGCTTCATGACACCGCTCATGGGCTTCGCGCGCCCCCTTCTGACGGACTTAAGGCTCCAGCTCTGCGACAAGACCCACAGTACGGGCCCTGCCTCCATTGACGCACTGTTCGGGGACTGATGCGCTCATCCCCAAGGACGACTGCGGTGGACAGCGCTCCGGCGGAGGGAGGAGAGCGGACCCCGACCGCGGCGTCCCACGGTGCCCCTTCTGTCCTTGTACAGACGTCTGGTGTTGCGGGATCGTTCCCCAGCGGGCTGGGGTCCATGCCCGTCATGCCCTTACCCTTGGTTTTTGTGTTCCGTAGCCGTGCCAAGGAAGAGAAGGTCCCCGGCGCCGACCAGGCGGCGGTAGACCTCTCCAAGCAGCCCCGCGACCCGCAGGCCCCGAAGGGCAGGCCCACTCCCAAGCGGAGTGAGGCCCGTTCCCAGCGCCGCAGCGTCGCCACCACGCCGACGAATCGCAAGGAGGCCGCCAAGCGGCAGCGCGACGAGCGCCGCGTCGCGATGGAGCGCCAGCGCCAGGCGCTGGCCAGCGGTGACGAGCGCTATCTGCCCGCCCGGGACAAGGGCCCGGTGCGCCGCTTCGCGCGCGACTTCATCGACTCGCGGTTCAACATCGCGGAGTTCTTCCTCCCGATGGCCGTGGTCATCCTCGTGCTGAGCATGGTCCGGGTGGGCTCGCTGCAGAGCATCGCGCTGCTGCTGTGGCTGGTCGTGATCGTGCTGATCGTGCTCGACTCGATCGTCTCGGCGTTCCGCCTGAAGAAGCGCCTCGCCGAGCGCTTCCCCGACACGCCCAAGCGCGGCGCGGTGGCCTACGCCCTGATGCGCTCGCTGCAGATGCGCCGGCTCCGGCTGCCCAAGCCGCAGGTCAAGCGCGGAGAGCGGCCCTGAGCACGACACCGTTCACCGGGGGCGCGGCCGAGGCCTGGCTGAGCAAGCTGGGCGGGCTGCGGGACGTCGTCCGCCAGGAGCTGGTGGCACGGCAGCTGGACGAGCAGATAGCCGGGCGCTTCCCGGTCGGGCAGCGGCTGCGGGTGCTCGACGTGGGGATGGGCCAGGGCACGCAGGCGCTGCGGCTGGCCCGGGCCGGGCACAAGGTGACCGGTCTGGAGCAGGACCGCACGATGATCGCCACGGCTCGTGAGGTGCTCGCCGGCGAGCCGGAGGGCATCCGGGAGCGGATGCGGATCATCGAGGGGGACGGCCGGGACACCGGCGTGCACTTCCTGCCGGGCAGCTTCGACGTGGTGCTGTGCCACGGTGTGCTGATGTACGTCGAGGAGCCCGACCCGCTCCTCGCGGGGCTGGCCCGGATGCTCGCCCCGGGCGGGCTGCTGTCGCTGCTGGTGCGCAACGGCGACGCGCTGGCGATGCGGCCCGGCCTGTCCGGCGACTGGGCCGGGGCGCTGACCGCGTTCGACACCACCGCCTACCGCAACCGTCTCGGCATGGACGTACGCGCCGACCGGCTGGCGACGCTGACGGCCACCCTCGCCGGGATCGGCGCGCCTCTGCACAGCTGGTACGGCGTGCGGGTCTTCACCGACACGGCGGCGGACGGCGCCGAGGCGCCCGCCGACCTCGACACCCTGCTGACGGTCGAGGAGAAGGCCGGCCGCACGGACCCCTACCGGGGCGTCGCGGCACTGCTGCACCTGTGCGGGGTCCGCGGCTGACACCCACGGCGGCCCGACGCACGGGCCGCTGCGGGTCGGTTGTACGCGGCCGACACCCGCGCCCGCCCGACGCCACGGGCCACTGCGGGTCGCCGGCGGCCGGACCAGCGCCCCGCACCCGCGTGCGCCAGAGGCCGGGGCCCCGCGGGTCACCGGCGGGTGGGCGAGCCGTAGACGCGCGTGCCAGTCACCACGACCCCCGCGGGTCGCCGGCGGTGGGTGAGCCGTACACGCGTGTGCCAGTCGCCACGACCCCTGCCTTCTCCGACTCCGGGCGCGTGAGGCGCACCCGCGTGCGCCGGTCACCGGGGCCCGGCGGGTCGCCGGCGGCCGGGCGGGTGAGCCGCACGCGCGTGTGCCGTCGCCACCCTCCCTCCGGCGCCGGGCGAGCGAGCCGGCCGCGTGCGACGGTCGCCGGCCCGCCCTGCGGGTCGCCCGGAGGCCGTGGGCCGGGGGCGGCGGAATCCCGGCGGCCCACGCGCGGCCGCGCCGTTTCGGGCTCGCTCGTTCGGGTGAGCTGCGCGGGCCGGGGGGCCGCCCGGGCGTGAGACTCGGGCCATGGACGTTTCCCGTGCCGCTGTCGCCCGTCTCCGGTTCGCCCTGGCCGTCTGTGTGGGCGGGGCCGTCCTGTTGTCCGGGTGCTCCGGCGCCGGTTCGACGGGCGAGAAGGAGAGCGCGACGACGCAGGCCGCGCAGCCCGCCGCTCCCGTCCGGGCGGGCAGCGACCTCCAGTCCGACTACCTGAGGGTGATCCGGGAGGTCCTGCCGTCGGTCGTGCAGATCCAGGCGAGCAACGACCTCGGCTCCGGTGTGGTCTACGACGACAAGGGACACATCGTCACCAACGCGCACGTCGTCGGCGACGAGAAGACCTTCAAGGTCACGACGGCGAACAGCGGCACACCGCTCACCGCGACCCTGGTCTACTCCTACCCGCAGCAGGACCTCGCCGTCGTCAAACTGGACAAGGTGCCGGCCGGGCTGCGGGCCGCGACGTTCGGCGACTCGGCCAAGGTGGAGGTGGGGCAGATCGTGCTCGCCATGGGATCGCCGCTCGGTCTGTCGTCCAGCGTGACGCAGGGCATCGTCTCGGCGACCGGACGGACCGTCACCGAGGGCAGCAGCGGCGGGGGGACGGGCGCCACCATCGCCAACATGGTGCAGACGTCGGCGGCGATCAACCCCGGCAACAGCGGCGGCGCGCTGGTCAACCTGGACGGGCAGGTCGTCGGCATCCCGACGCTTGCCGCCACCGACCCGCAGCTCGGCGGCAGTTCGGCGCCCGGCATCGGCTTCGCCATCCCCGCGTCGATGGTGAAGACGATCGCGGGCCAGATCGTCAGCAGCGGCAAGGTGACCGACTCGGGCCGCGCGGCCCTGGGCATCACGGCCCGTACGTTCCTCGACGACAACTACCAGCCCGCCGGGGTCGTCGTCGTCGACGTCAAGAGCGGCGGCGCCGCCGACAAGGCGGGCCTGCAGGCCGGGGACGTGATCACCGAGGTGGGCGGTACCCAGATCACCACCATCACCTCGCTTGCGGAGGCGCTGGCCTCGGACAAGCCCGGTCAGAAGACGACGGTGACGTACACGCGCGGCGGCAGCCGGAAGACGGTGGAAGTGACGCTCGGCGAGCAGTGAGACGGCGCCCGGGGACGGTTCCGCCCGCCCCCGGACACCGGCTGTCCTACGACTCGTCCGCGTGCAGGCTCATCGGGCCGTAGATCTCCGTGTCGTCCTCGAACAGCCGCACCTGGTCCGCGCCGCCCTCCGCGAGGGCCTTCCAGTTCTCCCCGATCCAGGACTCGGCGTCCCCTTGCGTGGTGAACTCCTCCGGCTGCACCGCGGGCTGGACCTCCGTCCCGTCGGCCTTCTCGAACCGCCACGTCCATGCCGCCATGTACGCCTCCCGGGTGTGAGTACCTGCTCCGGCGGACGCCGGATCTTGGTCCGGCTCCAGCCCGCAGCGTATTCGCTCCGCTGGGTGAGCCGCCAAGAGACCGCCGAGAGACCGCCGGGAGATCGCCACGAGACCGCCGAGGGATCGCCACGAGACGGCCGGGAGAGGCCCCGGGAGACGGCCAAGGGGGCGTCGGGAGACGGCCGGGAGACCGCGGGTGATCGGCCGGGACGCGGAGCGCGGTGGCCGCTTTCGCGCGCGCGGCGGGGCCGTCTGGCGCGCCGGGTCCGCCCTCCTGGGGCATGCCGTCACGCACACCGGGCGACGACCGGAGAAAATCATGACGTGGACGTGACTCTGCTCGGCACCGGTGCCCCCGCGGGACTGCCCCGCCCCGACTGTCCCTGCGCCACCTGCGCGGCCTCGCTCGGCGGCGACGCGCGGGCGGCGACCGCTGCGCTGGTCGACGGGACCCTGCTGCTGGACCTCACCCCGGGGGCGGCGTTCGCGGCGGCCCGGGCCGGGCATTCGCTGGGCGCCGTACGGCAGGTGCTGCTGTCGCATCCGCACGACGGGCCGCCGGTGGAGGTGCCGGCCGGGCTGCCGCAGCCCGGGCGGGTGCCCGACGGGCGGGAGCTGGCGCTGCTGACGGGGCACCGGGTGCGGGCGCTGGCGATGGACGCGCCGGGCACGGGCTACGCGGTGACCGGTCCCGAGGGGCAGCGGCTGCTGTATCTGCCGCCGGGCTGCGCACCGGCCGGGCTGGAGGCGGGGTCCGGTCGGCCGGCGCCGTACGACCTGGTGCTGGCGGATGTCGTGGGGCGGCCGGACGCGCTGGCGCGCCTGCGGGCCGTGGGCGCGGTGGGGCCGACCACGGACGTCGTCGCGGTCCACCTCGACCACGACGTGCCGCCGGGCGGCGAGCTGGCGCGGCGGCTCGCGGCGGCGGGCGCGCGGGCGGTGCCGGACGGGACGACGCTGACGGTCGGGGCGTACGAGGACGTGCCCGACGTACCGCGGCGCACCCTGGTGCTGGGCGGGGCCCGGTCGGGCAAGTCGGTGGAGGCCGAGCGGCGTCTGGAGGCGTTCCCGGACGTGCTGTACGTGGCGACGGGCGGGACCCGCGACGGGGACGCGGAGTGGGCGGCGCGGGTGGCGCTGCACCGGGAGCGGCGGCCGGGGTCGTGGCGCACGGCGGAGACGGTCGACCTGGAGCCGCTGCTGACGCAGGAGGGGCCGCCGGTGCTGATCGACTGTCTGTCGCTGTGGCTGGCGCACACGATGGACTCGGTCGGGGCGTGGGACGACGACGTGTGGGCCGGTGGCGGCGAGCGGGCGCTGCGCGAGCGGGTGACGGCGCTGGCCCGGGCGGTGCGCGAGGCGCGGCGGACGGCCGTGCTGGTGTCCAACGAGGTCGGCTCCGGCGTGGTGCCGGCCACGGCGTCGGGGCGGCGGTACCGGGACGAGCTGGGACGGCTGAACGCGGCGGTGGCCGGTGAGTGCGAACAGGTGGTGCTGGTGGTGGCCGGGCAGGCGCTGATGCTGCGGGGGTGAGGGGCGGCCGGCCCGTGCGGGTCTGCCCTCGGGGGCCGTCCCTGCGGGGTCGCTTCGTGCGGGTCAGTTCTTGCGGGCGATGACGCGGCAGGCCGGTGTCCAGCCGCGGGGTCTCTTCGTCAGCAGGGTGCAGCCGCGGTGCGTCAGTTCGGTGTGGACGTCGGCGGGGTGGAACGGGCTGTTGCGGGTGTGGAGCCGGATGACGAGGTGGCCGCCGGGGCGCAGGGCGGTGAGGGCGGCGGTCAGTTCGAGGCGCGGGTCGGCGCTGTGTTCCAGGTGGTGGAGCAGGGTGACCACGTCGTAGCGCTCGCTCAGTCCGGTGCCGGCGAGCGGGCCGACGTAGGCCTCCTCGACGCGTTCCGCCGCGCGGGCCCACAGCACACCGGGGGCGGGGTCGACGCCGTCGAAGGAGGTGTACGGGAAGAACTTCCGGGCCGCGTCCGGGAACGCGCCGTCGCCGGTGCCCACGTCGAGCCAGCTTTCGGGCTCCGCGACGAGGCGCGCCACACGGCGGGCGAGTGAGCGCAGGCGGCGCCGGCCGGTCAGGAGCGCCGAGCCGCACCAGGGGCACTGCGCACGCGGTGCGGGTGGCTCCGGCGGGGTGGGCGGGAGGGTCGGCATGGGTGGAACGGCCGGCAGGGGCGGAACGGTCGACATCGGCGCCTCCCAGACGACAATCCGTGGCAAAACGGAACGTACGGGACCGCCTTCCGGGGTGCAACGACGCCGTGCCCGCGGGGTCACGGCGTGGCGCGGTCGTGTTCGAGCGGGGCCGGTACTGTTCGGCGAATGAGCTCGCTTAATCTCGACGACTTCACCGATCTCATCGAGCGCCCCGACGGCGGGGTGCGCCGCGACGCGGAGGCCCGCCGCGAGCGACAGATCGTGCCGCCCGGTGCGCTGGGGCGCCTGGACGAACTGGGCGAGTGGCTGGCCGCGGCGCAGGGCGTCGTACCGGTGCGTTCCGTCGAACACCCCCGTGTGGTGCTGTTCGCCGGTGACCACGGGATCGCCGCGCTGGACGTCTCGGCGCGCCCTGCCGGCACCGCGACCGCGCTGGTGCGCGACGTGCTGGAGGGCGTCCGGCCGGTGTCGGTGCTGGCCCGGCGGCTCGGCGTGCCGGTGCGGGTGGTCGACATGGCGCTGGACTGCGCGCCGGAGGAGCTGCCCGCGGACGTCGTACGGCACCGGGTACGGCGCGGCAGCGGGCGGATCGACGTCGAGGACGCGCTCACCCTCCAGGAGGCGGAGGCCGCCTTCCGGGCCGGGGTCGCCGTGGCCGACGAGGAGGCCGACTCCGGCACGGACCTGATCGTGCTCGGTGACGTCAGCGTCGGCGGGACCACGGCCGCCGGGGTGCTGATCGCGGCGCTGTGCGGGACCGACGCGTCGGTGGTGACCGGACGCGGCGGGCTGGCCATCGACGACCTGGCGTGGATGCGCAAGTGCGCGGCGATCCGGGACGCGCTGCGCCGGGCCCGGCCGGTGCTGGGCGACCAGCTGCAGCTGCTGGCGGCCGTGGGCGGCGCCGACCTGACCGCGATGACGGGCTTCCTGCTCCAGTGCGCGGTGCGCAAGCTGCCGGTGATCCTGGACGGTGTGGTGAGCGCGGCGTGCGCGCTGGTCGGGCAGCGGATCGCGTTCCGGGCGCCGGACTGGTGGCTGGCCGGGCACAGCGGCGGGGAGCCGGGGCAGGCCAAGGCGCTGGACCGGATGGCGCTGGAGCCGCTGCTGGACCAGGGGGTGCGGGTCGGCGAGGGCGCCGGCGCCCTGCTCGCGCTGCCGCTGGTGCAGGCCGCGGCGGCCCTGGCGGCGGAGCTGCCGGAGAAGGACGACAAGAGCGCCGAGCACGGCGAGGACGGCACGGGCCCGGCCGACACTCTCAGCGGGGACGACAACAGGCTGAGCGACACGCTCGGCGCGGACGGCAAGAGCCTGGGCGACGCGCTCGGCGGGGGCGGCAGGGGCCTGGGCGACACCGTCGACGCGGCGGGTGAACCCGGCGAGGCGTAGCGACCACCCCGGGCGGACCAAATAGGGCGGTTTACCCCAACCGCGGCCATATGATCCCGCGTCATGGGAGAGAGCCGCATCGCGCGCCGGGCCGCCGCCTTCGCCGTCTGGTATCTGCGTGCCGTCGCCTTCGTCAACTTCCTGAGCGCGGTGTGGGTCTCCCTCGGGCAGGACGTGCGGCGGCACAACCAGGAGAACCTGTTCACGCCCTATCTGCTGACGGCCGGGTTCGCGTCGGGAGTCTTCACCGCGTTCCTGGCCGTCACCATGCGGCGGCGCAAACGGGCCGCGTGGATCTTGAACCTGGTGCTCGGCGGGGCGTTCCTCGGGCTGTTCGCCCTGGCCACGGTGCTGCTGCCGGAGATCAGGCGCTCCGCGCAGAACTGGGTGTCTCTGGCCCTGACCGCGGCCTTCGTCGCCTCGCTGCTCGCGGGCCGGCGTGAGTTCTACGCCAAGGGCGACCGGTCCAACCCGCGGCTCGCCGCCGTGGTCGCCGTCGGTGGCGGGCTCGCCGCGTCCCTGCTGGCGGCGCTGCTGGTGACGGTCACCAACCAGGCCGCGGACGCGAGCCGTTCGACGTTCGCCTCGCGCTGGCGGTACGGCACGCTGCACCTGGTGTCGGTCGCCGCCGACGACTCCCGCTTCCCCGGTCTGTCCACGCCCACCTGGGTCGACGTGGCGGTCAACGTGCTGAGCACGGCCCTGGTGCTCGCGGTCCTGTACGCCGCGTTCCGCTCCCGGCGGGCCGTCGACCCGCTCACCGCCGAGGACGAGAAGGGGCTGCGGGACCTGCTGGAGCGGCACGGGGAGCGGGACTCGCTCGGCTACTTCGCGCTGCGCCGCGAGAAGAGCGTGGTGTGGTCGCCGACCGGCAAGGCGGCCGTCGCCTACCGGGTGGTCGGCGGGGTGTCGCTGGCGTCCGGGGACCCGCTCGGCGATCCGGAGGCGTGGCCCGGGGCGATCGAGCCGTGGCTGGCGCAGGCCCGTGCGCACGGCTGGATCCCGGCGGTGATGGGGGCGAGCGAGGAGGCCGGAACCGTGTACGCGCGCCACGGCCTGGACGCGCTGGAGCTGGGCGACGAGGCTGTGGTGGAGGTCGCCGAGTTCACGCTGGAGGGCCGGGCCATGCGCACGGTCCGGCAGGCCTGCAACCGGGTACGGCGGGCCGGTTACACGGTGCGGATCCGGCGGCACGAGGACATCCCGGCGGACGAGATGACGTATCTGGTGCGGCGTGCCGACGACTGGCGGGACGGCGCCACCGAGCGGGGCTTCAGCATGGCGCTGGGGCGGCTCGGGGACGGCGGCGACGGCCGGTGCGTGATGCTGGAGTGCCATGACGCCGAGGGCCGGCTGCGGGCGCTGCTGTCCTTCGTGCCGTGGGGGCCGAAGGGGCTCTCCCTCGACCTGATGCGCCGGGACCGGGACTCCGACAACGGGCTGATGGAGTTCATGGTCATCGAACTGCTGCGACGGGCCCGCGAGATCGGCGTCACGCAGGTCTCTCTCAACTTCGCGATGTTCCGCTCGGTCTTCGAACGTGGCGCACGCCTCGGCGCCGGGCCGGTGCTGAGGCTGTGGCGGTCGCTGCTCAGCTTCTTCTCCCGGTGGTGGCAGATCGAGTCGCTCTACCGCGCCAACGCGAAGTACCGGCCCATCTGGGAGCCCCGGTTCCTGCTCTTCGAGAAGAGCGCGGACCTGCCCCGCATCGGCATCGCCGCGGCGCGGGCGGAGGGGTTTCTCGAGGCGCCGGGGCTGCCCAAGTGGTTGCACCGTACACAGCTGGAGAGCCGCAGATGAAGCACCTCGCCCGCTGGGCCCGCGCCGAATGGGGGCTGCTGTACGTCACGGTGCGCGAGCCGCTGCTGAAGCGCAGGGGGCGGGCGGTTCCGATGACGCTGTCGGCGGTCTGTCTGACGGCGGTGCTGCAGATCGTGCAGAACCAGCCCTGGGGGTTCGGGTTCGTGCAGGAGGTCGGCGCGGTGCGGGCCGAGGACCCGCTGTGGCTGGCGCTGCTGCGCACCCCGCTGTCGGTGTTCGTGCCCGCGCTCGACCTGCCCGTGTGGGGTGCGCTGGCACAGATCCTGCTGGTGTTCGGCATCGCGGAGCTGTGCCTCGGCTGGTGGCGGACGCTCGGCATCGCCTACGCCGCGACGCTGGCCGGCACGCTCTACGCCCGCCTCGGCATCCGGCTCGGTCCGCACGCGCCGCTCGGGCTGCCCGCCTCCGACGCCCAGGTGGTGGACACGGGCCCGTCGGCGGCCGTGGTGTGCCTCGCGGTGTACCTGTGCTGGCGCTACGGGGCCCATGTCACGGCCGGCGCGGTGACGCTGGCGATGATCGCCGAGGTGCTGGTGAAGGAGAACCTGGCCGGCAAGGAGCACCTGGCCGCGCTCACGGGCGTGGTGCTGCTGTGCGCGGCGGCGCAGTGGCGACGGCGTCACCGGCGTTCGACGGCGCGGGTCGGCTCGGGGTCCGGTTTCCCGCCGAGCCAGTCCTGGACGGCGCGGCGGGGCCGCGACCAGCGGCGGTCGTGCCGGTAGGCGCGCAGCTCGGCCTTCGCGCGGGCGCGGGGACGGCGGCCGTAGAAGCGCCTGGCCCACAGCGAGCCGGGGCGGGCCAGCCGTACGGCGCCGATCAGGGCGACGAAGGGGACGATCACGCCGAGGACGGCCATGCGGCCCTTGCCCTTGACGAGGGCGATCAGGGAGAAGAGGAAGTTCACCGCGACCGTCACGATGGCCTCGCCGCGGTTCTGCAGCTCCGCCTGGCTGACGTCGTTCACGCCGAAGGGTGAGAAGCCGACGAGGACCAGGCCGACCAGTGCGGCGGTGAACACGACGAGCTCGACGCTCTTGCGGCCCGCCTCGCTCCAGTAGACGTCGTCGAGGTGCAGGATCAGCGCGAACTCGTCCAGGACGAGCCCGGCGCCGATGCCGAAGAGGACCGCGCATAGTCCCGCGCCGAAGCCGTGCCGCCCGCTGGCGACCGCGCCGAAGCCTCCGACGACGGTGAGGACGACGCCGGGGACGACGTGGTGGACGTGCACCCCGCCGGCCTTGACGTTGCCGAAGGGTCCCTTGCCGGCCCGGATCAGCCGGGTGATGAGCCGGGTGATCAGAAAGGTCAGCACGAAGGCGGACAGGGCGAGGAGCAGGGGAAGCTTGCCCGGCTCCACGATGTTACGCATCCACCAATGCCCCATATCCGCACTTTAGTCGCGCTCGTTCCCGGCCGCCGTCCGTGCCCGGGCGTCCCCCGGATACCCTGCGCCGGTGTCCACGACCCCCTCCCCCGTCGACGGCCTGCGGTTCGCCTTCGGCACGCTCACCGTCCTGCCGGTCACCGTCACCCGCTGGGACCGAGGAGCCGCGCGCGGCGGCATGCTGGCCGCGCCCGTCACCGGCCTCGTCGTCGGCGCCCTGGCCGCCGGCTGCGCGCTCGCCCTGCTCGCCCTGGGCGCGGGCGCGCCCCTCGCCTGCGTCGCCGCGGCCGCCGTACCCGCCGTACTGACCCGGGGGCTGCATCTCGACGGGCTCGCCGACACCGCGGACGGGCTGGGCAGCGGCAAGCCGGCCGAGGACGCGCTGCGGATCATGAAGCAGTCGGACATCGGGCCGTTCGGTGTGCTGGCCCTGGTCTTCGTGCTGCTCGCGCAGGTCGCGGCGCTCGCCCAGCTCTACGGCGGCTCGTGGGGCCGGGGCGCCCTCGCCGTACTCGTCTCGGCGGCCACCGCCCGGCTGGCGCTGACGCTGGCGGCCCGTCCCGGGGTGCCGGCCGCCCGGCCCGAGGGGCTCGGTGCCGCCGTGGCGGGGGTCGTCCCGACGGGCGGGGCGCTGCTCGCCGCGGCGCTGGTCACCGCCGCCGCCGCGGCGGGCGGCGCCCTCCTCGGCGGGTACGACGCGCTGCGCGCCGCCCTCGCGGTACTGCTCGCGCTCGCCGCCGCCGAACTCCTGCTGCGGCACTGCGTGCGCCGCTTCGGCGGGGTCACGGGTGACGTGTTCGGCGCGCTGGCGGAGACCGCGGGCACGGTCGCCCTGCTGGTGTTCTGCCTGGGTCGGTAATCTCTTCCGCCGTACACGGACACATGATCGAATCGGGGGACCGTCATGCCCAAGCTGCGCCGTGCCGTGGCCTGGTTCATCGACTTCGCGCTCGTCGTCGCGGCGGCGTCGGCGCTCGCGGTGCTCACCTTCCACCGGATATCCGCGCTCGTCACCGACGTGCCCGAACTGGCCACCCGCGGCGGCCTGGACCTCGTGACCTCGCGCGGCGACGTGCTCGGCGCCTCCGAGCACCTCGGGTCGTCCCTGTGGCACAAGGTGGTGCTGTACGTGGAGCAGGCCTTCGCGGTGCTGGTGCTCGTCACCTTCGCCTATCAGTGGGCCTGCCTCGCCCTGCTCGGCCGCACCGTCGGCAAGGGCCTGCTCGGCCTGCGGGTGGCGCAGGCCGCGCCGCGCCGGGCAGCGCTGCGCGCCGCCGTCACCACGGCCGCCGACGTCGCCGTGTACGCGGTGGCCTGTGTGCTGCTGATCGAGGGCCACTTCGCGCTGTCGTTCCTGGTGTGGGCGCTGGCGGTGGTGCTGTTCCTGGTCAACGCGGTGCCGGTGTTCTTCCCCGGCCGCCGCTCGCTGGCCGACCGGATCGCGGGGACGGCGGTGACGGGACTGGGTCTCAGCAGGGCCGGCGCCACGCCCCCAGCTCGTACTTCTTGAGCATCGAACTCAGCCCGAGGCGTTGCGAGGCCGCGCAGAACCGGCTCGTCGGCAGCTCGTACTCGACGTGGAAGACCGCCTTGCCGGCCCGTACGAAGGGGGTCAGCCGCGCGCACTCGCCGTACTGGGCGCACTGTTCGTTCACCGCGAAGTCGAAGTCGCCCACCAGCTCCGGGATCTGGTCCAGGTCGTTCTTCAGGCCGACGGCCAGGCCCCGCTCGTGGGCCAGGCGCGCGATCAGCCGGTTGTAGCGCAGCTGGTCGGCTGCCGTGAGCGGGAAGCCGGTCACGTTGGCGTAGCCGTCCATGTTGTCCGGCTCGACCGCGTCGAAGCCCTTGTCCCGGCACAGGTCGAGGCGGGCTGCCATCAACGGCTCCAGCGTGTCCGTGCGGCGGACGTCGAGCCAGCGCTCGCCGTCCCAGCCGTTGCCCCTGCCGAGCACGGACGCGGGGAACTTCTCGGCGTCCGGCCGCCAGTCCTCCCAGGCACCGGTGGACAGATAGCAGATGACCTTGCGGCCCGCGCGGTGCAGCGCGGCCACGGTCGCCCGGGAGTGGTCGAAGCCGTCGATGTCGTACACCGGGACGTCGACGGAGGTGTCCAGACGGCCGCTGAGCTGCCATTGCCAGGCGGTGCCCGGCCGCGGCTGCCAGCGTGCGTGCCCGGACGGGCGGTCGGGCTCGGCGGGTCTGTCGTCCGAGGCGGACGTGCAGCCCGCCGCCAGCAGCGCCAGCAGCGCCAGCAGCGCCACGACGAGCAGGATCGGGCGTTTCACCGGGCGGGCTCCAGGGTGTGCGGCAACGTACCCCAAGGAGGATCCCCACTGCCCGGCACCGCGCAGTGCAGGGCCGCGCCGCGGGCCCGGGCGAGGGCCGCGCAGCCGGCGCCAGGCGGCACCCCGTGCACCAGGTGGCACGTGAGCACCCCGTCGAAGGGCGGCTGCGCGGGCAGGTCGCGGTAGGTCTGCCAGGTGCCCTCGAACGTCACCAGGACGTCGGCGATCCGGGCGTAGGAGGGGTGCGGGGACGTGCCGTGGTTGAGGACCAGCGTGCCGCAGCCGGCGCGCCACGCGGTGGCGGACAGGCCCCGGTAGTGCGCGAGGGCGTGCGGGCCGGCGGACACCTGGTCGAGGAAGGCGCCGTCGGCGCCGTACCAGTCGCGGTGGCGGGCGAGGTCCACCGCCACCTCGTCGGGCGGCCGCAGGGCGTAGCCGGTGTCGGCGTAGCCGAGCACCCGCACCCCGGCCGCCCGCAGCCGTGCGGCGACCTCGGCGAACGCCGGGTCGGGGACGGTGCCGGGACCGCTCGCCGGGTTGAGCACCACGCCGTACAGCCGGGGCGCGGCGGCGACGATCGCCTCCCATTCGGCGGGGCGGACCGACGGGTGCTCGTAGTACGGGACCAGCAGGCCGGTCATCGGTGTCGTCGTGTTCATCGGTGTGCGGTCGCCCTTCCCAGCAGGACGCAGACCAGGACGGCCTGCGCGGCCCCGGCCGTGCCGTAGACGGCCACGGCGACCTGGTGCGGTCCCGCCGCGTGCGTGGCCAGGGCGAGGCTCTGCGCGAGGGCGGCCAGGCAGCACACGGCGACCGCGGTGTGCACCGCGCCGAACGACTGCAGCAGCAGCCCGGTCCACAGCACCACGCCCAGCAGGAGCAGACCCGCCAGACGCAGCCCGCTCAGGCCCGGGGAGTGCGGCCACAGCACGGTGACGGTCAGGGCGAGGGCGAGCAGCACGGCGAGGTAGCCGGTGAGGCACTCGGCCACCGTGCGCGCGGTGCGCCGCCAGAAGGCGCGCGGGCTGCTGGTGGACCGCAGTCCGGCCAGGCTTCCGCTGCGGAAGCGGTACAGCAGCCACTCGGCGGGCCCCATGCTCAGGGTGAGCGCGACCGCGGCGGGCGCGGCGATCGCGCTGTGCTGCCGACCCGCGAGCACGTCGCCGAGCGCCGCGTACAGCACCAGCACCCCGCTGCCCAGACCGAACAGCGCGTACGGCAGGGAACCGGTCAGCCACAGCGGGGCCCCGCGATCGCGCGCGGGGGCCGCGCCGAGGCCGCCGAAGGGCAGCAGCGCGGCCAGACCGGCCGCCCAGCTGCCCTCCCCCAGGTCCTTGACGGCCGGGGCGACCTCGCGCAGGGCAAGCACCGCGACGGCGGTGAGCGAACCGAGGAGCAGGACCAGCCGGACCGTCCCGGGGACCGGCGTGGCCAGGGACACCGCGGCGCCCGCGGCCATCGGCGCGAGCGCGGCCAGCAGGGCGCGTTCGCGGCCGAGGACGAGGAGGGTGGTGGCGGCGCCCAGGTAGCAGGACTGGCCGGCGGCGAAGGCCGGCGCGGCCGGATGTCCGGTGCCCGCGACCGCGAGGGCCACCAGCGTGCCGAGCAGCGCGCCCACCGGGGCGCCCAGCAGCAGCGAGCGGCGGGCGGCCGAGGTGTCGCCGAGCCCCAGCCAGGAGTACGCCCGGTGGGCCAGGCCCTGGTTCCACATCCAGCCGGTCAGGGCGCCCGCGAGGAGGGTGAGGGTGCCCGCGGGCAGCCCGAGGCCGTCGCGCGGGCCGGCCAGGAGGGGGCCGCCGAGGACGTAGGCGAAGCCGGGCAGGGCGAAGACCACGCCCCGCAGCAGGCAGCCGAGCAGGCCGGCCTGCCAGGGGTCGTGCGGCGGGCCCTCGGGTTCGGGATGGCGGCGCTCGACACGGTCGTACAGCTCCTCGGCGAGCGCGAAGGAGTTCTTCACGCCGTACCGCTCGCGTATCCGGTCGTCCGACAGGCCGTCCGACTCCAGCAGGGCGGCGATCTCGTCGGGGTGGACGGCGGCCGCGATGAAGTCCTCGAGCCGCGTGGCGAGTTCGTCGACCGGGTCGGGCGCGGCCCACGCCGGGGCGGTGCGCTGGCGCGGCACGGCGGGCAGGGTCTGCGGGCGGGCGCCGGGCGGCAGCCAGACGGAGCCGCTCACCAGCCGGCCCCGTCCGTCGCGACGGCCGCGTACCAGGGGTCGCGCAGCTCGGCGGTCCAGTCGGCGACCGTCTCGACCGTCGGCTCGTACACCTCGGGCGACCCGGCGAGTTCCTGGTAGATGGCGCGGAAGTTGTCCACCGAGCGCTTCAGGGTGAACCGGTCGATGACGCGCTGCCGGGCCAGCGCGCCCAGCTCCAGGCGCCGCCCGTCGTCCTTGAGCAGGGTCAGCGCGGCGGCGGCCATCTTCTCCGGCTCGCGCGGCGGGACGACGAGCCCGGTGTCCCCGACGGCCTCGCGTACCCCGCCGACGTCCGTGGAGACGGTCGTACGGCCGCAGGACATCGCCTCGATGATCGAGAACGGGAAGCCCTCGGAGATGGAGGACAGCATGACGACGTGACCGGCCGCGTAGGCGCGCCACACCTCGCTGATACGGCCCTCGAAGGTGACGCCGTCGGTGACGCCGAGTTCCGCGGCGAGCTTCTCCAGCCGGGTGCGGTAGGCCTCGCCGCCCGGCGGGACCGGGCCGAACAGCCGCAGGCGGGTCTCGGGGAGTTCGGCGCGCACCAGGGCGTAGGCGCGCAGCAGGGTCTCCAGGTCCTTGATCGGGTCGATCCGGCCGCACCAGCTGAGCGTGGGGACGTCCGGCTCGGGGCCGGCGTGCGGGAAGGCGTGCGGGTCGACGCCGTTGTACACGGTCCGGATCCTGCGGACGTCGGCGCCGCCGCGCTCCTCCCAGCGGCTGTTGTACTGGTTGCACGGTGTGATCAGGTCGGCCGTCCGGTAGCCGTGCGTATTGAGTGCGCGGTAGAAGCCGAGCATGAACGCCTTCACCGGCCAGCGCTGGCTGTCGCCGCGGTACCCGAGGTAGCGCTCGCGCAGATAGATGCCGTGCTCGGTGAGCAGGAACGGCACGCCGTCCAGGGCCCGGGCGGCGATCGCCGGCAGGGTGGCCAGGCCGCTGCTGACCGCGTGCGCGACGGAGTCCTCCGGGACGCGCACCCCGAGCGGGCGCAACGCGTGTTCCAGCAGGTCGGTCGCGGTGAGCGCGTCGTGCACGGTGGGCCGGGCGCGGGCCGTCGGCAGATGCGGCATCGTCCAGATCCACATCAGCGAACGCAGCGCGCCCTCCGTGCGCAGCGCGGCCGAGAGCCGCCCGTCGCGGGCGAGACGGGCCAGCTCGGTCAGCGCCTCGCCGAAGTCGCCGCCGGACTGCGGGTCGAGGAAGGACAGCAGCAACCGCTCGTAGGCGTCGGTGAAACGGCGCCTTGCCCTGCCGCGGGGCGGGCTCTTGCGGCCGGGGCGGGGGCCCCAGGTGGGCACGGACGTGTGCTGCCGGACGTTGGGCGGCAGCTCCCAGGTGACGGGCTCACGGCCGGTGCCGGTGAGGGATATCAGGTCGAAGGCCACCTCCGGCATGCCCTTGACGAGCTGGTCGCACCAGGTGCTGACCCCTCCGTGGACGTGCGGGTAGGTGCCTTCGGTGAGCATGGTGACGCGCATGGCTGCGCCGCTTCCCCCCTGTTGTGCGGAATCTGTCCGAGAGCTGCCGGTGCGGCTCCGGCCGCGGGCCCGTGTGGCTGGTCGCGCCCACGCGGCGGAGCCGCACACCGATACAGCCCCGCGCCCCTTCCGGGGCGCTTCCCCTTACGGCAGCTTCAAGGTGACCGCCGACTGCAGCAGTTCCGGTGCGGTCCACGCCGAGCGCTCCCCCGCGTACGGCGTGCCGAAGGTGCCGGTGCCGAGCAGGAGTTGCTTCTTCGTGCCCTCCGGGGCCGTCACCGGGACCTGGACTCCGGACGGGGCGCTGATCGTGACCGTGCCGCCGATCCGGTAGGCGGTGACGCGGTTGTTCGCGAGGGCCGACTGCCAGGCGGCGCGGCGCTGGAGTTCCGTGCCGATCGCGCTCTGCCGCAGGTTCTGCAGGGGCGTGTTGTCGGCGAACAGGGCCTTGTAGTCGGCGAGCACCTTGTCCAGCACCGGGTAGAGGATGCGGTCCTCGGCCAGGTTGGACTGGTGGGCGTAGTGCGGGCGCGGATCGTTCGAGATCGCGTGGCCGAGGTCGGTGCGGGCCTCCTGCGGGACGATCACGTCGTCGTAGCCGGTGGCGGTGTCCAGGGGGCCGGCCAGGCAGGTGGAGGTGGGGTTGTTCTCGCAGACGCCGCTGCCGCCGTCGGCGCGTGAGGTGTAGATCCAGTTGTACTCGTCGGCCATCTCCGCCTTGGTGCCCACGTTGTAGTACACGTTCATCGGGTAGCGCGGCACGGTCAGGGCGGTGCCGACCGGGCGCTGCGCGGGCTCGCGGGAGTTGTCCGAGGCGGTCCACTTCACGCCGTTGTCGGCGAGCGCGCCGGCCAGGTTGGGATTGTCGGTGGGCTGCTGCGGAAGGGTCTTGAGGCCCGAGTGCTCGCCGGTGACCAGTTCCGTGCGGTCGAGCGGGAGGCCCTTGGTGACGGCCCAGTTGTAGTTGTCGCGGATCTCCGCGGAGATGGCCGCGCGGCTCATCCACTGCGTGGAGCCGTCGGCGTTCTTCGTGCAGCTCCACGGCACGGTGGTGGTGTCCTGGACGCAGCCCAGGTACTGGTGCGTGTAGGTGTGGTTGATCCAGCGGTACTGCGCCTTGTCGGCGAGCAGCCGGTCCGCGAGGACGTCGGCGCCGCCGTGTTCGCTCTTCCACTCCTCCCCCGACCCGGCGTTGAACACCATGTCCAGGGTGAAGCCGTGGTCGCGCTGCCACTGCGCGGCGTAGGCGGCGTCGTCCGCCGTCATCCGGATCGGGGTGGTGCCCGGGCCGTCGCCCCCGGCGCAGTCGAAGTCGCCGGGCGTGCAGTTGCGCGCGGCGTCCCAGCGGCTGTCGGGGGCGAAGACGTCGTCGACGTGCACGGCGAAGTAGTTGCGGGCCTGCCCGAGGTGCACGCCCTGGGTGAGCCACTCCACGATGCCCCGGGCGAGCAGCCGGAACTGCTGCTGGTAGCGGTTGTAGGCGAACGTCACGACCAGCTCGCGGCGGCCGTCGTGGGCGTACTCGCCGACCAGGCTGCCGCGTCCGGTGGAGCCGGGCACCGCGGTGTCGACGTAGGAGGTGAAGCCGGCGCGGGGGCGGGCGATGTAGCCGTAACTCTCCTGGACGTACGGCGAGTTGTCCTCGAAGGTGAACGCCCCGTCGAGGTAGCCGAACCAGCCGCCCTTGCCGGCCGCGGTGACCTGCGCGCTCTGCCCGTCCAGGGTGCCGGCCCAGCCGCCGTCACTGGTGTAGTCCAGACCCACCTCCGGGTGCGCCCAGGTGTAGGCGTCGACCTGCGGGATGCCGTACGTCCTCTCGTACGCCTCCAGCGCGACCTGCTCCGGTGACGTCGCCGAGCCGAACGGGGCCTCGTCGGGCAGTACCACGCCCTGGTACCGGGCCCGGGGCGTGGAGCCGGTGGTGTCCGCGAGGAAGGCGGCGTCGATCACCGGACGGCTCGCGGCGTTCAGGTCGACGGTGGTGTACGGGATGCCGGTGCTGCCCAGCTGGTCGGTGATGGCCGCGACGGAACTGCTCCCGTCGTCCACGACCAGCACCTTCAGGTCGATGCGCGGCGTGGTGGCCGCCGCCGCGCCGGGCACCGCGAGCCCGAGCGCCATCGTGGCAGCCGCCGCCACCAGGGCAGCCGTGGTTGTGCGCGCACTGTGCGCCATGTGGTCCTCTCCCCCCCAGGGACCCCCGCCCGTTGTGGCCGGTACGCGGAGGATCCGTGGAAATGATGCGAAGCGGTGAGGTCGGTGCTCACCGGAACCCGATGAGTGTGACTCAGGTCATCAGGTGCGAGGATCGGGAAATGGCCACGACGCCACCGACAGGTGAACGCTCGCAGGAGTGAGCGAACGGGGCCGCGAGCGTAGGCTCCCTCCAGGGTGCCCCGCCGGTTCGCCGCGCCGGTCAGGGCCCCCCCGGTGGGGACCGCCTCCCGGACCCGGATCTAGTGTCGGCCGTCGGGTCCGGTCGAACCCACACCACTCGGCCGCAGGAACTTCACATCGGAAGCGAGATATCACCACCGTGACTGCTCTCACTCTCAGCACCGCCGCGGCGTCCGGTCTGCGGGCCGACGCGATCGTGATCGGTGTCGCCAAGGGCACCCGATCCAAGTCCGGCGACCTGGTCGTCGCACCGGGCGCCGAGGCCGTGGACAAGGCCTACGACGGGCGGCTCGCCGCCGTCCTGGAGACCCTCGGGGCCTCCGGTGCCGAGGGCGAGGTGACCAAGCTGCCGGCGCCGGCCGGGTTCAAGGCACCGCTCGTGATCGCGGTGGGCCTGGGCGCGGAGCCGGAGAAGGACGAGACGTACGACGCCGAGGCGCTGCGCCGGGCCGCCGGCGTGGCCGCCCGCACCCTGACCGGGTCGAAGAAGGCCGCGTTCGCGCTGCCGCTGACCGATGCCGCGGACGCCGGCGCCGTCGCGGAGGGCGTGCTGCTGGGCGCGTACTCCTTCGACGTCTACAAGCAGAACGGCAAGGACGGCAAGGCCAAGAACGGCAAGGCGCCGCTCGCCGAGGCCGTGCTGCTCGGCGGCAAGCCGCGCGACGCCGCCTTCAAGGGCGCCCTGGCCCGCGCCGCCGCGGTCGGCGAGGAGCTGAACCGCGCCCGCGACCTGATCAACACCCCGCCGAACGACCTCACCCCGCAGTCCTTCGCCGCGATCGCGCAGGCCGCGGCCAAGGAGCACGGCATCAAGGTGCAGGTGCTCGACGAGAAGGCGCTCACCAAGGGCGGCTACGGCGGCATCCTCGGCGTCGGCGGCGGCTCCGCGGCCGCTCCGCGCCTGGTGAAGCTGTCGTACACCAGCTCCAAGGCCAAGAAGCACCTCGCGTTCGTGGGCAAGGGCATCACCTACGACTCGGGCGGCATCTCGCTGAAGCCGGCCGGTCACAACGAGACCATGAAGTGCGACATGAGCGGTGCCGCGGCCGTGTTCGCCGCCGTCGTCGCCGCCGCGCGCCTGGGCCTGGAGGTCAACGTAACCGGCTGGCTGGCGCTGGCCGAGAACATGCCCTCCGGTTCCGCCGTGCGCCCCGGTGACGTGCTGCGCATGTACAGCGGCAAGACGGTCGAGGTGCTCAACACCGACGCCGAGGGCCGGCTGGTGCTGGGCGACGCCCTGTGGGCCGCGTCGGAGGAGAAGCCCGACGCGATCATCGACGTGGCCACGCTGACCGGCGCGATGATGCTGGCGCTGGGCAGCCGGACCTTCGGTGTGATGGCCAACGACGACGCGTTCCGTGCCGCGGTGCACGAGGCCGCCGAGGAGGTCGGCGAGCCGGCCTGGCCGATGCCGCTGCCGGAGCACCTGCGCAAGGGCATGGACTCCCAGGTCGCCGACATCGCGAACATGGGCGAGCGGATGGGCGGCGGCCTGGTCGCCGGTCTGTTCCTGCGCGAGTTCGTCGGCGAGGGCATCCCGTGGGCGCACCTCGACATCGCCGGTCCGGCGTTCAACGAGGGCGGGCCGTTCGGGTACACGCCGAAGGGCGGCACGGGTACCGCGGTGCGGACGCTGGTGCGGGTTGCCGAGCTGGCGGCTGCCGGGGATCTGGGCTGACCTCCGCTCACTGAGCACGTTTTTCCCGTTCCGCCGCGTGGGAGCCGGTCGCCCCCACGCGGCGGAGCCGCATATCGATACGGCCCCGCGCCCCTTTTGGTCGGCATCCTCCCCTTGGCCGCACGGGGCGTGGGACGTCTCACACACCGGCCCGGCGTCTCGATCCCGTCCGACAAGTGCAAAGATGGAGCCCGGCAGGACAGGGCCCCTACCCGAGGGCCGAAGAACGAGCGGCCGGACACCAGCCGCCTGCCGGTCATCGACGACCGGCGTACGGCGCACATGCATGGAGGACGTGACGTGGCGAACGACGCCAGCACCGTTTTCGACCTAGTGATCCTCGGCGGTGGTAGCGGTGGTTACGCCGCGGCCCTGCGCGGGGCTCAGCTGGGCCTGGACGTCGCCCTGATCGAGAAGGACAAGGTCGGCGGTACCTGCCTGCACCGGGGTTGCATCCCCACCAAGGCCCTGCTGCACGCGGGCGAGATCGCCGACCAGGCGCGCGAGAGCGCCCAGTTCGGCGTCAAGGCCACCTTCGAGGGCATCGACATCGCGGGTGTCCACAAGTACAAGGACGAGGTGATCACGGGCCTTTACAAGGGTCTGCAGGGCCTCGTCGCCTCCCGCAAGGTGACCTACATCGAGGGTGAGGGCCGTCTGTCGTCGGCCACCTCCGTCGACGTGAACGGTCAGCGCGTCCAGGGCCGCCACATCCTGCTCGCGACCGGCTCCGTGCCGAAGTCGCTGCCCGGCCTGGAGATCGACGGCAACCGGATCATCTCCTCCGACCACGCCCTCGTCCTGGACCGCGTGCCGAAGTCCGCGATCATCCTGGGCGGCGGCGTCATCGGCGTCGAGTTCGCCTCCGCGTGGAAGTCGTTCGGCTCCGACGTCACGATCATCGAGGGCATGAAGCACCTCGTCCCGGTCGAGGACGAGAACTCCTCCAAGCTGCTCGAGCGCGCCTTCCGCAAGCGCGGCATCAAGTTCAGCCTCGGCACCTTCTTCCAGAAGGCCGAGTACACCCAGGACGGCGTCAAGGTCACCCTCGCCGACGGCAAGGAGTTCGAGGCCGAGGTCCTGCTGGTCGCGGTCGGCCGCGGGCCGGTCTCCCAGGGCCTGGGCTACGAGGAGGCCGGGGTCGCCATGGACCGCGGCTACGTCCTCGTCGACGAGTACATGCGCACCAACGTTCCGACCATCTCCGCCGTCGGCGACCTGGTCCCGACGCTGCAGCTCGCGCACGTCGGCTTCGCCGAGGGCATCCTGGTGGCGGAGCGGCTGGCCGGTCTGAAGACCGTCCCGATCGACTACGACGGTGTCCCGCGGGTGACGTACTGCCACCCGGAGGTCGCCTCCGTCGGCATCACCGAGGCCAAGGCCAAGGAGATCTACGGCGCGGACAAGGTCGTCGCTCTGAAGTACAACCTGGCGGGCAACGGCAAGAGCAAGATCCTGAAGACCGCGGGCGAGATCAAGCTCGTCCAGGTCAAGGACGGTGCCGTGGTCGGCGTCCACATGGTCGGTGACCGCATGGGCGAGCAGGTCGGCGAGGCCCAGCTGATCTACAACTGGGAAGCGCTGCCGGCCGAGGTCGCCCAGCTCATCCACGCCCACCCGACGCAGAACGAGGCGCTCGGCGAGGCCCACCTGGCGCTGGCCGGCAAGCCGCTGCACGCGCACGACTGATCAGCCCTCGGGCGCGACGACACAGACTTTCCGCAACTCGTAAGGAGCAACCGAAACCATGGCGGTTTCCGTAACCCTTCCGGCGCTCGGTGAGAGCGTCACCGAGGGCACCGTCACCCGCTGGCTGAAGGCCGAGGGTGAGCGCGTCGAGGCCGACGAGCCGCTGCTCGAGGTCTCCACCGACAAGGTCGACACCGAGATCCCCTCCCCGGCCGCGGGTGTCCTGGCCTCCATCAAGGTCGCCGAGGACGAGACGGTCGAGGTCGGCGCCGAGCTGGCCGTCATCGACGACGGCACCGGCGCCCCGGCTGCCGCTCCGGCCCCCGCCGCCGAGGAGGCTCCGGCCCCGGCCCCCGAGCCCGCCGCGGCCGCGCCGTCCACCGAGCAGGCCGCCCCGGCCCCGGCCCCGTCCGCCGAGGCCACCTCCGGCGCCTCCTCCGCACAGGGCACCGACGTGGTCCTCCCGGCGCTCGGCGAGTCCGTCACCGAGGGCACCGTCACCCGCTGGCTGAAGTCGGTCGGCGACTCCGTCGAGGCCGACGAGCCGCTGCTCGAGGTCTCCACCGACAAGGTCGACACCGAGATCCCGGCCCCCGCCTCCGGCACGCTGCTGGAGATCGTGGTCGGCGAGGACGAGACCGCCGAGGTCGGCGCCAAGCTCGCCGTCATCGGCGAGGCGGGTGCCGCTCCGGCCGCCGCCCCGGCCCCGGCTCCGGCGCCCGCCGCCGAGGCTCCGGCCGCTCCCCCGGCCCCGGCCCCGGCCCAGCCGGCCGCGCCCGCCCCGGCCCCCGCCGCTCCGGCCGCGCCCGCCGCTGCCGCCCCGGCTCCGGCCCAGCCGGCCGCTCCGGCGCCCGCCCCGGCTCCGGTGACCCCGGCCGCCGCGCCCACCGCGCCGACCGCCGCCCAGGCGACCGACGAGGGCGCCTACGTGACCCCGCTGGTGCGCAAGCTCGCCGCTGAGAACGGCGTCGACCTGGCCACCGTCAAGGGCACCGGCGTCGGCGGCCGTATCCGCAAGCAGGACGTCGTGGCCGCCGCCGAGGCCGCCAAGGCTCCCGCCGCCCCGGCCCCGGCCGCCGCTGCTCCGGCCGCCGCCAAGAAGGCCCCGGCACTCGAGGTCTCCCCGCTGCGCGGCCAGACCGTGAAGATGCCGCGGATCCGCAAGGTCATCGGCGACAACATGGTCAAGGCCCTGCACGAGCAGGCCCAGCTGTCCTCCGTGGTCGAGGTCGACGTCACCAAGCTGATGCGGCTGCGCGCCCAGGCGAAGGACTCCTTCGCCGCGCGTGAGGGCGTCAAGCTCTCCCCGATGCCGTTCTTCGTCAAGGCCGCCGCGCAGGCGCTGAAGGCCCACCCGGTCATCAACGCCAAGATCAACGAGGCCGAGGGCACGATCACCTACTTCGACACCGAGAACATCGGTATCGCGGTGGACTCCGAGAAGGGCCTGATGACCCCGGTCATCAAGCACGCCGGCGACCTCAACATCGCGGGCATCTCGAAGGCGACGGCGGAGCTGGCCGGCAAGGTCCGCGCCAACAAGATCACCCCGGACGAGCTGTCCGGCGCGACCTTCACCATCTCCAACACCGGTTCGCGCGGCGCGCTCTTCGACACGATCATCGTGCCGCCGGGCCAGGTCGCGATCCTCGGCATCGGTGCCACGGTCAAGCGTCCGGCCGTCATCGAGACCGCCGAGGGCACGGTCATCGGCGTCCGCGACATGGTCTACCTGACCCTGTCCTACGACCACCGTCTGGTGGACGGCGCCGACGCCGCGCGTTACCTGACCGCGGTCAAGGCGATCCTGGAGGCGGGCGAGTTCGAGGTCGAGCTCGGCCTCTGAGTCCAGTGAAGTCAGGCATTACGGCGCCCCGTCCGGAGTCCTCCGGGCGGGGCGCCGCCCTTGTGGCCGACGGCGCCCGCAACGCCCTCGGGGGCGCGGGGAACTGCGCGACCAGCCACATACGAGCCGCACCCGCCCGACCCGGGACGAACCCGGGTCAGTGGGCGCCCCGCCGGACCCACGGCGTGTAACCCTGGTCTCACCTGCGCAAAGACACCCCCGCACGCCCTTCCCACGGAGCGAAGCCGCCGTATTGTCTAAATGTCAGCCCTCCCTAAGGAGCTCTCATGACCGCGCCCGTCGTCCACTCGCTGCGCGAACAGATCCGCGAGCACATCGTGGAGGGAATCGTCAGCGGGCGCTGGCAGCCGGGCGAGCGGATCGTGGAGCGCCGTATCGCCACCGAGCTGGAGGTCAGCCAGACCCCGGTCCGCGAGGCGCTGCGTGAGCTGGAGTCGCTGCGGCTGATCGAGTCCGCCCCGAACAAGGGCGTGCGGGTCCGCAACCTGACCGCGGCCGACCTGGAGGAGAGCTACCCCGTGCGGGCCGGCCTGGAGGCCATCGCGGCGGAGCTGGCGGCGGAGAAATTGGCGGTGGACTGCTCGGTCCTCGAGCCGCACGTCACGGCCCTGTACGCGGCCGACCGCAACGCCGACGGCACCGCGCAGGTCCGGCACACCGTGGGCTTCCACCGGGAGCTGGTCCGCGCGGCCGACAACTCCGTGCTGCTGCACACCTGGGAGGGCCTCGGGATCGAGGTCTTCACGGCCCTGTCGATCCGCTGGCTGGGCACGGTGCAGCAGTCGTACGCGGAGGAGCACGAGGAGCTGGTGCAGGCCTTCCAGCGCCGCGACCCCCGGATCGCGGAGCTGGTGAAAGCCCACGTCCTGGGCTGCGCCCCGCGCGCGTAGGGCTTCGCCGCGTCCCGCCTCGGCAGGGAAGTCCCGCCCCCGCGGCAGGGGTGTGCGCCCGCCGCCGCCCCGGAGGGTTTCGTCCCCGCCGCCCCTACCCGACCCGTCCCCGGGGGCTCCGCCCCCGGACCCCCGTTCGCGCGCAGTTCCCCGCGCCCCTGCAAGGGACGCGGGGAACGGCGCGATCAGCCCCGAACGATCCGCAGCCGGGCGGCCACCGCAGCACCCGAGCGCACCCCCGCTCAAACGCCGCCCTCCACGCCGCCCACCTGCGAAAACAAGGCGCTCACACGTCACCCGGTGCCATCGCCGAAGGCACCGCGTGCCGACTTTCTCGTGATCAAGAGGTTTTCGCCCTCAACCCTTTGATCGATCATCGATCACGGAGTTAGAGTCACCGACGGACTTCCACCGAAGTTCCAGAGCCCTGTCCTGCCAAAGACCTAGGGCACCCCTGAACCCTTCGCTGTGAGGGAACCCCCCTTCGACTGAGGAAGGCGGCGACATGACCGACCCCAACGCCATCCAGCCGAGCGAGCTCGACCAGCTCCCGGACCGCGACCCCGAGGAGACCGCCGAGTGGCAGGCCTCCCTGGACGCCGTCACCAAGGCGGCCGGGCCGCACCGGGCCGCGTACCTGATGCGGCGCACGCTGGAGCGCGCCGAGGGCGCCGGCATCGCCCTGCCGAAGCTCCTCGAGACGGACTACGTCAACACCATCCCCACCTCCGCGGAGCCGGGCCTGCCCGGTGACCCGGAGATGGAGGCCCGCATCACCGCGTGGAACCGCTGGAACGCGGCCGCCATGGTGACCCGCGGCGCCAAGCACGGCGTCGGCGGCCACATCGCCACCTTCGCCTCCGCGGCCTGGCTCTACGAGACCGGCTTCAACCACTTCTTCAAGGGCAAGGAGCAGGACGGCTCCGGCGACCAGCTCTACATCCAGGGCCACGCCTCCCCCGGCATCTACGCCCGCGCCTTCCTGGACGGCCGCCTCAACGAGGCGCAGCTCGACAACTTCCGCCAGGAGGCCGGCGGCAACGGCCTGCCGTCCTACCCGCACCCGCGCCGCCTGCCCTGGATGTGGGAGTTCCCGACCGTCTCCATGGGCCTCGGCCCGCTGTCGGCGATCTACCAGGCGCGCTTCAACCGCTACCTCACCAACCGCGGCATCAAGGACGTCTCCGCCTCGCACGTGTGGGCGTTCCTCGGCGACGGCGAGATGGACGAGCCGGAGTCGACGGCGGCCCTCGCACTCGCCGCCCGCGAGCAGCTGGACAACCTGACCTTCGTCATCAACTGCAACCTGCAGCGCCTCGACGGCCCGGTCCGCGCCAACTTCAAGATCGTGCAGGAGCTGGAGGCCCAGTTCCGCGGCGCCGGCTGGAACGTGATCAAGACGCTGTGGGGCTCCGCCTGGGACGAGCTGTTCCAGCTCGACACCACCGGCGCGCTGGTACGCCGGCTGCGCGAGGTACCCGACGCGCAGGTCCAGACGTACCAGACCCGCGACGCCGCCTACATCCGCGCGGACTTCTTCGGCAAGGACCCGGCGCTCGCCGAGATGGCGAAGCTGCTGAGCGACGACAAGATCCTCGAGATCTTCCACCTCTCCCGCGGTGGTCACGAGCCGCGCAAGGTGTACGCCGCGTACAAGGCCGCCGTCGAGCACAAGGGCGCGCCGACCGTGATCCTGGCCCAGACCGTCAAGGGCCACACCCTCGGCGAGGGCTTCGCGTCGAAGAACGCCAACCACCAGATGAAGAAGCTCTCGGTGGACGAGTTCAAGGCGATGCGCGACCTGCTCGAGCTGCCGATCAGGGACAGCGACTTCGTCGACGGCGTGGTCCCCTACGGCCACCCGGGCGCCGACTCCCCCGAGGTCCGCTACCTCCAGGAGCGCCGCGCGGCGCTCGGCGGCCCGGCCCCGGCCCGCCGCACGCACGCCCTGGCCCCGCTGCCGGCCCCGGCCGAGAAGGCGTTCGGCGCCTTCGACAAGGGGTCCGGCTCGCAGAGCGTGGCCACCACGATGGCGTTCGTCCGCCTGGTCAAGGACCTGGTCCGCGACAAGGAGACCGGCAAGCGCTGGGTGCCGATCGTCCCCGACGAGGCGCGCACCTTCGGCATGGAGTCGCTCTTCCCGTCGCTCGGCATCTACTCGCCCAAGGGCCAGACGTACGAGCCGGTCGACCGCGACCAGCTGATGTACTACAAGGAGGCCAAGAACGGCCAGATCCTCAACGAGGGGATCACCGAGGCCGGCTCCATGGCCGACTTCATCGCCGCCGCGTCGTCGTACGCGACGCACGGCGAGGCGATGATCCCGTTCTACATCTTCTACTCGATGTTCGGCTGGCAGCGCACGGCCGACCAGATGTGGCAGCTCGGCGACCAGCTCGGCCGCGGCTTCCTCGTCGGCGCCACCGCGGGCCGCACCACGCTGACCGGTGAGGGTCTGCAGCACGCCGACGGCCACTCGCCGATGATCGCGGCGACCAACCCGGCCGCGCTCAGCTACGACCCCGCCTTCGCGTACGAGATCGCGGTGATCGTCCGTGAGGGTCTGCGCCGGATGTACGGCGAGGCCAAGCCGGGTGAGGACCAGAACGTCTTCTACTACCTGACGGTCTACAACGAGCCGATGCCGCAGCCGGCGAAGCCGCAGGGCCTCGGCATCGACGAGGGCATCGTCAAGGGCCTGTACCGCTTCAACACGGCGGAGTCCGCGGGCGTCACCGTCCCGGCCAACGCCCCGCGCATCCAGCTGCTGGGCTCCGGCACGGCGATCCACTGGGCGCTCAAGGCGCAGCAGCTGCTCGCCGAGGAGTGGGGCGTGGCCGCCGACGTGTGGTCCGCGACCTCCTGGACCGAGCTGCGCCGGGACGCGCTGGAGGCCGACGCGGCGCTGCTGCGCGGCGAGGAGCGGGTGCCGTTCGTCCGTCAGGCGCTGCAGGGCGCCGAGGGTCCGGTGCTGGCCGTCTCCGACTACATGCGCCAGGTCCCGGACCAGATCGCGCAGTGGGTGGAGCAGGACTGGTCCTCGCTGGGCGCCGACGGCTTCGGCCTGTCGGACACCCGTGAGGCCGCCCGCCGCCACTTCGGCGTCGACGCGGAGTCGATCGTCGTCGCGGCGCTGGCCCAGCTCGCCGGCCGCGGCGAGGTCAAGGCCGCGTCGGTGAAGGAAGCCCGGGAGAAGTACGGCCTGTAAGCACGCGGGTCGGCCTGTGAGCACGCGGGTCGCACGGTGAAGGGGTACGGCAGCAGCCGTACTCCTTCGTCGTCTTCGTCGTCTTCGTTGTCTTCGTCGTCCTCGTTGTCGGTGGGCCCCGGCATGATGGCCGTATGCGTGCTGCCCGGCTGATCAAGATGGTGCTGCTGTTGCAGTCCCGGCCCTCCATGACCGCCGCCGAGCTGGCGCGGGAGCTGGAGGTGTCGGAGCGGACGGTCACGCGGGACGCGCAGGCGCTCGGCGAGGCGGGCGTTCCGGTGTACGCGGACCGGGGCCGGGCCGGCGGCTACCGGCTGATCGGCGGGTACCGCACGCGGCTGACGGGGCTGGCCCGCGGTGAGGCGGAGGCGCTGTTCCTGTCCGGGGTGCCGGGGGCGCTCAGGGAGATGGGCCTGGAGGACGCCGCGTCCGCGGCCCGGCTGAAGGTGTCCGCCGCGCTGCTGCCGTCGCTGCGGGACGCCTCCCGTACGGCGGCGCAGCGGTTCCATCTGGACGCGCCGGCCTGGTTCCGGGAGCCGCAGACGCCTCAGCTGCTGCCGGCGGTCGCGGAGGCGGTGTGGGACGACCGCAGCGTCACGGCCCGCTACCGGCGGGGCGAGCGCGAGGTGGAGCGGGTGCTGGAGCCGTACGGCCTGGTGCTCAAGGCGGGGGTCTGGTACCTGTGCGCGCGGGTGCCGCGGGACGGGGCGTACCGCACGTACCGCATCGACCGGTTCTCGGCCGTCGAGCCCTGCGGCGAGCGTTTCGCCCGGGACGAGGAGTTCGACCTGCCCGGCTACTGGGCGGAGCACTCCGAGCGGTTCGCCCGCTCGTTGCTGCGCACCGAGGTCGTCGTACGGCTGTCTCCCGAGGGCGTGCGCGGCCTGCGGTGGGCCGTGGACACGCTGTCCGCGCGGGAGGCGCTGGCGTCGGCCGGGGAGCCGGACGGCGAGGGGTGGGTGACGGTGACGCTGCCGGTGGAGTCCGAGGAGGTCGCGCACACGCAGCTGCGGGCGCTCGGGGCGCAGGCCGAGGTGCTGGCCCCGGCGGGCCTGCGCGCACGGTTCGCCGAGGATGCGGCACGGCTGGCGCGGCTGTACGGCGGTGCAGGTGGGGCGGCGAGCGCCCGGCCGTGACGAACCGGCGTACTCCGCGTGCGCCCCCGTCGCCGACGCAGGATGCTGGACCCGTGATGGACGAGACGGAGTTCTGGGAGCTGGTCGACGCCACTCGGGAGGCCGCCGAGGGCGACCCGGAGGAACAGGCGGACCTGCTCGTCGAGCGGCTGCTCCAGAAGGACCCCGACGTGGTGCTCGACTTCGCCCGTCACTTCGAGGTCCGCTACAACCGCGCCTACCGCTGGGACCTGTGGGGCGCGGCCTGGGTGCTGCTGGACGGGGCGAGCGACGACGCGTTCGACTTCTTCCGCTGCTGGCTGATCGGCCAGGGCCGGGAGGTGTTCGAGGGCGCCCTGCACGATCCGGACGCGCTCGCGGACCTGCTGGACGACTTCGACGAGGAGATCGACGGCGACGGCGAGGAGCTGGGTTACGCCGCCGACGAGGCCTACGAGCAGCTCACCGGCACCGTCGCCCCGGACCTGGGCATCCCTCCCGCCCCCTCGGAACCCGCGGGCACACCGGTCGACTTCGAGGACGAGGGCGCGCTGGCGGAGCGCTATCCGAAGCTCTGGTACCGCTTCCGGGAGTGAGCCGGACCGCCGCCCGTGACCGGCCGCTTCCTCACAGGGTCACTCAGAGGGCCGCCCGGCCTTGCAGTGCCGCGGCCCGCTGCCGTATCTCCGGCAGGCGGGCGATCAGGGCGGCGCCCGGGCAGGTGGTCTCGTAGGCGTCGCGATGGGCGGCGACCACGGGCAGGAGGGCGGCGGCACCGCGCGGGACGCGGCTGCCGCTGTTGCTCGAGGTGAGGCGGGCTGTGCCGCGCGGGTCGACGTCGGCCGGCCCGAGCTTCCAGGCGATCAGGGCGGCGATGGCCTCGGACATGGCGCGTGGCACCGGCGTGCCGCCGGTGAAGGTGCCGATGGCGGCGATCCCGGCGGTGCGGTGGTTGAAGCCCTGGGTGTGGGCGCCGGTGACCGGGCGGTCGACGCCGCCGGCGCGGCCCTCGTAGACGGTGCCGCAGCGGTCCACGAGGAAGTTGTAGCCGATGTCGTCCCAGTCGCGGCCGCCGGTCTGGCCGGTGTACACGCCGCGGATGATGCGGGGCGTGTCGGCGCAGTCGTAGACGTTCGGGGTGTCGGTGTGGTGGACGAAGACGGCGACGACCTCGTCGTCGTAGCGCGGGGGCGGCTGACGGGTCCGGGTACGGGCGTCGAGCCAGGCCGTGCGGGGCACGATCCGCGGCCGGGGGGCGGTGTGGGGTGCGGGGCGGGCGACGAGCGGCCGGAAGGCGGGGTCCGGGGCGCCGGCGGCGCGCTCCACGCCGCTCGCGCACAGCATCAGGGCGGCGACGGCCGCCAGGCCCGGCAGGCAGGCGGCCGCGGCGAGGGCAGGGCCGGGTATCCGGGGGCGGGCCGCCCGGGGTGTCCGCCGGCGGACACGGGCGGCTGTCCGGGCACCGCCGCGGGCCCGGACGGCTTCGCGCGCTCTTCGCACGACACGCATGTGTCCCACTGTGGGCGCGCCGCGGCCGGTCCGCGATGTGTGGTGTGCCACCTGGTGGAACCATCGTCCCGGTGCGGGGCGTTTTCCGGGGTACCGCGGCCGTGACCGGTTCGGTGGACGGCTGATCATCCGGCCCTCGGCGCGCGTACCCAGGGGTGCCCTCGGCCCGCACGCCCAGGGGGCGAGAGAGAGGCGGCTTCGTGGACCTGCTCGACATCGTGCTGCTGCTGGTGATCCTGGCGTACGCGGGCTCCGGCTACCGGCGGGGGCTGGTGGCCGGGTGCGTCTCGCTGGCCGGGTTCGTGGGCGGTGCGGCGGTCGGCGTGTGGATCCTGCCGTGGGTGATGCGCCTGGTGTCGCCGGGGACGACCTCGGCGACGGTCGTGGCGGTGTTCACGGTGCTGGTGCCGGCCGTGGTGGGGCACGAGCTGGCGGGGCGGCTCGCGCTGCGGCTGCGGCGGGAGCTGGACCGGGGCCCGCTGCGGGTGGCCGACGGCGTCGGCGGGGCGGCGGCCAACGCGCTCGCCGTGCTGCTCGTGGCGTGGGTCGCGGCGAGCGTGCTCGGCGCGGCCTCCACTCCCCTGGTGACGAGCGCGATACGGGACTCGCGGCTGCTGGGCGCGGTGCAGCAGGTGATGCCGGACACCACACCGGCATGGTTCTCGCGGGCCACGTCCGCGCTCACCCAGGCCGGCTTCCCCCAGGTGTTCAACCCGTTCGAGAACGAGTCGACGGCCGAGGTGCCCCGGCCCACCGGGGACAGCGTCACGGCGGCCGCCACCGACGCGGCCAAGCTGAGCACGGTGAAGATCGAGGGCGCCGCGGGCACGCAGGGCCGCGAGGGCAGCGGCTTCGTGTTCGCGCCCCGGCATGTGATGACCAACGCCCATGTGGTGGCCGGCATCGACCGCCCGGGCGTGCGGGTGGGCGGCGTCGGGCGGACGTACGACGCGCGCGTGGTGCTGTTCGACCCGGACCGGGACGTGGCGGTGCTGTACGTGCCGGATCTGAAGGCCCCCGTGCTCCGCTTCGACGACGGCGCCCGGCGCGGCGACCGGGCGGTGGTGGCCGGCTATCCGCAGGACGGCGATCTCGACCTGCAGGCCGCGACGGTCGGCGGCCGGGTCCGTGCGACCGGCCAGAACATCTACAACGACGCCACCGTCACCCGTGAGATCTACTCGATCCGCTCCACGGTGCGTCCGGGCAACTCCGGCGGCCCGCTGCTGACCACCGACGGCCGGGTGTTCGGTGTGGTCTTCGCCCGCTCCACCTCGGACGACGAGACGGGGTACGTCCTGACGGCGGACGAGGTGGCCGAGGACGCCCGGCAGGCGGCGAGCGCCACGGAGGCGGTGGACACGGGCGACCTCGTCACCTCGTAGCCGCACACGGTCAGACCAGGCGCTTGCCCATCATCACGTCGTCGACGTACGCGCCGTCCAGGAAGAACTCCTCCGGCTGCACGCCCTCGACGACGAAGCCCTCCGACGCGTACAGGGCGCGCGCCCCGGTGTTGTGGCCGAGGACGCGCAGGGTGATCCGCCGGAACCCCTTGGCGCGGGCGTCCGCCTCGGCCGCCCGCAGCAGGGCCCGGGCGATGCCCCGGCCGCGTGCCTCCTCGGCGACGGCGAGGCCGCGGATGTAGCGCACGTGCGCGTTGGAGGGGAGCGGTGTGGGCGTGCCGAGGCGGATGTAGCCGACGACGCGGCCGTCGGTCTCGGCGACCAGATGGGCTTCGGGGCCGGCGTCCTTCGGGAAGAAGGGGGCGTCCGGCGCGGGCGGCCCCGACACGGAGTGCAGCGGGGACCACACGGCTCGGTCCAGCCGGCGCAGTGCATCCTCGTCCTCGGCTCGGGCGGTACGTATGAACGACGGGTTCGACTCGGGCATGCCGGTCACCCTACGGGGACGGAACACGCGTCTCACCGCGGTTTTACGCGGGCTCCGGAGAGGATGTGGGTCATGCACCCTGCACGTATCGCGGTGGCCGGCGCGTCCGGCCTCATCGGCAGCGCCCTGGCCCGTTCCCTGACCGCCGACGGGCACCGGGTGATCCGTCTGGTGCGCCGCGACCCCGCCGGCCCGGACGAGGCCCGCTGGGACCCGCAGCGCTCGTACGTGGACAGTGCGGCGCTGGAAGGCTGCGACGCCGTGGTCAACCTCGCCGGGGCCGGCATCGGCGACCGCCGCTGGAGCGCGGCGTACAAGGAGCAGATCCGCTCCAGCCGGGTCGAGGGCACCCGGACGCTCGCGCGGGCGCTGGCGTCCCTGGACAGCCCGCCGCGGGTGTTCGTGAACGGCAGCGCGATGGGCATCTACGGCGACACGGGTGAGACACCGGTCGACGAGGACGCGCCGCCCGGCACCGGCTTCCTGCCCGAGGTGTGCGTGGAGTGGGAGGCGGCGACGGAACCGGCGCGCGCGGCCGGGGTGCGCACGGTGCTGCCGCGCACCGGGCTGGTGGTGTCGAGGTCGGGCGGCGCGTGGGGCCGTCTCTTCCCGCTCTTCCGGGCGGGACTCGGCGGCAGGCTAGGGGACGGACGGCAGTACTGGTCGTACATCGCCCTGCACGACGAGGTCGCCGCGATCCGTCATCTGATGGACCGCACGGACCTGTCGGGCCCCTTCAACCTCACCGCCCCCGAGCCGCTGACGAACGCCGAGATCACCGAGGCCATGGCCCGCGTCCTGAAGCGCCCGGCCCCGCTGCCCGTCCCGGCGGCGGCGCTGCGCCTGGCGCTGGGCGAGATGGCGGGCGACGTCCTGGGCAGTCAGCGCGTCCTGCCCACGCGCCTGCTGCGGTCGGGCTTCACGTTCGCCTTCCCGGGCATCGAGGACGCGATCCGCGCGGCGTGAGACAGAACCGGGGACAGGTGTGACCGTATGCGACCGGCGTGCGCCCGTGCCCTGTCCATGCGCGACTGTCCTTGACCGATCACCGCCCTAACCTCGACCCGAACTCGGGTATCCGGGACGCCCGTTGGGGGCATGACGTCTCCACCGGCCGCGCAACCTCGAGGAGGGGCACGTGCTTGAGCCCGCGTACCAGGCAGACGTCGTCGTCGTGGGAGCCGGGGTTGCCGGACTCTCGGCAGCGCATCGGCTGACCAGCGCAGGAATCACCACCGCGGTACTGGAGGTCGCCCCCTGCGTGGGCGGCCGCATGGCGACGGAGAAGGTCGACGGCTTCCGGCTCGACCGCGTCGGCCAGCTGCTGTCCACCGCGTATCCCGAACTACGCCTGACCCCGGGGCTGGACGCGCTGGCCGTGCGTCCCTTCGCCCCCGGCGTCCTGCTGCACAGCGACGGCCGGCACCACCACGCGGGTGCCACGGCGGCCGGCAGGGGCGCACGGAGCACCGGGGGCGCACGCGGCGCACTTCACGTAGTGCGCGCCCTGGCGAGTGCGCCCCGCACGGCCGCGGCCCCCCGGGCCCGCGCGAGCGCCCCGCTCGGCACGCCGGTCGACCAGGCCCGGCTGGTCCCTGCCCTGACCCGGCTGGCCGCCCTGCCGATCGACGACGTCCTCGCCCGCCCGGAGACCGAGGCCGGCAGGTCCCTCACCGCGCGCGGTCTGCCCGCCCGTACCGTCGAGGGCTTTCTGCGCCCCCTGCTGGCCGCCCTGCTGTGCGACCCGGAGCTGACCACGTCCAGCCGCTGCGCCGACCTGGCCCTGCGCGCGTTCGCCGCGGGCCGGCTGTGCCTGCCGGAGGGCGGCGCCGACGTCCTGCCGGAGCTGCTGGCCCGCACCCTGCCGCCGGGCACCGTGCACACCGGCGTCCGCGCCACGTCCGTCGCCACGACCTCCGTGACGACCGCGGAACACGGCGTCTTCCGCTGCCGGGCGGTCCTGGTCGCCACCGACGCCCGCACCGCCGCCGAGCTGCTGCCGGGACTGCGGGTGCCGGACTTCCACCCGGTCACGGTCGTCCACCACACCACCGACGACCCGCCGGGCACGGACACGTCCCTGCTGCTGGACGCCGACCGCGGCGGCCCGGTCGCCCACACGGCGGTGATCAGCCGCGTCGACCCGACCCGCGCCCCGGCGGGCCGCGCCCTGATCTCCTCCACGGTCCTCGGCCCCCCGCCCCCGGACGTGGACACCGCCGTCCGCCTCCACCTGGCCCGCCTGTACGGCACGTCCACGGCCCGCTGGGAGACCCTGGCCGTCCACCACACCCCCGAGGCGGTCCCGGCGATGCGGCCCCCGCACGACCTGCGCAAGCCGGTACGCCTCCTGGCGGGCCTCTACGTCTGCGGCGACCACCGCGACACGAGCACGGTCCAGGGCGCCCTCCACTCGGCCCACCGAGCCACCACGGCCCTCCTGACCGACCTGGGCCTCACAGGCTCCCTCCACCGAGCAGACCCCACGAGCACGATGTCCCGGGCGGCGTAAGGGCGGCTGCCGAGCCACCCAGTACTGCGGCCGGCCGGGGGTGGGCGCGCTCACCGACGCCGGCCCGGACCCGGTGCTGGGGCGGGCCGGGGGTGGGTGGCGCTCACCGGCGCTGGCGGGGCGCCGCTGCGCCCACCCGTGCCGCCCCTAGCGGCACGACTGCCCGCAGCTGGGAAAGCATTGCGGCCGCAACCGGCCACCGGACGGCAACGGGCCGCCGCAGGCACAAAAGGGGCGCGGGGAACGGCGCGACCAGCCACAACGAACCCGCACAGGCGCCGCAGGCAACGGCGACCAGCCCCACCGGCCCGCGGCCGAAGAACAACCAGGCGCCGCAGGCACCCGCGACCAGCCACAACGAACCCGCAGCCGAAACACGACCAGGCGCCGCAGGCACAACGCACCCAGCGCCGCAGGCACATCGCACCCCACCGCCAGAACGACCCGCTAAGCCAGCGCAGCGACCCGCTCTCGATACCCCCGAACAGCCGCCGCATCGCGATACGGCTCCAGCCGCCGCTCGAACTCCCGCACATACTCCACCGCCCGCACCGACCGCATCTCCGCGGCCGCCCCCGCCGCCTCCGCCCCCAGCCGGCAGGCCTGTTCCAGCTCGCCCAGCCCCAGCCGCGCCGTCGCCAGCACCACCGTGCAGAACAGCCGGCTGCGCGCGTACCCGCCCCCGCTCGCCCGCAGCTGCAACGACCGTTCCGCATGCTGCGCCGCCGCCCGGAACTGCTGCAGGTCCCGGTGGCAGTGCCCGAACTCGTCCGCCAGTTGCGCCTCGTCGAAGAACCGCGCCCAGTACGGCACGTCGTCCCCGCCCCGCACCGCCTCCAGCGCCCGCTCGGCCCGCACCAGGGACGCGGTGCAGGACCGCACCTCCCCCAGCACCCCGTGCCCCCGTGCCTCCGCCGCGTGCAGCAGCGCCTGCACGACGGGCGGCGCCCCCGCCCCCACCCCCTGCTGCGCCACCCGCGCCAGCTGCACGGCCTCCCGCCCGTGCCCGAGGTACACGGCCTGCCGGCTCATCGTGACCAGCACATACGCCCCGTACGCCCGGTCCCCCGCGGTCTGCGCGAGCCGCAGCGCCTGCACGAAGTACCGCTGCGCGAGCCCGTGCGCGGCGATGTCGTACGACGTCCATCCGGCCAGCCGCGTCAGATCGGCCGCCGCGGCGAACAGCCGGCGTCCGGTCTGCTCCCCGTACACCCCGCGCAGCATCGGCTCGCACTCGTGCTCCAGGTACCGCACGAGCGCCTGCCGGGCGTGACCGCCCCCGTAGGTGTCGTCCAGCGTGCGGAACAGCTCGGCGACGGACCGCAGCGCCGCGATGTCCCCGCCGGAGACCCGCACGGCGGGCGGCCGCTCGGCCCGCGCCCGCTGCTGCGGGACCACCGCCGGCCGCCCCTGGGCGGGCACCCGCGCCGGCGGCTCACCGCGCGCGACCCTGTCGTCGGACCGGCCGATCAGCCAGTCCCGGCTCGGCACCACCAGACCCGCCGGTGTGAAGGCGATCTTCCGCAGCTCGGCGTGGTTGCCGGAGTCCTTGCGCCACAGCCCGCTGACGATGTCGATCGCCTCGTCGGGGGTCGCGGCGAACTCCAGCCCGGCGTACACGGGGGCGCACGCGTCGAGGCCGAGGTCCTGGGCGGTGAGCCGCCGCCCGAGCCGCCGGGTGAACACCTCGGCGATCAGCGCCGGGGTCGTCCCGCGCGGCTGCTGCCCGCGCAGCCACCGCGTCACGGACGTCTTGTCGTATCGAAGGTCCAGCCCGTGTTCGAGCCCGAGCTGGTCCACGCGACGGGCGAGACCCGCGTTGGAGAATCCCGCTTCTGCGATGAGCGCGGCGAGCTGTCGGTTGGGAGTGCGCTGCGCGGGTCGTTCCGTCATCTGCGGTGCGGTCTCCTGCCTTCCAGGCCTGCGAGGTGCCCGGATTGCCTGTGAGCAGCCCTTATGGCCTCTTGGACGGCGCGAATGTAGCGGAGCGTAAACAGGCGATCGCACACTTCCCCACCCATTCATCCGATCGTGTGAGGATTGCCCGCAGGGCTGACGCGTCCGAGGCAGTCGTACAGTGGCGTGGGCGCGTTTCATGCCTTACGACTTCGAGGAGGCGCTTGCCGTGAGTGAGCTGCGGTTCGTCCGGATGGGGTTCGGCCCGGACATGGTCGACTACCAGGTCGCCTGGGACGAGCAACGCCGTGTGCACGCCGCCCGGTTCGCGGACGAGGTGCCCGACACGTGTCTGCTCCTGGAGCACCCGCCCGTCTACACCGCGGGCCGCCGCACCGCGCCCGAGGAGCGCCCGCTGGACGGTACCCCCGTGATCGACGTGGACCGCGGCGGCAAGATCACCTGGCACGGTCCGGGCCAGCTCGTCGGCTACCCGATCCAGAAGCTGCCCCGCCCGGTGGACGTGGTCGCCCATCTGCGCCGCCTGGAGGAGGCGATGATCCGGGTGTGCGCCGAGTTCGGCATCGAGACCTCGCGCGTCGAGGGCCGGGCCGGTGTCTGGGTGCTGGGCGACCCGGTCGAGCAGCGACCCGCCCTCGGAGGGCTCACGCTCGACTTCGACCCGCGCAGCACCGACCCGGAGTTCGACCCACGACTGAACGGCCCCGAGTACGCCCCGTCGAACGCGGGCCAGCGCCGCGAGGACCGCAAGATCTGCGCCATGGGCGTCCGCGTCGCCAAGGGCGTCACCATGCACGGCTTCGCCCTGAACGTGAACCCGGACACCTCGAACTTCGACAAGATCATCCCCTGCGGCATCCGTGACGCGGGCGTGACGTCGCTGTCGTACGAACTCGGCCGGGAGATCACCATCGAGGACGTGCTGCCCGTCGCCGAGCGGCACCTGAAGGACGTACTGGAGAACGCGGAGCTCAAGCCGCGCCCGGTCGAGACGTCCGCGGCCTGACGCGGCACCGGACATGCAAATCCACGGGCGTACCCTTGAGGGCGCCGAAGAATCAATCGCTAGGGAGCCGGTCGTGTCCGCAGTCGCACCCGACGGACGCAAAATGCTGCGCCTGGAGGTCCGCAACAGCCAGACCCCCATCGAGCGCAAGCCCGAGTGGATCAAGACCCGGGCGAAAATGGGTCCCGAGTACTCGAAGATGCAGAACCTCGTGAAGAGCGAGGGCCTGCACACGGTCTGCCAGGAAGCCGGCTGCCCGAACATCTACGAGTGCTGGGAGGACCGCGAGGCGACCTTCCTCATCGGCGGCGACCAGTGCACCCGGCGCTGCGACTTCTGCCAGATCGACACCGGCAAGCCCGAGGCGCTCGACCGCGACGAGCCGCGCCGCGTCGGCGAGTCGGTCGTCACGATGGACCTGAACTACGCCACCATCACCGGCGTCGCCCGCGACGACCTGGAGGACGGCGGCGCCTGGCTGTACGCCGAGACCGTGCGCCAGATCCACCAGCAGACCGCGGACCGCGAGGCCGGCCGCACCAAGGTCGAGCTGCTGGCCCCCGACTTCAACGCCGTCCCGGAGCAGCTGGCCGAGGTCTTCGGCTCCCGCCCCGAGGTCTTCGCGCACAACGTCGAGACCGTCCCGCGGATCTTCAAGCGCATCCGCCCCGGCTTCCGCTATGAGCGCTCGCTGAAGGTCATCACCGAGGCCCGCGACTTCGGCCTGGTCACCAAGTCCAACCTGATCCTCGGCATGGGCGAGACCCGCGAGGAGGTCAGCGAGGCGCTGAAGCAGCTGCACGACGCGGGCTGCGAGCTGGTCACCATCACCCAGTACCTGCGCCCCTCCGTCCGCCACCACCCGGTGGAGCGCTGGGTGAAGCCGCACGAGTTCGTGGAGCTGAAGGAGGAGGCCGAGCAGATCGGCTTCTCCGGTGTGATGTCCGGTCCGCTGGTCCGCTCCTCGTACCGCGCCGGCCGCCTGTACCAGATGGCCATCGAGAAGCGCGGGGCGTTCGTGGCCTCGCAGGCGGTGTGAGAGCCAACCGTGTGAAGTCACGCACAAGCCGTTACTGACCAGTAGCGACCAGTCCGACGCGGTCCTGACCGTCCTCGCAGATGAGGGCACCCGTCAGGGCCGCGTCGTCGTTCGCCCGTCGCGCCCCCGGGTTTCATGTCCGTTTGACCGGTCGGTCACGTCCTGGTAACACCGAACAGTGACCCTGGTATCACGCCCCGTACACCCATCCCGAGGGGGGACCTCGACGATGCAGGCCGCGCCCGTCAACGACGTCATGCCGCACGGCACCCGCGCCACCGCCATCCCGTCCTTCACCGACGCGCTGCGCGCCGTCGAGTCGCTGCTGATGAGCAGCGGCCAGCGCACCGCCCGGCGCAACGCCTGGACGTCCGTCCTGGAGGACCGCCGGCGGGCCAAGGACCGGGTCGAGGCCGAGCGCTTCCTGAAGCAGTCCACCACCGCGCGTCCCTGACCGGCCTCGCCCACCCGCCGCGGCCCCGCCGCCGCGGGCCGGCGGGCACTGCCGTCGTAGCCGCTCCCGCGGCCACGTAGACTTCGTGGCATGGCGAGGAAGGAAAACGCAGCGGACGCTGCGAACGCAGGGCGACTGAAGCAGATCGCCCTCACGTACAAGATGACCCGTCGGGCCGACAAGAAGATCGGTCTGGTACTCGCGGCTGTCGGCATCATCACCTTCGGTGTCTTCCTCGCGATCGGTTTCCTGATCGGTCACCCCATCTATCTCGGCATCCTGGGCCTGCTGCTCGCCTTCCTCGCGTCGGCGATCGTGTTCGGCCGCCGCGCCGAGCGGGCCGCCTTCGGGCAGATGGAGGGCCAGCCCGGCGCCGCGGCGGCGGTGCTGGACAACATCGGCCGGGGCTGGACGACCACCCCCGCGGTGGCGATGAACCGCAACCAGGACGTCGTGCACCGCGCGGTCGGCAAGGCCGGCATCGTTCTGGTGGCCGAGGGCAACCCGAACCGGGTGAAGACACTGCTGGCGGCCGAGAAGAAGAAGATGAACCGCATCGTGGCGGACGTGCCCGTGCACGACGTGATGGTGGGCACCGGCGAGGGCCAGATCGAGCTGAAGAAGCTGCGCACCACCATGCTGAAGTTCCCGCGCGTGCTCACCGGCCCGCAGGTCACCGCGACCAACGACCGGCTGCGCGCCCTGGGCGACCTGATGAGCAACATGCCGCTGCCCAAGGGCCCGATGCCGAAGGGCATGAGGCTCCCGAAGGGCGGCCCGAAGGGCCGCTGAATCCCGTATACGACGAAGGGGGCGCCCGGTGATCACCGGGCGCCCCCTTCGTCGTAGTGAATTCCCGCGGGCTAGATCCGCACCTCGACCGTCCCGGCCAGCCGGTCGTGCAGGCCGCGGCCGTCGCGGTCCCAGATCAGGGCCGGGATCGCCAGGAAGAGCAGCACCGTGCGCAGGAGGGCCCGCGGCGGGCTCACCCGGCCCGTTCCCAGGGCGACCACCCGCAGCCCGAAGAGCCGCTTGCCCGGAGTGAAGCCGACCGTGCCGACGGTGAGGACCATCAGCACGAAGAGCAGGAGCGGCGCCCAGACCTGCGCCGCGTTGTTGTAGCTGTCCGCGATCAGACGGTAGGCGATCAGCAGACAGAGGCCCCAGTCCACAGCGAGGGCGCCGAGCCGCCGGCCGGGCCGGGCGACCGAGTTCGGTCCGCTCTCCGGCAGACCGAGCTGTTCGCCCCGGTAACCGAAGTCGGCACCCGCGTCCTCCATGGCCGCGCGGGGCCCGGACAGCCACGATCCGATTGCTTGCCTGTTGTCCACCCGTACACGGTACTGCGCCCGTATATGACCGGGGCACGGCGGGGTGTGTCGGGGCTAGCCTGGAAACCGCGCCGGTTAACTTCGGCGAAACAAATGGGTCACGCCCGAGAAATCACCCATCCCTAGGGTCGAGTGGAGCGTGTGCCACCGCACTGGCCGCACGACCGATCAACCACCCCCGGCGAGGCGGTCGGGAGTAGGAGGAGCTGGATGTTCCAGAACGCCGACGAGGTCAAGAAGTTCATCGCGGACGAGGGCGTCAAGTTCATCGACGTCCGCTTCTGCGACCTGCCGGGTGTCATGCAGCACTTCTCGCTGCCCGCCGAGGCGTTCGACCCCGACGAGGAGCTGGCCTTCGACGGGTCGTCGATCCGCGGCTTCCAGGCCATCCACGAGTCCGACATGGCGCTGCGCGCGGACCTGACGACCGCGCGGGTGGACCCCTTCCGCCGCGACAAGACGCTGAACATCAACTTCTTCATCCACGACCCGATCACGGGCGAGCAGTACTCCCGTGACCCGCGCAACGTGGCGAAGAAGGCCGAGGCGTACCTGGCGTCGACCGGTATCGCCGACACCGCGTACTTCGGCCCCGAGGCCGAGTTCTACGTCTTCGACTCCGTGCGCTTCAAGACCTCGGAGAACGAGTCCTTCTACCACATCGACTCCGAGGCCGGCGCCTGGAACACCGGTGCGCTGGAGAACAACCGCGGCTACAAGGTCCGCTACAAGGGCGGCTACTTCCCGGTCCCGCCGGTCGACCACTTCGCCGACCTGCGCGCCGAGATGTCCCTGGAGCTGACCAAGTCCGGTCTCCAGCTCGAGCGGCTGCACCACGAGGTGGGCACCGCCGGCCAGGCCGAGATCAACTACCGGTTCAACACGCTGCTCGCCGCCGCGGACGACCTCCAGCTCTTCAAGTACATCGTGAAGAACGTGGCCTGGCGCAATGGCAAGACCGCGACCTTCATGCCGAAGCCGATCTTCGGTGACAACGGCTCGGGCATGCACGTCCACCAGTCCCTGTGGAGCAACGGCGACCCGCTGTTCTACGACGAGGCCGGTTACGCGGGCCTGTCGGACACCGCCCGCTACTACATCGGCGGCATCCTCAAGCACGCCCCGTCGCTGCTGGCCTTCACCAACCCGACGGTGAACTCCTACCACCGCCTGGTGCCGGGCTTCGAGGCCCCGGTGAACCTGGTGTACTCGCAGCGCAACCGCTCCGCCGCGATGCGTATCCCGATCACGGGCTCGAACCCGAAGGCCAAGCGCGTCGAGTTCCGCGCCCCGGACGCCTCCGGCAACCCGTACCTGGCCTTCTCCGCGCTGCTCCTCGCGGGCCTGGACGGCATCAAGAACAAGATCGAGCCGGCCGAGCCGATCGACAAGGACCTCTACGAGCTGGCTCCCGAGGAGCACGCGAACGTCGCGCAGGTCCCGACCTCCCTCGGCGCGGTCCTCGACCGCCTGGAGGCCGACCACGAGTTCCTCCTCCAGGGCGACGTCTTCACGCCGGACCTGATCGAGACGTGGATCGACCTCAAGCGCACCAACGAGATCGCCCCGCTCCAGCTCCGCCCGCACCCGCACGAGTTCGAGCTGTACTTCGACGTGTGATCCGCACCCGCCGGGTGATCGGCGTGTGAGAGCGTCCGGCGCCCCCGCCTCCCCCTCCGGGAGGCGGGGGCGCCGTCGTCTGTACGATGCGGGCAAGGACATGACACACGGGGGGTGTTTCCCATGCCCGAACTCGACGACTTCGACCGGGAGTTCGACCACCGCTGGGCACGTTCGGCCCAGTACAAGGAGCCCTCGGCCCGCGCCCGGATGCTGGCCGCGCGCTGGAAGGACAACCCACCGGAGCCGGTCCCGTTCCGTGCGGACCCGGATCCGGTGCGTCCCCGCCGCTCGTCGTGGTCGTCGACGGCGGTGGTGTTCACCTGTGTCCTCGCGGTGATCGTGCTCCTGGGGTGGGCACAGCTGCGGGCGACGTACTGAGGTCCGAACGGTCCGGGGAGCTTTTGCCTGTGCTGGAGCCGATCGGGAGCCCTTCATGGGAACACGTTGGTGCACACTGGCAGTGGGGCGAGTGCCTTACTGCGGGGTGATGCGAGATGCAGAGCCGCTTTGCCGGTGACCGGCGGCTGACCGTACGGATGTCGGTCACGCTGTTCCTGCTCGGGCTGCTGTACGTGGGGTTCGTGGCGGCGCTGATCGTGCTGCTGAAGTCGTGGGTGCTGGTCGTCGTCCTGGTCGGGGCGATGTTCGTGGCGCAGTTCTGGTTCTCCGACAAGATCGCCATGTTCGCCATGCGCGGGCGGGTGGTGGAGCGGGAGGAGTACCGCGAGCTGCACGCGGTCGTGGACCGGCTGTGCGCGATCGCCGACATGCCCAAGCCGGTGGTCGCCGTGTCCGAGATGGACATGCCGAACGCGTTCGCCACCGGCCGCAATCCCGACCATGCCGTGATCTGTGTGACCACGGGGCTGCTGCGGCGGCTGGAGCCGGCCGAGCTGGAGGGTGTGCTGGCCCACGAGCTGTCGCACGTGGCGCACAAGGACGTCGCCGTGATCACGGTCGCGTCCTTCCTCGGGGTGCTGGCCGGTCTGATCGTGCGGTTCGCCTTCTACTCGCAGATCTTCAGCAGCGGCCGCCGGGACCAGAACACCGCCGCCGTCTTCGCCGCCGTGATCGGCGTCGCCGCGGCCGTGTACGCGATCAGCTTCCTGCTCATCCGGGCCCTGTCCCGCTACCGGGAGCTGGCCGCCGACCGCGCGGCCGCGCTGCTGACCGGGCGGCCCTCGGCGCTGGCGTCCGCGCTGACGAAGGTCTCCGGCGACATCGCCCGGATCCCGACGAAGGACCTGCGCACCGCCCAGGCCTTCAACGCCTTCTACTTCACCCCGGCGACCGGTTCCGAGCCCGGCATCGAGCGGTACTTCTCCACCCACCCCACGCTGCAGCAGCGGCTGGAGCTGCTGGCCCGGATCTCCGCCGAGCTGGGCGAGGCCCAGGCGCCCGGGAAGACGGGCTGAGCATGGGCCTGCTGGACATCCTGCTCGGCCGTACGAAACCGGTCGCGCCCGATCTGGACCAGCTCTTCGCGCTGCCGTCGGCGGCGGTGACGCTGCAGGCGGCGGCCGGTTTCACACCGACCGGTCAGGGCGCGGTGTGTTTCGCGACGGTCGAGGGCGCGGCGTTCGAGCAGACGCACCGGGAGGTGCAGGCGCTGCTGGACGCCGACACCGACCGCACCGGCCCGCCCGTACGACTGACTCAGGACTCCTACGGCTACTCCTGGCTGGTCTCCCACCGCTCCCCCGACGAGCTGCCCCAGCTCGTCAACGATCTGCACGCGGTGAACAGTTCCATGGAGGTCAACGGTTTCGGCCCGCAGCTGCTGTGCTCGCTGGCCGGCTTCCGGGACGACCGCGGCCGCCGGCTGGCGCTGGTGTACCTGTACAAGCGGGGCACGTTCTACCCCTTCGCGCCGGTGCCCGGGCCGGCCGAGCGCCGCGACAACGCCTTGGAGCTGCAGATCAGGGCCGCCCTGGCGAACGACCTGCGGATCGAGCAGGACCTGGGGCGCTGGTTCCCGGTGTGGGGCGCCCCCGCGCTGTGAGGCACGGGGCGGCGGCCGCCGGTCGCGGTGGGTTGCCCGGCTCCTTCGCGGCGGGACTCCAAGGGCCGTGCGCGGCGGTGGCGGTGCGCATCCAGGGGGAGGCGTGCGACCACCGTGGCGGGTGGCGTACGGGAGGCGTGCGACGGTGAGAGCGACGCATTCGCTTCTCACGCGAGCGCACTTGGGGGTGTGAGTGAATGGGGCGCATGACCGAGTCCCTGTCCGACTTCACACTCGATGTCGACGGCGAGCGTCTCAGCGGGGTCTACGGCGGAACGGGCGACGGCCCGGCCGTGGTCCTGCTGCACGGCGCCGGCGCCGGCAGCAAGGAGCGGCTGCTGCCGCTGGCCGACGAGTTCGCCGCGCGTGGCTGCCGCGTGCTGGCCTTCGACTTCTCCGGGCACGGCGAGAGCACCGGCCTGCTGCGGCGGCTGAGCCTGCGGCGCCGCTTCGAACAGGCCGTGGCGGTGATCGACGCCTGCGCCCCGGACGGACCGCTGGTCCTGGTCGGGTTCAGCATGAGCGGGCAGACCGTGGCCGACCTGGTCGCGTACTACTCGCAGCGGGTCGCCGCCGTCGGCCTCGGCGCACCCGCCGTGTACGCGCCCGAGGCGTGGGAATTGCCCTTCGGCAACGGCGACGGACGCTTCAGCACGATCCTGCGGACGCCGGACAGCTGGCGCACCTCCCGCGCGCTGGAGGCGCTGCGCACCTACGAGGGCCGCGCGGTGCTCGCCGTACCCGGCACGGACGCGGTGATCCCGCCGGAGGTGACGCAGGCGGTGGAGGACGCGCTCACCGCCCGCGCCCAGTACACGCGGTTCGAACTGCCCGCCGCCGACCACCAGGTGGGCACATGGCTGCGGGACCACGCCGAGGACCGGCGGGCGTTCGTGACCGCCGTGCTCACCGGGCCGGACGACCGGGGCTGGACCGCCACGCGCGCGTGGGTGGCCAAGCAGCTCCCCCAGGGGCGCACGGTCACCGACACGCGCGTGCTGCCGGGCGGCTGGAGTTCCCAGATGCGCCGGCTGACCCTGGACGACGGCGGCGCGCTGGTGCTGCGCAGCTTCGTCAGACCCTTCTACCGGCGGCACGCCCCGGGTCTGCTGGCCCGCGAGGCGTCGGTGCTGGCGCTGCTCGCCGGTGAGGACGGCGTCCCGGTGGCCGAGCCGGTCGCCGTGGACGCGGGCGCCGAGCACTGCGACCACCCGTCCCTGCTGATGACGCTGCTGCCGGGCCGGGTGCGCGTCGACGACGGCGACGAGCAGGAACTGGACCGGCGCCTGGACCTGCTGGCGGCCCAGCTGGTCCGCATCCACCGGGTGGTGCCGCAGGAGCGGCCGCGCCGGTACGAGGCGTGGACGTCCGCCGAGCGGGTGCGCACCGCGCCGGGCGCGCTGTGGGATCGGGCGGTGGACGCGCTGCGCCGCGAGCCGCCGGCGTACGACGGCTGCTTTCTGCACCGGGACTTCCACCCCGGGAACGTGCTGTTCACCGGGGCGGGTGCGGAGCTGCGGATCAGCGGTGTCGTCGACTGGGTGGAGACGTCGTGGGGGCCGGCCGACCTCGATGTCGCGCACTGCTCCACGGCCCTCGCCCTGCTGCACGGCCCCGTACACGGGCTCGCCTTCCGGCAGCGGTACGACGCCCACGGCGGGCGCCGGCTCGCCGACGGCCCGGACCACCTGTACTGGCGGCTGCTGGACGCCCTGGCCTACGCCCCGGACGCGGCGAAGCTCGCGGGGCCGTGGCGGGAGCTGGGCCGCACGGATCTGACGTCCGAGGTGCTGGCCGAGCGGCTGGAGGCGTACGTCGGGGGGCTGCTGGAACGCTACGGCTGACGGACGGTCGCGTTCCGGCGCGGCCTCCGCGGGCCCGCTGTCGGTTCCGGGGGGCCGTTGTCAGTGGGGTGCTGGAAGATGGCGTCAGGTACCGGCGTGGGGACGGACGGAGGCGGCATGAGCGGGCGGGCACGGCACATCGGCGTGGCGGAGCGGCGGGCACGGCTGGCCGTACGGCACCGGCTGGCGCCGCACGCGCGGGCGACGACGCCGGAGGAGGTCGCCGAGTCGCTGGTCGCGCTGCACGGCACGGACCCGGCGACGGTGTATCTGGCGGTGGGCGCGCGGCTGGCGGACGCGGCGGGGACGATCGAGGGGACCGAGCGGGCGCTGTACGAGGACCGCTCGCTGGTGCGGATGCACGGCATGCGGCACACGGTGTTCGTGTTCCCCACGCAGCTGACGGCCGTGGTGCACGCCTCGACCGGTCTCGCGGTGGCCGCCCGGGAGCGGGCCTCGCTGCTGAAGGACATGGCCGCGGCGGGCGCCCCCGACGCGGCCTGGCTGAAGGAGGTCGAGGAGTCGGCCCTGGCGGCGCTGGCCCGGCGCGGGCAGGCCACCGCGGCCGAACTGGCCAAGGACGAACCGCGGCTGAGAGAGCAGTTCGCCTACGCGGCCGGCAAGAGCTACGAGGGGGTGCACACGGTGTCCTCACGCCTGCTGCGCGTCCTCGGTGTGGAGGGCAAGGTGGTCCGGGGCCGCCCGCTCGGCTCCTGGACGTCGAGCCAGTTCCGCTGGGCCCCGGCCCCGGCGCATCCCGAGCTGGACGCCGCCGGTGCCCAGGCGGAGCTGCTGCGGCGCTGGCTGGCGGCGTGCGGGCCGGCCACGGAGGCCGACCTGAAGTGGTGGACGGGCTGGCGGGTGACGGAGGTGCGGCGGGCGCTGACGGCGATCGGGGCGCGCGAGGTGACCCTGGACGAGGGCACGGGATACGTCGTCGCGGGCGACGAGGAGCCGGGCGGCGAGGCCCCGGTGGAACCGTGGGCGGCCCTGCTGCCGGCGCTGGACCCGACGGCGATGGGCTGGCAGCAGCGGGACTGGTGCCTGGCCCCCGGTCTGCGGCCGGCGTTGTTCGACCGCAGCGGCAATGTGGGGCCGACGGTGTGGTGGGACGGCCGGGTGGTGGGCGGCTGGGCTCAGCGGCCGGACGGCGAGATCGTGTGGCGGCTGCTGGAGAAGGACGGCGTGGGCCGCGAGGCCGAGGCGGCGATCACGGCGGAGGCGGACCGACTGCACGCCTGGGTCGGAACGACCCGCGTGACCCCCAGATTCCGCACCCCCCTGGAACGAGAACTGACCGCCTGACCCACCACCCCGGCCAAGGCAAGCCGAGGACCACCGGCCCCCGCGAAGTGCGCCACCCAGTGGGCACGGGCCCCCGCCGACTCCGACCCGGCAGACGCCCGACACCGCGGCACGAACGGCCCGGCAGGCACCGGGGCACCACTGCGCCGGCGGGCAGGCGCTGCGATCGCCGCGCGGGCGGGCAGGCGCCGGGCACCGCCCGAGGGCGAGTCGGCGGACACCGGACAGCGCGGCGTGCGCCGCCCGGCCACGCGGGCACCCCGGCGGCTACGCCCCGGCAGACGCCGACATCGCCGCACGCCGGGCAGCGTCGTCGCGGACGGCGCCCTCGGACGCCCGGCAGCGTCGTCGCGGGCGGCCAGGCGCCGGGCCGCCGCCCCGAGGGCGGTGCCCGGCGTCGGGCAGTGGCTCAGCGGCAGTAGCGCATCAGCGCGCGCACCATGTGGCATGTCGTGTCGGACGGCGGGTGGATGCCGATCGCCTCCGCCGTGCTCCGTATCGTCTCGTTGCGGGCCTGGCCCGGCATGTAGACGCCGGAGTCGAGCAGGGCGATGGCCAGGCGCATGGCCTTCAGACGCCGGTTGTGCGTGATGTACCACTCGCGCGGACGGCCGGGCGGCAGCGGACGCTTCGCCGCCGGCGCGTACGGCGAGTCGAACAGCACGGGGTGGGTCGCGGTGGACTGGGTCGGCAGCGGCTTGCGGGACGGCTTCGGGTGGAGTGCGGCAGCGGGCACAGGCATCCTCCTGTCGCGGTCAGGGAGTCTCCGGAGGCCCCGGCGTCTTCCCTCGAACACTACGTCAATTCTACTGCCTGGCACTGACAATCGGGGGTCCGCACAGGCCCCCAAAGACGCAGGTCGACAAGGGAATTGGCGGGGTGTCACGGACGCTCCGGGAGGGACGGATGAGGCACAGAGAATTCGAACATGACTCGCCCGCGACGAGGGCCCGTTCGGGCCGCCCGGTAGCGTGAGCGGCATGGAAATCTGGATCAACCCGGCCTGCTCCAAGTGCCGCAGCGCCATCAGCCTGCTCGACGCCGAGGGCGCCGACTACACCGTCCGCCGCTACCTCGAGGAGGTACCGAGCGAGGACGAGATCAGGGACGTGCTCCAGCGGCTGCAGCTGGAGCCGTGGGACATCACCCGCACCGGGGAGGCCGAGGCCAAGGAGCTGGGCCTGAAGGACTGGCCGAAGGACGACTCCGCCCGCGACCGCTGGATCACGGCCCTCGCCGAGCACCCGAAGCTGATCCAGCGCCCCATCATCACGGCCGACGACGGCACGGCGGTGGTGGGCCGCACGGAGGAGGCCGTACGGGACGCGCTGTCCCGGTGACGACCCTCAAGTCGCCTGTGACGCAGGCCACTTCCACGGTCGCCGTGACCGCTGAGCAACCCCGTTCGGTATCTCGTACATAGCGGCGTACGCTCCCCTACCTCTTCAGGAGGCGCGCATGTCGCGCAGGAGAACGCTCAGTACGAAGAAGAAGCTCGCGCTGCTGGTCACCGCCGCGGCGGTGGCCGGCGGCGGCGCCTTCGCCATGGCGAGCACCTCGAACGCCGCACCGCCACCGCGGACCCTGTCCGCGGACTCGGGTGTGTGCCAGGGGCTCGCCACCACTCTCGGCAACAACCAGAAGTTCATCGACGGCCAGCGGGCCAACCCCGACGCCCAGTCGCAGGCGCGGATCGCCAACCGCCAGGCGGTCATCGAGGAGATCAAGCGCAAGCAGGCGGCGTCCGGATGCACGGTCGGGGAGTCGGCTCAGGACTCCCAAGCCGGGCAAGCCGGGAAGAACGGACAGCAGTCGGGGCAGCAGGGCCAAGGCGGCCGGCAGACGGGACAGCAGTCCGCGCCGCCCTCGCAGGCCGCCGGCGCGGGTGACGCCGGCGGTGCGGCCGCCTCCGGTCAGCAGGTGTGCAAGGGCTCCACGGTCACCCTCTCCGGCGAGGGCGGCGCCCCGGCCGCGTCCAGCAACCAGTTCCCGGCCGGGACGAAGCTCAAGGTGACCAACCTGGACAACAACAAGTCCACGACGGTCCAGGTCACCTCGGTCTCCGGCAGCTGTGTGCTGCTCAACAACGCGGCCTTCGAGCAGGTCCGCGAGTCCGGCAAGTTCCTGATCCGCCGGGCGCTGATCGAGAAGGTGGGGTGAGGCCCGTAGAGCCGTCCGATCGCCTCAGTGGCCGCCGTCGCTCCGGCCGCTGAGGAAACCGCCGAGGCGGCGGCCCAGGTCCATGGGCGCTGCGTGCGGCAGCGCGTGGTGGGAGACGTCCGGTACGACCTCCACGTCCGCCCGCGGCAGCAGCTCCCGGGCCCTGGCCGCCACCTCGTGCGGGTCGTGGGTCCTGCTGTTCGCGGCCACGAGCAGCAGGACCGGCACGTCCAGGTCCCGCAGCGCCTGCGGCGTGGGGCGGGGACCGGTCACCGGTTTGACGGAGGGGAAGCCGGTGGCCGCCTCCTGCAACCGCAGCCAGTCGGCGTCCAGCCGCGCTCCCGACGTCTCCCAGGCCAGGAAGGCCCGGGTGCGGTGGGGGGCGGGGCGCAGCAGCATCGGCAGCGCGTGCAGCAGGTACGCCGCCTTGAACCCGGCGAAGCACTGGGTCGGGTCCAGGAGGAACAGGCGGCGTACCCGCTGCGGCGAGCGCAGCGCGAAGTGCAGGGCGACGAAGGCGCCGTAGGAGTGCGCGCCGAGGTCGGTGGCGGGGCCGGCGCCGAGGCCGTCCAGCAGTGCCTCGAGCCAGTCGCACAGGTCGGCGGCCGTGCGGGGGCGGTGCTTCGCGGACACCTCGCTGCGGCCGGGGACGCCGGGCAGGTCGACGGCGTAGACCCGCCGGATACGGGCCAGTTCGGCGGCCTGGGCGTACCAGGAGGCCGACGTCGCTCCCCCGCCGCCGGGCAGGAGCAGCAGCGGGGGCGCGTCACGCGGTCCGCAGGCGTTGACGTGGGCCGTGCCGTACGGGGTGGGCACGAGGACCGTCTCCCGTTCCGCCGGCCATTTCGCCATGACCTTGTCGTACGCCGCCCGGAAATCGTCCGGGTCGAACCGGCCGCTCATCGCCACACCCCCTATTATCTCGCTGAGCAAGATTCTTGTTGGTCGAGACGATAGCGGAAGGCGGCCGGGGTGTCCCAGGAACCGGAGAGGGAGATCGTCCATCTGCTGCGCGCGGTGGCGGTCGAGCTGGGGCTGCACAGTGCCCGCTTCGCCCAGCGCAACGGCATGCACCCGACCGATGTGCGGGCCCTGATCGCGCTGATGGACGCCCGGCGGGCGGGCGAGGAGATGACGGCCGGCCGGCTCGGCGCCGAGCTGGGACTGAACTCGGCCGGGACGACGGCCCTCGTCGACCGGCTGGAGGGCGCCGGGCACGTGCGACGGACGCGGGGCCGGGTGGACCGGCGGACGGTGGTCGTCGAGGTGGACGAGTCGGCCGTACGGCTGGGCGAGGACTTCTTCGGACCGCTCATCGGCCGGACGGTCGGCCTGCTGGCACGCTACGACGACCGGGAGCGGGCGGCGATCCGCGACTTCCTGACGGGGGTGCGGGACGCGGCGGCCGGCGACTCCTGAGCCGCGGGCGGGGCCCGCCCGGGTCGCCCGAACCGCATCGCATACGAATCCGGCGCGGCCGGCACCCGTCACACCGCTCCTCACAGCCGCCCGCACGGCGACGTGAGACGCGCCACACCACCCCCAGGTAACACGGGGTTCACATACGAGCAATGGACGGGAAATCGCCTGTTGGCAGTCTGCCGACATCCACCGCGGCGCCCAGTGCCGCAGCGCCGCAGCACCCGCAGTGCGCCAGACCCACGTTAAGGATGTGGCCCCGATGACCTTCAAGGCTGAGTACATCTGGATCGACGGCACCGAGCCGACGGCCAAGCTCCGTTCCAAGACGAAGATCATCACGGGTGCCCCCGCCGGCCTGGAGGCGCTGCCGCTGTGGGGCTTCGACGGGTCCTCCACCAACCAGGCCGAGGGCCACTCCTCGGACTGCGTGCTGCGGCCGGTCTTCAGCTGCCCCGACCCGATCCGCGGCGGCGACGACATCCTGGTGCTGTGCGAGGTCCTGGACACGGACATGACCCCGCACCCGAGCAACACGCGTGCCCTGCTCGCCGAGGTCGAGGAGCGGTTCGGTGCGCAGGAGCCGATCTTCGGCATCGAGCAGGAGTACACCTTCTTCAAGGACGGCTACCCGCTCGGCTTCCCCAAGGGCGGCTTCCCGGCCCCGCAGGGCGGCTACTACTGCGGTGTCGGCTCCGACGAGATCTTCGGCCGTGACGTCGTCGAGGCGCACCTGGACAACTGCCTGAAGGCGGGCCTCGGCATCTCCGGCATCAACGCCGAGGTCATGCCGGGCCAGTGGGAGTTCCAGGTCGGCCCGCTCGCCCCGCTGGAGGTCTCCGACCAGATGTGGGTGGCCCGGTGGCTGCTGTACCGCACCGCGGAGGACTTCGGCATCGCCGCCACCCTCGACCCCAAGCCGGTCAAGGGCGACTGGAACGGCGCGGGCGCGCACACCAACTTCTCCACCAAGGCGATGCGCGAGGGCTACGACGCGATCATCACCGCCTGTGAGTCGCTCGGCGAGGGCTCCAAGCCGCTCGACCACGTCAAGAACTACGGCGCCGGCATCGACGCCCGCCTCACCGGCCTGCACGAGACCGCCCCGTGGGACAAGTACTCCTACGGCGTCTCCGACCGCGGCGCCTCGGTCCGCATCCCGTGGCAGGTCGAGAAGGACGGCAAGGGCTACATCGAGGACCGCCGTCCCAACGCCAACGTCGACCCGTACGTCGTGACCCGGCTGATCGTCGACACCTGCTGCTCGGCGCTGGAGAAGGCCGGCCAGGTCTGATCCCGTCCGGTCCACCCGTCTTCGCGCGAGGGGCGTCCACCGTCAGGTGGACGCCCCTCGCGTTGTCAGTGGCGCATGTCATCGTGAGGACATGGAGATCGACGGGGGCAAGGAGACCGGCGGGGACATGGAGCTGCACGGGGTTCTGGACGTCAAGGCCGAGACGGAGTACGGGGACACATATCTGCGGCCGTCCGCGGAGGTCCTGCGGGATCTGGTGCACCGCATCGGCGCACCGGGCGACCACTGGATCGTCGTGCAGCGGGTGCCGGACCTGCCGCTGGTCTTCGCGCAGGTGTGGCGCGAGGGCGGCGGGGACTGGCGGCTGGAACACCGGCGCGGGGAGGACGAGTTCTTCGGCGCGGAGCTGACGGACCCGGAGCGGGTGGCCGGGCTGCTGACCGGCTGGGCGCGCCAGGAGCCCGGCTGGGACGCGGGCGTGGAGTGGGAGCCGGTCGAGCTGCCGCCCAGCGTAGAGGTGCCGCCGCTCGACGAGCAGGTGGCGGCCGAGGCCGAGGACCATGTGCGGGAGATGCTCCGCGACGGTTATCTGGGCATCGAGCGCCTCGTGGAGGAGACCGTGTACCTCATGGAGGACGCCGTCTCCGCCGTCCAGGCGCGCGAGATGGTCGAGCGGCTGTGGCTGGAGCGGGTGTCGGAGCAGGAGAGCTGGGACGGCCCGACGGATCCGGACCGTCTGACGGAGGCGTTCGCCGCGCTGGAGCGGGCCGGGGTGGTCGCCCGGGAGGACTTCACCTGCTGTCACGGCTGCGGCATGGCGGAGATCGGCGGCGAGGTGCGGGACCCGGAGACGACCCGGGGCTTCGTGTTCTTCCACCACCAGGCGACCCGCGCCGCCGCCGAGGGCCACGGACTGACGCTGCACTACGGCGGGTTCGACGGTTCCGAGGAGACCACGGCGGCCGTCGGGCGGGAGGTCGTCACGGCGCTCGCGGCGGCCGGGTTGTCCACCCAGTGGGACGGCGATCCGGGCCGTTCGGTCACCGTCATACCCCTGGACTGGCGTAAACGCCTGGTCGGGTGAGGTGTGCCGGGGCGGGGCCGGGGCGGCTCGCGGACGGGAGGGTGTCCACAGAGTGAGAGGAGGACTCCTGTTAACGGCTCACGTCTGCTTCAATAAGTCCATGGCCAGCTTCCAGAAGTACTCCGCGACAGGTCGCCAGGACCTCGAGCCCTTCTGGCCCTCCCGTCAGCACCACGACTTCGACCGGGTGTGTTGCCGCGCGACGAACGCGCCGGCCCTCTAAAGCCGTAACCCCCGGCCTTCGGCCGGCGCGACAAGCCGTACGTCCCCCGACGCGCCGCGACCACGAGTCGCCGCCGTCGACCTGTCCGACGAACGACGAACTTCTCGCGCGAAAGAGCTGACCTCTCATGGCGACCACTCGTTCCCTCAGCACCGCCACCCTGCCCGCTCCGGCCCCGGCCGCCGCCCGTCACCGGTTGCGCGCCGTCGACCGGGACGAGGTGGTCGACGTGGCGGACTTCCTGCCGCCCGGTGCCACCTGGCTGCCGGCGCCCCAGCACACCCTGCCCACGCTGCCCGGCCGGCCGCCGATGGTCGGCTACCTGGTGCTCGTCCCCGCCGACCAGCAGCCGCCGTTCCTGCCGGTGGCCGTGCCGGACCGGCCCGGCCAGGCAGGCGGGCCCGTGCCGGAGCAGGCGGGCCGGCCCGTTCCGGACCCGCTCGGCACGGCCCTGGAAGAGCCGCTCGTACGGATCGACACCGTGCAGCGCACCGCCTGGGTAGGCGGGCGTCAACTCGACCTGACCTACCTGGAGTTCGAGCTGCTTGCCCATCTGGTGGCGAACCCGCACCGGGTGCACACCCGCGACCAGCTGGTCACCACCGTGTGGGGGTACGGCCACGTGGGCGACGGCCGCACCGTCGACGTCCATGTCGCCCGGCTGCGCCGCAAGCTGGGCGCCGAGCACCGCAAGGCGATCCAGACGGTGCGCCGCGTCGGCTACAAGTACGCGCCGCCGGCCGGCCGCTGACCCCTCTGCCGGGAGCAGAACACGGTTCCGTCCCGCGGCCGGCTCCGGCACAGTCACCGGCATGAGACTTCTGGTGCTGGGCGGAACGGAGTTCGTGGGGCGGGCCGTGGTCGAGGCGGCCCTCGTCCGGGGCTGGGAGGTGACCGTCTTCCACCGGGGGCGGCATGCGGCCGCGCCCGGGGTGCGGTCGCTGCACGGCGACCGCACCGCCGACGGCGGCCTCGCGGCCCTGGCCGGCTCCGGCGAACGCTGGGACGCCGTCGTCGACACCTGGTCGGCGGCCCCCCGCGCGGTACGGGAGTCGGCAGGGCTGCTGCGGGAGCGCGCCGGACGGTATGTGTACGTCTCCAGCTGCTCGGTGTACACCTGGCCGCGCCCGGCCGGGTACGGCGAGGACGCGCCGCTCGTCGACGGCGCCTTTCCCGACGCCGGCCACACCGACTACGGACGCGACAAACGCGGCGGGGAGCTGGCGGCCGTCGCGGAGTTCGGCGCGGACCACTCGCTGCTGGTACGGGCCGGGCTGATCCTCGGACCGTACGAGAACGTCGGCCGGCTGCCCTGGTGGCTGAACCGGATCGCCCGGGGCGGCCCCGTACTCGCGCCCGGACCCCGGGACCTGCCGCTGCAGTTCGTCGACGCCCGTGACCTCGCCGAGTGGACGCTCGGGGCCGTGGAGCAGGAGCTGAGCGGGCCGTACAACCTGATCAGCCCCTCGGGGCACGCCACCATGGGCGCGTTGCTGGAGTCCTGTGTCCGGGTCACCTCGGGACCGGCCGAGCTGCGCTGGACCGACCCGCGGACGATCCTCGACGCGGGCATCGAGCCGTGGGTGCAGCTGCCGGTGTGGGTGCCGCCGGGCAGTGACCTGCACGACGCGCTGCACCGCGCGGACGTCTCCCGGGCCCTCGCCACGGGCCTGCGCTGCCGTCCCGTCGAGGAGACCGTCGCCGATACCTGGCACTGGCTGTGCGCACTCGGCGGCACGGCACCGATGCGGGCGGACCGCACGGCCAAGGGGCTCGACCCGGAGGTCGAGGCGAAGGTGCTGGGACTCGGCGGGGGTGTATCCGGCACCACCCCCTGACGGGGTGCCCGGCCCTGTGCGGACACCGCGCACGCTCGGCGAGACTGTTCCCCGCGACGAGCGACGCAGGCGAGACGAAGCGAAGGCGGGGGGCCATGACGAGGACGCGGATACGGAACGCACTGGTGGCGGGGGCAAGGGGCGCCGCACTGTCGACGATGGGCTGGACCGCCTCGATCGGCCTGTCCGTCCTCGCCCTGCTGTCCCTCTCCTTCATCCCCCTCGGGCTGGGGGCGCTCACCACTCCCTCCGTACTGCGGATGGTGCGCGGACACGCCCAGCGCCGGCGGGAGCTGGCCGCGCGCTGGGCGGGCATGGACATACCGGCCCCCTACCGTCCGCTTCCCGCGTCGGCCGGTGCCGGGGTCCTCGGCCGGGCCGGGCTCACCCAGGCACTGCTGCGGGACCCGGCGACCTGGCAGGACCTGCGCTGGCTGTCCGTGGACGCCCTCGCCGGCGCGGCGGTCGCCTCGCTCGCGCCGGCGATGATCGCCGAGGGGCTGTTCGGCATCCTGATCGGGGCGGGCCTGTGGCGGCCGATCGTGGCGCTGTCCGACGACTGGTGGTACACGTTCATCCCGGTCACCGGCTGGCGCACCGCGCTCGCCGCGGCTCTGGTCGGCTGCGGCTGGCTCGCCCTCGCGCTGCGCTACAACCCGGCGCTGATCCGCGCCCACTTCCGTATCGGCCGCGCCCATCTCGCGCCCTCCCCCGAAGCGCAGCTCGCCCGCCGTGTGGAGAAGCTCACCGAGACCCGCCGGGACGCCGTCGACGCCTCCGCCGCGGAGCTGCGCCGCATCGAACGCGACCTGCACGACGGGGCGCAGGCCCGGCTGGTGGCGATGGGCATGGACCTCGGCACGATCGAGATGCTGCTCGACAAGGATCCGGAGCAGGCCCGGCAGTTGCTCGCACAGGCCCGGAACAACTCGCTCGCGGCCCTGGGCGAACTGCGCGACCTGGTGCGCGGCATCCACCCGCCGGTCCTCGCCGAGCGCGGTCTGGGCGACGCCGTACGGGCGCTGGCGCTGCGGCTGCCGGTCGGCACCGAGGTGAGCGTGGATCTGCCGGGGCGAGCACAGGCACCGGTGGAGTCGGCGGCGTACTTCGCCGTGAGCGAGCTGCTCACCAACGCGGTCAAGCACTCCGGCGCCGGCCGGGTCTGGGTCGACCTGCACCACGCCGACGGGCGGCTGCGCGTCACGGTCACCGACGACGGGAAGGGCGGGGCGGTGATCGGTGCCGGGTCGGGGCTGGCCGGGGTGGAGCGGCGGCTGGGTACATTCGACGGCGTTCTGGCCGTCAGCTCCCCGGTGGGCGGTCCCACCCTGGTGTCCCTGGAGATTCCGTGCGCGTTGTCCTAGCCGAAGACCTGTTCCTGCTGCGCGACGGACTGGTCCGGCTGCTTCAGGCGCACGGCTTCGACGTCGTCGCGGCCGTCGAGTCCGGCCCCGAGCTGACCACGGCGCTGCGGGAACAGCAGCCGGACGTGGCCGTGGTCGACGTACGGCTGCCGCCGACGCACACCGACGAGGGCCTGCAGTGCGCGCTCCAGGCGCGCACACACCGGCCGGGGCTGCCGGTGCTGGTGCTCTCGCAGCACGTGGAGCAGCTGTACGCGCGGGAGCTGCTCGCGGACGGCAGCGGCGGGGTGGGTTATCTGCTCAAGGACCGGGTGTTCGACGCGGAGCAGTTCGTGGACGCCGTACGGCGGGTCGCGGCGGGAGGTACGGCGATGGATCCGCAGGTCATCCAGCAGTTGCTGGCGCGCGGGGCGGGCGAGGACCGGCCGCTGGCCCGGCTCACGCCGCGTGAGCTGGAGGTGCTGGAGCTGATGGCGCAGGGCCGGAGCAACACGGCGATCGCCGCCAGGCTCGTGGTGACGGAACGGGCGATCGCCAAGCACACCGCCAACATCTTCACCAAGCTGGGCCTGGAGGTGTCGGACGACGACAACCGGCGGGTGCTGGCCGTGCTGGCGTTTCTCGACGGCCGCTGATCTGCAACTCCACTGAATCCTCACGGGTTTTGAACGCCTCGGGAGCCTCCTGCGTATCCATGGGCGCCGCTTCACCCCTCGGGCGCCTCGCTGCCGCCCCGGAAGCCCGCACGGAAGTCAGAGGAGTTCCATGGCACGCAACACACGAAAACGCCGCTCGTCCATGGCCGGCAAGGCCATAGCCGCATCGGCGGCCCTAGCGCTCGGCGGGGGCGGGCTGGTCTGGGCGAACTTCTACGCGTCGGCCCACGAGTCGCACGACTCCTGGGGCAACCGCACCAAGGCGGCGTCCGCCCAGGTGGCGACGATCTCCTGCCCGGACGTCGGTCAGCAGCTCACGGACGTGCCGGGGCAGGCGCGCACCGAGGTGGACGGTGAACTGGCGAACCTGGACCGCCAGATCACCGACGCCTACCAGCGGCTGGCGACGACCCGTGACGCACAGACCCGCGACGCGAGCTTCGTGCAGAACTCCATCCTCCAGCCGCTGAAGGACCGGCGGGCGGCGATCATCGACCGCATCCAGCTGGAGATCAACCGGGTCGGCGGCAACGCCCCCGGCCGCCTGGACGACCTCGCCTCCTGCACGGCCAGCCCCGCCGACCCGCCGCAGACGACCGGCGGCCAGAACAACGGCGGCCAGATGAACGGCGGCCAGCAGCAGGGCGGCCAGAACAACGGAGGCCAGCAGCAGGGCGGCCAGAACAACGGCGGTCAGAACAACGGCCAGCAGGGTGGCCAGAACAGCGGTGGCCAGGCCGGCAACGGTCCCTCCGCCGCGGACTTCGTCGACATCACCAAGGTGCAGCCGAACGTCCCCGCCAAGCCCCGCAGAATGCGCAACGCCTCCGTCGGCACCTTCACCACCCGCTGCGGGGTGAACGCCAACGGCAACCACAACACGGACAACGTGATCGTGGCGCCGGGCGTCAAGAACGGCGCGCACCACCTGCACGACTACGTCGGCAACCAGTCGAACGACGCCTTCGCCAACAACGGCACCTTCGCCGCGGCCGAGACGACCTGCCAGAACCAGCAGGACAAGTCGTCGTACTACTGGCCGGTGGTGCGGGTGCAGGACGGCACGCAGGACTTCGACCAGAACAACGACGGCGGCGGGAAGGAGGGCAACGTCGGCAAGATCCTGGTCGCCAAGCAGGCGCAGATCAAGTTCGTCGGCAACCCGATGAGCAAGGTCGTCGCGATGCCGCAGTTCCTGCGGATCATCACCGGTGACGCCAAGGCCTTCACCAACGGCCCCGGCAACGCCAACGCGCACTGGAGCTGCACCGGCTTCGAGAACAAGGTCCAGCTCACCGACAAGTACCCGATCTGCCCCGCCGGCAGCAGTGTGGTGCGCACGTTCGCCTTCCAGTCCTGCTGGGACGGCCAGAACATCGACAGCGCCAACCACCGCACCCATGTGGCCTTCGCCGACGCGAACGGCCGCTGCCAGAACGGCTTCAAGGCGATCCCGCAGCTGACCATGCGCCTGGTGTACGACGTTCCGGCGCCGGTGATCAGCAACGGCCAGGTGAAGAACGCCTACGCGGTCGACGGCTTCCCGGAGCAGTTGCACAAGGCGATCACGGACCACGACGACTTCATCAACGTGATGACCGGCAACCTCAACAGCAAGATCGCGAACTGCATCAACCGGGGACAGAAGTGCCAGTGACCCCCTGACCCCCCACATGCGAAAGCCGGCGGTGCCCCTCCCCCACCGCCGGCTTTCGTATGCCGTGCACCCGGTCAGTGGTGACCGGAGTGCGCTCCCCCGTGCTGCTTGCCCTGCTCGATGGTGCCGCCCAGCGTGGAGCGCAGCGCGCCGACCACCCCGTCGTCGCCGACGGCGACCCACTTGCGGCCGACGAGGTAGTGACCGCCGTAGTCCTTCGCCTCGTTGATCCACTCCCGCTGCCCGCGGTCGGTGGCGAAGGTGGCCAGCACGAACTTCCCGTCCGTGGTCGTGCAGATGGCCTGGCGGATCTCGTCGGCGTCCGTCTGCATGTCCGGCCGGCACTTCGCCTCGGCGGCCAGGTGCTCCAGACTGCCGGTGGCCGTCGGCGGTACGGCGTCGTCGTGGCCGCCGCCGGCGCCGCAGCCCGCGACCGCCAGCGCGGCCAGGGCACCGGTCACGGCGAGCATCGGTCGGGTCAGCCTCATGTGTTTCCTCCGGGTCCGGGCGGTGCGGGACGCCTGTCGATACGGCTGCCGCGGGCCGCGCGCTCAATGCGTCCGCCCTGCTGTCACCGATCCGTACCCCTGTGCGAGAGTGGGCCGGTGAACCAGGACTGGGAAGACCGGATGACCGCGGCCTGGGCCGCCTTGGACGACTACCCCGAGGAGCGGGCCGCCGAGTTCCGCGCCCGGATCGACGCCCTCGTCGCCGAGCTGCCCGAGGACAGCCCGCTGGGCCCCTTCGAGCGGGCCTGCGCCTTCGACTCGACGGGCCACTCCGGCAACGCCGTTCCGCTGTACCGGGAGGCGCTGGCGCGCGGCCTGGACGGATACCGGGGCCGGCGGGCGAAGATCCAGCTGGCCTCGTCCCTGCGCAACACCGGCCGGCCGGAGGAGGGCGTCAAGCTGCTGACGCCCGAACTGGACGCCCCCTCCGACGAGTTGGACGACGCGGTACGCGCCACGCTCGCGCTGTGCCTGTCCGCCCTCGGCCGTGACCGTGAGGGCCTGTCACTGGTGCTGGGCGCGCTGGCTCCGCATCTGCCGCGCTACCAGCGGTCGATGGCGAACTACGCCCGCCTGCTCGTGGAGCCGCAGGACTGAGTCACCCGGGCGGCGGTGACCATCCGCCGATTCGCTCGTTCTGCTGAACGTGCAGTCACAGGATGTCGCCCCGCGCCCCTCATCGTCCCCCGCCGGCCCGGTCGTCGGCGTCGAGCAGGCCGAGGCCGCGCTCGTCGAGCACTACCCGCGGCTCGTGCGGCTCGCCTATCTGGTGCTGCCGCCCGACCTCGGCCGCGGCCGGCGCGTCCTGACCGCCCACGCCCTCGCCCAGCGCGCCCTGCCCCGCGGCAAGGCCGCCACGGCCGCCATCCCGGCCCAGTCCGCGGGGCGCGACGGTGACCCGGGGTACGCCTTCGTCCGGCTGCGGGTGCTGCGCGCGGCGCTGGAGGCGGGGCTGCCGCTCGGGCTCCGCGGCCGGCTCAGGCGGGCCCAGCTGCCGCCGCTGCTGCCGCAGGTGTGGGGCCTGCGCCTGTTCCCGCGCTCGGGCGGCGCCGACGAACTCGCCCTGGACCAGCGGCTGTCGGCGCTGGACGCCCCGGCGCGTGCCGCCTACGCGCTGCGCGGCCTCGAGCAGCTGTCCGACGACGAGGTGCGCCGTGTCCTGGCGGCGGCCGGGGTCGAGGACGCCGGTGCGGCGCTGCGGGAGGCCGACGAGGTACCCGCGCAGTACGGGCTGCTGGCCTCGCCCGAGTTCGACCCGTGCTCGCTGCAGGCCCGGCCGACCGATCTGATGCGCCGGCGCCAGCACGCCAGGGCCGCGCTCGCCGCCGCCGCGGCCCTCGCCGTGTGCGGCGCGCTGGTGGCGCTGCCCGGCGGCGGCTGGGGGCCGGAGGGCGCGGCCGCCCCGGCGTACGCGCAGAACCCGGCCGCCGAGGCCGCCCTCGACCCCGGCCGGCTGGTGAGGGCCACGCCGAGCGCGTGGAAGACGGCGTCGCGCACCGACTTCTCGGTGTGGCCGGCGCGCGGCGACCTCACCGGTGACACCTCGCTGCTGCGCCGCGCCCTGGCCGTGTGGGCCCGTCCCGGCGAGACGGTCCGTGTCTCGGCGACGCCCGGCACACCGTCCGGCGGCCCGGCCGGCCCGCCGCAGCTGCTGTACGCGGGCACCGTCGACAACGCGCACGTGGTGATCCTGTACGACGGGCTGCGCATCGCCCGCTACGCCGAGCCGAAGGACGGCACCCAGGGCGCGGCGCTGGACTTCGCCCGCGCGGACGGCGCGAGCGGCACCGGCGCGGACGCGGTGGTGCTGGGCCGTGCCGACGGCAACGTCCGGTATCTGACCGCCCCATGGGTGACGAAGGCGGCCCAGCGGAACCTGATGAAGCCGGCCGCCGGCACGTCGGAGCTGACGCTGACCGACGGGATCACCTCGCCGATGGCCAGCCCGGCGACGAAGACCGGCCCGTGCACGTCGTGGAACGCCCTGCAGGTCACCGACGACAGCGGCACGCACGCCCTGACCGACCTCGGTGAACTCATGCCTGCCCGCCTCACCGTCGGCCACCCCGGCAAGGAGCGCGAGGTGTCCGGCGCCGAGAGCCTGCGCGCGTGGGCGCCGTACGCCTGCTCGCTGGGCGCGGTGCGCTCGCAGGGCGTCAGCTCCGTGAACGCGTGGGCGTACGCCGAGCAGAAGCTGCCGGGCGCGGGCGGCACCGCGGACTGGGTGTGCACGCGGGCGGAGACCTGGCGGGGCGGCGGGGCGCGGGTGCTGGCGCAGTTCCACACCCCGGGCGGCACCTACGGGGCGGTCGCGGCGAAGGCCGAGGACGTGCCGGCGTGCGGGCCGCGCGATCCGCAGGTGCTCGCCGGGGTGCTGTGGAAGTCGCAGGCCGGGACCTGGTACCTGCTCGCCGCGGGTGGCAAGGACACGGCGTCGATCCGCACCACGGGCGGTCTGCGGGCGAGCGCGGACGGCCATGTCCTCGCGGTGCGCGCCAAGCAGGGGCTCCAGGCCGAGCTGAAGGGCACCCTGAACGACGGCCGGGAGATCGGCGGCCTGCACTAGGACCCACTGCCGCCAACGGCAGCTCACTACTGCTCACTGCTGCTCACCACTGCTCACTGCTGACAGTGGCGTCAACAAGGTCGGGCGCGAGGGGTTCCCCCTCGGCCTACCCATCAGTACATTGACGCCATGTCTAACAAGCAGGCCGCTCGGGTCCCCCAGCCGGTCGAGGCGGAGCGGACGCCGCTCAAGGCCCGGAAGGTGTCCTTCTCCTGGGAGCACACGCCGCTGCACTGGGTGCCCGGGGACCCGTTCACCACGCACACCATCAACGTGCTGCATCTGCTGCTGCCGGCCGGGGAGCGGTGGTTCGTGCACGTCTACAAGCAGGTGCTGCCCTACATCCGGGACGAGCGGCTGCGCGAGGACGTCATCGGGTTCATCGGGCAGGAGGCGATGCACTCCCAGGCCCACGACGAGGTCCTGCCGCATCTGCGGGAGCAGGGGCTCGACCCGACGCCGTACACCGCGCAGGTCGACTGGTTCTTCGAGAAGCTGCTCGGCGACCGCACACTGCCGCCGGGCCGGGCACGCCGCTGGTGGCTGATGGAGCGGGTCGCGCTGATCGCGGCGATCGAGCACTACACCGCCTTCCTCGGCGACTGGGTGCTCAATGCCGAGGAGCTGGACCGGCGCGGCGCCGACCCGACGATGCTGGACCTGCTGCGCTGGCACGGCGCCGAGGAGGTCGAGCACCGCTCGGTCGCCTTCGACCTGTTCAGCCACGTCGACGGCAGCTACCGGCGGCGCGCGCGGACCTGGGCGACCGCGTTCACGGCGCTGGTGTTCCTGTGGCAGCGCGGGGTGCGGTTCTTCATGGAGAACGACCCGACCGTGCTGGACGGCAAGCCCACGTTCCGTGACTTCCATGTGCGCGGCCGGCGCGGGGTGCTGCCGACGACCGAGGACATGCTCAGGTCCATCCCGCGCTATCTCAGCCGCACCTACCACCCCTCCCAGGAGGGCTCCACCGAGCAGGCCGTCGCCTACCTCGCCACTTCCCCCGCAGCCCTCGCGGCAGAGAAGAGGACCGCCTGATGCCGAAGCTGCGCACCGTCGTGGCCGTCGCCGGGGCCGCGCTGCTCGCCCGGCGCGCGCTGCGCCGCCGGATCCAGGGCTCGCCGCTGTGGCCGATGCCCGCGCTGGAGACGCCGATCAGCGGGCAGCCGCGGTCACGGGCGCTGACGCTGCTGGTGACCGGGCACGAGGCGATCGCCGAGGGGGTCGTCCAACTCCGCCTGGAAGGGCACGACCTGCCGCGCTGGGAGCCCGGCGCCCATCTCGACCTGGTGCTGCCGTCGGGTCTGGTCCGGCAGTACTCGCTGTGCGGCGACCCGGAGGACACCTCCTCCTACACGGTGGCCACGCGGCTGGTGGAGGACGGGCGGGGCGGCTCGCGCGAGGTGCACGAGCAGGTGCGCGAGGGCATGGAGCTGGAGGTCCGCGGCCCGCGCAACCGGTTCCCGCTGACGAGGGCCGCGCGTCATGTCTTCGTCGCCGGCGGCATCGGCATTACCCCGGTCCTGCCGATGCTGCGCGCGCTCACCGCCGAGGACGCCGACTGGCGGCTGCTGTACTGCGGCCGCAGCCGGGCCTCGATGCCGTTCCTGGAGGAGCTCGTCAAACTCGGCGGTGACCGCGTGAGGGTCGTCGCCGAGAACGAGGCCGGACTGCCGGACCTCGGCGCCTGGCTCGGCGAACTGCCCGAGGACACGGCCGTGTACTGCTGCGGACCCGAGGGGCTGATGGCGGCGGTGCAGGAGCGGGTGCCGCACGTCCACATGGAACGGTTCACGCCGCGGACGGCCTCCGGCGGCGCGTTCGAGGTCGAACTGCGGCGCAGCGGACGGGTGGTGAGCGTGTCCGAGGACACCACCGTGCTGGCCGCCGTGCGCGCGGAACTCCCCGACACCGCCTACTCCTGCGAGCAGGGTTTCTGCGGCACCTGCCAGCAGCGGGTGCTGGAGGGCGAGGTGGACCACCGCGACGAGCTGCTGACGGACGCGGAGCGCGACGACTCGATGCTGATCTGTGTCTCCCGGGCCCGCGGCGACCGGCTGGTGCTCGATATGTGAACGTCCGTGGCCGATCGGGTCCGTGGGCGGCCGGATCCGATCGGTAAGGTGTTCGCATGACTACCGGGGTACGCCGCCGCATGGGCGTCGAGGAACGACGGCAGCAGCTGATCGGTGTCGCCCTCGAGCTGTTCAGCCGCCGCTCGCCCGACGAGGTCTCCATCGACGAGATAGCGTCGGCCGCGGGCATCTCACGCCCGCTCGTCTACCACTACTTCCCCGGCAAACTCAGCCTGTACGAGGCCGCGTTGAAGCGTGCCTCGGACGAACTGGCGGCCCGTTTCGTGGAGCCGCGCGAGGGACCGCTGGGCGCCCGGCTGCTGCGGGTGATGACCCGCTTCTTCGACTTCGTCGACGACCACGGCCCCGGCTTCTCCGCCCTGATGCGCGGGGGCCCGGCCGTGGGCTCGTCCACGACCAACGCGCTCATCGACTCCGTACGGCAGGCCGCCTATGTCCAGATCCTGTCGCACCTGGGCGTCGAGGACCCTCCGGCCCGTCTGGAGCTGGTGATCCGCTCCTGGATCTCGCTGGCCGAGTCCACCGCGCTGATCTGGCTGGACGGCCGGCGCATCCCGCGCGCGGAGCTGGAGACGCAGCTCGTGCACGACTTCGCCGCGCTCCTCGCGGTGAGCGCGGCGTACGACGAGGAGATGGCCGCGCTGCTGCGCCGGGTGCTGAAGGAAGAGCCGGGCGACGGGCCCTTCGCGGACCTGGTCACCCGGCTCGTCTCACTCGCCGCCTAGAGCTCGCTACGCGTCGTACTTCCGGTACGACGCGTCGAGGTCACGGACCTCCGCGGAGGCGTGCAGCGCGAGGCCCTCGGTGGGCTTCACGTGCTGCCGCAGCAGCTCGAGCACCTGCTCGGCCAGGCGCGCCTTGGTCTCCTCGGTGCGGCCGGCCAGCAGGCCGATCGTGACGTGCACGATGGCATGGCCCTCGGTGTCCGGGCCGACGACGGTGTCCTCGGTCCGGCGGAACTGCGTCTTGCACGCCGGCGGCTTCGCGGCCGCGATCTCGACCGTCGCCTCGTGCACGGCCCGGGCGAAGCCGGGCCGGTCGAAGGCGTCTGCGAGGCGCTCGGAGTAGTCGACGGTGATCTGCGGCATGGGCACTCCTGTTCTACGGCGGTCGCGGTCAGCCTAGTGAGCGACGACCGCGACCGTCCGATCGGTCCACGTGCCGGAAGGCGATCACCCCCCGGTCGGTCCACGTGCCGGAAGGCGATCACCGTCCGTCCGGTCAGTCCAGGTGCCGGAAGACCGCGACCGTGCGGGCCGGAACCGTGAAGGTGCCGGTCGCGGCCCGGTAGGACGCGCCCTTGACCACGGGGTCGGCCCCCGCCGCCTGCACCGGGTGCAGCCCGTAGCCCGTCCCGGCGAGGCCGGCGATCCGCTGCTCCTGCCGCTCGGGCGTCGCGTTGAAGACGACGACCAGGTCACCGAGGCGCATGGTGATCACACCGGGCGTCTCGTCCTTCCCGGACAGCGGGAAGGAGAGCCGGGACTGCACCTGCGCGGCGGTCGCCAGGGAGAAGTCCGGCTCGGTCGTCCGGATCTTCAGCAGGTCCCGGTACGCGGCGGACGCGCCGTCGATCTGCGGGCAGCCGACCCTGACCGTCCCCAGCAGCGGCTTGGCGTACGGCCACTTGGAGGCGTTGTCCGCGGCCGGCGGCAGCCCACGTCCGAAGCCGTTGCCGTCGGCACAGTTCCAGTGGATCGCGTTGAACCAGTCGCCGCTGTCGAAGGAGTTGCGGTCCAGCGACTTCGAGCGCAGCAGGTCGGTGCCGGCCTGGGAGAGCGCCGGGCCCTGCGACAGGGTGGCCGTGGCCATCGCCAGGACCTGCGTCCGGGCCCGGTCGGCGGCGCTCGTCGAGGCGGGCAGCTTGTAGGCGAGCGCGTCGAAGAGGGCCTCGTTGTCATGGGCGTCGACATAGGCGAGGGCGTCGCCCGGGTCGGCGGCGTACCCGGCGGGGGCGCCGTTGTAGTCGATCCCGGCGCCGGTGACCTCCTTGCCGCCGGAGTCCGTGAAACGGTACTCGGCCAGGTTCCCGGAGAGGCCGACCTTGATCAGGTCCTGGTCGTGCAGCAGGCGGGCCTTCTGCTCGGCCGGAGTGCCGTTGGCGGTGGAGGAGTTCGGGTCCGTGTAGAGGCCGCTCGCGAAGCCCTGGACGCCGGGGTCGGCGTCGAAGGGGCTGCCGCCGCGCACGGCGTCCCGGGCGCGGTCGGAGAAGGTGGCGATGCCGGTGCCCGCCATGTTGGCCTGCGTGGCCTGCACGAAACGGGCGTCGTTCGCGACCTCGCCGAAGTTCCAGCCCTCGCCGTACAGGATGATCTTCTTGCCGTCGACGCCGTCCTTGGCGACGGTCAGCGCGTCCAGCGCCTTGCGGACCGCCAGGATGTTGGCCTTCGGGTGGTGCCCCATGAGGTCGAAGCGGAAGCCGTCGACCTTGTACTCCTTGGCCCAGGTGACGATCGAGTCGACGACCAGCTTGCCCATCATGGCGTTCTCGGGCGCGGTGTTGGCACAGCAGGTGCTGGTGGCCACCGAGCCGTCGGCCATGAGCCGCTGGTAGTAGCCCGGCACGACCTTGTCCAGCACCGAGGTGTCCGCCTGGCCGGCGGCCGCCGTGTGGTTGTAGACGACGTCCATGACGACGCGCAGCCCGTCCCGGTTGAGCGACTGGACCATCTCACGGAACTGGACCGTGCGGGCCGTGCCGTCGGGGTCGGTGGCGTAGGAGCCCTCCGGGACCGTGTAGTGGTACGGGTCGTAGCCCCAGTTGTAGGCGTCCTTCGCGGCGCTCTTCGCCACGCACTCCTGCTGCTTGTCCGAGTCGGCCGGCAGGGCGGGCAGGTCACAGTCCGGGGTGGCCTGGTCGGCCTTCTTCTCGGGGATCGTCGCGATGTCGAACGCGGGCAGCAGGTGCACGTAGGAGGTACCGGCCCGGGCCAGCTCCCGCAGGTGCTTCGAGCCGTCGCTGCCGGTGTCCGCGAACGCTCGGTAGGTGCCGCGGTCCTTGGCGGGGACGGTAGGGTCCTCCACCGAGAAGTCCCGGATGTGCAGCTCCTGGATCTGCGCGTCGCGCAGCGGCACGGCCTTCGGCTTGGCCGTGGTCGACCAGCCCTTCGGCGCGAGGGCCCGGTCGTCGAGGTCGACGACGACGCTGCGCGCGGAGTCGGCGGTGAGGGCGACGGAGTACGGGTCGGTGACCCGGTTGGTGACGACCTTGCGCACGCTGGGCGCCCACACCTTCACCACGTACCGGTACGGCTTGTTCTTCCAGGAGGCCGGGCCGGTGACCGACCAGACGCCGGTCGCGGCGTCGCGGTGCATGGCCTTGAGCGAGCCGTCCAGCTCCAGCGACACGCTCTGCGCGGTGGGCGCCCACACGGCAAGCGTCGGCTTCCCGTGACGGAACACCGGCCCGAGAGCGGCCTTGGTCGCGCCCGGGTACAGGTCGTCCAGGACGCCGGCGATCTGTACACCGGTCGCGGCCAGGACGGCGCCGTTGGCCGCGCGCTGCGAGACGACGAGCTGTCCCTGCAGCGCCTCGCGCACCCGGTCGCGGTCGCGCGGGTCGACGGACCAGGCGGTGTAGTCCTTCAGATGCGGGAACTTCGCCTTCTGCGCGTCGGTCAGCGTGCTCCGGGACAGCCGGATCCAGCGCTCGTCGTCGCTGGTCAGGGTGCCGTCCTTGACGGTGATCGAGCCGTCGCGGGAGGACAGCAGCTGGGTGGAGGCGGCCGCGTCGGAGCCGTTGAAGGCGACGGTGTCCCGGTCGATCCAGACCGCCTTGGACGTGGTGAGGTCGAGCGCGGCGGAGGAGTCCTGCGGCTGCGGCAGCAGGTGCTTCTCCTGCCCGGCGAGCAGCCACACCTCGTGCCCGTCGGCCTTCAGGTCAAGGGACTGGTCGGTGGGCAGGTCCTTGTCGTCGCCCCTGTGGACGATGTAGCCGAGGCTGGTCGCACCGGCCGCGAGCGGCACCTCGTAGACGGCCCCGAAGGCGTCGGTGCGCACCGGCTGCAGCGGCTTGGACCAGTCGGTGGGGTTCGCGGCGCCGGTCCAGACGTGCAGGCCCCAGCCGTCGTAGTTCCCGTCGGCGCGGTGGTAGTGCAGGACCGCCTTGGTGGTGTCCTGGGCCGGGTAGTCGGGCCGCTGGGTCAGCACATCGGCGTCGCCCTGCTCGATCCAGACCTCACCCGTCCTGGTGACGTCGATGCTCCGGTCGGCGGAGACGTCCTTGTTGCCGTCCTTGTCGACGACCAGGAAGCCCACGTTCGAGGCGGCCGGCTTCAGCTTGACGTAGGCGAAGGCGCCGTAGGCGTCGCGGCCCACGAAGGGGTGGCCGGCCGGCCAGGTGGTCGCCTCGCCGTCGGCGAGGTCGCCCCAGGCGTACAGGCCCCAGTTCGCGTAGTCGCCGTCGGCGCGCTTGTAGTGCACGACCGCGTAGTCGCGGGAGGAGGCCGTGGGCACCTCGGGCGCGGGCGGGGTGCCGGTGGTGCTGCTCGCCGTGGCGCTCGCGGTGTGCCCGGCGGAGTCGGTCACGACGGCCTTGTAGCGCAGGGCGGTGCCGGCCGGGACGTCCTTGCCGAGGGCCTGGGTGACCTTGTACGGCGCGTGGTCGGCGGAGCCGAGGATCCGCCACTTCGCGTTGCCGACCTGGGCGGCGAAGACGACGCGGTCGAGCGCGCCGCCGGTGACGTCGGCGGTGAGGTCCACCGTGCCCGTGGCGCCCGGGGCCGGGGCCGTCAGGGTGAGCGACGGCCGGGTGGCCGGGGCGGCGAACTTGCCGGCCGCCTTGTAGACGACGGCGGAACCGGCCGGCACGGTGAGGGTGAGCTTGTGGTCCGCGTCCGTCGTGAGCGTCCCGTCGGCGCCGTAGAGGCCCCGGTACGCCATGTCGGCCGACCCGGTCGCGAAGGTCGCCGTCCGCGCGGAGCCGGCGTTGTTGAAGGCGACGACGTACTCCTGGCCCGTCCGGGCGTCGGTACGGGTGAAGGCGTAGATGCCGGGCCCGTCGGCCGCGTAGCGCTCCTGCTGCACGCCGTCGGTCAGGGCCGGGTTGGCCCTGCGCAGGGCGGCGAGGGCGCTGATCTGCCGGTAGAGCGGGGCGGAGGTGTCGTAGGCGTCGCTCGCGTGGGTGCGGTCGGTGCCGATCTCGTCGTCGTCGAGGTAGTCGGCGACCTTCGAGGCGAACATCGTCTGGCGGGCGTCCTTGTCGCCGCCGGCGCCGGTGAAGCCCTGCTCGTCGCCGTAGTAGACGACCGGGTTGCCGCGGGAGAGGAACATCAGCTCGTTGGCGAGCCTGTCCTTGGCGAGGAGTTCGGCGTCGCCGGCCTTGGGGTTGTCCTGCTTCAGGAACGACCCGATGCGGCCCATGTCGTGGTTGCCGAGGAAGGTGACCTGCTCGTAGGCGTTGGCCTTGTCGGTCGTGTACCGGTAGTCGTCGGCGAAGACCTTCGCGAGCTTCTGCGCGCTGCCGCCCTGCGAGGCGTACGAGCGGGCCGCGTCCTGGAAGGGGAAGTCGAGGGTCGCGTCCAGCCGGCCCTGGGTGACGTACGGCGCGGTGACGGACGTGTCGGCGGAGTAGACCTCGCCGAACATGAAGAAGTCCTTACGGCCGTGCGCCGCGGCGTACTTGTCCAGTGCCGTGGCCCACTGGGTCCAGAACTCCATGTTCACGTGCTTGACGGTGTCGATGCGGAAGCCGTCGACGGCGAAGTCCTTCACCCACCGCTCGTAGATCTTCTCCATGCCGCGCACGACCTCGGGACGCTCGGTCCACAGGTCGTCCAGGCCGGAGAAGTCGCCGTAGGTGGTGGACTCGCCGGCGTAGGTCGAGTCGCCCCGGTTGTGGTACATCGTCGGGTCGTTGAGCCAGGCCGGGACCTTGGCGTTCGCGGTGACCTTCGGGGTGCGCGGGAAGGAGCCGGCGTCCACGGCCGGGAAGCCCTTGCCGCCGGCCGCGTAGTCGGCGTCGTCGAAGGGGCGGCCGTCCTTGGTGAGGTACGGGAAGGCGCCCTTGGAAAGGTAGTCGTAGGACGCGGGCTCGTAGTCGACGAGGTCGGCGGTGTGGTTGGTGATGACGTCGAAGAAGACCTTCATGCCCTTGGCGTGGGCCCGGGCGATGAGGGTCTTCAGGTCCTGGTTGGTGCCGAAGTGCGGGTCGACCTGGGTGAAGTCGGTGATCCAGTAACCGTGGTAGCCGGCCGAGGCTCCCCCAGTGCTTGACGCCTGGGAGGTACCCCCAGCGCCGGTGCCCTGCACGGGCCGGTTCTTGAAGATGGGCGCCATCCAGATGGCGGTCGTGCCCAGGCCCTTGATGTAGTCGAGGCGCTGAGTGAGGCCCTTGAGGTCGCCGCCCTGGTAGAAGCCCTTGTCGGTGGGGTCGTAGCCGGTGGCCAGGCGCGAACCGGTCAGTCCGCCGCGGTCGTTGGCCGTGTCGCCGTTGGCGAAGCGGTCCGGCATGACGAAGTAGAACTGCTCGCGGGTGGCGTCGTGCCGGGCGGGCTGCGCGGCGAGCGCCGCGTCGGAGGGCGGCGGGGGCGGGGCGTCGGCGTGGGCGGCGAGCGGCTGCACCAACGCGGCCGCGAGGGCGGCGGCGGTGACGGCCGCGCCCCGCCTTCCCCGTGCACTGCGGCGCGTCCCGGGCGCCGGCCATCTCGGTATCACAGGCGGAAACTCCTTGTGCTTGCGGCTCGTTCGGGTCCGACCCCGGCGTCTCGGCGCGGGCTGCGCTGCGGGCGCCCGCGGGGACGGTATCGCCGACGAAAGACTTACAGCAAGAGTCGTGAAACACTCAGCAAGAACTTTCACATGGGGTGGTTGAGTTGGGGGCTGCCGCGGCGAAGGGGGCGCGGACGCCGGGGCGGAGGGGGCGGCTTGACGGCGAAGGGGGCGCAGCCGCCAGGGCGGAGGGGGCCCGCTACGGCCAACGGGGCGCGGCCGCCAGGGCGGAGGAGCCCGCTACGGCCAACGGGGCGGCCCGGGTCGGAGTGAGCACCGCGCCCAGCTCGGGCGCGGGCGCCGCGCGTTGGCCGACGGGGACCACCGCGTCCTGGCCCGAGCGGCGCCGGGTGCGCCCCGAGGGGCGCCGCGTCCGGCGCCAGGGGGCGGCGCGTCCGACCCGAGGGATGCCGCGTCCGACCCGAGGGGCAACCCGGCCCGCGAGGTCGACGCCCCGTCCCGCCGGCAACCCGTCGCGTACGGGCCGTGTGGGCGCCGCGTCCGGCCCGCGAGGGCGCCGTTCCTGCCCCGGGGACGGCCCAGACGTCCCGGCCGGCCGAGGCGCCGCGCCTCCGGCCGGTGACGGCGCCGCGTCCCGGCCCGCGAGGGCGCCGCGCCGGCGTTGCGGAGTGCCCCGGATGGGGGAAGAGTGGCTGGTGTGGCGCAGTCCGTGTGCGAACCCCCTCTGGATCCATCATGACCAGAACCACCCGGCGACACATCCTCCCCCTGACCGGCGCATCCGCCGTGGTCACAGCGCTGGCCCTGGCCACGGGCCCGGTGATTCCGGCGGCCGCGGCTCCCGGTGGGCCGGGGGCGGGCCGGCTCCCCTCCTCGGTGCGGGCCGACTCCACGCCTCCCGGCCCGACGCCGCCCTCTCCCTCGGTCGGCCAGGGGTCCACGACACCGTCCCCGCCGCCGACACCGCAGACGCCGGCCTCCTCCACGCCGCAGCAGCCGGACGATTCCACGACCGGGACACCGACGCCGGACAGCACACCGGGCACCGCGACGCCGACCGGTTCGGACGAAGGCGGCGCTCTGGCCTCCGCCGCCCTGCAGCAGCAGCAGGACGCGGCCGGCAGCCTGGCGGCGGACCTGGACGACAAGAAGGCCGACGTTCCCGACGAGCTGGTGCCGAGCGTGGAGCAGCTGACCGACGTGCTGCAGGCGGTGAACGACACGCAGACCCCGCCGCAGGAGCGTGACGGGGCCGTCCGCAGCGCCCAGCAGGTGGCCTCCGCACTGGACGTGATCGACGACCCGCAGACACCTCCCGCGGTACGCGACCGGCTGACCGGGCTGGTGCAGCAGGCGGCCGGCGCCCTGAAGGCGGCGAACGAGTCGCAGACACCGCCCGAGAGCGGCATGCTCGCCCTGGTCGTGGCCAGGTCGGCGTCCGTACTCGGGGTCGTCGCCGGCCAGGACACGCCGCCGGACGTGGAGAACAACCTCGTCGCGGGGGCGAACAACCTGTGGTCGTCCGTGCAGGAGGGCACGGCCGGCGCGGGCGAGGCCACCGGCGCGGGCGGCGGCGCAGGCGGTCAGCGGGCGTGGCACATGCTGGTGGCGACCGGACTGCAGACCGCGAGCGACCCGAAGACCTCCGATGACAAGCGGAAAGGCCTCGCGGAAAGCGCGCACGAGGCCAGCGCGTCCCGGCCCGGCGACCCCGGGGCGGCCGACAAGAAGCGCCGCCTGGAGAAGGAACTGAAGGACGCGATCACCAACCAGGGCCTGCCGGACGAACCGCTCGGCAAGGCGGCCGAGGTCTGCACCAACTCCGTCTTCGAATCCGTCCCGGACGCAGCCCTCGCCGAGGACCTGCAGAGCCTGACTCCCGACACATGGAACAGCGAGGGCGTGCGGGACTTCTGGAAGTCCCAGGAATCGGAGAACGACTCCCTGGACGTGTTCGCCCAGCTGCAGAACGACAAGGTCGACAACACGGCGCTGGCCATCAAGCGGATGATCCCGCAGCTCGCCGATTCGCTCCCGGCGAAGGACATCTACTCGTCCCTCGGTGCGCCCGCGCTCCACTGCCTCGCGGCCGCTCTGCAGCTGGACCAGGAGGCGGGCGTGAAGTCGGGCAACTGGGTCAACGCGGCGGAGCAGGTATGAACCTCAGCAGCTCCGCGACGGAAATCTCGGCGGTGGCGTGCCGGGTCGCGATTCCGAACCTCCTCAGTTCTCGTTTATCCGCGCCGGGATCGATACGCCCGCCCGTGAAATGGAAAGAGGAAATGGAGTACACCGGCCGAGTGGCCGGAGACCAGAACGCCGTCACATAGAGCGGTGCACGGGTCACGTTGACCAGGTTGTTGTCGTGCCGCACCCTGGCGAGGTAGGTGAGCGTGTCCCGGCCGGCACAGTCGCCGGCGCGGCACGCGTAGCGGGGATGCCTCCACGACTGGTACGGCTGGTGGAAGTGCTCCACGTCGATCCGGCCCCGGTCCTTCCTCATGTAGGTGATCTGCAGGTCCACGTCGAGCAGGTCGTACGGCACGTCCCTGGGTATCTGGAAGACGTGCTCGATGGTGTCCTCCTGCCCGGCCTCGAGCACGTCTCCGGGTTGGTACGGACGGTCGCTGCTCAGTCGCCGGTAGGAGAGCCGGTCGACGTGCAGGTCCGCCTCCTCGTTTCCTTCACGCAAGCTCTCCTTCCATGCCTGCGCCGACGAATCCCCCTGTTCGGCATACTTGGCGGTCCTGCCGTACACGGTGACGTCGCTGACGATGACGTACACCGACACCTCACCCGTGTTCTTCACGGAGAGTTTCAGCGGGACCTGAACAAAAGGGAGAGAACGGTCCAGGCGCGCCCTGCCGAATTCCGCCTGGAGGGAAAAGCGCAGCGGAGCCGTCGTGGGCTGGTACAGAGTGGAGTAGGCGAGACTGACCCCGGACAGCAGCGCGGTCGCATAAAAACCCGCCACGAATTTAGTAGGAAGCGGAAGCCGTTTCCAGGTCTTTTCGCGAATCAGCACGGCGCATGCCCACACCGCCCAGCAGCCGAGCGGCAGGAAGGCGAACAGGTAGGGCGTGACCTCCTTCTCCTGAAGCCACAGCAGGAAGAGGAGACTGTCCGTGGCCAGTGCGATGAGGGCGCCGAGCAGGACGATCGCGCCGGAGGCCCTGAGCCCGCGCCGGCCCCAGTGGTCGGACACCAGGACCGCCCCGGCCCACTGGACCACGCCGGACAGCACGAGCACGGCCCCGGTGATGCGCTGGGCGAACGTCAGGGCGCCGGAGGCGTCCGGCCAGCCGATGACCGCATTGAGGATCCCGGAGGCGACGAGCCCCGCTGCCATGACGGCCATGGTCGTACGCCGCCCGAAGCTCCGGTCGGGCCAGGTGCCGCTGTCCCCTCCGCGCCAGCACACCGACGCGGGGTCGTCCACATCGACGTCCGGGTAACCGAGGCGGTCCAGCAGTTTCCGCAGCTCGCGCAGCGACCAGACGCTGCCCGCGGCATTGCCTCCCACGGTGACCCGGCGCAGGCCGCGATCGTCTGGCGCCTCGACGACGACCCACGGACGGATGCTCATGACGCCAGCCTCCGATCCGGGTCGCACGCCCGCACGCGCTGTTGCTCCGCTTGGCGCGGCCTCCCGCCGGGCCGGGCCCACGGCGGCGGTGTACGACGCCGTGGGCCCGGCTGGGGGTGGGCCTCAGCAGCTCGGCTTGCCCGTGTAGACGGCGAGCGCGGTGTTGGCGCCGAGGGTGGCGGTGAGCTGGCCGGAGCCGTTGACCGTCACCGGGGTGTTGTTCTGGACGTTGCAGTAGGTCCCGGCCGGGAGGGACGTCTGGTAGGTGCGGGTGAGGGTCGAGGACTCGTGGTTGACGGCCACGAAGCCCTTGGCCCCGCGTCCGAAGGCGATCGCGTTGCCGCCGTTGTCCCACCAGTTGGTGACGGCCTCACCGCGGGTGGCGTTGCGGAAGCCGACCATGCGGATGATCTCCGGCCATTTGTGCTGGCACTTCCAGCCGTCCTGCCAGCAGGCGTTGACCGTGCCGCCGTTGGGCGGGCCGGCGTCGGTGTCCGACCACTCGTAGCCGGAGTTGATGTCGGGGGCGCCGTAGGGCCAGGCCAGCATGAAGACATTGGCCAGGGTGTAGTTGGCGCCGTCCTTGTAGTTGAGGGTGGAACCGTTGCGTTCCGTGTCGTGGTTGTCGACGAAGACTCCGGCGACGGAGCTGCTCAGGTAGCCCCAGCCCTCGCCGTAGTTCTTCAGATAGGCGAGTTTCTCGTTGTTGAAGACGCGCTTGAGGTCGTAGGCGTAGCGGAACTCCTGGACGTCGCCGTTGCCGGTGTACTCGGTCGGCTGGACGGCCTCCCCCGCACCATAGATGACCTCCTGCTTCCAGTAGACGGACGGGTTGGTCAGCCGGGACTTGATGTTCGCGAGGTCGGCGGCGTCGATGTGCTTGGCGGCGTCGATGCGGAAGCCGTCCACCCCGAGGGAGAGCAGGTCGTTCATGTACCCGGCGATCGCCCCGCGCACATAGGGCTCGCCGGTGTCCAGGTCGGCGAGGCCGACGAGCTCGCAGTGCTGGACGTTCCAGCGGTCCTGGTAGTTGCTGACCTGGCTGGTGCAGTCGTCGAAGTCGTACGACGAGTACAGACCGGGGTAGTTGTACTTGGTGTACGACGAGCCGCCGGTGCCGGTGCCGCTGCCGGCCGACATGTGGTTGATGACGGTGTCGACGACGACCTTCACACCGGCCGCGTGGCAGGTGTTCACCATGTTCTGGAAGGCCGTCCGGTCACCGAGCCGCCCGGCGATCCTGTACGACACCGGCTGGTACGACGTCCACCACTGCGGGCCCTGTATGTGCTCGGCGGGCGGGGAGACCTGGACGTAGCCGTAGCCGGCGGGGCCGAGGGTGCTGGTGCACTCCTTGGCGACCGAGTCGTACTTCCACTCGAAGAGGACGGCGGTGACGTCCTTGGCGCCGGGCGGGGAGGCGTGTGCGGCAGCCGGGGTCATGACAAGTGCCGCGGCGAGTGCGGCGGCCCCGGCGAGGGTTCTGCGTGCCATGTGGGGTTCCTTCGTCCTTGAAGGCATGTGGGGAACCGCGTAACGGCTTGCTGAAAGCTTCAGCAAACTTGCGGTGACGCAGATGTTAAAGGCCCGCCACCTGAAAAGGCAGCGGGCCGGAGTGAAGTTGTTGAAGATTCTTGCGAAGAGGTCGGCAGCGCCCGTCAGGCGGTGGTGAACCACACCGTCGTGTCGCCCGGCACCTTCGCCTCGCCGCCGGCCTCGGTCACCTCACCGCTGGTGAGCAGCACACGGCCGTACGCCGGGGTCGTCACGGACTCCCCGGTGGTGTTGGCGACGCAGACGAAGTCGCCCCGGCGGAAGGCGAGGACGCCCTCGGGAGCGCGCAGCCACTCCACGCCGTCACCGGCGCCGAGGTCGCGGTGCTCGCGGCGGGCGGCGAGCGCGGAGCGGTACAGCTCCAGCGTCGAGCCCTCCACGCCGGTCTGCGCCTCGATGCTCAGCTCGCCCCAGTTCTCCGGCTGCGGCAGCCAGCTCCCGCCGCTGCCGAAGCCGTACGACGAGCCCGTGCGGGTCCACGGGATGGGCACCCGGCAGCCGTCGCGGAAGCCGTCCTGGCCCGCGCCGCGGAAGTACGCCGGGTCCTGGCGCACCTCGTCGGGCAGGTCGACGACGTCCGGCAGGCCGAGCTCCTCGCCCTGGTAGACGTAGGCCGAACCGGGCAGCGCCAGCATCAGCAGCGTGGCGGCGCGGGCCCGGCGCAGGCCGAGGGCGCGGTCGCCGGCGGTGCGGATCTGGGTGCCGAGGCCTGGCGGGTTGGCGAAGCGGGTGGCGTGCCGGGTGACGTCGTGGTTGGACAGCACCCAGGTGGCGGGGGCACCGACCGGGCGCATGGCCTCCAGCGTGCGGTCGATGACCGTGCGCAGCTCCTCGGCGTCCCACTCGGTGGCCAGGTACTGGAAGTTGAACGCCTGGTGCAGTTCGTCGGGGCGGACGTAGTTCGCGGTGCGCTCGACGGTCGGGGTCCACGCCTCGGCGACGAAGATCCTCTCGCCCGCGTATTCGTCGAGGATGGTGCGCCACTGCCGGTAGATGGTGTGCACGCCGTCCTGGTCGAAGAACGGCATGACATCGTTGCCCAGCAGTTTCAGCTGGTCGTGGCTGCCGAGGTCGGGCAGGCCGTCGGCCTTGACCAGGCCGTGGGCGACGTCGATGCGGAAGCCGTCGACGCCCATGTCGAGCCAGAAGCGCAGGATGGAGCGGAACTCGTCGCCGACGGCCGGGTGGTCCCAGTTGAAGTCGGGCTGCTCGGGCGCGAAGAGGTGCAGGTACCACTCGCCGTCGGCCACCCGGGTCCAGGCGGGGCCGCCGAAGATGGACTCCCAGTCGTTGGGCGGCAGCTCGCCGTTCTTCCCCTTGCCCGGGCGGAAGTGGTAGCGCTCGCGCAGCGGGGAGCCGGGGCCCTCGGCGACGGCACGCTTGAACCACTCGTGCTGGTCGGAGGAGTGGTTGGGGACCAGGTCGACGATGATGCGCAGGCCCAGCTTGTGGGCGTCGCGGATCAGCGCGTCGGCGTCCAGCAGGTTGCCGAACATGGGGTCGACGGCCCGGTAGTCGGCGACGTCGTAACCGGCGTCGGCCTGCGGGGAGGCGTAGAAGGGGCTGAGCCAGACGGCGTCCACGCCCAGGTCGCGCAGGTACGGCAGGCGGGAGCGTACGCCCTCCAGGTCGCCCATGCCGTCGCCGTTGCTGTCCGCGAAGCTGCGCGGATACACCTGGTAGATCACCGCGTCCCGCCACCAGTCGCGGCGCTGGGCGACGGTGGCGAGGGCCGAGTTCGGTGCCGGGGAGTGCTGGGTCATGACGTCCTTGATGCGTAAGGAGAGTGCGGTCATCGGGTCGGTGGGTGACGGCGGCGGGAGGGTGAGGCGGCCGCGGTGCAGCGGGGTCGGATGGAGTACCGCGGCCGCCTGCCCGCGCGGTGAGGCGCGCGGGAGCCTGTGGGGTGTCAGCCCTTGGTGCCGCCGGCGGTGAGGCCGGTCACGAGGTTCTTCTGCACGAGGTAGAAGAACGCGGAGACGGGTATCGCGATCAGGACCGCGGTGGCGGCCATGAGGTTGCGCTGCGCGTCGTGCTCGCTGATGAAGCTCTGCAGGCCGACGGCGAGGGTGTACTTGCTGTCGTCGAGCATGAAGGTGGTGGCGAAGGCGACCTCGCCGAAGGCGGTGATGAAGCTGTAGAAGCCGGCGACCGCCAGGCCCGGCCGGGCGAGCGGCAGGATGAGCCGCGCGAACGTGCCGAACGGGGTCAGGCCGTCGACGCGTCCCGCCTCGTCGATCTCGAACGGGATGGTGTCGAAGTAGCCCTTGAGCAGCCAGGCGCAGTACGGCACCGCCGTCGAGCAGTAGATGAGGATCAGGCCGAGGTAGTTGTCGATCAGCTGGAGCTCGGACAGGATCTGGTACATCGGCACCATCAGCACGGCCACCGGGAACATCTGGGTGACCAGCAGGATCCACATGAACTTCCTGTAGCCCGGGAAGCGCATGCGGGAGACGGCGTAGCCGGTGGTGGCGGCGACGAGAACGCCGATCACGGTGGTGCCGAGCGAGACGATCAGGGAGCTCTTCAGCCAGTCGAAGAAGCTGGTGTGCTGGAGCACGAACGCGTAGTTGTCCAGCGTCATCTTCCCCCAGATGCGGCCGGGGTGCAGATAGTCGTCCTTGTCCGGGCCGAGCGAGAGGAACACCAGCCAGGCCACCGGCAGCAGGGCGATCACACTGGCGGCGATCAGCAGGCCGTGGGAGGCGAGGGAGGCGGCGAGCGAGCGCTTGCCGCGGCCGCGCACCCGGGGCGCGCCGGCGGAGGTCTTCTCGGTCACCGCGGCGGAGGACTCGACTGTGGTCGTGGTCATGAGGGGAGCTCCTGCCTCAGATCGCGAGCTGCTGGTCGTTGCGGTTCAGCCAGCGGCGGTAGAAGGAGGTGAAGACGATCAGGATGGCCAGCAGCAGCATGCCGTAGCTGGCGGACTGGGCGAAGTCACGCGGCTGCTGTCCGAAGCCGAGGTAGTACGCCCAGGTGACGAGGATCTGGGCGTCGGGCGCGGAGGTCGGGCCGAACAGCAGGAAGATCACCGCGAACTGGTTGAAGGTCCAGATGATGCCGAGCAGGACCACGGTGGAGCTGACCGAGCGCAGGCCGGGCAGGGTGACGTAGCGGAACCGCTGCCAGGCGCTCGCGCCGTCCATCTCGGCGGCCTCGTACAGGGAGGCGTCGATGGACTGCAGGCCGCCGAGCAGGGAGACCATCATGAACGGCACACCGCACCAGGTGTTCACCATGATCGCGGCGAACCGCTGCCAGAAGGTGTCCTCCAGCCAGGCCGGCGAGGGCAGGTGCAGGGTGTCGAGGACGGTGTTGATGACGCCGCCGTCGGAGAGCATGATCCGCCAGCCGAAGACCGTGACGAAGGTGGGCACGGCCCAGGGGACGATCAGCATCAGCCGGTAGAAGGTGCGCCCGCGCAGCTTCTGGTTGAGCAGCAGCGCCAGGCCGAGGCCGATCGAGTAGTGCAGGGCGACGCACAGCGCGGTCCAGGCGATCGTCCAGATGAAGTGCGACCAGAAGCGGTCGTAGGCCGTCGGGCCGAACAGGATGTCCTGGTAGTTGTGCAGCCCGATGAACTTGTAGGTGGCGTCGATGTGGTTGACGCCGATCGTCCGGGCGGTGTTGAGGCTGTTGGCGTCGGTGAGCGTGAGGTAGAGGCCGTACACCAGCGGATAGACGACGAGGACGCCGAGCACGACGGCCACGGGGGCGACCATCGCGTAGGCGTACCAGTGCTTCTGGTAGCCGTGCTTGAGACGTTGGGCGACTGTCATGGTTCTCGACACCTTCGAAGACGATCAGGGAGTACGGCGCACAGGCCGGTGGCCGCCGGATCCCGCCCCCCGCTCAAGACGGGGGATCCGGCGGCCACGCGGGGTCACTTGCTGAAGTCCGGGACCAGCTTGGTGATCGCGGTCTCCGCGTTGCTCAGGCCCTTGTCCAGGGACTCCTTGCCGCCGGCGATCTTGGGCAGCTCGGTGTCGAGCGGACCCCACAGCGAGCTGTACTCCGGCAGCGCCGGGCGGGGCTGGGCGGCGGGCAGGACGGTCTGGTAACCGGCGATGCCCGGGTCGGCCTTGACCTCGGCGGTGTAGGCGTCGTCACGCGTCGGCAGCGTGGAGTTCTTCAGCGCGATCTCGGTCTGCGACTTCGCCGAGGTCATGAAGTTGACGAACTTCAGCGCGGCCTTCTGGTGGGCGGCGTCGGAGCCCGCGTAGACGGACAGGTTGTGCCCGCCGGTCGGAGCGCCGGCCTTGCCGGCCGAGCCGGCCGGGACGGTGGCGATGCCCAGGTTGGCCTTGTCCTTGAAGGCGGAGCCCTTGTAGAAGTTGGTGATCTCCCACGGGCCCTGGATGATCGCGGCGACCTTGCCGTTGACGAACGCGTCCTGGATGTGGGCGTAGGCGTCGGCGGTGGTGTCGGCCTTGTGCAGGCCCTTGCCGTCGAACAGGCTCAGCCAGGTGCCGTAGCCCTTCTTGGCGGCGGCCGAGTTCACGGTGATCTTCTTGGCCCCGGCGTCGACCGTGTCGGTGCCCTCGCCGTAGAGGTAGGGCTGGGCGTAGTAGGCCTGGGTGGAGCCCCAGTAGCCGTCGACGCCGGTCTTGTCCTTGACGGTGGCGGCGGCCTTCTTCAGGTCGTCCCAGGTCTTGGGCGCCTCGGTGATGCCGGCCTTGGCGAACAGCTGCTTGTTGTAGACGAGCGCGAGGGTGTCGGTGACCAGCGGCACGCCGTAGGTCTTGCCCTCGTACTGGGCCTGCTTGATCAGGCTGGGCTGGAACTTGGCCTGGTCGGCGAGGGCCTCGGTGCCGTCCAGGGGCAGGAAGTAGCCCTTCTTGGCGAAGGCCGGGGTCCAGCCGACCTCGGAGCGCAGCACGTCGGGGGCACCCTTGGAGCCGGCGGCGGTGTCGAACTTGTTCTGGGCCTGGTCGAACTGGACGTTGACGTAGTTGACCTTGATGTCCTTGTTCGCAGCCTCGAACTGCTTGATCAGGGCCTGGTACGTGGGCGCCTCGTTGGTGGCGTTGGAGGTGTCCCACCAGGTGATGGTGACCGGCCCGCCGGCCTTGTCGCCGCTGTCGCTGCCGCCGCAGGCCGTCGCCGCCAGCGCGAGGGACGCCGCCAGCGCGGTGGCCGCTATGCCACGCCGCATGAGTTCTCCTTGAGGTGAAAGCCCGAGTGGTGCCGACTGCGCCTTTGCTCGCCGTCGGGCGACGTGAACGTAACAGCCATGTAAGCGCCACGAAAGACCTTGCAGCAAAAAAGTGCAAGAGATCTCCGAAGTTACCCGGGCGTGATCGGGACTCGACCGACATGAGACCGCTGTGAGACTGTTGTTTACGCGGGTTGCACGGGGCGGAGCCGCCCTGTGAAAGACTCTGCAAGCTCTTGCCGCCGATTGCACGAGGGAGCGCGATGACGCAGCAGCCCACCGCGGGACGTCCTACGGCCCGCACCCGGCGCCCGGTCGGTGCGCAAGCCGGCATCCGGCCGGTACAGTCCGGTGCCGTGACCACACGGCTTGCCGACATCGCTGCTCAGGCGGGGGTGAGTGAAGCGACCGTCAGCCGCGTCCTGAACGGCAAGGCAGGCGTCGCCGCCACCACCCGCCAGTCCGTGCTGGCCGCGCTCGACGTGCTCGGCTACGAACGGCCCGTGCGACTGCGCCAGCGCAGCGCGGGCCTGGTCGGACTGATCACCCCGGAGCTGGAGAACCCCATATTCCCGGCCCTGGCCCAGGTCATCGGCCAGGCGCTGACCCGCCAGGGATACACCCCGGTGCTCGCCACCCAGACCCCCGGCGGCTCCACCGAGGACGAGCTGACCGAGATGCTCGTCGACCGCGGGGTGGCCGGCATCATCTACGTCTCCGGACTGCACGCCGACACCACCGCCGACATGCAGCGCTACGAGCAGCTGCGCGCCCAGGGCGTGCCGTTCGTGCTCGTGGACGGCTTCTCGCCCAAGGTGCAGGCGCCGTTCATCTCCCCCGACGACCGCGCGGCGATGGCGCTCGCGGTCACGCACCTGGCCTCGCTCGGCCACACCCGCATCGGCCTCGCCCTCGGCCCGAAGCGTTTCGTGCCGGTCCAGCGCAAGATCGAGGGCTTCGTGCGGGCCATGCAGGACCAGCTGGGCCTGGCCCCGGACGTGATCGAGACCGAACTGGTCCAGCACTCCCTCTATACGCTGGAGGGCGGCCAGGCGGCCGCGACCGCGCTGATCGACCGTGACTGCACGGCCGTGGTGTGCGCCAGCGACATGATGGCGCTCGGCGCCATACGGGCGGCCCGCCAGCGGGGCCTGGACGTCCCGAAGGACGTCTCCGTCGTCGGCTTCGACGACTCGCCGCTGATCGCGTTCACCGACCCGCCCCTGACGACGATCCGCAAGCCGGTCCCGGCGATGGGGCAGGCGGCCGTGCGCACGCTGCTGGAGGAGATCGGCGGCACGCCCGCGCCGCACAGCGAGTTCGTGTTCATGCCGGAACTGGTGGTGCGCGGCTCCACGGCCTCGGCACCGGGCGACCGCAACCGCCCGTAGCCGGTAGGCGGGGCCGCACGCACGAACCGCCCGTAGGGGGACATCGCCAACCAAGTCGTCCGCAGGGCGGAGAAGGTGCGCTTTGGACCCGACCGGAGGATGATCGGTCGGAGAAGGCTTTTCTGGCAGAATTCGTGTCCATGGGTGAGACGACCGTGACGACCCCGGAAGGCCGCGAAGAGGCCCTCCCGCAGACCGTCACGGCCGCTTCGCGCTCAGGCCCCCTCGGCCGGCTGCGCACCCCGCGGGCGCCGCGGCTCTGGTTCGAGATCCTTCTGATCGCGGTCAGTTACTGGACGTACTCGCTGATCCGCAACGCCGTCCCCGAGCAGCGCGGGCAGGCACTGCGCAACGCCGACTGGATCTGGCGGCTGGAGCACCAACTCGGCGCCGCCTTCGAGCAGTCCGTGAACCACGCCGTGAACTCGGTGACTTGGCTGATCGTCGGCATGAACTACTACTACGCCACGCTGCACTTCATCGTGACCCTCGGTGTGCTGGTCTGGCTGTACCGGCACCATCCGGGGCGCTACGGCGCGGCCCGGCTGGTCCTGTTCGCCACCACGGGTGTGGCCCTCGTCGGTTACTGGCTGTATCCGCTCGCGCCGCCCCGGCTGATGAACGGCAGCCGCTTCATCGACACGGTCATGGTCCACCAGACGTGGGGCTCGATGGCCTCCGGCGACCTGAAGCACATGTCCAACCAGTACGCGGCGATGCCGTCGATGCACATCGGCTGGTCCCTGTGGTGCGGCCTGACGATCTTCGCCCTCGCGCGGACGCCGTGGGCACGCGTCCTCGGCCTGCTCTACCCGGCGGCGACCCTGCTGGTCATCGTGGCCACCGCCAACCACTTCTGGCTGGACGCGGTGGGCGGCGTGCTGTGCCTGGCGTTCGGCTTCACGGTGGCCCGCCTGTGGTACGGCGCCCTGCCCTACGCCCTGCCGCGGCGGGTGGCCGCCGAGACGGCACGAGAACGGGTGACGGCGTCCCGCTAGGACCCCGCGACGGCGGGATGGTCCGAACGACAGGCCCTAACCGCCGTAGAACTGCTCCTCGACGACGCCCCGGGCCCGGCGGGTCGTACGTCGGTAGGCGTCGAGCATGTCCCCGACGTGACCGGGGCCGTAACCGAGGTAGCGCCCGACGGCGGCCAGTTCGCGGCTCTCCGTGGGGAAGGTGTCCCCGGCCCGCCCGCGCACCAGCATGACGGCGTTGCGCACCCGGGTCGCCAGCACCCACGCCTCGTCCAGTATCTCCGCGTCCTCGGCCGACAGCAGCCCGGCGTCCCGGGCCGCGGCGAGGGCCTGCCGGGTCCGGGTGGTGCGCAGCCCCGGGACCTCCCGGGCGTGCCGCATCTGGAGCACCTGCACGGTCCACTCGACGTCGGACAGCCCGCCCGGCCCGAGCTTGGTGTGCAGCTTGGGATCGGCGCCGCGCGGCAGCCGCTCGGACTCCATGCGGGCCTTGAGCCGCCGGATCTCGCGCACGGCGTCCTCGCCGAGCCCGCCCGCCGGGTAGCGCAGCGGATCGATCAGCTGGACGAACCGGCGCCCCAGCTCCTCGTCCCCGGCGACCGGCTCGGCCCGCAGCAGCGCGTGCGACTCCCACGTCAGCGACCAGCGGCGGTAGTACGCCTCGTACGACTTCAGGGTGCGCACCAGCGGCCCGGACTTGCCCTCGGGGCGCAGATCGGCGTCGATCAGCAGCGGCGGGTCGGAGCTGGGGATCTGCAGCAGCCGGCGCATCTCGGCGACGACCTTGTTCGCCGCCGCGCCGGCCTCCCCCTCGTCGGCCCCGTCCCGCGGCTCGTGCACGAACAGCACATCGGCGTCGGAGCCGTAGCCCAGCTCGTGCCCGCCGAAACGACCCATGCCGATGACGGCGAACCGGGTGGGCAGCGTGTCGCCCCACCCCTCGCGCACGACGGCCCGCAGGGTGCCGGCGATGGTGGCGGCCGTCAGATCGGAGACGGCGCCGCCGACCCGGTCCACCAGGGCGCCCTGGTCGGCCTCGGCGGACTGCGTCTCGGTGCCGTAGGAGCCGACGATGTCGGCGGCGGCGGTCCGGAACAGCTCACGGCGGCGCACGCCACGCGCCGCGGTCACGCCCTGCTCGGCGTTCTCGGCGCGCCCCACCGCCGCGAGGATCTCCTGCTCCAGATGACCGCGCGACCTGGGCGCCAGCCCGCCGCCGTCCCCGTCACCGAGCAGCGCCACGGCCTCCGGCGCCCGCATCAGCAGGTCGGGGGCGAGCCGCCCGGCGGACAGCACCCGCGCCAGGTTCTCCGCGGCCGCGCCCTCGTCCCGCAGCAGCCGCAGGTACCAGGGCGTCTTGCCGAGCGCGTCCGACACCTTGCGGAAGTTGAGCAGCCCGGCGTCCGGGTCGGCGGAGTCCGCGAACCATCCGAGCAGCACCGGCAGCAGCGTCCGCTGGATGGCGGCCTTGCGGGTGACTCCGGACGCCAGCGCCTCCAGATGGCGCAGCGCGGCCGCCGGATCGGCGTAGCCCAGGGCGATCATCCGCTCCCGGGCCGCCTTGGCGCTCAGCCGCGCCTCCCCCGGCGCGAGCTGGGCGACCGCGTCGAGCAGCGGCCGGTAGAACAACTTCTCGTGCAGCCGCCGTACGACACCGCTGTGCCGTTTCCACTCGCGGGTCAGCTCGGTCACCGGGTCGGTACGCAGGCCCAGGGACCGTCCGATGCGCCGCAGATCGGCGTCGTCCTCGGGGACCAGATGCGTCCGGCGCAACCGGAACAACTGGATCCGGTGCTCCATGGACCGCAGGAAACGGTAGGCGTCGTCGAGCTGGACGGCGTCCGCACGGCCCACGTACCCGCCCGCCGCGAGCGCCTGCAGCGCGTCCAGCGTCGTCCCGCTGCGCAGCGAGGCGTCGGCGCGGCCGTGCACGAGCTGAAGCAACTGCACGGCGAACTCGACGTCCCGAAGCCCCCCGGGCCCGAGCTTCAGCTCCCTGTCGACCTCGGCCACGGGAATGTTCTCGACCACCCGCCGCCGCATCTTCTGCACGTCGGCGACGAAGTTCTCCCGCTCGGCCGCCTGCCAGACCAGCGGCTCCAGCGCCTCGACGTACGCCCGCCCCAGCTCGGCGTCACCGGCGACGGGCCGGGCCTTGAGCAGGGCCTGGAACTCCCAGGTCTTCGCCCAGCGCTGGTAGTACGCGAGATGGCTGGCCAGGGTCCGCACCAGCGGCCCGTTGCGCCCCTCGGGCCGCAGATTGGCGTCGACGGGCCAGATGGACCCCTCGACGGTGGTCTCCGAACAGATCCGCATCAGATGCGAGGCGAGCCGGGTCGCGGCCTTCAGCGCCTTGCCCTCGTCGGCGCCCTCGCTCGCCTCCGCGACGAAGATGACGTCGACGTCGGAGACGTAGTTCAGCTCGTGGCCGCCGCACTTGCCCATCGCGATCACCGCGAGCCGGCAGGCGGCCGCGTCCTCGGGAGCGGCGGCCTCGGCGAGGGCCAGCGCCGCGCGCAAGGTCGCCGTGGCCAGGTCCGCCAGCTCGGCGGCGACCTCGGCGACGTCCGTCGTCCCGCACACGTCACGGGCGGCGATGGAGAGCAGACAGCGGCGGTAGGCGACGCGCAGCGAGACCGGGTCGACGGCCTCCTCCAGGCCGCGCTCGAACTCCGCGAGCCCAGGGTGCAGGTCGGACGGCTCGTACGTGACCAGCGCGTGCCAGTCCTTGGGGTGCCGGGCGAGATGGTCGGCCAGCGCCGCGGAGGCGCCCAGCACGCCCAGCAGCCGGTCGCGCAGCGGCTTGGCCGCTATCACGGTGTCCAGCAGCTCCCGGCGGGCGGTGGCGTCGGGCTGCGCCTCCAGCAGACGGGCGAGACCCTGCAGCGCGAGATCCGGGTCGGCGGTCCCGCCGAGGGCTTCCAGCAGGACGGGGTCGGAGCGCACGGGGGCGAGGTCGGCGCCGTCGAGGAGGCGTTCGGCGGCGGACGGGTCGGTGAAGCCGTGCCGCAGCAGCCGAGAAAAGGTACTGCTCCTGCGCCCGGGCGCCGTCATCTCCGGCCTCCTCGCTGTCCACCGCGTGCTTGGCCCGAGCCTAGCCGCACGAACGAGCCGGGTCTCGGGCTGCACCCCCGGCGCCGGGTCCGCCGGGCTGCCCGACCGGCGTTCCGTGCCGCCTGGGGGTCCCCCTGCTCGAAGAGCTTGGGGGAGGTACGACAGCCCGCAGCTGGGTCGGCATGCGGCCGCGCGCCACGACGCTGCCGCACCCGCCCGCGGCGGGGAGGGGACGGGGTGGGGGGTGTCCGCCCGCAGCGTCCGGCACCGTGACACCGAGCGCTCGTCGGAAACGGATGGCCGGACCGAGGACGGACACCCCCCGCCCCGGCCCCGACTCAGAAACCGGCCGCAGGCGAGGACCGCAACCGGCCACCGGACGGCAACGGGCCGCCGCAGGGCAGAAACATGGGCGCGGGGAACTGCGCGACCAGCCACAACGCACCCGCAGAAAACAACGCACAAGGCGCCGCAGGCACCCGCGACCAGCCACAACGCACCCGCACCCGACAACGCACCCGGCGCCGCAGGCAGCCCTCACACCCCCTCCGCCCACAGCGACCGCACGTGTCCCAGGTGTCGGGTCATCACCGTTTCCGCCGTGTCCGCGTCCCCCGCCAGCATCAGGTCCAGCAGTTCCACGTGCTCCTCCGCCGAAGGCACCAGCAGCCCCCGCGCGTCCAGAGCCGTCAGCCCGTACAACCGGGACCGCTTGCGCAGGTCGCCCACCGTCTCGACCAGCCGCTCGTTGCCGTGCAGCCCCAGCAGCGACAGATGGAAGCGCCGGTCCGCGTCGAGATACCCGATCAGGTCGTGTTCGCGCGCGCAGGCCACGATCTCCTCGGCCACCGGCCGCAGCGCCTCGAGCTCCCCCCGCCCCGCGGACCGCGTCACCGCCCCCACCGTCGGCACCTCGATCAGCGCCCGCAGCTCGCTGTACTGGTCGAGATCCCGCGCACTGACCTCGGTCACCCGGAACCCCTTGTTCCGCACGGGTTCGACCAGCCCCTCACGGACCAGGTCGAGCATCGCCTCCCGCACCGGGGTCGCCGAGATCCCGAAGTCGGAGGCCAGCGCCGGCGCCGAGTACACCCGCCCCGGCTGCAGCTCACCGGAGATCAGCGCGGCGCGCAGCGCGTGGGCCACCTGGTCGCGCAGGCGTTCCTGCGCGGTGATGAGGTTGGCTTGCTTCAGGTGGCCACCCATGGTCTGCCTCCACGGCTACGGGTACTGCGGGATCGCGGGACCGCGGGACGCGATCGCCGGCGATCGGTCCACTGCGCGGCACCTCAGAGTAGGAAACCCGCCGGGAACGGGTCGTCCGGGTCCAGAAAGTACTGCGCCGTGCCCGTGATCCAGGCCCGTCCCGTGACCGTGGGGACCACCGCCGTCAGCCCCCCGACGGTGGTCTCGCCGACGAGCCGCCCGGTGAACCGCGTCCCGATGAACGACTCGTTCACGAAGTCCGCGCCGAGCGCCAGCTCACCGCGTGCGTGCAGCTGCGCCATCCGCGCCGAGGTGCCCGTGCCGCACGGCGAGCGGTCGAACCAGCCCGGGTGGATGGCCATCGCGTGCCGCGAGTGCTTCGCGTCGGACCCGGGTGCGATCAGGTACACGTGTTTGAGCCCGGCGATCTCCGGGTTCTCCGGATGCACGGGCCGGTGAGGGGACGCGTTCACCGCGTCCATGACGGCGAGCCCCGCGGCCAGCAGGTCCTCCTTGCGTCCCCGGTCGAAGGGCAGCCCGAGCGCGTCCAGCGGGACGAAGGCGTAGAAGTTGCCGCCGTAGGCGAGGTCGTACCGGACGGCGCCGTACCCGGGCACGTCCACCACCCGGTCCAGGGCCACGCAGAACGCGGGCACGTTGGTGAGGGTGACCTCCTCGGCGACGCCGTCCGTGACCCGCACCTCGACGGTGACGAGCCCGGCGGGGGTGTCCAGCCGGACCGTGGTCACCGGCTCCACGGCCGGCACCATCCCGGTCTCGACGAGCACCGTGGCGACCCCGATCGTGCCGTGCCCGCACATCGGCAGCGCGCCCGACACCTCGATGAACAGCACGCCGTGGTCGGCGTCCGGCCGGGTCGGGGGCTGCAGGATCGCGCCGCTCATCGCGGAGTGGCCGCGCGGCTCGTACATCAGCAGGGTGCGGACGTGGTCGAGGTGGTCGACCAGGTGGCGACGGCGCGCGGCCATGGTGTCGCCGGGCAGCACCCCGACGCCGCCGGTGATCACCCGGGTGGGCATGCCCTCGGTGTGCGAGTCGACGGCGTGGTAGACGTGTCGGGTGCGCAACGCGGCTCCTTCGAAAGGTCGGTCGGGCGGCGGTCGGTCCAGGCAGGTCGGTCCACACAGGTCGGTCCAGGCAGGTCAGTCCAGGCCCTCGGCCAGGGCCTTCTCGGTGGCGGCGCGGACGGCGGCGGCCGCTTCCCCGGTGAGCGGGGAGCGCGGCGGCCGGGTGGGCCCGCCGGGCCGGCCGGCGATGTCCATGGACGCCTTGATGGCCTGCACGAACTCGGTGCGGGAGTCCCAGCGCAGCAGCGGGTGCAGGGCCCGGTAGAGCGGCACCGCGAGGTCGAGGTCGCGGTCGGCGGCGGCCCGGTACAGGGCGAGGCAGGCGCCGGGCAGCGCGTTGGGGTAGCCGGCGATCCAGCCGACGGCGCCGGCCAGGACGAGTTCGAGCAGGACGTCGTCGGCTCCGACGAGCAGGTCGAGTCCCGGGGCCAGTTCGGCGATCTCGTAGGCGCGGCGGACGTCGCCGCTGAACTCCTTGACGGCGACGATGTTGCCCTCGGCGTGCAGCTGGGCGAGCAGCGCGGGGGTGAGGTCGACCCGGGTGTCGTGGGGGTTGTTGTAGGCGACGACCGGCAGCCCGGCGCGCGCGGCCTCCGCGTAGTGGGCGCGGACGGTGGCGTCGTCGGCGCGGTAGGCGTTGGGCGGCAGCAGCAGCACGGAGCCGCAGCCGGCCTCGGCGGCCTGCTCGGCCCAGCGGCGGGAGCCTGCGCTGCCGTACGCGGACACGCCGGGCATGACGCGGGCGCCGTCGCCGGCCGCCTCGACGGCGACGCGGACCACGCGGGCGCGTTCGTCGTCGGTGAGGGTCTGGTACTCGCCGAGGGAGCCGTTGGGGACGACGCCGTCGCAGCCGGCCGCGATCAGGTCGGCGACGTGCCGGCCGTAGGCGTCGTAGTCGACGGAGAGGTCGTCGCGCAGCGGCAGCGCGGTGGCGACCATGACGCCGTGCCAGGGGCGGGTACGGGTGTCTGCGACGGTCATGCTTCGGACTCCTCGCTGGGTGAAGGGGGGCTGACCGGCAGGGCGGCCAGGTGGCGCAGGGGCACCGGACAGGACAGCGGGCGGCGGTCCGGGGCCGGGGTGTCGCCGGCCAGCCGGGCGACGGCGGGCCCGCACATCCGCCCCTGGCACCAGCCCATGCCGGCGCGGGTGAGCAGCTTGACGCTGCGGGTGTCGTGGGCGCCGTACTCGGTGACGGCCGTGCGGATCCGGCCGGCGGTGACCTCCTCGCAGCGGCACACCTCGGTGGCCGGGTCGAGCCAGTCGGCCCAGCCGGGGCCGGGCCGGTGGGCGGCGGCCATCGCGTCGGCGAAGGCGCGCAGCCTGCCGCGGCGCCGGGTGAGCGCGGCGGTGCGGCGAGCCTCGCGCGGGGTGCCGTGCAACGCCTGGGCGACGGCGTCGGCGGCGATCTCGCCCTCGGTCACCGCCAGTTGGGCCCCGCCCACCCCGCACGACTCCCCCGCGGCCCACACTCCGGGCACGGAGGTGGCCTGCCCGGCGTCCACGACCAGGGCGGGGGTGTCGTCGGGGGTGGCGCGGACGGCGCAGCCCAGGGTGGTGGCGAGGTCGAGCTGCGGGAGAAGCCCGTGCCCGACGGCGAGCGCGTCGCAGGGGATGCGGCGCCCGGTGCCGGGCACGGGCCGCCAGTCGTGATCGAGCCGGGTCACGGTGACGGCCTCGACGCGGGCCGTCCCGTGGGCGGCGGTGACGGCGTGCCGGGACAGCAGCCGCGTGCCGTGCCGCAGCAGTCCGCCGCCGTACCGGGCGCCTTCGGCGAGCTTGGCCGGGTTGCGCAGCAGCGTGGGCAGGGCGCGGGCGTACGCCGTGTAGTCGGCGGCCTCGACGACGGCGGGGACGCGGGCGCCCGCTGCGGCCAGTGACCCGGCGACGGCGAGCAGCAGGGGGCCGCTGCCGGCGACGACGATCCGCCGTCCGGGCAGGACCAGGTGGGATTTGAGCATGGCCTGCGCCCCGCCCGCACCGATCACCCCCGGCAGTGTCCAGCCCGGGAAGGGGAGTTGGCGTTCACAGGCGCCGGTGGCCAGCAGGACGGCGCGGGCGTCGACCGTGGCGGGCGTCTGGTCGGGCCCGGCGACGGCGTGCAGCCGCCAGTGCGCGCCCGCGCGGACCACGGTCCACACGTGATGGCGCGGCAGATGGGTCAGGCGCTCGCCGTGCAGCCGCCGCAGGCGCCCGGTGAAGTCCCGCCAGTCGTGGTGGAGGGCTTGGGGGCGGGCGGCGCGCAGGCCCGGCGCGGGGTGCCGGTGGAACTGGCCGCCGGGCCGCTCCCCCGCGTCCAGCAGGGTGACGCTCAGTCCGAGGCCTGCGGCGCGGACGGCGGCGGCGAGCCCGGCGGGCCCCGCGCCGACGACGGCGAGGTCAGCGGTCGGTGTCATGGCCGGTGCCCTCCTGGGTGGTGACGGTGTCGCCGGGGCGTACGGCGACCAGGCAGGCCCGCTGGTTGGGGCGGCCGTTGACGGTGGCGAGGCAGTCGTGGCAGACGCCGATCCCGCAGAACACCCCGCGCGGTGCACCGGTGCCCCGGGTGGTGCGCCAGGACAGGATGCCTGCGGACCAGAGCGCGGCGGCGAGGCTCTGCCCCGGCAGGGCGGTGAGGGTGCGGCCGTCGAAGGTGAAGGGGTACGGCGGTCCGGGCTCGGCCCGCACCAGGGCGAGCGGGGTGCGCGGCACGCGGCTCATGAGGGGGCTCCTGGGGTGGCGTCCGGCAGCGGGAAGCGGTCGGGGCGGGGCGGTTCACTCGGCACGGGGAAGCGGTCGGGGCGGAACGGCTCGGCCGGCACGGGCGCTTCGGTGCCGGTGAGCGCGGCGGTGACGAGCAGGCCGGTGGCCGGGGCGAGGCCGATGCCGGCGCCCTCGTGTCCGCAGGCGTGGTGGAGGCCAGGGACACGGGGGTCGGGCCCGATCGCGGGCAGGTGGTCGGGCAGGTAGGGGCGGAAGCCGCAGTACGAGCGCAGGGCGTGCACGTCGGCCAGGGCGGGGAAGAGGGCGGTGGCCTGGCCGGCCAGGCGGCGCAGGGCCTCGGTGGAGGGGGTGCGGTCGAAGCCGACGCGCTCGCGGGTGGCGCCGATGAGGACGGTCCCGGCGGGGGTGCCCTCGACGACGGCGGAGGACTGCAGGGCGGCCGAGCCGCTGGCGACGTCGGCGATGTAGTCGGCGGCGTAGACCTTGTGGCGGATGAGGCCGGGCGGCAGCGGTTCGGTGACGAGGACGAAACCGCGGCGCGGCAGCACGGGCAGGTGGGTGCCGGCGAGTTCGGCGACACGGCCGCCCCAGGGGCCGGCGGCGTTGACGACGGCGGGTGCGTGCAGGTCACCGCGCGGGGTGCGGACGCCGCGCACGGCGCCGCGGGCGCCGGTGAGGACGGCGGTGACCTCCTCGCCGAGCCGGACGTGGGCGCCCCGGCGGCGGGCGGCGCGCAGCAGGGCGGCGGCGGCCTTGGCGGGTTGCACCTGCGCGTCCTGCGGGTAGTGGAAGCCACCGGCCAGGTCCGGCGCCAACTCCGGTTCGAAGTGCGCCAGTTCCGCGGCGGACACCTCTTCCGCTTCGACGCCGGCGGTGCGCTGCCCGGCCGCGAAGGCGCGCAGTGCGGTGAGGGCGGTCTCGTCGGGTGCGACGACGAGACCGCCCTTGAGCTCGTGTTCGACGGCGTCCTCCGGTGGGAGGCCGGCGGCGAGTTCGCGCCACAACCGGATGGAGAGCAGGGCGAGTTCGAGCTCGGGCCCCGCCTCCTTGTCGGAGACGAGGAGATTTCCCTCGCCGGCTCCGGTGGTGCCGCCGGCGACGGGCCCGCGATCGACGACCGCGACGGAGAGGCCGGCACGGGTGGCGTAGTACGCGCACGCCGCCCCGACCACTCCGGCGCCGATGATCACGGCGTCCAGAGGTGCACGATTCTTCGTGGGCACGTCAGTAATATTTCACATGGCACTGTGCCTCACAAGGGTCCGGCACCCCGGCATCGATCAACGGCGCAAGGGCCCTTCGCAGGTGAAGTCCGCGGTGCCGGCCGTGCGGTCCGTCCAGATCGTCACCTCGCCGAAGGCGCAGTTCATGTCGGCGAGGTTGGGCGAGGCGGCGGCCGACCGGTCGAGCAGGAAGCGGTCCACGGTGGCGGACATGTCCTCGAAGACCCGGTCGGCGCTGCCGGCGTCGGTGAGCCGGGCGGTGATGCGGCCGGTGCAGACGAACCGCGGCATGCCCGCGTCGCCGTTCGCCGTGCAGGCGGGGTCGGTGTAGGTGGCGGCGGCGAAGGAGGCGCGCACCGCCTCGGCCGTGGCCTCGCGCAGCCCGCTGTCCGGCGTGTAGGTGGTGTTCGGCACGTACAGGCCGTCGACGTGCGCGATCTGCCGGTCCAGGAAGACGTCGTAGCCCTGCTGGACGGCCCTGTCACGGCCCGTGCGCTCGCGCCAGGCGTCGAAGCCGGCCGGGTCGTCGGCCCGCAGGTAGCCGTACATCTCGCGCAGCAGCGCGGGGTGTTCGCTCCACAGGTACTCGAAGAACGTGCCGGCGTAGTCATAGAAGCGGAAGCCGTCGGCGTCGTAGGTGGCGTGCAGGAGCTGCTCGACGCTCATCCGGGGGGTGCCGTGCGCGGTGTCCGCGATGACGCCCTGCACCAGGGACTTGCGTACGGCGATGCCGCCGGCGCGGGTCGAGCCGTCGAAGAACTCCGCGGTGCCCTCGTCCATCGCCGTCGTGCGGTCACCCTGGTACCAGGGACCCTCGCCGAAGTAACCGGGCACCGCCCAGCGGCCGTTGAGGTAGTGGACGTACTCGTGGCGGAACAGTTCCTCCAGCGTCAGCCGTGAGTCCTGCGGGACGCGCCGCTGGTAGGTGTAGAAGGTCGCGCCGCGCTCGATGTAGATGCCGCCGTTGTTGGTGTCCATGCCGGTGAGCAGCGGGTGGTAGTTCTCGTAGTCGGCGCGGGAGGCGTACAGCACGATCGTCAGGACGCCGTTGGTGTCGTCGGGGAGCGGCGCCTGGGTGCCGAGCACCCTCAGGAACTGCGCTTTGACCTGCTTGCTCGCGTAGTAGAGCTGGTCGACGGTGGCGCGGTCGAGGGCGGTGCGGACCTTCAGGGCGCCGTTGTCGTAGCTGTAGGTGTACGGGAACAGCTGCCGCTCGATGTCGTCCTTGCAGACGGCGTACGGCTTGCAGGCGCCGTAGAAGCCGAGCCAGGAGACGATCTTGGCCCAGGGGGCGCTGCCGCGGCCCCAGGCGCTGGTCACCGGGGTGAGCAGGGAGCCGAGATCGGGGACGATCCGGTCGCGCAGGGAGGCGACGACGCCGAAGCGCCCGTACTCCGACAGGGCGTCCCGTACGGCCCATTCGTTCGGCGTGCCCTTGAGGTGGGTGTACCCGGTGAACCGGCGGAAGGCGTCCCGGTAGGCGTCGTTGCGGGCGACGACGGTCCGGAAGGCGGTGTCGTGGTTGCCCTCGTACAGGCCGAGGTAGTTGACGCTGAGCGCGGCGAGCACGGCGCCGCCCCAGGACGGGTCGGCGGAGGTGTCCGGGTGGTACCGGTCCATGGTGGCCAGCACCTTGCGGATCAGACCGAGCTGTGACTGGCGCAGGCCCGGGGCGCTGCCGGCGTAGAGGGCTTCCCGGAGGGTCTCGGCGTCGGTACGGGTGGGGTCGAAGGTGTGCGGGGCGGTGCCGAAGGAGTACACCGCCCGTCGCATGGCCTCCTGGGTGGGCGGGTCGCTGACGTCGATCTCGTCGCGCGAGAAGTCGTGGTACACGACCGCGTGCAGGTAGGTGAACATCTCCAGCAGATGGCTGGAGTCGCGGCCGTCGTGACCCGGGGCGAGAGCAGTGGCGCGGCGGGCGACGGCCTGGACGTGGGCGTCGTCCATGACGGGAGCGAGCCGCGCGTCCCAGGTCCACAGGAGGGTGCGCAGACAGCCGTCGGCGGTGACGTCCGGTGCGGCGAGGAAGTCGGTGAACCGCTCGGGGTCGAGGCGGGTGACGTCGTCCAGGGTGCAGGCGGCGGCCGCCGCCGGCTTCGGGGTGCGCCCGGGGCCGGCGCCCGGGACGCGGCCGTCGGCACGGCGGGCTCCGGGGGCCGTCCCGGCGGGAGTGCGGGGCGCCGGCGCGCTGCCGAGGCGGGCCACCTCGTCGTGCGTCGGACCGGCGGGACCGGCCGCATGCGGACCGGCGGGACCGGCCGAGTGAGGGGTGACCTCTGCGCGTTCGTGCGCCTGCGCGGCGGGGGCTCCGGCCGTGCCGAGCAGGGCCGCGGTGACGGCCGCCGCGAGCAGGGCGGCGCGCAGCGATCTGCGCCGGGACGGGAACAGGCGGGGCGGGGACAGACGGGGCGGGAACGTGCGGGGCGGGAACAGGCGTGGCGTGTGGGACACCTGCGGCTCCTCGATGTGGGGAGTGGCTCATCTTGAGGCGTGCATGCCACTGCAATGTGAGCTGTAACATAGTAATGTGAAATTGCACTGACAACCCCTCAGGCGCCGTTGCCCACAGGCGAGTTGACCGATCACGGCCGGGTCCCGCAGCCGTGACGCAGGTCACAGCACCGCGCGGTCACACCGCCCCGCCTCCCTCCGTCAGACCGGCGAAGGCACTGACGAACCGAGAGGGAGCACCCCATGGACGCGCGACTCGACCTTTTCGCCAACCCCGTCGCCGGCACGTTCCTGCGCCACCTCAACTCCGCGGGCAAGGTCGTCACCGACTCCCCCCTGCCCGCCGCCACCCAGGAACTCGTCAAGATCCGCGCCAGCCAGATCAACGGCTGCGGAGCCTGCACCGACATGCACACCAAGGACGCCGCCCACGCCGGCGAGACCCCGGTCCGCCTCCACCTCGTCGCCGCCTGGAGGGAGGCCACCGTCTTCACCGACGCCGAGCGCGCCGCCCTGGAACTCACCGAGCACGGCACCCGGCTCGCCGACGGCCCCGGCGTTCCCGACGCGGTCTGGGAGAAGGCCGCCCGGCACTACGACGAGGACCAGCTCGCCGGCCTGGTCTCCCTGATCGCCGTGATCAACGCCTACAACCGCATGAACGTCCTCGTCCGCCAGCCGGCGGGCGACTACCGGCCCGGCATGTTCGGCTGACGGCCCCGCCGGCGAACCCGGTGGCGCAGCACCCGGTTTTCCGCTTCGGTGGGGGGACCACCATGAGGAGGAAAGCGATGGACTTCACCCTCGAAGTGATCCCCCTGCCCGTGAGCGACATCGACCGGGCCCGCGACTTCTACCGCGACAAGGCCGGCTTCCACGTCGACATCGACACGGAGGTCATGCCGGGCATGCGCATCGTCCAGCTGACCCCGCCCGGCTCCGGCTGTTCCATCGCGCTCGGCGACAGCATCTGGGAGATGACGAAGGGCCCCCGACCGGCCCCCGGCTCCTACCAGGGCCTCCAGCTCTGCGTGGCCGACATCGAGGCGGCCCACGCGGAGCTGGTCGAGCGCGGCCTGGAGGTCAGCGAGCCGGTCCGGTACGCACCGGACGACGGGGCGACGTTCATGTACTTCACGGACCCCGACGGCAACGGCTGGGCCGTCCAGGAGTACCGCCGCCGGGCCGGGGAACCCCTGCACCAGGCACTGTCCCGCCAGGCGCAGTCCGCCGCACCATCCACGCAGACCCCGTAGGCCGGCAGCCCCCGAAGGGCCAGGCCGCCCCGCGCAGGGACGGCAGTTCATCAGCTCTTCACCCCCCGGGTTGCTCCACGTGGGCCGCGGGCATATTGGCGTGTGCATGCTCTGTCCGCACCGCCAGCCCGTCCCGTCCCCACCCGGAGGTTGATGTGTCCGGCAGTTCCGTGTACCGCCGCGCCCGTACCGCCCTGGCCTCGGCCACGGCCCTGGCCGCAGCCGCGGTCGGCCTGTGGACCGGGCTCGGCGGTGAGACCGCGCACGCCGCGGGCGCCGTGCCCAGCCCGGACCACGTGGTCGTCGTGGTCTTCGAGAACCACGCCTACAGCCAGGTGATCGGCTCCTCCAGCGCCCCGTACATCAACAACACGCTGAAGGCCGGCGGCGCCAACCTGACCCAGTCCTACGGCGAGACCCACCCCAGCCAGCCGAACTACTTCGCCCTGTTCTCCGGGTCCACCCAGGGCATCACCGACGACAGCTGCTACACCCCGGGCTTCTCCTCCGCCCCCAACCTCGCCTCCGAGCTGCTCGGCGCCGGCAAGACCTGGGCCAGCTACAACGAGACGCTGCCCAGCCAGGGCTCGACGACGTGCAGCAGCGGCAGCTACGCCCGCAAGCACAACCCGTGGTTCGGCTTCAGCAACGTGCCGACCTCGTCGGCGAAGACCTTCGCCCAGTTCCCCACCGACTACTCCACGCTGCCCGACGTCTCCTTCGTCGTGCCGAACCTGTGCAGCGACATGCACGACTGCTCGGTGTCCACCGGTGACACCTGGCTGAAGAACAACCTCGGCGCCTACGCCACCTGGGCCAAGACCCACAACAGCCTGCTGGTGGTCACCTTCGACGAGGACAACAAGCTCTCCGGCAACCGCATCCCGACCGTCCTGTACGGCCAGCCCGTCACCGCGGGCTCGTCCTCGTCGACGACGTACAACCACTACAACCTGCTGCGCACGCTGGAGGACATGAAGGGCCTTTCCTCCCACGCGGGCAACGCGGGCTCCGCCCAGGACATCACCGGCATCTGGGCGTCCTGAGGTGTACGTCGCGGACAGCCGCGCCGCAGCAGCGGCGCCGGCGTCCGCGGACGGCGCCGCCCGGCATCCCGCCGGGCGGCGCCGTGCCGCGGTCGCCCCGACCGTCCTCGCGCTCGGCACGGTCAGCCTGATCACCGACGTGTCGTCGGAGATGGTGACGGCCGTGCTCCCGCTGTACCTGGTGGCCGGGCTCGGCCTGTCCCCGCTCGGCTTCGGCCTGCTGGACGGCGTCTACAACGGCTTCTCGGCACTCGTACGGCTGGCCGGCGGCCATCTCGCCGACCGCGGCGGGGGCCGGCACAAGTGGGTGGCGGGCCTGGGCTACGGCCTCTCGGCGGCCTGCAAGCCCCTGCTGCTGGTGGCGCACTCCCTGACCCCCATCGGACTGGTCCTGGCGGCCGACCGCACCGGCAAGGGCCTGCGCACGGCCCCGCGCGACGCCCTGATCTCCCTGTCCAGTACGCCGCAGACCCGCGGCCGTGCCTTCGGGGTGCACCGGGCGATGGACACCGCCGGCGCCCTGCTCGGGCCGCTGGTGGCGTTCGCCCTCCTGCGGGCCACCGTGGACGGCTACGACGCGGTGTTCACGGTGAGCTTCTGCGTGGCCGCCGTGGGCGTCCTGGTGCTGGTGCTGTTCGTCCCCGGTGGCCGTACGACGCCGCCGCGGGCCGACGGGGAGCGTCCCACGCTGCGGGGTGCGGTGGGACTCCTGCGGGAGCGCGACCTGCGCCGTATCACCGTCTGCGCCCTCCTCCTGGGCCTGGCCACGGTCAGCGACTCCTTCGTCTATCTGCTGCTGCAGCGCAGGCTGGGCGTGCCCGACCGTTTCTTCGCGCTGCTGCCGCTGGGAACAGCGGCGGCGTTCCTGCTGCTGGCCGTGCCGGCGGGCCGGCTGGCGGACCGGGTGGGCCGCTGGCGGATGTTCCTGGCCGGCCACGGCGCGCTGCTCACGGCGTACGCCCTGCTGCTGACCTCCTGGCACGGCGCCGCGCTGCCGTACACGGTGCTGGTGCTGCACGGCGCCTTCTACGCGGCCACCGACGGGGTGCTGATGGCGGCGGCCTCGGACAGCGTGCCCGAGGCGCTGCGCTCCTCGGGGCTCGCGCTCGTGCAGACCGGGCAGGCGCTCGCCCGGTTCGCCTGCTCGCTGGGCTTCGGCGCGCTGTGGACCGTATGGGGCGACCGCACGGCGCTGGCGGCGTCGGCGGGGGCGCTCGCCCTGTGCGCCGCGTTCTCCTTCGCCCTGCGCCCGCAGTCCCCGGCCACCCCGCACCCGAAGGGCACCACGGCATGACGGCCGAGTCCGCTCCTCCTCCCCCGTCCCGCACGCGCACCCGCGTCCTCGTCCTGCTCGCCGCGGTCGCCGTCCTCACGGGCGTCGCCGTGGCGTCGGTGCTGCACGCCTCGGCGCGGGCCGAGCGGCGCGACCAGGCCAGGCCCGGCGGGCCCCGGGTGACCGAGGGCAGGATGTCGCTGACCGACGGCGACCGGATGGTCTTCCGGAACATGGCGTGGGGGCCGCACCGCGACGAACTGACCGCCGTGCCCGCGGCGGACCCGGCCGGACCGCGCACCGCCTCCGGTGTGAAGTGCCTGCGCTTCTACGCCGCCGCCGGCACCGGCGTGTGCCTGCGGGCGGTGCACGGCCCGGTGTCGGACACCTACCGCGCCGTGCTCCTCGACGCCCGGCTGAAGGAGACGCACCACTACGACGTCCCCGGCATCCCCTCCCGCGCCCGGGTATCGCCGAGCGGGCACTTCGCCGCCTGGACGGCGTTCGTGGGCGGCGACTCCTACGCGGGGACAAACTTCTCCACGCGTGCGGCGATCGTGGACGTGCGCACCGGCGAGCTGATCCCGTCCCTGGAGGCGTTCCGGATCGTCAAGGACGGCCGGGGCTACCGGGCGGCGGACGTGAACTTCTGGGGCGTGACGTTCGCCGCCGACGACCGCACCTTCTACGCCACCATGGCGACGAAAGGGCGCACGTACCTGGTCCGCGGCGACCTCACGGCCCGTACGGTCACGACGCTGCGGACGAACGTCGAGTGCCCGTCCCTGTCCCCCGACGGCAGCCGTATCGCGTTCAAGAAGCGGGTGCCGGGCCTGCCGAAGGACGCCCCCTGGCGCCTGTACGTCCTCGACCTGCGCACCCTGCGCGACACCCCCCTGGCCGAGCCGCGCAGCGTCGACGACCAGGCGGTCTGGCGTGACGACCACACCCTCGTCTACGCCCTGCCGGGCGACTACGGAGCGGACCTGTACACGGTCCCGGCCGACGGCTCGGGCGCGCCGCGGCGGATCAGCAGCGCGGCGGTGTCACCGGCGTTCCCGGGCGCGGTGACTCGCTGAGCGAATCCTTTTCGGGGCGGCCCGCCTCTTGTCCCTGTACCGGCCGCGTGGGCCGGCGGAGACGAGGAGGAAGACCATGGTCGTGGCCGGTGTGCTGATCGGCGTGCTGCTGGTGTCCGCGTGCAGCCTGCATCTCATGAGGCGCTGGAAGAAGAGCCGTGGCTGACGCATGCCTTCCCTCGGGGCGCTTCGGAGAAGGAGCAGAACGCATGACACGACGCTTCCCGTGGCCGGACGAGCGGCTGATCAGGGCCGCGCAGGACGGCGACGTCACTTCGCTCACCACCGTCGTCATGGACTCGCAGCCCCATGTGCGCAGGTTCGCGATGACGCTGTGCGCCTCACCGCAGGACGCGGAGGACGCGGCGCAGGAGGCGTTGATCATCCTGTACCGGAAGATCGGCACCCTGCGGGCGACGGGCGCGCTCGGTTCGTGGATGTTCCGGATCGTGCGCAACGAGTGCCTGCGTCAGGCGCGGTCGCTCCTCTCCCGCAGCACCGAGGCGGCTTCCGAGCCGGAGGCAGATGTGGAGCGGTCAGCCGAGGAGGCGGCACTGCGCAGGCTGGAGGTGGAGCGGGTCGCGGCCGCGGTCGCGGCCCTTCCCCGTGAGCAGCGGCAAGTCCTGATCATGCGGGACGTCCAGGGCCTGCCGGGCCACGCCGTCGCCCGGTCACTCGGCCTGAGCAGCGCCGCGATGAAGTCGCGGCTGCACCGGGCCCGCGCGGCGCTGCGCGCCTCACTGGCACCGACGGCCGGAGAAGAGGTACGACCGTGAGGCCACGGAAGAGCACGAACGGCCCGGCCGCGGCCGGGCCGACGGCGTCCGGCACGGACTACGCCAGCAGCTCGGTGCCGCGCCACCTGGCGCGCGGCGTCATCGGCTTCGGGCTGATCACCGGCGCGATCGCCCTGGTGCCCGTGGCCGGCCCGGCCGTCCTGGTGGCGGCCCCGCTGGGCCTGATCGCCTTCCGCGGCTGTCCCACCTGCTGGCTGGTCGGCCTGGCGCAGACCCTCTCCCGCGGCCGTCTGGAGCGCAACTGCGCGGACGGCGTCTGCACCCTCACCAGGGCGGACCCGGCGAAGGGCCACACCGCCTGAACGAAGACCGGCGACCGCGACACAGCGCCGTGGGCCGACCGCGACAAGCGGCCGGCCCCACGGCGTTCTCAAGACCGGAACGCCTACAGCACCGGCAGGTTCTTCCGCAGCTCGAACGCGGTGACCTCGCTGCGGTACTCCTCCCACTCCGAGCGCTTGTTGCGCAGGAAGAAGTCGAAGACGTGTTCGCCGAGGGTGTCGGCGACGAGGTCGCTGTTCTCCATCAGGGTCAGGGCCTCGCCGAGGTTCTGCGGGAGGGGCTCGATGCCCATCGCGCGGCGTTCGGCGTTGGAGAGCGCCCATACGTCGTCCTCGGCGCCCGGCGGGAGTTCGTAGCCCTCCTCGATGCCCTTGAGGCCGGCGGCCAGCAGGACCGCGTAGGCCAGGTAGGGGTTGGCGCCGGAGTCCAGGGAGCGGACCTCCACACGGGCGGAGCCGGTCTTGCCGGGCTTGTACATCGGCACCCGGACCAGGGCCGAGCGGTTGTTGTGGCCCCAGCAGATGTAGGAGGGGGCCTCGCCGCCGGCGCCGGCCGTGCGCTCTGAGCCGCCCCAGATGCGCTTGTAGGAGTTCACCCACTGGTTGGTGACGGCCGAGATCTCCGCCGCGTGCCGCAGCAGACCCGCGATGAAGGAGCGGCCGACCTTGGAGAGCTGGAACTCCGCGCCGGACTCGTAGAACGCGTTGCGGTCGCCCTCGAAGAGGGAGAGGTGGGTGTGCATGCCGGAGCCGGGGTGCTCGGAGAACGGCTTCGGCATGAAGGTGGCCTGCACCCCCTGCTCCAGTGCCACCTGCTTCATCACCAGACGGAACGTCATCACGTTGTCGGCGGTGGACAGCGCGTCGGCGTAGCGCAGGTCGATCTCCTGCTGGCCGGGCGCGCCCTCGTGGTGGGAGAACTCCACCGAGATCCCCATCGACTCCAGCATGGTGATCGCCTGGCGGCGGAAGTCCATGCCGACATTGGTCGGGGTGTGGTCGAAGTAGCCGGAGTTGTCGGCCGGGGTGGGGCGGCTGCCGTCGAGCGGCTTCTCCTTGAGCAGGAAGAACTCGATCTCGGGGTGGGTGTAGAAGGTGAAGCCGAGGTCGGAGGCGCGGGCCAGGGCGCGCTTGAGGACGTAGCGCGGGTCGGCGAAGGAGGGGGAGCCGTCCGGCATGAGGATGTCGCAGAACATCCGGGCGGTGCCGGGCGCCTCGGCACGCCAGGGCAGCACCTGGAACGTGGACGGGTCCGGCTTGGCGATCATGTCGGACTCGTAGACCCGGGCGAAGCCCTCGATGGCGGAGCCGTCGAAGCCGATGCCCTCGTCGAAGGCCTGCTCCAGCTCGGCGGGTGCCACGGCGACGGACTTGAGGAAGCCCAGCACGTCCGTGAACCACAGGCGTACGAACCGGATGTCGCGCTCCTCCAACGTCCGGAGCACGAACTCCTGCTGCTTGTCCATCTTCCGCTTCCCCATCCTTGCTGGTCAGGCCGCCTGTCCCCGGTGAGGCGGGAGGCGGTCGGGCACCTGAGCAGCATCCCATCACACGACCGTTTCACGCGCGTTGCGGACCATGATCGGCCGGGGGGCCGGGGGCGGAACGTCCGGTGCGGGTGCGGGCGTGCTGCTCTTGACGCCCATCTTGCCTGCTCGGACCCGCATCCGTAATGGCCGGTCGGGGACGGGACGTGAGCGACACCACGCCCGTTTAATTTGCATCTCAGATGCAAGTTTTCATACGGTCCGGACAGTCGAACCAGGAGGAGTCCTGATGCTGTCCGCGCAGTCAGCAGCCACCGTCCGCGCGACCCTGCCCGCCGTGGCCGGCGCCATCTCGCAGATCACCGAGCGTTTCTACGCCCGGCTCTTCGAGACCCACCCCGAACTGCTGCGGGACCTGTTCAACCGCGGCAACCAGGCCTCCGGCGCCCAGAAGCAGGCCCTCGCGGGCTCCATCGCGGCCTTCGCCGTGCACCTGCTCGACCACCCGGACCAGCGGCCCGACGCCATGCTCGGCCGGATCGCCCACAAGCACGCCTCCCTCGGGGTGACCCCCGAGCAGTACAAGGTCGTCCACGAGCACCTCTTCGCCGCCATCGTCGAGATCCTCGGCGAGGCCGTCACCCCCGAGGTGGCCGCCGGCTGGGACGAGGTCTACTGGCTGATGGCGAACACGCTCATCGCGATCGAGAAGCGGCTGTACGAGGAGAGCGCCGCCACGGGCCGGCGCCCGTGGGAGGTCGTCGAGCGCATCGAGGAGACGGCGGACGTCGTCACCTTCCGGCTGCGGCCCGCCGACGGCGGCCCGGTGCGCGACTTCCGCGCCGGCCAGTACGTCTCCGTGCAGGTCGAGCTGCCCGACGGCGCCCGGCAGCTACGCCAGTACAGCCTGTCCGGCGCGCCGGGCGAGACCGTGCGCCAGTTCAGCGTCAAGCGCGTGAGCGGCGCCGACGCCACCCCCGACGGCGAGGTCTCCGGCCACCTCCACGCACGCGTGCGCGTCGGTGACGTCCTTCAGCTGTCCGAGCCGTACGGCGACCTGGTCCTCGACGACGCCCCCGGCGCGCCCGTGCTGCTCGCCTCCGCCGGCATCGGCGTCACCCCGATGATCTCGATGCTCGCCCAGCTCGCCGAGGACGGCCACGCCGCGCCGGTCACCGTCCTGCACGGCGACCGCTCCCCCGCCGACCACGCCCTGCGCGCCGAGCAGGAGGCCTACGCGGGCAAGCTCGCCGACGCCACCGTGCACTTCTTCTACGAGCAGGGCGTGCCCGCCGGTGCCCGCGGCGGCTTCGTCGACCTGACCGACGTCCCGGTGCCGGCCGGCACGCGCGCGTACCTGTGCGGTCCGCTGCCCTTCATGCGCGGCGTGCGCGAGCAGCTGCTCGCCAAGGGCGTGGCCGCCGCCGACATCCACTACGAGGTGTTCGGTCCCGACCTGTGGCTGGCCCAGGGCTGAGCCACGGCCTCCGGCGGCCCGGCAGGGTGTGGGCTCCTGAACGGCCCGCTCCCTGAACGGCCCGGCCCGCTGGAGGAATGCCGAAGGGGCCGCCGGATTCTGCCCGGCGGCCCCTTCGGGCTTCCCGGAGGCCCCTTGTCCCCGGTGAGCGTTGTCCCGGGCGAGCGTTGTCCCGGGCGGCAGCCCGTCAGGGGGCTCGGGTGATGCCCAGCAGCAGCGGCCCGGTCGGGTCGGCGACGATGTCCGCCACCGTGACCGTGTCCAGCGCGGCGTAGAACGCCTCCTGGGCCCGGCGCAGGGCACCGCGCAGACGGCAGCCGGAGTTCAGGGGGCAGGGCGTCGCCCCCTCGCAGTCGACGACGTCGCCGTCCCCCTCGAAGGTGCGCACCACCGCGCCGACGGAGGCCGTGCGGCCCTTCTCGGTGAGCGAGAGCCCGCCGCCGCGGCCCCGGCGGGCGTCCACCAGGCCGAGGTGCTGCAGCTCGGCGACGACCTTGGCGGCGTGCGTGTACGGCACGTCCATGTCGGCGGCCACCTGGCGGGTCGGCGGCGTGGACGCACCCGCGACGGCGAGCCGCATCAGGACGCGCAGCGCGAGGTCGGTGGAGCGCAGGAGCCGCATACCGCCAGCGTAGGTAATAGGCATCCGGGATTCCAAATATGGCCCGGGGCGGATTCCGTCAAGGTGTGCGCGGGGTCACCGGATCGTGGCGCTTGCCGTACCGCGGCCGGTGTCTGCCTACTCTCCGCCCCTTCTCCCCCACTACGATCAGCGGGCCCCACCCTCCCCGTCCCTTTCCCCGAAGGACACGCCCCATGGGTTCCGCGAACACCGACCACGACACCGGCGCCGCCCGCAAGGCCCACGTCGCCGCACTGCGCCAGGCCGAGCAGGCCCGTCAGCGGCGCCGCCGGGGTCTCACCGTCGCCGCGAGCGCGGTCGTCGTGGCGGCGCTCGCCGCCGGTGCCCTGTTCGTGGTGCAGGCGCGGTCCGACGACGGCGGCGGCAAGGCCGGCGCGGCGGCCGGTGCCACCGCCGGTGCGGACGGCAAGAACAGCGGCGTCGGCCCCAAGAGCGCGGCCGGCGGGCAGTTCGTCACCGGTCCGGACGGCGTGCGGGTCTGGAAGGGCACGCTGAGCCGCAACCACGTCACCACGCCCGTGACCTACCCGATGCACCCGCCGGTCGGCGGCGACCACAACCCGGTGTGGGCGGACTGCAACGGCACCGTCTATACCGAGCCCGTCAAGGACGAGATGGCCGTGCACTCCCTCGAGCACGGTGCGGTCTGGGTGACGTACACCGCGAAGGCGGCGAAGGCGGACGTGGCCGCGCTCGCCGCGCGGGTGAAGGCGACTCCGTACACGCTGATGAGCCCGTACGCGCAGCAGTCCGCGCCGATCGTGCTGTCGGCGTGGGGGCACCAGCTGAGCGTGCGCAGTGCCGACGACCCGGCCGTGAACAGGTTCCTGTCGGCCTATGTGCAAGGCCCTCAGACGCCGGAGCCGGGTGCCTCCTGCTCCAGCGGGATGATGAAGTGAGGCACGTCGGACTGGTCGCGGGCGCTGCCGCGGCCGCGCTCGTCGCCGCCGGTGCGATCACCTACGCCGTCGCCGAGGAGGAGGGGCCCTCCTCCCAGGTGCCGGGCACGGAGTCCGCGGACGCGGGGTTCGCCCGGGACATGGCCGTCCACCACCAGCAGGCCGTGGAGATGTCGTACATCGTGCGCGACCGCACGAAGGACGAGGACGTGCGGCGGCTCGCCTACGACATCGCGCAGACGCAGGCCAACCAGCGCGGCATGCTGCTCGGCTGGCTCGACCTGTGGGAGCTTCCGAAGGTCACGTCCGAGCCGCCGATGACCTGGATGGACATGGGGGACATGGCCTCCGGCAAGGCCGCGGACGGCGCGTTGATGCCGGGGATGGCGACCGACACCGAGCTGCGGAGGCTGCAGGGGCTGAGCGGGAGGAACGCCGAGGTCCTCTACCTCCAGCTGATGACGGACCATCACAAGGGCGGCATCCACATGGCCGAGGGGTGCGTCGAGAAGTGCACGGTGGCGGCCGAGAAGCGGCTCGCCCGGGGCATGGTGGAGGGACAGGAATCCGAACTGCGGGTGATGGCGGACATGTTGAAGGAGCGAGGAGCCGCACCCCGGGCGTAGCAAACTTTATTGGGTTCCTTTTGGTCTTCTTATTCCCCTGACATGAACAGTTCATCGAAAGAGTGAGCTCACCGTCGAGTGATCCACTCGCCGACGAACCGCACAGGGGGTTCCATGAGATCCAACCGCGCCGCGCTGCGCGCCTCCGTGAGCCTGGCAGCCACCCTGCCCATGCTCGCGGGCGCGCTGGCGCTCGGCATACCCGCGGCCAGCGCCGCGGACAACCCGCACCGGGACGCGCTGGCAGGGACCAAGCCGGCGTGGGCCACGGCCAAGGCGGACAAGGGCGCGACCGCCGACTCCGCACAGGTGTCCGCGCGCGTCTACCTCGCCGGCCGGGACGCGAACGGCCTGGCCGAGTACGCCCGGGCCGTGTCCGACCCGTCCTCCCCGCAGTACGGCAAGTACCTGTCCGCACGCCAGACCCAGGCGCGCTTCGGCGCGACGGCGGCTCAGGTGGCCGCGGTCAAGTCCTGGCTGACGTCCGCCGGACTGAAGGTCACGTCCGTCACCGCGCACTACGTCTCCGTCAGCGGCGACGTCGCGGCCGCGGAGAAGGCGTTCGGGACGCAGCTGCACAACTTCGCCAAGGGCTCGGCCACTTACCGCGCGCCCGCCGCCACGGTCTCCGTGCCGGACAACGTGCGTGACGCCGTCCTGACCGTCACCGGTCTCGACAACGCGCCGCACAAGGCGAGCCACAAGGACCAGCTGCCGCCGCCGGACGCCGTGTTCCGCAACTCCGGGCCGTTCTCGTCGTACTTCGGCTCGAACATCGCCTCCTCGCTGCCGGACGCGTACGGACACAAGATCCCGTACGCCGTGCGCGGCTACACCGGCAAGCAGCTGCGTTCCGCGTACGGCGCGGGCACGTACACCGGCAAGGGGGTGCGCGTCGCCATCACCGACGCCTACGCCTCGCCGACGCTCGCCTACGACGTGGCCACCTACGCCGGCAAGCACGGGGACGCCCCCTGGAGCACCGGACAGCTCCGGCAGGTGCTGCCGAAGAACTACACCAACACCAAGGACTGCGGGGCCGCCGGCTGGTACGGCGAGGAGACGCTCGACGTCGAGGCCGTGCACGCCGTGGCGCCCGCCGCGCAGATCACGTACGTCGGGGCGGCGTCCTGCAACGACGACGCTCTGCTGGACTCGCTCAGCAAGGTCGTCGACGGGCACCTCGCCGACATCGTGTCCAACTCGTGGGGCGACATCGAGGCCAACCAGACGCCCGACCTCGCGGCCGCCTACGACCAGGTGTTCCAGTTCGGCGCCGTCGAGGGCATCGGCTTCTACTTCTCCTCCGGCGACAACGGCGACGAGGTCGCCAACACCGGGACCAAGCAGGTCGACACCCCCGCGAACTCGGCGTGGGTGACCGCGGTCGGCGGTACCTCGCTGGCCGTCGGCAAGGGCGACCAGTACCAGTTCGAGACCGGCTGGGGCACGGAGAAGGCCGCGCTGTCGGCCGACGGCAACAGCTGGGTGGGCTTCCCTGGGGCCTACACCTCCGGTGCGGGCGGCGGCACCAGCAAGACCGTGGCGCAGCCGTACTACCAGAAGGGCGTCGTGCCGGACGCCCTCGCCAAGGCCAACGGCGCCGCCGGGAACCGGGTCGTGCCGGACATCGCGGCGATCGCCGACCCGAACACCGGGTTCCTGGTCGGGCAGACCCAGACGTTCCCGGACGGAACGCAGCGCTACGACGAGTACCGCATCGGCGGTACGTCGCTGGCGTCGCCGGTGATCGCCGGTGTGCAGGCGCTGGCGCAGGAGGCCAACGGCGGGAAGGCGCTCGGGTTCGCGAACCCGGAGATCTACGCCCGCTACGGGTCGAAGGCGTACCACGACGTGACGGACAACCCGACGGGTCAGGGGCTGGCCGTGGCCCGCGTCGACTTCGTCAACGGGGTGGACGCGAGCGGGGGGCTGAGCACGTCCGTGCGCAGCCTGGGCAAGGACAGCTCGCTGCAGGCCGTCCGCGGCTACGACGACGTGACCGGCGTCGGCTCGCCGGCCTTCGGGTACGTCCAGTCGTACCGGCGTCACTGACGCAGTAACGCGGCGCCCGGTCCCTCGCGGGGGGCTGGGCGCCTCGTTTTGCCTGCGGCGCCCGGTCCCTCGCGGGGGGCTGGGCGCCGCGTTTTGCCTGCGGCGCCGGGTGCGTTTGCCTGCGGCGCCGGGTGCGTTGTTGTCTGCGGGTTTCGTTGTGGCTGGTCGCGCCGTTCCCCGCGCCCCTTTTTTTGCCTGCGGCGGCCCGTTGCGGTCGCGTCGTGGCGTGCGTCGCCGCCTACGGGCGGTGGTCAGGGCGGGGCCGCGCTGGGGGGTGTCCGTCCTCGGTCCGGCCGGCCGTTTTCGACGGGGGTGCCGTGTCACGGTGCCGGACGCTGCGGGCGGACACCCCCCACCCCGGCCCCTCACCGCCGTACGCGGGTGCACCAGCGTCGTGGCGGGCATCCGGGGACATCGCGTCTAGGTGACGATTAGACTGGGCGTGTGCCTCAACTTCGTGTCGCTTTGAATCAGATCGACTCGCGCGTCGGCGACCTGGCCGGGAACACCGAGACGATCGTCCGCTGGGCCCGGCACTGCGCCGAGCAGGGGGCGCATCTCGCGGTCTTCCCGGAAATGGCGCTGACCGGCTACCCCGTCGAGGACCTGGCGCTCAGGTCGTCCTTCGTGGAGGCGTCCCGCGGCGCGCTGCGCACGCTCGCCGGCCGGCTGGTCGAGGAGGGGCTCGGGGAGCTGCCCGCCCTCGTCGGCTACCTCGACCGCTGCGCGACCGCGCAGCCGAAGTACGGCCAGCCGGCCGGTGCGCCGCAGAACGCCGCCGCGGTGCTCCACCGGGGCGAGGTGGTGCTGAACTTCGCCAAGCACCACCTGCCGAACTACGGCGTCTTCGACGAGTTCCGCTACTTCGTGCCCGGTGACTCGATGCCCGTGCTGCGGCTGCACGGCGTGGACATCGCCCTGGCCATCTGTGAGGACCTGTGGCAGGACGGCGGGCGCGTGCCGGCGGCGCGGTCCGCCGGGGCGGGGCTGCTCGTCTCCGTCAACGCCTCGCCGTACGAGCGCAACAAGGACGACACCCGGCTCGAACTGGTCCGCAAGCGGGCGCAGGAGGCCGGCTGCACCACCGCCTATCTCGCCATGACCGGCGGTCAGGACGAGCTGGTGTTCGACGGTGACTCGATCGTCGTGGACCGTGACGGGGAGGTCGTCGCCCGGGCGCCGCAGTTCTCCGAGGGGTGCGTGGTGCTCGATCTGGAGCTGCCCGCCGCCGACCCGGAGGCGCCCGACGGGGTCGTGGACGACGGGTTGCGCATCGACCGGGTGGTGCTGTCGGAAGAGCCGTTGGCTCCGTACGCGCCGCAGTACGGCGGCACCTACGCCGAGCGGCTCGACGACGAGGAGGAGGTCTACTCCGCCCTGGTCGTGGGGTTGCGGGCGTATGTGCGCAAGAACGGGTTCCGGTCGGTGCTCATCGGGTTGTCCGGGGGCATCGACTCGGCGCTCGTCGCGGCCATCGCCTGTGACGCCGTGGGGGCGGAGAACGTCCATGGCGTGGCCATGCCGTCCAAGTACTCCTCCGAGCACTCCCGGGCGGACGCGGCCGAGCTGGCGCGGCGGACGGGGCTGCACTTCCGTACCGTGCCGATCGCGCCCATGTTCGACGCCTATATGGCGGCGACCGGGCTGACCGGGCTCGCGGAGGAGAATCTGCAGTCCCGGCTGCGTGGGACGCTGCTGATGGCCCTGTCCAACCAGGAGGGGCACATCGTCCTCGCGCCGGGCAACAAGTCCGAGCTGGCGGTCGGGTATTCCACCTTGTACGGCGATTCCGTGGGCGCCTACGGGCCGATCAAGGACGTCTACAAGACCTGGGTCCGGCGGCTCGCCGAGTGGCGCAACCGGGCCGCCGAGGCACGGGGGCAGACGCCGCCCATTCCGGAGAACTCCATCACCAAGCCGCCGAGCGCCGAGCTGCGGCCGGGGCAGGTGGACACGGACTCGCTGCCGGACTATCCGGTGCTCGACGCCGTTCTGGAGATGTACGTCGACCGGGATCTCGGGGCGGACGCCATCGTCGAGGCCGGCTACGACCCCGACCTGGTGGCCCGGACGCTGCGGATGGTCGACACCGCCGAGTACAAGCGGCGGCAGTACCCGCCGGGGACGAAGATCTCGCCGAAGGGGTTCGGGAAGGACCGGCGGCTGCCCATCACGAACGGGTGGCGGGAGTCCGCCTGAGGCGGTGAGGGGGCGCCCTTCGGGCGCCCCCTTCGTACGTCAGTGGTGCAGGGTGGGCGTCTCGTGGGGGACGTGTGCGGCCACCACCCGGCCCTCGTGCGGGGACCTGCGGTCCACCGCGTAGGCGACCGCCGCCACGCCCACGCCGAGCACCGCCAGCAGGGCGCCGGCCAGCGCCGGGGAGGTCGCACCGAAGCCGGCCGCCAGGGCCAGGCCGCCGATCCAGGCGCCGCCCGCGTTGGCCAGGTTGAACGCCGCCTGGTTGGCCGAGGAGGCCAGGGACGGGGCCGCCGACGCCTTCTCCATCACCATCAGCTGCAGCGGGGAGCCCGTGATGAAGGCGGCCATGCCCAGGAGGGCCACGGCGAGCGCCGCGGTGATCTGTGTGTGCATCAGGAGCGGGAACAGGGCGAGGACCGCCGCCAGGGACACCAGGCCGCCGAACAGGGTGCCGCGCATCGAGTGGTCCGCCAGGCGGCCGCCCAGCAGATTGCCGATCGTCGCGCCGACGCCGAACAGCGCCAGCAGGACGGTCACGCTCGCATCGGCGTAGCCGGCGGCGTCGGTGAGCATCGGCGTGATGTAGCTGTAGGCGGCGAACAGCGCGCCGAAGCCGGCGACCGTCGTGCCGAGGGCCAGCCAGACCGGCACCGAGCGCAGGGTGGCCAGTTCGCCGCGCAGGCCCGTGGCGGACGCCTGCGTGTGGTCGTGCGGGATCAGCGCGGCCAGGGACGCGATCGCGGCCAGGCCGATCGCGCTGACGCCGAGGAACGCGGCCCGCCAGCCGAGGTGCTGACCGACGAGCGTGGCCGCCGGGACACCGGCGATGTTGGCGACCGTCAGGCCGAGGAACATCAGCGAGACCGAGCGGGCCTTGCGCTCCGGGGCCACCATGCCGGTCGCCACCACGGCTCCCACGCCGAAGAAGGCGCCGTGCGGCAGGCCGCTGAGGAAGCGGGCCGCCAGCAGGGTGGCGTCGGTCGGGGCGAAGGCGGAGAGCGCGTTGCCCACGACGAACAGGACCATCAGACCGATGAGCACCGTGCGTCGGGCCATGCGCGCGGTGAGCGCCGCGAGCAGCGGGGCCCCGATGACGACACCGAGGGCGTACGCCGAGACCAGGTGGCCTGCGGCGGGGATCGAGATGTGCAGATCGTCCGCGACGTCGGGCAGCAGCCCCATCATCACGAACTCGGTCGTACCGATGCCGAAGGCGCCCACGGCGAGGGCGAGCAGGGCCAGGGGCATGAAGTACCTTTCGAGACTGTGGGGACGTTCGGAAACTCTCTATGTTTCCGTCCGGAACAAAGTCTCTCAGGCCGAGCATTCCCCCAGGTGGCGCCGAGGTTACGGCTCTGCTGCGACCTGCGGTTTTACGAGCCCGGTGTGGTCACCTTCACACGGGCCGCGACCGGGAGATGGTCGCTGGTCGTGGCCGGCAGCGTCCAGGAACGCTCCGGCTCGACGCCCTTGACCATGATCTGGTCGATCCGGGCCATCGGGAACGACGCCGGCCAGCTGAAGCCGAAGCCGTCACCGGCCGCGCCCTGCGTGGAGCGCATCTGGGAGGTGACCGCGTTCAATGCGCGGTCGTTCATGGTGCCGTTGAGGTCACCGAGCAGGATCACCCGGGGCAGCTTCTCGTCGGCGATGGCCTCGCCGAGGGCGTCGGCGCTCTTGTCGCGCTGCCGGGCGGTGAAGCCCGCGGCCGCCTTGACCCGCACCGACGGCAGGTGGGCGACGTAGACCGCGACCGGGCCCTCGGGCGTGGCGACGGTGGCGCGCATCGCCCGCTTCCACCCCAGCCGGATGTCCACGGCCTGGACGCCGGACATCGGGTACTTGCTCCACAGGCCCACCGTGCCCACCACCGCGTGATGCGGATAGGTGGCCGCCAGCGCCTGCTCGTACGTGGGGACCGCGGACGCCTTGATCTCCTCCAGGGCCACCATGTCCGCGCCGGACGCGGCGACCTTGCGGGCGGTGCCGGAGGGGTCGGGGTTGTCCGCGTTGACGTTGTGGGTGGCCACCGTCAGGTCGCCGCCGCTGCCGCTCTTGTCGCTGAGCAGTCCGCCGAACAGGTTCAGCCACACCATCGCGGGCAGCACCACGGCGATCAGGGCGGTCGCCGAGCGGCGGACCAGTGCGCCCAGGACGAGGAACGGGATCAGCACGCCCAGCCAGGGCAGAAACGTCTCGGTCAGGCTGCCCAGGTTGCCGAAGGTGTTCGGGATGCGGGAGTGGATCAGCATCACCAGCGCGAGGGCCACCGCGACCGCCGCGAGGACGAGACCGCGCCACCAGATGCGCGCGTCGCCCCGCCAGGAGCGCAGCCAGCGGGCCGCCACGCGCCGGATCCGGGTTCCCGGGCGCTGGTCTCCCGCGCCACCGTCGGCCGTCTCCGTCACGTATGCCTGCTGCGCCATACCGTCGCCTCACTACCTGCCGTGCACACCGTCGTCCCCCGCGCCCTTACGACCCTAGGGGATGATCGGCTCTGTCCCTGCCGTCTCGCGACGGCCGTACGGGCACGAGGACGAATGGGGTGGCGCACGGAGTTCCGCTTACGCCCCGGGGCACGGTGGTTGTGACGAAACCTGCACATTACGGCTGTGAACTGACGGGGCGTAGTCCTTCCATGACCGTGTCGACGATTCTCTCGGCCAGCCCCTCGGGCAGGTCGGCCTCGGGGCTCAGCAGGGTGCGGATGAGGATGGGCCCGACGAACATGTCGTTGGCCAGTTCCAGGTCCACGTCGGCACGGATCTCGCCGCCCTCGCGGCCGCGGCGCAGCACCTCCAGGCCGAGTTCGCGCCGGGGCACGATGACGTTGGCGCGGTAGGCCGCCCAGATGCGGGGGCTGGACTTCATCTGGACGTGCGCGTTGTGCAGCAGCGCCGAGGACCTGCTGGCCAGGGCGCGCTGCCGCAGCGACTCCAGCAGGGCGATCAGGTCGTCACGCATCGACGTGCCGGGCAGCACCGGGTCCGGCGGTTCGACGGCCCGGATGACGTCGACGAACAGCTCCTCCTTGCCGCTCCAGCGGCGGTAGATGGTGGCCTTGCCGACGCCCGCGGTGCGCGCGATGCGCTCGATGGACAACTCGGCCAGCGGCACGCCCTCCTCCAGGAGTTTCATCGCCCCCTCGAGGATGGCGCGCTCCACGGCCTCGCTGCGGGGCCGGCCCCGGGCCGGGGCCTCGCTGCGGCTGTCGGCAAGACTCACGTCGTCTCGTCCCTTCGTCCATTCCTGACCTGCGGGGATTCTCCCTCGGCCGGAGCGGCCCTACTCGGCGGCCGTGACCAATTCCGGCTCCTCCCTGCCCCGCTGACCCCCCGTCGGGCGGCCCGGCAGGAACAGCGCCACGACGACCGCGCCGACGACGGCCACGCCGGCGCCCCACAGGGCGGTGACGTGCATGGCGTGCAGGAAGGCGTCGTTGGCCGGGCCGACCAGGCCCCTGCCGCGCGGACCCAGCCTGGCGGCGACGCCGAGGGTGGCCTCGATGGACTCGCCCGCGACGCCGCGCAGGCCGGCGGGCAGGGCACCGAGCTTGTCCTCGATGCCGTTGCGGTAGGCCGTGGAGAGCACCGAGCCGAGGACGGCGATGCCGAGGGCGCCGCCGACCTGCCGGAAGGTGTTGCTCAGCGCGGACGCCGAGCCGGCCTTCTCGCGCGGCAGCGCCTGCATGATGACGACGCTGACCGGGGTCATGATGTGCGCCATGCCGGTGCCCATCAGGAAGAAGATCACTTCCAGCAGCCAGATCGGGGTGTCCGCCTCCAGCGTCGCGAACGCCGCCAGCATCGCGGCGATCACCAGCATGCCCGCCGTGGTCGTGGCCCTGTTGCCGAAGCGGTCGACGAGCAGCCGGGCGCGCGGCGCGAAGATCATCTGGGCCGCGGCCAGCGGCAGCATCAGCAGACCGGTCTGCAGCGGGGTGTAGCCGCGCACGCTCTGGGTGTAGAAGACCGAGAAGAAGGTCACGCCCATCAGCGCGAAGAAGACCAGCGCTATCGCACCGATGGCCGCGGAGAAGACCTTGTTCTTGAAGTAGGTGACGTCGATGGACGGGTGGTCGCTGCGCTTTTCGAACACGACGAACGCGGCGAGGACCAGCACACCGGCCGCGATGGTCGCGAGCACCGTGGTGTCGGTGAAGTCGGCGAGCTGGCCGCCCTTGATGATGCCGTAGACCAGCAGGACCAGGCCGACGACGGACAGGACCACGCCGACGGGGTCGACGTGTCCCGGGTTCGGGTCGCGGGAGTCGGGCACCAGCCACAGCATCAGCGCCAGGGCGAGGAGCACGATGGGCACGTTGACCAGGAAGACCGAGCCCCACCAGAAGTGCGCGAGCAGCAGGCCGCCGGTGATCGGGCCGATGGCGATGGCGAGGCCGACGCCGCCCGCCCAGATGCCGATGGCCTTGGGCTGCTCCTCGCGCTCGAAGACGTTCATCAGCACGGCGAGGGTGGCCGGCATCACGAAGGCCGCGCCGAGGCCCATCACCGCGCGGAACGCGATCAGCTGCGCCGGGGAACCGGACTCGGCGGCCAGGGCCGAGCCGATGCCGAACACCGCGAGGCCGCCGAGCAGCACCTTCTTGCGGCCGAGGCGGTCGCCGAGCAGGCCGGCGGTGAAGAGCAGGCCGGCGAAGACGAGGGTGTAGGCGTTGATCGCCCACTCCAGTTCGCTCTGCGTGGCGCCGAGGCCGGTCGGGGCCGGCGTGGAGATCGTCTTGATCGCGACGTTCAGGATCGAGTTGTCCAGGACGACGATCAGCAGGCTGAGCATCAGGACCCCGAGGATCGCCCAGCGGCGCCGGTGCACGGCTTCGGGTATCCGGGGGGCGGAGACGGCGGGAGTGGTCATGGGACGGAGCGTAATCATTTTCGATACGGCACCGTGTCGTATCGAAAGTATTTTTACCTCGCTCTTACGTCGGCGCTCCTCGCCGGAACGGGGTGACGCGGTCCATGGCGGGGCGCTCTGGCTCTGGCTGACCCGAGGTGCCACCATGGAGGTGGTCCGGGGACACCGTCAGGGTGCCTCGAGATGACGTTAGGAGCCGTGCCATGACGCAGCTTCCGGCTGCCTCGAACACGCAGAGCGGTCCCTCCGACGGCAGCAAGGCGCTGTACGGAGGCAAGATCAACCGCCGCATCACCGTCCGGGACATCGCCGCCGCCAAGGAGCGGGGCGAGAAGTGGCCCATGCTGACCGCCTACGACGCGATGACCGCGTCCGTCTTCGACGAGGCCGGGATCCCGGTCCTGCTCGTCGGCGACTCGGCGGGCAACTGCCATCTCGGCTACGACACGACCGTACCCGTCACGCTCGACCAGATGACCATGCTGTCCGCGGCCGTCGTCCGCGGCACCCGGCGGGCGCTGATCGTCGGGGACCTGCCGTTCGGGTCCTACCAGGAGGGGCCGGTGCAGGCGCTGCGCTCGGCGACCCGGCTGGTGAAGGAGGCCGGGGTCGGCGCCGTGAAGCTGGAGGGCGGTGAGCGCTCCCACGAGCAGATCCGTCTCCTGGTGGAGGCGGGGATCCCGGTGATGGCGCACATCGGGCTGACCCCGCAGTCCGTCAACGCCATGGGCTACCGCGTCCAGGGGCGCGGTGAGGAGGCGGCGCAGCAGCTGCTGCGGGACGCCAAGGCCGTGCAGGACGCGGGTGCGTTCGCCGTGGTCCTGGAGCTGGTGCCGGCCGAGCTGGCCGCCGAGGTGACCCGGGTGCTGCACATCCCGACGGTCGGCATCGGGGCGGGTGCGGAGACGGACGCGCAGGTGCTGGTGTGGACCGACATGCTCGGGCTGACCGCCGGGCGGGTCCCGAAGTTCGTCAAGCAGTACGCCGACCTGCGGTCCGTGATGGGTGACGCGGCGAGGGCGTTCGCCGAGGACGTGACCACCGGTGCGTTTCCGCTGGAGGAGCACGCCGTCCACTGACGACTCCGTCGGTTCGGCGGGATTCGTCCACTGACGACTCCGTCGGTTCGGTGGGATTCGTCCACTGAGCCCGACGCCCAGCCGTGCGACTCCGCCGGCCGGGGGTCATGCACTGAAGCCAACGCCGAGTGGCCCCGCCGGTTTCCCCCGCCGGCGGGGCCGTGCGCTGCGGTCGGGGCAGGTGGTGCGGTGACCGTCCCAGGGGCTCCGCCCCTGGACCCCGGGGTGGGCGTTTCCCACCCACCCACCCGTCTCGGTAGGCCAGGAGCCACCGTCACGGGGCTCCGCCCCGAACCCCGGCGGGGGCGCCGCCCCCTGCACCTCGCAGCGGCGCTCTCTTACCGCCCCGCAGCCCACGAGCCACCCCACGGGGCCCCGCCCCCGACCCCGGGGCGTTTCCAACCCACCCGCCCATCTCGGTAGGCCAAGAGGCCACCGTCACGGGGCTCCCCCCCGGACCCCGGCGGGGGCTCCGCCCCCTGCACCCCGTGCCGCCCCGCCGGACTCCGGCGGAAGCGCGGCAGGGCCCCCGCACCCTGTCAGCTCCGGCGGTTCCACCGGACCCCGCCGCGCCCGCCACGGCCTCCGGCACGCCCCCAGGGGCTGGGCTCCCCCACGCCTGCCACCACGCCCGCCACACCCCAGGGTGCGGGCTCCCCGCGCCCGCCGCCGCCTCGGTCACGCCCCCGGGCTGGGCTCCCCCCAGGGTCGGGCCCGCGCCCGTCACCGCCCTCGGGCGCCTCCCCTCAGCCCGTCATTCAGGTGGCCCCCGCCCCCTCCCCCCTCACGCCCCGATCCGGCACGCCCCCTGAGGCTGGGCTCCCCCACGCCCGCCACACCCCGGGGTGCGGGCTCCCCGCGCCCGCCGCCGCCTCGGTCACGCCCCTGGGCTGGGCTCCCCCGAGGCCGCCACGCCCCACAGGGTCGGGCCCGCGCCCGTCACCGCCCTCGGGCGCCTCCCCTCAGCCCGTCAGCCAGGTGGCCCCCGCCCCCTCCCCCCTCACGCCCCGATCGCGCCCAGTTGCCGTAGTTGGGTCGTCGTGTCGACCACTCCCCAGATCTCTGTGATGCGGTTGGCCGAGTGGCGTACGACGAAGATCTCGGCGTAGTGGACGGAGCGGCCTGTCGGGGGGAGGCCTCGGTAGTCGCCGCGGTGGGTGCCTGTGACCGTGTTGCGGTAGACCGTCTTGTCCCCCTGCGCGATCACGTCCTCGATCTCGACGCGCAGGTCGGGGAAGGCCGGCAGGAGGATGCGCCACACCTGCTTGAGGGCCTGCACCCCGCTCACTCCCGTCGGCACGGGCGCGTGGAAGACCAGGCCGGGGTCGCAGACCTCGTCGATGGTCTTCTCGATCCGTTCCAGCTCGCCGCTGTTGACGGCCTCGTGCAGCCGGCTGAAGGGCGTGGTGTCGCTCATGGCCGTGTCCTTTCGCGTCGGTGTCGTCGTCCCTACGACGTTCCCGCCGCCCCGTATGTGACATGTCGGTGGGCTGTCGGGTGGCTGTCGGTGGTTTGTCGGCGGGGGCTGGCACCGTCGTGGTCATGACGCGAATCGACAACAACCCCGGCGGCGCGGGCAGCGCCGTCACCGTACGGGGGCTGGTCAAGCACTACGGCGAGACCAAGGCGCTGGACGGCGTCGACCTGGATGTGCGCGAGGGCACCGTGATGGGTGTGCTCGGGCCGAACGGCGCCGGGAAGACCACGCTGGTCCGCATTCTGTCCACGCTGCTGGCACCGGACGCCGGGCAGGCCCTCGTGGCCGGCTACGACGCCGTGCGGCAGCCCCGCCAGCTGCGGCGGGTGATCGGGCTCACCGGGCAGTACGCCTCGGTGGACGAGAAGCTGCCGGGCTGGGAGAACCTGTACATGATCGGGCGGCTGCTCGACCTGTCCCGCAAGGACGCCCGGGCCCGCGCCGACGAACTGCTGGAACGGTTCTCCCTCACCGAGGCCGCCAAGCGGCCCGCGGGGACCTACTCCGGCGGCATGCGGCGGCGCCTCGACCTCGCCGCCTCCATGATCGGCCACCCGGCCGTGCTGTACCTGGACGAGCCCACCACCGGGCTCGACCCGCGCACCCGCAACGAGGTGTGGGACGAGGTCAAGCGGATGGTCGGTGACGGTGTCACCGTGCTGCTGACCACGCAGTACATGGAGGAGGCCGAACAGCTCGCCTCCGAGCTGACCGTGGTGGACCGCGGCAAGGTCATCGCCGGCGGCGGCATCGAGGAGCTGAAGGCGAAGGTCGGCGGCCGCACACTGCGGGTCCGCCCGCTGGATCCGCGGGAGCTGGAGCCGCTCGCCGCGATGCTCGACGAACTCGGTATCACCGGACTGGCCACCACCACCGTGGACCGCGCGAGCGGCACCCTGCTGGTGCCGATCCTGAGCGACGAGCAGCTGACCGCCGTGGTCGGCGCGGTCAGCGCGCGCGGCATCACGCTGTCCTCCATCACCACCGAACTGCCCAGCCTGGACGAGGTGTTCCTGTCCCTGACCGGGCACCGCGCCAGTGCCCCGCAGGACGCCCAGCCCGCCGACGAACGCCAGGAGGTCGCCGTATGAGCACCGCCACCGCCACCGCACCCACCGCGACCGACGTCCGGATCCCGCTGCGCGGGCATCTGCGGCACACCGGCGCCCTCATCCGCCGCAATCTGCTGTGGATCCGGCAGGACCCCGAGTCGATGTTCGACGCGCTGCTGATGCCCGTCGTCTTCACCCTGCTGTTCGTCTACGTCTTCGGCGGTTCCATCGGGCAGGCGCTGGGCGGCGGCCAGGACCAGTACGTGCAGTACGTCATCCCGGGCATGATCGCGATGATGAGCATGACCCTGTCCCAGGGCGTCGGCACCGGCTTCAGCCAGGACTTCAACAGCGGTGTCATGGACCGGTTCCGCACCCTGCCGATCGGGCGCGGTTCCGTGCTCTTCGCGAAGATCACCGTGGAGCTGGGGCGGATGCTGTTCGCCACGGCCGTGCTGATGGTCGTCGCCGTGCTCGTCGGGTTCCACATCACCAACTGGCCGGGGCTGTTCGCGACCATCGGGCTGTCCGCGCTGTTCGCGTCCTCGATCATGTGGGTGTTCCTCACGCTGGGCGTGATCCTGAAGAACGCGCAGTCCGTGCAGGCGATGGGCTTCCTGGTGCTGTTCCCGCTGCAGTTCGGCTCGTCGATCTTCGCGCCGACGCAGTCGATGCCGGGCTGGCTGCAGGCCTTCACCGACTACAACCCGCTGTCCACGCTCGCCGACTCCGCGCGCGGTCTGATGATCGGCGGCCCGGTCGCCCACGACCTGTGGGTGACGGTGGCCTGGTCGGTGGCGATCACCGCGGTGATGGCCCCGGTCGCCATCCACAAGTTCCGCACCAAGAACTGACGCGGATGCGCGGGCGTCGGTGTGCGTCAGACGAGGGCGACGGCCTCCTCGGGAGAGAGGCCGGCGCCCTCGGCGTATGCGGCGGCGTACACCTCGTCGTCGCCGAGCGCGGCCCGCACCGCCTCCTCGGCCCGGTCGCGGGCGGCGCGTTCGGCGTAGCCGGAGACATGGCCGGGCGGCAGCAACACCGCGGCCGCACCCAGGCAGCGTGCGCCGTCCCGGGCACGGGCGCCGCCGTCGGCGCCGGCCAGCGCGGCTCCGGCGAGGACCAGGCACAGCGCGCGCATGTGCGGCACGATCGTGCGCGACAGCGGCTCGTTCGCCCTCTCGAGTGCCTCCCGGGTCTTGAGCAGCCCTTCGTCGTGCCGGCCGTCGACCACGTCGAGCCACGCCTCCTGGGTGAGGATGAAACCGTCGAAGACGAAGAAGGACGCCGGGCCGAAGTCCTCCCGCAGCCGGCGGATCAGCTCGCGGGCCTCCGCGGTTCGGCCGGTGATGCTCAGCCAGCCGGCGAGGAACAGCCGGGCGGCCGGCATGGCCTCGGTGACCAGCCCTTCCGGCCGGTCGGCCACCTCGCGCAGCAGCGCCTCCCCGCGCTCCGGATCGCCCGCCTCCAGCAGCGCCGTCCCGAGCCGGGCGGTGAGCACGGCCTGCTGGGCGCGGGCGTCGAGCCGTTCGGCGACGGCACCGGCGGCCTCGTAGTCGGCGGCGGCGGCCGCGTACTCGCCCCTGCGCTCATGGGCCTCGCCGCGCGCCGACAGCGACTCCGCGACGCCCCAGTCGTCGCCGAGGCGGCGGAAGATCTCCAGTGCCTCGTCGGCGTCGGCGGCGGCGTCTCCGGCCCAGTCGGTGCGGTTGGCGAGGAGATTGGCGCGCATCTGGAGGCAGAGGGCGAGCTCCCACTCGTAGTCGGGGCGGGCGCGGCAGGTGTCCACGGCCGCGTCGCCGATCACGCGGATCCGGTCGATGTCGCCGCTCAGCACGACGGCGAAGAACCAGACGTAGCCCGGCGGACGGCAGACCTGCGGCAGGCCGGGAGCGTACGTCTCGCTGACGATCCGCAGCTTCTCCTGCGCCTGCGGGGTCTGCCAGGCGTCCATCTCGGTGTCCATGCAGGCGAGATGGACCAGGTGGACGCCGCGGCGGGCCTCGGCGAGCAGTTCACCGGTCATCGGGGGCGGCGCGTCCGTGCTGCGTTCCCACAGCGGGGTGGCGGGACGGACCGGTTCGGTGAACGGGTCGGGGCCGAGGGCCATGACCTCGGCGGCCCAGTTGCGGGTCTCGATGCGCAGGTCGCGCATCTGCCAGTACCAGCACAGGGAGAGCACCAGGCACAGCGCTTCCTGCTCGTCGCGGGCGGCGACGGCATGGCGCAGGGCGGTGCGCAGGTTCTCGTACTCCCGCTCGATGCGCTCGATCGCGGCGCGCTGCCCGTGACCGCGCAGCCGCGCGTCGGTGGTGCGGGCGAGTTCGCGGTAGTACGTCAGATGGGCGCGCTCGGCGTCGGCGCGGGCGCCGCAGGCGTCGAGGCGTTCGGCGGCGTACTCGGCGACCGTCTCCAGCAGCCGGTAGCGCATGGCGCCGTCCTCGCCGGTCGGGGTGGCGACGACGAGGGACTTGTCGACGAGGGAGGCGAGGGCGTCGAAGGCGGCCGGGCCGCACACGGCTTCCGCGGCCGGCAGCTCGCAGCCGCCGGCGAAGACGGACAGCCGCCGCAGGACGTCCCGTTCGTCCTCGTCGAGCAGGTCCCAGGACCAGTCGACGACCGCGCGCAGGGTCTGCTGGCGGGGCAGGACCGTGCGGCTGCCGGAGGTGAGCAGCCGGAAGCGGTCGTCGAGCCGGTCGGCGATCTGCCGGGGGGTCAGCAGACGCAGCCGGGCCGCGGCCAGTTCGATGGCGAGCGGCAGGCCGTCCAGGCGGCGGCAGATCTCGGCGCAGGCCGCCGCGGTCTCTTCGTCGGCGTCGGTGCGGAAGCCGGGGCGGGCGGCGGCGCCGCGGTCGGCGAGCAGCCGCAGCGCGACCGGCTCGGGCAGCGGCTCCACGGGCCGCAGCACCTCGCCGGGTACGCCGAGGGGTTCGCGGCTGGTGGCCAGCACCGTCAGCTCCGGGCAGCGGGCCAGGAGTTCCTCGGCGAGGCGGGCGGCGGCGTCCACGACGTGTTCGCAGTTGTCGAGAACGATCAGCATGCGGCGGCGGGCGCAGTGCTCGGCGAGGCGGACGACGGGGTCGTCGTGGCGTTCGGCCACGGCGCGCATCTCCTCGGCGCCGGCGCCGCGCAGCACGGTCTCACGGGCTCCGACGGCGGTCAGGACGGCCTCGGGTACGGCGTCGGGGTCGTCCACGGGAGCGAGTTCGGCGAGCCAGACGCCGTCGCGGGCGACGTCCCGGACGCGCTCGGCGGCCTCCTGCGACAGCCGTGTCTTGCCGGCTCCGCCGGGCCCGAGGAGGGTGACCAGCCGGGCGGTGGCGAGGTCCTGCCGGATCGCCTCGATGTCGCTCTCCCGGCCGACGAAGGAGGTCAGCCGGGCGCGGAGGTTGCCGGGGGGCTGGGGAGCGGGGGCCGCGGGGCCCGGGGCGGGCTGGGGTTCCGGGGGCGTGACCCGGGCGGCGGGGGCCGGTGGGAGGTCGTGTGGGCCGGGGGTGCGCGGGAGGCTGCCGGGCGGGCCGTCCTGCGCTTCCTCGGGGTTCAGCAGTCGTGCGTGCAGTGCGCGCAGTTCCGGGCCGGGGTCGGAGCCGAGGCGGTCGGCGAGCAGGCGGCGTATCTCGTCGTAGGCGGCGAGGGCCTGCGCGGTGCGGCCGGTGTCGCGCAGGGCGCGCAGCCGCAGGGCCTGCAGCGGCTCGTCCAGGGGGTGGGCGTCGCACAGAGCGGTCAGCTCGGGCAGTGCCTGGTCGGCCTCGCCGAGCGCGAGCGCGGCCGTCAGCCGGGCGCGCCGCGCGTCCAGGCGGCGAGTCTCCCAGCGGGCCGCCTCGGCGGTGCGGTCGGGCAGGTCGGCGAGGGCGGGGCCGTGCCACAGGGCGAGGGCGTCGTCCAGCAGGGCGGCCGCCTTGGCGGGGTCGCCGTCGGCCAGGGCGCGCAGTCCGTCGGCGGCCAGCCGCTCGAAGCGGTGCAGGTCGATGTCGTCGGGGCCGGCGGCGAGCCGGTAGCCGCCGTCGACCGACGCCACGGCGGCCGCGCCGAGCGCCCGGCGCAGCCGCCCGACCAGTGCCTGCAGCGCGCCGGGCGCGTCGGCCGGCGGGTCGTCGCCGGCCCACACCTCCTCCACGAGCAGGGGCGCGGGCACGGTGCGGCCGGCCCGCAGGGCGAGCACGGTCAGCAGGGCACGCAGCCGCGCCCCGCCGAGCGCGACGGCCGAGCCGTCGGGGCGGAGCACCTGCGTGGTGCCGAGGATGCGGTAGCGCACAAGGTCCATTGTGTCGGGGGACGCTGCCGCACCGCTCCCGGGTTTCCGGCGCGCGCCGGCCGGCAGGAACCCGTGGCCGCCCGCCGGACGTTCTCCCGGCGTCACCGGTACGGTCGACCCGCGTGCCGCCGCCGACCCCAGTCAGGAGCCCCATGACGACCGCCGCCTCCCGTCGCAGTGACCGCCGGATCAGTCCCGTCTTCCTCGGGATCGTGGCCGTGGCGGCGGTGACGGGGTGGGCCGCCTGGAGCGGGTTCGCCGAGCAGCCGGGTGTGGCGGTGTTCCTGTTCGTGACGGCGGCGTGGGTCGTCTCGCTGTGCCTGCACGAGTACGCGCACGCGCGCACGGCGCTGCACAGCGGGGACGTCACGGTGGGCGCGAAGGGCTATCTCACGCTCAACCCGATGAAATACACGCACGCCCTGCTGAGCATCGTGCTGCCGGTCGTGTTCCTGATCATGGGCGGGATCGGGCTGCCGGGCGGCGCGGTCTTCATCGAGCGGGGCCGAATCCCGGGCCGCTGGCGGCACAGCCTGGTCTCGGCGGCCGGCCCGTTGACGAACGTCGTGTTCGCGGTGGTGTGCACGGCCCCGTTCTGGCTGGGCTCGCCGGACGGCATGCCCGGCGACTTCCGGTACGCGCTGGCATTCCTGGCCTTGCTGCAGGTGACGGCGGCGATCCTGAACTTCCTGCCGGTGCCCGGGCTGGACGGCTACGGCGTGCTCGAGCCGTGGCTGTCGCCGAAGCTGAAGCGGCAGGTGGAACCGTACGCGCCGTTCGGGCTGCTGTTCGTGTTCGCGCTGCTGTGGCTGCCGTCGGTGAACGCCGTGTTCTTCGACGCGGTCCACGCGATCCTGCGCGCTCTGGGCGTGAGCGACTTCGACGCCTACCGGGGCCGGGAGCTCTACCGGTTCTGGTGAGCCGTGGGCGCCGAGGCCCGGCCGCGCCGCAGGTAGTACCAGGCCATGTTGGACGACACACCCGCCAGCAGCACCCAGACGACACCCAGCCAGCTGCTCTGGACGAAGGAGACGACGGCCGCGACCACGGTGAGGACGCAGACGGCGAGGGCGTAGAGGGCGAGGCGGGGCATGGGGGTCGGCTCCTGTCGGGCGGTCGGTGCTCGGGGGGTACGCCGGGGCCGCTCGCGGGACCGCAACCGACCGGTGGCGGGACACCGCGGGCATCTCCGGCGTCCCCCAGTGTCCCCCATCGCTCACACGTCGGTGATACGCAGCCCCGCGTGCGCCTTGTACCGGCGGTTGACGGAGATCAGGTTCGCGACCAGCGACTCCACCTGGTGCGCGTTGCGGAGCCGGCCGGCGAAGATGCCGCGCATGCCGGGGATGCGGCCGGCGAGGGCCTGGACGATCTCCACGTCCGCGCGGGCCTCGCCGAGCACCATCACATCGGTGTCGATCTGCTCGATCTGCTCGTCCTGCAGGAGGACCGCCGACAGATGGTGGAAGGCGGCCGTGACCCGGGAGCCGGGCAGCAGGGCGGCGGCCTGCTCGGCGGCGCTGCCCTCCTGAGGCTTCAGCGCGTAGGCGCCCTGCTTGTCGAAGCCGAGCGGGTTGACGCAGTCCACGACGAGCTTGCCGGACAGTTCCTCGCGCAGGGACTCGAGCGTCTTGGCGTGGCCGTCCCACGGCACGGCGACGATCACGATGTCGCTGCGGCGGGCGGTCTCGGCGTTGTCGGCGCCCTCGATGCCGTGCCCGAGTTCCCCGGCGGCGGCCTGCGCGCGCTCGGCGGCCCGCGAGCCGATGATCACCTTCTGTCCGGCCCGGGCAAGGCGGTAGGCCAGCCCCTTGCCCTGCGGCCCGGTCCCGCCGAGCACGCCGACGACGAGCCCGGAGACGTCCGGGAGGTCCCAGGGGTCCTTGGCGGGGGCCTTGTGTGCGCTGTCGCTAGTGGTCATGGGCTGACAATACGTGGCGCCCGGCGGGCGGCGCGTCCGTCCCCTCTCCGGGCGAACAGGGGCCGAAGTCCCGGGCGCGGGACGCCCGGTTGCGCAAGGATGCGGGGCCATGGACGCCGTACGGGTCGCGCTGCTGCGGGAAGTGCTCGCCGGGACCGAGTGGCTCGGGGCCACGCGAAGATTCGCGGGGGCGCTGCGGGGATCGGTCGTGTCGCACGGGGGCGGGCTGCTGCTCGTCGGCACACCGGAGTACGAGCCGTGGCATCTCGCCGCGCATCTCGTGGACGAGGCCGCGTGGTCGGGGACGCCGGAGCTGGCGCCCACCCTCGTACGGCACGGCGCGCGGCCGTCGGATCCGGCGCACCTGGCGGTCGGGCCGGGCCGGATCGAGGCGGCCCGGCGGGGCGAGACGCTGCTCGTCGTGGCGCCCGGGGAGCCGGAGCCGCTGCTCCAGCGGGTGCACGACGCCCGGCGGGCCGGGGTGACCGTGCTGGCGCTCGGCGGCACGGAGGGCGAGCTGGCGGGGATGGCGCACGAGGCGCTGACCGTGCCGCAGGGGGCGGAACTGGACCTCGACACGGTGCAGCACCTGGTGAGCGCGGCGGCCGGCGAGAACACGGTGCCGGGCGCCCCGAGAGGCCGCCGCCGGTTCCGCGACCGCCTCTCCCGCCTGGCGGAGTCCCTGACGGCCCCTCCCCCGGCCCCCTGGTGACGCCCTGCCCGGGGCGTCGAAAAGCGTTTGCTCCCGGGCGCGCCGCCGCCGAGCATGTCCCCTTGTGAACGTCCCCTCCTCCCTCCGGGCGCTGCTGCCCGACCTCGCGCCCTGGAAGGCATCCGTCGACTTCCGGCGGCTGTGGATGTCGGGGCTGATCTCGGGCTTCGGGAGCTTCCTGACGTTCGTCGCGCTGCCCGTGCAGCTCAAGGAGCTGACCGGGTCCGCCGCGGCGGTCGGCGCGATCGGCGCCGTGGAGCTGGTGCCGCTCGTGGTGTGCGGGCTGTACGGCGGCGCGCTGGCCGACGCGTTCGACAAGCGCAGGCTGATCCTGTGGACGGAGGCCGGGCAGGGCCTGCTCTCGGCGCTGCTGCTGCTCAACGCGCTGCTGCCGCGCCCCGCGGTGTGGCCGCTGTATCTCGTCGCCGCCCTGTCGTCCGCGCTGGTGTCCGTGCAGCGCCCGGCGCTGGACTCGCTGTGGCCGAGGATCGTCGCGCACGAGAACCTGCCCGCGGCGGCCTCGCTGAACTCGCTGCGCTGGACGGTGGGCGGGGTGGCGGGCCCCGCCGTCGCCGGTCTGGTCGTCGCCTATGCCGGACTCGGCTGGGCGTACGCGGCGGACCTCACGACGTTCGTGGTGTCCGTGCTGTACGTCGTCCGCATCGCCTCCTCCCCCGCCTCCCACGAGGCCGCCCGGCCCTCCCTGCGCTCGATCGCCGAGGGCGCCCGCTACGCGTGGGGCCGCAAGGAGCTGCTCGGCACCTATGCGATCGACCTGGCGGCGATGTTCCTCGCGATGCCGCTCGCCGTGCTGCCGTTCCTCGCGGACGACCTGGACGCCGAGTGGTCGCTGGGCCTGATGTACGCGGCCGTGCCGTTCGGGGCGCTGCTGGTGAGCCTGACCGGCGGCTGGGCCTCACGGGTGCGCCGGCACGGGCGGATGGTGGTGCTGGCGGCCGCCGGGTGGGGCCTGGCGATCGCGGCCGCCGGGATCGCCGGCGAGGTGTGGCTGGTGCTGCTGTTCCTGACGGTGGCGGGCGGCTGCGACATGGTCAGCGGGATCTTCCGCTCCGCCATGTGGAACCAGACGATCCCGGACGAGCTGCGCGGCCGGCTCGCCGGGATCGAGCTGCTGTCGTACTCGGTCGGGCCGACGGTCGGCCAGGTCCGGTCGGGCGGCTTCGCCGCGCGGTGGGGTGTGCGGGCGTCGGTCTGGTCGGGCGGGCTGCTGTGCGCGGGCGCGGTGGCGCTGCTGGCGCTGTGCCTGCCGCGGCTGCTGGCGTACGACGCGCGGACGAACGAGCACGCGGTGCGGCTGCGCGACCAGCGCGCAGCCGCGGCGCGGGCCGCCTCGGTGTGATCAGTCGTCCTCGGTGGTCCGGCCCGCCGAGGCGTCGTGCCAGCGGGGGTCGTTCTCCCACTCGAGGTTGCGTTCGCGGGCCGTCTCCATCGCGTGCTCGGCCTCCCGCCGCGACGCGTACGGTCCGAAGCGGTCCTTGCCCGGGCAGTCCGGGCCCTCCTCGACCTTCTTGTGCTCCAGGCAGTAGTACCACTCGCCCGGCTTGCCCGCCGTGCGCTTCTTGAACAGGGCCATGACCTCGCTCCTCTCGCCACCGACATGTTCCCCCACCGGGGCTCGTTAGACTCGCTGGCATGTCTGGCCAGTCGCTGCTCGTACCAGGGGAGCTGTCCCCCACCCGTTCCGTGCCCGGAAACATCCGCCGCCCCGAGTACGTCGGCAAGCCCGCGCCGACGCCGTACACCGGGCCGGAGGTGCAGACACCGGAGACGATCGAGGCGATGCGGATCGCGGGCCGGATCGCGGCGCGGGCGATGGAGGAGGCCGCGAAGCTGATCGCGCCCGGCGTGACCACCGACGAACTGGACCGGGTGGCGCACGCGTACATGTGCGATCACGGCGCCTATCCGTCCACGCTCGGCTACCGCGGCTTCCCGAAGTCCCTGTGCACGTCCGTCAACGAGGTCATCTGCCACGGCATCCCGGACTCCACGGTGCTGCGCGACGGCGACATCGTGAACCTGGACGTGACGGCGTACATCGGCGGGGTGCACGGCGACAACAACGCCACGTACCTGGTCGGGGACGTCGACGAGGAGTCGCGGCTGCTCGTGGAGCGCACGCGGGAGGCGCTGAACCGGGCGATCAAGGCGGTCCGGCCGGGCCGGCAGATCAACATCATCGGCCGGGTCATCGAGTCGTACGCCAAGCGCTTCGGGTACGGCGTGGTACGGGACTTCACCGGCCACGGCATCAACTCCTCGTTCCACTCGGGCCTGATCGTCCCGCACTACGACAGCCCGCACGCGACGACCGTGATGCAGCCGGGGATGACCTTCACGATCGAGCCGATGCTGACGCTCGGCACGCACGAGTACGACATGTGGGACGACGGCTGGACGGTCGTGACGAAGGACCGCAAGCGCACCGCGCAGTTCGAGCACACGCTGGTGGTGACGGACACCGGCGCGGAGATCCTCACGCTGCCGTGACGCCGACCCCTCGCTGTGGCCCGCCCTCCTCCCCGGAGGGCGGGCCTTTCGCCGTTCTCGGGGGGTGCCGGGCTTCTGCTGCGGTGTGCCGTGTTCATGCCCTGATGTTTTGCCGACGGCCTGTCGGTAAACTTACCGACAGGCCGTCGGCAAACCGAGGAGTCGTCCATGGAGTCGTTCTCGACCGTCATCCGCACCGCGACGCACGAGCAGCACGCGCGGGCGGAGACCTCGAGATTCATGAGCGACCTGCTCGGCGGCCGGCTGGGCCTCGACGCCTACGCGCGCTACACCGAGCAGCTGTGGTTCGTGTACGAGGCACTGGAGGCCGGGGCCGAGCGGCTGGCGTCGGATCCGGTGGCCGGACCGTTCGTGCGGCCGGAGCTGCGGCGGCTGCCCGCGCTGGAGCGGGACCTGGCGCATCTGCGGGGCCCCGGCTGGCGGGCGGGCCTGGCCGCGCTGCCCGAGACGGCCGCCTACGCGGACCGGGTGCGCGAGTGCGCCGAGCGCTGGCCCGGCGGCTATGTCGCCCACCACTACACGCGCTACCTCGGCGATCTCTCCGGCGGGCAGGTCATCCGGGGCCGGGCGGAGCGGACGTGGGGGTTCGCGCGGAAGGGCGACGGGGTGCGGTTCTACGTCTTCGAGGAGATCGCCAACCCGGCCGCGTTCAAGCGGGAGTACCGGGATCTGCTCGACGGCATCGGCGTGGACGAACTGGAGAAGCAGCGGATCACGGCCGAGTGCGGACGGGCCTTCACGCTGAACACGGCGGTGTTCGGGGCGCTGGGCGAGGAGTTCCCGCTGTCGGCGTGAGCGGCGGCGCGCTCCGCGAACGCCCGGGGGACGGGCCGCCCGCGGCGCACCCGTCCCCCGAGGTCACCGCCGGCTCAGAGGTCGCCGCGGCAGAAGGAGCCACCCCAGGCGAGGTTGCCTCCCTTGGAGGTGATGGCCCAGTAGTGGGTGGCGCAGACGTCAGCGCCGTCGTCGCCGCCGCCGTGGCGCGGGTCGAAGTCGGCCGCGGCGGCGGTGGCCGCGCCGACGGCGGTCAGGGTGACGGTCAACAGTGCGGCGGCCAGAACCGAGCGCATGCGCATGGAACCCTCCAGTGGGGTCGGTGACAGATCACGCCAGAGGTCCCCGGCGCGGGCCGTGCGCACACGCACCGCCACCCGAGCGCTCGCGCTACCACCTGAACGGGCGCGCCCCCGACCCGACGCCGGCGAGCCGGCCACTGCCACCGTTCCGACGCCGGGGGCCCGGGCCCGACCAGCACCCGGGCCGTGCGGCCACGCGGGCGAAACGGCTGCGCCGCGATGGCCACCGCGCCGCACCCCGCGCCCCGGGTGCACACCGCGGCGTCAGCGCCCCCGGGCGCCCGGCGCCGACCCGCGAGCCGGGCAGGCGGCCCGGCCCCGGGCTGCCGGGACCGGGTGTCCTGGCGCCGGGGCGCGGGGGCGCGGGGGCCGGCCGGGCCAGGTGGGCCAGGTGGGCGGTGGGGTGGCGGGAGACGGCCAGAGGTCCCCTACCCCGGCACCCGGCCCCGCCGCGGCAAGACGCCACCCGCGGTGTGCCACCCCCACCCGGTCGCCGGCGCCGGCCCGAGGCGGTTCGCCGCGGTGGGCGCACCGCCCCCGGCCCCTTGCATCCCGGCGCCCGACCCGGCCACGCCGGCAGCCCCGCCCTGACACCCGAGCGGTTCGCCGCGGTGGGCGCGCCGCCCTCGACCGCTCGCTCCGGCGCCCCGTCCGCGGCCCCCGCACAACCCCGCACCCGCCCGCCCCGCGCCGCGCCGCGGTTCCGGTCAGCGTTCCAGCACGACCCTGCCGCCTATTTCCACCCAGCCGTCGGGCTCGGGGGCCGTGAGGATCTGGGAGCCGGCGCCCTGGGTGATGTTGAGGGCGCGGCCGAGGTGGTCGGTGAGCAGCAGCGCCGCCGCGCCCGTCGCCTCGTCCTCGGTGATGCCGTCGTCGCGGCCGGGGAAGCCGCGGGCGCGCACCCGGCCGGCGGGTTCGTCCTCCCACGCCCAGGCGTAGATCCACTCCCCCGGCGGCGGCGCCGGCAGGGCGTCGACCTCGGCGGCCGTCGCGTACTGGCGCAGGGTGCGCGGCGACACCCACTCCGCGCGGGCCTCGATCCAGCAGAACTCCCCGTCCTGCCGGGCGCCGACCACCCCGGCGGGGGTGACGAGCTCGGGCACGTCGAGCAGCCAGGCCGCGCCCACGCAGGGGTGGCCGGCGAACGGCAGCCGCAGGGTGGGCGTGTAGATGTCGATCACGCCGCGCTCGGGGTCGTCGACGAACACGGTCTCGCTGAAGCCCAGCCGGCCCGCGAACGCCTGCCGTTCGGCCGTCCCGGGCATCCGGGAACCCTCGCGGACGACGCCCAGCTCATTGCCGTAGCCGCCGTTCGGCGCGCAGAAGACGCGCAGCACGTCGTAGTCAGTCACCGGGGCATTCAAGCACCGCGGGCCGCACGGCCGGCGCGTGCGCCGTCGGCGCATCGGTGCGCCCGATGTGCCACGACCGGCGGGTGCCCGCAGCCGTGAGCCCGCGGGGGGCTCTGTCGCAGGTCCTGGCCGGAAGGTGACGGGTTCTTGGATTTCCCTTTACCCTCCCTTGGCGTTCCATTTGGGTCGCCGTGATCAAGTCGCACCCTTACAGCGTCCATGAGAGGTGAATCACTGCATGCGAGTACGCCGCACAGGTAAGCCTCGGTTAAGTTAGGCGAGCCTCACCAACCTCGTGGGGCCCGACACGACGTTTTCAGCCACCGCCCAGGAGCCCCGCATGCGAGCCGCCAGACTGACCGTCACCGCCGCCGTCGCCTCCGCGGCGGCTCTGGCCGCCGTCACCGGCTGCGCCCAGAAGAACGATGCCAAGGGCGGCGACGGTGCGATCCAGGTGACCGCGACGGACGACAAGTGCGAGGTCTCCAAGACGAAGGTCCCGGCCGGACACGTCGAGCTCTCCGTCGAGAACAAGGGCTCCAAGGTCACCGAGGTCTACGTCCTCTTCCCCGACGACCGCGTCGTCGCCGAGCGCGAGAACATCGGCCCCGGCACCAGGCAGAAGGTCACCGCCGAGGTGAAGGCCGGCACGTACCGGATCGCCTGCAAGCCCGGCATGAAGGGCAAGGGCATCCGCCAGACCCTGACGGTCACCGGCGGCGGCACCACCGCCAAGCGCGACCCGCGTCTGGACCAGGCCGTCGCCGCCTACCGCACCTACGCGCAGCAGCAGGCCGACGAGACGCTGCCCAAGGTCGAGACGTTCGTGAAGGCGGTCAAGGCCGGTGACGTGGAGGCGGCCAAGAAGGCGTACGCGCCCTCCCGCCTGGGCTGGGAGCGCACCGAACCCGTCGCCGAGTCCTTCGGTGACATCGACCCCAAGGTCGACGTCCGTGAGGACGGCCTGGAGCCCGGCCAGAAGTGGACCGGCTGGCACCGCCTGGAGAAGGCGCTGTGGCAGGGCGGGAAGATCGGCCCCGAGGAGAAGACCCTCGCCGATCAGCTCGTCACCGACCTGAAGGACTGGCAGAAGCGGGTCGGCACCGCCGAGATCACCCCGACCTCCATGGCCAACGGCGCCAAGGAACTCCTCGACGAGGTCGCCACCGGCAAGGTCACCGGCGAGGAGGAGCGCTACTCGCACACCGACCTGGTCGACTTCAAGGGCAACGTCGAGGGCGCGCAGAAGTCCTACGAGCTGCTCAAGCCGGTGGCTCAGCAGAACGACAAGGCGCTCACCGCCGAACTGGACCAGCAGTTCGCGGCGCTGAACACGCTGCTGGACAAGTACCGCGCAGACCAGCAGTCGTACGACTTCACCTCCTACGACAAGGTCGGCGCCGGTGACCGCAAGCAGCTGTCGGACGCCGTGAACGCCCTGGCGGAGCCGCTGTCCAAGCTCGCCGCCGCCGTCGCGAAGTGACCCGAGGAGCAGCGATGACGGACACGGAGACCGGAGCCAAGGCGCCCAGCAGGCGCGCGCTCATCGGCTGGGGCGGGGCCGGGCTGGCGCTCGGCGCCGCGGTGGCCGGCGGTGCCGTCGCGGTGACCCGCTCCGACGACATGGACCCGGCAGCGGCCGACACGGGCGGCGCCGTCGACTTCCACGGCGCCCACCAGGCGGGTATCGCCACGCCCGTGCAGGACCGGCTGCACTTCGCCGCGTTCGACGTCACCACGGCCAACCGCGCCGAGTTCGAGCAGATGCTGAAGGACTGGACCGAGGCCGCGCGGCGGATGACGGCCGGCAAGGCGGTCGGCGAGGGCGCCTACGGCGGACTCGCCGAGGCCCCGCCGGACGACACCGGCGAGGCACTGGGCCTGAAGCCGTCCCGGCTCACCCTCACCATCGGCTTCGGCCCGTCCCTGTTCGACAAGTTCGGTCTGAAGGACAAGCGGCCCGCCGCGCTGGTCGACCTGCCGCAGTTCCCCGGTGACAACCTGGACAAGGCCCGCAGCGGCGGCGACCTGTGCATCCAGGCCTGCGCCGACGACCCGCAGGTCGCCGTGCACGCCATCCGAAACCTCGCCCGCATCGGCTTCGGCAAGGTCGCCATCCGCTGGTCCCAGCTCGGCTTCGGCAAGACGTCGTCGACGACGCCCGGCGCGCAGACCCCGCGCAACCTCTTCGGGTTCAAGGACGGCACCCGCAACATCGCGGGCACCGAGACCGACCGGCTGAAGAAGTTCGTGTGGGTCGGCGAGGGTGACGGCACCGACTGGATGACCGGCGGGTCGTACCTGGTCGCGCGGCGCATCCGGATGAACATCGAGACCTGGGACCGCACCTCGCTGCAGGAGCAGGAGGACGTCTTCGGCCGCGACAAGCGCGAGGGCGCGCCCGTCGGCAAGGCCAAGGAGCACGACGAGCCGTTCCTGAAGGCGATGAAGCCGACCGCGCACGTGCGGCTCGCGCACCCCGACTCCAACAACGGGGCGACGATCCTGCGCCGCGGCTACTCCTTCACCGACGGCACCGACGGTCTCGGCCGGCTGGAGGCCGGGCTGTTCTTCCTGGCCTACCAGCGCGACGTGCGCAAGGGGTTCATCCCCGTCCAGCGCAACCTCTCGCGCATGGACGCGCTCAACGAGTACACCCAGCACGTGGGTTCGGCCGTCTTCGCGATCCCGCCCGGGGTCAAGGACGCCGGCGACTGGTGGGGCCGCACGCTGTTCTCCAAGGAGGCGTAGTTCGATGTTCAGCAACTACCTGATCGGGCTGCGCGAGGGCCTCGAGGCCAGCCTGGTGGTCTGCATCCTCATCGCCTACCTGGTCAAGACCGGGCGGCGGGACGCGATCCGGCCCATCTGGACCGGCATCGCCATCGCCGTGGCCATCGCGCTCGGCTTCGGCTGCGTCCTCGAATTCGGCTCGCAGGAACTGACGTTCCAGGCGCAGGAGGCGCTCGGCGGCTCGCTGTCCGTCCTGGCCGTGGTCCTCGTGACCTGGATGGTGTTCTGGATGCGGCGCACCGCGCGGCATCTGAAGTCCGAACTGCACGGCAAGCTGGACGCGGCGCTGCGGATGGGCACCGGCGCGCTGGTCGCGACCGCGTTCCTCGCGGTCGGCCGGGAGGGCCTGGAGACCGCGCTGTTCGTGTGGGCGTCCGTGCACGCCGCCTCCGACGGCACGCCCCGCCCGCTGATCGGTGTCGCGCTGGGCCTGGCCACGGCGGCGTTCCTGGGCTGGCTGTTCTACCGGGGCGCGCTGAAGATCAACCTGGCGAAGTTCTTCACCTGGACCGGCGGCATGCTGGTCGTCGTCGCCGCCGGTGTGCTGGCGTACGGCTTCCACGATCTGCAGGAGGCCGACTGGCTGCCGGGGCTGAACAACCTGGCCTTCGACATCTCCTCCACCATCCCGCCGGACAGCTGGTACGGCACGCTGCTCAAGGGCGTGTTCAACTTCCAGCCCGACCCGACGGTCCTCCAGGTCACGGTGTGGCTGCTGTACCTGATCCCGACGCTCGCCGTCTTCTTCGCCCCGGTAGGGTTCGCCTCCGGGAAGGGGAAGGTGAAGCAGCCCAATGACTCGGGAGACAAGGGTTCCCAGCCGTCGACGGCTTCGCAGGCGTGAGCGCGCCGCACTGACGACGGCCTCGCTGACCGCGCTGGCGCTGAGTGCGAGCGGATGCGTGGTGGTGCACGGGGAGCGCGAGGTGCTCCCCACCACCACGCAGGCGGAGGCCGCGAAGGCGCTGACGCAGTTCACGACCGCGTACAACAGGGCCGACAAGGCCTACGACGCCTCCCAGGACGCCGACTTCACGACGGGGGCGTTCGGTGACATCGACGCGGCCCGGCTCAAGGCGCGGCACGCGAACAGTCCGCAGGGCAACTCCGAGCACACGCCGCTGGTGCTGTCGGACGTGACGTACACGATCCCGAAGAAGGCGGGCTGGCCGCGGTGGTTCGTGGCGCAGGCGCGGGGGAACCGGGCGGAGAAGCTGCGGTGGCTGCTGGTGTTCCTGCGGCACGATCAGAACGAGCCGTGGCAGGTGGCGTATCTGACGCTGGCCAAGCCGGACAGCGTGCCGCGGTTCAAGACCGACGCGGACGGGTTCGCCGAGGCCGTGGACGCCGATGCCGCTGATCTGGCGGCCCCGCCCGCGTCGTTGAGCCGGCGGTACACCACCTACCTCAAGAGCGGCGGCGACGGGTTCGCGGCCGGGCCGCACACGACGGTGTGGCGGGCGGCGCGCGAGAAGCAGGCGCGGCGGCCGGGGCTGGCGAACCAGTACATCGACACGCCGCTGGCCCGGGGGGACTACGCGCCGCTCGCGCTGCGTACGGCGGACGGGGGTGCGCTGGTGTTCTTCACCACGCGGCACTACCAGAAGCAGACGGCGGCGCCCGGGGTGACGGTGCCGAACCCCGGCCCGGACGTGCTGGCGTTGACGTCCGGGGAGATCAAGCAGTCGCTGACGATGGAGTTCGTGTCGAACGAGGTCGCGCTGGACCCGCCGAAGGCCTCCGGCCGGTCCGCGGTGAGCGTGCTGGGGCGCACTCAGGGGATGACGTCGGCGCAAGGGAGTTGAGAGCGGGGTGCCTGCCGGCGGCCTGTGCGGGTCTCGTCGTGGCCCGGTCGCGCCGTTCCCCGCGCCCCTGAGTGCCTGCGGCAGCCCGTGCGGGTCTCGTCGTGGCTGCTCGCGCCGTTCCCCGCGCCCCTGAGTGCCTGCGGCAGCCCGTGCGGGTCTCGTCGTGGTTGCTCGCGCCGTTCCCCGCGCCCCTGGAACGCCTGCGGCGTTCCTCGGGAGCGGGGGCGCCTGCGGGGTTCGCTCGGGTTCCTCGTCGCCGGAGGCGTCAGTGGCGCAGGGGCCAGGGGGCCGGGTCCTGGCCCGTGTGGCGGGCGCAGGCGTCCGTGAGGGCTTCCAGGAGCGTCAGCGGGTCGGGGAGGGGGTGTTCGGGGCCGCGGAGCCAGTGGACCGACTCGCCGTCGTCTCCGGGGAGGCGGGCGGGCGGCACCAGGACGTAGGAGCCTCGGCAGTGCCAGCGCAGGCCGGGGTGTTCGTCCATGGTCTCGGGGTGGCAGTCCAGTTCGCACGGCCACCACTCGTCCTCGTCCTCGGGGGTGCCCCGGGTGAGGGTGAAGAACAGCATGCGGCCGTCGTCGCTCCGGGCGACCGGGCCGACGTCCACGCCCTGCGACTGGAGCCGCTCCAGGGCCTCCAGCCCGGCCTGGAGGGGGACGTCCAGCACGTCGTGGACCATGCCGGTCGCGGTGATGAAGTTGGCCTGCGGCTGGTGGCGGGCCCAGCGTTCGATCTGGGAGCGGTCGGTCGTGGACTGCGTCTGCCAGGCGAACGAGACCGGGTGCCGGGCCGGGGTGGGACAGCCCACGCGGTCGCAGGAGCAGCGGTAGCCGGGCGCCGGGTGCGCGGCGGGCGCGAGTGGCAGTCCGGCCCGGGCCGCGGCGAGCAGCAGGGCCTCACGGCCGCCTTCGTCGGCGGCCTGTTCCGGGCCGCGTCCCCGCAGCCACTGGGTGAGTTTGCCCCTCAGGCTCATCGGACCGCCGAACTCCGCGCTCATCTATCCCCTCGCCTCGCTGTGGTGCCGACAGCATGCCCTATGGTCCCACCATCCGGTGCATCGGGGGGCCTGTGCGGACATCCCGGGTACCGGGGACGAGACGTACCGCACACGCTCAGCGCGGGGCGAGGCCGTACAAGGCGTAGTCGACCAGGGTGTCGGTGTAGGCGTGCGTGATCGGGCCGGTGCGCTGCAGCCAGCGCTGGGCGAGCGGGGAGACGAAGAGTTCCAGGGCGATGCGCGGGTCGAGGTCGGGGCGGACCTGGCCGGCGGTCTGGGCGGCGCGCAGGCGGTCGACGTAGAGCTGGAGCTGCGGTTCGAGGAGGTGGGTGATGAACTGCCTGCCGACCTGTTCGTCGACCACGCCCTCGGCGGTCAGGGCGCGGGCGGGTGCGTCGAAGCGGGGGTCGAGCAGTTCGTCGACGGTGGCGCGCAGCACGCCCTTGAGGTCGGCGGCGAGGTCGCCGGTGTCGGGGATGGCGTAGGGCTCCTGGCCGGCCGCCTCGGCCGTGCGGTGGGTGAGGTCCAGGAACGCCTCCAGCAGGACGTCCGCCTTGGACGACCACCAGCGGTAGATGGTCTGCTTGCCCACGCCGGCGCGGGCGGCGATCCCCTCGACGGTGGTCTTGGGGTAGCCGGCCTCGGCGACGAGCGCGAGCGCGGCGTCGTAGATCGCGCGCCGGGACTTCTCGCTGCGGCGGCTGGTGTCGGGGGTGGGCTTGCGGGTGGCCATGGGCGCAACCTACCAGGTAGACAAGACGGCGCGTCTCGCCGACGCGGGGCCCGCGTGCGGCCGCGCCGGCCCGTCCGCGGTCACTCCCCCGGCGGCGGCCAGGGGTCGCCCCAGTCGGCGTCCCTGGCCGCCTTGTACAGGTCCGCGTGCCGCTTGGTGACCGTCGTGCGGCGCAGCTGTTCGTCGCTCTCGCACAGGTCCAGCAGGACCTGCCCCTTGCGGATCTGCGGGCGGCGTACGACCCGGGCGGGCGCCGGGGTCACCGGGAAGCGGGTGGCGGCGACGTAGGCGAACTTCTCGTCCTCGTACGGCAGGGAGCCGCCCTTGACCTGGCGGTGCAGGGAGGAGCGGCTGACCCGCGCGGAGAAGTGGCACCAGTCGGTGCCGGGCGCGATGGGGCAGGCGGCGCTGTGCGGGCAGGGCGCGGCGATGCGGAAGCCGGCCGCGACGAGCCGGTCGCGGGCCTCCAGCACCCGGTGGTACCCGTCGGGGGTGCCGGCCTCCACGATCACGACGGCCTGGGCGGCCGAGGCCGCCGCGTCGACGAGGGCGGTCCGGTCGGCGGCCGTCAGCTCGTTGAGGACGTAGGAGACGGTGACCAGGTCGGTCGGCTCCAGGGTCAGGGCGGCGCCGATGCGGGCGCGCTGCCAGCGGGCCGCGCGCAGGCCGGGGTGGGCGGCGGCCAGTTCCCTGCCGAGGGCGAGGGCGGGCTCGGCCCAGTCCAGCACGGTGACGGGACGCTCACCGGACCAGGTCGCGGTGACGGCCCAGGTGGCCGCGCCGGTGCCGCCGCCGACGTCGGTGTGGCTGCCCGGCGCCCAGTCCGGGGCGGCCTCGGCGAACGCCTCCAGCGCCGCGCGCACCGCCTCGAACGTGGCCGGCATGCGGTAGGCGGCGTACGCGGCCACGTCCGCGCGGTCGCGCAGGATCGGCGCGTCCGTCGGGGTGGCCCCGCGGTAGTGGGCGATCAGCCGCTCCACGGCCTGCGCGGCCTGCCTGGGCGGCAGCCCGTCGAGCAGGTGCGCGAGGGTGGTGCGCAGGGTTTCGGCCGGGGAGGAGGAGACGGGGGCGTTCACCCGGGCATTCTCTCAGGTTCCGGCGTGCCCCTTCGTCGCCCGGACGGCCCGGGCCAGGCGGGTGGCCGCGGCCGCTCTCGGGCGGCTGTCCGGGGTACGGCGGCGGGGGTGGACCGTGGTGGCCAGCAGCACCAGGAAGGTGTCCGTCGCCGGGTCCAGGACCAGGGACGTTCCCGTGAAGCCGGTGTGGCCGGCCGCGCCGTGGCCCGCCAGGGCGCCCATGAACCACGGCTGGTCCACGGCGAAGCCCAGACCGGGCGGGGTCAGCAGCAGCTCCACGAAGTCGGGGCCGAGGATGCGGGCCGGGCCGTAGGAGCCGCCGGCGAGCAGGGTGCGGCAGAAGACGGCCAGGTCGTGGCCGGTGGAGAAGAGACCGGCGTGGCCCGCCACCCCGCCCAGCGCCCAGGCGTTCTCGTCGTGCACGACCCCGCGCAGCAGGCCCCGGTCCGCCTTGGCCCAGGGGCGGCGCTGGTCCTCGGTGGCCGCGGCGCCGGGGCACGGGCCGAAGGCGGTCGCCGTCATGCCCAGCGGACGGGTGATGCCGTCACGGACGAGGACGTCCAGGGTGCGTCCGGTCAGCCTCTCCAGCAGGTGCTGCAGGAGCAGCATGTTCAGGTCCGAGTACGCGTAGCCGCCGGGCCGTGCCGCCGGCGCCTCCGCGCGCAGCAGGCCGAGGCGTTCGGCGTCGTTGGCGCAGTCGTACAGCGGCAGTTCCGGGCGCAGGCCGGAGGTGTGCGTGAGCAGCTGCCGTACCGTGATGCCGTGGTCGGCGGCCGCCCGGAAGTCGGGCAGGTAGGCGCCGACCCTGGCGTCGATGCCGAGGGTGCCGCGCTCGATCTGCTGCACGGCCGCGACCGCGGTGAAGAGTTTGGTCAGGGAGGCCAGGTCGAACGGGGTGTCCACGGTCATCGCCACCCGGTCCGGCTCGGGCAGTTCGACGCCGCTGTCCGTCTCCGGGTCGTAGGCGGCGTACCGCAGGGCCCAGCCCGCCGCCTCCTCGACGGCGACGACCGGCCCCCGCCCGGCGACCACGACCGCGCCCGCCGCCCAGGGCCGCCGCCCCGCGGTGAGGGCGTGGACGTCGGCGACCAGGCGGCGCAGCTCCTCGGGGTCGAGGCAGGCCTTCTCCGGGGTGTCCCTGCGCAGTCTCGGCGCGCTCAGTTCCCTGCTCCCTCCGCACGTGTGTTCCAGGGACGGCACATTCCCATGAAGCAGGCCATCGCCACCACCGCTCCCACCAGTTGGACGACGGCCATGGGGACGGCCGTGTGCTCACCGGCGATCCCCACCAGCGGGGAGGCGATCGCGCCGACCAGGAAGGAGGACGTGCCGAGCAGCGCGGAGGCGGAGCCGGCGGAGTGCCGGGTGCGCAGCAGGGCCAGGGACTGGGTGTTGGGCAGGGTGACGCCCATCGCGGACATCAGCACGAACAGGGCGGCCGCGACCGGTGCGAGGCCCACCTCGCCGAAGGTGCCCGTCGCCATCAGCAGCAGCGCGGCCGCGGCGAGGACGACCACCGTGAGGCCCGCCGCCAGGACCTTCTCCAGCGCGACCCGGCCGACCAGCACCTTGCCGTTGAGCTGGCCGACGGCGACCAGACCCACGGAGTTCAGCCCGAACAGCAGGCTGAAGGTCTGCGGGGAGGCGCCGTAGATCTCCTGCACGACGAACGGCGAGGCCGCGATGTACGCGAACAGCGCGGCGAAGGCGAACCCGCCGGCCAGCATGTAACCGGTGAAGGGCAGGTCGGCCAGCAGCGCGCGCATCGAGCGCAGCGCCTCGCCGACGCCGCCGGCGTGGCGGTCCGGCGGCGGGAGGGTCTCCGGCAGCCGTGTGAGGACCAGGGCGCCGAGCAGCACGCCGACCACGGTGAGGACGACGAACACGCCCCGCCAGTCGGTCACGCGCAGGATCTGCCCGCCGATGAGCGGCGCGACGATCGGGGCGACGCCGGAGATCAGCATGAGGGTGGAGAAGAACCGGGCCATGGCGACGCCGTCGTACAGGTCGCGCACGACCGCCCGGGCGATGACGATGCCGGCCGCGCCCGCGAGGCCCTGCGCCAGCCGGAAGGCGACCAGTGTCTCCACGTTCGGTGCGAACGCGCACAGGGCGGTGGCGACGACGTAGACGGCGAGGCCGGTCAGCAGGGGCCGGCGGCGGCCCCACCGGTCGCTCATGGGGCCGACGACGAGCTGGCCCAGTGCCATGCCGGCCAGGCAGGCGGTGAGGGTGAGCTGCACGGTCGCGGCGGGCGCGTGCAGGGACCGGGTCACCGCCGGCAACGACGGCAGGTACATGTCCATCGCGAGGGGCGGTGTGGCCGTCAGACCGCCCAGGACGAGGGTGACGAGCCAGCCGGTGCGGCGCTGCGCCGCGCGGGCGGCCGGATTGCCGCCGCTGCCGGTGGCGGCCTCGCCGGCGGCCGGCTGTGCGGCCTCGGGTATCGGGGCCCCTCCCTCGGGCATGCGCCCTCCCTTTCGAACTCCCTCGGCGACGGATCGGCACCTATGCTCTCAGCTCGGACGGACTGCTTGAAGACGCAACAGAGGGTGGGGCGGGTACGACGGCGGACGGCGTGCGGTGGGGCATCCTCGCGACCGGCGGGAGACGGGAGACCTCACGGGTGAGGCGGAACTCGCCTCGGTGTGAGGGCCGGTGCGCCTGCCCGGGTGACGGCTTCGCCGGGCAGGATGTTCGGATGGCGGAAGGCCGGTTTCGGAGTGTGGGCCTTTGTCTACGCTTCGGGACCATGAACGCTGAACGAAACACCGGACGGCGCGGCGTCGCGGTCGTGACCGGCGCCGGGTCGGGGATCGGGCGCTCGGTCGCCGTCGAGCTGATGCGCGCGGGGTGGGCGGTGGCCCTGGCCGGGCGCCGCGTGGCCGCGCTGGAGGAGACGGGGGCGCTGGTGCCGGACGGCGAGTGGCTCGCCGTCGGGACGGACGTGACGGAGCCCGGGTCCGTGGCCGCCCTGTTCGCCGCCACCGTGGAGCGGTTCGGGCGGCTGGACCTGCTCTTCAACAACGCCGGCACGTTCGGGCCGGGTGGCGTGCCGGTGGAGGAACTGTCGTACGACGCCTGGCGGCACGTGGTGGACACGAACCTCAACGGGGCGTTCCTGTGCGCGCAGGCGGCGTACCGGCAGATGAAGGAGCAGACGCCGCAGGGCGGACGGATCATCAACAACGGCTCCATCTCTGCGCATGCGCCGCGGCCGCACTCGGCGCCGTACACCGCGACGAAGCACGCCTTGACGGGGCTGACGAAGGCACTGTCGCTGGACGGGCGGCCGTACCGGATCGCGGTGGGGCAGATCGACATCGGCAACGCGGCGACGGACATGACGGCCCGTATGCAGACGGGCGTGCTGCAGGCGAACGGGGACGTGGTCGCGGAGCCGGTGATGGACGTGGCCGATGTGGCGCGCACGGTGCGGCACATGGCGGAGTTGCCGTTGGAGGCGAACGTGCAGTTCGCGACGGTGCTGGCCACGACGATGCCGTATGTGGGGCGGGGTTGAGAGGCGCCGGGGCGTCAGGCTCCTGACGGGCACAAGTGGAATTTGAAGGTCCGTGGCATTGCGGCCGATGGTGGACGTATGCTCAACTTTCCTCCATCGGAGCTTCACATTTGGAGCACGATGGTTCCGCCGTCAGGGCCGCAAGCCATGGCGAGGGGGGAGGCGGCAGCCGTCCCACGGCACCGGGGGGGTGCGTCCTCAAGGGACGCACGACGGTGCGGGTGGGGCGGCTGCCGTGATTTCGCCTGCGGGAAGCCCCCCGGTACCCGAACGGACGCTCGCGCAGGTGGGGAGAGGCGCTCCGTGCCACCGTGGGAGGGGGGCCGTTTCTCGTGGGCTCAGGGAGTGACCGTGACGACGTTCGATCGACGTGATCTGGGGCTGTTGCTGCTTCGGCTGGGGACCGGCGGGGTGCTGGTCGCGCACGGGGCGCAGAAGCTGTTCGGGTGGTTCGGCGGGCACGGCCTGGAGGGCACCGGACAGTTCATGGAGTCCGTCGGGTACCGGCCCGGCAAGGCCAGCGCGATGGCGGCCGGGCTCGCCGAGTCCGGCGGCGGGGTGCTGCTGGCGCTGGGACTGGCCACACCGGCCGCAGGAGCCTCCGCGGCCGGGGCGATGGCGGGTGCGGCCGCCGTGCACGCCCCCAACGGCTTCTTCGCCCAGAGCGGCGGCTACGAGTACGCGGCCTCCCTCGGGCTGACGGCCGCCGGGCTCGCCGTCACGGGGCCCGGACGGATCTCCCTGGACGCGGTGCTCGGGCACAGCGTGAACCGGGGCTGGATGGTGCCGGTCGCCTTCGCGACCGCCGCCGCCGGCACCGCCGTCGTCATCGGCGCCCGGGTGAGGCACTTGCGCCGGCAGCGGGAGGGCGAGCAGGAGGCGCTGTTCGAGGACGAGTAGACCGCCCCGCATGGCAGTCTCCTCGTATGAGCGAGCGGGACGTGGAGTTGTGGGGCACCGTCGAGGAGCTGTGGGGCTGGCTGGAGGAGCGGCGCCCCCAGGACGGCCCGGACGGGCTGCTGCTGCGGGTGCTCAAACTGTCCGAGGAGGTCGGCGAGGTCGCCCAGGCCGTGATCGGGGCGACAGGGCAGAACCCGCGCAAGGGGGCCAGTCACACCTGGGACGACGTCCGGGCCGAGCTGTGTGACGTCGTCATCACCGCGCTGGTGGCGCTGCGGACGCTGACGCCCGAGGCCCGGGAGGTGTTCGCGGGGCATCTGGAGCGGGTACGCCGGCGGTCCCTCGCGAGCGAGCCGACGCGAGGGGCACAAGGGGCGTCGTGAGCTAGGGGGTGTCTCGTCGATCAGGCCGGATCAGGGAGCGGCGTCTGGTGCCGTGCATCGCAAGGCGGAGGAGGGAGTCGATGCGGAGCATCGGCGACTGACGACAACGCGGCGAGGTGCGGTGCCAGGCGTCGCGAGCCCGGCGTGATCGGCGAGACACCCCCTAGGGCCTGTCGTTTGGATCAGGCCGGCCTCGAGTTGCGGTGCGTCTCGGCCGACCCGAGCGGGGTCTGGTGCGTGCAGCTGCAAGGCGGAGGAGGGCGCCAACGCGGTGGGGGTCCCCCCTGCTCGGAGAGCTAGGGGGAGTTGGCAACCGACGACAACGCGGCTGGGGGTCCCCCCTGCTCGAAGAGCTAGGGGGAGTGCGTGCCCGACCCCGCGACGCCGGGATGATCCAAACGACAGGCCCTAGTGGCGTATACCACGCTGTCGCCGGTGTGACGCAAGTGTTCGATGGGCAGTCACTGGCCGTGCGAAAACGATCTGTGGTGACGGTGTGGGGGGAGGCGTGAGCGTGTGTGTGATCGGTGCGGGTCTGTCCGGACTGGCGGCCGCACACGCGCTCAACGCCCGTGGCGTCGACTTCGTGTGCGTGGAGAAGGCGCCGGACGTCGGGGGGATCTGGCGCCAGCCGGGTGCGGGTGAGCGGGGGCCGGCCTATATGGCCCTCCATCTCAACAGCGCCAAGGAACTCACGGGGTACGCCGACTTCCCGATGGGGGCGGAGCTGCCCCTCTACCCCCGGCACAGTGACGTGGCCGCCTATCTGCGCCGCTTCGCCGACTGGGCCGGACTCACCTCCCGGATCGAGCTGCGGACCGAGGTGCTCTCGGTGCGACCGGACGGCAGCGGCGGGTGGGTCGTGCGCACCCGGCACTCCGGCGGGACGACCGAAAGGGTGTTCTCCCAGGTGATCGTCGCCTCGGGACACAACACCCTGCCGGCCATGCCGGAACTGCCGCCCGGCGCCGACACCTTCGGCGGATCGATTCTGCACTCCATGGACTACCGGGACGGCAGCGACTTCGCCGGCCGTCGTGCGGTCGTCGTGGGGCTCGGCGCCTCCGCCGTCGACATCGCCGCCGACCTGTCCCGGTACGCCCGGAAGACCTGGCTGTCGGTGCGACGGGGGCTGCACATCATCCCCAAGCAGCTGTTCGGCATGTCCGTGGACCTCATCGCCGAGGCGCCGTGGTTCACCGCGATGTCCTTCCCCGAACAGCGGCAGTTCGTGGAGAACGCGCTGCTGGTGGCGCGGGGGAAGCTCTCCGACTACGGCCTGCCGGAGCCGGATCACGCCCTCTTCTCGTCGGCCGTGACCATCTCCGACGAGATCCTCAGCCGCATCCGGCACGGCGCCGTCGTCCCCAAGCCGGCGATCGACTCCCTGGACGGCGACCGGGTGGTCTTCGCCGACGGGAGCAGCGTGGAGGCCGACGCGGTCGTGTACTGCACCGGCTTCCGCATGGCCTTCCCGTTCCTGCCGGCCGGCTGCCCGGCGGACGAGCGGGGCGTGGTCGAGCTGTACCAGCGGATCGTGGCGCCGGGGCATCCGGGGCTGTACTTCGTCGGCCTGATCCGGCCCGTCGGCTCGATCACACGGCTGGTGGAGGCGCAGGCCCGCTGGGTGGCGCGGCTGGTGGACGGCGAGTCGTCCCTGCCGGCCGAGGACGTCATGCGCAAGGAGATCGACGCCCACCTCACCAGGATCGCCGAGCGGTACGGCAACCGGGAGGGCGCCTCCGTCCAGGTGGACGTCGGCGCCTATCTGCGCGAGCTGGGGCACGCCTGAGCAGCACGGCGACGTCCCCGGCGATGCCTGCCACCACCGGGGAAGCCGCTGCGTGCAGGGGTCAGTACGCGGCCTCGGCCAACGCGGCGGCCGGCGGCCGCACGCGGTAGCACTCCGAGGAGAGGTAGGCGGTCACGCGGGGCGCGCGGCCGTGCTGGTGGGCCAGGGCCAGATAGGCGACCAGGCCCACTCCGTCGGTGAGAGGGCGGTCGGTGACGGCGGACAGCGAGCGGGCCAGGGGCGCGGGGTCGATGCCGTAACGCGTGAGCAGTGCCCGGGCCCGCGCCAGGGCCTCGCCGTCGTGGGCGACGTAGTCCCGCACCGGGATGTACAGGGTGAAGCCGCTGGGCAGGCCCGACGCCGTGTCGGTGAAGGCGTGGCAGGACTGGCCGGGGCGCCGGTCCAGCCGGGCGTCCGTGCCGCCGGCGAGCGCGAAGAACTCCTCGATGCTCGCCGGCGTCGGACCGGGCAGCATCCGGGACAGGCCGCCGGCTTCACAAGCGGTCAGGCCGTGGTGGGCGAGGTAGACCTTCACCCGGGGCTCCGCCCAGTCGCCGAGGTCGAGAGCGAAGAACAGCGGCCGGTCGGCGGGCGGCAGCGCGTCGTACGCCTTGCCGTGACCGAGCCGGCGCAGCGCCTCGCGGACGGTGGCGGCGGCCGTGCCGGCGCCCCGGGCCCCCGGGTTGAGGTACACCTTGACCTGCGGGACACCGCCCGGGCGCAGCTCCAGCGCGCACCACAGGGCCAGCGGTCCCTCGATCCTGGACGGCAGGAACAGATCGGCGAGGTCGTCGAGCCGGTCGGTGCGGAAGTTCCAGCGGCGGGCCATCGCACGGACGGCCTCCAGGCCGACGCGCCCCGCCCGGGCCAGGCTGCCTGCGCCACAGCCTGGATCGAGCAGGACACGCAGCACGGGGGCCGCGCCGGGGGTGAAGGAGAGGGAGAACTCGACCGGGGAGTGGTCGTCGGAGAGGAAGGTGGCCGACGGCGGCGGCAGGTCCAGGGACCGCTCGGCCACCGGGCCCAGCAGGGCGCGAAGCCCCTCGGCGTAGGCGTCGGTGTCGTCCGGGTCCAGTCCCACGACGGCGGCGAGCCGTCTCAGCTGGCCGGTCGTGCGCTCGCCCACGGTGCCGGATCCGTCCCTTTCATGCCGATACCCGCCGACGGGGGCGGGTATCGGGGGGTCGGTCGCTCGGGGGCGTTGTCTGAGTACGGCGTCGTCGGGTATGTGTCCCACGACTTCTCCCTCGTCTCGTGAGTCAAGCGGATGACCGCGTTCCTCACTACCCCAACGGTTGAACCGTTATGCGACGGAAGGGAGTTGTCGCCGCGTTACCTGCATCACCTGCTCGGCATGGCCTACTTGGCCAGCCAGCTGAGGAAGTGGCTCCACAGACCGCCGCGTTCGGGCTTGCGCGGGGCCTCGGGCTGCGACGCGGGCCGGTCCGTCGCCTGGGGCACCGCGGTGGCGCGGCCCGTCGCGGCGGTCGCGGTGAAGCGGGCCGGGAGGGCGACGAGGCCGCGGCTGAAGGGGCCGGGGCGCCACGCGAGGCTGTCGGCGGGGACGGCGAGTTCGACGTCGGGCAGGCGGTTGAGCAGGTTCTCGACGGCCGTGACGGTGATCTGCCGGGCCGGCTCCTTGGAGGGACACGCGTGCGGGCCCGCGCTCCACGCCAGGTGGGCCCGGTTGCTGCCCGACTGCCGTGCGGCGGCCAGCGCGGGGCCGGTGTTGGCGGCCGCGAAGCTGACCAGGACCAGGTCGCCGGCCTGCAGCTGCTGTCCGGCGAACTCCACGTCCACGGCCGGGTAGTGGGGCGCCAGGTTCTGCATCGGCGGGTTCTCCCACAGCGTGTCGTCCAGGGCCTCGTCGATCAGGCCGCCCCGGTGCGCGTACGCGTCGTGGGTGAGCAGGCGGTGCAGCGTGTTGCCGATGAAGTTGCGCAGCGGCTCGTTGCCCGCGACCAGGAGCAGCGCGAGCTGGTGGACCATCTCCTCGTCGGTGAGGGCGGACTGGTGCTGCATCAGCCAGGAGGTCACGTCGTCGCCCGGCCTGGCACGCTTGAGCGCGACCAGCTCCCCGATGGCCGCGAACATCACCTCGACGGCCTTCTCCGCGTTGACGCCGTCGAACATGCCCGAGATGCCGAACAGCACCCGGTCGCCGATGTCGGCGGGGCAGCCGAAGAGTTCGTTGAAGACGAGCAGCGGCAGCTGCTTGGCGTAGTCGCCGAGCAGGTCGACCGAGCCGCGGTCGGCGAACTGGTCGATCAGGTACGTCGAGATCTGCTCGGTGCTGCGGCTCAGCCGGCGCACGTCGACGCGGGCGAGGGAGTCGGTGACCGCCTGGCGCAGCCGCAGGTGCTCGGCGCCGTCGGCGAACATGCAGTTGGGCCGGTAGGCGAGCAGGGGTGCGACCGGGCTGTCGGCGGGCACCTTGCCCTCCTTCAGGGCCCGCCAGCGGCGCGCGTCCTTGCGGAACGTCCCCGAGTCCTGGAGGAGTTGGAGGGCGGCCGTGTAGTCGGTGACGAGCGTCGCCTCGACACCGGGGGCGAGCTCGACGGGCGCGGCCGGACCGTAGTGGCGCAGATAGGAGTAGTACGCCTGCGGGTCCGCCGCGAACTCCGGCCCGTACAGCGGCACCCGGGCGCCGGAGCCGTGGGCCGGGCATCCGGGCGGGGGCACCGGGGCGGGGGTGTGAGCGTCCATGTCAGTTCCTAGGGGGTGTGCCGGGGGTGAGAGGGGCGGGCGCGAAGCGCCCCGCAGGGGCGCGGGGCCGTATTCGGTCTGCGGCTCCGCCGCGTGGGCGCGACCGGCCTCGGCGGTGCCGCGGACGAAGTCACCACCGCACCCCGGTGGAGCTCAGCGCGTGTGCGCCAGCAGGTGGCGGACGAGGGTGGTCAGGGCGGCGGCCGACGACTGCTCGTCGCGCGCGTCGCAGGTGACGACGGGGGTGTCCTCCAGCAGGTCCAGCGCCTCGCGCAGGGCCGCCTCGTCGCGCAGGGGTGAGCCGTCGAAGTGGTTGACGGCGATGGCGTAGTCGAGGCCGTAGGTCTCGATCAGGTCGATCACCGGGAAGGAGTCCGCGAGCCGTTCGGGGTCGACGAGGACCAGCGCGCCCAGGGCGCCGCGGGCCATGTCCTCCCACATCTGCACGAAGCGCTGCTGGCCGGGGGTGCCGAACAGGTACAGCACGACGCGGTCGCTGATGGTGAGGCGCCCGAAGTCCATGGCGACCGTGGTGGTGGTCTTGCCCGTCACCCCCTTGAGGTCGTCGATCCCCTCCCCCGCCCGGGTCATGGTCTCCTCGGTGGACAGCGGCTCGATCTCGGAGATCGAGCCGATGAAGGTGGTCTTGCCCACCGCGAAGTGACCGACGACGAGGATCTTGACGGCGGTCTGGTCGGCGCCGCCGCGGACGTACGCCTGCTCACCGAGCCGGGCGGGTTCAGCCGAACTTGGCGCGGAGACCATTCAGTACCTCCTCGAGGATCTCCCGGTCGGCGAGGGGGGCGCGGGCCACGGGCGGGCGGGTGATGAGGTAGCCGCCCTCCGCCAGCGAGGCGAGGAGGATCCGCACCACGCCGAGCGGCAGCCGGGTGTGCCCCGCGATCTCGGCGACCGAGAGGTAACCGGCGGAACAGATGTCCAGCAGCCGCTGCTCCTCGGGCGACAGCCGGGTGGGCCGCTGTCCCTCCTCGGGGGCCGCCGTGACGAGGGTGATCAGGGACAGCTGCTCGTCGTCGGGCAGCCCGCGTCCCTTGGTGATGACATAGGGACGCACTAACGGCGCGGCCTCGGGCTCCCAGTCCTCGTACCCGCTCATGAGCGCAGGCCGAGGTCTTCGCGCGGCGGCGCGGCGAGCGCCTTGCCGAGCTGGCCGACGAGCTGCTGCATCCGGAAGGTGATGTCCTGCATGTCGACGTCCGGGGAGGCGGAGACGCCCAGGTAGGCGCCCTCGCCGGCGGAGATCAGGAAGACCCAGCCGCCGTCGAACTCCACCAGGGTCTGCCGCCAGGCGTGCCGGGGGTCCTCACAGAAGAAGCCGAGCGAACGGCTGAGAGACTGCACTCCGCTCATCGCGGCGGCGACCCGGTCGGCGTCGTCCTTGTCGAAGTCCTTCGTCCGGGCCATCAACAGACCGTCGGCCGAGATCAGGACCGCGTGCAGAGCCCCGGGAATCTCCAGGGCGCTGTCGAGCATCCATGACAGATCGTCGTTCACGAGACCTCATGTCCTTCGCTGCTTGCACCACGTGTGCTGCTCGTAGGGCCCGCCTCGCCGCGCGCGGCCCGGCCGGACTGCGTGCCCCGCTGGAACGCGCCCATGATCGCCGCCGTCTCGGCGCCGGAGCGGCCGGAGGTGCGGGCGTCGGGTGCGCTGCCCGGCACGATCGCCATCGGCCGCTTGCGGCGCCGGCGCGGCAGGCCGTCGGCGGTGGCGGAGGCGGTCAGCGCGGGCTCGGGCCCGGTGGAGTGGGGCATCGCGTGCGGGGGCATGTGGGCCGGCGCCTTCTGCTCGGGCATGGAGGTGAGCAGTTCGTGGGGCAGCAGGACGACCGCGCGCACCCCTCCGTAGGGGGACGAGGAGTCCACGGACACCTCGAAGCCGAAGCGTTCGCAGAGCACGCCGATGACCGCGAAGCCGAACTGCGGCGGGTTGCCGAGCGAGGACACGCCCTTGACGCGGCGGCTGGCCAGCAGGCCCTCGGCGCGGGCCCGCTCCTCGTCGTTCATGCCGACACCGGCGTCGTCGACGACGATGCAGATGCCCTTGGGCACGGTGCGGATGTTGATCTCGACGACGGTGTCGGGGCTGGAGTAGCTGGTGGCGTTGTCGAGCAGTTCGGCCAGGGCCAGCGCGACCGGCTCGACGGCCCGGCTCGTGATGCCGAAGTCGACCTGGGAGAGGATCTCCACGCGCCGGAAGTGACGGATGCGGCCCTGGGCGCTGCGCACCACGTCGTAGACGGACGCCACGTCGCGGTGGCGGCCGAGCCAGCCGTCGCAGAGCACGGCGATGGACTGGGCGCGGCGGCCGAACTGCGAGTTGGTGTGGTCGATCTCCAGCAGGTCCTGGAGGATGGCCGAGTCGCCGTACTTCTCCTGGAGCCGGGAGACGACGAGCTGCTGCTCGGCGGCGAGGCCCTGCAGGGTCCGCATCGCGGACTTCAGTACGGTCTTGGTCGCCTCCTCGGCCTCCTCCTGGGCGGCCTGGACGGACTGGGTGTAATGGTTCTCCAGATCCGAGTAGTGGCTGGTGAGCCCGTCGATCTGCTGCCGGAGCGCTCGGGCCGCCCTGCGCTGGCGGACGACGAGGGCGACGGCGGCGACGAGAAGGACGAGAAGCGCCCAGAGCACCGGGTTCGCTGTGTATTCCGTCATAAGACTCTCTTCAGGCGACTGACGGCCGGCTGCTGATCCCGTCCAGGAGAGTGGACGCGCCCGCTCCGCAAGTGCGGTGATCGTATCATCGGACGAACAGGTGACCGACCGTCAACAGATGTCGCCCGCCCGAAGGTTGGGCCGACACGAGGTCTACGCGAGAAGAACTCCGGGTGGCCGCGCCCCCGAGCGAGCGGCGCCCGGCCGGGACACCGAGCGCACCGGGGGCTGGGGCGCGTGCGGCGGCGCGGGGGGACGCGTGCGGCGGCGCGGCAGGCCCGCGAAAAGCCCGAACGGGCCTCCGACGCGGGTCGCAGGCCCGTTCGGGCGAAGAAGGGGGCAGACGAGTCGGGCTGTACGCCGGGTTCTGTTCCCCGGGTTCCTCGCGGAGCCCGGGGCGACGGCCATCCATCTAGGGCCGGCGTTGCCGCCGGTCTCGTGCGGTCTACCCGCGGACTCGGGCGGGCAGCCCTCGAACGTCCGCGCAGAAGCACCGGAGTGCTTCCTTTTGACCTTGCTCCGGGTGGGGTTTACCTAGCTGCCCAGGTCACCCTGGGCACTGGTGGTCTCTTACACCACCGTTTCACCCTTACCGAGGGCCGAGGCCCCCGGCGGTCTGTTTTCTGTGGCACTGTCCCGCGGGTCACCCCGGGTGGCCGTTAGCCACCACCCTGCCCTGTGGAGCCCGGACGTTCCTCGGGAAGCCCCCGTCAAGGGGACTCCACGCGGCCGTCCGCCCGGCTCGTCTGCCGTGTGGACCATGGTACCGGGCGGGTGGTCCTGCGCGGACCCGCGGCCGTCGCCAGCACCGAGCCCGCCAGGATCAGGGCGAAGGACACGCCGATCGTCACCGTCAGGCGCTCGTCCAGGAGGAGCGCGCCGGCCGCCACCGCGACCGCCGGGTTGACGTACGTGATCACCGTCGCCCGGGTGGGCCCCGCCTCCTTGATCAGCTCCAGGAAGGCGACGAACGCCACGGCCGTGCAGATCACGCCCAGCCCGGCCAGCGCCGCCAGCACCGGGGGCGCGGGCACCTGCGAGGGCCAGGTCGCCGCCGCAGCGGGGGCGTACACCAGCGCCGCCAGCGCCAGGCAGGGCGCCGTCAGATGCAGGGACGGGACGTCCCTGAGATGGCGCGCGGCGATCAGCGGGGCGGTGGCGTACCCCACCACCGTCAGCAGCACCTCCGCGAGCGAGCGGGCGTCGCCGCCGGTCAGGTGCGGGGCGGTGAGGACGCCGACGCCGGCGAGGCCGAGGGCGAGGCCGCTCAGACGTCGTATGCCGAGGCGCTCGGTGTCGCCGAAGAACCGGGCCAGGGCCACGCCGACGACCGGGACACCCGCGATCAGCAGCCCCGCCGTGGAGCTGGACAGGTGCCGTTCGGCGTCGGTGAGGGTGTACCACGGGCCGATGATCTCGATGCACGCGAAGGCCAGCAGGGGACGCCAGTGGGTGCGCACGGTACGGGCCAGCCCCGGCTGCCGCAGGGCGAAGGGGAGCAGCAGGGCCGCGCCGAGCGCGCAGCGTACGAACACCACGGTGGCCGGGGACACCGTGTCCACCGCCACCTTGATCATGAGATAGGGGATGCCCCAGACCACTCCCATGAGGGAGAAGAGGAACCAGCCGCGTGCAGTCATGCGCAGAGTTTCGGCCAAGGCCTCACCGCGCGTCTTGAACGCTGTTGCGGTACGCCGCCGGGGTCACCCCGAGCACCCGGCGGAACCAGCGGGTCAGGTGCGCCTGGTCGGCGAATCCCACCAGGCCCGCCACCTCCGCCGGGCGCAGCCCCGCCTCCAGCAGCCCACGGGCCCGGCTCACCCGGTGCTGCGCCAGCCAGGCGTACGGCGGTATCCCCGTCGCCGTGCGGAAGGCGCGCAGCAGCTGGTAGCGGGACAGGCCCAGCTCGCCGGCGAGGTCGGCGAGGGAGGGCGGGGCGAGCAGCTCGCCGGCCAGGCGGTCGCGGACGACGGCGGCGACGCGGTCCGCGCCGGGCACGGTGTCGCTCGCCGCACGGGCCGTGGAGTGGCGCCGGGCCAGGGCTGTGAGCAGCCACGGCAGCCGGGACTCGGCCTCCAGTGGGTCGGGGCAGGCGGCGATCTCGGTGTGCGCCAGGCGCAGCGCGGCGGCCAGTTCGGGGTCGTGCAGGACCGGTTCGCGGAAATGCGGGAGGCCGTCGCCGAGCAGGCCGTCTCCCAGCAGTGCGGGCGCCGCGTACAGGGCGCGGTAGGCGTAGCCCTCGGGTGCGGCGGGGCCGCCGGTGTGCATCTCGCCCGGTTCCAGGACGACGAGGGAGCCGGGGCCGGAGTGGATCCGGCCGCCCCGGTAGGCGATGACCTCCAGGCCGCCGAGGGTGACGCCGACGGTGTACTCGGCGTGGGCGTGCGGGGCGTAGACGTGCCGGTCGAAGGAGGCCGTCAGCAGATCGAGCGGGGGCCCGCCGTGCCCCAGCCGCGCCCTGGTCCACCGCGCCTCTTCACGCCCGTCACCCATGCCGTGCACCCCCTGGAATTCAGAGGATGCAACACCGCACGGGTCAGAGAAAGTCCGAGGTGTCCAGCTCGAAGACGAACGGCTCGGGGAGGGCGAGGGTCTTGCCGAGCGGGCGGGTGCACTGCTCGCGGTATTCGTCCTTCTCCGGATCACTGAACAGCGTGACGGAGGAGGCTTCCCGGTCGATGAGCAGGTAGAGGGGGATGCCCCCGCGGGCGTAGCAGCGGCGCTTGGCCTCACGGTCGGCCTTGGGCCGGGTGGACGTCACCTCCAGCACCATGGCGACCCCGTCGCAGGGCATCCAGGGGTCGGCGCCGCGGTACAGGCGCAGCCTCAGGGGGGCGAAGGTGCCGTCCGGGATCACATGGTCCTTCGGGCAGTCACCCCCGCTGCGCAGTTTCAGCCCCTTGTTCCCGGAGAACTGCATGTCGATCCGGGACCGCCTGATCACCTGGTTCACGATCAGCCCGATGTAGTCCTCGTGATCCCCGTCCGGCGGCGGTGTCACTACGATCTCGCCCTCGATCAGCTCGGCCCGGAAACCCTCCGGGGTGTCCAGGGCGAGAAAGCCCTCCAGCAGGACCTCTTCCTGCGTGAGCGGCTCATGGGCCATGGCAGTCATGTCACGCCCCTCCTTCGGTCGCTCGCCAGACTGGGACATCGCGTGATCACCTGCCCGAGAGATCGGGAACCGTTCCCTCGAGCGTGGCACACGACCAACGCCACCGTCAGGCGACGAATCGCCGCTTGACCCTGCCGCGACGTCAACGTCTTCACTGGGGTCATGCGGATCGGAGAACTCGCCGCGGTCGTCGGGGTCACCACACGGGCCGTGCGCCACTACCACCACCTGGGCCTGCTGTCCGAGCCGGAGCGGCTCGGCAACGGTTACCGGCACTACACCCTGCGGCACGCCGTCGTGCTCGCCCGGATCCGGCGGCTGACGGAGCTGGGGCTCGGGCTCGCGGAGGTACGGGACGTGCTCGCCGACGACGCCGGGAAGGACCTGGTCGAGGTGCTGACCGAGCTGGACGACGACCTCGCCCGGCAGGAGGCGGCGATCCGGGAGCGCCGCCGGCGGCTGCGGGAACTGCTGGAGGCGCAGACGCTGCCCGCCGAGGGGCCCGTCTCCCCCGGGCTCGCCGAGCTGCTCGCCCGGGTGCCCGGCTCTGCGTCGCCCATGGCGGCCAAGGACCGCGAGATCCTCGCCCTGCTGGACACCGCCGCGCCGCCCGGGGCGCGGGAGCGGATCACCGCCGTACTCGCCGAGGCCCTCGCCGGGCCGGAGGCCGTACGACGGGCCGAGCACGCGTACGCCCTGCTCGACCTGCTCGCCGGCGCCGCGCCCGACGATCCGCGGGTGGAGGAGGCCGCGCGGGCGCTGGCGGACGCGGTCCCGGCCGGTCTGCTGCCCGAGGGCGGCGTCCCCGAGGGCGACGCCTTTCTGCGGGCGGTGTGCGCCGACTTCTCCCCCGCGCAGGCCGAGGCGTTCCGGCGGGCGCTGCGGATGATCGCCGGGGCCGCCGCCACGGCCCGACGCGAAGGGCAGGGACGATGAGAACCGCCTGGTCGCTGGCCCGGCACGAGGCGCGGCTGATGACGAGTCTCGTGCTGTGGATCGCCCGGCGGCGTCACGGCACCCGCGGCGCCGCGCACACCTTCGGATACGCCCGCGGGCAGGGCGCCATGACCGCCGGGCTCGCCTTCGTCTGCCTCGTGGAGACCTTCACCCTGTCCGTGCTGCTGCGCGACCGGCCCACCGCGCACGCGGTGGTGCTCGTGCTGGACGCCTACACGGTCGTCTTCGTCGTCGCCCTGCACGCCGCGTCCGTCGTCCGACCCCATGTGCTCGACGCCGCCGCCCTGCGCGTGCGGCACGGCACCCATGTGGACCTGCGCATCCCGGTGCACAGCATCCGCACGGTGCGGCACGAGCTGCGCGCCTCCGCCGCCCGCGCCCCCGGCGAGCTGGACGTCGCCGTCGGCGGGCAGACCTCCGTGACCCTGGAGCTGTCCCGTCCGGTCACCCATGTCACGGTGCTGGGCCGGCGGCGCGAGGTGCGTGTCGTACGGCTGCACGCGGACGACGCCGACGGCCTGGTGCGTGCGCTCAGGCCGGTTCGAAGCTCACCTTCGCCGCGTGCGGATCGGCCTGGGTGAGCCGCACCGGCAGCCGCTCCCCGAGCGAGCCGGGGCCGGCGCCGCGGATCTCCCCGATGACCGCCGGCGACTCCACCTGGACGGTCCCGCGGTGGTCGTCCAGCTCCACCACGCATCCCTGGAAGACCTCCCCCACCTGGTCCTGCAGCACCACCGCCTCGACCAGGTCGATGCAGGCCCGGTCGACCTTGCTCGCGAGCCGGCCGCCCTCGGCCATCCGGTCGTGCACCACGTCCAGCGCGGCGCGCGCCCACTCGGGCGGCTCCTGCCCGGCGCAGGCCGCGATCGCGATCTCGGAGGCCCAGCGGTCCACCAGGCGGCGCAGCGGCGCCGTGCAGTGCGTGTACGGTGCGGCGACCGCGGCGTGCGTGGTCAGCTCGGGGAGGTGCCCGTCGCGGAAGACCGTGTACTCGGCGTGCCCCATCACCGTGGCGCATGCCTGGAGGAACGCCGCGTGGCGCGGCCGGTGCGGGTCGAGGGAACGGACGAGCCGCGCGTACGACACGTGGTGCGGCCAGTCGATGTGCAGCGCGAACGCGGTGCGGCGCAGCCGGTCGACGGCGCCGGTCGGGGTCGGCGGCAGCGTGCGCAGCACCCCCGTGCCGTGCGCCAGCATCAGCTGGGCCGCGGCCATGCCGGTGAGCAGGGAGATCTGGGCGTTCCAGCCGTCGGTGGCGAGCGGGGCGCGGTAGGCGAGTTCGTAGGTGTGGTCGCGCGGGACGATCTCCTGCTCGGGCACGCGCAGCGAGACGCCGCCGCGCTCGGCCTCCCGCGCCTCCAGCAACTGCCCGACGGTCTTCAGCAGCGCGAGCGGTTCCTCGGCGGTGCCGGCGTCGATCTGCTGCTGCACGCCCGCGTAGTCCAGCCGGGCACGGCTGCGCACCAGGGCGCGGCGGACGTCGACGCTCCGGGTCCGGCCGTCGGCGTCGAGGTCGATCGTCCACAGCACGGCGGGCCGGGTCTGCCCCGGCAGCAGGCTCGCGGCGCCCTCGCTCAGCACGGGCGGGTGCAGCGGGACGCGGCCGTCGGGGAAGTACAGGGTCAGCACCCGCTGCCGCGCCTCCCGGTCCAGCGGCCCGCCCGGTACGACGAAGGCGGCCACGTCGGCGATGGCGTACCGCACCCGGTAACCGGCGCCCTGCCGGGACAGGTGCAGGGCCTGGTCCAGGTCCAGGGAGCCGGGCGGGTCGATGGTGAACAGCGGGACGTCGGTGGCGTCGTGCACCGGCAGCGCCGGGTCCCGGGCGACCCGGTCGGCCTCGGCGAGCACCTCCGGCGGGAAGGGACCGGGGACGGCGAGCCGGGTGCGCAGCGCGTCCAGGGCGCCGCGCATCGGGCCCTCGGGGGCGCCGGTCACGTGCACGGGGCAGCGGGGCATACCGCCACCGTAGGGCGCGGGCGGCCGGGTGGCACGCCGTACGCTGGGGCGGTCCCCTCGTGAAGGAGAAATCCCGTGCTCGTCCTCCTCCCGCCCTCCGAAGGCAAGGCGCCCTCCGGCACCGGCGCGCCGCTGTCGCTGGAGTCGCTGTCGCTGCCGGGGCTCACGGCCGCCCGGCGGACGGTGCTGGAGGAACTGGTCGAGCTGTGCGCGGCCGACGAGGAGAAGGCGCGCGAGGTGCTCGGGCTGAGCGAGGGCCTGCGCGGGGAGGTCGCGAAGAACGCCGCGCTGTACGAGGCGGGTGCGCGGCCCGCCGGTGAGGTGTACACGGGGGTGCTGTACGACGCCCTGGACCTCGCCACGCTGGACGCGGCGGCCCGGGAGCGGGCGGCGCGCTCGCTGCTGGTGTTCTCGGGGCTGTGGGGTGCCGTACGGGTGACCGACGCGATCCCCTCCTACCGCTGCTCGATGGGGGTGAAGCTGCCGGGGCTGGGGGCGCTGGGCGCGTACTGGCGCACCCCGATGGCGGCCGTGCTGCCGGAGGCCGCCGGGGACGGGCTGGTGCTGGACCTTCGGTCGGCGGCGTACGCGACGGCGTGGAAGCCGAAGGGCGAGGTCGCGGGGCGCACGGCGACGGTCCGGGTGCTGCATGCGCCGACCCGGAAGGTGGTCAGCCACTTCAACAAGGCGACGAAGGGGCGGATCGTGCGCAGCCTGCTGACGGCCGGGGCCGCGCCCGAGGATCCGGCGCGGCTGGTGGAGGCGCTGCGCGACCTCGGGTACGTCGTGGAGGCCGAGGCTCCGGCGAAGGCGGGGCGGCCCTGGTCGCTGGATGTGCTGGTGGACGAGGTCCACTGAGACGACGACCGTAGGTCGTTGCATTCTCTGCAACGACCTTTGCGCAGGGTGCACGCGGGCGGGCAGGATGAGGCCATGCCCGAGTCTCTGCCTGCCTCCGCGTCCCCGTGCGCGCCCGCTTCTCCGTCCGCCTCCGTGCTGGATCTCGCCCCGGTCCTTCCGGTCGTCGTCCTCCAGGACGCGGCCGACGCCGTACCGCTCGCACGGGCGCTGGTCGCCGGGGGCCTGCCCGCCATCGAGGTGACCCTGCGCACGCCCGCCGCGCTGGAGGGCCTGCGGGCGATCGCGCGGGAGGTGCCGGGCGCGGTGGCCGGCGCGGGCACGGTGATCACGCCGGAGCAGGTGGCCGACTGCGTGGCGGCCGGGGCGCGGTTCCTGGTCAGCCCCGGCTGGACGGAGGCGCTGCTGACGGCGATGACGGCGTCCGGGGTGGCGTTCCTGCCGGGGGTGTCGACCGCCTCGGAGGTGGTCGCGCTGCTGGAACGCGGGGTGCGGGAGATGAAGTTCTTCCCCGCGCAGGCCGCGGGCGGCACGGCGTATCTGAGGTCGCTGGCCGGACCGCTGCCGCAGGCCCGTTTCTGCCCCACCGGCGGCATCACGCCCCAGCTGGCCCCCGACTACCTGGCCCTGCCCAACGTCGGCTGCGTCGGCGGCAGTTGGATGGTGCCGGCGGACGCGGTGGCAGCCCGCGACTGGCCCCGCGTCGAGCGGCTGGCGCGGGAGGCGGCCACGCTCGGCGCCTGCCGCTGAGCCCGGCCGCCGAGCGCGGCCCTGCGCCCGTCAGGGCCGCGGGGCGTCGCTCAGCGCAGGTGGCTCGTGTCGTTGAACAGGCGGACGCTGGCGTTGCCGTCGGCGTAGTAGGCCACCGCCGACAGGGACGCCGCGGACAGCTCCATGCGGAACAGGGACTCCGGGGGTGCGCCCAGGGCGAGCCGGAGCAGGGTCTTGATCGGCGTGACGTGGGTGACGAGCAGGACCGTGCGGCCCGCGTACGCCGCGATCAGCTTGTCGCGTGCCGCCGCGACCCGGACGGCAGTGGCCGCGAAGCTCTCGCCGCCGCCGGTCGGCGCGACGTCCGGCGAGGCGAGCCAGGCGTTCAGGTCGTCGGGGTGGCGCTCGCGCACCTCGGCGAAGGTCAGCCCCTCCCAGGCGCCGAAGTCCGTCTCGCGCAGACCGTCCTCGACGGTCACCTCCAGCCCGAGGCGGTCGGCGACGATGCTGGCGGTCTCGCGGGTGCGGGCCAGCGGGGAGGCGACGATGTGCTGGATGGTGCCGCGCCGGGCGAGCGCGGCGGCGACGCGTTCGGCCTGCTCCCGGCCGACGTCGGAGAGGGCGGGGTCACTTCCGCCGCTGCCCGAGAAACGCTTCTGCGGGGTGAGCGGCGTCTCCCCGTGCCGCAGCAGTACGAAGGTGGCGGGGGCCCCGAGATCGGGGGCGGAGCCCCAGCCCGGAGCGGAGCTTGCTGCCACCGTGCCACCGGCCGCCGGGCCACGGCCTGCGGGCGCCGCGTCCGTGGCACCGGCCGCCGGGGCGAGCCGCGGTGCCGGGGCGGAGCCGATCGCAGGGGCGGCGCTCGTCGCCGACGCGCCGTCGCCGAGGGCACCACTGGCGTCCACCGACGTGCCGTCGGCGACGGCATCCGTAGTGTCCAGGGACGCGGTACCGCCGACGGCGCCCCTGGCGTCCGCCGACCCGGTACCTGCGACGGCAGCGCTGATGTCCGCCGTCGCGGCGCCGGACTGCGGCGCAGCAAGCGTTCCCGGCGCCGCAAGCGTTCCCGGAGCCGCAGGCGTTCCCGTCGTGGCGACCGTGCGGGCCGCGCGGACGTCGGCCAGGGCCGCTCGGGCGCGGGCCGCGCCCGCTGCCGCGTCGCCGGGCGGGCCCGACGGCTCGGGGATCGCGGCCGCGTCCAGTTCCGCGCGGGACGCCGACAGCGTCCACTGCTCGCCCCGGCCGCCCGCGTCCATCGCCTCGTTGGCCAGACGGTCGGCGTGCTTGTTCCGCTCGCGCGGGATCCACTCGTAGGTGACCTGGCCGGGCGGGAACACGCTCGCCGCCTCGGCCGCGAGCGGCTTCATCGACGGGTGCTTGATCTTCCAGCGGCCCGACATCTGCTCGATGACGAGCTTGGAGTCCATCCGGACGTGCACCGAGGCCGACGCGTCCAGCTCGTGCGCCGCGCGCAGCCCGGCCAGCAGTCCCCGGTACTCCGCCACGTTGTTCGTGGCGACACCGATGTACTCGGCCCGCTCGGCCAGCGTCTGCCCGCTCGCCGCGTCCTTGACCACGGAGCCGTACCCGGCCGGGCCGGGGTTGCCCCGCGACCCGCCGTCGGCCTCGACGATGAACTCCCGCACCCGAAGGCTCCCTACAGCCCGGACTCGGCCGTGCGCACCAGGATGCGGCGGCAGTTCTCGCAGCGCACCACGGTGTCCGGCGCGGCCTTGCGGATCTCGCTCAGCTCGGTGATGGCGAGCTCCTGGCGGCAGCCCTGGCAGGTGCGCTGGTACAGCTTGGCCGCACCGATGCCGCCCTGCTGGGCGCGCAGCTTGTCGTAGAGCCCCAGCAGCGCGTCGGGGACCGAAGCCGCCACGACCTCGCGCTCCTTGGTCACCGAGGCGGCCTCGCCGTCGATCTCCTCGAAGGCGGCGTCCCGGCGGCCGGTCGCGTCGTCGATCTTCGCCTGGACGGAGGCGACCCGCTCGGTCAGCTCGCTCACCCGCTCCTGGGCGGCCTCGCGGCGCTCCATGACCTCGAGGACGACGTCCTCCAGGTCGCCCTGCCGCTTGGCGAGGGAGGCGATCTCGTGCTGGAGGTTCGCCAGGTCCTTCGGCGAGGTCACGGCGCCGGAGTCCAGGCGCTGCTGGTCGCGGACGGCGCGCTGGCGGACCTGGTCGACGTCCTGCTCGGCCTTGGTCTGCTCGCGGGCGGTGTCGCTCTCCTCGGTCTGGGCGGCCACGAGCAGGTCGCGCAGCTGGGTGAGGTCCTTGGTGAGCGACTCGATCTCGGCGTGCTCGGGCAGCGACTTCCGCTTGTGCGCGAGCTGCTGCAGGCGCACATCCAGGGCCTGGACGTCGAGGAGTCGGATCTGGTCGGCGGGCGCGGCGTTCAGTTGGGGGCTCCAGGTGACGGGGAGTGGCTGGTCCAGGGGTCGGTGACCGTCTTCGAGACGTGGACGCGCAGGTCCCATCCGTGCCGGTCGGAGATCTCGTCGAGCTGGCTCGCGGCCAGCTCGCACCAGGGCCACTCGGTGGCCCAGTGCGCCGCGTCGAGCAGCGCGAGAGGACTGTGGGCGACCGCCTCGCTCGCCGGGTGGTGGCGCAGGTCGGCGGTCAGGAAGGCGTCGACGCCGGCCGCGCGGACCTGGTCGAAGAGGCTGTCGCCGGAGCCACCGCTGACGGCGACCGTGCGGATCGTCGTCTCCGGGTCGCCGGCGACGCGGATGCCCTGGGCGGTCGAGGGCAGGCGTCCGGCGGCGAGCGCGGCGAACTCGCGCAGCGGCAGCGGGTGGTCCAGTTCGCAGATCCGGCCGAGGCCCCGGCGCCCGTCGGGGTCGGCCGGGTCGGGCACGAGCGGTCGTACGACACGAAGGTCCAGCGCGCCGGCGAGGGCGTCGCTGACGCCCGGGTCGGCGGTGTCCGCGTTCGTGTGGGCCACGTGCAGCGCGATGTCGTTCTTGATCAGGGTGTGGACGACCCGGCCCTTGAAGTGGGAGGCCGCGACCGTGGTCGTGCCGCGCAGGTAGAGCGGGTGGTGGGTGACCAGCAGGTCGGCGCCGAGCTTGACGGCCTCGTCGACGATCTCCTGCACGGGGTCGACGGCGAACAGGACCCGGGTGACCTCCTGGCCGGGGTCGCCCACGACGGTGCCGACCGCGTCCCAGGACTCGGCCCGCTCGGCGGGCCACAGCTTCTCCAGCGCGGCGATGACTTCAGACAGACGGGGCACGGGTGCAAGGCTACCTGGCTGATCTGCCCCTCTGTACAGCTGTCGCCGCCCCTGTGACCGGGTGTGCGCCGCTCAGCACATTCGCCCCGTTTTCCTCAGGTGAATCGCTTCTGCACCACCCTTATGTGTGAAGGGCCGGCCGCCGCGTGCCACGCCCGTGCGTGCGAAAACTAGCTTCGTCGCCGGAGGTGACCGAACCATGACGGCCTGTGCGATCGAGCCCCCGGCGGCGGACGAGGACGGCCTCTCCCCGCGGGCAGGGTGCGTGATCACGGCGGACGGCGGCTATGCCGCGCGCCTCGCCCACGACGGTGAGTCCCCCTTCCCCGAGCGCTGGACCCTCGGCGGCCCCGAGCCGTACGCGGTGCCGCTGCCCGGGAACCAGCCCGAGGAGCCCGGTAGCGAGCTGCAGCCGATGGCGGACGGCCGGGTGCTGATCAAGCGCCGGGTCGGCGAGCGCCACGACTTCTGCCTCCTCTACCCGACCGGTCCCGGCACCGGCGAGGCGCCGCTCGGCACCGTGCCGGAACCCGAGGACGGCACGGTGCGGCTGCTGCCCCCGGCGCCGGGCGGCGAGCGGGCGTACGCGCTCGCGGTGGGCCCGCGCTCCAGCACGGTGTGGCTGGTCGCGGGCGGGGCGTCCGGCCCCGAGCGGCTGGCCGAGGTGCCGGGGCGCTGCTCGGGCGGGGTGTGGCTGGATCACACCGGGCGGATGCTGGCCCTGGACCGGGAGAGCGACGGGCGGACCAAGACGGTCGTGGTGGACCTCGGGCGGGACGGCGAGATGTCGCCGCTGCTGCAGATCACCGAGGCCAGCGACGACCGGCTGCTGCTCGCCGATCCCGACAGCGGCCTGCTGCTGATCTCCTCGGACGCGCCCGCGCCCGGCGCGCCCCGGCTCGGCTGGGGCGTCCTGGGCAGCACCCTTCCGGTGCGCTTCCCGGTAAGCCTCCGGCTGCCGGAGTGCCGGGTGACGCCGTTCGCGATCCAGCCGGGACAGGTGCTGATGCCGGAGAGCTGCGCGGTGGCGCTGCGCATCGACGGGCCGCTCGGCACCTGGGCCGGGATGTGGCGGCCGGCCGAGCGGCGGGTGCACCATCTCGCGGCGCCCGCGGGCTGGTTGACCGGCGCCGGGCTCGTCACGTCCGAGGGTGAGCTGCTGCTGCCGTACTCCACCGAGGAGGTGCGCTGCGGGCTGGCCCGGCTGAGCGTGCCGGCGGTGGTCCCGCCCGTGCCGCAGGAGCCGGTCGAGGAGGCCCCCGAGCCGGTCGCGCCGCGCCCGGTGCCGTTGCAGCAGGCGCCGTTGGGACGACTTGTAACGAAGTAGTGCCGGTTGGCGTGTGCGGCTGGATTACGCCCGAGGTGCGCCGGTTACACTCGCCCGGCTGTAAGGAAAGATCATGTTGACGGGGTGAATTCATCCGATGAACGACGCCAGCACGACGCAGCCGCAGGGCCGTGAGGCCGAGATGGCAGCCGCCGGGCACGGCAGGCACCGGGGTCCGGTGTCGGTGCAGGACGGCGAGACGGCCCCGCAGGGCCGCCACCGCAGGACGTCCGAACAGGCCGAATCGGCGGCCTGACGGCACGTGTGCGAACGGCCCCGCCCGGGCAGTCGGGGCGGGGCCGTTCCGCGTCTGGGGCGGGGCCGTTCCGCGTCTTCGGCGGCGTACCGCCGCGGCCCGCGCCTCAGGAGTGGCGTACGACGGCATCGGTGAGGACCGGCGCCTCGTCCCGCTCGACGGCGCTCACGGCGACCCGGACCCCGTCCTCGGTGCGCCACATGCGGATGCGCAGTGTCTCCCCCGGATGGACGACCCCGGCGAACCGGGCGCGGTACGACCGCACTCGCGCCACGTCACCGCCGAGCAGCGTGTCGGCGACGGCCTTGAGGGTCATGCCGTAGGTGCACAGCCCGTGCAGGATCGGCCGCTCGAAGCCGGCGGCCCGGGCGAACTCGGGGTCGGCGTGCAGGGGGTTGTCGTCGCCGGACAGGCGGTACAGCAGCGCCTGGTCCTCGCGGATCGTGTGCTCGACGACCCGGTCCGGCTCACCGATGGGTGCCTCCAGGCGTGCCGTGGGTCCCCGGTCGCCGCCGAAGCCGCCCTCGCCGCGCACGTGGACGTGGGCCTCGTCGGTCCACAACGGGCCGTCGGCGTCAGCGGCTTCGGTGCGCAGCACGAGGACGGCCGCCCCGCCCTTGTCGTACACCGCGGTGACGCGCGAGGTGGCCCGCGCGGTGCCCTGCACCGGGAGCGGGCGGTGCACGGTCAGCGTCTGCCCGGCGTGCAGGACGCGTGCGAGGTCGACGTCCACACCGGGCACGGACAGCGCGCGGATCACGCCGGGGGCGCCGGAGCCGGCGACGGTGGCGAAGCTCGGCAGGACGTGCAGCCGGGACTCCAGGGTGTAGCGCAGCTCACCGGGGTCGGTGGCGGGGACGCCGGCGCCGATGCCGAGGTGGTAGAGCTGGACGTCCTTGACGGTCCAGGAGATGTCACGGGTGAGGGGCGCGGCCGTGAGGGCCTTGCGTACGTCGATGGGCATGGGGCTCCTGTGGGTCGCGGCGCCCTCTGTATAGCCCACCGGCGGGCACAGCCCAAGGAGATGACGGACCACCGGTCCGCGGGCATCGTGACATTTGTCCTGCCGGAGTCCGTACACGCGCATCTGCCGGACGCCGCCCGTTCTCCCTATCGTCGAAGACGTGACGACCACGGGCGCGCAGTGGTGGGACCGGCTGAGCGCGCGGCGACGGATCGATCGGGGGAGCACGGATGGGGTACGGGGACGACGGCGGAAGCCGGCTGCGGGCGTGGCGGGAGACGGTGGCACGGGGCAGCGCGGAGGTGGCACGGAGCAGGGCGCAGCGGCAAAAGGCGCGCTGCGCGGAGGAGGCGGAGAACTCGGGGCCGCAGCGCAGCGGTTTCACGCTGCTGCCCTGGTTGGTGATGGGTCTGGGGGCGTTCTCCAACGTCTTCCAGGGCAGGACCGCGAACCCGTGGATCGGCGCTGCGGGCCTGCTCGTCTTCAACTCGCTGTACATCTACGTCGTCTTCCGGGCGTTCGACAAGCGCAAGCGGCAGGAGCGCTCCACGCGCGCCGCGCTGGGGCTGATGGCCGCGGTGACGTGCGCGCTGGCCGTGGACTACGGCGACAGCTGGCTGCTGTTCTTCCCCCTGCTGGGGCTGGCCACGGGCTCGGTGGTGCGCGGGCCGCGACTGAAGGCGGTCGGCGCCGCCGTGGCCGTCCTCGCGGGCGCGGTGTCCTGTGCGCACGACGGCTGGGACGGGATGACCATCGCGTACGCCACGTGGATCTCCACGATGGTGACGGCCGCGATCCTCTCCCTGTCCGAGGCCGTGGGCGAACTGCGCGCCGCCCGGGAGGAGCTGGCGCACCGGGCGGTGGAGCAGGAACGGCTGCGCTTCTCCCGCGATCTGCACGATCTGCTCGGCCACACGATGTCCGTGATCGTCGTCAAGTCGGAGGCGGCGCGGCGGCTGGCGGCGCGAGACCTGGACGCGGCGCTGGCGCAGATCACCGACATCGAGTCGGTCGGGCGCCAAGCGCTCACCGAGATCCGGGAGGCCGTCACCGGGTACCGGGACGGCAGCCTGTCCACGGAGCTGGACCGGGCGCGCTCCGCTCTGACCGCGGCGGGCATCGAACCGGTCGTGCGCCGCTCGGGGCCGCCGCCGGCCGCGCAGACGGAGGCGCTGCTCGGGTGGGTGGTGCGCGAGGCGGTGACCAACGCGGTGCGCCACAGCGGGGCGCGGCGGTGCGAGATCGCGGTGACCGGGAGCGGGGAGAAGGTGCGGTTGACGGTCCGGGACGACGGGCGCGGGCCGGTGGTTCCGCGTGAGGGCGCGGTGGGGGGTACGGGGTTGACGGGGCTGACGGAGCGGTTGGCGGCGGCCGGTGGCACGTTGACGGCCGGTGCCGGGGAGCGGGGCGGGTTCGTGGTGCGGGCGGAGTTGCCGGCACCGGCGGATTTTGGGCAGACGGTCACGGCGCGAGCGGGGTGCACCACGCCGGTGCGGCCTACGCTGGGCGGGTGAACGAGGAGATGCCCCGGGGGCGGCGCCCCGGCAAGTCGATCCGGGTGCTGCTCGCCGAGGACCAGGGGATGATGCGCGGGGCCCTGGCGTTACTGCTGGGGATGGAACCGGACATCGAGGTCGTGGCGCAGGTCGGCACGGGGGACGCGATCGTGGACGCCGCGCTGACGCACCGCCCGGACGTCGCGCTCCTCGACATCGAACTGCCCGGCATCAGCGGGCTGGACGCGGCCGCGGACCTGCGCGAGCAGGCGCCCGACTGCCGGGTGCTGATCCTGACCACGTTCGGCCGGCCCGGCTATCTGCGCCGGGCCATGGAGGCGGGCGCGGCCGGATTCCTCGTCAAGGACGGCCCGGTGGAGGAGCTGGCGGAGGTGATCCGCCGGGTGCTGACCGGGGAGACGGTCGTCGACCCGGCGCTGGCCGCCGCCGCGCTCAGCGCCGGCCCCAGTCCGCTGACGGTCCGCGAGTGCGACGTGCTGAAGGCCTCCGCGGACGGCGCGACGGTCGCCGACATCGCCGCCGCCCTGCACCTGTCGGAGTCCACGGTCCGCAACTACCTCTCCGCAGCGATCGGCAAGACCGGCACCCGCAACCGCATGGAAGCGATACGCGAGGCCCGCCACCAGGGCTGGCTCTGACGCCACCGCCCTGAGCGAAGGCCCGTCACGCCACCGGCCGGAGCGGAGTCCCGTCACGCCACCGGCCACCAGGGACGGCTGATACGGCACCGGCCGCCGGGGGTGGTGACGCGGCGCCGGCCGCCGGGGGGCTGCCACGGCACCGACCGCCGGGGGCGGACGCGGAACCACCGCCGAGGGGCTGACGCAGCACCACGGCCGAGGGGCTGACGCGGCGCCGGCCGCCGGGGTGGCTGCCACGGCGCCCACTGCACAACGCCCGCCGCCAAGGGCGGCCGGTGGTGGTTTCATGGGGCCGCCGCCGAGAGGCGCTGTCGGCTGCGCCCACCGCCAAGGGCGGCCGGGGGACGCCCGCGCCAAGGGCGCGGGTGTGGCGGTGCCGGCCGCCGGCGGTGACCGGAGCTGCACCCGTCGCCGGGGGTGGCTTCGGCAGCGGCCGGCTGCGATGGGGGCTGCCGCGGTGCCCGTCGGCAAGCGGCCCCGTCGCGGGCCGGCGTCACGGTTCGCGGCGGAAGAGCGCCGTCCACAGGAACGGCTCCCCGAAGTACGGGGAGGCCGGGGGCTCGTCGCGCATCGGGCGCAGTTCCAGCTCGGTCAGGTCGGCGAAGATCGCCCGCAGCGACTCGGCGGTGTAGGCGAGGCCGCCGTCCAGCGCGCCGGTGCGGTACAGCTCCGCGTCGGGCAGTTCCGAGCCCATGGCGCCGGACGCGAAGCAGGTGAGGGTGAAGTGGCCGCAGGGGGCGAGCAGCCGGTCCAGCAGGGCGAGGTAGCTGATCCGGCGGTGCGGCGGCAGGTGGTGGAAGCAGCCGGAGTCGTGGACGAGGTCGTACGGTCCGGTCAGTTCCGTGTCCATGAGGTCGAAGGCGTTGCCGCACAGGTAGCGGACCGCGGCGGTGTCCGTCCTCTCGCGGGCCCAGGCCACCGCCGCCGGGGACAGGTCGACCGCGTCCACACGGAAGCCGCGCGCGGCGAGGTGGCGGGCGTTGCGGCCGGGACCGCAGCCGAGGTCGAGGGCGCGCCGCCCGGTGATGCGGCCCGCGTCCAGCCAGCGGGCGAGATGTTCGTCCGGCTTGTCCGCGAAGAACGGCACCGGCCGGGTCCGGTCGGCGTAGAAGTCGTCCCACCATCCGGCCGCCCCGGCCGTCCAGCGGTCCGCGGCGGGCGCGAACAGCCCGTCCAGCAGCGTCAGTACGTCGTCGGTGGTGCGGATGTGACGGTCCATGGGGCCCTCGCTTCCCTCGCCTGCCGGGCACCGTGAGCGTAGGCGGGAGGAGGGAATCAAGACCAGGTCAGGGGGTGTTCGACGACCCTGCCCGCAGGCTCTCTCGGAGCCGTGAGGGGGTCGGCGCGAGGGAGCGAAGGGCATCACCCCGGGGGCGCGGGGAAAACGCGGCACGGACCCGCCGCCGCGGCCGGGTGACGGCGCTACGCGCAACGCCCGGGGCACTTTTCCGGCGGTCCGGGGGCCGACGTGCCGGGGGCCGACGTGCCGGGGGCCGACGTGCCGTGGCGCGGCGTGGGCCTCACCGTGCCGTCGCCCTGCGCGGCAGCCAGATCAGCATCAGCAGCGCGCCTGCCAGCAGGACCGCCGTGGACGCGCGAAAGACCAGGGCGTAGCCGTCGGTCAGGGCCTGCGGGGTGCCCGCGTCGCCCGTGCGGGCCGCGGCGATCGTCGACATCACCGCGAGCCCCAGGGAACCGCCCATCGTGCGGGAGGTGTTGATCAGACCGGAGACCAGGCCGGCCTCCCCCGCTGCCGTGCCCGAGGTGGCGAGGGCGGCCAGCGGGGTCATGGCCATGCCTCCCCCGAGCATCATCAGCACCCCGGGGATCATGATCGTCGTGACGTAGGGGCCGTGCGCGGTCATCGCCGACTGCCAGCCGAAACCGGTCGCCGCCACCAGCGAGCCGAGCACCGCCACCGTGCGCGGCCCGGCCGAGCGCATCAGCCGCGGCGCGGCCTTGGAGCCGAGGACGACGGCCAGCGAGCTGGGCACCAGGGCGAGTCCGGCCTCCAACGGGCTGTAGCCCAGCACGTTCTGGGCGTACAGGGTCATGAAGAACCACATGCAGAACATCGTCGAACCGCTCACGAACATCGCCGCGTTCGCCGAGGCGACCGAGCGCAGCCGCAGCAGGCCGAGCGGCATCAGCGGGGACGCGGTGCGCGCCTCCACGACGAGGAACAGCGCGATCAGCACGAGGCCCGCGGCCAGCGGCGCCAGCGTCTGCGGCGCCGTCCAGCCCCGCGCCTCGGTCTGTGAGATCCCGTACGCCACAGTGGCCAGGCCGGCCGTGACCAGGACGGCGCCCGGCAGGTCCAGGCGCCGCCGGTCGCCGGTGCGGCTCTCCGGGAGCCAGGCCAGCGCACCGGCCAGGACGACCGCACCGACCGGCACGTTGATCAGCAGGACCCAGCGCCAGGACAGCACGTCGACCAGCACCCCGCCGACCAGGCCGCCGGCCGCGCCGCCGCCCGCGCCGACGGCCGCCCAGGTGGCGATCGCGCGGGCCCGGGCGGCGCCCTCGGGCACGGCCGCGGTGAGGATGGTCAGCGTGGAGGGTGCCAGCACGGCCGCCCCCAGGCCCTGCACGGCGCGGGCCAGCAGCAGCTGCCAGCTCTCCTGCGCCAGCCCGCCGCCCACCGAGGCCAGCGTGAACAGGCCGAGGCCGACCAGGAACATCCGCTTGCGCCCGTACAGGTCGCCGGCCCGGCCGCCGAGCAGCATGAACCCGGCGAAGGCGATGGCGTAGGAGTTCACCACCCACTGCAGACCCGACGCGCTCAGGGCGAGGTCGGTGCGCATGGAGGGCAGGGCCACGTTGACGACGGACACGTCCAGGACGACGAGGAACTGCCCGGCGCAGGCGAGCGCCACGACCAGCCAGGTCGGCGGGGCGGAGCGGGTGGGGGCCGGGGCGGGCGTGACGGCGGCTTCGAGCATGGGTGTCATGCTCTCAACCGGCCGTCGCCCCTTGCATCGGGATTTCGCCCGGGCGCCCGCTCCGCCCACGGTCCTAGGACCGCCCCGCGGCCCTCCCAGCCGGCCTGACCGCCGTTCAGATGGTCATGACATGGTCAAGAAATCGTTAGCTGACCAAAGCATCGGAATAGTTGCCCATGCATACGGGTTGCTGCTGGTCATGACACGAACGACGACCGACCAGCCCGCCCGGTCAGCGAGCGGGGCCGTCGTCCCGGTGCTCGCCTTCGCGGGCATCGTGGTCGCGGTGATGCAGACACTGCTCGTCCCGGTGATCAAGGACCTGCCGCAGCTGCTCCACACCGCGCCCAGCAACGCCACCTGGGTCCTGACCTCCACCCTCCTCTCCGGCGCCGTGGCCACCCCGATCATGGGCCGCCTCGGCGACCTGTACGGCAAGCGGCGCATGCTGATCCTGAGCCTCGCCGTGATGGTGGTCGGCGCGCTGATCAGCGCCGTCACCGACGACCTGCTCACGATGATCGTGGGCCGCACCCTCCAGGGCTTCGCGATGGGCGCGATCCCGCTCGGCATCGGCCTGATGCGCGACACCCTGCCCCGCGAGAAGCTCGGCTCGGCGATGGCCCTGATGAGCTCCTCCATCGGCGTCGGCGGCGGCCTCGCGCTGCCCGCGGCGGCGCTGGTGGCCCAGCACGCCGACTGGCACGCCCTCTTCTACGGCGCCGCCGGTCTCGGCGTCCTCTCCATCGTCCTCACCCTCCTCACCGTCCCCGAGTCCCCGATGCGCGCCGAGGGCTCCTTCGACGTGCTCGGCGCGCTGGGCCTGTCCGCCGGCCTGGTGCTGCTCCTGCTGCCGATCACCAAGGGCAGCGACTGGGGCTGGGCCTCCGGCACCACCCTCGGCCTGTTCGCGGCGGCCGTCGCGGTGCTCCTGCTGTGGGGCGTGATGGAACTGCGGCTCAAGGCGCCCCTGGTCGACCTGCGCACCACCGCCCGCCGCGAGGTCCTGCTCACCAACCTCGCCTCGATCATGGTCGGCGTCAGCTTCTACGTCGTCTCCCTCGTCCTGCCCCAGCTGCTCCAGCTGCCCACCGCCACCGGGTACGGCCTCGGGCAGTCCATGGTCGTCGCGGGCCTGTGCGTGGCCCCGCTGGGCCTGACGATGATGTTCACGGCGCCGGTCTACGCCCGCCTCTCCGCCCGCTACGGCCCCAAGGTCACCCTGATCATCGGCCTGCTCGTGATCGCCGTGGGCTACGCCGGCGGCCTCGGCCTGATGAGCGCCGCCTGGCAGACGGTCATCACCTCCGTCATGCTCGGCGCGGGCATCGGCCTCGCCTACTCCTCGCTGCCCGCGCTGATCGTCGGCGCGGTCCCGGCCTCCGAGACCGGCGCGGCCAACGGCCTGAACACCCTGATGCGGTCCATCGGTACGTCGGTGTCGAGCGCCGTGATCGGCATGGTGCTGGCGAACACCGCGCACCATGTGGGCGGTGTGGCCGTGCCGACCATGCACGGCTTCCGGGTGTCCTTCCTCATCGCCACCGTGGCGGTCGCGGCGGGCCTGGCGATGGCCCTGCTGCTGCCGGGACGCAAGCCCTCCGCTGTGCCGCAGCTCGTCGCCTCCAGCGAGGAGGACGCGAACCTGGCTCGGGCCGAGGAGGCACTGCGGGGCTTCCGCGGGCGGGTGCTGTCCGCGGACGGTTCCCCGGTCGCCCGGGCCAAGGTCACGCTGATCGACCGGCGGGGGCGGCAGGCGGGGGCGACGGTGTCCTCGGCGGACGGCAGCTATGCACTGGCCGTGCCGGCGTCCGGGCCGTACGTGGTCGCGGCCAAGGCCGTGGGGCACGCTCCGCTGGCTTCTGCGGCGAGCCACTCCGAGGGTGACCTCTCGGTCGAGCTGGATCTTTCGTTGCCCGGTGAGACGGTCAGCGCGTAACGCCTCATGAGGTGCCCCGGGCTCTGCCCTGCGGCGGGTGCCGGTGCCGGTGCGTTGTGGCTGGTCACGCGGTTCCCCGCGCCCCTTCGGGCGCGCTTGCACCACCCCCGGTCGAGAAGTCGGCCGGGGGTGCGGCAGCATGGGCGCCCTCCGTCGACGTACGACCGAAGGAACGCCCATGGCCCCCGCCCCCAAGCCCGAGATCCTCGCCGCGTTCGAGGCGGCCAAGGGGTTCATGCCCCTCGACGAGGGGCTGGCGCTGTACGCGGCCGCCGTGGAGGCGGGGGCGCTGGGACTGCCGTTGCTGGAGGTCGGGACGTACTGCGGGCGCTCGACCGTGCTGCTCGCGGACGCCGCGCGGCAGGCCGGGGTCACCGCCGTCACCGTCGACCATCACCGGGGCAGCGAGGAGCAGCAGCCGGGGTGGGAGTACCACGACCCGGAGACCGTCGACCCCGAGATCGGGTTGATGGACACGCTGCCGGCCTTCCGGCGGACCCTGCACCGGGCGGGTCTGGAGGACCACGTCGTCGCGGTGGTGGGGCGCTCGCCGCAGGTGGCGGCGTTCTGGCGGACCCCGCTCGGGCTGGTCTTCATCGACGGCGGCCACACCGACGAGCACGCGAACGCCGACTACGAGGGCTGGGCGCCGCAGGTCGCCGAGGGCGGGCTGCTCGTCATCCACGACGTCTTCCCGGACCCCGAGGACGAGTTCACGGGCCAGGCGCCGTACCGGATCTATCTGCGGGCGCTGGCGTCGGGCGCGTTCACGGAGGTGTCCGTGACGCGGTCGCTGCGGCTGCTGCGGCGTACGGGCGGCGGAATCTGAACACCGGGCGTCCGCCCCGGTTAGGGTGGCAGGCGTGTCGTATCTAGGCCCGGAATTCGATCCACCCCCGCCTCGCCGCTTTCCCCGCCGCCCGCTGGTCGTCGGGCTCGCGGCGCTCGTGCCGGGCGCGCTGCTCGGCTGGCTGGTGTACGAGGCGGTGGGCGTCCCGGGTGGCGCGGGCGGCACGGACAGGGGATCCGCCGTGGCGACGGCCCGGCACACCGGCGGCAGCCCCTCGGCGCGGGACGACGGCAAGGCTCCCGGCGCATCACCCACGCCCGCCGCCTCCGCGCCCTCCGTGTCGGCCTCCCCGCCCGGAGCGTCCGCCCCCGCGGCCTCCGGTCCGCTCAAGGGCAAGGTCGTCGTCATCGACCCCGGCCACAACCCCGGCAACGTCCAGCACAGCGCCGCCATCAACCGCAAGGTGGACATCGGCACGAACTGGAAGGAGTGCGACACCACCGGCACCTCCACCAACGACGGCTACGCCGAGGCCCGGTTCACCCTCGACGTCGCCCACCGGCTGCGCACGTTGCTGCAACAGCAGGGCGCCACCGTGAAGCTGACCCAGGACGGCGACCGGCCCTACGGCCCGTGCGTGGATGAGCGGGCCCGGATCGGGAACACCGCGCGTGCCGACGCCGTCGTGTCGATCCACGCGGACGGCTCCGCGTCCGGCAACCGCGGCTTCCATGTGATCCTGCCGGCGGCCGTGCACGCGGGCGCCGCCGACACCCGCGCCATCGTGGGGCCTTCGCGCGATCTCGGCGAGCGCATCGCGGGCAACTTCGTGCGCGTCACCGGCAGCGCGCCCTCCAACTACGTCGGCGACGGTACCGGGATCGTCACGCGGAAGGACCTCGGCGGTCTCAATCTGTCAACGGTTCCCAAGGTGTTCATCGAGTGCGGCAACATGCGCGATAGCAAGGACGCAGCGCTGCTGACCAGCGGCGCCTGGCGGCAGAAAGCGGCGCAAGGGATCTCTGAGGGAATCGTGAGTTTCCTGCGCGGGTAGGGATCAGCGCGCTCTTCCCTGCGGACAGCCTCGTCGGCCGGACGATAATGTCGTCCCTACGATGAGGGGCCACCCCCGCGCTTCACACCGGGGCCTGACGGCGACATGGTGACAGCGACGCCTCTTCCGACGACGAGACGACCTATGAAGGACCTGAAGTGAATATCCGCTCCCTCACTCGAGGCGACGGCGTGGTGATCGGAGCAGCGGTGTTGCTGTTCATCGCGTCGTTCCTCGCTCAGTCCGGCTGCAACGCCCCGGACCCGTACTGCAACGCGGTCGACCGCATGAACGCGTGGGACAGCCTCGGAATGGGACTCGGCGTCTACATGGCCGGGGTGATCGGCGCCGTCCTGGTCGTGCTCGCCCGTCTCCAGCCGGGTGGCTCGCGGAAGATCGCGGGACAGGACCTGGGGGCGTTCGGCACCGCTGTCACCGTGGTGGTCGCATGGATCCTGCTGTGGTCCCTGATCGACTCCGGCAACGCCGGTGCCGGTCTCATCCTGGGCTTCCTCGCCGCCGTGGTGCTGGCGGGCGGCGCCATCGCCACGCCGCTGGTCGGGGCGCTCCAGGCGCCGCTGATGCCGGCCCCGAAGCCCGCCGCTCCGCAGCCCTACGGCGCCCAGCCGCAGGGCGGTTACGGCTACCCGGGCGCGCAGCAGCCGTCGTACGGCGGCCAGCCGCAGCCGGGCGGTGCCCAGCCCTACGGCGGGCAGCCGCAGGCCGCGCAGCCGCAGCAGGCCGCCCAGCCGCAGGCGCAGGCGCCGGCCGGGGACTTCTCCCCGTTCTGGTTCGCGGTGCCGGTGCCGCGGCCGCTGTACGCGGAGGACGGCTCGCCGACGCCGATCGCCGAACTGGCGCCGGGCACCTGGTACTTGGCGGTCGAGCAGCGCGGTGCGCAGCTGGTCGCGCAGACGCAGGACGGACGCCGGGGCGTGCTGCAGGACACCTCGGGCATCCAGCGCGGCTGACCGCCCGCACTCGTCGCCTCACGGCCCCTCGCCCCTGCCGGGCGGGGGGCCGTCGCCGTACCGACGTCCTGAACTCCTAGGAAGGGGCGGCCAGTGGGGTCTTCCGAGGCACGCGTGTCACTTCTCCCGCAGCCTCCCCCGGGGCACCGGAACCCGCCGACGGGGCAGGGCTGTTGGGTTTCATGCCGGGGCCGGCGGCAACACGACGGGTATGTCCCCTCGATATCGCAGCAGCGCGAATCAGGCCGGGACGGTCGTCGCCGTCGTCGCCGACGTCATGGCCGTCATCCTCGGCCTGTGGATCCTGATGTACCTGCTGGACGCCAACCGGGCCAACGATCTGGTCCGGTTCGTCCACCACACCGCGGACTGGCTGGCGAGCTGGTCCCGCGACCTGTTCACCTTCGACGAGGCCTGGGCCCGTGTGGTCGCCGGTTACGGCCTGGCCGCCGTGGTCTACCTCTTCATCGGCCACGCGATCGCCAACCGCATCCAGCGTCACTGACGGCAACGGGCGTCGCAAACTTGATCGAAAAATGAGCCAAGTTACCGACGAGTTGGCGTAGGGTCACTCCTGCTCGCCCGGTCTTCGGGGTGAGCCCATGAAGGGGGAAAGACTTGACCATGCGTCACAAGATCGCGGCCCTGGCCGCGAGCACCGTTGTCCTGGCCTGCGCCTCGATCGCCACCGCCACGTCGGCGTCGGCGACCGTCGACCCGCCCGGCGGCGGCTGGGACCACACGTACACCACCTCGGACGCCAAGCACGGCGGCACGGTCTACGTCGCCGAGTACGGCGACGTCATCTCGCTGTGCGACACGGCTGCCGACGGCTACGCGCCCCGGGTCGAGGTCTTCAGCGAGGAGAGCATCGCCGGGCTGTACGACCTCCAGTACACGCTGACCGCCTCGGGCGGCGAGGGCTCCTGCGTGTCGAGCCGGGCTTCGCAGGGCGGTGTGCACGACCTCCCCGAGGGCAGGCACATCAGCCTCACCGTGTACCTGGGCCCGGACCGCAAGTACCAGACCACGCACAACTACCTCAACGACAACTAGGCAGTGAGCCGCGGCCCGTCCCGCCCCACGTCACCGTGGCGGTGGGACGGGCCGCGTCGTTTCCGGCCGTCGCGTCGCTCAGGCGCAGCAGTCCGTCTCCAGCCCCGTCGGCAGCAGCTCTGCGCCGAACACCGCGCACGTCGCCTCGTGGCCCCCGAGCGCAGCGACGGCGAGGAGCAGCGACCCGGCCGTCCACGTCGTCAGCTCGCGCGGCCAGATCGCGTCGTCGTCGAAGACGTACCCCGTCCAGTACAGGCCGGTGGCGGGGTCGCGCAGGTGCTGGATGGACTGGAGGATCTCCAGGGCGCGGTCGGACTCGCCCATCGCCCATAGCGCCAGGGCGAGTTCGGCGGACTCGCCGCCGGTCACCCACGGGTTGGGGATCACACAGCGCACCCCGAGGCCGGGCACGACGAAGTCGTCCCAGCGTTCCTCGATACGGGACTTGGCCTCCGCGCCGGTCAGCGCACCGCCCAGCACCGGGTAGTACCAGTCCATGGAGTAGCGGTCCTTGTCCAGGAACCGCTCCGGGTGCCGGCGTATCGCGTGCCGCAGGGTGCCCGCCGCCAACTCCCAGTCCGGCTGGGCCTCTTCACGCTGCTCGGCGATGGCGAGCGCGCAGCGCAGCGCGTGGTGGATGGAGCAGGACCCGGTGAGCAGGGCGTCCGCGGTCGCCGTGCCGTCGTCGTCGCGGCGCCAGCCGATCTGCCCGCCGCTCTGCTGCAGGCGCAGCACGAACTCGACGGCCGCGTACACGGTCGGCCACATCCGGTCCAGGAACGTGTCGTCTCCCGTGGACAGGTAGTGGTGCCACACCCCGACGGCCACATAGGCGACGAAGTTGGTCTCGCGGCCGGTGTCGGTGACGTCGTCGTGGGCGCCGTCGGCGTAGGCGGCGTACCAGGAACCGTCGTCGTTCTGGTGGCGGGCGAGCCAGTCGTAGGCCCGTTCCGCCGCCGCGTGCTCACCTGCGGCGTCGAGCGCCATGGCGGCCTCGGTGTGGTCCCACGGGTCGAGGTGGTGGCCCCGGAACCAGGGGATCGCCCCGTCCTCCCGCTGCACGGCGAGGATGCCGCGCACGGTGGCGGCGGCCTGCTCGGCGGTGAGGACCCCGGGCAGGACGAGGTGTTCTGTCCGGGGAGTGGTCACGTGGCGTCCGCCTCTGCGGACACGGCCGGCAGGTGCGGCTTGGTCGCGTAGACGACGAAGCTCTTGCCGATCAGCGGATTCAGTGCCTGCTCGGCGACCCGCGTGGCCAGCGGCTTCTTCATGATGTCCCAGACCAGCAGCTTGTGGTAGGCGCGCACCGGCAGCGCCTTGTCGTTGTCCACGCCGAACGCGCACTTCAGCCACCAGTACGGCGAGTGCAGCGCGTGCGCGTGGTGGGTGCCGTAGGGCTTCAGGCCGGCCTCGCGGACCTTCGCGAGCAGTTCGTCGGCCTTGTAGATGCGGATGTGGCCGCCCTCGACCTCGTGGTAGGCGTCGGACAGCGTCCAGCAGACCTTCTCGGGGCCGTAGCGCGGCACGGTGATGGCGATGCGCCCGCCGGGCCTGAGCACCCGGACCATCTCGGCGAGGACGCCCTTGTCGTCGGGGATGTGCTCCATCACCTCGGAGATGATGACGACGTCGAAGGAGTCGTCCGGGAAGGGCAGGGCGAGGGCGTCGCCCTCCATGGCGGTGGCGCTCGCGCCCTCGGGTGCCTCGCCGGCCTCCTTCATCGCCGCGAACCACTTGGCGACCTCGCGGATCTCCTCGCCGTTCTGGTCGAGGGCCACGACCTGGGCGCCGCGCCGGTAACACTCGAAGGCGTGCCGGCCGGCTCCGCAGCCGAGGTCCAGGACACGGTCGCCCGGGGCGAGCGGGAACCGGGAGAAGTCGACGGTCAGCACGTGGCCCTGCTTTCGGAGTGGCTTTCGGTGGAGACGGGTGCGGTCGGGTCGAGGCCCGGCCGGCGGCCCGGGAAGGCGTCGATCGCCTCGCGGTAGCGGGCCACGGTCCCCTCGGCGGCCCGCGCCCAGGTGAAGTGGCGCAGCACGCGCTCGCGGCCGGCCCGCCCGAGGCGGGTGCGCAGCGCCGGGTCGCCCAGCAGCCGGCCCAGCGCGGCGGCCAGCGCCCCGGCGTCGCCGGGCGGCACCGCCAGGCAGGTCTCGCCGTCCCGGCCGGCGACCTCGGGGATCGCGCCGCCGGTGGTGGCGACCAGCGGGGTGCCGGTGGCCATGGCCTCGGCGGCCGGCAGCGAGAAGCCCTCGTACAGCGACGGCACGCAGGCGACCTCGGCCGAGCGGACCAGGTCGACGAGTTCGGCGTCGGAGATGCCCTTGACGAAGTCGACGGCGCCTTCGAGGCCGTAGCGCTCGACGGCCTGGGCGACCGGGCCCTCGGTGGGCCGCTTGCCGACGACGACGAGGTGGGCGTCGCTGTGCTCGGTGCGGACCTTGGCCAGCGCCTCGACGAGGAAGACCAGGCCCTTGAGCGGGACGTCGGCGCTGGAGGTCGTCACGATCCGGCCGGGCACCTTGGCCACGGAGGCGTCCGGCGAGAACAGCTCGGTGTCGGCGCCGATGTGGACGACGTGGATACGGTCCTGCCGTACGCCGAGATGGTCGACGATCTCCTGGCGGGAGGTGCCGGAGACGGTGAGCACGGACGGCAGGCGGCGGGCGACGCGCTTCTGCATGCGGGTGAACGCGTACCAGCGGCGCACCGAGCAGCGGCGCTGCCAGGTCCCGGCGGCGTCCAGCTCCAGCTGCCGGTCGACGGTGATGGGGTGGTGGATGGTCGTCACCAGCGGTGCGCCGAGGTCGCCCAACAGGCCGTAGCCGAGGGTCTGGTTGTCGTGGACGACGTCGAAGTCGCCGCGCCGGGCGCGCAGATGACGGCGGGCGCGCAGGGAGAACGTCAGTGGCTCGGGGAAGCCGCCGGTCCACATGGTGCCGACCTCGAGGGCGTCGATCCAGTCCCGGTACTCGTCCCGCTTCGGGGTGCGGAAGGGGTCGGGCTGGCGGTACAGGTCGAGGCTGGGCAGCTCGGTCAGGCGCAGTGCGTCGAAGCCCTCGTCCAGCACGGGGTAGGGCTGCGCGCCGATGACCTCCACCCGGTGGCCGAGGCGGGCCAGTTCGCGCGAGAGGTGGCGGACGTAGACGCCCTGACCGCCGCAGAACGGGTTCCCTTTGTAGGTCAGGAGCGCGATGTCGAGCGGTCGCCCGCCGTCCGCGGCGAGGTCCTCACGGGACCCCGTCCGACTGGCCTCAGCGGTCACTCCGGGCCCCTCTCTGCCTGCTCCGTCCCGCGAGATTACGCCGGGACGCTAATCTAGAACAAGTTTCAGACTTGATCGTTCAGGAGGCTCTGAATCTACCGGCAGGTAGCGGCGCTGTGAGCAGTGGATCAGGTGATTCACACCACGGGTGCGCGGCTGCCATGCTGACCGAACGCACGCCCTCACCGAGTGTCACGGACGGGACCCATGCCTGCGCACGTCAGTTCCCCGAGCCCCTCCCCGCTCACCGAGCGGCAGGAGGAGCGGCGCCGCCGCATCCTGCGCGCGAGCGCGCAGTTGGCCGGCCGGGGCGGGTTCGACGCCGTGCAGATGCGGGAGGTCGCGGAGGCCTCGCAGGTGGCCCTGGGCACGCTGTACCGCTACTTCCCCTCCAAGATCCATCTGCTGGTCGCGACCATGCAGGACCAGCTCGACCACATGCACGGCACGCTCCGCAAGAAGCCGCCGGCCGGCGAGACGGCGGCGGAGCGGGTCGCGGAGACCCTGATGCGTGCCTTCCGCGGCCTGCAGCGCGAGCCGCACCTGGCGGACGCGATGGTCCGCGCCGTGACCTTCGCCGACCGCAGCGTCTCCCCCGAGGTCGACCAGGTCTCCCGCCGCACGACGGCGATCATCCTGGACGCGATGGGCACCGCGGACCCGACCCCCGCCCAGCTCTCCGCGGTCCGCGTCATCGAACACACCTGGCACGCGGCCCTGATCACCTGGCTCTCGGGCCGCGCCTCCATCGCCCAGGTGACCCTCGACATCGAAACGGTGTGCCGGCTCATCGACCTGACGGAGGAGGAGCGCGGCGCGTGACGCCCCCCAGGCCGCCGGAGCGCCCACCCCTGCGGCGGCGTTCCTACGGCCCGGTAAAGTAGCGCCGTCGTCATCACACCCGTACAGGGGGAAGCCGGTGCAAATCCGGCGCTGACCCCGCAACCGTGAGCCGCCCCGTGGGGTGGCGAGCCGGATCGCCCGGTGCGGACGTGAACGGCTCACGCACCGTCGAGGTCTACGGAGCCGAGCCGCCCGGGATCCTCCCGTGCTGCCCGGCTCCGCCGTACAGGGAGAGGCAGCCGCCGATCATGAACATTCGTCACAGCGCCGCGGTCGTGGCCGCCGTCGCCGTGCTCGGCGGTGCCGCCGCGCCCGCCGTGGCCGCGTCGCCCGCCCCGTCCCCGTCGCAGGCACTGCCCTCCGGGCTGTACGGCACCGCCGACCCGACGTACGACGGCGTGTGGCGCCAGTCGCTCGCGCTGCTCGCGCAGCACACCGTCGGCGTCGAGCCCGCCGCCAAGGCCGTGGACTGGCTGACCGGACAGCAGTGCGCGAGCGGCGCGTTCGCCCCCTTCCGCGCCGAGCCGGCCAAGCCGTGCGACGCGAAGACGATGGTCGACACCAACCAGACCGCCGCCGCCGTGCAGGCCCTCACCGCGCTCGGCGGCCACGACGCCGTCGTCACCAAGGCGCTCGCCTGGCTGAAGTCCGTGCAGAACAAGGACGGCGGCTGGGGCTACGTCGCCGGCGGGGCCAGCGACACCAACTCCACCTCCGTCGTCGTCGGCGCCCTCGCCGCGGCCGGGGAGAAGCCGCAGAGCGTCACCAAGGACGGCAAGTCGCCCGCCGACGCCCTGCTGAAGCTCGCCCTGCCCTGCGCCGAGGGCGGCGCCTTCGCCTTCCAGCCCGACAAGTCCGGCAAGCTCGCCGCCAACGCCGACGCGACCGCCGCCGGTGTCGTCGGGCTGCTGGGCAAGGGCCTGGTGACGGGCGCGGGTGCCCAGGCCGAAGCGGTCTGCAAGGACGGGCACACCCCGGCGCAGGCCGCCGCCAACGGCGCGGCCTACCTGGCGAAGACGATGGCGAAGGACGGTCACCTGACCTCGGCCATGCCGGGCGCCACCGCGCAGCCCGACTACGGCAACACCGCCGACGCGGTCGTCGCGCTCGCCGCGCAGGGCGGCGCCGCGCAGGCCGCGAAACCGCTGGCGTGGCTGGAGCAGAACAGCGCGGGCTGGGCGAAGCAGAGCGGTCCCGCCGCCTACGCCCAGCTGATCTTCGCCGCCCACACCGCGGGCGCCGACCCGCGCCACTTCGGCGGCCAGGACCTCGTCGCCGCCCTGAACGCGACGGGCCCTGCCCCGCAGACCGCGGCGCAGGAGAGCACGAAGAAGGACGAGAAGAAGGACGACGACTCGCCCTTCGGTGTGTGGTGGTTCGTCGGTGTCTGCCTCGTCGCGGGTATCGGCGCCGGCTTCCTGATCAGCGGCCGGAAGGGCCGCACCAAGTGATCCGCCGCGCCGCCCTGTTGTGCCTGGCCCTGCTGCTGCCCCTGATAGCGGCGGGCCAGGCGCGCGCCGTCGGCTACCGCTACTGGTCGTTCTGGGAGCGCGACGGTTCCGCGTGGACGTACGCCACGCAGGGACCGTCCACCGCCCGCCCGGCCGACGGTGCCGTGCAGGGGTTCCGGTTCGCGGTGAGCGAGGACTCCGGCGACGCCCGGAAGCCGCGCGGCGCCGCCGACTTCGCCGCGATCTGCGCGCACACCCCGCGCCAGGACGGCACCAAGCGGGTGGCGCTGGTCGTCGACTTCGGTACGGCCGCCGACGCCCCCGCCGGCGAGAGGCCGCCGGCCGCCCGTACGGCCTGCGCCCGGGTGCCCGAGGACGCGACGACCGCCGAGGCCCTGGCCGCGGTCGCCAAGCCCCTGCGCTACGACACCAACGCCCTGCTGTGCGCGATCGCCGGGTATCCGCAGCACGGCTGCGGGGAGCAGGTCTCCGGCAAGGCGCCCGCCACGGGCACCCCGTCGGCGGCGCCCCGGGCGAAGGACGACGGCGGCCCGTCGGTGGGCCTGATCGCGGGCGGCGCGGCCGTCGTCGCCCTGGGCGCTGCGGCGGTGTGGCAGGCGCGGCGGCGGCGTGCGTAGTCACCGTGGGCCCGCCACCGTGCACCCCGGCGCCTGGTGGCTGTGGGCCCTCGGCCTCGGCACCGCCGCCACCCGCACCACCAACCCGCTGCTGCTCGCCCTGCTCGTCGCGGTCTCCGCGTACGTCGTGACGACCTGCCGACCGGACGTGCCCGGGGCCCGCTCCTACGCCGCGTTCCTGAAGCTGGCCCTGGCCGTGCTGGTCGTCCGCCTCTTCTTCGCGGTCGTCCTCGGCTCCCCGATCCCGGGCACACACGTCGTCGTCACCCTTCCCGAAGTGCCGCTGCCGCACTGGGCGCAGGGCATCCGCCTCGGTGGCCGGGTCACCGCCGAGGGCCTGCTGTTCGCCGTGTACGACGGGCTGCGGCTGGCCGCCCTGCTGGTCTGCGTCGGCGCCGCGAACGCGCTCGCCGACCCGCACCGGCTGCTGAAGTCCCTGCCGGGCGCGCTGTACGAGACGGGGGTCGCCGTCGTCGTCGCGCTGACCTTCGCCCCGCATCTGATCGCCGACGCGCAGCGCCTGCGGGCCGCCCGCCGTTTGCGCGGCCGCCCGGACCGCGGGCTGCGCGGGCTGCTCCAGGTGGCCCTGCCGGTGCTGGAGGGCGCGCTGGAGCGGTCGGTGGCGCTGGCCGCCGCGATGGACGCCCGCGGTTACGGCCGCAGCGCCGACGTACCCGCACCGGTGCGCCGTACGACGGCCGTGCTCACCCTCGGCGGGCTGCTCGGCGTGTGCGCCGGCACGTACGGGCTGCTCACCGCCGACGGTGACCGCTACAGTCTGCCGGTGCTGCTCGGGGGGCTCGCCGCCGCGCTGGCCGGTCTGTGGCTCGGCGGCCGCCGCACCCCGCGCACCCGCTACCGCCCCGACCCGTGGGACGCCCGCGCCCTGTCGGTCGCCGCGAGCGGCGTCGCGGTCGCCGGGGCGCTGGTCCTCGCCGACTCCCCGGCCCTCAACCCCGGCGTGGTCCCGCTGACCGCGCCGTCGTTGCCGCTGTGGCCGGCGGCGGCCGTACTGCTGGGCCTGCTGCCGGCGTTCACGGCGCCCGCCCCGAGGAAGCCTTCGCCCGCCCTGATCAAGCAGCCCGAGGAGTCGTCGTGATCCGCTTCGAGAACGTCTCCGTGACCTACGACGGCGCGGGTGAACCCACCGTCCGGGGCGTCGATCTCGAGGTGCCCGAAGGGGAACTCGTGCTGCTCGTCGGCCCCTCCGGCGTCGGCAAGTCGACGGTCCTGGGCGCGGTCAGCGGGCTCGTCCCGCACTTCACGGGCGGCACCCTGCGCGGCCGCGTCACGGTCGCCGGCCGCGACACCCGCACCCACAAGCCGCGCGAACTGGCCGACGTCGTCGGCACGGTCGGCCAGGACCCCCTCGCCCATTTCGTCACCGACACCGTCGAGGACGAACTCGCCTACGGCATGGAGTCCCTCGGCCTGACCCCGCACGTCATGCGGCGCCGCGTGGAGGAGACGCTGGACCTGCTGGGCCTCGCCGATCTGCGCGACCGCCCGATCGCCACGCTCTCCGGCGGCCAGCAACAGCGCGTCGCGATCGGTTCGGTCCTCACCCCGCACCCGCGGGTCCTCGTCCTGGACGAGCCGACCTCCGCGCTGGACCCGGCCGCCGCCGAGGAGGTCCTCGCCGTCGTCCAGCGCCTGGTCCACGATCTCGGTACGACGGTACTCATGGCGGAACACCGCCTCGAACGCGTCGTCCAGTACGCCGACCGCGTCGCCCTGCTGCCCGGCCCGGGCGAGGCGCCCGTCGTCGGCGCCCCCGCCGACGTCATGGCCGTGTCGCCGGTGTACCCGCCGGTCGTCGGCCTGGGCCGGCTCGCGGGCTGGTCGCCGCTGCCGCTGACGGTCCGCGATGCCCGGCGCCGCGCGGGCGACCTGCGGGACCGGCTGACCGCAGCCGGCACGGGCGACCTGCGGGGCGGGCCGACCGCAGCCGGCACGGGTGACCTGCGGGACGGGCCGACCGCACGGGACACCGCCCGGGTGACGGAGACCTTCGCGGACCCGGCCACGCCGGATCCCTCCGCCCCGGACTCCCCGTTCCCGGCCCCCCCGCCCCCGGTCTCTCCGGCCTCGCGACGGCCGGGCCCCTCCCGGCTTGCCCGGCTGCTGGGCCGGCGCGCCTCCGATGCCCCCGCGCCGCGGGCGTACGCCGCCGAGGTGCGGGCGCTCGCCGTGCGCCGGGGCCAGGTGCAGGCGCTGCGCCGCGTCGACCTGACCGTCTCCCCCGGCGAGACCATCGCCCTGATGGGACGCAACGGCGCCGGGAAGTCGACCCTGCTCAACAGTCTGGTCGGGCTGGTCCGGCCGACCTCCGGCACCGTGCTGACCGGTGGCGCGGCCCCGTACGGCGCGCCGCCGCGCGCGCTGGTGCGCCGGGTCGGCCTGGTCCCGCAGGAACCGCGCGACCTGCTGTACGCGGACACGGTCGCCGCCGAGTGCGCGGCCGCCGACGAGGACGCGGGCGCGGAACCGGGCACCTGCCGGACCCTGGTCCGCGAGCTGCTGCCCGGCGTGACGGACGGCACCCATCCCCGGGACCTGTCCGAGGGCCAGCGTCTCGCGCTCGCCCTGGCCGTCGTGCTCACCGCGCGGCCGCCCCTGGTGCTGCTGGACGAGCCGACCCGCGGCCTGGACTACGCGGCGAAGTCCCGCCTGGTCACCGTCCTGCGCGAGCTGACGGCCGCCGGGCACGCGGTGGTGCTGGCCACCCATGACGTGGAGCTGGCCGCCGAGCTGGCCCACCGGGTCGTCCTGCTCGCCGAGGGCGAGGTGATCGCCGACGGGCCCACGGCGGACGTCGTGGTGTCCTCGCCGTCCTTCGCCCCGCAGGTGACGAAGATCCTCGCGCCGCAGCAGTGGCTGACGGTTGCGCAGGTACGGAAGGCCCTCGCATGAGCCGCTCCCCCGACACCGGCCCTCCCGCCCGCCCCGCCCGTCCGGTCCCGAAGAGCCCCGCGCGGACCCGCGCCGCCCGGATCCGCGCCGTCCATCTCGGCCCACGCTCGGTCGCCGCACTCGTGCTGGTCGGCGCGGTCGGCGTGGCCGCGCTGCTGTGGCCGTTCCTCGCCCCGCCCGGTTCCCAGGTGCTCGCGCACGCCGAGGACGCCCCGTGGCTGTTCGCGGGGCTGCTGGTGCTGCTGGTCGCGGTGGCCGCGGCGACGATCGCCGAGTCCGGGCTCGGCCCGAAGGCCGTCGCGATGCTCGGGGTGCTGGCGGCGACCGGCGCGGCGCTGCGGCCCGTCGGCGCGGGCACGGCCGGCATCGAGCCGATGTTCTTCCTGATGGTGCTCAGCGGCCGGGTCCTCGGGCCCGGTTTCGGCTTCGTGCTGGGCGCGGTGACGATGTTCGCCTCCGCGCTGCTGACCGGCGGGGTCGGGCCGTGGCTGCCGTTCCAGATGCTGTCGATGGGCTGGTTCACGATGGGCGCGGGCCTGCTGCCCGGCCCCGACCGGCTGCGCGGCCGCGCCGAGCTCGTCCTTCTCGCCGGGTACGGCTTCCTGGCGGCCTTCGCCTACGGCACGGTCATGAACCTCGCCGGCTGGCCCTTCATGGGCGGCAACGCCTCGAACATCGCCTTCGACCCGCACGCCGGTCCCGGCGCCAACCTGGCCCGCTTCGTCGCGTACTGCCTCGCCACCTCGCTCGGCTGGGACCTGGGCCGGGCGCTCGTCACGGTCGTCCTCACGCTGACCCTCGGCCCGGCGCTCCTGCGGGCGCTGCGCCGGGCCACGCGGCGGGCGGCGTTCGAGACGCCGGTCACGTTCGGTCCGGCCGGGGAGTGAGAGGCCGTACGCCGACCGTGAGCGAGCGGGGGGCGCGGCGGTGAAGCACCCCACATGACCCAGGTCACCTACGAGGCGGGGCCGTAGATCCATTCGCGTGTCATGCGCGCGTCGCCATCGGGTCTGACCTGCGCTTTGAGAGCCAGGTCACACACTTGGTCGTTCTTCTCGATGCGACCACAACTAGTAAAAGGGGTCATTGCGGACGCCTGCCCGGCCTGTTTCTCTGGATGACGTCGCACGGCGCCGACGTGCCCTCAGGGCCGCGGCGCCTCCGCATGCCACGGCCGCACCCAGGCGGCTCCACGCATCACGTGCTCACGGTGTGCCGGCGACGCCCGTGTCCCCGACGAAAGGCTTCCCGTGACCGCCGTTTCCCTCTTCCGTCGCGTCTCCGCCCCCAAGAAGGCCCTCGCCGGTGCCGCCCTGGCGGCCGCCGCCTGCGGTTCGCTGATCGCCGCCGCGCCCGCCCAGGCCGCGACGACGCAGGCCTCCTCGGCGCAGGCCGTCGCGCAGAAGATGATCGGCAGCTCGGCGCAGTACCAGTGCTTCTCGAACATCGTCGAGCGCGAGAGCGGCTGGAACCCGAACGCCACCAACTCCTCCAGCGGCGCCTACGGCCTGGTCCAGGCCCTGCCCGGCTCCAAGATGGCCTCGGCCGGCTCCGACTGGAAGACCAACCCCGCGACCCAGATCAAGTGGGGCATGAACTACATGAACGAGCGCTACGGCAGCCCGTGCGGTGCCTGGAACTTCTGGCAGGCCCACAACTGGTACTGATGGCGCCGGTACGGACCCGTTTTCCGTACCCCGGCAGACGCGAAGGCGGCGGCCCCCGATCCCCTGGGCCGCCGCCTTCGCCATGTCCGCAGGGGGGCTGGGGGGCTGGGGGCGCTGGGGGCTGGTCGGTCGGCCTGGAGGTGCGGGTCAGACCGGGGTGCGGTCCTTCTCCGGCGCCCCTTGCGGCCGAACGGCGATCTTCGTGGCGGCGGCCGTGCGGGGCCCCTGCAGCAGGTACGTCAGGCCGAAGCCGGCGCCGACCACGGCCGCGCCGCCGACCGCGTCCAGCACCCAGTGGTTGCCGGTCGCGACGATCGCGGCGACGGTGAACAGCGGGTGCAGCAGGCCGAGCGCCTTCATCCACCACCGCGGCGCGAGGATCACGACGACCAGACCGCACCACAGCGCCCAGCCGAAGTGCAGCGAGGGCATCGCCGCGTACTGGTTGGTCAGCTCGGTCAGCGTGCCGTAGCCCGGTCTGGCGAAGTCCTGCGGGCCGTTGACGGTGTCGACGATGCCGAGCCCCGGCATCAGACGCGGCGGCGCGAGCGGGTAGAGCCAGAAGCCGGCGAGCGCGAGCAGCGTGGCGAAGCCGAGCGCGGAGCGCGCCCAGCGGTACTCCGGCGGTCGGAACACGTACAGGACGGCGAGGATCGCCAGCGGGATGCCGAAGTGGAACGACTCGTAGTAGAAGCTGAAGAACTTCGCCGGGCGGCCGGCCGAGACGACCGCGTGGTTGACCCAGTGCTCGATGTCGATGCGCAGGGCCGCTTCGAGGCCGTGGATCTGGTGGCCGTGCCGCTCGGCCACGGCCCGGCCGCCGCCGGTGGTGCCGCCGGTCGCGGCGAGCCGGATCTGCGCGTACACCCAGTAGGTGAGGCGCATCAGCAGCAGCTCGAACAGCAGGTTCGGGCGGCTGAGGACGCGGCGCAGGGCGGGCAGCCGCGACAGGCACCGGAAGCGGGCGGGGACAGGGGCGGGGGCGTACCGGGTGGGCAGCGGGCTGTCGTAGTACGGCGAGGAGCGGACCAGGAAGGGCACGGCGGTGGCCGCGGCGAGGGCGGCGAGCAGGACGAGGTTGCCCACCAGCGGCTGGAACAGCGGCTTGTCCGGCAGCATCGTCCGGGCCGGCAGGGTCATCACCAGCACCACCGTGACCGGCCACACATACCGGTCGGCGGCCCGCCTGCCGACCCGTCCGACGACGGTGAGCAGCACCCACAGCAACTGGTGCTGCCAGGCGGTGGGTGACACGGCGATGGCGGCGCAGCCGGTGACGGCGACCGCGAGGAGGAGCTGTCCGTCGCGGGCGTAGCGCACCGCGCGGCGTACGCCGAGCACGGCGACGACCGCGCCCAGGGCGAGGAAGAGGGCGGCCTCCAGCGGGCCGGTGAGGCCGAAGCGGAGCAGGGCGCCGTGCAGGGACTGGTTGGCGAGGGTGTCGGCGGGCCCGCCCAGGCCCGCGCCGGCCATGTGGTGCACCCAGTAGGTGGCGGAGTCGTGTGCCATCGCGGCCCAGGCCGAAGCGGTGCACGCGGCGAAGGTGAGGCCGGCGCACCGGGCGGCCGGGCGGCGGCCGGCGCACCACAGCAGCGCCGTGAACAGCAGCAGCGTCGGTTGCAGCGCGGCGGCCACGCCGATCAGCACGCCGCTCGTCCGTGGGCCGCGGGCGACGAAGAAGCCGAGCAGGACCAGCAGCACCGGCACGATGCTGGTCTGGCCGAGCCACAGGGTGTTGCGCACCGGCAGCGACAGCATGAGCAGGCAGATCGCGACGGGCGTGGCCGGCAGCACGGTGCGTCCGCCGGCCGGGCGGGGCAGGGCACGGGCGGCGACGACACCGACAGCGGCGACCAGCAGCAGGGTGGAGAGGGTCCAGCCCCAGCCGAGGGCCTGCTCGGCGGCCCGGGTGAGCGGCTTGAGGACGAGTCCCCCGAAAGGGGTACCGGTGAAGCGGGCCGAGTCGTACAGGGAGCCGTTGAGGTGCAGCACGCCGTGCGCGCCGGCCCAGGTCTCCAGGCCGGTCAGCCGCTCCGCGCGCTGGCCGGTGAGGACGGCGGCGGCCTCACGGGCGGCGAGGCCGGCCGCGGTCAGCCACAGGCCGAGTCCGAGGGCGTGCAGGCGCGTCTGTGCGTGCAGGCGCGTCCGCAGTGCGTGCGGGCGCGTCCGCAGTGCGTGCAGGCGCGTCGGCGGTGCGTGCAGGCGCGTCGGCGCTGCGTGCGGGTGGGTCTGTCCTTGCGGGGGTGTCTGTCCGTGCGGGGGTGTCTGTCCGTGCGGGGGTGTCTGTCCGTGCGGGGGTGTCTGTCCGTGCGGGGGTGTCTGTCCGTGCGGGGGTGTCTGTCCGTGCAGGTGGGTCCGGGCGCCGCGGCCTGCCGTCGATGCGACGGCTGCCGCCGGTTGCCCGCGGTGCTCGGCATGCTCGGCGTTCGCCACGCCTGGTCGGCCCTTTCGCGCTGACGTCCGGGGTCGTGTCCGGCGCCGTGGTCGAGGTCTCGTCCGGTCCTGTCGCCCGGTGTCCCATCCGGTGTCCTTTTGCCCCGAAGACCATAGACCGCCCGGGTTGTCAGTGCTTGTCTGCGGCGCGAGAAGGATCACACCGTGGCGGCGGGTGAGCGCGGCCCGATCGGGCAGATGCCCCAGCACAACCGACGTTTAGCTGCATCATGCAACGAGGTGCGCACAGCCCGTAACGGGACCAACGGCGCCTATGGTCGGTTTTCGGTCCGCCCGTCATCGCCGCCGCGTGGGCCTGTCCCTGTCCCCGTCGAAAGGCAGGCGAGCGAAGTTTTGTCTTCGGCCGCGACCGTCGCCCATCCCGTCACGCCCGTCACCCTGAGGAAGACCCCGGACGTCACCGTCACCGACCCGGCGCTCGTCAAGCGCGCGGTCAAGGCGGCGGCCCTGGGCAACGCCATGGAGTGGTTCGACTTCGGTGTCTACAGCTACATCGCCGTCACCCTCGGCAAGGTCTTCTTCCCCTCGGGCAACCCGACCGCCCAGCTGCTGTCCACCTTCGGCGCCTTCGCCGCGGCCTTCCTGGTCCGGCCGCTCGGCGGCATGGTCTTCGGGCCGCTCGGCGACCGCGTCGGCCGCCAGAAGGTGCTCGCGGTGACCATGATCATGATGGCGGCGGGCACGTTCGCGATCGGGCTGATCCCGTCGTACGCCTCGATCGGCGTCGGCGCGCCGCTGCTGCTGCTCGCCGCGCGGCTGGTGCAGGGCTTCTCCACCGGCGGTGAGTACGCCGGCGCGTCCACCTTCATCGCCGAGTACGCCCCCGACAAGCGGCGCGGTTTCCTCGGCAGCTGGCTGGAGTTCGGCACGCTGGCCGGGTACATCGGCGGTGCGGGGCTGGTCACGCTGATGACGGCGCTGCTGTCCACGGACGACCTGACCTCGTGGGGCTGGCGGATCCCGTTCCTGATCGCGGGTCCGATGGGGATCATCGGCCTGTATCTGCGGATGCGGCTGGAGGAGACCCCGGCGTTCGCGGCGGAGGTCGAGAAGGCGGAGTCGGCGCGGCCGAAGGTGCCGCTGCGGGAGATGATCACCGGGCAGTGGAAGGCGCTGCTGCTGTGCATGGGCCTGGTGCTCGTCTTCAACGTCACGGACTACATGCTGCTGTCGTACATGCCGTCGTATCTGACCAGTGAGCTGAAGTACGACGAGACGCACGGGCTGCTCGTGGTGCTCGGTGTGATGGCCGTGATGATGATCGTCCAGCCGTTCGCGGGTGCGCTGACCGACCGGGTCGGCCGGCGTCCGGTGATCGCGGCGGGGTGCGTGGGCTTTCTGCTGCTGTCCGTGCCGGCGCTGCTGCTGATCCGGCAGGGCAGCCTGGTCGCTGTCGCGCTGGGCATGGGGGCGCTGGGGCTGCTGCTGGTGTGCTTCACCGCCGCGATGCCGTCGGCGCTGCCGGCGCTGTTCCCGACGCGGGTGCGGTACGGGTCGCTGTCCGTGGGCTTCAACGTCTCCGTGTCGCTGTTCGGCGGGACCACGCCGCTGGTCGTCACGGCGCTGATCGGGGCGACGGGGAACATGATGATGCCCGCGTACTACATGATGGCGGCGGCCGTCGTGGGCGGCGTGGCCGTCTGGTACATGGCGGAGTCGGCGGGACGCCCGCTGCCGGGGTCGCCACCGGCGGTGGACCGAGCGGCGTGACACGCCTGTCGCACTGCCGGCGGCTCCCGTAGGCCGCGTTGCCGCTGGGTTGTTGTGTGCGGGTCGCGTCGTGGTTGCTCGCGCAGTTCCCCGCGCCCCTGTTTGTGCCTGCGGCGGCCCGTTGCGGTCCGGTGGCCGGTTGCGGTTTGCGCCTACGGCCGGTGGGTGAGTCGGGGCCGGGGCGGGGGGTGTCCGTCCTCGGTCCGGCCGCCCGTCCCCGACGACTGCTCGGTGTCCCGGTGCCGGCCGCTGCGGGCGGACACCCCCCACCCCGTCCCCTCCCCGCCGCGGGCGACTACCGGCCCACGTAGCTGCGGGCAGTCGTGCCTCCCCCAAGCTCTTCGAGCAGTGGGGACCCCCAGGGCGGCACGGGTGGGCGCAGCGGCACCCCCGCCAGCGCCGCTCACCCCCGGCCAGCGCAGACGCCGGGCGGCCGCATGCCGACATAGCTGCGGGCAGTCGTGCCGCTGGGGCGGCACGGGTGGGCGCAGCGGCACCCCGCCAGCGCCGGTGAGCGCACTCACCCCCGGCCAGCAGCAGTGCGGGGCACCGGCACACGCCGGGCGCGCAGCCCGACCCCCGGGCGGCCCCCGGCCGTCAGGGAACGCCGGGCGCGTGGCCCATCCCCATGCCGGCCGCAGGCCAGCTCGCGGAACCGGGGGGTCCGGGGTGTCGTCCATACGTGGCGTGCGCACAACACCCCGTATCCTCACCCTCGTTCTCAGCCTGCTCGGCATCCAGCTCGCCTGGCTCGCCGCGCCGGCGTATGCCTGTGGCTGCGGGGCGATGATTCCCGGTGGGCAGCAGCAGGTCAGAGTGGACCGCGAGGTCTCCGTCGTGCGGTGGGACGGCCGGCAAGAGCAGATCGTGATGAGCCTGACCGTCGCCGGCACCGCCGACCGCGCCGCCTGGATCATGCCCGTCCCGCACCGCGCCACCGTCCGCCTCGGTGACCGCCGTCTGTTCCAGCAGCTGCAGGAGCAGACCGCACCCGAACACCGCACGCGGTACTACTTCTGGCCCCGCTCCGGCGACTGGCCGTTCGCCTCCGGGGACGGCGCCACCGCCGCGGAGCCGCCGTCGGCCGGCGCCGGCGTCGGCGTCGTCGGCCGGCAGCAGCTCGGCCCCTTCGACGTGGCCCGCCTCACCGCCGACGACCCGGCCGCGCTCAGCGACTGGCTGCACCGCAACGGCTTCGCCCTGCCCGCCCGCCTCGCGCAGGCGCTCCAGCCCTACGTCGACCGCCACTGGGAGTACGTGGCGATCCGGCTCGCCCCGCAGACCTCCCACACCGCGCTGTACGGCGCTCTCGACCCGCTGCACCTCACCTTCGCCGCCGACGCCCCTGTCTACCCGATGCGGCTGTCCCGCCTGGCCGCCAACCCGCAGTCGCTCGGCCTGTACCTGCTCGCCGCGCACCGCATGGAGCCGCGTACCGCCATCGGCGGTGACCGGCCGAAGGTCACCTTCGCCGGACGCGTCGAGGGCGCCTGGGGCCCGCTGGCCGAACTCAGCCACGGCACCGGCTACCTCACGGCGCTCGACCAGGAGTTCCCGGTGCCGTCCCGCATCGACGGCGACCATGAGCTGCGGCGCGCCGCGAGCGACAGCCCGTACCGTGAAGTCGTCTACGACGACCGTCTGCGCGAGATCGCCGGCCTGCCGGCGTGGCTGGCGGCCACCGGCGGGGGCCTGCTGGCGCTGGCGGTCGTGATCGCCGTGTGCACCGTACGCGCCACACGCCGCCGCACCTCCCGGGCACCCGTGCCCAACCTCTGAAATGCTGTGCCGTGGGACGCGGGCTTCGCATGGAAGGTGCAGACGCATGAGCGGGTCGCAGCTCTGGGACGACGTCGACGACTACTTCTCCACCCACCTCGCGCTGGACGACGAGGCGCTGCTGGCCGCCCTGCGCGACAGCGAGGCCGCGCAGCTGCCGCGGATCAGCGTCACCCCGGCCCAGGGCAAGTTCCTCCAGCTGCTCGCCCAGATCCACGGCGCCCGCACCATCCTCGAGATCGGCACCCTGGCCGGCTACAGCACGATCTGGCTGGCCCGGGCGCTGCCCGCCGACGGCAGGCTGATCTCGCTGGAGTACAGCCCGAAGCACGCCGAGATCGCCACCCGCAACATCGCCCGGGCGGGCCTGGACAAAATCGTCGAGGTGCGCGTCGGGCCGGCCCTGGAGTCGCTGCCGCAGCTCGCCGACGAGAACCCGCCGCCCTTCGACCTGGTCTTCATCGACGCGGACAAGGCCAACAACGCCCACTACGTGGAGTGGGCGCTACGGCTCACCAGCGGGGGCAGCCTGATCGTCGTCGACAACGTGGTCCGCGGCGGCCGGGTCACCGACGCCGGCAGCGAGGACCCCGACGTGCGCGGCACCCGCGCCGCCATCGAACTGATCGGCTCCCACCCCCGGCTCAGCGGCACCGCGATCCAGACGGTCGGCAGCAAGGGCTACGACGGTTTCGCCCTCGCCCGCGTCCTGTGAGACCGGCGGTGAGTGGCTCAGACGTCGTGGTAGAAGCCGACGTTCACGCTGCGCGGGCCGGTGCGGTCCTGGATGACGATCTCGCCGGAGCCGCCGCGGGGCAGCGCGACCGTGCCGCCGTACTCGAGGGGCTGGGCGTACCCGCCGATGATCATCCGCACCTCGGAGGAGGGGTCGGGCTGCGAGCCGCGCAGCCAGGTCAGCTGCCAGCCGCCGTCGGCGCCGCACAGGAACTCCAGGTGGACGCGGCTGACGAACAGCCAGTCCTCCGGGGTGACGAGCCGGCAGGTGGCGGCGTCGCGTCCGACCCTCAGCACGGCACCCGGGTCGCTGGGCGCGTCGGCCATGGCCATCCCGGCCGTGGCGCCCTCGTCTCCCCCGGAGACGGAGGCCATGGTGAGTTCGAGCACGTGCGCTCCCTTTGCGACGTCGCGGTGCGGTGGCCCGGTTGGTCCACCGCCGCCGCATGATAGATCGGCCGGCCGGGCCGCGTCCGGCACAATGGGTACATGACCGAGCGAAAGCCACCTGGGGTGCCGTTCGAGTCCTGGGTCGACAAACAGATCCGCGACGCGCAGGCCCGCGGTGACTTCGACCGGCTGACCGGCGCGGGTGAGCCCCTGCCGCCCGAGATCGAGTCGACGTACGACGAACTGTGGTGGGTCAAGCGCAAGTTGCACCGCGAGGGGCTTTCCGTGCTGCCGCCCGCGCTGGCGCTGCGCAAGGAGGCCGACGACGCGCTCGCCGCGGCCTACGCGGCACCCTCGGAGCAGGTGGTGCGGCGGATCATCACGGACGTCAACGTCAAGATCCGCGACATGATGTTCAAACCGCCGCCCGGCCCCCCGCTGGGCCGCAAGCCGTACGACGTCGAGGAGGTCGTACGGCAGTGGCGTGAGCGGCGGACGGCTGCGGGCGGCGGTCCGGTGAACTGAGAGTCAGAGGTGCAGCAGGCGCCGGGACAGCTCGCGGTAGTCGCGCAGCGCCAGCCGGAGTTGCTCGGTGTCCGTGCCGGTGGCGGGCTTGTCCTCGCCGGCCTCGCCGCCCTGCCAGGACATCCGCAGGGTACGGCGGCGCCGGGAGACGGCGTCGGTGACGTGCGCGGCGATCTCCTGCAGCAGGCGGTCGGCCTCCTCCACCGCGTCCCTTGGCCCGTCGACGAAACCGGCCAGCGCGTGCGAGAGCCGCTGGTGGAACGCGTCGACCTCGTCGTGCGGCATGAGCGGGCCACCGGAGCCGTCGCCCGGCCCGCCGGGGCTGTCGGCCGCCGCGGCTCCGGTCGGGGCGCCGCCGGTCGCGGTCGGCGTGGTGCCGCCGGTCTCGGGGGTGCCGACGCCGTGGGGGGTGCCGACGCCGTGGGGGGTGCCGACGCCGTGGGGGGTGCCGACGCCGTGGGGGGTGCCGGCCGTGGCGGTGGTGCCGGTCGTCGCGGTGGTGCCGGCTGTCGCGGTCGGGGCGGCGCCGTGGGTGGTGCCGGTCGCTGTTTCGCCGCGGGCGTCCGGGTCGCCGGGCAGCGGCGACCGGTCGGGGCCCGGACCGGTCACGGACCTGTCGCCCAGGCCGGGCACGGTGTGTCCCTGCCCCGGGGGCGCCACGGTGTGGCCTTCGGCGTGCCCGGCGGGCGCCACCGGCGCGCGCTCCTCCGTGACCGGGGCGTGGCGCATGCCTTGACGGCTGTCGTCGGTCATGGCGGTCAACTCCCCTTGGCGTGGCCGCGGGTCAGCCCCCACGGCTGGTGGGTACGGTGGGGCCGGGACGCGGCGACCTGCTCGCGCTCGTCCTTCGCGGCGCGGTGCCGCCCGCTGTCCTGGGGCGCCGGGGAGACGAGTTCGGTGAACAGCTCCCGGGCCTGGACGAGTGCCTCGCGCAGTTCCTCCGTGCCGAACCCGTCGTCGTCCGCGGCCAGCGGCGCGTGGGCGACGCGGTGCATGTGGCGGTAGCCCTGCACGCGGTGGGCGTGGTGCACGGAGAGCGCTTCGAGCTGCTCCTCGTACTGGCCTGCGTCGGGGTAGCCGCGGGCGCCGGCCACCTCGGCCAGCAGCCGGTCCGCCTCGGCGACCGCTTCGTGCGGTGCGTCGACGAAGTGTTCCTGCAGTGCCGTCCAGCGGGCCTCGTACTCCTCGCGCCGGGCCGGCTCCAGCGGCTGCTCGCGCAGCCCTCCGTGCTTCTCGACGCGCCGGGCGAGGTCCCGCTCGGCGGCCTTGACGTCCCCGTCGTGCCGGGCGACGGCACGGTCGTACTCGGGTCCGAAGCGCCGCTTCAGACTCCGGCCGCCGCCCGCACCGCGGGCACGCAGGGTCAGGGCCGCCGCGACGAGGACGACGGCCGCCACGATGACGATCACAGCGATGAGCACGCCTGTGGACATGAATGCCTTCCGGGTGCCTTCCGATTCTGACCGGCCCGTCCGACCGGTTTCGCTCATCGGGTTGCCCGCGGTCCGCCCGGCAAACGGTCCGTGCACGGGTGCGTGCGGGGCGGATCCGCTTATTGGGTTGCGGCCGGCCCCGGTCGCCTTCCCACAATGACGGCCATGACCTGGACCATCGCCCCCGAGCCGTACGACTCCCCCGCCGCCCGCGCCCTGTGGCGGGCGTACTACACGGAGGTCAGCGACCGCTGGTACCTCCTGCACGAGGGACGCCGCACCGACCCGGACGAGCTGGAACGGGAGATCGCAGCGGCCGACGCCTCGGACCTGGCGCCGCCGCGCGGGCAACTGCTGATCGCACGGTACGGCGGTGAGCCGGCCGGAAGCGCGGGCGTACGGCTGCTGGACGCGGCGACGGCCGAGCTGACGCGGGTGTTCCTGCTGCCCGGCACGCGCGGCAAGGGCGGGGCCGGACCGCTGGTGTCCGCCGCCGAGGACGCCGCCCGGGCGCTGGGCGCCACCGAGCTGGTCCTGGACACCCGCAGCGACCTGGTCGAGGCCCGCACCCTGTACACCCGCCTCGGCTACACGGAGACCGACCGCCACAACGACTCCCCGTACGCCGAACACTGGTTCAGAAAGGCCCTCGCCTGAGAAAGGAGCGGACGGGTCGGACGGGGCCCCGTCCTCGCGGAGGGGCGCGCCGGGGCCGGGGGCTCAGCCGGAGGCCGTCGCGCGGTCCTGGGTGCGGGGCTGCTCGCGGGTGGAGCCGCAGAGTTCCTCGTTGAGGAGCTTGACCAGGTGGGTCAGGTCCGTGGGACGGTCCGGGCCCCACCAGTCGCCGAGCAGCTGGGCCAGCGACTCCTCACGTGCCTGTGCGAGCCGCGCCGCGACCTCGCTCCCCCGCTCCGTCAGCACCAGGTCGATGCCCTCCCGGCGGGCGAGCTGCCGCTCCTCGACCTGGCGGGCTGCCTCCAGGATCACCTTCAGCGGCACCGGGCTGCCCTCGGCCAGCGCGGCCGGCTCCACCCGCCCGTACCGCTTGATCCGCAGCAGCAGCCAGCTCGCCGCCGGCAGCAGGTCGTAGCCGGCCCGGTCGGTGATCTTCCGGTAGACCTCGCGCCGCCCCTCCCGGGTGCCCAGCGCGGACAGCGCCCGGCACACCTCGTCGTACGAGGAACGCTCGACGGGATTGCTGGCCAGGGTCTCGGTGACGTCCGGAGCGGTGACGGAGGCGCGCAGCCGGTCCTCCTTCAGCAGCCACGCCAGCAGGAATCCGAGGAAGGCGACCGGCGCGGCGTACAGGAAGACGTCCGTGATGGAGGAGGCGTAGGCGTGCAGCGCCGCCGGCCGCAGCGCGGGCGGCAGGGCGCCGATGCCCCGCGGGTCGGCCTTCAGCGCGTCCGGGGAGGCCCCGCCCGGCAGCCGTACGCCCCGGAAGGCGTCGGCGAGTTTGTCGCCGAGGCGGCTCGCGAAGACCGTACCGAAGATGGCGACGCCGAAGGAGGCCCCGATCGAGCGGAAGAAGGTGGCGCCGGAGGTGGCGACACCCAGGTCCTCGTAGGAGACGGCGTTCTGCACGATGAGGACCAGGACCTGCATGACCAGGCCGAGCCCGAGGCCGAAGACGAAGAAGTACACGCTCATCTCGGCCGTCGAGCTGTGCTCGTCGAGCCGGTGCAGCAGCAGCAGACCGAGCGTGGTGACGCCGGTGCCGGCGATCGGGAACACCTTCCAGCGGCCGGTACGGCTGACGATCTGCCCGGAGACGGTCGACGACAGCAGCATGCCGAACACCATCGGCAGCATGTGCACCCCGGAGAGGGTGGGTGTCACGCCCTGGACCACCTGAAGGAACGTCGGCAGGTAGGTCATCGCGCCGAACATCGCGAAGCCCACGATGAAGCTGATGACCGCGGAGAGGGTGAAGGTACGGATGCGGAACAGCTTCAGCGGTAGGACGGGTTCGGCCGCTCGGCGTTCGACCGCGACGAACGCGCCGGCCAGCGCCACGCCGAGCACCACGAGACCGATGATCTGCGGCGAGCCCCAGCCCCACGTCGTACCGCCGAGCGAGGCCACCAGGATCAGGCAGGTGGCGACGGAGGCGATCAGGGCGGTGCCGAGGTAGTCGATGACGTGGCGGGTCGAGCGGCGCGGGATGTGCAGCGCGGTCGCGATCACGGCGAGGGCGACGACGCCGACGGGGAGGTTGACGTAGAACACCCAGCGCCAGCTGAGGTGCTCCGTGAACAGCCCGCCCAGCAGCGGCCCGAGCACGCTCGTCGCGCCGAACACGGCCCCGAAAAGGCCCTGATAGCGGCCGCGTTCGCGGGGCGAGACGACGTCGCCGACGATCGCCATCGACAGCACCATCAGACCGCCGCCGCCGAGTCCCTGCACGGCGCGGAAGGCGATCAGCTGCGGCATGTTCTGCGCCATTCCGCACAACGCGGACCCGATCAGGAAGATCACGATCGCGGCCTGGAACAGCTTCTTGCGCCCGTACTGGTCGCCGAGCTTGCCCCACAGCGGGGTCGCGGCGGTGGAGGCCAGCAGGTAGGCGGTCACCACCCACGACAGGTGCTCCAGACCGCCGAGGTCGCTGACGATGGTGGGCAGCGCGGTCGACACGATGGTCTGGTCGAGGGCCGCGAGCAGCATGCCGAGCAGCAGGGCGCCGATCGAGACGAGCACGTTGCCGGACACGTGCTCCTGCTGCGCGGTCGCCGTCCTGGCGTGCGCGTCCACGGTCATGGAGACCTCCCCAGCTGTCGAGACACATCCATCCTGTTCGGTGTGACCGGTTATGGCCTGTTGAGTCCTGCTGGAGCCCGGTATTCCGGGGGGAGCCGCCTTCGCCCGTGTGGAGGAACCGCATAATCTCTGGAGTTCCTATGGGGAGGGGCGAACAGGTGGACGAACGCGGGGGTGGAGCAGAGACGGGGGCTGGCGCCGGGGGCGGGGCTGCGGAGGCCGTGCCCGAGGCGGGCACCGGGGTCGGGGCAGGCCCCGGAGGCGGGGCAGGCGCCGGGGGCGGGGCAGCGGGGGCTGGAGCCGGGGTGCCTGGAGCCGGGGTGCCTGTGTATCGGTGCCCGGAGTGTGGGGCGCCTCGGGCGGCCGACAACACCCCCTCGTGCGGCTGCACCCGGCGGGCGGCGGACGCCCTGGCCGCCACGCGGAGCGCCGCGGCGGCCGCGGCTGAGGACTTCGATCCGCTGCGGATCAGGCCGTATGTGGAGCTGGAGGGGGCTCGGCGGGAAGGGGGCGCCGCCCCGGGGGGTTCCGTCGCGGAGGAGACCATGCCGTTGCGGGCGGTTGCCGCGGATGACCGTACGACCGCTCTGCCGCCTGTTCTGCCGACACCTCTGGCGCCGACGGGCACGGTGCCCAGCGTGACGGATCTGCGTCTGTTCGACTCGGCGGAACCGGGGCGCGGCGGTGACGACGACCCCCGTCGGGACCGGGACCGGGCTGCGGCACCGCGCGGGCGCCGGCGTCGCCGTACCGCCGTGCTCCTGGCGGCGGCCGGGGCCGTCGTGGGCGTTGCGGCGGTGGCCGGGCTGGCCGGTGGGCTGCTGTCGTACGGCACGCCGGCCCGGGACGGTGCCGCGCCGGAAGGCGTCCGTGCGGCGGTGCCGGGGCCGGACACGGTCACGACGTCGACCGAGCCGTCGTCGTCTCCTAGGCCGAAGCCCTCTGCGTCGCGGTCCTCGCCTACGCCGAGCCCGTCCCGGACGAGCACGAGCCCGTCGCCGACGCCGTCGGCCTCGGCGTCCACCGCGAGGACGAGCCCGACGCCGACGCCGAGGTCCACGCCTACGGCGACGGCACCCTCGGGGGGCGACTCGTTCGCCCCGGGTGACGGCGGCCAGGACGCCGACGCCGAGGTCCTGCGACGTGGTGACCGGGGGCCGGAGGTCACGGAACTCCAGCTGCGCCTCCGTCAGCTGTACCTGTACAACGGCGAGGCCAACGGCAATTTCAACGCCCAGGTCGAGGACGCGTTGCGCAACTACCAGTGGGCGAGAGGCGTCACGGACGACGGGCTGGGGGTGTACGGGGCGCAGACGCGGGCGATGCTGGAATCGGAAACGGAGACTCCGTGAGTCGTCTGCGGGTGCGTGGTGGCTGGTCGCGCCCACGCGGCGGAGCCGCACATCGAATACAGCCCCGCGCCCCTTTTTTGCCTGCGGCGGCCCGTCGCGGTCTCGTCTGGCGTGCGTCGCCTACGGCCGGTGGGTGAGTCGGGGCCGGGGCGGGGGGTGTCCGTCCTCGGTCCGGCCGCCCGTCCCCGACGCGGGCACCGTGTCACGGTGCCGGACACTGCGGGCGGACACCCCCCACCCCGTCCCCTCCCCGCCGTACGCGGCTGCACCAACGCGGTGGCGCGCGGCGCCTGCCGCATCGCCGTGGCGCGCGGCTGCAGGCCGCCGGCATCGCTGCGGCGGCCGCATGCCGACCCAGCTGCGGGCAGTCGTGCCGCTAGGGCGGCACGGGTGGGCGCTGGGGGTACCCCCTGCTCGGAGAGCTTGGGGAGGCACCCCGCCAGCGCCGGTGAGCGCACCCACCCCCGGCCGGCACCGACGCCGGGCAACAGGGAACGCCGGGCGCACAGCCCACCTCTGTCAATGCCCGCCGGGCGCAGCCCACCGCGCCGGGTTACCGCCCGGCGTGCAGGCGGAACAGTCCCTCCCCCGCGGCCTCGAGCCGCAGGTCCGTCAGGTCACGTACCCACGCGTCCGGGCCGTGCGCGGCCGCGCGGGCGCCGACGCCCACCACCCGCATCCCCGCGGAGCGCCCCGCCGCGATGCCCGCCCCGGAGTCCTCGAAGACCACACACTCCGCGGCCGGCACCCCCAGCTCGGCCGCGCCCTTCAGGAAGCCCTCCGGGTCCGGCTTGCTCGCGCCCACGCTCTCCGCCGTGATCCGGACCGACGGCAGCGTCAGCCCCGCCGCCGCCATCCGCGCGCCGGACAGCGCGACGTCCGCCGACGTCACCAGCGCGTGCGGGACCCCGAGGCGGACGAGTGAGGCGAGGAACTCCGGCGCCCCCGGCACCGGTACCACGCCCTCCATGTCCGCCGTCTCCTCGGCGAGCATCCGCGCGTTGTCCGCGAGGTTCTGCTCCATGGGCCGCTCCGGCAGCAGGACCGCCATCGAGGCGTGCCCCTGCCGCCCGTGGACGACCTTCATCACCTCGTCGCCGTCGAGTCCGTGCCGTGCCGCCCAGCGCCGCCAGACGCGTTCGACGACGGCGTCGGAGTTGACGAGCGTGCCGTCCATGTCGAGCAGCAGGGCACGGGCGGTGAGGACGGTGGCCGGCATCGGCGACTCCCGGGAAGTGAGTGAACGAGCCCCCTGAGGGACAAGGTGGTCCCGCCCGCCGGTCAGGGAAAACGGGCGGGAGCCACTTTGTTCCTCCACGGTACAAAACAAGTCCGGCATCCCGCCACCACCCCCCCGCGACAGTTCACCGACCGTTCAGCCGAGACGGGGGGAAGCAGGGTGCGACGCCTCGCTCAGCCGGCCACCGCCTCCCAGAGGCTCCACACCCCGAGCGCCAGCATGAGCAGGGCCGCGATCTTGGTGATGAGCGCCAGCGGCACCCGCTTCATCAGGGCCTTTCCGCCGACGATGCCGAGACCGGCGACCGCCCACAGCCCCAGCACCGCACCCAGACCGACGGACAGCGGGTCGTCGTACCGCGCGGCGAGGTTCGCCGTCATGATCTGCGTCAGGTCGCCGAACTCGGCGACGAGGATGAGCATGAAGCCCGCCCCGGCGACCTTCCAGAAGGTCTGGTCCTCGGGTCGGCGGACCTCCTCCTCTTCCTCGTCCTTCTTCATCAGCAGCACTGCCGCGCCGCCCAGGAAGAGCACACCGGTGAGCGCGTGCACGAGCTGCTGCGGCAGCAGGGTCAGCACGCTGCCGGCCGCGACCGCGAGCACGACGTGCAGCGTGAAGGCGGCGGCGACTCCGGCGAAGACATAGGAGGCGCGGTAGCGCGTGCCGAGGACGAGGCCGGCGAGCGCGGTCTTGTCCGGCAGCTCGGCGAGGAAGATGACGCCGAAGACGAGCGCCGTCACGGTGATGCTGATCAAGGTTCCTCAATCGGTCGGGGCTGCCCACCGAGAGTGCGGTACGTCACGCGCTGGACACCTCGGCACGACAGCACACTCGAGCACCCGTGCCGTACGACACGGGCGTGCACTGCGTTGCCGAAGGTCTCGCTGGCGGAACCGCAGGATCCGCCTCCGGGCGCCGGCTCGGACTGACCGAGCAGTATGTCGACGACACCGGCGAAGAGCTACTCCCCTTCTGCACCACCCATCGTACGGGAAGCCCGCGGCCTCGTCGGCACGGAAAGTTCAGTCGCGAACCTTGTCGTGTCATGAACGCGTCACTAACCTCTCACCGCGCGCACATCTCCCCGCAACACGGCACCGCGAGCATTCTCGCGCCCGCGCTCCAACACCCCCACCCCACAAGGGAGTTCGCATGCCCAGGTTCTACGCGCGTCGACAGGTGAGCATAGTCGCGGCGCTCACCGGACTCATAGCCTCCGCCGCCCTGTTCAACTCCCCCACCGCCTCCGCCGCCCTGCCCACCCCGGTCAGCGGCGCCACCGCCCGCAGCTACCTCGCCCAGCTCACGGTCGCCACCGAGAACCGCACCGGCTACAGCCGCGACCTCTTCCCGCACTGGATCACCATCAGCGGCACCTGCAACACCCGCGAGACGGTCCTCAAGCGCGACGGCACGAACGTCGTCACCGACTCCTCCTGCGCCGCCACCAGCGGCAGCTGGTACTCGCCGTACGACGGCGCCACCTGGAGCGCCGCCTCCGACCTCGACATCGACCACCTCGTGCCGCTCGCCGAGGCCTGGGACTCCGGCGCGAGCAAGTGGACCACCGCCCAGCGCCAGGCGTTCGCCAACGACCTCACCCGTCCGCAGCTCATCGCCGTGACCGACAACGTCAACCAGGCCAAGGGCGACCAGGACCCGGCCACCTGGATGCCCTCGCGCAGCGACTACCGCTGCACCTACGTCCGCGCCTGGGTGCAGGTGAAGTACTACTACGACCTCTCCGTCGACACCGCCGAGAAGAACGCGCTCACCAACTACCTCGCGAGCTGCTGAGCGGGGCGGCCACCCGCCCCCGCGAGAGCCGCGGGGGCGGCGGCAGGCCGGCCGGATGTGGCTGAATGTTGAACTTGCAAGCACTCGTTAGGTCTGCCTAACCTTTGGGCTCACTCGGTGCCGCCGTCCCCACGACCGGTCCGCCGAGGCCGTTCCGCTCACCCACCGAAGGAGCCCCCACATGACCGCACGCCTCAACGGCGCGCAGCCGTACGTGCTCGGACTGTTCCGCATCGTCGTCGGCCTGCTCTTCGCCTGCCACGGCGCCGCCTCGCTCTTCGGCGTCCTGGGCGGCGCGGCCGGCGGCAACGGCGGCACCATCGCGGCCGGCACCTGGCCCGGCTGGTACGCGGCCGTGATCCAGCTGGTCTGCGGCGGCCTGGTCCTGCTGGGCCTGGGCACGCGCGCGGCGGCTCTGGTGGCCTCGGGTTCGATGGCGTACGCCTACTTCGACGTGCACCAGGGCATGGCGCTGTGGCCCATCCAGAACGGCGGCGAGGCGTCGGCGATGTTCTGCTGGGCCTTCCTGCTGCTGGTCTTCACCGGTTCCGGCGCGTTCGGCATGGACCGGCTGCTGTCCCGGCGCGACGGCGGCGCGGAGCACCCGGCGACACCGGACCGGACACCGGTGACGGCCTGACGGTCACCCGGAGCGGACGGCGGTGCCGCCGACGCAGACCCGGCCGGGCGCGTCCGGCCCGCCGTATCCGGCTCGGCAGTTCGGCGGACTCGGCGGGCTCGGCCGTCCAGCGGGCTCGGCCGTCCAGCGGGCTCGGCCGTCCAGCGGGCTCGGCCCAGGGCCGGACCCTGGGCCGGTAAGGCGCCAACGGCGTGCCGGTCGTACGGCTCGGGGGCTTCCGGCCGGCGGCACGCCCCCCTCGCCCTGACCGCGCAACTTCCGACACATGAACCCCCGGCGAAACTCCCGCCCCACCCCGCGCGTACGCTCTATGGCTGTCATCGGCCGGTCACTGCCGCTCCCCGCCTCGCGCGGCACGGTACGGCCCACGGGGGATCACGGGGAGTAGCAGTGCTGGAGAGTGTCGGGTTGCTGACCGGCAGCCCATGGATCTACGCGGTCGTCGCCGCGTCGGTCCTGCTGGACGTGTTCCTGCCGATCCTGCCCAGCGGCGTCCTCGTCATCACGGCGGCGACGGCGGCGGCCGCCGGCACCGGAGCGGCGGGCGCGCCGCCCCCCGCCAAGGTCCCCGACCTGCTCTTCCTCATCCTCTCCGCGGCCACGGCCTCCGTCCTCGGCGACCTCGTCGCCTACCGGCTGGCCTGGCGCGGAGTGGCCCGCCTGGACAGCGCGATCGCCCGCTCCCGCCGCCTGAGCCGCGCGCAGGAACGTCTCGGCGCCGCTCTCGCCCGGGGCGGCGGCCCCCTGGTCGTCCTCGCCCGCTTCGCCCCCGCCGGCCGCTCGGTCGTCTCCCTGGGCGCCGGGGCCGCGCACCACCGGGCCCGCGACTTCCTCCCCTGGTCCGCCCTGGCGGGCCTGTCCTGGGCCGGCTACAGCGCCGCCCTCGGCTACTACGGCGCCTACTGGCTCGGCGCGACCTGGCTCGCCACGGGCGTGTCGGTGGCGGCCCTCTTCGCCGCGGGCGCGGCAGCCGTGTACGTGATGCGCCGCCGGCCGGTGCAGGGACCGGCGACGGTCCGCCGGTAGCCGCCCAGCGGTGACGCGAACCGTCTCTCCGCAGGGGCCCGCCGAGCGGTGACGCGAGCGCCTCTTCGGGTGAGCCCGCCGAGCGGTGACGCGAACCGCCTCCCCCGGGAAACCCACCGCGCGGCGAGCCCGCGGTCCTGCCGGGAAGCCCTCCCAGCAGTGAGACCACGCCTCCAGGCAGCCCCCGGCCCCCGGCCCCCGGCCTGAGCCGCACCCTGCGAGGCGCACCGCCCGCGACCCGCATCCTCCGTGCGCAGCCGCCGCCCGGCCGCCCCTTCCGTCCGCCGGGCCCGGTCGCTATCCCGCCCGCCGGGCCGGCGCGCCCCGGACCTCCAGGTCGTCGAGCAGGTGGGCCGTGGCCGCGGCGATCTCCTCCACCGCGCGGTCGAACACCTCCCGGTTGTGCGCGGCGGGTGCCCGGAAGCCGGACACCTTCCGTACGTACTGCAGGGCCGCGGCCCGGATGTCGTCCTCGGTGGCCTCACCGGGAAGCACGGGCGGGCGCAGGGTCTTGATACTCCGGCACATGCCTCAAGTCTGGCCCCTCGCACGGCCGGTCCGCAGCGCGCTGCGATGATCTCTCCCAGGCGGCCACCACCCATGGGGCCGACCGACGAGAGGACACATCCGATGACCCTCACGACCCACGAGCGACTCACCGTGGCCGTCCTCGGCCCGGGCGGCGTCGGCGGGCTGCTCGCCGCGCTGCTCGTCCGGGCCGGTCACCGCGTGATCTGCCTGGCCGGCGAGAGCACGGCCGGCACGCTGCGCGCCACCGGCATCAGCGTCAGCAGCGGCCGGTTCGGCGACTTCACCGTCCCGGTGGAGGCGGACACCGAGCTGCGCGAGCCGGTCGACGCCTGCCTGGTCGCCGTCAAGCACACGGCGCTTGACGCGGCTCTCACCCGCGTCCCGCCCGCCGTTCTCGGCGACGGCCTGCTGGTCCCGCTCCTGAACGGCGTCGACCACCCGGCGCACCTGCGCGAGCGCTACCGCGCCGACCGCGTCGCCCCGGCCGTCATCCGCGTCGAGTCGACCCGGACCGCCCCCGGCGTGATCGAACACGGCACCGCTTTCGCCGAGGTCGACCTGACCGGCGACCCGGTCCCGCAGGACCGGCTCACCGCACTCGCCGAGGCGCTGTCCGGCGCCGGTGTCACCACCCGGGTGCTGGCCGACGAGGCCGCCGCCCTGTGGGCGAAGATGGCCTTCCTCGCGCCCATGGCCCTGCTCACCACCCGCCACGGCCTGCCCATGGGCGAGCTGCGCAGCCGCCACCGCGACGAACTGACCGCCCTGGCGGAGGAGACGGCGGCGGTCAGTCACGCCTGCGGCGGTCCCGGCGACCCGGCCGCTTCCCTCGCCCGTTACGACAGCTTCCCGGACGCCACGAAGTCCTCCATGCAGCGCGACGCCGAGGCGGGCCGTCCGCTCGAACTCGACGCGATCGGCGGCGCGTTGCTGCGTGCGGCACAGCGCCACGGGGTGCCGGTACCGGTGGCGTCGAGGGTCGTGCGGGAGCTGCGGCAAGCGGGGCACTGAGCACAGCCGGGGCAGGGGAACGCACGTACCGACAGGTCGTGCACTCATTCGAGTGAAGCCACAGAAGCAGCTCGCTGCCTCAAATCGAACAGGCGTAGCATTGCCCTGTGGCTACGACCTATGAATTCCCCAGTGACCTCCTCGCCGGCCAGGAGGAGCTGCATCAGGTCCGGGCCGAACTGTCGGCCCTGCTCAAGCGGCTCCCCTGGTCGGTGGAGCCGCTGGACGGCTTCAACGACGACAACGGCTGGCGCAAGCTGGAACGCCCCGCCTCCCCCGGCTGGACCGCGGACGAGCAGGCCGAGGTGGAGAAGCTCCGGCGCCGCGAGCACGAGCTGGCGGTGTTCGTGACCACGCACCGCTTCTGGTCCGACGTAGCGCCCGACAGCCGGATGGAGGCCCGTTCGCGGCTCAAGCACGCACACGAGACTCCACCCGGCGAGGACGACACCCGGATGGAGGGCTAGCCGAGCAGCCCGTTCATCTCCGCGATCTCGGCACTCTGGCCGGTGACGATGTCACCGGCCGTCTTCTTCGCGGGCCCGTAAGCGCCCTTGGCCTGCTCGGCCTTCGCCATCTCCAGAGCACCCTTGTGGTGCTGCACCATCATGGTCAGGAACATCCGGTCGAACTCCCTGCCCGAGGCCTTTTGCAGCTCGGACATGTCCTGCTCGCCCATCATCCCGGGCATCTGGGCCATGCCGGACGCACCGGAGTGCGACGAGTGGTCCATTCCCGGCATGTCCGCGCCGCCGTCCCGGGGCACCTCCTCGCCCCAGGCCGTCAGCCAGGCGCTCATGGTCCGGATCTCCGGGTCCTGCGCCTTCTCGATCCGCGCAGCGAGGTCCTTGACCTGCGCGGACGAACCCCGCTCGGCAGCGAGCCGCGCCATCTCCAGCGCCTGCCGGTGGTGCGGGATCATGCCCTGCGCGAAGGCCACGTCCTGCGCGTTGTGCGCGCCCGCGCTCACGCCCGCGGACGCGGACGCAGAGGAGGAGGCGGAGGGCGCGGCGTGCCCCTCGTGCCCGCCGTCCCCGGTGCCGCCCCCGCAGGCGGCCAGAAGGAAGACGGCGCTCACCCCCACTGCGACAAGCCCGGAACGGCGCGCGAGGGTATGGGTGGTGTAGCTCATGGAAGAACTCCTGCTGGAAGAAGGAACGTCTCTGGGACACGCGAACGCACCGCGCCGTGGAACGCCCGACGGCACGGCACGGGGGGTGTCTAGATCCGCAGGAGTTGGAGTTCGGCCAGCGAGGGCGGCGCACGGGCCCCGTCGGGCGCGGCACCGACATGAGCACACCCCGCACGAGGCGGTACGGCGACGGCTCCCGGGTCGGCGACCGGCGCGGGCAGTTCGGGGCTCCCGCTCACGGCCGCGGAGGCACAGGTGACGTCGGCATGCCGCGCATGCCCGCCGCCGCAGTGCCCGTCGCTCCCCGCGCAGCCGTCCCCGGCGACCACGCCGACGACCGTCGCTGCGCTCATCCGCTCATGCCGTTCCGGCACGGCCCCGCCGGGCGCCAGGGCGTGCATCCCCAGCAGTCCGGCCAGCAGTCCGAGCACGGCAACCGTCCGCCACCACCGCACCCGCGGCACCACGGAAAGCCCCACCTCGAACCGACTCACGCGCCACATCGTAGGCAACAGCCCCAGAACGCGACGCCAGGCCCCCACGAACGTCACCCCGATGCCTGTACGGCACCCCGATCGGGTGGGTTTGCGCGACGACCGGCAACCGCGCGGCTTCCCCGCAGGTCGCACAGTCACAAGCACCACACGACCCCCGGGGGCCCTCGAAGAAGGACAAGGCCGTCACAGCCGCGGACACGCCCAAGAGGGGCACCAAACCCCCGGAGGCCGCCGCCCGGCACGTCACCAAGGTGACCGGCGCGGACAAGCGCAACGACATCCTCGACTCGGCCGAGGTGTTCAAACGACGACGGCCCCTCGGAGAATCTCCGAGGGGCCGCCATCCCGATCTGGACCTTGACGGTCAGTGGGCGCGGACGGTTTCGAACCGCCGACATCCTGCTTGTAAGGCAGGCGCTCTACCCCTGAGCTACGCACCCGAGACGAGTGGACAGCCTACCCTGCCACGGGCCGTGCACAGCAAACCCGTGTCGGGGCACCGAACGCGCTCGCCTCCGCCAGGGGAAAATCACCTGCCTCTCGCGAACTGATCGGGTCGTGTGTTCGTCTTCAAGCGGTGGGAGAATGGCACCGGGCAGGGCCGAACGCAGCACGGGAGAGGGATGTGACGGCGACACCAGCGCAGCCGTACTCGTCGCCGTCGGTGTCGTACGCGCGCGTTCTGCGGGACACGCTGACCTTGGTGGGGCTACCGCTCGTCGCGGTGCTCGCGCTGCCCGCGGCCTTCGCCGGTGGCGGGACGCGGCGGTGGTTCGGCGGGCGGGCGGAGAGCCAGCGGGCCGAGGCGCAGGCCGCGAAGGACGCCGCTGCCGCTGCCTTCTACGAGCTGGACACCGCGCAGCGGGATCTGCGGATCTCCGTCGAGACGATCGCGGCCGTGGACGACTCCCCGGCGGCCCGGCGCGCGGTCGCCGAGTTCGCGGCGCTGGGGCGGCGCATCGACGAGGTCTCGCAGCGGTACATCGCGGCCGTGGACGCCCATGATCTGGACCGTGACGACCTGGAGGCGTCGGCGGCCGCGCGGGCGCGCACGGAGCTGGGCGGGGCCAAGGACGAGCTGGAGCGGGTCAAGCGGGAGCTGGAACGGTTCGGCGAGGGGCTCGGGCCGCTGCTCGGCAAGGCCGAGACGCAGCTGGCGCGGGTCGCTCCGGCGGTGGAGCGGGCGCGGCAGGCGCTGCTGGCGGCGACCGTCGCGCTGGACGCCGTACGGCAGTCGGGGCTGAAGGCCGACGATCTCGCGGCGCGGCTGGCCGCGCTGTCGCCGGAGCTGGCGAGGCTCAATCAGGGGGCCGGGCAGCACGGGGTGGGGCCGACGCTGGAGCGGGCCGAGCGGGTGGCGCGGGAGGCCGAGGGGATCCGGGCGGAGGCGGAGCGGCTGCCGGAGCGGGCGGCCGAGATCGACCACCGGCTGGTGTCGCTGCGGACCCGTGCGCAGGCGCTGACCACGCGGGCCGGGCAGGTCGAGCCGGTGCTGAGCGAGCTGCGGCGGCGGTTCACCGTGGCGTGCTGGCAGGACTTGCAGCCGGTGCCGGAGCAGGCCGCGCAGAACGTGCGGCAGGCCGAGCTGAAGCTACGGGAGGCGCAGGGCGCGCGGGACGGGCAGCGGTGGGCCGACGCCACGGCGCTGCTGTCGACGGTGCGGGCGCTGCTGAACGCCACCGACGAGGCGGTGTCGGCGGCCGGTGACCGGCTGCGGCGGCTGAACGCCGTGCAGAAGGACCCGCGGCAGGAGGTCGAGCGCACCCGGTTCGCGATCCGGGACGCGCAGCGGCTGGCGATGACGGGCCGTACGACGCCGGACCCGCGGCATGCGCGTCCGTTGGACGACGCGGTGGCGCGGCTGGACCGGGCGGTCGCCTCTGTGGAGGAGGGGCGGCACCCGGACTGGTGGCACTTCCTGATGGAGACGGAGGCGGTGCGGCAGTCGGTGGCGCGGGTGGTGGCGCAGATCCGCGAGGAGCGGGGCCACCACGCCGGTTAGTCTTCTGGCATGCCTCGCTATGACTTTCGGTGCCGTACCTGTGGTGAGACCTTCGAGCTGAGCCGGCCGATGGCGCAGTCGTCCGCGCCGGCGCGTTGCCCTGCCGGGCATGAGGACACGGTGAAGTTGCTGTCGACGGTGGCGGTGGGCGGTACGGCGTCCGCGCCGGCGGCCGCTCCTCGCGCGGGGGGCGGCGGCGGGTGCTGTGGCGGAGGGTGCTGCGGGTAGGCGCCTACGGGTGGGCGGCTGCCGAGGTGCCGCGCCGTGCCGGTGAGCGGGTGCGGCACCGTCGCGGCTGGTCGCGCGGTTCCCTGCGCCCCTAGCGGGGCGCTGTCGTCCGTGTCGCTTTGAGGAACTCGCGGACGATCCTCTCCCCGGCCAGTACGCCGCGCTCCGGCAGTGCCGTGATGTGGGGGGCGATCCAGCCTTCGTCGGCCAGTTCGCCGTGGCCGGGGCGCCAGCCCCGGTCCGCGGCGAGCAGGAGGTCGGCGTCGAGGAGGGAGTCGCCGGCTGCCAGGGTGAGGTCCGCGCCGGTGCGGCGGGCGACCTCGCGTACCGCCGCGCTCTTGGTCAGCGGCCCGGGGACGGCGTAGATCTTGCGGCCCTGCAGGGACACCGTCCAGCCGCGGGGCTGCGCCCAGGCGGCGAGTTCCTTGACCCATTCCTCGGGCAGCAGTTCGCGTTCCACGACGAGGTAGGCGAAGAGGTCCTCGGCGGTGCGGTGCTTGCGGACCCAGACGGGGTCGGCGGTGCGCATCAAGTGGTCCTGGATCTCGGCGAGCGGCGCGCACTCGTCGGCGAGCCGGGCCTGTACGCCGGCGTGCCAGTCCGCGTCGGTCACCCCGTCGACCAGCAGGTGGCCGCCGTTGGCGCAGATCGCGTACGCCGGGGACGGGCCGGGCAGGTTGATGCGCAGGTACTGCTTGCGGGTGCGGGTGGTCGTGGGGACGAAGACGGCCGTGTCGCCGAGGTCGGTCAGCAGCTGGGCTGCTGTTTCGGTCAGGTACGACAGCGGCTTGCTCTCGTGGACCTCCACGCACAGCAGGCGGGGCGCCCGGGCGTCGGGCATGGTCAGGGCGAGGGCCGCCGAGGAGTAGATCAGTGTGCGGTCGAGGTCGCTCGCCACCAGCACCGGCATCAGACGGTCACCGCCTTGCCGTCGGCGCCGGTCGCGCCGCGCGTGTACTGGGGGTGGATCAGGCCGACGCAGGTGTAGGGGAGGTCGCCGATCTCTTCGACGGGGACGCCGCGTTGCTGGGCGAGCAGGCGCACGTGGTCGAGGTCGGCTCCGGCTCCTTCGCGGGCGAGGATCTTCCAGGGCACCCGGCGCAGCAGTACCCGGGTGGTCTCGCCGACGCCGGGCTTGACGAGGTTGACGTCGTGGATGCCGTACTCCTCGCTGATCCGCTCGACGGCGGCCCAGCCGGCCCAGGTGGGGGTGCGGTCGCTCGTGAGCAGTTCCTTGACGGCCGTGTCGACGGTGTCGGCGGTGTCGGGGAAGCGGGCGGCGACGGCGTCGAGGAAGGTGTTCGAGAGGTCGGCGCCGGCGAGTTCGCGGTAGAACTTGGCGCCGTGGAAGTCGTGCGGGCCGACCAGGTCGGCGCGCAGCACGGTGCGCGAGATCAGGCCGGAGACGGTGGAGTTGAGGCAGGCGGAGGGGATGAGGAAGTCCTCGCGGGTGCCGTAGGTGCGCACGCAGGAGCCGGGGTCGGCGAGGACGGCGATCTCCGGGTGGAAGCCGGTGATGCCTTCCTGCTTCTCGAACTCCTCGACGGCCTGGGCGAGTTCGCGGGTGATGGCGCCCTTGCCGGTCCAGCCGTCGACGAAGACGACGTCGGCGGGGTCGTGGTGGGCGGCCAGCCAGCGCAGGGCGTTGGCGTCGATGCCGCGGCCGCGGACGATGGACACGGCGTAGTGCGGCAGGTCGAGGCCGTGGCGGTACTGGGCCCAGCGGCGCATGAGGATGCCGACGGGGGTGCCGGCGCGGGCGAGGGAGACGAGGACCGGGCGGGGGGTGGGGGTCCCTCCGCGCGAGACCCGGGCGGGGTCGAGGCTGCGCTTGCCGCGCAGGGGGAGTTCGGCGAGGACCGTTTCGGTGACCACGCCGACGGCGTGGGCGATGCGGGTCGCGGAGACGTCGAGGGCCTGGTGGAAGAGGTCCTGGTACTGCTCGCTGGGCTGGTACTCCACCGGCAGGGACTCGGCGTAGTGGGCGCCGCCGCTCTGGATGGCCTCCTCGCGTTCCTCGGTGGGTGCCTCCAGCGTGACGTCCGAGAGGTCCTGCAGCAGCCAGCCGACCTCTTCGGGCGCGTAGGAGGAGAAGGCGGGGCCACGGAGTGGCTCGGGCAGCATGGCGGGCCTTTCGGGGGCGTGCGCGGGGACGTACGACGGTACGACGATGAGGACCACGTGCGGGGTGTGCGCGGCGAGCCGGTCGAGCAGTCCGCCGGGGGCGTGCAGGGCGGCGGTGTCGCCGGCGGAGTCGACGACGGCGACGACGGCGTCGAAGCCGGCGCCGGCCACGTTGTAGGCGTAGCGCTCGCCGGGGCCGTCGGCGGGGTCGTCGTGTGCGGGGAAGACCAGGCGGGTGCGGATGGCGTAGCCGGGGTCGTCGACGGCGAGGACGGGTGAGCGGGTGGTGGTGGAGAAGGTCACCTCGGCGTCGGTGATCTGTTCCAGTTCGCGGGCGAGACGCAGGGGGGCGTACATCAGTTCCTCGTTGCCGAGGACGTGGACGCGGTGCGCTTCTTGCGGCAGGGCTTCGGCGAGGCGGGCCGCCATGGCGGGCAGGGCGCTGTCCAGGCGGGCTCGGTGTCCGGGGGTGAAGCCGTGGCGGCCGCCGTCGGGGAGGCCGGGGGGCCAGCGCAGATCGACTCGAGTGGTGCGGTCGTGGGGCGGGTGCGTCGTGGCCGGTCGCGCCCGCGCGGCGGAGCCGCACAGGTCACTGCCCCGCGCCCCTGGGTCGCTCACCTCGTGCTGGGTCACGAGCTGCTGCCCCTTGCGCAGCACCCCTTCCGGCAGACGTACGGTGCCCGAGGCCGCCGCCACGAGATCCACCCTGGCGTCGATCTCCCGCGCGAAGGCCTCCAGCCGGTCCGCGTCGTCGGGTGAGCGCATGTCGACCAGGGCGACGACCACGTACCGTCCGCGCGGGTAGCGCTCGTGGAGGTCGCGGATGGTGTTCAGGACCGTGTTGCCGGTGGAGAACTCGTCGTCGACGAGGACCAGGGGGCCGTCGCCGGCCAGCAGGGCCGGGTTCTCGGGGAGCAGCAGGTGGGTGGTGGCGTGGGAGTGGGACTCCTCGAAGCCCCCGGCGCGGGGCACTCCGGGCACCGGGCGGCGGGTGGAGTGCAGGTAGGGCGCGCTGCCGAGGCCGTCGGCGACGCAGTGGCCGAGTCCGGTCGCGGTCTCGGCGTAGCCGAGGACGACGGCGCGGGCGGCCTCCTCGGCGCCGAGCAGGTCGCGCACCCTGCGGCCGAGCGCCAGGCCGGAGCCGTGGACGACGGACGGTGACTGCGGGACGTGTTTGCCGAGGACGTGGGAGACGAGCAGGTGCGCGCGCTTGGGGTTGCGGCGCAGCGCGAGTCCCAGCAGCTCGGTGAGCCCGTCGTCGCCGACGAGTTCGACGCCGAGCCGCTCGGCGACCCAGGTGCCGGTCCAGACCCCGTTGTTCACTGCGTTCCTCATCCGTCCCTGTGTCATCGGCCGGGTATGCCGGCGGCGAGCAGTTCCACGAAGCTGACTCCCTCGTCCGCGACGCCGAAGACCTCGGCGCGCAGCAGGGTCCGCTCGGCCCAGGCGCGGTGCGGCTTCACTTCGTTCATCTTGTTGGTGTAGGCCGACCTCAGGACGCCTCCGCCGCCGCGTTCGGGCCTGAGGATGTCCTGGGCGTCGCTGTACTCCTCGTGGCTGACGACGGACAGCGCGTGCACGGGCAGCACGTGGGAGGGGTGGATGCAGGTCTTGCCGAGCAGGCCGTTGGCCTGGTCGAGGGAGATCTCCCGCAGCAGTCCGTCCATGGCGTGCTCGATCAGTCTCTCGCGCAGTTCGACGGCCTGCCCCTCCAGGAAGGGGCTGGTGCGCAGCATCGGCTTGAACATGCGCTCGGGGACGCGGAAGTACTCCCAGACGGGGCCGGTGACGGTGAAGCCGGTGCCGTCGGCGCGGGCCAGCATGTTCACGACGTCGCCGATGACGGAGGCGACGATCTGGACGTCGTAGGCGGTCATGTCGGGGGCGCGGCGCAGGCCGTAGCTGGAGCAGAAGTCGGTGACGCCGAGGCGCAGGGCGAGGACTCGGTCGCGGTATTTGTCGACGGCGCGGAAGATGCCTTCGAGGGTTTCCACGCGGGATTCGCGGTACAGCAGCTCGGGGGATTCCAGGACCGGCATGGCGAACAGGCGGTGGCCGCAGTCGGCCTCGGCGAGGGCGAGGGCCTCGAGGAAGGGGATGCCGCGTTCCTCGGTGAACTTGGGCAGCACGAATCCGGACAGCAGGCGGGCGGTCGCGCCGAGGCGGCGGACCAGGTCGGGGATCTGGCCGGGGGTGCGGACGCGGATGAACAGCAGGGGCCGGTCGCCGTCCGGGAGGGCGGCGAGGTCGGCGAACTGGCGGACGAGGTTGTCCTCGCCGTGCGCGACGTCCTCGTCGCCGATGGAGTCCTCCAGGCACAGCACCATGGACACCACTCCGCGTGCGGCCTGCTTGGCGATGTCGTGGGCCAGGTGGGGGCGGGTCGCCGGGCTGTAGAGGGTGGCGCCGAGGGCCGCGGAGAGCAGACGGGCCGGGGAGCCGGTGGTGAACTCGCAGGGCTGGCGGTGGAAGAGGCGCTCTCGCAGCTCAGGGGCGATGTGCCCGAAATGACGCATGTATCTCCCCCGGGGCGCAATTTTCTGGCCTGTGGTTGCGGTAAAAGGTGGCCGGTAATAGTACGTACGGATCCATGTCCGGAGTTCCCGCGGGGCATGAATTTCCGGTAACGCACCCGGGCCGGCGAGGTGCCGGCGCGGGCCACCCCGCGTTGTCGTGGACAGGACCCAGAAGGCAGGATGACCGTCATGACGCACGCGATGCTGAAGGGGTCGAACGTCCCGGTGGAGGCGGCGACGGTCCGTGCCGTGCTGCGCTGGTCGCCGGGGCAGGACGTGCCGGACGTGGACGCCTCCGCGCTGCTCCTGGGCTCCGGCGGCCGGGTGCGCTCGGACGAGGACTTCGTGTTCTACAACCAGCCCCGGCATCCGTCGGGGGCGGTGTGGCGGCTGGGCAAGAAGCGGCTGGCCGAGGGGCTGACCGACACGGTCCAGACGGATCTCACGGGCGTGGAGGCGGGGGTTTCGCGCATCCTGCTGGTGGCCTCGGCGGACGGGGTCGCCTTCGACCGGGTGCGGGACTTGAGCATCCTGCTGTACGACGCGGCGGCGGACGGCGAGGCGCTGGCGTCCTTCGCGATCCGGCCGGAGACCGGCCAGGAGACGGCGCTGATCTGCGGGGAGCTGTACCGCAGGGGTGAGGGCTGGAAGTTCCGCGCGCTCGGCGAGGGCTACTCCAACGGTCTGAAGGGCCTGGCGACGGACTTCGGCATCTCGGTGGACGAGTCGGAGGAACCGGCCGGGGAGGAGCCGGCGGCCACCGCACCGCCGTCCCAGCCCCTGCCCCCGGAGACGCCGTCGGTGGTGCCGACCCAGCCGGGCTACGGCTACCCGCAGCAGCCCCCGCCCACGGCCCCGCTGCAGCCGGCGTACGGCTATCCGCAGCCGGGCAGCGGCCCGGCGTACGGCTATCCCCCGGCGGCGGACGGCTACGGCTACCCGCAGCCGGTGACCGGCCCGGATCCGGACTTCCGGCTGCCGCCGATGGGCCCGCAGTTCGTCGGGCGGTGACGGCACCGGGCTACCGTTCGGCCTTGGCCTTGTAGCCCCTGCCCCACTGCAGTCCCCAGCCGTACAGCCGGTCGATCTCGCCCTGGAAGCCGTACACGAACTTCACCTCGCGCCGGACGACCAGTTCGCCCTTCACGTTCTCGATCATCACCACGGCGCAGGAGCGGGCCTGCGGGTGGCGTTCGTCGAGCCCGATCTCGATGCGCGGCCCGTTGCTGGGGTAGAGCGTGACGATGGCGTGCGTACGGTCGAAGGCCGGGGTCTGGTCGTAGATGTAGACGAAGACCAGCAGCCGTTTGATGTCGTCCCGGTGGTCGAGGTTGACGTACATCGTCTCCCCCGACCCGGACCCGAACCGGTCGTCGCCGCTGAGTTTGACGTACGGCGGTGCGTTGACGTCGCCGAGATAGCCGCCCAGCGGCTGGACGACCCCCTTCGTGCCGTCGGTCAGCTCGTACAGGCAGCCGAGGTCGAGGTCGACGTTGACCATGGACTGGCTGTGTTCGAGCACCTCCGGCGGTTTGAGCGCCCGGAAGGGGTGGCGCAGCAGGCTTTCGCGCTGGGAGCCGCCGATGTCGGAGGTGCGCATCCGCCAGGCCAGGTTGATCCGCAGGTTGCCGGTGGCCGCGCCCTGTTTGGTCAGGGAGACCTGGCGGTGCCGTTTGGTCAGCTCGATGGCGTTGGTCGCGGCGTTGCCCGAGTCGAAGTCGGCGGCGCGTCCGCCGAGCAGCCCGTCGAAGAATCCCATTCCCGCCCCCAGGTGTCACAGCACAGACCGGCGGGACGGCCGTCGGGAGGAGTCGTCCTCCGCAGCCGCCCCGCCGTGAAGCGTTCCCTCGCCGGGGAGGCCGTCACACCCCGGAGGGGACCTCCGTCTTGTCGTCGGAGCCCGCGTCCCCGCCGGCCGCCGCGAGCGCCTTGTTGCGCCGCACGGAGGACCAGAAGGACCAGGCGATCAGGACGACGCCGACGAGACCGGTGATGACCTCGTTGATCTCGTACTGGATGGTGACCATGAGGATCACCGCGAGGGCGCCGATGGCGTAGTGGGCGCCGTGCTCCAGATAGACGTAGTCGTCGAGGGTGCCCTGGCGGACCAGGTAGACGGTGAGCGAGCGGACGTACATCGCGCCGATGCCGAGGCCGAGGGCCATCAGGACGATGTCGTTGGTGATGGCGAACGCGCCGATCACGCCGTCGAAGGAGAAGGACGCGTCCAGGACCTCGAGGTAGAGGAACATGAAGAACGCGGCCTGGCCGGCCAGGACGATCGCCGGCTTCTGTTTGCCGCTGCGGGCGGCTTCTTCCTCCTCCTCGTGCTCGCGTTCCTCCTCTTCCTCCAGCCTGTCCTCGAAGTAGCCGGACAGGCCGCCGACGATCATGTACGTGATCAGGCCGGCGATGCCGGCGATCAGGACCGTCTGTGCCTTGTCGGCGTGCGCGCCGCCGTGCTGGTGGGCGTGGGTGGCGAAGGTGAAGGAGGTGATCAGCAGGACGATCAGGGAGATGCAGACCGACAGCATGTCGACCTTGCCGAGCTTGGCCAGCGGCCGCTCGATCCAGCGCAGCCACTGGATGTCCCGGTCCTCGAAGATGAAGTCGAGGAAGATCATCAGCAGGAACATGCCACCGAACGCGGCGATCGCCGGGTGGGCGTCGGTGACCAGCTGCTGGTAGCGGTCCTTGTTGTTGAGCGCGAGGTCGACGGCCTCGAGGGGGCCCATCTTGGCGCTGATGGCGACGATCACGACCGGGAAGACCAGGCGCATGCCGAAGACCGCGATGAGGACGCCGACGGTGAGGAAGATCTTCTGCCAGAAGGCGCTCATCTTCTTCAGGATGCCGGCGTTGACCACCGCGTTGTCGAAGGACAGCGAGATCTCCAGGATGGAGAGGATCGCCACGATGCCGAGGGCCTCCCACCCCCCGTAGAAGACCGCTGCGACCAGACCGAGCGCGGTGACCGCGAACGACCAGCCGAAGGTTTTCAGAAGCACTGGCTACCCAATCCTGTGTCCGGGGGTCCCCCCGAGCGAGGCGAAGGGGGGAGCGTTCGCTCCCCGCGCCGCACTCGGCTTTACGAAACGTTGACCCCGAAGTCTAGAGCGATGCCCCGGAGTCCCGACGCGTACCCCTGTCCCACGGCACGGAACTTCCATTCGCCCTGGTAGCGGTAGACCTCTCCGAAGATCATGGCCGTCTCCGTGGAGGCGTCCTCGCTCAGGTCGTAGCGGGCGAGCTCCTGGCCGTCGGCCTGGTTGACGACCCGGATGAACGCGTTGGAGACCTGGCCGAAGGTCTGGCCGCGCTCGTCGGCCATATGGATGGAGACCGGGAAGACGATCTTCTCGCAGCGGGCCGGGACCTTCGCGAGGTCGACCAGGACCGACTCGTCGTCGCCCTCGCCCTCACCGGTGAGGTTGTCGCCGGTGTGCTCCACCGAGCCGTCCGGGCTCTTGAGCTGGTTGTAGAAGACGAACCACTCGTCGCCCAGCACCCGGTTGCCGGCGTCGCACAGCAGGGCGCTGGCGTCGAGGTCGAACGGCGCGCCGGTGGTGGAGCGCGCGTCCCAGCCGAGTCCGACCATGATCTGGGTGAGGTTCGGTGCGGCTTTGGACAGGGAGACGTTGCCCCCCTTGGCGAGCGTGACGCCCATGATGCTGGTCCTCCCCTGGTGGTGCCTGTGTGGTTGTCCTGCGCGTCCGGCGCCGCGCGCGAACGGCGCGGCGCCGGACGGTGACGTTCAGGCGGTGGTTGGTTCGGCTCAGACGTTCACGCCGAAGTCCTGCGCGATGCCGCGCAGACCCGAGGCGTAGCCCTGGCCGATGGCGCGGAACTTCCACTCGGCGCCGTGCCGGTAGAGCTCGCCGAAGACCATCGCCGTCTCGGTGGAGGCGTCCTCGCTCAGGTCGTAGCGGGCGATCTCCTGCTCGTTGGCCTGGTTGACGACGCGGATGAAGGCGTTGCGCACCTGGCCGAAGGACTGCTGGCGGTTCTCGGCGTCGTAGATGGAGACCGGGAAGACGATCTTCTCGACGTCCGCCGGGACGCCGGCGAGGTTGATCTTGATCTGCTCGTCGTCGCCCTCGCCCTCACCGGTGATGTTGTCGCCCGTGTGCTCCACGGAGCCGTCCGGGCTCTTGAGGTTGTTGAAGAAGACGAAGTGCTGGTCGCTGGCGACCTTGCCCGAGTTGTTGAGCAGCAGGGCGCTGGCGTCGAGGTCGAAGTCGGTGCCGGTGGTGGTGCGCACGTCCCAGCCCAGACCGACGATGACCGCGGTCAGGCCCGGGGCCTCCTTCGTCAGCGATACGTTGCCGCCCTTGCTGAGGCTGACTCCCACGAGTCCTCCATTGGTGTTCGGGGGCGGGGAGCCCCGTCGTGCTGTGACATCGGATCAACGAACCGATCCTAGTGACGGGTTCCCGCACCACGCAGGCCCTGGCACCGGATATTCGCCGGGTGTCGGCCCGGACGAGGGGGTGCCGAGGGCCTCGCGGCGCACCGGGGGCCTCGAAGGGCGCCGCGGGCCTCAGGAGGCGCCGCGGCCATCAGCAGAGCCTTGCGGGCCTCAGAGGGTGTCGAGGGCCTTGACGTACTCGTTCAGGTCCCGGGCGTCGGGCAGGGCGTTGACGACGCTCCAGCGCACGACGCCCTCCCGGTCGATGACGAAGGTGCCGCGCACCGCGCAGCCCTTGTCCTCGGCGAAGACGCCGTAGGCGCGCGAGACCTCGCCGTGCGGCCAGAAGTCGCTGAGCAGCGGGTACTCCAGGCCTTCCTGCTCGGCGAAGACGCGCAGGGTGTGGATGGAGTCGTTGGAGACGGCGAGCACCTGGGTGTCGCGGTCGGAGAACTGCGGCAGGTTGTCGCGGACCTCGCACAGCTCGCCCGTGCACACGCCGGTGAAGGCGAACGGGTAGAAGATCAGGACGACGTTCTTGTTGCCGCGGAAGTCGGACAGCTTCACGGTCCGGCCGTGGTTGTCCTTCAGCTCGAAGTCGGGGGCCTTGTCGCCGACCTGGATCGCCATCGTCGTTACGTCCCTTTCGGTGCGCTGTTCGGGTGAGAACGCTCGCTACCACCCTACGAGGCGATCACCCGGGGACGACGGCAGGCCTGCGGGCGGGCCGGCGTCGGCCGGCCCGCCCGGGCTCTTCGGTCACCGCTTCGACTTGGCCGCCTTCGGCGTGGCCAGACGGCTGCCGCTCCAGTCCTTGCCCACGCTGACGCTCTTGGACGCCGTCAGCCCCGCCGTGGTGGCGGCTTCCGAGATGTCGCTGGGCTCGACGTATCCCGAACGGCCGGTCTTCGGCGTGAGGAGCAGGATCGCCCCGCCTTCCTCGATGTACGTGGTGGCATCCACCAGCGCATCCGTCAGGTCGCCGTCGTCGTCACGGAACCACAGCACAACGGCGTCGGCCACGTCGTCGTAGTCCTCGTCCATCAGGTCGCCCTCGATGGCTTCCTCGATGGCCTCGCGGAGCTCCTGGTCGACGTCGTCGTCGTAGCCGATCTCCTGGACCACCTGCCCGGGCTGGAACCCCAGCCTGCCGGCAGGGTTCGTCCGCTCCTCCGCGTGGTCCGCGGTCGCGCTCACGGGTTGCCTCCTGATCATGTCTTGGTGAATTTCTCAGCCACGCGCGTGCGCGAAGCATTGGCCGTAGTCCACACGGGCGGGACGGATCGCGCAAGTACCCGGCGGTTCGGACCGCCGAAACGGTGACGTTCCTGGCCGTGTCGCCGCAACTTACGGCACAGGATCTCAGACCCGGGTGATGCGCACCACACCTTTCTGCCCCCTTTGGGCGTTTGGGAACCACGTGTGGGTACGAGACTCGAATGAGTTTCCCACCCCGGCCGGCCTCCGGATTACCTCGCGGTAGTGACGGCGTCGGAGATGACGTGCGCCCCGCCCGGGGTGGACGATGGGGTCGGCGGCAACACGGCCCTTTGGACAGGTCCCTTTTCGACAGGTCCCTCGACAGGTCCCTCGACAGGTAAGGATCAGCGTGGCTTCCGGATCCGATCGCACCCCGATCATCATTGGCGGCCTTCCGAGTCAGGTCCCCGACTTCGACCCCGAAGAGACCCAGGAGTGGCTCGACTCGCTCGACGCCGCCATCGACGAGCGCGGCCGGGAGCGGGCGCGCTATCTGATGCTGCGGCTGATCGAGCGGGCCCGCGAGAAGCGCGTGGCCGTGCCCGAGATGCGCAGCACGGACTACGTCAACACGATCGCCACCAAGGACGAGCCGTTCTTCCCCGGCAACGAGGAGATCGAGCGCAAGATCCTCAACGCCACCCGCTGGAACGCCGCGGTGATGGTCTCGCGCGCCCAGCGCCCCGGCATCGGCGTCGGCGGGCACATCGCCACCTTCGCCTCCTCCGCCTCGCTCTACGACGTCGGCTTCAACCACTTCTTCCGTGGCAAGGACGAGGGCGACGGCGGCGACCAGGTCTTCTTCCAGGGGCACGCCTCGCCGGGCATCTACGCGCGCGCCTACCTGCTCGACCGGCTCAGCGCGGAGCAGCTGGACGGCTTCCGCCAGGAGAAGTCGAAGGCCCCGCACGCCCTGTCCAGCTACCCGCACCCGCGCTCGATGCCGGACTTCTGGGAGTTCCCGACGGTCTCCATGGGCCTCGGCCCGATCGGGGCGATCTACCAGGCGCGGATGAACCGCTACATGGAGGCGCGCGGCATCGCCGACACCTCCCGCTCGCACGTGTGGGCGTTCCTCGGCGACGGCGAGATGGACGAGCCGGAGTCGCTCGGCCAGCTGTCCATCGCGGCCCGGGAGGGCCTGGACAACCTGACCTTCGTGGTGAACTGCAACCTGCAGCGCCTGGACGGCCCGGTGCGCGGCAACGGCAAGATCATCCAGGAGCTGGAGTCCGTCTTCCGGGGCGCCGGCTGGAATGTGATCAAGCTGATCTGGGACCGCAGCTGGGACCCGCTGCTCGCCCAGGACCGCGACGGCGTGCTGGTCAACCGGATGAACACGACGCCGGACGGGCAGTTCCAGACGTACGCCACCGAGTCCGGTGCGTACATCCGTGAGCACTTCTTCGGTGACGACCACCGGCTGCGCGCGATGGTCGAGAACATGACCGACGACCAGATCCTCCACCTGGGCCGCGGCGGCCACGACCACCGCAAGATCTACGCGGCGTTCAAGGCGGCCAAGGAGCACAAGGGCCAGCCGACGGTCATCCTGGCCAAGACGGTCAAGGGCTGGACGCTGGGGCCGAACTTCGAGGGCCGCAACGCCACGCACCAGATGAAGAAGCTGACGGTCGACGACCTCAAGGGGTTCCGCGACCGGCTGCACCTGCCGATCTCCGACAAGGAGCTGGAGAGCGGGCCCCCGCCCTACTACCACCCGGGGCGGGACACCGAGGAGATCCAGTACATGCACGACCGGCGCAGTCAGTGCGGCGGCTATGTCCCGACCCGGGTGGTGCGCTCCAAGCCGCTCGCGCTGCCCGACGACAAGACGTACGCGACCGTGAAGAAGGGCTCCGGTCAGCAGTCGATCGCCACCACCATGGCGTTCGTACGGCTGCTCAAGGACCTCATGCGGGACAAGGAGCTCGGCAAGCGGTTCGTGCTGATCGCGCCGGACGAGTACCGCACGTTCGGCATGGACTCCTTCTTCCCGAGTGCGAAGATCTACAACCCGCTCGGCCAGCAGTACGAGTCGGTGGACCGCGAGCTGCTGCTCGCCTACAAGGAGTCGCCGACCGGCCAGATGCTGCACGACGGCATCTCGGAGGCGGGCTGCACGGCATCGCTGATCGCGGCCGGCTCGGCATACGCCACGCACGGCGAGCCGCTGATCCCGGTGTACGTCTTCTACTCGATGTTCGGTTTCCAGCGCACCGGCGATCAGTTCTGGCAGATGGCCGACCAGCTGGCGCGCGGTTTCGTTCTGGGCGCGACCGCCGGCCGTACGACGCTGACCGGTGAGGGGCTGCAGCACGCGGACGGCCATTCGCAGCTGCTGGCCTCGACGAACCCGGCGTGCGTGGCGTACGACCCGGCCTTCGGGTTCGAGATCGCGCACATCGTCAAGGACGGTCTGCGCCGGATGTACGGCAGCTCCGAGGAGTACCCGCACGGCGAGGACGTCTTCTACTACCTCACCGTCTACAACGAGCCCATCCGGCACCCGGCCGAGCCGGAGAACGTGGACGCCGAGGGCATCGTCAAGGGCCTGTACCGGTTCGCCGAGGGCACGGACGGTTCGATCCCGGCGCAGATCATGGCCTCCGGTGTGGCCCTGCCGTGGGCGATCGAGGCGCAGAAGATCCTCGGCGAGGAGTGGAACGTCAAGGCCGACGTGTGGTCGGCGACCTCCTGGAACGAGCTGCGCCGCGAGGCGGTGGCCTGCGAGGAGCACAACCTGCTGCACCCGGAGGAGGAGCAGCTGGTGCCGTATGTGACGCGCAAGCTGTCCGGCGCGCAGGGGCCGTTCGTGGCCGTCTCCGACTGGATGCGGTCGGTGCCGGACCAGATCGCGCGATGGGTGCCGGGCACGTACCAGTCGCTCGGCGCGGACGGGTTCGGCTTCGCCGACACCCGGGGCGCGGCCCGGCGGTTCTTCCACATCGACGCGCAGTCGGTCGTGGTGGCGGTGCTGACCGAGCTGGCCCGCGAGGGCAGGATCGACCGGTCGGTGCTCAAGCAGGCCGTCGACCGCTACCAGCTGCTGGACGTCACGGCGGCGCACCCGGGCGCGGCGGGCGGCGACGCGTAGCCCGTCCCGGCTCGTCCGGACGGTCCTCAGGGCGGTGGAGCTCCAGTCTCCACCGCCCTTATCCGTTCTTTACGATGCGTTGCATGGACGCACGATCGGCGCAGGTCCGCCAGGCTCGCCAGGCGCGTTGGGAGCAGCGCACCCAGCGGCCGCTGCTGGCCCTCGCCGTGCTGTTCGCCGTCGCCTACGCCGTGCCGATCGTGGACGGTTCGGCCGAGCGGTCGGTGATCGTCGCCTGCACGGTCGCCGAGTGGGTGGTGTGGGGGGCGTTCGCCACCGACTACCTCGTCCGGCTGGCGCTCGCCCCGCAGCGGATGGGGTTCGTGCGCCGGCACTGGCTGGACCTGTGCGCGGTGGTGGTGCCGGTGCTGCAGCCGCTGCGGCTGCTGCGGATCGTCGCGACGCTGCTGCTGGTGGGGCGGCGGGCGCGGATGGCGAACCAGATCCGGCTCACGACGTATGTCGTGGGGGCGGTCGTCGGGCTGCTGATGTTCGGCTCGCTGGCGGTGCTGTCGGGGGAGCGGTCGGCTCCGCACGGGAACATCCGGACGCTGGGTGACGCCCTGTGGTGGTCGTTCACCACGATGACGACCGTGGGGTACGGGGACCACGCGCCGACGACCGGACTGGGGCGGCTGATCGCGGTCGGGCTGATGCTGTCCGGGATCGCGCTGCTCGGTGTGGTCACGGCGAACATCGCGGCGTGGTTCATCGCGCGGTTCGAGAAGGACGACGTGGAGGAGCGGCGCCAGACCGAGGCGATCGAGTCCCTGACGGAGGAGGTCCGGGCGCTGCGGGCGGAGGTCGCGGAGCTGCGCGCACTGTCGGGGCGCGGATGAGCGGGAGCTCGCGGAGTTGCGGGCATGTCGGGGCGCGGATGACCGTGTGAGGCGGCTCGTCGTCCGCGCATGGGTGGGCCCCCGGCCTGCGCCAGGGGTCCTTCCCTTTGCTCCCGGGTTACAGCAAGCCGTTGCCCGGGGTGGTCGCTCCGACCAGCCACAGGATGGCCAGGAGCGTGTCGATGGCGCCCAGGACGAAGGCGACCAGGGCCGGGGTCCGGCGCGAGGCGCCCGACCAGGTGCGGCCCAGAGCGAGCCATCCGCAGGCCATCGCCGCGGGACCGAGGACGATCCCCAGGGTGAAGAAGCCGGCGACCGCGCAGATGGCGCCGATGATTCCGAGCGTCGCGCGGTCCGGCCCGGTCCGTGACCACATCCGGCCATGTGACCGGGGGTACCCGCGCGTTCCGTTGCCGAAGCTCGCCATCATCAACTCCCAGAACCCCGGGGTTCGTTGGTGTGCATCGGGGTTCTGCCGGTTCGGGTTACCCGGCTCGGCGCGGTCATGCCGCCGGGAGTTCGGATTTCAAGAAAAACCCGGGCGCCGGCGCGCTGTCCCCCTCCGGCAGCGCGGCGACGTCCGGGTCAAGCCTTCCGGCGGGCGCGCACATGCCGGGCGGAGATGCCCGGCGAACGTGCCGTACCGGAAGGCTTGACCCACTGTGACGTAGGCCCGGCGCCGGAGGGGCGGGATCCTCCGCGCTGTCACCCTGATGAGCGAACTTTCCTGACGTTGCGTCAGATGTGTGCGGCGCCCGCGCCCGCCTCGGCGTTCTCGCCGCGCTTGGTGAGGAAGGCGACGAAGACCGCCACCACGGCCACGCCGGCGGCGACCAGCGACGCCAGGCTCATGCCGGAGATGAAGGTGTCGTGCGCGACGCCGGCGATCTTCTCGCCGATCTGCGCCGGGGTGCCCGGCGGGACCGGGGCGACGCCCACCTGGACGGCCTCGGAGGCCTGGCCGAGCTGCTGCGGCGTGAGCGGCGGCAGACCGGCGTCCTTCCAGTTGGCGGGCAGGTCGCTGTCGACCTTGGAGGCCATCACGGCGCCCAGCACCGCCGTACCGAGGCTGCCGCCGATCTGCATCGCGGCCTGCTGGAGACCGCCGGCGACACCGGACAGCTCCATGGGCGCGTTGCCGACGATGACCTCGGTGGCGCCGACCATCACCGGGGCGAGGCCGAGTCCGAGCAGGGCGAACCAGATCGACATCAGACCGCTGCCGGTGTCGACCTTCAGCGTCGACATGCCGTACATGGCGACGGCGGTGACGGCCATGCCGCCCGCCAGCGGGACGCGCGGGCCCAGCTTGGTGATCAGCGCGCCGGCCAGCGGCGAGCCGACGATCATCATGCCGGTGAGCGGCAGCAGGTGCAGGCCGGCGTCGATGGGGCTCATGCCGTGCACGTTCTGCAGATAGAAGGTGACGAAGAACAGGCCGCCCATGAAGGCGATGGCCATGAGGACCATCAGCACCACGCCCGCGGACAGCGGCACCGAGCGGAACAGCTTCAGCGGGATCAGCGGCTCCTTGACCTTCGTCTCCCACACGGCGAAGAGCACGAAGCCGAGGGCGGAGGCAGCGATGAACCCCCACGTCTTGCCGTCGCCCCAGCCCCACTCGGGGGCCTTGATCAGGGCCCACACCAGGCAGAACATGGCGCCGGACAGCAGTGCGATGCCGAGCAGGTCGAAGGAGCGCGGGGCGTTCTGCGCGCGGTGGTCCAGCAGGATCAGCAGGCCGAGGACCAGGGCGAGCGCGCCGACCGGCACGTTGATGAAGAACACCGACTGCCAGCTGACGTGCTCGACGAGCACGCCGCCGAGGATCGGGCCGCCGGCGGTGGAGGCGCCGATGACCATGCCCCAGATGCCGATCGCCATGTTGAGCTTCTCGGCCGGGAAGGTCGCCCGCAGCAGACCCAGCGCGGCCGGCATCAGCAGCGCGCCGAACAGGCCCTGGAAGACGCGGAAGGTCACGACGAGCGCGATGGAGTCGGACAGCCCGATCGCACCCGAGGCGGCGGCGAAGCCGACGACCCCGATCAGGAAGGTCTGCCGGTGGCCGAAGCGGTCACCGAGCTTGCCGGCCGTGATCAGCGAGACGGCGAGGGCCAGGAAGTAGCCGTTGGTGATCCACTGCACCTGCTGGAAGGTGGCGCCGAGGTCCTTCTGGATCGCCGGGTTGGCGATGGCGACGATCGTGCCGTCGAGGGCCACCATCATCACGCCGACCGCGACGGTTATGAGCGTGAGCCACGGATGGCCGCGCAGGCCGCTGGCGCCCGGCGCCCGCCCCGACGCGTCCGACGGGCCGCCGCCCCCCGGTCCCGTCTTGTCGAGGGTGATCTGACTAGTCATGTGTTCGAGGCTAGTGACAGTCACTGACAATTGACAAACCGATTCACAAGTCGGTAACTGACACGTCACTGGCGGATAGCCTGAACTGGGGCAACCGTTGTCGAAGGAGGATTGTGGGCACGCTCGGGACCCCGCGCACGGCACCGCGGCCGGGGCTGCGCGAGATCAAGAAACAGCGCACCCGGGACGCGCTGGTGCGGGCCGCCCTGGAGCTGTTCACCACCCAGGGCTACGAACGGACGACGGTCGACGAGATCGCCGAGGCCGTCGACGTCTCGCAGCGCACCTTCTTCCGTTACTTCGCGGGCAAGGAGGACGCCGCCCTCGCCCTGCAGGCCATGACGGAGGCGTACTTCCTGGAGGCCGTGCGCGACCGCCCGCCGCACGAGACGCCGATGCAGGCGCTCCGGCAGGCCGTCGTGGAGGGCTGGGACCGGATCGGCGAGGCGGTCGAGGCGGTCGTCCCGGTCGAGCTGTATCTGCGCATGTACCGGATGATCGAGTCGACGCCCGTACTGCTCGCCGCGCATCTGCGCCGCTCCGCGGAGACGGAGGAGAAGATCGCGCGGGTACTGGCCGACCGCGAGGGCGTCGACGTGGACGCCGACCCTCGGCCGCGGCTCGTGGTGGCCGTCTTCGGCGGGGTGATAAGGGTCACCGAACGCCGGTGGAGCGTGGGCGAGGACGGCAGCGTGGAGGCGATGCGCGAGCTCACCGCCCGGTACCTCGATCAGGTGGGCCCTGCCATCAGCGGCACCTGGCGCACCGACTGAACCCCACGCCACGTTTATGAAACGTGATCCCCGTCACTCGGTTCACGCGAGACCCTCTCGTTCTCCTAGTGTGTCCTCCCAGTGACTTCCTTCGACACCTCCCCACACCTGAACGTCTGGCGCATGCTGCTCGCGCTGGCCGTCGTCTTCGTGATGCTGGCGACCACCGGCTGGACGGCCCTGCGCCACGGACCGGAGAGCACCGCGCTGCAGGCCTCGCTCTCGGACTGGGAGCACGGCCGCATAGGCGGTCACCGGCTGCCCGACCCGGACGCCGGTCCCGCCCGCCTCACCCGGTTCTTCACCTCGCTGACCGCGCAGCAGCGGGCCACGCTCGCCCGCCGCTATCCGCTCGCCGTCGGCAACATGAACGGCGCCCCGCCCCAGCTGCGCTACCACGCCAACCGTGTCGCGCTCGCCCGGGCCGCGCACACCGAGCGCGACCGCATGCACGACACCCGGCTCAGCCGGGCCGGTCAGCAGGCGGCGGGCAGGCGGATGCACCGGTACGAGTCGATGCTGCGCGACGGGCGGCAGATCCTCGCGTTCGACCCGGACGGCTCCGGGCGCGTCGCGGAGGTCTTCGGCGACCTCGACAGGGCCGAGCGGATCTCGGTGATCGTCCCCGGCGTCGACACCGACCTGCTCACCTTCCAGCGCACCTACCGCAAGTACTCGGCGCCGGTCGGCATGGCCGATTCCCTGTACGCCGCGGAGCGGGCGGCGAGCCCCTCGACCTCCACGGCGGTCATCGCCTGGGCCGACTACACCGCGCCCGCCGGTCTCGGCATCGACTCGGCGACCGCGATGCGCGCCCAGGACGGGGCCGTACGGCTGAACGCGCTCGTGCGCGGCCTGCCCGGGCGCGCACCGGTCTCGCTGTTCTGCCACAGCTACGGCTCCGTGGTGTGCGGGGTCGCCGCGCACACGCTGCCGGGCCGGGTGGCCGACATCGCGGTGGCGGGCAGCCCCGGCATGCGGGTGGCGAAGGCGGCGCATCTGCGCACCTCCGCCCGGGTGTGGGCGATGCGGGACGCCACCGACTGGATCCAGGACGTGCCGTATCTGGAGTTCGGCGGCCTCGGCCACGGCGCGGACCCGGTGTCGCCGGCGTTCGGCGCGCGTGTGCTGTCGGCGCGGGACGCCGAGGGACACGCCGGCTACTTCGAACCGGGCACGGACAGCGTGCGCAACTTCGCCGACATCGGAGTCGGCGCATATGACTCGGTGAGTTGCGGCGACGAGGACGGCGCCTGCCGGGTGGGTTTGTCCGGTGCCTCGATGGCCGGACGCGCGTAGAGACAGCAGGAAGTGCGGTCTGCGGGGGGATGGGCCGAAGAAGCGGAGCCGCTTACGATGAGCCGCATGGGTGACGTACTGGCCGGATTTCATGCCGCCTGGGAGTTCGAGTCCGACTCCGTGCTCATCCGTTACGAACGGGGGATTCGAGCACCGAAGCTGTTCCAGGCGCTCGGAGAGCGGCGTGTCCCGCTCTCGGCGCTGGAGTCGGTGACGCTGACGCACGGCAAACGGGGCACGGTCGTCCTGCGCGCCGTGCCGCGGTCCGGGGCCGATCCGCTGCTGGAGGCGGCCGACGGCCAGCTGAAGGAGGCCGGCGACCCCTACCGGCTGGTGCTGCCGGCCGAGAAGGAGACACTCGCCGAGTACTACGCCGACGAGCTGCGGGGCCTGCTGACCGAGTCCGGGCCCGTCGGGCGGTTTCTGATCGAGGCGCCGGGACCGCCGCGGGCGTTCAAGGCGTACGACGCGAAGGCGTCCTTCGACGGAACGGCGGTGCGTTTCCGCTGGTCGTGGACGGGTGCGTCGTCGGCGAAGTGGAAGGCCGGCGACCAGAGCTTCCCGGTCGACGCGCTCAGCGGGGTGGAGTGGCGTTCCCCCGAGGTCTTCGAGGGGCACCTGCGGCTGATACCCCGGGACGGCGACACGCCCGCGCCGCTCCCGGCGGACCAGGATCCGGCCGCGGTGGTGTTCGGGCTGGGCTACGGGCCGGTGCACGAATCGCTGCCGTTCGCGGCGGCCGTACTGGCCGCGATACGCGAGTGCCGGCCGGCCGTGTCGGTGCCGGCCGCGCGGCGTGATCCCGCGGACATCGCCGAGCGGATCCGGCACCTGGGGGAGCTCCACCAGGCGGGACTGGTGACGGACGAGGAGTTCTCGGCCAAGAAGGCGGAACTGCTCTCGGAGCTGTAGCGGCCGCGCCCGCGCGACGGCGCCGGGACGGCGCGGTCAGGACCTGGCGGCCCCGCCGTAGAAGCTGATCTTGCGGTCCAGTACCGCCAGGGTGTCGTGCAGCTCGGCGATCCGGGCCAGGACGTCCCGGCGCGTCGCCTCGAGCAGCTCCTGGCGCTCGGCGTACGTGCTCTCCCCCTCGCGCACCAGCTGCGCGTAGCGGACCATGTCCGCGACCGGCATGCCGGTCAGCCGCAGCTTGCCGACGAGGTCGAGCCAGTCCAGGTCGCGGTTGCTGTAGCGGCGCTGCCCGGTGTGCGAGCGGTCGATGTGGTCCATCAGCCCGATCCGCTCGTACCAGCGCAGGGTGTGGGCGGTCAGGCCGGTGAAGGCGACGACCTCGCTGATCGTGTAGCGGTCCTGCCCGTCGGGGCGGGGATGGCGGGGCGGCGGGGCGGAACAGACGTCCCTGCGGGCGGCTGTGTCCTCGGTCCCCTGAAGGCGGGCCGCGGCCGTGCTCTGCATCACCGTCATGGCTCCCACGCTATGACGTTGGAGTGCACTCCAAGCAAGCGGATCCGGTAAGAAACCGAAGGGACAACAGCGCGCGATGTAAGTACCGTAGGCGGCATGAGCCTAGTACGCCGTGCCGTGCCGGAGGACGCCGGGGAACTGCTCCGGCTGCGCCAGATGATGATCGACGCCGTACGGCCGGAGGCGGCCGCCGACTGGCACGCCGCGTCGCTGCCCGGGCTGCGGGCGCGGCTGGCGGACCCCGACGGCGACTTCGCCGCCTTCGTCGTGGACCATCCCGAGCGGCCCGGCGCCCTGGCCGCGCTGGTCGTCGGCACGCTGGAGTACCGGATCGGGCGGGCGGGCCATCCCCGGGGTGCGGCCGGGTTCGTCTTCAGCGTGGCGACCGACCCGGACGCCCGGCGCCGCGGGTACGCGCGTGCGTGCATGGAGGAGCTGCTGGCGTGGTTCAGGGAGCGGGGCGCGGGCTATGTCCACCTGACCGCGTCGGCCGAGGCGGAACCGCTGTACGCGTCGATGGGGTTCGTCCGCAAGCCCGACCCCTTGATGGAGCTGACGCTGTGAGCGCTTAGGCTCGTCGCCATGTCGCTGAACAGCCTCGCGTTGATCGAGAACTGGCCGGTTCCCACCGCCGCGGCGGGTGTCGTACGGGCCGACGGGACCGTGCTCGGCACCCACGGGCCGGCCGACCGGCGCTTCCCGCTCGCCTCGGTGACCAAGCCGCTCGCGGCGTACGCCGTGCTCGTCGCCTACGAGGAGGGCGCGATCGAGCTGGACGAGCCGGCCGGGCCCGCCGGGTCGACGGTGCGGCATCTGCTGGCGCACACCTCGGGACTCGCCTTCGACGAGCACCGGGTGACGGCCGCGCCCGGGGAGCGGCGGCTGTACTCCAACGCCGGGTTCGAGCAGCTGGGCGACCATGTGGCCAAGGCGACGGACATCCCCTTCGCGGAGTATCTGCGGCAGGCGGTGCTGGAGCCGCTCGGGATGACGGCGACCTCACTGGAGGGCTCACCGGCCAAGGACGGCGTGTCGACGGTCGCGGACCTGCTGCGGTTCGCCGCCGAGGTGCAGGCGCCGCGGCTGCTGGACCCGCGCACGGTCGCCGAGGCGATGACCGTGCAGTACCCGGGCACCAAGGGGGTGCTGCCGGGCTACGGCCACCAGAACCCGAACGACTGGGGTCTCGGCTTCGAGATCCGCGACGGGAAGGCACCGCACTGGACGGGTGCTTCGTCGTCCCCGCGCACCTTCGGGCACTTCGGGCAGTCGGGGACGTTCGTGTGGATCGACCCGGACGCGGGCGCCGCGTGCGTGGCACTGACGGACCGGGCCTTCGGGCCATGGGCGATCGAGGCATGGCCGGCGTTCACGGACGCGGTGCGATCGGAACTGCGCTAGCCGTCCCGCCGGCCGTCGTCCGCGGCCGGCCGTCGTTTCCGGCCCGTCGACGCCTGCGCCCGGCCGTCGTTTCCGGCCCGTCGTCGGGTCCGGCGGGCCGTCATCGCCGGCCGGTCATCTCCCACAGCAGCACCTCTGCGGCCGACTCGGCCGGCAGTTCCAGGTCCTTCGCATCGGCGACCCGGGCCGCGTCGCCCGGCCCCAGGCGCTCCTGGCCGAGCCGGACGTGTCCGCGTACGACGTGGACGTACACGTGCGCCGCGTCCGGCACCGCGGTCCGCTCCCCCGCCGCGAGGCGCCGCACGTGCAGCAGCGCGCCGGCCTCCGGCACGGCGTACGGGGTGGAGTCGGCGATGCCGCGGACGATCTCGTACGACGGCTCGCCGCCCGGCCGCAGCGGGGCCAGCCACATCTGCACGAAGGTCAGCGGCTCGGTGCCGTCGTTGCGTTCGACGTGCCGTACGCCCGCCGCCGAGCTGAGGCGCTGCACGTCGCCGGAATACACGCGCGTCTCGTGCCCGGTGGAGTCGCGGTGGGTCAGCACGCCCTCGACGACCCAGGTGACGATCTCGGTGTGGCTGTGCGGGTGCTCGTCGAAGCCGGCGCCGGGGGCGAGACGCTCCTCGTTGCAGGCGATCAGCGCGCCGAAGCGGAGGTTGTCCGGGTCGTAGTGCGGCCCGAAGGAGAAGGAGTGCCACGACTCGATCCCGCCCGCCGGATCCCCGCCCCTATAGCGCGCACCCGCACGCCGCACGTCCACCATCACGCCCCCACGGTAGCCCTGCGGGGGCGGCACCGGGCGCACCGGCGGGAGCCCCCCGGGCCGCGGCGGGGTCACCCGGTGCCGGGGCACGGCGGCGGGGTCCCGGGTGCCGGGGCCCCGGACGCCTGAGCGCGAGCGCGGCCGGGCGCTGGACGCTGAGGCGCGGGCGCGGGGGCCCGGGATACCGGGGCGCGGGCACGCCGCCGGGAACCGGGCGCCGGGACGCGGGCGTGGCCATGGCCGGGGCGCCGGGGTGCGGGCGTAGTCGGGGGCGCGGGCTCGGGTAGGCGGGGGGCTCGTTGGGCGGGGGGTGGGGGGATCCGACCCGGCGGTACATGGTGTCGGCCCGATAAGGCAGTCTTGTCCCGTGCCCGAACCCGAATCCCGTCATCCCGACCCCGTAGCGCACCCCGTCCACCCGCACGCCGCGACGCTGAAGCGGCTGGAGAAGTCCTCCGGTTCGCTCGCCGCGCAGGCGATCGCGCGGATGGACGAGACGCTGCCCTGGTACCGGGCGATGCCTCCGGAGAACCGTTCCTGGATCGGGCTGGTGGCCCAGGCGGGCATCGCCGCGTTCACCGAGTGGTTCCGGCACCCCGAGACCCCGCAGGCCATCTCGACGGACGTCTTCGGCACCGCGCCGCGCGAGCTGACCCGGGCGATCACGCTGCGGCAGACCGTGGAGATGGTGCGGACCACCATCGAGGTCATGGAGTCGGCCATCGACGAGGTGGCCGCCCCGGGCGACGAGAGCGTGCTGCGCGAGGCGCTGCTGGTGTACGCCCGCGAGATCGCCTTCGCGACCGCCCAGGTGTACGCGCAGGCCGCCGAGGCACGCGGTGCCTGGGACGCCCGCCTGGAGTCGCTCGTCGTCAACGCCGTGCTGAGCGGGGAGGCCGACGAGGGCGCCGTCAGCCGGGCCGCGGCCCTCGGCTGGAACTCCCCCGAACATGTGTGCGTGGTGCTGGGCACCGCCCCGGACGGGGACAGCGAGCTGACCGTGGAGGCGATCCGGCGCGCGGCCCGGCACGCCAAGCTCCAGGTGCTCACCGGTGTCCTGGGCACCCGCCTCGTCGTCGTCGCGGGCGGCAGCGACAACCCGCTGGCGGTGGCGAAGTCGCTGATCGGCCCGTTCGCGGCGGGCCCGGTCGTGGCCGGCCCGATCGTGCCGGACCTGCTGGCGGCCACCCGGTCCGCGCAGGCCGCGGCGGCGGGCCTGAAGGCCTGCTCGGCGTGGCAGGACGCGCCGCGCCCGGTCCTGGCGGACGATCTGCTGCCGGAGCGCGCGATGGCCGGTGATCCGATGGCGCGCGAGCAGTTGGTGGAGGAGATCTACAGACCGCTGGAGGAGGCGGGCTCCGCTCTGCTGGAGACGCTCTCCGTCTACCTGGAACAGGCGAGCAGTCTGGAAGGGGCGGCCCGGATGCTGTTCGTGCACCCCAACACCGTGCGCTACCGGCTTCGACGTGTGACTGACGTCACCGGTTGGTCGCCGTCCGATGTACGCTCGGCGTTCACCTTGCGCATCGCACTGATTCTGGGGCGTCTGGCCGACGGTGATCCCCAGACCTAATGTTTTGTCGGGGGCCCACAAAACCCCCTCGTGTTCTTCGTCCTTGTCCCCACGGGCGGCCACGGCCGTCCCCAAGAGAGAGTGTGAGAGTGCTCGTACTCGTCGCTCCCGGCCAGGGCGCTCAGACGCCCGGCTTCCTGACTCCCTGGCTCGACCTGCCCGGCGCGGCCGACCGCGTCGCCGCCTGGTCCGAGGCCATCGGACTGGACCTCGCCCACTACGGCACGAAGGCCGACGCGGACGAGATCCGCGACACGGCGGTCGCCCAGCCGCTGCTGGTGGCGGCCGGCATCCTGTCCGCCGCGGCACTGGGTGACGTGTCCCCCGGCGCGGTCGCCGGGCACAGCGTCGGTGAGATCACCGCCGCCGCCTTCGCGGGCGTCCTGGACGACACCGCCGCCCTGACCCTGGTGCGCACCCGGGGTCTGGCGATGGCGGAGGCCGCCGCGATCACCGAGACCGGCATGTCGGCGCTGCTCGGCGGCGTCCCGGAGATCTCCGTGGCGCATCTGCACAAGCTCGGCCTGACCCCGGCGAACATCAACGGCGCCGGCCAGATCGTCGCCGCCGGCACGCTGGAGCAGCTCGCCGCGCTGAACGAGGACAAGCCCGAGGGCGTCCGCAAGGTCGTCCCGCTGAAGGTGGCCGGTGCCTTCCACACGCACCACATGGCCCCCGCGGTGGACAAGCTGGCCGAGGCCGCCAAGGCCCTCACGCCGGCCGACCCGGCGGTCCCGTACGTCTCCAACAAGGACGGGCAGGCCGTCGCCACCGGCGCGGAGGTGCTGGAGCGCCTGGTCGGCCAGGTCGCCAACCCGGTCCGCTGGGACCTGTGCATGGAGACCTTCCAGCAGCTCGGGGTCACCGCCCTGCTGGAGGTGTGCCCCGGCGGCACCCTGACCGGCCTGGCCAAGCGTGCCCTGCCGGGCGTGCAGACGCTGGCGCTGAAGACCCCCGACGACCTCGACGCGGCCCGCGAACTCATCGCCGAGCACGCCTGAGACGCCCAAGGAGCCGAATCGAACATGGCGAAGATCAAGGCCAGCAAGGGCGCCCCGTACGCGCGCATCGTCGGCGTCGGCGGCTACCGCCCGACCCGCGTGGTGCCCAACGAGGTCATCCTCGAGACGATCGACTCGTCCGACGAGTGGATCCGCTCCCGCTCCGGCATCCAGACCCGGCACTGGGCGAACGACGAGGAGACCGTCGCCGCGATGTCCGTCGAGGCGTCCGGCAAGGCGATCGCGGACGCCGGGATCTCCGCCGAGCAGATCGGCGCGGTGATCGTCTCCACCGTCTCGCACTTCAAGCAGACCCCGGCCGTCGCCACGGAGATCGCCGACAAGCTCGGCACGAACAGGGCCGCCGCCTTCGACATCTCCGCGGGCTGCGCCGGCTTCGGCTACGGCCTCACCCTGGCCAAGGGCATGATCGTCGAGGGCTCGGCCGAGTACGTGCTGGTCATCGGCGTGGAGCGGCTGAGCGACCTGACCGACCTGGAGGACCGCGCGACGGCCTTCCTGTTCGGTGACGGCGCCGGCGCCGTCGTGGTCGGCCCCTCGCAGGAGCCGCACATCGGCCCGACGGTCTGGGGCTCGGAGGGCGACAAGTCCGAGACCATCAAGCAGACGGTGCCGTGGACGGACTACCGCGAGGGCACGGTCGAGAAGTTCCCGGCCATCACGCAGGAGGGCCAGGCGGTGTTCCGCTGGGCCGTGTTCGAGATGGCCAAGGTCGCCCAGCAGGCGCTGGACGCGGCCGGCATCTCGGCCCACGAGCTGGACGTCTTCATCCCGCACCAGGCCAACGAGCGGATCATCGACTCGATGGTGAAGACCCTGAAGCTGCCGGAGACGGTCACGGTCGCCCGTGACGTGCGCACCACCGGCAACACCTCCGCCGCCTCGATCCCGCTCGCGATGGAGCGGCTCCTGGCGACCGGGGAGGCGAAGAGCGGCGACACCGCGCTCGTCATCGGATTCGGGGCGGGTCTCGTCTACGCCGCGACGGTCGTTACCCTCCCCTAGGCACTCCGTGCCGGAACATCGTCTCCGGTACGGCGCGCAGCAGCACCACCCTGCCGCTCCCGCGGCGGGCGCCACACCCTGAAGAACACAGCAGAAGGAGCGCCATCATGGCCGCCACTCAGGAAGAGATCGTCGCCGGTCTCGCGGAGATCGTGAACGAGATCGCCGGGATCCCGGTTGAGGACGTCCAGCTGGACAAGTCCTTCACCGACGACCTGGACGTCGACTCGCTGTCCATGGTCGAGGTCGTCGTCGCCGCCGAAGAGCGTTTCGACGTCAAGATCCCGGACGACGACGTCAAGAACCTCAAGACCGTCGGCGACGCGACCGACTACATCCTCAAGCACCAGGCCTGAGTCCCGCTCGGGCCGGGTGCCCCGGCCCCGCCACCCGGCGGTGGCGCCGAGACTAATCCTCGTTCGATCGTTGGAGAAAGAATTCCCGTGAGCTCGACCAATCGCACCGTGGTCGTCACCGGTATCGGCGCAACCACACCGCTGGGTGGCGACGCGGCCTCGACCTGGGAGGGTCTGGTCGCCGGACGTTCCGGCGTCAAGCCCCTGGAGCAGGACTGGGCGGCCGACCAGGCCGTCAAGATCGCGGCCTCGATCGCCGTGGAACCGACCGAGGTCATTCCGCGGCCGCAGGCCCGCAAGCTGGACCGCTCGGCGCAGTTCGCGCTGATCGCGGCCGAGGAGGCGTGGAAGGACGCCGGCTTCGAGGCGAAGGCCGGCGACGACCCGAACATCGACCCCGACCGGCTCGGCGCGGTCATCGCCTCCGGCATCGGCGGCGTGACGACCCTGCTGGACCAGTACGACGTGCTGAAGGACAAGGGCGTCCGCCGCGTCTCCCCGCACACCGTCCCCATGCTGATGCCGAACAGCCCCTCGGCCAACGTGGGTCTGGCCGTGGGCGCCCGCGCGGGCGTGCACACGCCGGTCTCCGCGTGCGCCTCCGGCGCCGAGGCCATCGGCTACGCCATCGAGATGATCCGCACCGGCCGTGCCGACGTCGTCGTCGCCGGCGGTACGGAGGCGGCGATCCACCCGCTGCCGATCGCCGCGTTCGGCAACATGATGGCGATGTCCAAGAACAACGACGACCCGCAGGGCGCCTCGCGCCCCTACGACGTCGCCCGGGACGGTTTCGTCCTCGGCGAGGGCGCCGGTGTGCTCGTCCTGGAGTCCGCCGAGCACGCCGCCAAGCGCGGTGCCCGGGTGTACGCGGAGGCGGTCGGCCAGGGCATCTCCGCCGACAGCCACGACATCGTGCAGCCGGAGCCGGAGGGCCGCGGCATCGCGCACGCCCTGCAGAACCTGCTGGACCGCACCGACCTGGACCCCGCCGAGATCGTGCACGTCAACGCGCACGCGACCTCGACGCCGGCCGGTGACATCGCGGAGCTGAAGGCGCTGCGCAAGGTCTTCGGCGACGACGCCGACCACATGGCGGTCTCGGCGACCAAGTCGATGACCGGTCACCTGCTCGGTGGCGCCGGTGGTGTCGAGTCCGTCGCGTGCGTGCTCGCGCTGTACCACCGGGTGGCTCCGCCGACCATCAACGTCGAGAACATCGACCCCGAGGCCGAGGCCAACGCGGACGTGGTCCGCGGGGAGGCGCGCAAGCTGCCCGTCGAGGGCCGTCTCGCCGCGCTGAACGACTCGTTCGGCTTCGGCGGTCACAACGTGGTGCTGGCGTTCCGGACGGTCTGACAGTCGCGTACCCGTGTGCGAAGGGCCCCCACCTCCGGGTGGGGGCCCTTTCGGGTTCGTGCCTCTCAGACCACCTGGTGGAGCCACCGCACCGGGGCGCCTTCGCCCGCGTACCGGAACGGTTCGAGTTCGTCGTCCCAGGGCTTGCCGAGGAGTCTGGCGATCTCGGCCTCGAGGTCGGTCTCGTCTCGCTGGGAGCGCAGCAGGGCGGCGCGCAGGCGGTCCTCGGGGATGAGGATGTCGCCGTGGATGCCGGTGACGGCGTGGAAGATGCCGAGGTCGGGGGTGCAGGAGTAGCGCTCGCCCTCGGCGCTCGCGCAGGGCTCGGCGGTCACCTCGAAGCGCAGCAGGTGCCAGCCGCGCAGCGCGGAGGCGAGTTTGGAGGCGGTGCCCGCCTCGCCCTGCCAGGAGAACTCCGAGCGCCAGGTGCCGGGCGCGGCGGGCTGCCGGATCCAGTCGAGGTTGACGCGCGTGCCGAGCACCCCGGCGACGGCCCACTCGACGTGCGGGCACAGCGCGCGCGGCGCGGAGTGCACGTACAGAACTCCACGTGTCGTCACCGGGACCTCCGGGCAGGCGGGTCGTCTTGCGGGCGGGGCGGCGGCCGTCAGGCCACGTTGATGGCGAGGCTACCGTGCGGCGGCGCAAGGAGTGTGACGTACCGTCGGTCCCGGCGCCCTGAAACGCCCCCATTCACCCGGCAGGACGCCTGGGACGGGCCCGGTGGACCGGGTGGGGGACGGCGCGGACGGGCGTGCCGCGGCCCGGACGACCGGCCGGGCGGGCCCGAATGGCGGGTGTGAGCCGTTGCACGGCACGCTGGGGAACTGCGGTGCGTTGTCATGCCGGGAGGAGTCTGCCGGACGAGGTGAGGGGATCTGCTGCGGATGCGCAAGCGAAGCCACCGGGCGCGGGCCGTCGCGGCGGCCGTGGCGGCCGTCGTGCTGGGCGCCGCGGGCTGTGACGCGGTCGGCGGGGACACCCCAGGTACTCAGGCGCGCTCGGCGCGTCCGTCGCCGACGCCGTCGTGGAACACCAGACCGGACTCGGTCGCCGCGGTGGGTGACTCCATCACGCGCGGTTTCGACGCCTGCTCGGTGCTGTCGGACTGCCCGGAGGTGTCCTGGGCGACCGGCAGCAGCCTGGGCGTCGAGTCGCTGGCGGTGCGGCTGCTCGGCCGGGAGCGGGCGGCCGGCCACAGCTGGAACTTCGCGGTGACGGGGGCGCGGATGGCCGACCTGCCGGCCCAGATGGCGCAGGCGGTGGCGCACCGGCCCCAGTTGGTGACGGTGATGGCGGGGGCGAACGACGCCTGCCGGGACAGTACGGCGGCGATGACGCCCGTGGCGGACTTCCGTGCCCGGTTCGAGGAGGCCCTGCACACGCTGCGCCGGAGCCTGCCCAGGGCCCAGGTGTACGTGGCGAGCGTGCCGGATCTGAAGCGGCTGTGGTCGCAGGGGCGGACCAACGCGCTCGGCAAGCAGATCTGGAAGCTGGGCATCTGCCCGTCGATGCTGGGTGACGCGGACTCCTTCAGTTCGGCGGCGGTCCTGCGCCGGGACACCGTGCAGGACCGGGTGGAGGCGTACAACGCGGTGCTGAAGGACGTGTGCGCCAGGGACCGGTACTGCCGCTTCGACGGCAACGCGGTGCACGACTTCCGCTTCGGCACGGGGCAGTTGAGTCACTGGGACTGGTTCCACCCCAGCGCGGACGGACAGGCCCGGCTGGCGGAGATCGCCTACCGCACGGTGACGGCGGGGCAACCCACCAGGTGAGCCCGCTCGCCGGCCTGCCATGTGAGGCCCGCTCGTCCGCTCGGGTGGGTCCGGGGGCACCGCGCCTCCCGGCCGGCCCGATCCGCCGGGCAGCACCTAGGGTTTCCCACATGAGCGAACTGTTCGGCACACTTTCCGACGGCACGGCGGTGCACCGCTGGACGCTGGAGCGCGCGGGCGTGCGGGTGCGGGTTCTGTCGTACGGCGGGGTCGTGCAGACGGTCGAGGTCCCGGACCGTCAGGGGCGGGCCGGGGGCGTGGTGCTGGGGTTCGGCGACCTGGAGGGGTACCTCGCCCATCCCGAGCCGCATCTCGGGGCGCTGGTCGGGCGGTACGCCAACCGGATCGCGGGCGCCCGCTTCACCCTAGACGGGCGGACGTACCCGCTGGCGGCGAACGAGGGGCGCAACTCGCTGCACGGCGGTGAGCGCGGGTTCGACAAGCGCGTGTGGGACGTCGAACCGGTGGAGCACGGGGTGCGGCTGTCCCGGGTCAGCCCGAGCGGCGAGGAGGGCTTCCCGGGCCGGCTCGAGGTCACGGCGACGTACAGCCTGGACGCCTCCGGGGCGCTGCACGTGGCGTACGAGGCGGTCACGGACGCGCCGACCGTGGTGAACCTGACCAACCACAGCTACTTCAACCTGGCCGGCGCGGGCCCCGCGGGCGAACATGAACTGCGCCTCGCGGCCTCCCGTTACACCCCGGTCGACGGCGCTTCGATCCCGACCGGCGAACTCGCGGACGTCACCGGTACCCGCTTCGACTTCCGTACGCCCCGCAGGACCGGCTCGGGCTACGACCACAACTTCGTGCTGGACAAGGGCGTCACACCGGATCCGGTGGAGGTGGCCGAGCTGTACGACCCGGCGTCGGGGCGGGTGCTGACGGTGGCGACGACCGAGCCCGGTGTGCAGCTCTACACCGCCGACCACCTGGGCGAGCCGTTCGCCCCGGGGGACGGCGTGGCGCTGGAGACCCAGCACTTCCCGGACTCCCCGAACCGGCCGGAGTTCCCGAGCACGGTGCTCAGGCCGGGCGAGGTGTACCGCTCGGAGACGGTGTACGCCTTCTCCGTGCGCTGATCGGCGTGAGCCCCGGTCCGGGGTCAGGTCCCGGACCGGGGCTGCTGGTGGGGGGCCGTCCCCCGTCAGGTGGGGCGGCGTCCCGGATCAGACGTTAATCGTGGCGGAGATGCGGCGGTCGGCGATCGAGCGTCCGGCCTGGATCTCGTACGAACCCTTCACACATGACCATGAGTCGGTCGTCTCGTCCCAGATCTCGAAGGCGCGGCGCGGCAGCTCGACGACCGCCTCGGCGGCCTCGCCCGGCCCGGCCTCGACGCCCGCGAAGCCGGCCAGCCACCGCGCCGGGCGGCTCGCGTCGGGCTCGACGGGCGCGAGGTAGACCTGCACGACCTCGCGCCCGGCCCGGGTGCCGCTGTTGCGCACCCGCACGGTCACGGTGGTCCCGTCGGTCTCGAGAGCCTCGTAGGTCCAGTCGGTGTAGCCGAGGCCGTGTCCGAAGGGGTAGGCGGGGGTGCGGCCCTCCTTCTCCCAGGCGCGGTAGCCGATGAACACGTCCTCGTCGTAGGCGAGCCGGCCGTCGGCGGGCACGACCCGGGTGACGGGCGCGTCCGCGAGGGAGCCCCAGGTGGTGGGCAGCCGGCCGCCCGGCTCGTACGCGCCGGTGAGCACGTCGGCCAGGGCGGCGCCGCCCTCCTGGCCGGGGAACCAGCTCAGCAGCACGGCGGCGACCTGGTCGCGCCAGGGCAGTTCCACCGGGGAGCCGGAGTTGACGACCACGACGGTGTCCGGGTTGGCGGCGGCGACCGCGCGCACCAGGTCGTCCTGGCGGCCGGGCAGCGTCAGGTCCGTGCGGTCGAAGCCCTCGGACTCGACGCGTTCGGTGGTGGCGACCACGACGACGGCGGTGTCGGCGGCGCGGGCGGCCTCGACGGCCTCGGCGATCAGCTCCTCGGGGTCGCGCTGCGGCGCCTGGTGGGCGAGCGCGAACAGCACGGCCTTGAGCGGCCGGTCCTCCGGCTGTTCGACGACATGGGTCAGGGAGACCTCGACGGGCTCCCCGGCGCGCAGTTCGGCCTGGGCGCGGGGCACCGGGGAGCCGAAGAAGGCCTCGAAGGGGTCGCCGTCGGCGGCCGGGGGCTGGACGTCGTCGAAGTACGCGGTGCCGTCGACGCGGAGGGTGAAGGCGCCGGTGCCGCGGATGCCGAAGGTGTGCGGCCCGCTCTCGCGCGGGGTGAACGTGCCGGTCAGTTCGACGGAGTGCAGCCTGTCGTGGGTGACGCCCTCGGGCAGGTCCGCGCCGAGCCACTGCAACTGCCCGTTCGGGGCGGACGCGGTGCCGATGACCTCGCCGTCGCGATCGCGGCAGACGGCGCGCAGGGTGAAGCCCTGGCCGGCGACGGACAGTTCGGTGGCGGGGTCGGCGCCGAGGGCGTAGCGGACGGCGCCTTCGGGCAGGGCGGCGGTGAGGCCGTCGAGCGGGGAGACGACGTGGTCCGGGAAGACGGTGGCGGAGCCGCCGCCGAGGACGCGGGCGTCGCGGGCGGCGGCGCCGATGAGGGCGACGGTGCGGCCGGGCTTCAGCGGCAGCGCGGCGTCCTGGTTGCGGACCAGGACGAAGGAGCGGCGGGCGATCTCGCGGGCGAGCGCGTCACCGTCGACGGGGGCGGGGAGTTCGGTGACGGCCGGCTCGGCGCCGGTGAGGGCGCCGACACGCGCGGCGAGCCGCAGGACGCGGCGTACGGCGTCGTCGACGGCGCTCTCGGTGACCTCGCCGTCGCGTACGGCCCGGGCGAGGGCCTCGCCGTAGACGGTCTGCGGGCCGGGCATCGCCACGTCGAGTCCGCCGGCGAGGGCGCCGGTGGTGTCGCGGGCGGCGAACCAGTCGGAGACGTTGAAGCCGTCGAAGCCCCATGCGCCGCGCAGCACCTCGTTCACCAGGTGGTGGTGCTCGGTCATGGTGGTGCCGTTGACCGCGTTGTAGGCGGTCATGACGCCCCAGGGACGGGCGTTGTCCACGATCGCCTCGAAGGTCGCCAAATACAGCTCGCGCAGGGCGCGGGCGGAGACGCGGTTGTCGACGGTGAAGCGGTCGGTCTCGGCGTCGTTGGCCACGAAGTGCTTGACGGTGGTGCCGACTCCGCCGGACTGCACGCCTCGCACATAGCCGGTGCCGATGCGGCCGGTGAGGTAGGGGTCCTCGCTGTAGGCCTCGAAGTGGCGGCCGCCGAGCGGGGAGCGGTGCAGGTTGACGGTGGGGGCGAGCAGGACGTGGACGCCCTTGCGGCGGGCCTCCTGGGCGAGCAGCACGCCGGCCCGGCGGGCGAGTTCCGGGTCCCAGGTGGCGGCCAGGGCGGTCGGGGACGGCAGGGCGACGGAGGGGTCGTCGGCGCTCCAGCGCACGCCGCGCACGCCGATCGGCCCGTCGGACATGACGAGGGACGTCAGACCGATCTCGGGCAGTGCGGGCAGGGACCACATGTCCTGGCCGGCCAGCAGCCGGGTCTTGGCATCCAGGTCGAGCTTGCCGAGTGCGGCCTCGACGGCCGCCTCGCGGGCCTCGTCGGCCGGGGTGCGCTGGGCCGGGGTGCGCTGGGCCGGGGTGCGCTGGGTTCCCGCCATCGCGGTGCCTCCTCGTTGCCTTCGTGCAGGTGGCTCCATCGTGCACCGGTTACCTGTAGAGCGGTAGGTTTCGTTATCCTGCCGTTATGAATCGTGAGGGGCATGCCGTACGGTGACGCCATGAACGCAAGGGTCAGGAGCGAGGAGCGGCGCGCGGAGATCGTGCGGGCGGCCCTGGAGGTGATCGCCGAGCGCGGGTACCGCGGGGCGAGCCTGGGCGCGGTGGCGGAGCGGGTCGGGCTGACCCAGCAGGGGCTGCTGCACTACTTCCCGACGAAGGACGCGCTGCTGGTCGCGGTGCTCGAGGAGCGGGACCAGTGGGACGCGGTGCCGGACAGCCGCTGGCGCCTGGACCTGCTCGCCGCCCTGGTGGAGTACAACGCGATGCGCCCCGGCATCGTCCAGACCTTCTCGGCGCTGCTCGGGGAGAGCGTCACGGAGGAGCACCCGGCCCGCGCCTACTTCACCGACCGCTACCGCCGGGTGCGGGAGAACATGGCGGCCGTGCTGCGCACCGAGTACGGCGACCGCCTGCCCAACGGCCTCACCCCCGAACGTACGGCCCCGCTGCTGGTCGCGGTGATGGACGGCCTGCAGTACCAGTGGCTGCTGGACCCGGAGAACGTCGACATGCCGGGCGCGTTCCGGGACTTCCTGCGACTGCTGGGCGAGCCGGTCGACTGAGGGCGGGGCGGGGCTGAGGGCGGGGCGGGGCTGAGGGCGGGGCGGGGGCACGGGGCGCGGCCGGGAGGCTGAAGGCGGCGCGGGGGCGCAGGGGGCGCGGGCCGGCGGCTGAGGGCGGCACGGGCGGTAGAGGGGCGCCGGCCGGGCGGACCTGGGCGGACCCGGTGGTGCGTTCGGCCGGGTTGTAGAGTCGCCGTCCGTGACCGACGCCACCGTTCCGGACCACGCCCGCATCACCGAACTCCTCGATGCCGTAAGGGAATCGGGCGTGCGCCTTCTCGCGAGCGTCGAGCCGCTGACCGACGCACTGGCCCGCCGGCCCTCCGCGCTCCCCGGCTGGAGCCGCGCCCATGTCCTCACGCACCTTGCCCGCAGCGCGGACGCCTATGTATGGCTGCTGACTCTGGCCCGCACCGGCAGGGAGCCCGGCCCCAGGGCCGACGCCGCCGCCCTGGAACGGGCCCTGTGCGAGGGCGCCGAGCGTGACGCGGCCGCGCTGGTGGCCGATCTGCGCGCCGGCCTGGACCGGCTGTCCGACGCGGCGGCGGCCCTGCCCGCGGACCGCTGGCACACTTCGGTCTCCGCGCTCGCCGGGTGGCGGCACCCCGCCTGGTTCACGCTGCACCGCGCCCGGCGGGAGCTGGAGGCCCACCACGTCGACCTGAGCCTGGGCTACTCCCCCGCCGACTGGCCCCCCGGCTATGTCACCTGGGCCCTGGACGAGACGGTCGCGACACTGGCCGCCCGCCGCTTCCCCGTCGCCCGCCTCGAAGCGACCGACCTCGACCGTGCCTGGACCCTCGCCCCGGCCGGCCCCACCGTGACCGGCGCGGGGCACGCGCTGCTGGCCTGGCTGTCCGGCCGCGGCGAGGAGAGTTGTCTGCGGTCGGACGGCCGGCTCCCGAGCCCACCGCCCTGGCCGCTGCCGCCGGTCCCGGGCTGGACCTGACGGGGCCGTGGCGGGCTCACCTGCCGGCCGGTACCGCGGCCACCACGCAGCGCGGTCTGACCGACAACACCATGGTGCAGGCCACTTCCGTCACGCGATACTGCGCTCGTCCCGCGAGTACGCACCCCACGGCGACGGAAAGGACGACAACCTCCTTGATTCCCTCACGCGTTCGCGCTGCCGCCCTCGGCCTGGCCCTCACCGCGACCCTGGCCGCGCCCACCACCGTCTCGGCGGCGCCCTCGACGCCCCTCGCCCCCACCGTCGAGGAGCAGCGCCTCGATCAGGCGGCACCGCAGGAGATCCTGCACCGGTCCGGGTTCGACGCCGTGGCGCGGCAGTTCGGCCGGGCGCTGCACGGCACGCACTCCTGCGCGCAGGCGCGTCGGGTCGTCGTACAGGAAGGGGCCGCGCTGTGGCGGCGGGCCGTGGACCGGGCGCAGGGGCGGAGGCCCGCGGGCGGCGACCTGAGCCGGGACGACGACCGGCCGCTGTACTGGGCGCGATTGGCGATGACACGGCAACTGCGGAGCTGGCAGCCGCACTTCGCGCTCGGTGACGCTCAACGAGCGGCACTGCTGGACGACTTGGAGCGTGCCTCGCGCGGGCAGAGCGATGTCCGGTATCCGGGGGCCGCGCACGGGATGAAGCGGGTTCTGGTCACCGGGTTCGACCCGTTCACGCTCGACCGGGACATCCGCATCTCCAACCCGTCCGGCGCGTCCGCGCTGGCTCTGGACGGCACGGTGATCGAGACGGCCGGCGGTCCGGCGCGGGTGGAGACCGTGGTGTTCCCGGTGCGCTGGCGGGACTTCGCGCAGGGGACGGTGGAGCGGGCGCTGCGGCCGTATCTGCCGCGGGTGGACCTGTTCACGACGGTGAGCCAGGGCCGCGTCGGGCGCTTCGACGTCGAGCGCACCAACGGGGCCTGGCGGGGCGGCTCCCCGGACAACGAGAACACCGGTACGGCCGGCCCCGTGCCGGTCGGCGATCCGGCGACGCAGCCGCAGTGGACGACGACGACCCTGCCGTACGCCCGGATCGTGGCGGCGGACACGGGGCGGTACCCGGTGTACGACAACACGTCCGTGACCGAGATCCCGGCGGGCGGCGGGGAGCCGGTGGTGCGGCCGGACGGACCGACGCCGGGGTCGGAGGCGCGGGCCGGGGGCGGCGGGAACTACCTGTCCAACGAGATCGCCTACCGGGCGACGCTGCTGCGCGACCGGCTCGGCCTGCACGACACGCTGCCGGGCGGGCACGTGCACACGCCGGTGCTGCAGTTCGGCGCGGGCAACACGGACCCGGCGACGGGGGCCGTCACGGACCCGGAGTTCGTCCGCAACCGGCTGGACATCATCGCCCAGGTGCGGGCGATCCTGTCGGTGGCTGCGGGAACGGCGTAGCGGCCTCCTCGTCGTCGCGCTCGCCCTCCTCGATCTCCTCGCCCCGCAGGTCGCGTGCGAGGAGGGTGGCACCCGCGACGGCGCCCGGCATCAGGAACACGGCGACGAAGGGGACCAGGAAGGCCAGGCCCAGGGGGGTGCCGAAGCCCCAGACGAGGAGCTTGCGCGAGCGCAGCAGGGCGAGGCGCTCGCGCAGGGCGACGCCGCGCCGCTCCAGGGCGACCGCGGCCAGTTCCTCGGTGAGGAAGAACCCGGTGACGAAGAAACCGATCACCGGGATCACGGTCTGGCCGACGACGGGCACGAATCCGAGGGCGAAGAGCAGTACCCCCCACAGCGCGGCCCGCACCAGGATGCGCAGGCTGTCGCGGGCGGAGATCCACAGCTCCTGCCACAGCGGCCGGTCCGACTCGGGCGCGGTGCCGTCGGGGGACACGTCCCGATCGACCCTCTCGGAGAGGTTCTCGTAGAAGGGCTGGCCGATCAGCAGGGTGACGGCGGTGAAGGACAGGACGGCGAGAAGCAGGCCCAGCGCGAAGAGCACGGCGGTGAGGAAGCCGCGGAACAGGCCCTGCCAGGGGCTCGTCCAGCCGTCGGCGAACGGCGTCGTCCACGCCACGAAGTCCTCGCCCCACAGCGCCAGGGCGACGAGCGCCGCGGCGTACAGCACGAGCGTGACGAGACCGGGCAGCAGCCCGAACCCGTAACTCCTCCCATGCCGGGCCACCCACCGCTGGCCTTTGAGCAGATAGCCGAAGCCCACCCCGAGATCACGCATACGAGCACTCTAACGACCCCGGACCCGCTGCCCCGCGGCCCACTGGCCACCCTGACCCGCTGCCCCGCGGCCCACTGGCCACCCTGACCCGCTGCCCGGCCGGCCCACTGGCCCCACCGCGGCGACCGCGGACACCCCCGACCGCCGGCCGCCAGGGGATCGCCGGGCCGGGCATCCGGCACGGCCGCGGCGGCCGCCACCGGTGGGCGGCGGCCCGAGCGCGCGGTGGGGCGGTGCGCCGCGCGCAACCGTCCAGGGCGCCGTGGCCCCGGGCCGGGGCTGGTCAGGGGGTGAGCATTTTGTGGAGGAGGGCCCTGAGAGTCTCGCGTTCCGTGTCGGAGAGGGCTGCCAGGGGTTCACGGGCGAAGCGGAGGCCGTCGCGGAGGTCGCGGGCGACGCGGCGGCCCTCGTCGGTGGCGGCCGCCAGCTTCACCCGGCGGTCGGCCGGGTCCGGGCGGCGTTCGACCAGACCGCGCGCCTCCAGCCGGTCCACGATCCCGGTGACGTTGGACGGCTCGCACTTCAGCTTCTGCGCCAGCTTGCGCATCGGCAGCGGCTCCAGGGACAGCACGCTGAGCAGGCGCGCCTGGGCACCGGTCAGCGTGTGCTGACCCGCGGCCTCCTCGTAGTCGGCGTAGAAGCGGGCCACGACGTCCCCGATGAGCTCGACGACCTCGAGGGTCAGCGGGTCGGGGCGGCGGGAGGTGTGTGGGGTGGCCATGGCGTCCAGGGTACCCCTTTACTTGACAACCTGAAATATTCAGGAGCATCGTTGTTTCAGGTACTGAAGTAATTGGTACCGCAGCAACCTCCTGAACCCCCCACCGAAAGGCCCTGTCATGATCAACCGCGAATGGCACCTGCTCAGCCGCCCCGTCGGCTGGCCGAAGCCCGAGGACTTCGCCCTGGTCGAGGCGGAGGTACCGGAGCCGGGTGAGGGTCAGGTCCTGGTACGGAACAAGTACCTCTCCGTGGACCCGTACATGCGCGGCCGGATGAGTGCCGCGAAGTCCTACGCCGCCCCGTTCGAGCTCGGCAAGGCCATGCAGGGCGGCGCGGTCGGCGAGGTGATCGAGTCGAACGCCGAGGGCATCGCGGCCGGCGACCACGTCCTGCACTTCTTCGGCTGGCGCGAGTACGCCGTCCTGGACGCGAAGCACGCGGTCAAGGTCGGCCCGACCGCCGTACCGTCCGTCAAGGTCGACCCCGAGGGCGTACCCCTGTCGGCCTACCTCGGCGTGCTCGGCATGACCGGCCTCACCGCCTACGCCGGCCTGCTGCGCACCGCGTCCTTCAAGGAGGGCGACGTCGTCTTCGTCTCAGGCGCGGCCGGTGCCGTCGGCAGCCAGGTCGGGCAGATCGCCAAGCTCAAGGGCGCCTCCCGGGTCATCGGCTCGGCCGGCTCCGACGAGAAGGTCAAGCTCCTGGTCGAGGAGTACGGATTCGACGCCGCGTTCAACTACAAGAACGGCCCCGTGGCCGAGCAGCTGCGCGCCGCCGCCCCCGACGGCATCGACGTGTACTTCGACAACGTCGGCGGGGACCACCTGGAGGCCGCCATCGGCTCCCTGAACGAGGGCGGCCGGATCGCGGTCTGCGGAATGATCTCGGTGTACAACAACACCGAGCCCGCCCCCGGCCCGAAGAACCTCGCCCGCCTCATCCAGACCCGTGGCCGCATCGAGGGCTTCCTGGTCGGCGACCACTACGACCTGCAGCCGCAGTTCGTCCAGGAGGTCGGCCCGTGGGTCGCCTCGGGCGCGCTGAAGTACCGGGAGACCGTGGTCGAGGGCGTCGAGAACACCCTGGAGGCGTTCCTCGGGGTCCTGCGCGGCGACAACATCGGAAAGATGGTCGTCAAGCTCTAGCCTTTCGGGGATTTCCGGTATGCGGTAACTTCTTTCCGAAATCCGTCGCCGATCGTGGGCGCGAGTCGCGGCGGACCGAGGAGGAGGAAGACCACCGCATGTCCATCCAGCAGTCCGACGTCCTGTACACCGCCGTCGCCACCGCCGAGAACGGCCGCGACGGCCGTGTCGCCACCGACGACGGCAAGCTCGACGTCGTCGTCAACCCGCCGGTCGAGATGGGCGGCAGCGGCGCCGGCACCAACCCGGAGCAGCTGTTCGCCGCCGGCTACAGCGCCTGCTTCCAGGGCGCGCTCGGCGTCGTCGCCCGCCAGGAGAGCGCCGACATCTCCGGCTCGACCGTCACCGCGAAGGTCGGCATCGGCAAGAACGACGACGGCTTCGGCATCATCGTCGAGATCTCCGCGAACATCCCGAACGTGGACGCGGAGACCGCCGCGAGCCTGGTGAAGAAGGCGCACGAGGTGTGCCCGTACTCCAAGGCCACCCGTGGCAACATCACGGTGACGCTCGTCTGAGTCCGGGGTTTCGTCTGCCGGGTGCGGTTGTCCGCCGGGTGCGGGTCGCGGGGCTGTTCGCGCAGTTCCCCGCGCCCCTTCGGCGGGCCTGCGTGCCCGGCATTCGCCGGTCGCGTCAGCTGTTCGCCAGAGCCGCCCGGTGCACGGCCCTGACCAGGCGCTCGTTCTCCGGTGCCGCCCCTCCCGGGTACGGCACGCGGCGGCGGGTGTAGCCGTAGGCGAGGCCGCTGCGCGGGTCGGCGAAGGCCTGGGAGCCGCCCCCGCCGCTGTGGCCGAAGGAACCGGCGCCCAGGAACGGGTGCCAGGGGTCCGAGGTCGCCTGAAAACCGAGGCCGAAGGCCTTGTGGGTGCGGGCCACCAGGTCGTACCCCACGGAGTGGATCTGGCCGACCTCGGCGACGGTGTCCGGCTTCAGCAGCGGCGGCCGGTCGTCGACTTCGCTGATCGCCGCGGCGTACATCTTCGCCAGACCGCGCGCGGAGGCCACCCCGCCCGCCGACGCCGGCCCCTTGGCGCGCACCAGCGGGGAGTTGGCGTAATCCTCCATCGTCCCCGGCTCGGGCACCTGGGTGTTGAGGGCGATCGAGGTCAGCGTGTGCGGCCCGGCCGGCCGGGCGTCCAGCTCGGCCTGCTGCTCCGGGGTCGGGACCATCGGCTGCACCGCCCGTACGCGCGGCTCCTCGGACTGCGGCAGGCCCAGATGGAAGTCCAGCGTGTACGGGGCGCGCACCCGCTCCTCGTAGACCTCCTGGAGCGTGTGGCCCGTGGCCCGGCGGACCACCTCGCCGGTGAGGGCGCCGATGGTGAAGGCGTGGTAGCCGAAGGCGGTGCCGGGCCGCCAGTACGGCTTCTGGTCCGCGAGCCGTTCGGCGACGGCCCGGTCGTCGGCCATCTCCTGCGCCGAGAACCCGGCGTCGATCCCGATGAGGCCGGCCCGGTGGGCGAGCAGGTCCCGCAGGGTCACCGCGCCCTTGCCCTCGGCGCCGAACTCGGGCCAGTAGTACGTCACCTTGCGGTCCAGCTCCAGGGTGCCGTCCTGGACCAGGAGCGCGACCACGAGGTGCGCGGCACCCTTGGTGGACGAGAACACGCTGTACAGGGAGTCGGCCTCGTTGCCGGCCCACAGGTCCACGACCCGGCGCCCGTGCACATACGCGCACAACTGGCCCTCGTAGTCGGGGCGTTCGCCGGCCACGAACGCCGCGAACTCCTCCCGCACGGCCTCGAAGCCGTCCGCCACGGCGCCGTGAATCTCCTGACCCATCCGCTCTCCTCCCCTGGTCTCCGCCTCCCATGGTGCCCGACGGAGATCATGTCGGTGGTGCTCCACGCCGGTTACGCGCAGACGGGTACGGCGACGGGCGCCCGTTCGACTCAACGGCGGCCCGGCTCAGGTGCACCACCACAGGAAACGGTTGCACGTCTTCGACGGCTCGGGGGCCGGGGCGGGGGGCTGCGTCGTCGGCGCGGGCGGACGCGTGGGGTCCGGGGCGGGGCCCTGGGTCCGGCTCGCCGAGGGGGCGGAGCGGGGGGTGCCGTGCGCGGCCGGGGCGCCGCTGGTCGCGGTGGCGCCGGCGCTCGGGGTCGCCGCGCTGCCCGACGGGGACGGCGAGGCGGACGCGGAGGGGTCCGGGGAGGCGGACGTGGTGTGCGTGTCCGACGCCGGGACCTGGTGCGGGCGGGAGGACTCCGCCGCGCCGGGCTGCGCGTCGCCGCCGGCCGCGCCGTCCGGCGACCGGTCACCGGCCGCCGCCGGGTCGGGGGCGGACAAACCGGGGGCGTCGGTGCCCAGTTCGGCCAGGCTCAGCCCACCGGCGGCCAGCACGAACCCGGCGGCGATGAGCAGGGTGCGGCGGCGGCGCCTGCGGTGCGCGGCGGCCTTGCGGTCCCTGCGGCTCCCGGCCTCGCCGCCACGCCCACCGCCGGCGGCACGCTCCGCGGCGCGCCCACCGGCGGCCTTGCGGTCGGCGGCGCGCCCTGCGGTGCCCGGACCATCCGCGGCGCGCCCTCCGGCGGCGTTGCGCAGGCGCCGGCCGGCGGGGGCGTCCAGCCCGGCGTCCCGCGCGTCCCGGTCGCCGGCATCCTCGGAACCCTCCGGCTCCTGCGCGCCCCGCTCCCCGTAGTCGTACGTCCCGTAGGCGTACCCCTCCCCCGGGTGCTCCTCGGTGCGGGTGCGCAGTTGGTCCGCCGGTACGCCGCAGCCCGGGCAGGCGAGGGCGCCGTTGAGATGGCGGTGGCAGGAGTGGCAGAAGTCCATGACGCGGGAAGACTAGGTGCGCCGCGGGTAACGTTCCTAGGCACCGCTGTGAAGGTTGTGTGGGAAGGCAAGCGTCCGCTCACCGAAAGTCTCGAAACCGTTACCCGTCGGCCCCCTTGACGCTGCCGCCGCCCCGTCCTTACTGTCACGCCAGCATTTCGAACGTGTGACGAAATCTCGAACAGCGAAGGGCAACTGCCGTGCGCATCACCGGAATCAGCACACACGTGGTCGGGACACCGTGGCGCAACCTGACCTACGTCCAGGTGCACACCGACGAGGGGCTGACCGGAGTCGGGGAGACCCGGATGCTGGGCCACACCGACGCCCTCCTCGGCTACCTGAAGGAGGCCGAGGCCAACCACATCCTGGGCTCCGACCCGTTCGCCGTCGAGGACCTCGTCAAGCGCATGAAGTACGGCGACTACGGGCGGGCCGGCGAGATCGTGATGTCCGGCATCGCGGTGGTCGAGATGGCCTGCTGGGACATCAAGGGCAAGGCCCTCGGCGTGCCGGTGTGGCAGTTGCTGGGCGGCAAGGTCACCGACCGGGTCAAGGCGTACGCCAACGGCTGGTACACCACCGAGCGCACCCCCGAGGCGTACCACAAGGCCGCGCAGGGGGTCGTGGAGCGCGGCTACAAGGCGCTGAAGATCGACCCCTTCGGCACCGGGCACTTCGAGCTGGACCACCAGCAGACCCTCTACGCGGTGTCGCTCATCGAGGCCGTACGGGACGCCATCGGTCCGGAGACCGAGCTGATGCTGGAGATGCACGGCCGCTTCTCCCCCGCCACCGCGGTCCGGCTCGCCAAGGAGATGGCGCCCTTCCAGCCGGCCTGGCTGGAGGAGCCGGTGCCGCCGGAGAACCTCAAGGCGCTTCAGAAGGTGGCCGCGAAGGTGGACATCCCGGTGGCCACCGGTGAGCGCATCCACGACCGGATCGAGTTCCGGGAGCTGTTCGACAGCCAGGCCGTGGACATCATCCAGCCGGACCTCGGCCACATCGGCGGCATCTGGGAGACGCGCAAGCTCGCGGCGACCGCGGAGACCCACTACATGCTCATCGCCCCGCACAACGTGGGCGGTTCGGTGCTCACCGCGGCCTCCCTCCAGGTCGGTTTCACCTCGCCGAACTTCAAGATCCTCGAGCACTTCAACGATTTCGCCGACGCCGAGATCAAGAAGGTGGTCAAGGGCGCGCCGGAGGTCGTGGACGGCTGGTTCCAGCTCTCCGAAGCGCCGGGCCTCGGCGTCGAGCTGGACGTGGACGCCGCCGCCGAGTTCCCGCAGCAGCAGGCCCGGTTCGACCTGTGGGCCGAGGGCTGGGAGAAGCGGCAGCCGAAGGGCGCGCAGTGACCGTCCACGTCGTCGTAGAGGCGCCCGGCGAGCACCGCCTCGCCGCGCACACGCCGCGCGAGCCGGCCGCGGGCGAGGCGCTGGTGCGGGTCCACTCGGTCGGGATCTGCGGCAGCGACCGCGAGGTCTACCAGGGCAACCGGCCCGAGGGGTACGTCCGTTACCCGCTGACGCCGGGTCACGAGTGGTCCGGGACCGTCGAGGCCGTGGGCCCGGGTGTGCCGGCGGGCCTGGCCGGCCGCAAGGTGGTCGGCGAGGGCTTCCGCAACTGCCAGGTGTGCGACCGCTGTCACGCCGGCGAGACCACGCTGTGCACCGACGGCTACGAGGAGACCGGGTTCACCCAGCCCGGCGCGATGGCGCCGACGCTGACCCTGCCGGCCCGGCTGCTGCACGTGCTGCCCGACGACGCCGATCTGACGGCGGCCGCCCTGCTGGAGCCCGCCGCCTGCATCGCGGCCGCCGCGCTCAAGGCGAACGCCCGGCCCGGCGAGCGGGTCGCGGTGGTCGGCACCGGGACGCTCGGCATGTTCGCGGTGCAGTTCCTGCGGGCCATTTCCCCGGCCGAGCTGCTGGTGGTGGGGACGCGCGACGACCGCGAGGCGCTGGCCCGGCAGTTCGGCGCCACCGACTTCCGCACCAAGGACCAGGAGCTTCCCGGCGACTTCGACGTGGTCGTCGAGACCGCCGGGTCCGCCGACGCGGCCCGCACGGCCTCGGCGCTGCTGCGGCGCGGCGGGCGGCTGGTGCTGACCGGCATCCCGGCGCCGGGCGCCGACGGACTGGACCCGACCGATCTCGTCGTACGGCAGCTGGAGGTGCACACCGTCTTCGGGGCGCCGCCCGACGCCTGGTCGCACGCGGTGCGGGTGTTCGCCGCCGGGCTGCTGGATCCGGTGCCGCTGGTGACGCACGAGCTGGCGCTCGCCGAGTTCCCGCGGGCCATGGAGCTGGTGGGGTCGGGCGATCCGACGGTGGGCAAAGTCCTGCTGCGCCCCTGAACGTACGCCGGTACGGGGGTGACCTGACGGCTGCCGTACCGGCGTACCACCACCCCCGCACGCCGTTATTCGCGAACCTCGTCCGAGATGCCGAACACAGTGACGCTTCGGCATCCGGACACAGGACTTAAGGACAACCTGTGACCGACGCTTCCGCCACGGCGGCCCGCCGACCCGGTGAGCCCGCGCTCACCGCGCTCGGCCTGGGCGCGCCCGCCCCCGACCCCGCCGACGCCTCGCCGTACACCTTCCCCGGCGGCGGCCGCTGGCGTACCGAGATCCCCTCGTGCGAGGGTCCCGAGGCACTGGCGGTGGTGCTGAAGGAGGCCTCGCGGCTGGACGTGCCGATCCACCGCATCAGCCAGGGCAGCGGCGTGTGGATGCTGAGCGACGCCGAGATCACCGAGATGGTGGAAGCCACCGCCGCACGCGACATCGAGCTGTGCCTGTTCACCGGGCCGCGCGGCACCTGGGACATCGGCGGCTCGACCCGCACCGACTCCCGCGGGGCCGGCCTGCGCGCCCGCGGCCACGACGCCGTGGCCGGCTGCGTCGAGGACGCGGTCCGCGCCACCGCACTGGGCGTCAGATGCCTGCTGGTGGCCGACGAGGGCGTGCTGTGGACGCTGCACCGGGCACGTGTCGCGGGGATCATCCCGGCCGACACCACCCTGAAGGTCTCGGCGCTCATCGGCCCCGTCAACCCGGCCTCCTACGCGGTCTACGAGCGGCTCGGCGCCGACTCCGTCAATGTGCCCAGCGATCTGACGCTGGCGCATCTCACCGAGATCCGGCGGGCGTCGGGCGCGCCGATGGACATGTACATCGAGGCGCCGGACGACCTCGGCGGTTACATCCGGATGTACGAGGTGGCCGAGCTGATCCGGCGCGGCGCCCCGCTGTATCTGAAGTTCGGCCTGTCCAAGGCGCCCGGGATCTACCCCTACGGCCACCACTTGCGGGACGTCACGCTGGCCACGGCCAAGGAGCGGGTACGGCGCGGCCGGCTGGCCCTCGACCTGCTCGCCCGGCACGGGGCCGGCGACGACATGGCCCCGCTGGGATCGCGGCTGCCCGGAGAGCTCCAGCGGTTCGAAACACGTTCATAAATTTTCGCAACTTCCCCTTCACAGAACACGACGCAGCCGAACACAATCCCACACGTCTGTTCGTCGGTTCCCTGCACCATCGTTCGCCGGTTCACCCCGCACCACCGTTCACCGGTTCCCCCCGCACCACCTCCTGACAGCGTTGCCGCACAGCCGCCGCCGGCCGTGCTCGACATCAAGGAAGACGCCATGCGCAACCGCAGAGCCGCACTGACCGCGATAGCCGGAGCCGCCTCGCTCGCCCTCGCCCTGACCGCCTGCGGCCAGAACGGCGAGGGCGGCAGCAAGGAGGACTCGGGGTCCGCCAAGGGAGGCACGATCGGCATCGCGATGCCGACGAAGTCCTCCGAGCGGTGGATCGCCGACGGCAACAACGTCAAGAAGGACCTGGAGTCCAAGGGCTACCGGACCAAGCTGGTCTACGGGGAGGACGACCCCGACCAGCAGGTCTCCCAGATCGAGAACCTGATCACGCAGGGCGTGAAGGCCCTCATCGTCGCCGCCATCGACAACAAGTCCCTCGGCAACGTGCTCCAGCAGGCCAAGGACGCGAACATCCCGGTCATCGCCTACGACCGGCTCATCCTCGGCACGCCGAACGTCGACTACTACGCCTCCTTCGACAACGAGAAGGTCGGCGAGCTCCAGGCGAACTACATCGCCGACAAGCTCGGCCTGAAGAGCGGCAAGGGCCCGTTCAACATCGAGCTGTTCGCCGGCTCCAACGACGACAACAACACCAAGTACTTCTTCAACGGCGCGATGAGCGTCCTCAAGCCGTACATCGACAGCAAGAAGCTCGTCGTGCGCTCCGGCCAGACCTCACTCAACCAGGTCACCACCCTGCGCTGGGACGGCGCGACCGCCCAGCGGCGCATGGACGACATCCTGACCAAGTCCTACAAGAGCGCCCGCGTCGACGCGGTCCTCTCCCCGTACGACGGCATCTCCATCGGCATCCTGTCGGCGCTGAAGTCCGACGGCTACGGCTCCGCGGGCAAGCCGCTGCCGGTCCTCACCGGCCAGGACGCCGAGCTCGCGTCGGTGAAGTCCATCATCGCCGGACAGCAGACGCAGACCGTCTACAAGGACACCCGCCAGCTGGCCAAGGTCGCCTCCGGCATGGTCGACGCGGTGCTGAACGGCAAGAAGCCCGAGGTCAACGACAGCAAGACCTACGACAACGGCTCCAAGGTCGTGCCCGCCTATCTGCTCCAGCCGGTGAGCGTGGACAAGACCAACTACGACAAGGTCCTGGTCGCGGGCGGCTACTACACCGCCGGCCAGCTCAAGTAACCGGGCACCGAGAAGGATTGGAAGGCACGACCATGGCGGGACCCGTCCTGGAAATGCGCTCGATCGTCAAGACCTTTCCCGGTGTCAAGGCGCTGTCCGACGTCACGCTGACCGTCCGCCAGGGCGAGGTCCACGCCATCTGCGGGGAGAACGGCGCCGGGAAGTCCACCCTGATGAAGGTGCTCTCCGGCGTCCACCCGTACGGCAGTTACGAGGGGGACATCCTCTTCGAGGGGGAGGTCTGCCGGTTCAGGGACATCCGGGCGAGCGAGCAGCACGGCATCGTCATCATCCACCAGGAGCTGGCGCTGGTGCCGTATCTGTCCATCGCCGAGAACATCTTCCTCGGCAACGAGCACGCCCGGCGCGGCCTCATCAACTGGAACGACACCCTCAGGCACGCCACCGAGCTGCTGCGCCGGGTCGGTCTGGACGAGCACCCCGAGACGCGCGTCGCCGACATCGGCGTCGGCAAGCAGCAGCTGGTGGAGATCGCCAAGGCGCTGTCGAAGAAGGTGAAGCTGCTCATCCTCGACGAGCCGACGGCGGCGCTCAACGACGAGGACAGCGGCAAACTGCTCGACCTGATCCTGCAGTTGAAGGACCAGGGCATCACCTCGATCATCATCTCGCACAAGCTCAACGAGATCCGCAAGGTCGCCGACTCGGTCACGATCATCCGCGACGGACGCTCCATCGAGACGCTGGACGTGAAGGCCGCGGAGACGACCGAGGACCGGATCATCAGCGGCATGGTCGGCCGCGACCTCGACAACCGCTTCCCCGAGCGCACCCCGCACGAGCCTCAGGCCGGCGCGGCACCGGCGCTGGAGATCCGCAACTGGAGCGTGCACCACCCCATCGACCAGCAGCGCAAGGTCGTCGACGACGTGTCGCTGACGGTCCGCCGAGGGGAGATCGTCGGGATCGCCGGGCTGATGGGCGCGGGCCGCACCGAACTCGCGATGAGCGTCTTCGGGCGCTCCTACGGCCGCTACGCCGGCGGCACGGTCCTGAAGGACGGCAAGGAGATCCGGACGAAGACCGTCGCCGAGGCGGTCGCGCACGGCATCGCGTACGTCACCGAGGACCGCAAGCACTACGGCCTCAACCTGATCGACACGATCAACCGCAACATCTCGCTGACCGCGCTGAAGAAGGTCGCCCGGCGGGGCGTGGTCGACGAGCACGGGGAGCGGCAGGTCGCCGAGGGCTTCCGCACATCCATGAACATCAAGGCGCCGACCGTGTTCGAACCGGTGGGCAAGCTGTCCGGCGGCAACCAGCAGAAGGTCGTCCTCAGCAAGTGGATCTTCGCGGGTCCGGACGTGCTGATCCTGGACGAGCCCACGCGCGGCATCGACGTGGGCGCCAAGTACGAGATCTACACGGTCATCGACCAGCTGGCCGCGCAGGGCAAGGCGGTCGTCTTCATCTCCTCCGAGCTGCCCGAGCTGCTCGGCATGTGCGACCGGATCTACACCATGGCCGCCGGGCGGCTCACCGGCGAGGTCCCGCGGGCCGAGGCCACGCAGGAAGTGCTGATGCGCCGGATGACGAAGGACACCCAGAACGAAGAGGTGACGCGATGAGCACCGAAGTGACCAAGAGCCCGGTGGCCGCCCCGCCGGGCGGCGGCCCGGGCCGGGGCGCGACGGGCGAGAACCTGCTGCAGCTGGTAGTGGGCGGCCTGCGCCGCAACATGCGCCAGTATGGCATGCTGCTCGCGCTCGGCCTGATCGTCGCCGTCTTCGCGGTGTGGACCGACGGCGACCTGCTGCTGCCGCGCAACGTCTCCAACCTGGTCCTGCAGAACAGCTATGTGCTGGTCCTCGCGATCGGCATGATGCTGGTGATCATCGCCGGTCACATCGACCTGTCGGTGGGCTCGGTCACCGCGTTCGTGGGTGCCTTCGCGGCCGTGCTGACGGTGGAACACCATGTGGCGTGGCCCGTCGCGGTGGTGCTGTGCCTGCTGGCGGGCGCGGTCGCCGGAGCGGTGCAGGGCTACTTCATCGCCTACCTCGGCATACCGTCGTTCATCGTCACCCTCGCGGGCATGCTGATCTTCCGCGGCTTCACGGAGATCCTGCTCCAGGGGCAGACCCTCGGTCCGTTCCCGAACGGTCTGCAGAAGATCGGCAACGGCTTCCTGCCGGAGGCCGGTCCGCACACCAACTACCACAACATCACGCTGCTGCTGGGCCTCGCACTGATCGTCTTCTCGGTGGTCCAGGAGGTCCGGGACCGCAGGCGGCAGCGGGAGTTCTCGCTGGACGTCGTGCCGCGCAACCTCTTCCTGCTGAAGCTCGTCGCCATCGTCGCCGCGATCCTCGTCGTCACGATGCTGCTCGCCAGCTACAAGGGCGCGCCGATCGTGCTGCTGATCCTGGGCGTCCTGGTCGTCGGCTACGGCTATGTGATGCGCAACGCGGTGTTCGGCCGGCACATCTACGCCATCGGCGGCAACCTGCCCGCGGCGAAGCTGTCCGGTGTGAAGGACAAGAAGGTCACCTTCTTCGTCTTCCTGAACATGGGCGCGCTCGCGGCCCTGGCGGGGCTGGCGATCGCCGCCCGGCTGAACGCGGCGTCCCCGAAGGCGGGCCTGAACTACGAACTCGAGGCGATCGCCTCGGCGTTCATCGGCGGCGCGTCCATGAGCGGCGGTGTCGGCACCGTCCTCGGCGCGATCATCGGCGGTCTCGTCCTCGGTGTGCTGAACAACGGCATGAACCTCCTGAGCGTCGGCACCGACTGGCAGCAGGTCATCAAGGGCTTCGCCCTGCTGGCGGCGGTCGGGTTCGACGTGTGGAACAAGCGCAAGTCCGGTTCGTGAGTCACCGGGGCCCCGTCGCACAGGCGGGGCCCCTCCCTTTGACGTCGTGTGAGGAGCCGTACCCATGGAACTGAACAGACGCACGGTCATCGCCTCGGCAGCGGCGGCGGGCATCGCCGCGACGGCCCTCGGCACCCCGGCCGAGGCCGCCCCCGCCACCGGCCGGCACGGCCGCAGGCCGGTCAAGGAGTACTTCGGCACGCTCGCCGACGGCACGAAGGTGCACCGCTGGTCGCTGGAGAACGGCGGCACCCGTCTGAAGGTCCTGTCCTACGGCGGTGTCGTCCAGTCGCTGGAGATCCCCGACCGGCACGGCCGCTACGCCGACGTCTCCCTCGGTTTCGACACGATCGAGGACTACGTGGCGTCCAGCCCGTACTTCGGCGCCCTGATCGGCCGCTACGGCAACCGCATCGCCAAGGGCCGCTTCACCCTGGACGGCAAGAGCCACCAGCTGTCCGTGAACGACGGCGAGAACAGCCTGCACGGCGGCGCCAAGGGCTTCGACAAGCGGGTGTGGGACGTGGAGCCCTTCACCGCCGGCTCCGACGTCGGGCTGCGCCTGCACTACACGAGCGCCGACGGCGAGATGGGCTACCCGGGCACACTGCAGGCGACCGTGACGTACACCCTCACCCGGGGCGGCGACTGGATCATCGACTACGCGGCCACCACCGACCGGGCCACCGTCGTCAATCTCACCAGCCATGTGTACTGGAACCTGGCCGGCGAGGGCAGCGGCAGCATCGAGGACCACGAACTGCGGATCGCCGCCTCGCGCTTCACGCCCACCGACGCGGGCCTGATCCCCACCGGCGAGCTGGCGAGGGTCGCGGGCACCCCCTTCGACTTCCGCCGCGCCAAGCCCGTCGGCCGGGACCTGCGGGCCGGTCATCCGCAGCAGATCCTCGCCAAGGGCTACGACCACAACTGGGTCCTCGACAAGGGGATCACCGCCGAGCCGGAGCACGTCGCCACGCTGCGCGACCCCGCGTCCGGCCGCACCCTGAAGATATCCACCGACCAGCCGGGCCTGCAGTTCTACTCCGGCAACTTCCTCGACGGCACCCTCACCGGCACCTCCGGGCGCACCTACCGGCAGGGCGACGCGCTGTGCCTGGAGACACAGCACTTCCCGGACTCCCCCAACCACCCGGCGTTCCCGTCGACGGTGCTGCGCCCGGGCGAGACGTACCGCACGCGGACGGTCCACCGCTTCTCCGCGTGAAGTGGCCGCCGGCGCGGGCGAGTTGAACGCCGCCGCCCGGGACTGCGTACACAAGGGCGGCCCGTGCTCCTCCGGCACGGGCCGCCCTCGGACACGGAGGTCCCCTTGGCAGACAACGTCACTTCGCTGTTCCGTGAGCACGCCGCGCACAGTCCCTCGATGGCGGCGCTGACGCGGGAGAGCGACGGGGCGGGACCGCTGGACTTCTGCATCCCCTGCAACCCCTACTTCCCCACCCCCGCGATGTTCGAGGAGCTGGCGGGCCGGCTGCGGGAGATCCTCACGTACTACCCGAGCAGCGCGCAGACGGTCACCGCCGAGCTGTGTGAGCTGCTGCGGCTGCCACCGAGCTGCGTGGCGATGGGCAACGGCTCCACGGAGCTGATCACCTGGATCGACCATCTGCTGGTGCGCGAGTCCCTCGCCGTGCCCGTGCCCACCTTCGGCCGCTGGACCGACCAGCCGATGGAGACCGGTAAGCGGGTCGACATGTTCCCGCTGCAGGAGGCGAACGGCTTCGCCCTCGACCTGTCCCGCTACGCCGACTTCATCCGCGCCCGCGGCACCCGGGTGGCGGTGGTCTGCAACCCGAACAATCCCGACGGCGGCTACCAGCACAAGCAGGCGCTGGTGGCGTTCCTCGACGCGATGGCGGACCTGGACCTGGTGGTCGTGGACGAGTCGTTCCTGGAGTTCGCGGACGCGGAGGCGGACCCCTCCGTCGTCCAGGAGGCCGTGCTCCGTCCGAACGTGATCGTCCTGCGCAGCCTGGGCAAGAACTTCGGCCTGCACGGGGTCCGCTTCGGCTATCTGGTGGCCAACCCGGCGCTGGCAGGCCGGGTCCGCTCGATGCTGCCGAAGTGGAACCTCAACTCCTTCGCCGAGCACGTGGTGTTCATGCTGCGGGACCACGGCCGGGAGTACGCCCGCAGCCTTCAGCAGGTGCGCCGTGACCGCCTGGAGATGACGGCCGCGCTGTCGGCCCTGCCGGGCCTGACGGTCTACCCCTCCCAGGCCAACTTCCTCTTCGTGCGGCTGCCCGTGGGCGCCGAGGGCACCGTGGTGCGCGACCGGCTGCTCACCGGGCACCGGATCCTGGTCCGCGAGTGCGGCAACAAGATCGGTTCCTCCAGCCGCTTCCTGCGGCTCGTGGTGCGCCCCCAGGTCGACGTGCGGCGCCTGGTGTCCGGCCTGGAACAGGTGCTCTTCGGGACGTCCGCGCGGGACACCGCCGTGCCCCAGCCGTTCAGCGGGGGCGGCTACAGCTCGGGGACGGCGGCGGTGGACCGGCTGGTCGGGCAGACCAACGGCACGGGGGTGCCGCTGACCGGGCAGACCAACGGCACGGGCGTGCCGCTCCCGCCGGCCCAGCCGTGGCCCCAGCCGCTGCCCCCGGCGGGCGTGCCGGTCGGAGTGCCGGCGGCGGCTGTGCCGGTCGGAGTGCCGGCGGCGGGTGTGCCGGCGGCGGGCGTGCCGGTCGGAGTGCCGGCGGCGGCCCCGGTGGGGGTTCCCGCGGTGGCCACCGTTGGGGTCCCGGCCCAGGGCGGCCTCACGGCGGCCCAGGTGCGCGGCACGACGGGCATGCCGGACGGCCTGACGGCGGCACCGGCGGCGGGCTGGCCGAACGCGGCGGGGATGGGACGGGCGGGCTGACCGCAGGCCGGCCCCGCGGCCACCGTGCGGGTGACGGTGGCCGCGGCGCCCCTCGGCCTCAGCGGGCCGGGCACTCCTTCCAGGCCAGGTGGTAGACGGTGCTGATGTCTCCGTCCGTGGAGTCCATCGTCATGAAGCTGACCTTGCCGAGTGCCGAGGTGCCGGCGTTGACGCGCAGTTCCGTGTTGATGTTGAAGTTGCGCTGGACACCGCAAGGCGCCCAGACCAGCTGGGCCCAGTCCGTGGTGTCGGTGGCCTGCCAGTTGTCGTTGTAGGGGCCGGACAGCGGGTGGTTGCGCGAGGCGGTGCTGGGTGAGCCCTGGAAGTAGTACGACGCTCTCTGCGTGCCGTTCGCGCCCTGCTGGAGTGCGGCGAAGCCGCGGTAGTCGGCGCTGGCGACGGCGTAGGTGAAGCCCTGCGGGACGTGCACGACGAGGTTCAGCTGGCAGTTCTTGCGGAACGCGGTCGGGTCGGAGTTGCCGCCCGCCTGGGCCAGGTAGTCGCTGTAGGTCACGGTGAAGGCCGTGTTGTCCTCGGAGACGGCGACGGCGGTGGTGCCCTGGGGGCAGCCGGAGCCGTTCACCGTGGCGACCTTGATGACGATCTTGTCCGGGGGCGGGTCGGTGAACCCGGAGGACGGGTGCGCTGCGGGCAAGGCGGTGCCGAGCAGAGCGGCGAGGACGCCGCTCAGGAGGAGTCCACCGGTCATGGTCTCTCCGTCCGTCGTATGGGGGGTGGCTGTGTCGCACCGACTGTCATGGATGTGTGAGGGACCCGTGAAGGCGGCCTCCGGCCATTCGTGACGCCCTCCTGTGACACGGCTGTGACCGGAGTTATGGCTTCCACCACAGCCCGGGACCGCGGTGAGCTCCAAGATCATCGGATGCGCAGATCCCGCTTGCCCTCCTCCTCCGTGACAGGTGCCCTCGTCGCCGGCCTCGCCGCCCTGGGCGTGGTCGGCGGGGTGCTCGTCGGGTGGCGCGGCCTCGACACCGTCAACGGGTGCGGGTATCCGGACAACCCCTATCCGTCCGAGACCGCGCGGGACTGGGTGACGTACGCCGACGTCGTGGTCGTCGGGCAGGTCGTCGGCGAACGCGAGAGCGGCCGGCGGGAACTGCCCCCGGGCCCCTATCGGTACGCCGTGGAGCGGACCGTGCGGATACGCGCCGAGTCCGTGCCGTACGTGTCACGGGAGCGGTCCCACCCGGCGGTCGGCGCGGCCTTCGACTATGTCGCGCCCGGCTGGAGGATCACCCGCGGCAGCCGGGACCGGGTCGACGTGCTGACCGGGGAGGCGCCCCGCGTCGTGCCCGGCCACACCTACATCCTCGCCCTGCGCCACCGCGAGGGGCGGTGGGTGGCACTCGGTGAGGGCGGCGTCGTGCCGTACGACGGGCATGTGGTGGGGCGCGGGGAGTGGTGCGGGCAGGTCGTGGACACGGACGGGTTCGCGCACGGGGAGCGGCTGGACCGGCGCGAGGACCACAGCCTGGAGAAGGCCCTGCTGGGGCAGGGCGACCAGGCACTCACGAGCGCCCTGCGGGACGCCCGGCGGCGCTAGGGTCTGTCTCGCCGGGCTCGCGGCCACTTCCCGGCTGCCGGGCTCACGGGTTCTCCCACGCCGCCGGTTCCGCAGCCAGCCGCCGTACCGGGTCCGGGAGGGCGTCGGCCGCGATGTCGGCGAGTGTGACGCCCTCCAAAATCCTGCGGACGTTGGCGCGCAGCGCGATCCACAGCGGCAGCAGCGGCTCGGCGCTGCCGGTGTAGGTCAGGCCCGTGGGGCGTTCGCCGCGGACCGAGACGATCGGGCCGTCCACGGCCCGGATGACGTCCGCCACCGTGACCGCGGACGCCTCCCGGGCCAGCCGGTAGCCGCCGCCCCCGCCGCGCCGGCTGTCCACGATGCCGGCGCGGCGCAGGTCGCCGAGGATCCCCTCGAGGAACTTGTGCGGGATGCCCTGGGCCGCGGCGATCGCCTCCGCCTTCAGCGGGTCGTCGCCCTCCTGCCGTACGGCCAGCTCCAGCACCGCCCGCACCGCGTAGTCCGCCCGCGCCGAGATCCTCATGCCTTCATTGTCTACGCCAGCCTGATCACGTTCCACGACAGCGGCTCCAGTACGGCCGTCAGCCGGTTGCCGGCCAGGGCCGCGCCGCCCACCTGGTGCGGGACGACCCGCTCGGGCTCGGTGAGCGTGTTGCGGGCGTGCGGGTCGGCGTCGGCGAGGGCGCTGTGTTCGACGACCCGGGTGAGGTCGAGGCCGTTCAGCGCGACCTGGAGGGGCAGCGGCTCGGTGCGGCTGCGGTTGACCGCGAAGACGGTGACCGTGCCGTCCTCGGCGCGCACGGCGGTGGCGTGCAGCAGATCGGTCTCGCCGTACTTCTTCGTCTCGTACGTCGGCGAGTCGGCACGGACGTCCAGCACCTGCCCGCGGCCGTACTTCGACGCCTGCGCGAAGGGGAAGAACGTCGTCTGCCGCCAGGCCGGGCCGCCCGGCTCGGTCATGATCGGGGCGATGACGTTGACGAGCTGCGCGAGGCAGGCGACGGTCACCCGGTCCGCGTGCCGGAGCAGGGCGATGAGCAGGGAGCCGAAGACGACGGCGTCGGTGACGCTGTAGCTGTCCTCCAGCAGGCGCGGCGCCTCCGGCCACTCGTCCGGTGCGAAGGTCTTGGCCCGCTCCTCCCAGCGGGTCAGGTACCAGACGTTCCACTCGTCGAAGGACAGGTTGATCTTCTTCTTGGACTTGAGCCGCGCGCCGACGTGGTCGGCCGTGGCGACGACGTTCTCGATGAAGGACTCCATGTCGACCGCGGAGGCCAGGAAGGAGTCGACGTCGCCGTCGACCGGCTCGTAGTAGGCGTGCAGCGAGATGTGGTCCACCAGGTCGTACGTCTCCTGGAGCACCGTCGCCTCCCAGGCGGCGAAGGTGGGCATGGCCTGGCCGGAGGAGCCGCAGACGACGAGTTCGACGGACGGGTCCATCCGGCGCATCGCGCGGGCGGTCTCGGCGGCGAGGCGGCCGTACTCGGCGGCGGTCTTGTGACCGGTCTGCCAGGGGCCGTCCATCTCGTTGCCGAGGCACCACAGCTTGATGCCGTAGGGCTCCTTGTCGCCGTGGGCGGCGCGCAGGTCGCTGAGCGCGGTGCCGGAGGGGTGGTTGGCGTACTCCTGGAGCTGGAGGGCCTCGGCGACGCCCCGGGTGCCGAGGTTGACGGCCATCATCGGCTCGGCCCGGGGGCCGATCTTCTTCAGGAAGGCGATGTACTCGGACAGGCCGAAGCGGTTGGTCTCCGTCGAGTGCCAGGCCAGGTCGAGGCGGCGGGGGCGTTCCTCGACGGGGCCGACGGAGTCCTCCCAGCGGTAGCCGGAGACGAAGTTGCCGCCGGGGTAGCGGATGGCGGTGACGCCGAGTTCGCGGACGAGGTCCAGGACGTCGGTGCGCAGGCCTTCGGCATCCGCGGTGGGGTGGCCGGGTTCGTGGATGCCGGTGTAGACGCAGCGGCCGAGGTGTTCGACGAAGGAGCCGAAGACACGGGGGTTCACTTCGCCGACGGTGAAGGCGGGGTCGAGAGTGAATCGGGCGGGATGCAATGTTCGCCTTTCGACGTGGGTGGTCGTGTCGCGTGGGCGGCTACCGGTTCGTCGTGGCCGGTCGCGCGGTTCCCCGCGTCCCTGCCGGGGTTCGGGCCGGCCCGACGCCGCCGGTCGAACAGGCCACGTGGCCACCTGACTTCAGGCGGCGTTCGCCAGCCAGGTGCGCCTTCGTTCGATATATCGAATAACGCTCGTAACTTCGAACGGGAACGTAAGGTCGCGGCGCCGGGACGTCAATGGGTCCGGCACGACTTCGACCGGATCGCCGGCATGTGATCGCTGCGCCCCGCGCTCCTGGCCGGTGGATCGCGTGACGCGGACACGCCCGGCCACGTAGGCTCGAACAGCCCTGAAAGCGGCGGCGGAAGGAGGCGGGATGTACATCACGGCGCTGTCGCGGCGCTCGCGGAACCGCTCGTCGATGCGCGCCCTCGCCGCCTCCCTCACCACCGCCGTACGCCGGGCCGGCGAACCCCCGCGCGATGTGCGGCACCTGTGCCGGGCCCTGTGCGCGGCGATGGCGCAGCGGCGTGGCGGACGGCCGGTCGACCTGCGCTTCGAGAGGTTCCCGGACGGCATCGGGGTGACCGGACTGTGGGTGGAGTTCCAGGACTTCGACCTGGTCATCGTCGAGGAACGCGCCGAGGAGGTGCAGCAACTGGTGGTCCTCGGGCACGAGTTGTGGCATCTGCACGCCGGGCACCGGCACCAGGTCGTCACCCCGGCCGCGGCCCGCGCGCTGGCCGGGCGGCCCGGCTGGCCGGACCTCGCGCTCGGCGCCGCCGCACGGGGCGGCTCCCGCTCGCGCGACGAGGCGGAGGCCGACGACTTCGGGCACCGGCTCGCCGCGCTGTGCCGGGACCTGGTCACCGGCGCCGCCGACGGGCGCCCGGCCGGCCCGCTGCAGCGCTCCCTCGGCTACCACGGGCGCGGACGGAACCCACGGTGACGGTACGGCTGGCGCTCACCCCGTCGGCGTTCGTGACCGACTTCTACACCTCGTTCTGGTGGATACCGACGCTGGTGCTGGCCTCCGCGCTGGCCGTCAAACTGCCCACCATCGTGCGGCTGTGGAAGGACCCGCTGCTGCGCGCGGTCGGCGGACTGCTCCTGCTGGCCTGCTCGGTGTTCGTGTTCGTCGCGCCGCCCACCATCGCCTGGACCAACCGGGTCACCGGCGTGCCCAACATCGCAGCGCCCCTGGTGTACTCGCTGCTCACCGCCTTCTGCGGGTCCTGTCTGCTGCTGATCATCGCCTGGCGCAACGGTCCGTCCGAGCACTCGCCGACCACCCGCCGCGCCCGGCGCCTGGTCGTCACCTCCTACGGCGCGGTCATCGTCGCCCTGTGGGTGCTGTTCGCCCTGGCCGACGTGACCGAGGAGCGGCTGCGGGACCTCGACACCTACTACGCCACCACCCCGTTCATGCGCGAGGAGATCCTGCTCTACCTCCTCGCGCACTGCGTGGCCGTGCTGATCACCTCACGGCTGATCTGGAACTGGGTGCGCACCGACGGCCTCGACGGCTGGCTGCGCTGGGGGCTGGTCCTGCTCGGCGGCGGCTACGCCTTGAACCTCGTCTTCGACGCCGCGAAACTCACCGCCGTCGCCGCCCGGTGGACCGGGCACGACCTGGACTGGCTCTCCACCAACGCGGCACCGCCGGTCGCCGGGCTGTCCGCCGTGCTCATCGCCGTCGGCTTCATCCTGCCGCACATCGGCCAGTATCTGCAGGACCGCTGGCGGATGCGGCTCGCCCACCGTGAACTCGCCCCGCTGTACCAGCTGCTGCGCTCCGCTCACGGCCGTGGCGTGCCCCGCGTGCTGCGCGCCACGCCCGAACTGCGGCTGATCCGGCGCGAGACGTACATCCGCGACGTCCTGCTGCCGCTGGCCCGCCACCTCGACGAGGACCTGCGGCGCCGCGCCGAGGACGCCGCCGCCGCCCTCGGGCACCCACCGGAGGCGGCCCGGGCACTCGCCGCCGCGGTGACGCTCGTGGACGCCGTCGGGACACGGCGCGGCACCGGCGGGGACACAGCGGCGGCCGAAGGGCACGCGAGGGCGGCTGCCGGGGACGCGAAGGCGCCCGCAGGGGCAGAAGAGGCGACCGACGGCGTGGACACCGCGCGGCTGCTGCGGGAGATCGGCGCCGTCTCGCGTGCGCTGCGCCGCCGGGACGCGGTCGAGGAGGTGCGGGCCCGCGCCGCCGTCCTCGGTTCCGCGCAGGGCACGAGGTAGCTGAGGGGGCGCGGGGGTTGGCATAGTGCACGACGGGGGCTGGCAAGGTGCACGATGACCGCACGAGCACACCGGGACGGTGCCGAGAACAGTGCGTAGGTGGCGTACGAGCAAGGAGATGCGTCGGCTCGCCGACGCCCTCATCGACCCCATGCAGGTGCCCCTGCCCACGGACCCCGAGACGCTGTTCGCCGCACTCGTCGACTCCGTGAGCGCCTGGCGGGGCCGGGAGGTCACCGTCCACCGTGAGGTCTTCCCGCCGCACACGGCGAGCGGGCTGTGGCTGGAGCGCGAGGGGCAGGACATCGTGGTCGTCGACCGGCGGGCCGCGGTGTGGCACCAGATCGTGATCCTCTGCCACGAGGTGTGGCACATGAACCGGCGGGACGACGAGCCCGCGGACCTCGGTGAGCTGCCGCGGCCGGTCGCCGCGCGCACCGACTTCAGTCTCGCCGAGGAACAGGAGGCGGACCGTTTCGGCATGCTGATGGGCCGCCGGCTGCGGGCCTGGCTCGAGGCACCCCCCGACTCGGTGCTCGCCGCGGGCGGCGCCGACACCGGCGGTCCCCAGGATCTCGCGGGCCGCATCGGGGCCGCGCTCAACTACCGCGGGACACGGGGATGAACGGTCTGACGAACTACCTCAGCTGCGGTGTGCTGTGGCTCGGACTCGCCGTCAAGGCACCCGACCTGGTACGGCACCGGCACGACCCCTATCTGCGGGCCATCTGCGCGGTGCTGGGCCTGGCCGGCCTGTGCTTCTTCCTCGGCGCGCCCCCCACCATCGGCGCGGTCAACCGCCTCAGCGGCGTCGCCAACCTCGCCGCGCCGCTGACCTACGCGGCGATCACCGCGTACGGCGCCGCCTCTCAGGTGCTGATCGTGCGCTGGCGGGGCGGTCCCGGCGTACGGCGTACCGCGCGCCGGTGGATCACCGCGTACGCGGGAGTGGCCCTCGGCATCGGTACGGCGTTCGCGCTGGGTGACGCTCCCGTGGAGCGCCGTACGGACCTGGACACCTATTACGCGACGACGCCGTTCATCGCCGAGATGATCGTGCTGTACCTGGTGGCGCACCTCGTCGCCGCCACCGTCACCCTGGTCTCCGCGCTCTCCTGGGCCCGCCGGGTGACCGGCTGGCTGCGCGCGGGGCTGCTCGTGCTGGGCGTGGGCACGCTGTCCGGCGCCGGCTACAGCGCGTCCAAGCTCGTCGCCGTGGGCGCCCGCTGGACGGGACACGACTGGTCGCCGCTGGACACCGCCGTCTCACCGGCCGCGGCCGGACTCGGCGCCCTGCTCACCTCCGTCGGCATCCTCGTACCGCTGGCCGGGCCCCGGCTCGCGGAGTGGCACCGGGCCCGGGAGGCGTATGTACGGCTGGCGCCGCTGGAACGGGAGCTGGACGACGTCCTCACCCGCCGCGCCCTGCGCCTGCCCCGGCCGCGCTGGGCCACCCCGCCCACCCGCCTGATATGGCGCCAGACCAGCATCCACAACGCACTCGGCCACCTGGACAGCGCCTACGACCCGCTCCTGTACGCCCGCACCCACGAGGCCGCGCTCGAGGCCACCGGCGACCCGGCCGGCGCGGCGGCGACGGCCTGGGCGACGGTGATCGCCGCGGCGGCGGAACGGGACCGGGAGGACCGGACCGGGACACCGTCGTCCCCGGACCCGCACGCGCTGCCGCCCGACGGCCCACCCGCCGGGCCCACGGCACCGGCGCCCCACACGGCCCCGGACCGCGTACGGCCGACCGCACCGGCCGACCCGGCCGCCGTACGGCTCACGGCACCGGCGGACCCGGCCGCCGTACGGCTGACCGCACCGGCCGGCCCCGGTGCCGTACGGCTCGCGGCGGCGGCCGACCCCGCTCCCCCGCTCGTCGCGGTGGCCGGTGAGCCGGTGGTCCTTCCCCCGGGTGGCCCCGACGACCTGGCCCGGATCGCGGACGCGCTCGCCGGGGTGCGCGGGCCGGCGCGAGGTGTGGACGGGGTGCGTGCGCGATGAGCCTCGTCGTGTATCTGGCCGCCTGTGTGTTCGCGCTGTCCTCCGTGCTGCTCTTCCGCAGGCCCCGCACCGCCGTGCGCGACCCGCTGACGGTGTCCACGTGCGTCGCGATCGTCCTCGGCTCGCTCGTGTTCGTGTGCGCCGCCCCGCTCACCCTCGCCGCCGTCAACGACCTGACCGGCGTCCCCAACTTCGGCGCCCCGCTCACCTACGGCATGCTCTCCGCGTACAGCTGCTCCCTGCTGATCCTGCTGATCAACTGGCGCGGCGGCTCCCGGGAGCACGTGCGGCGGCTGGTGCTGCGCTGCGTCGCCGCCTACGGCGCGGTGATCGTCGCCATCGTCGTGCTGTTCGCCCTCGCGGACGCCCGCACCGAGCGGCTCACCGACCTCGACACCTACTACGCCACCACGCCCGGCCTGCGCGAGATGATCCTGCTGTACCTGCTGGGGCACAGCGCGGCCATGCTCGCGATGTGCGCGGTGTGCGTGAAGTGGGGCCGCGAGGTCACCGGCCTGCTGCGCGCCGGGCTGCGCCTGATCCTGACCGGTGCCCTGGTGGACCTGCTGGGCTTCCAGGCCGCCAAGTACGCCGCCGTGGCGGCCCGTTGGTCGGGTCACGACCTGGACTTCCTGTCCACGACGGTCGCCCCGCCCATGGCCTCCCTCGGCGCTCTCGTCTGCTCCGCCGGGTTCGTGCTGCCGAGGCTGCTGCCGGCGCTCGTGGCGCAGTGGCGCGGCTACGGCGAGAACCGCACGCTGCGCCCGCTGTGGTCCGCGGTGCGCTTCGCCTCCACCGCACCGAAGCCGGAGGCCAGCTGGTGGTGGCTGCCGCAGGAACGGCTGCGCTGGCGCGAGGTGTCCATCCACGACGCGCTGCTCGCGCTGGCCCCGTACTTCGACGAACGGGTCCGTCTGCGCGCCCTGGACGAGGCGCTGCGGGCCGGCCGCTCCGCGCACCGGGCCCGGATCGAGGCGGAGGCCGCCATGCTGGCCGCCGCCACCCGGCGGGCCGCCGCGCAGGAGCCGCCGCTGGACGCGCCGAGCCCCTACCGGCTGCACGCCACGGAGGTCCCCGGCACCAGCGGTCTGGTGGAACTGGCCCGTGCGCTGGCCCGTTCCCCTCTCGACGCGGGCGGACACGCGGGTACGGTAAGGGCCGCCTCCCCCCGCTGAACTCCCGTTCGCCGACCCAAGGAGCCCCATGCCGCACAGAGCTGTCGTCATCGGAGCCGGCCTCGCCGGGATGCTGGCCGCGGCGGCGCTGTCGGCCACCGTGGACGAGGTGGTCGTGGTGGAGCGGGACGGCCTGCCCGGCGGCCCCGACCACCGCAAGGGGCTCCCGCAGGGCCGGCACGCCCATCTGCTGATGCCGGGGGGCCTGGCCGCGATGGAGGAGCTCATACCGGGGGTGAGTGTGCGTCAGGCGCTGCTCGCGGCCGGTGCGCGCGAGGTGCCGCTCGGCTCCGGCATGCTGGCGCTCACCCCCGAGGGCTGGCTGCGGCGCTGGCGCGACGGCGGGCCCCGCATGATCACCTGCAGCCGGGCGCTGCTGGACTGGGTGGTGCGGGACCTGGTGCTGGAGCACACCGGGGTCCGGATCGAGCGGGGGCGGGCGCTGGAACTCGCCGGTTCCCGGAGCCGGGTGAGCGGGGTACGGGTCGAAACGGCCGGTGGGCAGCAGGAGTTCGGCGGGGACCTGGTGGTCGAGGCGGCCGGGCGCGGCTCGCGGGTCGTCGAGTGGCTTGAGCGGCTCGGGGTGTCCGGGATACGGGAGAGGACCGTGGACGCCGGGCTCGTCAACGCCACGCGCGTGTACCGCACGCCCGCGGGCGCCGAGGACTTCCCGCTGGCCGTCGTGCAGGCCAACCCGTACGTGTCCCGGCCGGGCCGCAGCGGCATGGTGCTGCCCATCGAGGGCGGCCGCTGGATGGTCAGCCTGGCCGGCACCCGCGGCGCCGAGCCGCCGGCGGACCCGGAGGGCTTCCTGCGGTACACGCTGGACCTGCCGCACCCGATCGTCGGCCGGCTCATCTCCGGCGCCGAGCCGCTGGGCGACGTGCACGTCAGCCGCAGCACCAAGAACTCCCGCCGCTATCTGGAGCGAGTACGGGAGTGGCCGGAGGGTCTCGTGGTGCTCGGGGACGCGGTGGCGACGTTCAACCCGGCCTACGGGCAGGGCATGTCGGTGGCCGCGCTGGGCGCCGCGGGGCTGCGCCGGGAGCTGGCGCGCGGCGGCCCGGCCGCGCCCGGGCTGGCGCGCCGGGTGCAGCGCGGGGCGGCCCGGGCGGTGGAGGCGGCGTGGGCGTCGGCGGTCGGCCAGGACATCTGGTTCCCTGACGTACGCGGCGGGCGGCCCGGCGTCGCCGACCGCCTCGTCACCCGCTACTCCCGCCGTCTGACGGGCGCGGCGGCCTCGTCCTACGAGGCGGCGCGGGTGCTGTGGGACGTGACGAGCCTGCGCACGGGCCCGACCCGCCTGCTGCGCCCCGACGCGGTCCTGGCCGCCGTGACGGGCCCCCTGCTCCCGGCCCTGTCGGGACCGCCCCTGACCCCGGCGGAACGCAAGATCCTCACGGAACTGGACCGCACGGGGCGGGCGGAGCCGGGGGGCGCCTGAGATCCCGGTCCCGCCGCGATCGGTCGCACGGGCGGCCAGGGCGTCCCGGGGTCGCCCCGGGGACGGCGGCCGCAGCAGGCCCGCGCTCACGCCGCGGCAGCCCTCGGGGTGCACCCCGCGACAGCCCCCGGGTTCACCCCGCGGCCCCCACCGCGGCAGTCCCCGCATTCACCCCGCGGCCCCCACCGCGGCAGTCCCCGCATTCACCCCGCGAACGCCGGCTGCGGCAGGCCCTGGCCCGCGCCCGGGACGACCAGCAGGCAACCGGCCGCCGGGTGCGGGGCGTTCAGGCCGACGCGGGCCGTCGTGACGTACAGGTCGGTCAGGTCCGCGCCGCCGAAGGCGCAGGCGGTGACCCTGGGCGTGGGCAGCGCGATCGTCCGGTCCAGTCGGCCGTCGGGCGTGTAGCGGCGCACCGCCGCGCCGTCCCACAGCGCCACCCACACACAGCCGTCGGCGTCGACCGTGAGGCCGTCGGGGAAGCCGGCGCCCTCCTCGATCTCGGCGAAGGGGCGCCGGTCCGTCACCCGGCCCCCGGCGCAGGAGAAGACGTCGACGCGGCGGGTGGGTGAGTCGATGTAGTACATCAGGCGGCCGTCCGGGCTCCAGCCGGTGCCGTTGCTCACCGCGACGTCGTCGAGGACCACCTCGGCCGAGCCGTCGCCGGTGAGCCGGGTCAGGGTGCCGCCGCCGGTCGCCTCGTCGTAGCGCATGGTGCCCGCCCACAGCGCGCCGTCGGGTGCCACGGCGGCGTCGTTGGCGCGGCGGCCCGGCACCGGCTCGTGGCGCAGCCAGCGGAAGGTGCCGTCGGGGTCGAGCAGGCCGACGCCGTCGCGCAGGTTCAGCACCAGGCCGCCGCCGGCACGGGGCTTGGCCGCGCCGACGTGCTGCTCGGTGGTGCGGACCGTGCGGCGGCCGGTGGCGGGGTCGTAGGTGTGGACGCGGCAGCCGAGGATGTCCAGCCAGATCAGCCGGCCGGCGGCCGCGTCCCAGGTCGGCCCCTCGCCGAGGGTCGCCTGGGCCCGGACCGCGACCTCGTACGCGGGCCCGCTCACACCGCGCTCCGGTGGCCGAGGTTCTCCGACAGCTCGGCGGCTCCCTTGGCGGCGAGCTGTTCCAGCTCCGCCCGGCGCTCCTCGCTCCAGCGGATCATCGGCACGGAGATGGACAGCGCGGCCACGACCTGCCCGGTGCGGTCGCGCACGGGCGCGGCGACACAGGAGACGTCCGGGTTGGACTCGCGGGACTCCACCGCGATGCCGCGCGCGCGGATCTCCGCGAGGGCCTCGCGCAGCACGGCCGGATCGGTGATGCTGTTCGGGGTCATCGCGGCCAGCTGGGCGTCGTCCGGGACGCGGGCGGCGAGCTCCTGCTCCGGGAGGGAGGCCAGCAGCATCTTGCCCACGGAGGTGCAGTGCGCGGGCAGCCGGCGGCCGGCCGCGGACACCATCCGCACCGCGTGGGTGGAGTCCACCTTGGCGATGTAGATGACGTCGGTGCCCTCCAGGATCGCCACGTGCACGGTCTCGTCGCAGGTCTCGGCGACGGCGCGGGCCACCTGCTGCCCTTCGGCGGCGAGGTCCAGCTGCTCGGCGTAGCGGCTGCCGAGCTGGTAGGGGCGTACACCCAGCCGGTAGCGTCCGGGCTGGCCGGGGACGGTGACCAGGTACTGGCGGGCGGCGAGCGTGGTGACCAGCTCGTGCACGGTGGTGCGCGGCAGCTGCAGCTTGCGCACGATGTCGGGGGCGGAGAGCGTGCCGTCCCCGTCGAGGAAGAGCTCCAGAATGTCGAGAGCCCTGGTCACGGCAGGTACGAGGCGTCCCACGACCGGCCCCCTCCCTTGGTGGTCTGAAAGCCTGCGTTCGATATTTCAACAGGCGGTCGGCATGACGAACACAGGCTAGTCATATCCGGTCGGCGCGGGCAATGGTCCGGACGGCCGCGGGTGCGCCGGGCGACCATGGGAGCGTGCCGCCCTCCTCTCCGCGCCCCGCCGCCCCCTTCGCCCGCCGTGACTTCCAGCTGGTCCTGCTGCGCCGCATGGCCGACCACAACCCGGAGCTGGTGGACGACGCCCGCCGCACCCTGGGCGTCTCCCTCGCCGAGATGCGGGAGGCCAACAAGCGCTGGCAGGCGATGGTCCGCTCGCCCCGCGCCCGCGCGGCGGCCTCCCGGTACCGCTCGGTCCTCGGCCCCCCGGAGTCCGAGGGCAAGCGCACGATCGGCGACCTGGAGTGCGCCGTCTGGCAGTGGTCGCTCCCCCTCTGGCCCGATCTGCGCTTCGAGGTGCTCGTGGGTGGGCGCGGCGCGGTCTGGAACGAGTGGCTGGTGCGCGCCCCGGACGCCCCCGGCCCCGGCCTGCGCACTCTGGAGGACCTGACCCCCTGGTCCTGCACGGTCGACGAGGCGGCCCGCGCCTTCGCCCCCGCCCGCCCCCTGGAGGGCACGGCCCCCACCCGCTGGGGCCTGGCCTTCACCGCCCCGGACGCGACGGGAGCACGCCACGAGGTGGTCGCCGAGTTCACCTGGGGGCTGCTGCAACGCACGGCGGTCGTCTCACAGCCGAGGTGACGGCAACCTCCATGGGGTAGGAAGGGGACGGCGCCCCCGACCGAAGGAGCCCCCGTGCCCTCCCTCTTCCCAGCCCTCACCGACGACCCGGGCGGACAGGAAGCCCTCCGCTTCGGCGACCGCCGGCTGACCTACGCGGAACTCGCCGCCGCGGCCGGCGCCGTCGCGGACCGGGTGCGGGGCCGGGGCCGCGTCGCCGTCTGGGCGACCCCCGCCCCGGAGACCGCCGTGGGCGTCGTCGGCATCCTCCTCGCCGGCGCCGCGGCCGTCCCCCTCAACCCGAAGTCCGGCGAGAAGGAGCTGCGGCACATCCTGACCGACAGCGCACCCGCGCTCGTACTCGCCGCCCCCGGCGACGACCTCCCGGCCGCCCTGGACGGATACGAGCGCGTCGACGTCGACGTGCGCGCCGCCGGGCCCGTCCCCGACGACCGCGGGTACGGCGAGACGGACCCCGCGCTCGTCGTCTACACCTCCGGCACCACCGGCCCGCCCAAGGGCGCCGTCATCCCCCGCCGGGCGATCGCCGCGACCCTGGACGCGCTCGCCGACGCCTGGCAGTGGACCGGCGCGGACGTGCTGGTGCACGGACTGCCGCTGTTCCATGTGCACGGACTGGTGCTGGGCGTCCTCGGCCCGCTGCGCCGCGGCGGCTCGGTGCGCCACCTCGGCAGGTTCAGCACCGAGGGCGTGGCCGCGGAGCTGGGCTCGGGCGCCACCATGCTCTTCGGTGTGCCGACCATGTACCACCGCATCGCCGAGACCCTGCCCGGCGACCCGGAGCTGGCGAAGGCGCTGGCCGGGGCCCGGCTGCTGGTGTCGGGGTCGGCCGCGCTGCCGGTGCACGACCACGAGCGGATCGCGGCGGCGACGGGGCGGCGGGTGGTCGAACGCTACGGCATGACGGAGACGCTGATGAACACCAGCGTCCGCGCCGACGGGGAGCCGCGGGCCGGGACGGTCGGCGTGCCGCTGCCGGGCGTGGAGCTGCGGCTGGTGCAGGAGGACGGCTCGCCGGTGCCGGAGTACGACGGCGAGACCATCGGCGAGATCCAGGTGCGCGGCCCGAACCTGTTCACCGCGTATCTGAACCGGCCCGACGCCACCGCCGCCGCGTTCACCGACGACGGCTGGTTCCGCACCGGGGACATGGCGGTGCGCGAGGCGGACGGCTATGTGCGGATCGTCGGGCGCAAGGCCACCGACCTCATCAAGAGCGGCGGGTACAAGATCGGCGCCGGGGAGATCGAGAACGCGCTCCTGGAGCACCCGGGCGTGCGGGAGGCCGCCGTCACCGGGGAGCCGGATCCGGATCTGGGCGAGCGGGTGGTGGCGTGGATCGTCCCGGCGGACCCCGCGTCGCCGCCGTCCGCCGAGGAGCTGGCCGGCCATGTCGCCGACCGGCTCGCCCCGCACAAGCGGCCCCGTACGGTCCGCTGTGTCGACGCCCTCCCCCGCAACGAGATGGGCAAGATCATGAAGCGGGCGCTGACCCATGGCTGAGCGCGCGTCCGCCCGGGCGGCCCTCGCCCTGGTCACCGACGACTTCACCGAACTGCCCGCCCCGGAGCGGCGCTCGGGCCCCGACGGCCCGCTCGGCTGGCAGGGTTACGGCGACGCCCGCGCCCGCGCCGCCGCGCGCACCGGCGAGCAGGAGTCCGTCGTCTGCGGCACCGGCACCGTCGAGGGCACCCGGGCGGTGCTGATCTCCTTCGAGTTCGGCTTCCTCGGCGGCTCCCTCGGCGAAGGCACCGGTGACCGGCTGGAGCAGGCGTACACCCATGCCCGCGCCCACCGGCTGCCGGTCGTACCGCTGGTCGCCACCGGCGGCAGCCGGATGCAGGAGGGCATGCTCGCGCTGACCCAGCTCCAGCGGGTGGCCCGGCAGTCGGCGCTGACGAGTCAGGCGGGGCTGGCGCAGATAGCGGTCCTGCGGGACCCGACGACGGGCGGCGGCTGGGCGACCCTCGGGGCGGGCGCCGACGTCGTCCTCGCGCTGCCGGGAGCCCAGGTCGGCTTCGCGGGCTCCCGGGTACGGCCGCCGGACGCCGACCCGGCCGCGTACACGGCCGAGGCACAGGTGGCGGCCGGGTCGGCGGACGCGGTGGTGGAGCCGGGTGAGCTGCGCGCGGTGCTGGGGCTATGGCTGCGGCTGCTGACCCGGCCGTCCGGGGCGCCGGCGCCGGTGCCGCAGGCGCTCGGGGGTGTCTCGTCGATGACGCCGGATCAGGGAGCGGCGTCTGGTGCCGTGCATCGCAAGGCGGAGGAGGGAGTCGATGCGGAGCATCGGGGAGTGACGACAACGCGGCGAGGTGCGGCACCAGACGCCGCGAGCCCGGCGTCATCGGCGAGACACCCCCTAGGGGCGCGGGAGCTTCCGGTCTCCGGCTGGGACGCCGTCCAGCGGGCCCGGGACCCCCGGCGCCCGCGCGCACGGCAGTACCTGGACGCCTATTTCACGCGGCGTGCCGAGATCTCCGGCGACCGCTGCGGCGGCCGGGACCCGCAGGGCATGCTCTGCGGGTTCGGTGAGCGCGACGGGCGGACGGTCGCCTATGCCGCCCAGACGGGCACGGCGACCCGGCCGGCCGGATACCGCACCGCGGCCCGGCTCATCCGGCTCGCGGACCGGCTCGGCATCCCCGTGCTGACGCTGGTGGACACGCCGGGCGCGGCCAACGACGCGGAGGCCGAGCGGCAGGGCGCGGGGCCGGCCATCGCGGAGGTGTTCGCGGCGGTCGCGTCGGCGCGGACGCCGGTGACGACGCTGGTGATCGGCGAGGGCGGCTCCGGCGGGGCGCTGGCGCTCGCGGCGCCGGGCAACACCTGGGCCACCGAGGACAGTTACTTCTCCGTCATCGCGCCGGAGCTCGCGGCGGCCATCCTGAAGCGCCCGCCGGAGCAGATCGAGGCGACGGCGGACCAACTCCACCTCCGGCCGCAGGACTTGGCGGACCTGGGTGTGATCCGAACAGGCGATCAGTTGTTCCCTTGAACAGGTGATCGTCACTCGTGAGAGCGACTGCGACGGATGAGGTCCGCGATACTTACGGTGTGCGAGCGACGGGCTGCAGACCGTAGTCGACGCACAGGTCCCACATCACAGCACCACCGCAAGGAGAAGCACGATCATGAACCTGCTCACCGACGTCCTCGCCGGCCTCTTCCACTTCATCGGCTGGCTGGTCTGAGGGCGAAGGCCCGCAGCAGCAACAGCGGCGCCGTCTCCCCGTCCCAGGGAGGCGGCGCCGCCGTCCGTGTATCCGAAAGCGGGCTACTTCACACCCACCGCCGCCAGGATCTCCTGGCGCACCGAACCGCCGTGGTCGTCACGGGCGAAAGCCCGCAGGGAGACTGACGCGGCGCCGCGCGGCACGGTGAGCGTGCCGTGCCAGGACGCGCCGGAGCCGTCGAGGCGCACCGCACGCCAGGTCTTGCCGTCGTCGTACGACACCTCGAGCCGGCCGTCGCCGAGCGTGCCGGTGCCGGGCGCGCCCTCGACATGGGAGGCGCTCAGGCCCACCGGGACACGGCTGCCGCCCCGGACGTCGCCGGCGAGGTCGGTGTCGATGTCGTAGGCGAGGTTGATCAGCGGCAGGAAGGTCTGCCGGTCCTCGGGGGTCTCGGCCGAGCGGAAGGTCCATTCGGAGCGGCCCCGGGTGGCCCTGCCCCAGCGGGCGGCGTCCAGCGCCGTCTCGGTGACGACGGTGTACGCGTGCTCGTCGGCGGGGGCCTGCCACACGTACGCGGCGGAGCTGCGGCCGGTGTCGACCAGCGTCCCGTCGAGGTAGACGGACGTGGTCTGGCTCATGCCGCTGTCCTCGCTCCACACGTCGCCGAAACCGGTGTGGTCGGGCCCGGAGTCGCCCCAGCCGGGCGTGTTGAACCGCAGCTGGTTGCCGGTGCGCTGCTGTCCCCAGCCGAGCCCGGTGCCGAGCCAGGGGTGCCACACCGGCCGGAACCAGTTCAGCACGGGCCGGGTGCCGCCCCGGTAGGCGACGAGCCCGCTGCGCTCCTCCAGCGCGCCGTCGGCGGTCGTCACCGACTCGTGCCACAGCTGGCCGGGGCCGGTGGAGACGTAGTCGGTGCGCTCGGCCGGGAAGTCGGCGCGCTCCTGGAAGCCGATGCCGAGGGGGAAGGTACCGGTGATCGAGTACCGGAACTCGCCGCCGGAGACGGGCTTCGCCGCGTGGAACTTCACTCCGAGCGCGGCGAGTTGCCGGGTACCGGGCGCATAGGTGAGGTCCCGGTCCGGGATCGCGCCGGGGTGCCCCTCGGACAGGTCGTACAGGTAGGGCGTGTCGCGCGTGACGGTGAGGTCCACCCGTCCCGCTCCCCGCAGCCGCTGGGCGTCGGCGGTGTTCAGCGTGGCGATCGGGAAGGGCCGGTCGCCGCCGTCGTCCGCGCCCCACCAGGCGTTCAGGCGGCCGGGGGCGGCGTCCGTGACGAACAGGGCCTTCACGCCCGCGTCCTGCGCCGCCTGTGCGAGGGCCACCGGGTCGGTGCCGTCGGCGAACCGGACGAGGACCGCCTTGCCCGCGACGCCGGTCAGGGGACCGTCGCCGACGTCGGCCAGCGGCAGCCGCAGCCGCCCGTCGGTCAGCGCCCCGCCGGGCTGCGCGACGGCCTCGCCGACCCCGCGCACCTCGATGAGCGGCTTGCCGAGCCGCCACACGGTCCGGTACTCGAAGGTGCCCTGTGTGACCTTCCGGGTGGGCGCCGCGAACACGCTGTCGTACTTCACCGGCACCTGGACCGCACCGAACAGATCGGAGCCGCCCGCGGCACGGTCGTACTCCATGAGCAGCTGGCGGGTCTCGGTGCGCCGGCCGGCGTCGGCCCGCACCTCCCGCAGCGCGCGTCCGTCCAGGGTGACCTCGCGGTCGCGGTCCAGGGTGACCTCGGGGGCGGCGAGGAAGCCGAGGCCGAGGGAGTCGGCGCCGTGGCTGCCGCGCACGTCGAGGAAGGAGGTCAGGCTGTACGTCCCCGGCTTCAGCCGCAGCTTCAGGGTGCCGGAGTCGCCGACCTGCGCGGGGAAGGGGTCCACGCCGGCCGCGAGGTGCTGCACGGCGAGGTCCGCGGCCGCGGGTGTGCCGTCGCGGTCCTTGACGTGCACGGTGAGCGTGTACCGCTCCTCCTCCTTGACCAGCCCGAACACGGTGTGCGCCACGGGCGTGCCGGAGGCGTCGGTGGCGACGATCTGCCCGCTGGTGTCGCCGACGGAAGCCTTGGTGCCGTCACCGGTGACGGTGGTGGAGGCGGTGCCGTGCGCCGGGACGGTGAGGGCGGTGTCGGCGAGCGTGACGACACCGTCCGGCGCACCCGTGACCGAAAGTGTCAACTCCGCCGGTACGTCATCGGAGTTGCTGTAGGTCAGCGTGCGGGTCACCGGCTTGTCCGCCTCGTACGGCCAGCCGAAGAAGCCGAGGTCGGCGCTGCCGGTGGCGGTGACGGCCGCGCCGATCGCGTCGGGCACGCTGACCCGGCCGCTGCCCAGCTCGTAGGCGGAGGCGTCCAGTTGCTTCGAGGTGGACATCAGCGCGTCCTTGAGCCGCGCGCCGGTCCAGTCCGGGTGGAGCTGGGCGAGCAGCGCGGCGACGCCCGCGACGTGCGGGGTCGCCATCGACGTACCGCTCATCGAGGTGTACGGCCCGCTGCCCGCGGTGAGCTGAGAGCGGGCGGCGAGGATGTCGACGCCCGGGGCGGAGACGTCCGGTTTGAGGGCGTTGTCGCCGTAGCGGGGCCCGGCGCTGGTGAAGTAGGCGGCATGGTCGGCGGAGTCGACGGCGCCGACGGTGAGCGCGGCGTCGGCGGCGCCGGGCGAGCCGATGGAGGAGGGCGCGCCGGTGTTGCCCGCGGCGATCACGAACAGGGCGCCGGTCTCGCGGGTGAGGGTGTTCACGGCCTGGGCCATGGGATCGGTGCCGTCGCTCGGCTCGGTGGAGCCCAGGCTCATGGAGATGATTTTGGCGTGGACGTCCTTCGCGGCCCACTCCATGCCGGCGATGATCTGTGACTCGCTGCCCGAGCCCTGGTCGCCGAGCACCTTGCCGACGGCGAGCGCGGCGTCGGGCGCGACGCCCTTCTCCCGGCCGCCGGAGGCGGCGCCGCTGCCGCCGACCGTGGAGGTGACGTGGGTGCCGTGGCCGTTGCGGTCGGCGACCTCCTCGCCCTCGATGAAGCTTTTCGTGGCGGTGACCCGGCCCGCGAGGTCGGGGTGGGTGACGTCGACGCCGGTGTCGAGAACGGCGACGGTGACGCCCTTGCCGGTCAGCCCCGCCTCCCATGCCTGCGGCGTGCCGATCCGGGCGTTGCTTTCGGCCATGTCGGCCGTGACCCGTGCGTCGAGCCACACCTTCTGCACACCGCCCTGCCGGGTGACCGCCTGCCAGAACGCGCGTCCCTTGGGGGCCCGCACGGCGTCCCCGCGCACGCTGGGCAGCGCCCGTACCCGCTCGGCGCCCCGCGGCAGCGCCGCCCGCACACCCTTGCCGTAGGTGACGATCAGCGGCAGCGCGCCGGCCTTGTCGTCCGTGAGCCCCTGCCGGATCAGGGCGCCGACGTCGAACAGCCGCCGGTCGAGGGTGCCCGCCCGCAGATACGGCAGCGCCTCGTCCGGTACGACGCTGATCTCGCCGTTCGCGCTCTGCGTGCGCACGGCGCCGCTCGCGCCCCGGGGCCGCTGGACGGTGACCGTCCGCTTGCCGCCGCCCAGGTCGGTGACGGTCACCCGGTCTCCGGTGACGAGGGTGACGGTACGGGCCGCGTCCACGGACCGCGCGGCGCTCGCCGTGGGTGCCGTGCTCGCCGTGGGTGCGGCGGCGGCCGTGGTGTTGCCGGCCGCCGCGCCCGCGCCGGCCGGCAGCAGGGCGATCACGAGCCCGGCCGACAGGAGACTCGCCCCGCGTCCGACTGGTCCTCTGCTCATCCACGCCTCATTTCGTCGTGTGTCCGACGAGTGTCACGGGGCGTGCGGGAAGCGGGAGTTGACGGGAGGCGGCGGAAAGGCGCCCTGGCGGGTTTCCGCCAGGCGTCCGGTGGCCGACGGCGGAACCCGGTTCACCGCACCGGAGACGTCCGCAACAATGTCTTCCGGCAAGGTCACCACGGCACGGGGGAGTTGGCGGCACGTTGGACGAGTTGGTGGAGTTCACGACCGAGGACGGCGCACTGGTCGTGGTGGAGGGCGTGGAGGACGCCGCGGGCGCCCGGCTGGTCTCGCGCGGCGGGACCGCGCAGGCCGCGCGCACCTTCGAGGGCTCCCTGGCAGGCGTGCGCGCGGCGGCCGAGTCGGCGCTGCGGGTGCTGCGCGACGGAACGCTGAAACCGGACGCGGTGGAGCTGGAGTTCGGCGTGAAGATGAGCGCGGAGGCCGGTGCCGTCATCGCCAAGGGGGCCGCCGAGGCGCATCTGGTCGTCAAGCTGAGCTGGTCGCCCGGCGGCTCGGCGCGGGACCCGCAGACCTCGTCATGAGCGGCACCGCCTGGCACGCCCGCATCGTCTGCGGCAACGAGGTCGGCGCCGGTTTCCTGGTCTCCGCCCGTCACGTCCTCACCTGCGCGCACGTGGTGCGGCACGCCGGCACCGACCCGGTCGGCGTGACCTTCCCCAACTCCCGTCACCTCGCCGGGTTACCGGCCGCGGTGGCCGTGCACGGCGGCTGGCGGGGCGGCGCGGCGGACCCCGGCGACCTCGCGGTGCTGGAGCTGCCCGAGGACGTGCCCCTCGCCCCGGCCCGGTTCGCGCCGCCCGGCGCCGAGCGCGGCGGCCGGCAGCTGATCGCCTACGGCTTCCCGCGCGGCTACGACGAGGGCATGCTCGCCTCCTACCGGGCGCTGCCCGGGCCGCGGATCTTTGACGAGTGGGTGCAGCTGGAGGCGCTGACCGGGCACGGGCAGCCGCTGGCGGCCGGGTTCAGCGGGGCCGCGGTGGCGCTGGAGGACGGCACGGTCGTCGGCATGGTCACGGCGGTCGCGGGCGGCCGGGACGCACGGGTGGGCCGGATGCTGCCCACCGAGGTCATGGCCCGCTACTGGCCGGGCCTCGGCGAGCTGGTGCCGACCGGTCACCGGCCCGAGGCGCTGCGCCGGCTGTACGCGCTGGTGCGGCGGGCCGAGGCGCAGGGCCGGGCGGGTGACGCCAACCGGCTGTACGGGGACGCGGTGGGCCCGTTCGGGCCGCCGCTGCCCCCGGGCGGCTTCGCCTCGCTGTCCGCGGCGGCCGCGTACGTGCAGTGGGAGGTGCCCGAGCCGGAGGCCGCGGTCCGGCTCGCCGACCGGCTGGAGGAACTCCTCGACACCGCCGTGCCCGCACAGCCGGCCGCCGCCTGGTCCCCGGTCGTGGTGGAGATCGACCACAGCGGCGAAGGGCCCGAGCAGGTCACCGTCGAGGTGTCCGCGTACCGCGACGGGCGGCGCCGGCCCGTCGGCACCCGCCGGCTGCCGAGGAACGCGGTGCGCGCCTACGTCCAGCAGCGCCTGGACGAGGCCGCCGACCAGCTCGCGCCGGACGCGGAGGAACTGGTGACGTTCGTGCTGCCGCGCGAGTGGCTGAACGAGCCGGTGGCGCAGTGGGAGTGCAGCCCCGACGACGGTACGCCGCTGGGCTGCGCCTATCCGCTGGTGGTGACCGACCGGGCGCGGCACCGCAGCGGCCGGCTGCGTCACCAGCTGCGCAAGAAGTGGCAGAAGCTGGACGCCTCGCCGGGCGCGGCCGTGTACCGCGTGGAGTGCGGCACCCGGGAGCGCCCCGGCGGGCTGCGCAAACGGCTGTGGGACTCCGACGCGCACCTCGCGGGATTCGCCGCGCCGCCCCCGGCCTCGGCCGAGCACTTCGCGGTCTCGCTCACCGTCCCGGTGCCCGTCCTGCTGTGGCGGCGCACCGGCTGCCCCGGCAGCGGGCACGACGGCCCGTGCGCGGGCACCGTGTTCCTCGACGAGCTGACGGCGTCCCTCACCGGCGTACCCCCCGCCGAACTGCCCCGGCACGTGCAGAAGCTGCGGCTGACGGCGGACGCCGAGGACCCGGACGGGCACTGGGCGCGCGAGCTGCAGCTGCTGTGGGACGACCCGCGCTGCTTCCCGGAGCCCGCCGCGAGCCTGCACACCCCGGTCGCCCGATGAACCCCTGGAGCAAGCACCCCATGCCTTCCTGGCCCGTCTACACCGGCACCGGCACCCCGCACGACGGCGTCGACCGGCTGCCGCCGCCCCCGCCCTGGCGGGCCTTCGACGGCGGCCCGGTGCTGGAGGTGCCGGACGAGCGCGCCGACGCCGCCGCGGTCTCCCCCGACCGCGCGCACCGCGCCCTCACCTACCAGGCGACCGAGGAGACCGTGCAGCTGGTCAACGCGGCCCTGTATCTGCGCCGTCCGCTGCTGGTCACCGGCCCGCCCGGCACCGGCAAGTCGTCGCTGGCGTACGCGGTGGCGCGGGAGCTGCGGCTCGGCCCGGTGCTGCGCTGGAACATCACCAGCCGCTCCACCCTGCACGACGGCCTGTACCAGTACGACCCGCTGTCACGGCTGTACGCGGCGCGGCAGGGGCCGCAGGCGGCCGACGCCGGGATCGAGCACCATCTGCGCCTCGGCCCGCTCGGCACCGCCCTGCTGCCGTACGCCCGTCCCCGCGCCCTGCTCATCGACGAGATCGACAAGAGCGACCTGGACCTGCCCAACGACCTGCTGAACGTGCTGGAGGAGGGCCAGTACGAGATCCCCGAACTGGTGCGCTCCGCCCGGCACTCGCCCGAGGGCCGCGCCCAGGTGATGATCGACGGCACCGACGAGCGGGTGCCGGTGGAGCGGGGCCGGGTGCGCTGCCGGGCCTTTCCGTTCGTGGTGCTGACCAGCAACGGCGAGCGCGAGTTCCCGCCCGCGTTCCTGCGCCGCTGTGTCGCCCTGCGGCTGCGGCAGCCCGACGACGGGCACCTCGCCGAGATCGTGCGGGCGCACCTGGGCGAGCCGGACGAGCGGGCGCGGCGGCTGATCGACCGGTTCCTGTCCCGGGCGGGCGCCGGCGACCTGGCCACCGACCAGCTGCTCAACGCCATCTACCTGGCCCGCTCCGCCGACCTGGACGCCACGTCCCTGGACGAGCTGGCGGAGCGGCTCATGCCGTACCTGGGCCAGGGCGCGCAGGCCGATGTCTTCTGACCCCTCCTCCGCCCCGCCGGGCCTCCCGGCGGCCCTGGGACGCCTGTCCGGCGCACTGGCCGAGGCGACGGGCGGCCCCCGGCCGACCGCACTGGAGCTGGCCGAAGTGCTCTGGCTGGCCGGGCAGTTGGAGGATGCGGGCGAGCAACCACCGGGGCCGCAGGAGCCGCCGGCCCCGGCCGCACCGCGGCTCCCGGAACCGGACGACCGGCCGCAGCCGGCACCCGCGCCCCCACGGGCGTCCGCGCCCGCCCCGCCCCGCGCCCCGCTGCACCTGCCCGCCCCGCGGCCTGCGCCGGGCGCCCCGACCGCGCCGCACACCTCGCTGCTGGCGCCCGCGCCGCCGATGCTGCCGCACCCGCTGGCCCTGCAGCGCGCCCTGCGCCCGCTGGGCCGCCGCGTGGACGCCGCCTCGGGCCGTGAGCTGGACGAGCGGGCGACCGCCGAGCGCATCGCCCGGCTGGGTGCGGGCCCCCAGTGGTGGCTGCCGGTGCTGCGCCCGGCCCGCGAGCGCTGGCTGCGCCTGCACCTGGTGTACGACGCCGGGCCGACGATGCCGGTGTGGCGGCCCCTGGTGCGCGAACTGCACACCACGCTGGCCCGCTCGGGCCTCTTCCGCACGGTCACCGGTCACCGCGCCGACCCCGACGGCACCGTCCACGGTCCCGCCGCGCCCGCCGACGGCCGCACGGTGCTGCTCCTGGTCAGCGACTGCATGGGCCCGCAGTGGCGGGAGGGTCCCGCGGGCAGCCGCTGGTACGCCACCCTGCGCCGCTGGGCCGCCCGGATGCCGGTGGCGGTCGTCCAGCCGCTGCCGGAGCACCTGTGGAGGGACACGGCCCTGCCGGCGGTCCCCGGCCGGCTGTCGGCCCCGTACCCGGCGGCCCCGGCGGCCGCCCTGACCTTCACGCCGTACGAGCCGCCCGACCCGTACGAGGCGGACGCCCCGGTCGTCGTGCCGGTGCTGGAGCCGGGACCGCGCTGGCTGGCGAACTGGGCCGCGCTGCTCTCCGGACCCGGCCGCACCGAGGTCCCCGCCGCCGGCGCGGCCCTGCGCCGCCCACTGCCCGCCGACGCCGGTGACCGCACCGACGTGTCCCGGCTGTCCGCGCAGGACCTGGTGCTGCGCTTTCGCGCGACGGCGTCCCCGGAGGCGTTCCGGCTGGCCGGGCACCTCGCCGTGGGCCGCCCGCACCTGCCGGTGATGCGGCTCGTCCAGGCCGCGGTGGAGCCCGATCCGCAGCCGCGGCACCTGGCCGAGGTGATCCTCAGCGGCATGCTGAAGACGGTCACCGGTCCACCGGGCTCCTACGCCTTCCGGCCCGGCGTACGGGAGCTGCTGCTGCGCAGCCTGCCCCGCTCGGCACGCGAGAGCACGACGGACGTGCTGGAGCGGATCGGCGGTCTGATCGACACGGCGGCGGGCCGGGCACGGGGCGAGTTCCGCGCCTCCACGCCGACGGCCGCGGGCCGTCCGACGGACGTCGACGGGGAGGCGTTCGCCCACGTCAGCCGGGAGAGCGTACGGCGGCTGGCGGAGGGCCGCGGCGAGGAGGAACTGTTCGCGGGGCGGTACCGGCTGCTCCGGCGGCTCGGCGTCGCGGGCGCGAGCTGGCTCGCGGAGGACACCGAGGACGGCGACGCGAAGGTCGTGGTGCGCCGGCACACCCCGCTGACGTGGGCCGACGGCGGCTTCGCGGACCTGGCCGAGCGGCTCGCGGCGGTCCGCCACCCGGCGATCGCGGCGATCCGCGACCACGGGACGGCCGGCGGACACCCGTACCTGGTGCGGGAGTACGTCGAGGGACAGTCCCTTCCCGACCTGATCGCCGGGTCACCGGCCGCCCTCGGCGCGGCCGCCGCCGTCGCGCTGCTCCCGCCGCTGGTCGACGCCCTCGACACCCTTGAGGCGCACGGCCGCCCGTACGGCGGGTTCGATCCCGGGCAGGTCCTGCTCACCCCGCGCGGACCGGTGCTGACCTGTCTCGGCGGACCGGCCGACACCGGAAGCCGGGCGGAGGACCTGCGGACCCTGGGGCACCTCCTGCCCTCGCTCTGCCCGGAGCAGGACCTGCCCCCGGCGCCGGCCCGGGAACTGGCCGTCGCCCGCGCGGAACTCACCTCCGACCTGACCGAGCTCCAGGAGAGCGGCGCCGGCCGGCTGCGCCGTCTGACCTGGCCGTCGGACCGCCTGCGCTACTGGCTGCTGGGCCCGCCGAAGGTCACCCGGGGCGACCGCGTGCTGCCGGTCCCCGGGGGGGCGCCGTGGGCGCTGCTCGGTGTGCTGCTCCTGCGAGGAGGCACCGCCACCCTGGACGACCTGGCCGCGGGCATGTCACAGCGGCCCATGGCGCGTGACCTCGTTCTGCGGCGCCTGCGCGACCTGCGCTCGGCCGTGGCACCCCACGCGGACATCGTCGTCGACGGCGACACCCTGTCCCTGCGCCCGGCCCCCGCCGCCGCCGACATCGACACGCTGCTCGCCGCCGGCCTGGCCGACCGGGCCCGGGCCGCAGACGACCCGGCACGCCGCAGTGAACTGGCCCGCAAGGCGCTGGACCTGTGGCGCGGCGCCCCCCTGGACGGTGTTCCCGGACCGGCCGCCGTCGCTGCCCGCGCGGAGCTGAACTTCCTGCGCCGCGACCTGGAGTCCCTGCTCGTCCCCACGCCCATGTCGCCCGTCGTCTCCTTCCGGACCGCGAGCCTCCGACACAGCCCGGAGGACCGCATCTCCCTCGAAGCGGCCGTGCACGAGGTCTTCTCCCGCTCGCTGTCCCCGCAGCGGTACGAGGTGCTGGTCCGGGAGGACGGCTACCTCGTGCGCACCGACCCCGACGCCTATCTGCTCCCCGTCCTGGTCGCCGTGGTGCGGATGTTCCCCGTGCTCCTGCCCGGCCAGCCCCGGCTGCGCGTGGCGTTCGGGCGGGCCCCGCTGCCGGAGCGGCTGGTCCCGGGCCGCCATGTCGTCGTACCGGCGCCCCTGTACGCCGAGTTCGCCGCCAGCTCCGCTGCCGCGCGGCCCCCCCGGTTCCGGCCGGTGTGGGGTCCCTCGCCCCAGGATCCGCCCCTGGCCTGGTACTGCCCGCTGTCGCCGTCGGCCGACGAGGAGGAACGGGAGCTGGTCCGCGGGCCCCTCATCGCCCGGGACCGGCGCGCACTCGGCATACCGGCCCCCGGCCGCACGGCCGTCGTGCACCTGGACGCCGACGGCCCCCCGACCCTCCTCGACCCGGCGCGCCCGCACCTGCCCGCCGACGCCCGCGTCACGACGTACTACGAGGTCGACCTGACCCCGCGGCAGATCCGGCAGGAGATGACCCTGCCCAGTTCCGGCAAGGGCGACTTCACGGCCGTCGTCGAGCTGTCCTGGCGGGTCGAGGACCCGGTCGCCTTCGTGCACGCCCAACCGGAGGACGTCGCCGCGCTGCTGTCGGCGCACGTGCGGGAGCGGGCGGCGCGGGTCACCGGCCGGCACCCGGTGCGCCGGGCGGCCGGTGCCGAGCGCGCGGTCCACAACGAGCTGGGCCGCTGGCCCGTGCCGGGGCTCGCGGTGACGTGCCGGGTGCGGCTGGCCCCGCAAGGGGCGCCGCCGTCCGGGCCGCCGGCCCCGGTGGCGGCGGACCTGCCGCTGGGCGAGGTACTGGCGCACGCGCGGACCGTGCTCGTCGGTTTCGAGGGGCCGGTCGCCCGCCTCTACTCCGCGGCGGCGGCCCGTACGGCCGCGCTCGACCTGCTCGCGCTGGTCGCCGAGCACCGCGACCCCGAGGACGCCCTGACGGGCCGTCCGCTGGCCGCGGAGGCGGTGCGGGAGGCGTCGGTGCACCCGCTGGACGTCCTGCGCACCTTCGCCCGCGACCGGCTCGGACCGCTGCTGCGCTCGCGCCTGGACGAGCTGGAGCTGCGGGCGGTGCCGGACGCGCCGACGACCCATCAGTGCGCCGCGCTGATCCGTGCGCTGCACGGCTCCGGGCGCCGGGTCCACGTGGTCACGGACGTGTCCGAGGAGGCCGTACGCCGGTATCTGGAGCCGTACGGGCTGCCGCTGGACGGCGTCCACGGCCGCGGTGACGACCTCACCCGGCTGATGCCCGACCCGGACCGTCTGCTGCGGGCCCTGGACGGTGGACCCGCGTCGGCCGCGGTGCTGATCGGGTCCTCGCCTGCGGAGCTGGCGGCGGCGCGGCGGCTCGGGCTGCCCTTCGTGGGGCTGGCCCGCACCGTGCTCCTTCGGCGGGAGCTGCGGGAGGCGGGCTGCGGGACCACCGTCCGGTCGCTGGATCCGCTGCTGGAGGTGGCACGCGCCCTGCCGCCGCGCTGACGCTCCGTCTGCTCCGGTGCGGGCGGCCCGCGTCGGACGGGCGCGGCAAAACAAAACACCCGTTCAGCGGCGCCCCGCCCGGCCCCCTTCAGCAAGCGGCGCACACCTTGGCCCCGCAGGATGCGAAACAGGCCCGCCACCTACGGGAGGAACCGCCAGCCATGACCGCCAGTCTGGAGCAGCTGCGCCGCTGCCACTTCGCCGTCGACCTGGGGGCGGCCCGTACCCGCGTCTACGTCAAGGGCGCGGGGCTCGTCGTCGACCAGCCGTCCGCCGCCGCCGTCAACACCCGCACCGGCGCGCTGATCGCGGTCGGCGAGTTCGCCGAGAAGATGACGGGCCGCACCCCTGACTACATCCGGGTGGTGCGCCCGGTGTCGGGCGGCACCGTCGTCGACATCGAGATGGCGCAGCGCATGCTGCGGCACCTGCTGGGCGACAAGATCCGCCGCCAGCTGCGCCGCAAGCCCCGGCTGCGGGCCGCCGCCTGCACCCCGCACGACGCCGACCCGCTCGCCCAGCGCGCCGCGATCGAGACGCTGGTCGGGCTCGGGGCGCGACGCGTGGAGCTGGTCGACACGCTGATCGCCGCGGCGGTGGGGTGCGGGCTGCCGGTGGAGCGCCCCGAGGCCACCATGATCATGGTGTGCGGGGCCGCGGCCACGCAGGTGGCGGTGCTCTCCCTCGGCTCCATCGTCACCGCAGAACGCATCCCGGTCGGCGGCGAGGCCGTGGACCACGCGATCGTGCAGCACCTGCGCCACGAACACGAGCTGATGCTGCCGAGCCAGTCCGTACGTCCGCTGCAGCTCGCCCTGTCCGGCAACGGGCTCACCCCGCACGGCCCGGCGTCCACCGAGATCCACGGCCGGGACGTGGCCACCGGGCTCGCGCGCAGCGTCCGCGTGGACACCGCCGCCGTACGGGACGCCATCCAGACGCCGCTGACCGCCGTGCTCGACGGCATCGGCAAGGTGCTGCGGGACTGCCCGCCCGACCTGGTCGCCGACCTCGCCGACCGCGGGATCATGATGGTCGGCGGCTCCGCCCTGCTCCCCGGCTTCGACCAGATGCTGCGCCAGGCCACCGGCATGCCGGTCCACATCGCCGACCGCCCCGACATCTGCGCCGCGCAAGGCCTCGGCGCAATGCTGGAGGGCCGCATCGAACCCCTCCACCTGGACCCCCTGGCCCCCTGAACGCGCACGGACCGGGCGCGCGTCCCGAATCCCACGGGGTCGCTGCGCGCCGTGGCGGGTTGCCCTCACGGGGGACACTGCGCGCCGTCGTCCGGGTCCCGCGGCGGGGGCCCTACGCGCCGCCCGTCAGGACCTCCGGCAGCCGGCAGGCAGCGCGCGTCGGGAACGCTGCGCGCCGTCGCCCGGACCCACAGCGGGTCGCTGCGCGCCGTGGCGGGTTGCCCTCACGGGGGTCACTGCGCGCCGTCGTCCGGGTCCCGCGGCGGGGCCGCTGCGCGCCGCCCGTCAGAACCTCCGGCAGCCGGCAGGCAGCGCGCGTCGGGGACGCTGCGCGCCGTCGCCCAGGACCCGCGGCGGGGCCGCTACGCGCCGCCGTCCGGACCCACCCGCGGTCGCTGCGCGCCGTCATTCCGCCCCCGCGCAGGGTCGCTGCGACGGTTACCCGGATCCCGCGGCGGGGCCGCTGCGCGCCGTGGCGAGGATCCCTCGCGGGAGCCGCTGCGCGCCGCCTGTCCGGACCTCCGGCCGGTAGGCAGTGCGCGTCGGCGCTCACTTCCCCCGCCGGAAGGCGCTGCGCACCGCTGCCCGGATCCCGCGCCGGGGCCCTGCGCGCCGCCCCCGGACTCCCGCCGGGAGGCGTCGCGCGCTGTTGTAGGGCCCCTGGCCGGGGGCCCCACGGCCGTGTGGCGCCACGGCCGGGGGCCGTCACTCGCGTCGGCTTTCACCTCCCGCCCCGCTGCCGCAGGTCGGCAGCGCGCTTCGGCGCGGGCTCCCGGTCTGCCCCGCCCGGTGGGCCGGCGACCGCCGGAGCGTCCATGCTGAGGCCGCCGGGCCTCTCGGCGGCCTCAGCCGATGACGGGCGTCGGCCGAAGTGGGTCCCGGCCCTGCACGTCGGCCGAAGTGGGCGCCGGCCTTGCGCGCCCGACCGAGGTGGGCGCCGGCCCTGCGCGTCGGCCGAAGTGGGCCCCGGCCCTGCGCGTCGGCCGAAGTGGGCGCCGGCTCTGCCTGTCGGCCGAGGTGGCGGCAGCCCTGGGCGTCAGCTGAGGTAGGCGCGGACCGTTGTGCCGGGCTGGGCCGTGTGCAGGCGTACCAGGTCGCTGACCAGGTTCACCAGGAGCAGGCCCCGGCCGCCGCGCTGGTCGCGCGGGACGGGCCTGCGGCCGGCCAGCGGGTCGGCGAGCCGCCCGGCGTCCCGGACCTCGCACACCACGTGGCCGCCCTCGGCCCACACCCGCAGGGTGCCGCTCCCGCCGCCGTGCACCACGCTGTTCGTGGTCAGCTCGGCCGCGACGAGGGCGAGATCGTCCAGCCGTACGCCCTCGAGTCCGAGCCGCGCTCCCTCGCCGACCGCGTGGTGCCGGGCCGCCGACAGGGTGGCCCGGTCGAAGTCGAACGCCGCGACGTCCGGGGCGGCGGCGGGCAGCGGCTCGTTGTAGCGGGCGACGACCTCGGCGGGGGCGTACGCGTGGCTGAGGCGTTCGTCGACCGCGCCGGTCGGGATCACCGTCGGGTGGGTGGCGTAGGCGTCGGCGACCATCCGCTCCGGCAGCCGGACGACGTCGTAAGGACACAGGATCGTGGCCTCGCGGCCCTGGAACGCGGCGTTGATCAGCGCCTCGTGCTGCACGCAGGCCGGGTACTCGGTGGCGCTGCGCCCGGCCCAGATCGGCTCGCCGATGATCCGCACCCGGCGTCCGGCGGGCTGGGCGTCGGCGAAGGCGCGCAGCACGCCGGGGATGATACGGCCCGGGTTGCGTCCGGCCTCGCGCATGTCCAGCAGCCGCACCCGGCCGGCGTCGTCGCCCAGCTCGGCGCGGATCAGCTCCAGGTTGTCGCCGGGGACGGCGACGGCGACGGGCTCACCGGCGTCGAGCCCGGCCCGCACGAAGGGGACGGTGCCGGCGATGTACTCCTGCGGGTCACGGTAGAAGAGCGCGGGGTGGACGAACGGATCGGCCGGCGCTGGCGCCTCGTTCGCACTCATGACATCGACACCTCGATCGCCGCCGTCCCGGGCCAGAACAGTTCCAGCACCCTGCTCACCACGGCCGGCGGGCGCTGCAGCACGATGCGGCGCCCGTCGGGCAGCCGCTGGGCCGCGTCCGCGAGCGCACCGACCCCGGCGACATCGGCGAACGTCACCGCGGACAACTCCAGGTAGTACACATCATCGTCCTCGCACAGCACATCTCGCAGGGCACGCTCCCACTCCCCACGGGTCCCCAGGCTGATCTCGCCCGCGGCCCGCAGACCGGACCGGCCGGAGAGCGGGGCCAGCGTCAGCGCCGGCATCGCGTCGACGGGCGCGGTCGGCACCCCGTCCAGGCTGCCCATACCCGCCACCTCCTCGAACGATCTCCGTCTACCCGCCCGGTACCCGGCCATGCCGCCCGGCGCCGCCGGTGCGGGAGCACGTGTGTGGGAGACAGTACGCCGGGCAGGCGCAGCGTGACAGCGAGGAGTCCGATCCTCGCGGGCGCGCGGGAAGACCGCGGGCAGCACACCGACCGAAAGGCACAGGGGGCACGACGCCGTGAGGACCGTCGGAGACCACGGGGGCACAGACCGTACGGCCACGACCCGGCCACCACTGGCCGGACAGCTGGACGCGCTGGTCGTGGAGGCCCGCGTGAGCGGCGGGCGGGCCGAGCTGCGGCCGCAGGGAGAGCTGGTCCACGGCTGCGCCCGGACCCTGGCGGACACCCTGGGGAGGCTGCCGGACGGGGTGCGGGAGATCGAGCTGGACATGTCCGGCGTGCACTTCATGGACACGGCCGGGCTGGGCTTCCTGGACCTGCTGGACGACCACCGCCACCGGCACGGGGTACCGGTGCGGACCGCGCACTGGCAGGGCCAGCCCCGCCGCATCCTGGAGCTGGCCGGCCTGGACACCGGGGAACCCCTGCGCAGCACCGCCCACGGCGGTGCGGGACCGGCCGGCCCGGCGCCGCGCACCACCTCGGCGGTGGCGCTGGAGCGGGCGGAGCGGCTGCGGACGCTGCAGGAGGAGATCGCCCAGCTGCGGCAGGCGATCGTCTCCCGCCCGGTGATCGACCAGGCGCGCGGCATCCTGATGGCAGCGCACGGCTGCACCTCGCAGGAGGCGTGGACGATCCTGCGGGAGGCCTCCCAGCTGTCCAACACCAAGCTGCGTACGGTGGCCTCGATGCTCACCGCCGGTGCCGAAGCCGAGGGCGCTCCCCCACCGGCGGAGATCCGCTCGGCGCTGCGCACGGCCCTGTCCCGTCACCGGTCCGGGCAGCACGACTCCCGGCCGCCGTCCTGACAGCGGTGTGGTCCGGTGATCTCCCGGGGTACTCGGGCGGCGACCGACGGACCCGGGAGGATGCCATGACCACCGAACCCACCCCGTCGCAGGCCGAGGGCGAGCGGCAGACCGTCGACGACACCTCCGACCCGACCGACGAGCCGACGAGCCCCCAGACCACGCCGTCCCAGGCGGAGGGCGAACGCGACGACGACACCGAGGTGACGGCTACGGCCGACTCGCCGCAGTGAACCCGACCGGCCGCCGTCCCGGACCCCACGTCCCGGCGGCGGCCGGCGTGGGGCCGCGCGGCGACAGCGGTCCCCGCGCGGACAGCAGATCCGCGTGCCGACGGCCGACCGCGGGTCGGTCGGCCCTTCGGCGCCCGTGGGGCCGACGTGCCCGACCGGGCAGCACGCGCGCCCCCACGGTGTCTCCGGCAGCGCAACGACCCGAGGCGCCTCGCCGGGCGGCACGGCGGCCGCCGGCAGGGCGTCTCCGCCGGCGAAACAGCCCCACGGCGTCCGAGTCGGCGAAACGCGGGCGGGTCTCTTGGACAGGCGCGCGGTGCGGCTGTTTCGCTGGGCCCGTCGATCACCGGCAGTCACCGGCACGACGGACCCTGGGAGGCACCCCGCGATGACCGCCACCACCAGCTCCGCCACCACCAGCTCCCCCACCCCGGCGCGGCGCCCGCTGCTGAAGGCCGGCCTGGCCGCGCCGACCGCCGTCCTCGCCTCCTCCGCCAACGCCTTCGCCTCCGCAGACTCCCCCACCGCCACCACCACCCCCGCTTCCCCAGACTCAGCCACCGCCGCCTCCGCCGCGTCCCCCGCACCGCAGCGGCTGCGTGACGTCGAGGGCCGGCTGCGGGATCTGGAGGAGCGCTACGGCGCCCGGCTCGGCGTGTACGCCCGCAACACGCGCACCGGGCAGTTCGTCGCCCACCGGGCCGACGAGCCGTTCGCGATGTGCTCGACGTTCAAGACGCTCGCCGCCGCCGCGGTACTGCGCGACCACGGCCACTGCGCCCCGCTCGACCGGGTCATCGCCTACCCGGCCGCCGACCTGCTGCCGAACTCCCCGGTGACCGAGAAGCACGTGGGCACCGGCATGCGGGTGGCCGACCTGTGCGCGGCCGCGATCCGGTACGGCGACAACGCCGCCGGCAATCTGCTGCTGCGCCAGATCGGCGGCCCCGCCGGGCTGACCCGCTTCCTGCGCTCGCTCGGCGACCGGGTGAGCCGGCTCGACCGCTGGGAGCCCCAGCTGAACACGGCCGTCCCCGGCGACCCGCGCGACACCACCACCCCGAGGGCCCTCGCCCGTTCCTACGCGGCCCTCACGCTGGGCGACGCGCTGTCCGGCGCGGGCCGCGAGAAGCTGGTGGCCTGGCTGAAGGGCAACACCACCAGCGGCGAACGCTTCCGCGCGGGGCTGCCGGCCGGCTGGGCCGTCGCCGACCAGACCGGCACCGGCGACTACGCGAGCGCCCACGACGTCGGCGTCGCCTGGACGACGCAGCGCACGCCGCTCGTGCTCACGGTGCTGACCTCGAAGGCCGCTCCGGACGCCCCGGTCGACAACCGCCTGATCGAGGAGACGGCCCGCCTTCTGGCCCGCGGCCTGGCCCCGGGCGAGTGACGGTCCGGCGCGGGCGCGCGGACCTTCACCGGGCCCGCGCCGATTCCCCCCGGCCCTCCCCGGCTCCCCGGCCCCCGCCCCCCGGGCGGGGCCCCTCGTCGCCGCCGACGCCGTGCGCCGACCGCAGTGCCGTTCCATGTCGTTCCGCGTCGTTCCGCGTCGTTCCGCCGGGTGACGGCCGGGTTGCGGGGCGCCCGGTTCGCCCGCGGAAAGGGCCCAGCGTGATGTCCGAATCCCGCCAGCCCCAGGCCCCGCCGTGCGTCAGTGTGGACAACGGAACACACCGTCCCGCAAGGAGGCGACCATGACGTACTGGTCCACCACCGCCAGCCCGCTCGGCGATCTGCTGCTGGTGGGTGAGGAGGCCGGCGACGGATTCACCCTCACCTCGCTGTCGATGCCCGGCCGGCACCGGGCCGCGGCCCTGCCTGCCGGATGGCGGCACGACGAGGCGCCCTTCGCGGACATCACCCGCCAGCTCACCGCGTACTTCGCCGGCACACTCACCCGGTTCGACTTCACGCCGACGCCCGCCGGCACGGCGTTCCAGCGCCGCGTGTGGGACGCCCTGGAGGAGATCCCCTACGGCACGTCGACCACGTACGGCCGGATCGCGGAACGGGTGGGCGTGGACCGTCAGGGCGTCCAGGCCGTGGGCGCCGCGATCGGGGCCAACCCGCTGCTGCTGGTCCGGCCCTGCCACCGCGTGATCGGCGCGGACGGCACCATGCGCGGGTACGCAGGCGGAGTCGAGCGCAAGGTGCACCTGCTCACCCATGAGGGCGTGCTCCAGCCCACGCTGCTGTGACCCCGCGTCACCGGCGGACACGGCGGCACCCCTGCCCCCGATCCGAGGAACTCCCACCATGACTCGAACGACGGACGGCATCGCGGCACGCGTGGCGGCCCAGGACTGGGCGGCCCTCGCCGGCGAACTCGACGCGTACGGCAGCGCGCTCACCGGCCGGCTCCTCGACCCCGGCGCCTGCCGGGCGATCTCCGCGCTCTTCGACAAGGAGGAGCACTTCCGCACCACGGTGGACATGGCACGCCACCGCTTCGGCAGCGGGTGCTACCGCTACTTCACCCATGACCTCCCCGAGCCGGTGCGGGAGCTGCGCGAGGCCTTCTACCCGCGGCTGCTGCCCATCGCGCGGGAGTGGGCCGGCAGGCTCGGCAAGCCCGCGCCGTGGCCCGACGACCTCGGCGAGTGGCTCCGGATGTGCCACGGCGCCGGTCAGAGCCGCTCCGCGCAGATCCTGCTGCGCTACGACGCGGGCGACTGGAACGCGCTGCACCGGGACGTCTTCGGCGACATGCTCTTCCCGCTCCAGGTCGTCGTCGGGCTCGACGTCCCCGGCGAGGACTTCACCGGCGGCGAGTTCCTCATGACCGAGCAGCGGCCGCGCGCCCAGTCCCGCGGTTTCTCGACCACCCTGCCGCAGGGCCACGGCCTGGTCTTCACCACCCGCGACCGGCCCGTGGCGAGCAAGCGCGGCTGGTCCAACGGCCCGATGCGCCACGGCGTGAGCACCGTCCGCTCCGGCCGGCGGCACACCCTGGGCCTGGTCTTCCACGACGCGTCATGACGGAAGGGGAGGCGCACGGCGTGCGGCGCACCTGGACGCTGCTCGGACCGGACGGCCGGGCGTACCCCAGTGACACGCCCGGCACGCTGGGCGGGCACCGGGGCGCGAGGCTGTACGGCCGCCTGGACTGCGCCTCGGCGCTGCGGGCCCTGGCCCGCGGACCGTACGCGGCGCACCGGGTCTTCTTCGCCGACGAGGCCACCGCGGTCGCGGCCGGATACCGGCCGTGCGCGAGATGCCTGCCCGAGGCGTACGCATCGTGGAAGGCCGCGACCCGCGCGGCCGGACCGCGCGGGCGGGAAGGAGACCTGCGGGAAGGAGACCTGCGGGAAGGAGATCGACGGGAAGGAGACGTACCGTCATGAACGCGCACACCGGGCGGTACGGCGCCGGCTCGCCCCTCGTCCCGGCGGCGGACCTCGCCGGTTACGGCCCGATGGCCCCACCGGTCCGGCCCACCGCGCCGGAGCTGGGCGCGCTGCTCGGCCTGCTGACGCGCCCCCGGCGCGGGCCGCGGACCGTCGCGGTCGGCCACAGCCGTGACGCGGTGTGCCGGGCGGCCGCGCATGCCTTCACCGCGGCCTGGGAGGAGGCGGGTGGCACGGTGGTCGCGACGGTGGACTGGCCGGAGAGCGCCGCGTCCTGGCTGCGTCCGGCCGTACGGCTGACCGCGGCGGCGCCCGACGCCTGGGTGTTCGCCGCCACGGTGACCGGATTCGCGCAGCTCGCTCGCCGGCTGCGCCACTCCACGGACTGGGACCCGCGCCGCAGCCACGCCTTCGCCGGTCTGGCGGACTCGCGCCTGCCGGCGCTGGCCGGGCCGGAGGCGGTGGACGGCCTGAGCGGCGCGACCGCCGAAGGCGGCACGTGGCAGGTGCGGGGACGGGCGGTCATCACACTCCCACCCCCCGACGGCACCGCTCCGCACCCGCCCGTCCCCTGACCGCACCCCGGGTGGTCATCTCCCGTCCGCCGCCGCTCCCGCGCCGGAGCGCGGCCCGGCGGGCGGGACGGGGCCGTGGTCCTCGGGGCGATGGTCCTCGGGGCGGTGGTCCTCCATCGGCTCCGCGCTCTTTCCGCTCGTCCCGCGCGCCCCGCGGGCCCCGCGGGCCAGCGCTTCCGTGATCTCCCGCAGTTCCCGCTGCTGCTCGGCGGTCAGCCGGCCGCAGAAGACCCGGAGTATCGCGTCGGTGTGCACCGGCTCGGCCCGGGCGAGGGTGTCGAGCCCGTCGTCGGTCAGCACCGCCATCTGTCCCCGCCGGTCCGTCGCGCAGGCCTCCCGGCGCACCCAGCCGAAAGACTGCAGCCGGTCGACCGCGTGGCACAGGCGGGAGGGGCTCATCCGCGCGCCCGCCGCCAGCTCCGTCATCCGCAGGCGCCGCCCGGGGGCCTGGGCGAGCTGGACCAGCAGTGTGTAGTGGGCGGAGCGGATACGGGCCTCGTGCCGCAGCCGCCGGTCGACGTACTCCGTGAGCAGGCGGCTGGCCTCGCGGTACGTCCGCCAGGCGCGCTGTTCGTGCGGGGTCAGAACGGGATGTGCGAGGGACACGGTGTCTCCTGGTGCCGGGTGCCGTGGGCGGCACGGACGGTTCGGGTGTCAGGTCCAGCGCCGGGCCAGGACCATCGCCAGGCAGGTCAGACCGGCGCAGGCCAGGGCGCCCGTGGTGAACACGGCCGCCCGGGCGCCGTCGAGCAGCAGGGACGTGCTGAGCGGGATGGTGAGGGAACTGGTCAGCATGGCCGAGGCGGCGAAGAGGGAGGCGGCGCGCGCCCGGGCCCGGGGTGGCAGCAGGCGGGGCAGCCAGGTCTGGAGCGTGGTGTGCAGGCAGCCCCACGACAGACCCAGCAGGACGGCGACGGAGCACAGGGCGAGGGCGTCCGGCGACGCCGCGGCGAGCATGGCGCCGGCCACGCCCAGCACTCCGCCCAGGGCGAGCAGCGCGGTGGGGCGCCAGTCCCGGCAGGGGCGCTGGAGCAGGAGCGTGCTCCCCCACACGCCGGCCGGGTTGAGCGCGGCCACCAGGGCGGTGACGGCCGGCGCGCCGGACAGGGCGAGCGAGGGCGCGAGCAGCGCGGGCAGCGTGAGCAGGGCGACGCCTTCCGCGGCACCGACGCCCACGACGGTCCAGTAGGCGGCGGACGAGGGACCGCCGCCCGGTCTTCGTATCCAGGTGGGAGGGGTGGGCGTGGGAGGGGCGGGCCGGCGCGGGCCGGGCACGAGCCGGGGCGCGGGGCGGTCGCCCCGCAGCATGCCCGCCGTGCCCGCGACGAGCAGGGCGAGCAGGAGGAAGGTCTGCCGCCAGGACCCGGTGCGGACGACGAGCATCGCGAGGAGCGGGGTGGCGACGGCGGCGGCCGCCGCGGCGGCCGTGATCCCGGCCAGGGCGCGGTGCCGTTCGCGCGCGGAGGGGGTGGCCTCGCAGAAGAGGGAGACGCAGGGGGTGACGCAGGCGAAGGAGGCGCCCGCGGCCAGGCGCAGTCCCACCCACCAGGCGGGGCCCGGGCAGACGGCGCAGGCGGCCGAGGCGGCCGCGGCGCACAGCAGGCCGGTGCGCAGGCTGCGCCGGGCTCCGTGGCGGTCCGCCACGGCCCCCCACAGCGGCAGCGCGCAGCCGTTGCCGAGGGAGTAGGCCGCGATGCCGGTCGTGACGGTGGTGACGTCGGTGCGCCAGGTGGTGGCCAGGACGGCGATCAGCTGGCCCATGACGTACCAGTCGGCGTTGCCGAGGGCGGCGGCCCAGCGGAGCGTCGCGGTGCGGTCGGCCGGGGCGCGGCGGGCCGGGGCGCGGCGGGCCGGGGCGCGGCGGGCCGGTCCGGCCGGTGCCTTCGGGGACACATTCCTGTTCATTGTTCCGGGAACACCGAACGCGACCGCCCCGTTGCACAGTGGCATTGTTTCGGCCCGGATCGATTTTTGGCCAATAGGCGCGAGCTTGTTCGAGTGCGTTTTTTGCGCTGTAAACTAAACGCCGAAACTCCGGTGCACTGGGCTAGGTTCAACGGGGAGAATGGATGGACATCGACATACTGGGACCCTTGGCGATTTCCCAGGGTGAAGCAATCGATCATGTGAACCTGGCACCGAAACCGAGAACCATCCTTGGCGTTCTGGGAGGCAACCCCGGCAGGCTGGTCCCCGTCACCGTGCTGGTGCGGGAGATCTGGGGGGAGACACCCCCGGCCAGCTCGCTGCGCAACATCCACACGTACGTCGTGCAGATCAGGAAGCACCTGGCGCAGGCGTGGGGCCTGCCGCGCCGCGCTGTCGCCGACAAGCTGCTGGTCACGCAGCCGGGCGGGTACGCCATCAGCGACACCCTGGTCGGCTACGACCATCAAACTTTCACCGAATTGTCCGCGCGGGGTCGCCGGGCCATCACGAACGGCGAATTACTGGAGGGAATCAATCTCCTCGCCCGCGCCCTGGCCGTCTGGCGCGGGCCGGCCTTCGCGGATGTGGTGACGGGGCCCGTACTGGAAACTCAGCGACGCCAGCTGCACGACACGCGCCTCGGTGTGGTCGAGGCGATGTCGGCGGCCCGGATAGGCGTCGGGCAGTATCACGAGGCGATTTGCGATCTGACGATTCCGGTCGCCGAGAATCCGCTTCACGAGGGGCTGCACTTCCAGTACATGCGCGCCCTCGGGATGTCCGGGAGCCGGGCGCGGGCGCTGGAGGTCTTCAACCGGCTGCGGCTCACCCTGGTGTCCGAGCTGGGGATCGAGCCCGGCGCGTCGGTACAGGACCTGCAACGCAGGATCCTCGCCTCCGCCGACCTCGCGGTCCCGGCGGGGCAGCTGCCGACCGTGGTGGCGAGGTACTGACCCGGCCGCACGCGTGCGCCCACCAGACCGGCCGGTCCGCCGCCCCGGGGCGGCGGACCGGCCGCCGGCGTCAGGAGGCCGGTCCGACCCCCCGGGTGAGCAGCCGCGCCACGGTCCGGTCGGCGAGCAGCGCCCGGTCGAACCCCCTGGTCAGCGGGGTGCGGTCGACCAGCCGGTCGATGCGCCCGGTGAGCCGCAGCGCACCGTTGTCCGGATCGAACCGGGCGTGGTCCCGGGTCCGCAGCCACCCCTCACCGCCGGCGGGCCCGGCCTCGTAGAGGTCCTCCGGAGCGGTCGGCAGCTCCAGGTACGGGCTGCGGTGCAGCTGCACCTGGAGTTCGCCCCGCACCAGCCGGACGTGCACACCGGGCGCGATCATCCCGACCGTGCCCGGGCCGAACCAGCCCGTCGGATCGGCCGCGATGATCCCGGTCTCGGTCGTGCCGTAGGCCTGTCCGATCCGCACCCCCTGGCGCTCGGCGAACGCGGTGTACACGGCGTCGTCCAGCCGGGCGCCGCCGGCGATCGCGCGCCGCAGGGCCGGCATCCGCAGGGGCCGGCTGCCCACGGCGAGCCGCACGAGGTGCTCGGTGGTGCCCGACAGGGTGTCGGCGCCGGACCGGATCGCGGCGCGCAGCACGGCCGGCACGGCGGTGCTGCGCGGGAAGACGGTCGTCGCCCCGGCGTTCATGTTGTGCAGCAGGCCGCCGATCAGGTTGAAGGAGTGTGCGAGCGAGCCGAGGACCATCACGCGCGCCCCGCTTCCCGGCATGCCCTCGATACGGCGGAAGACGTCCAGTTCGGCGAGGAGCGAGGCGGGGTCGCGCCCGATCGCCTTGGCGAAGCCGGTGCTGCCCGAGGAGAACTGCACCAGGCAGTGGTCGGTGACCGCGGGACGGCCTCCGCGCAGCCGGCGGACCAGGATCTCGCACTCGTCGCGGAAGACGTCGGGCGCCGGGCCGGCGGCGAAGGCCACGTGGAACTGGGGCCGCCCGGCGTCGAGCAGCCGGCCCAGTTCACGGCCGCTGATCCAGGGCCCCATGAGCCACACCTGGGCGCCCAGTGACCACAGCGCGAACACCGACCACACCTGCGAGAAGCTCGGGGATCCGCGCAGGGCCACGGTGGCCCCCGGGCGGATGCCGTGGGCGAGGAAGAGCCGGCGCAGGGCGGTGAACTGGGCCCGCAGTCGGCCGTAGGTCACCGGGTGGCCGGCCACTGCCCAGGGAGCGTGGTCGGGTGGCCGGGCGATGAGGTGGGCGCCCCACCAGTCGGGCGCGTCGTGGGAGGTTTCACGCACGGAGATGCTCGTTCCACTCGTCGTCGGGACCGGTGCCGTCCTCGACGGCACGCACGGAGGGTGAACGTCTTGCGTGAGCGGCGCGGGGCCGTTCGTCCCGCCCGCCGGGGCGGGCGGGACGAACGGTCCGCGGGGACGGGCAGCGCGGGGGATGTCACTGCCCGTCCCGGTCCGGGGGCCGGCGGGTCACGGGAGGTGGTGCGTCTCGAGGTCGAGCAGGTGGCGCTTGGCCTGTGCGCCGCCCGCGTAGCCGCTGAGCCGGCCGGAGGCGGCGACGATGCGGTGACAGGGCCGGATCACGCACACGGGATTGGCACCCAGGGCGCGTCCGACCGCGCGGGCCGCTCCGGGTCTGCCGAGCCGCGCCGCGAGCGCGCCGTACGTCCGGGTGTGGCCGTAGCCGACGAAGCCGTCCAGCGCGGTCACGGTGGAGCGGACGAACGGGGAGGCGGCGCGCAGGTCCACCGGCACACGGAAGGCCCGCACCCGGCCGTCGAGATAGGCGTCGAGCTCCTCGGCCGCCTGTTCCAGCAGCAGCCCGCGGGCCGGTCCCGGTGCGTCCACCCGGGCCCCGGCGCAGGCGGCGAGGTACCGTCCGGCCTCGTCCGCGTCGGCGAAGGCGCAGTACAGCACGGCCTCGTCCGACGCGGCGAGCGTCAGCGTGCCCAGGGGTGTGCGGTGCCGGACGATCGAGACCGGTAGCGGACCGGACGTCACGTCGCTGGCCATGAGGCCCTCCTTGTCGGTCGTCGCCGTGCCGTCAGGCCGCGACGGGACGGCACACGCGGCAGGCGCGGTAGCCGGCCCGGCGGGCCTCGACGGCACTGTGGAACGGACGCTGGTGCTGCGGTGTGATGCGCCGGGCGTGCGCACAGGTCGGGTGGCAGAAGATGCGCGTGGTGTCGCTGCCCAGGAGCACGGCGCCCTCCTCGGTGAACCGCGCGAGGCGCTCCATGTCGATGCCCTCGGCGGCTCGCAGGGCCCGCCCGGTGCCGGGCAGGTACGCGGCGTCGCACGGGGCGCCGTCGTCGTGGGTCACCCGGTGGCAGGGCACCAGCAGGATCACCGGGTTGGCCCGCAGCGCCTCGACGACGTCGGAGGCGTCAGGGACCGCGGCCTCCCGCGCGATCCAGCTCACCGGCCGCAGCTGCCCCACCGGGACACTCCGCACCGCTTCCAGGACTGCGCGCTGGGCGGCGGACATGTCTCCCAGATCGATCGCCAGCTTCCTGGCACGCCTGGTCCGCACAGCCGTACGCAGTCCTGGAAGCGGAACGGTGGCACGGATCGCGGTCCGCCCGGTCCGGCTCCAGTGGAGCTCCTCGAACATCTGCGTGCTCACGACCATCGTCTCCAGTACGGCGCCGGTGACGGCGTGCGGGCTGAACGCCACGTACAGCCCTCCGCTGTCCGTCTCCAGGCGCACGTACTGGTCGTAGCGGTCCTGTGCGATTCCCACGTGCCGCAGCACCCGCAGCCCGAAATCCAGCGGCGCGGGAGAAGTGAGATCGGCCAGCGCACCCTCCACGTCGGCTTCCGAAGGCGGAAGGCCCTCGTCGTTCGGACTCACTTCAGCACCTCCCTCGGGGGTGGGTCCTCGGTCTCCAGCAGGGTCCGAAGGCTACCGATGCCCCGGGACACCTGTGCCTTCACCGTGCCCACCGGGCATCCCTGGGCCTCGGCTATCTCGCCGTAACTCAGCCCGACCACGTGCCGCAGCACGACAGCCACCCGGGGGCTCTCGGGTAACTGCGTCAGCGCGGTCACCAGGCGCCCCCGGTCGTCGGCCGTGCCGGCCCGTTCCTCCGGCCCCGGGCTGCCGTCGGGCCACGACAGGCACGCGTCCTCCGCGGTCGTGACCGCCACGGGACGGCGCACGCTCGTGCGGACGTGGTTGCGCCACACGTTCGTGGCGATGGTCATCAGCCAGGCCCGGGGGCGCAGGTCCCGGCGGCGCTGTGGGGGGTAGCCCCGCAGCGCGGTGTAGGCGCGCAGGAAGGTGTCCTGCGCCAGGTCGTCCGCCTCGGCGGCGGATCCGGAGACCCGGAACAGGAACGCGCGGACCGCCGTGGCGTGGACCCGGACCAGCTCCGTGAAGCCGTCGTCGAGATCCACTGCCAGGCGCTCGGTCAGCTGCTCGGCCATCTCTTCCATCACCGTCCAGAACACCACGGTGCCGCAAAGGGTTGCATCGGGCGGCGGGGGCCGCTCATTGGCCGGGCAGCCGCACCGACTGCCGGTGGCGGAACACGTCCCCGGGGTCCCAGGTCCGCTTCACGCGCTGCAGGCGCGGATAGTTCTCGCCGTAGTAGAGCCGGTGCCAGGGCACGCCGGAGGTGTTCCAGCGCGGATCGCTCAGGTCGGCGTCCGGGTAGTTGACGTAGCAGCCGTCGGTGGCCGCGCCGGGGACGGGCACGCCACCGGTGGCCGCGAAGACGTCGCCGTAGGCGCCGCGGATCCACGCCAGGCAGTCCGCCTCGCGCGCCGGGTCGGTCCAGAAGACTCCCCACAGCGCCTTGAACGCCGAGTCGCGGTGCACGGACGCCGTCGCGTCGGGGGCGACGGCGTTGACCTGCCCGCCGAACGAACTCAGGGTGACCGCGGTGGTGGCGTTGCCCCGGTCGTCGTGGGCCAGGGCGCGGTACAGGGCCTCGATCTGCTGCGCGGTGAAGGCGCTCTTGAAGTACGCCGACTTGAAGTCGCTGTACTGGCTGGGGTCGTTGACGAGGGCGTTGGTGGTGCCGAGCAGCCGGGTGGCGTTCAGCCAGGGCAGGCGGCGGGCGGGGGCGAAGCCGGCCGGGACCGGATGCTCACCGGCGGGCAGGCCGGCGCCGCTCGGCCGGGCCCGCACGCCTGCGCCGATCTGCGCAAGAAAGGACTCCAGCAGGGCCTCGGCGCCCGGCACCGTGGCGTCGACCTGGGTGGTGAGGGCCACCGCCCCGCTCGAGCGGTGACCGAGCACGAGATAGCTGCACAGCGCGTCGTAGGGGCTTCCGGGGGCGCGGTGTGCCGCGTGCCAGCGGGCGTAGTTGCCGACCAGCGTCACGAAGTCGGCGTGGTCCAGCTCCTGCCACGACCAGGCCGACGTGGAGAGCAGGACCTCGTGCGGGGGCACGGGCAGCAGCGTGCCGGGGTCGCCCGCCGGGTCGGCGCCCGGGCTGCGGAAGAGGTAGCGGGTGACCAGGCCGAAGTTGCCGCCGCCGCCCCCGGTGTGCGCCCACCACAGGTCGCGGCGGGGATCGTCGGGTTCGCGGGTCGCGGTGACGAGACGTGCCGTGCCCGCCGCGTCGACGACGACCAGCTCCACCCCGTACAGGTGGTCGACGACCAGGCCGTCGCGCCGGCACAGCATGCCCCAGCCACCGCCCGCGACATGACCGCCCGCGCCGACGGAGAAGCAGATCCCGCCGGGGACCGTCACGCCCCAGTTCAGGTAGAGCGTCTCGTAGACGTCGAGCAGCCGCGCCCCGGCCTCGACGGCGAAGGCCCGGTGCCCGGGGTCGTAGCCGACGCGGTTCATCCCGGAGAGGTCCACGACCAGCCGCGCGTCGGGGTGGTAGACGAAGTCCTCGTAGCAGTGCCCGCCGCTGCGCACGGACAGCCGCTGCCCGGACCGGACGGCCTCCTGCACGGCGGCCAGGGCCTGTGCGGGGGTGTGCGCCAGGTGGACGGCGCGGGGCGCGGCGACCCAGCGCTGGTTCCAGCCGCGCACCAGTTCGGTGTAGCGGCGGTCCTGCGGGGTCACGGTCTGCGGCGGCAGGGCGTCCGGCTCGGTATCCGGTCCCCGGCCGAGGGCGGCGGCGGGTCCCGCGGCGAGCACGGCCGCGGTGCCGGCTCCGGCCGACGCGGTGAGGAATCTGCGCCGGCGCGTTCCTCCGGTGGGCTGCTCTGCGGCCATGTCCTGTCCCCTCGTCTCGTCGCCTCACGGCCGCCCGCCTCGGGTGGCCGGCGGGGACGCTAACCGCTGCGGGCGGGCGGAAGCGCTCGGGACAGTGCGCTCGAATTCTCTGCAACCCGGCGACGCCGGGCGGTGTTCCCCCTGCGACAGGCAACCGAACCGAAGGGGACGACATGTCCGACGTGGGGGAGATGACCGGCTCCAGGGTCGGCGCTCCGGCCGTACCGGATCGCATGACGGGCCGGCAGAAACTGGCGCTGGCGGTCCTGCTGGGCGCTCAGTTCATGCTGGCCGCAGATTTCTCCATCCTGACCGTGTCCCTGCCGGTGATCGGCGACTCGCTCGGCTTCTCGCTGGACCAGCTGCAGTGGATCACCACCGGTTTCGCCCTGCCGGCGGCGGGCTTCACGCTGCTGTTCGGCCGCATCGCCGACCTGGTCGGGCGCCGCAAGGTGTTCCTCCTCGGCATCGGGCTGCTGGCCGCCGGTTCGCTGCTGGGCGGCGTGGCGCAGTCGCCCGGTGTGCTGCTGACGGCCCGGGTGATCCAGGGCACGGCCACCGCCATCTCCGTGCCGTCCGCGCTCGCGCTGCTGACCACCACCTTCCCCGAGGGGCCGCTGCGGCAGCGTGCGCTGGGCCTCAACGGCGCCCTGCTGGGCGGTGGTTTCAGTGCCGGCGCGGTGATCGGCGGCGCGCTGACCGAGCTGTTCAGCTGGCGCTGGTCCTTCCTGATCAACGTGCCGGTGGCCGTGCTGGTCCTGATCGGTACGCTCGCGGTGCTGCCCGAAGGTCATGCGCGCACCCGGACCCGGCTGGACGTCCCCGGCGCGGCCACCGTCACGGCCGGTCTGCTGGCGCTGGTCTTCGGCATCACCCGGGCCGGTGAGGACGGCTGGGCCGACGGTCAGGTGTACGCGTGGCTGGCCGCCGCGGCCGTACTGCTGGTGGCCTTCTGGTTCGTCGAGCTGAAGAGCGCCACGCCCCTGGTCCCGGTGCGGGTGCTCAAGCGGCGCACCGTCCGGTGGGGCAACTTCGGCGGTTTCGCGTCCATCGCCATGACGACGGCGACCTCGTTCTCCACCACCCTGTACATGCAGAAGGTGCTGGACTTCCCGGCGTTCACCACGGGTGTGGTGATCGGTCTGCCCGGTCTGCTGACGGTGCTCGGCGGAACCATCGCGCCGCGCCTGCTCGGCCGCATCGGGCCGCCGGCGGTGCTGGCCCTGTCGCTCGTGGTGCAGTGCGTCGGCTACGGCGTCCTGCTGCTGCTCGGCGACGCCTCGGCCACCGGCGTGGTGCTGGTCCTGGTGGCCCTGTCGGTGGGCTTCTTCGGGCACGCCTACAGCCTGGTGTCCTACATGGTCAGCGCCACCTCGGGGCTGCCGGACGAGGAGCAGGGGCTCGCCACGGGCCTGACGACGATGAGCATGCAGATCGCCATCACGCTGGGCATCCCGGTCATCAGCGCCGTGATCACGGCGCGGGCGTCCGCTCTCGACGGGCGGTCGGCGGCCGACGCCATGCTGGGCGGCGTGCACGCGGGTGTGGCGGCGCTCTCCGCGTTCCTGCTGCTGTCCGCGCTGATCGTGTGGCTCTTCCTGGGCCGTGGCCGGGCCGCCGCCGAAGCCGAGGCGGGTGCCTGATGGGGGAACTGACGGGCAGGACCGCGCTGGTGACGGGCGCGAGCCGCGGCATCGGGCGGGCCACGGCGCAGCGCCTGGCGGCGGACGGTGCCGTGGTCGGCGTCCACTTCGCCTCCGCCGCCGGCGCGGCGGACGACGTGGTCGCCGGCATCCGGGCGGCCGGGGGCACGGCGTTCGCCGTGGGAGCCGACCTGGCCGAGCCGGAGGGTCCGCGGCTGCTGTGGTCGGCGTTCGAGGAGAAGGTCGTCGAGTTCGCGCCGAATACCGGTGTGGACATCCTGGTGAACAATGCGGCGACTTCCGTGCGGGCCACCCTGGAAGAAACCAAGCCGGACGATTACGAGCGCATGTTCGCGGTCAATGTGAGGGCCCCGTTCTTTCTCGTCCAAGAGGCGCTGGAACGATTGCGCGACGGCAGTCGCATCGTTAACGTGTCGTCAGCCGTGACCCGGACGGCCTATCCGGAAGTCATCGCCTATGCGTTGACGAAAGGGGCGCTGAACACGCTCACGCTGACCCTCGCGCAGGAACTCGGACCGCGCGGCATCACCGTGAACGCGGTTTCCCCCGGAACGATCGACACCGATGTCAACGCGAGCTGGCTGCGCGGTGCTCCCGACGCGCAGCGGCTCGTCGCGCAGCAGGCGGCCCTGCGGCGCGTGGGACAGCCGCAGGACGTGGCGGACGTGATCGCCTTCCTCGCGTCCGACCGCGCGCGCTGGGTCACCGGCCAGGTCATCGAGGCGAGCGGTGGTGCACGGCTCTGACCGGTGGACGGCGACGCGCCCGTCCTGACGAGCGAGGAGATCCAGCATGACGGTCGCGCAAGGAGAGGTCTACGAGAACCCGAGGTGCCGCGAGCGGGTGGTGATCCGCACGCCCGCGGCCGAGACCGGCGGGGAGCGCACCATCATGGACGTCTACGTCCAGCCCGGCGGTGCGGTCTCCGGTGCCCATGTCCACCCGCTCAGCGAGGAACGGTTCACGCTGGTGCGCGGGCGGGTGGCGTTCCTGGTCGACGGACGCGAGACGGTGCTCAGCGAGCCCGGTCAGAGCATCCTCATACCGCCCGGCGCCAAGCACCGCTGGTGGAACGCGGGGGACGTGGAGTCCCGGCACGTGTGCGAGCTGAAGGGCCGGGCCGACCGGTTCGAACAGCTCGTGCTGCGCCAGCTGTTCGGGCTCGCCCAGGACGGCCGGACCACCCCCGAGGGCATGCCGCACCTGCTCCAGCAGGCCGTCACCACGATGGAGTTCCAGGACGTCCTGCGCTTCACCTCGCCGGCCTGGCCGGTGCAGCGCCTGCTGTTCGGGGTGCTGGCACCCATCGCCCGCCTCGCCGGCTACCGGGGCTGCAATCCCGAGTACCTCCAGCGCAAGCCGGACGTGACCGCGGAACTGGAACCGCTTCCCGAGGAAGTGGCCGCCTGGCACTACTGAGCAGGGCGCCGCACCCCGCGGCGCGACAAAAGGACTACCACGGCGTCACGGGCCCCGCCGGGCCCGTGACGCCGTCTCCTTTTTCCGGCCGGGAATTGGTTGGTCCGGTTTCCTGTACCGGCTCTGGTGAGGATCTGGTGCGCGCAATGGGAGGCTCCTTTCATGAGGCCGAAATTGGTATCAGAGGCGCTGTACGACTACATCGTCGAGAACAGCAGTCCGGTCGACGAATTCCAGCAACGCCTGATCGAGCGGACCGCGCGGGTCGGGGAACGCTCGCGCATGCAGATCGGCACCGCCCAGGGGACGCTCTTCACGCTCCTGACCCAGCTGATGTCGGCCCGGGCGGTCATCGAGGTCGGTACGTTCACCGGCTACTCGGCCCTGGCCATCGCCAAGGGCCTGCCCGCCGACGGCCGGCTCCTCACCTGCGACGTGAACGAGGAGTGGGCGGCCATCGCGCAGGAGGCGTGGAAGGAGGCCGGGGTGGCCGACCTGATCGACTCCCGGATCGGTCCCGCCCTGGACACCCTGCGCTCCCTGCCGGCGACGCCCGACTGGGACCTGGCGTTCATCGACGCCGACAAGGACAACTACCTCGCGTACTACGAGGAGCTGGTGCCGCGCATCCGCCCCGGCGGCGCCCTTCTCGTCGACAACGTCCTCTGGTTCTCCTCGGTCGTGGACGACCCCGAGGGCGAGGGCGCGCTCATGCGCCGGGTCAACGCACACATCGCCGCCGACGCCCGCGTCGACGTGGTGATCCTGCCGATCGGTGACGGTGTGTCACTGGTCCGCAAGAAGGCCTGACGGCCGACTCGCCCGCCGCTCCCGCGAACCGGGGGCCGAGCGGTCGCACACCCACGACGGCGCCCACCCGCGCCACACCGGAGTGCCCGATGACAACCACAGCTCTGACCGGAAAATCGTTACGCCTGGCACGACTGTCCGGGACGGGGGACGGACGTTACCTGCTCGTACCGCTCGACCACTCGGTCTCCGACGGCCCCATCACCACGGCCGGCGGCTTCGAGAAGCTCGTCCACGACATCGTGGGCGGGGGCGCCGACGGCATCGTGGTCCACAAGGGCCGCGCCCGTTCGATCGACCCGGGCCTGCTGGCCTCCTGCTCGCTGGTCGTCCATCTGAGCGCCAGTACCGCGCACAGCCCCGACGTCAACGCCAAGGTCCTCGTCGGCGACGTCGAGGAGGCCCTGCGCCTGGGCGCCGACGCCGTCAGCGTGCACGTGAACATCGGCGCCGACACGGAGGCGGCCCAACTCGCCGACCTGGGAACCGTGGCCGCCGCCTGCGACCGCTGGGGCATGCCGCTGCTGGCCATGATCTATCCGCGCGGCCCCCGTGTCACCGACCCCTACGACCCGCTGCTCGTCTCGCACGTGGTCAACATCGCCGCCGACCTCGGCGTGGACGTCGTCAAGACGGTCTTCGCCTCGCCGGCACAGCGCATGGCCGAGGTCGTCGACCACTCGCCGCTGCCCATCATCGTGGCGGGCGGCGCCGGCACCTCCAGTCTCACCGACTTCACCACGGCGGCCCTGGCGGCGGGATGCCGCGGCATCGCCGTCGGGCGCCGGGTCTTCGGCTCCCCGGACCCCCGCGCCACCGTCACCGAGCTGGCCCGCATCATCCACGGCGCCGGCGACCCGCTGGTCCCCTCCTCCTCCTCGCGAATGGCAGGTGTGCTGTGAAGCTCAGCTGGATCGACATACGTTCCGTCGGATCGGCCAAGGACGCGGTCGTGGAGGAGGCGCTCCACGCACGCGTGGACGGCATCCTCGCCGCGGACCCCGCCGACCTGGCGGGCCTGCCGCCCACCGTCCGCAAGATCCTCTTCCCGCAGGGCCGTCCGCTGCCCGAGGACTTCGCACCGGCCGACATCGTCATCGTCGAACCCGGCAAGCACGGCGACCCGGCCGAACTGGCGCTGCGCCACCCGGAGCTGGAGTTCGGCCGGTACGTGGAGATCGTCGACGCGGACACCCTCGAGGACGCCTGTCGCTCCGCCCGCACCGACACATGGAGCCTGCTGTACTTCAAGGACCCGACCAAGATCCCGCTGGAGATCGTGATCGCCGCGGCGGCCCGCTCCGAGGGCAGCCTGGTCACGGTGGCCCAGGACACCGAGGAGGCCGAGATCATCTTCGGTGTTCTGGAGCACGGCTCGGACGGTGTGCTGATGGCGCCGGCCGGAGTCGGCGACGCCACCGCCCTGCGCCGGGCGGCCGAGACGGACGTACCCGACCTGGAGCTGGTGGAGCTGGAGATCACCGCCACCGCCCACGTCGGCATGGGCGACCGGGCCTGCGTGGACACGGCGACCTACTTCCGCGAGGACGAGGGCATCCTCGTCGGCTCCCACTCCAAGGGCATGATCCTGTGCGTCAGCGAGACGCACCCGCTGCCCTACATGCCGACCAGGCCGTTCCGCGTCAACGCCGGGGCCATCCACTCGTACACCCTCGGGCAGGACGAGCGGACCAACTACCTCAGCGAGCTGAAGGCCGGCAGCAAGGTCACCGCGGTGGACATCCACGGCAGGACCCGCCTGGTCACCGTGGGCCGCGTCAAGATCGAGAGCCGCCCGCTGATCTCCATCGACGCCGTCGGCCCCGACGGCCGCACCGCCAACCTGATCCTCCAGGACGACTGGCACGTGCGGGTGCTGGGCCCCGGCGGCACGGTCCTCAACAGCACCGAGCTGAAGCCCGGGGACAAGGTGCTCGGCTACCTCCCCGTCGCCGACCGGCACGTCGGCTACCCGATCGACGAGTTCTGCCTGGAGAAGTGAGCCCCGCCCGGCAGGCGACCGCCGGCCGTCCGCGCGCGGGCACCACGCCGCCCGGGGCCACGGACCCGTGGGCGCGGGACCTCGACGAGGCCCGCTGGGCGGCCGTGGTGGCGCGGGACGCGCAGGCCGACGGGGACTTCTGCTACGGAGTGCTGACCACCGGTGTCTACAGCCGCCCCTCCTGCGGGGCACGCCTGCCCGACCGGGGCAACACGGTGTTCTTCCCCGGACCGCAGGAGGCACGGCGCGCCGGCTTCCGCCCCTGCCGGCGCTGCCGGCCCGGCGACCGGCCCGCTCCCTCGGCCGGTCGGCGGGCCGTGCTCCACGCCTGCCGGCTGCTGGAACAACCGGGGCATCTCTCCCTCGACGCCCTCGCGGCACGCAGCGGGTTCAGCCGGGCCCACTTCCACCGGCTGTTCACCGCGACGACCGGGGTGACACCACGGACCTACGCCCTCGCCTGCCGCGCGGAACGGCTGCGGCAGGCGCTGGCCCGGACCAGGACCGTCACCGACGCCATCTACGAAAGCGGCTTCAACTCCACCGGCACCTTCTACGCGCTGACCCGGGACCTGCTGGGCATGACGCCCACGGCGTACCGCAACGGCGGCCGGGGAGTGCCCCTGCGCTACGCCGTCGTCCCGCACGCACACGGCGCCCTGCTCGTGGGCGCCTCCCCGGCCGGCGTCGCCTGCGTGCTGCGCGGCCCGGACGGCGACGCGCTGGCACGCCGGCTGCGCGCCCGCTACTGGGCGGCGCCGGCGCTCACACCCGACGTCCCCCTCGCCCGCCGGCTGGCGCAGGCCGTGCGGCGCGTTCCGCCGCACTCCGGCACGGCCCTCCCGCCGGACGTCGAGAGCAGAGCGCTCGAAGGAGGGCTGCGCACGCTCCTCACCCCCCGGCCCGGACCGGGCAACCGATTCCGAGAGGCACCTTCATGAACATCCTGGGGACCCACCGGTCCGTAGCGCAGCGGCTGCGCCTCACCGCCGACCCGCGGCTCGGGGCGGGGAACGTCTTCTGGCACGCCTGGCGGGTGGCCGCCGACCGGGACCGGCCGCTGGTCTTCCACCCGGACGTCACCGCCGAGGACTGGGACGAGGGCGAACTGCCCGGGTACTCGCTGGACGACATCCGGCGCACGGTGATCCGCTACGCCCACTGGTACCGCAGCCACGGCGTCCTGCCCGGCACCCATGTGGGCGTCTGCACGCGCAACGGCCTGTACGGGCTGCTGCACCACATCGCGGTGACCAGCCTCGGCGCCGTCGTGGTGCACTGCAACCCCCGCATGGCGGCGCCCACCGCCGCCGAGTACTTCACCCGTACCCGCGTCGCCGTCCTGGTGGCGGACGCCGATCTGCTGGCCGCCTGCACCGAGGCATGGGCCGGGCCGGACGGCAACCGCGCCAAGGCGATCGTGACGGAGGACATCCGCCGGCTCGACGCGACCGCCCCCCGGCCGAGCGGCCCGCTGCCCGCCTTCCCGCACCGCCACCGGGACGACGACCTGGTGATGATCTCGCACTCCTCCGGCACCACCGGCCGGCCCAAGGCCCCCGTCTTCACCCACGCCTCGTTCTTCGGCGGCCGGCGCGCCCGCCTGTGGAGCTTCCCGTCCCTGCGCTCGGACCGGATGCTGACGGCGCTGCCGCAGAGCCACTCGGCGGGCATCAGCCATCTGACCATGGCGTTGCTGCTCGGGATACCCTCGCTCGTCCTCGACGCCACCGACGGCGCGTCGCTGACCCGCGCGGTCAACCGGTTCCGCCCGACGTTCGTCCTCGGGTTCCCGCTGACCCTGGCCGAGGTCGACGTCACCCGGATCACCCCGTACGCCGCGCAGGGCATCCACACCTGGAACGGCATGGGCGACGCCTCCCACGAACGCCACATCCGGCCGCTCACGGCGGTGGGCATGCGCCGCGAGGGACGCAGGAAGGTCGCCGGCTCGGCCTACGTGGACGGACTGGGCTCCTCCGAGATGGGCATGGTCCTCTTCCGCAGCGTGCACACCCCGCAGACCTCCCGCTACGACCGGCTGATCGGACAGCCCATCAAGGCCGTGGAGCGGGCCGCCGTACTCGACGAACAGGGCCGTGAACTGCCCGACGGCGAACCGGGCCTGCTGGGCGTGGTCACCCGCAGTGTGACCCCCGGCTACTGGGACGACCCCGTGCTCAGCCAGGACAGCCTGGTGAACGGCTACTTCCTCACCGGGGACGTCGTACGGCGCGACCCGGACGGCCGCTGGTACCACCTCGACCGCACCCCGGACGTGATCCGCACGGCCGACGGCCCGGTCTACAGCCTGCCGCTGGAGGAGTCCGTACTGCTGACCACGCAGGCACTGGACGCGGCCGTGGTCGCCGTCGACGACCCCGACCGCCCCGGGACGTCGCTGCCCGCCGCCGTCGTCCTGTACCGGGACGCCGTCGAACGGTCGCCGCAGTGTCTGCTCGACGCGTGCAACGCCGCCCTGCGCCGCAAGGGCCTGCACCCCCTCGGCGCCCTGGTCGTCGCCGCGGACCGCGAGGACCTGCCGGTCGGACCGACCGGAAAGGTGCTCAAGCGGTCGCTGCGCGAACGGCACCGGCTCCTCCTCGGCGAGCCCCCTCGGCCCGGTACCGCCCACACCCGCGCGGTGACCGGGACGGCGGCGACCGGCGACCGGTGAGCCGACGGGCTCCGCGGCCGCACCGACGGCCGCCGGACCCAGCGAACGGTGCGGCACTCCGCCACCGCTTCCCACCCAGCCGAACGAAGACAGCGAAAGGCTCGAGACATGGCCGACGGCCACCCCGAACGCCGCGTCGTGGACATCCTCACCGGCGCCTGGCAGGCCCAGGCGCTCCATGCGGCCGCCGCGCTCGGCATCCCCGACCACATCCACGCCGGACACACCACGGCGGCCGCCCTGGCCGCCGCCACCGACTGCGACAAGGACGCCGTGGAGCGTCTGCTGCGCCTGCTGACCGCCACCGGCGTCTTCACCGGCACCGCCGACACCGGCTACCGGCTCACCCCGGCCGGTGACCTGCTGCGCACGGACCACCCGCGCTCCATGCGGGACATGGCGATCGTCTACGGACAGGAGTTCCACCGCGCCTGGGGCGCCGTCACCGCCGCTCTGCGCACCGGCACTTCGGGGTTCGAGCACGCCTTCGGCGTCCCCCTGCGCGAGCACCTGGCGGCCGATCCGGAGGCGGCCGCCCGCTTCCAGCGCGCGATGAACGCCGGCAACGTGTTCTTCCAGGACGTCGCCGCCGTCCACGACTTCCCGGCCACGGGGACGGTCGTCGACGTGGCGGGGGGCGCCGGCGCGCTGCTCGCGGCGGTCCTGCACGCCCGTCCCGGACTCGACGGCATCCTGTTCGACCTTCCGCACGTGACGGTGTTCGCCGAGGAGAGCCTCGGCCGCACGCTCGGCGCCGACCGGTTCCGCACCGTCGGCGGGAACCTCTTCGAGCGGGTACCGGCCGGCGGCGACGTCTATCTGCTGTCGCGGGTGCTGCAGGACTGGGACGACACCCGCTGCCACCAGTTGCTGAGCAACGTCCGGGCGGCCATGCCGGCCCACGCCCGGCTCCTCGTCGTCGAGCGGGTCGTCGCCGACGACGGGCAGTCGCTGCTGCCCCTGCTGTGGGACCTGCACCTGCTCATGGCGGCCGGGGGCCGCGAGCGCACCCTCGACGGCTACCGCACCCTGCTCGGCGGCGCCGGCCTGCGTCTGGAGGCCGTCCACCGGCTCCCCCTGGAGACCAGCCTGCTGGTCGCTGCCCCCTCGGAGGACGACAAGTGACCCGCACCCGGGAAGGGCAGCCGGCCGACCGCCGGGTCCCCGTGCTGATCGTGGGCGGCGGCGGTACCGGCCTGACCGCCTCCCTCGCCCTGTCGGACCTCGGCGTCGAGTCGCTGCTGGTGGAACGCCACCCCTCGACGTCCGTCCAGCCCAAGGCCCACATCCTCAACGCCCGGACGATGGAGATATTCGCCCATCACAAGGTGGCGGACGACGTCTACCGCGAGGGCGCGCCCGCCGAGAACTGCGGCGCCATGGTGTGGCTGACGAGCCTCGGCGGCGACGCGCCCTACGACCGCAAGGTGCTGTACCGGACGAGCGCCTACGGCGGCGGGGACCTGGCCGAGCGGTACGCCGCGGCCTCCGCGCAGCCGCACGCCAACCTCGGGCAGCGCTGGCTGGAGCCGCTGCTGCGCCGCCACGCCGAGCAGCGCGCTCCCGGCGCCGTGCTCTTCCACCACGAGCTGATCGACCTGGAGGAGGACGCCTCGGGAGTCACCGCCACCGTGGTCGACCGCGGGAGCGGGCGCACCCTCCTGGTGCGGGCCGCGTACGTGATCGCGGCGGACGGCGGGAAGACGGTGGGCCGTCTGCGCGGGATCCCGATGGAGGGCACGCCGACCTTCCTCGACTGGATCAACCTCCATGTCCGCACCGACTTCTCCGGCCTCCTGCCGTACGACGACGCGGTCGTCAACCGGGTCTCCAGCCTCTCGGACGACGGCACGCTGGAACACTGCGGCGTGGTGCCGATGGGCCCGGACCGGTGGGGCCGGCACTCCAGCGAGTGGACGCTGATGTTCTCCCGTCCGCCCGGTGCCCGCGGGGCGGCCGACCTCGACGACGAGACGATCGTCAAGATGGTGCGCCGGACGCTCAAGCTGCCCGACGACCACGTCATGGACGTGGAGAGCATCAGCCGGTGGCCGGTGGAGGGCACCGTGGCCCAGCGCTTCCGCTCGGGCCGCGTCTTCCTGGCCGGCGACGCCGCCCACCGGCATCCGCCCTCGGGCGCGCTCGGCCTGAACACCGGCATCCAGGACGCGCACAACCTGGCCTGGAAGCTCGCCCTGGTGCTCGGCGGGCAGGCCGGTGAGGCGCTGCTGGACAGCTACGAGGCGGAACGGCGCCCGGTGGCGCAGCGGGTCGTCGAGCGGGCCGTGTACTCGCTGTTCAACCAGATCGCGTTCACGGCCGGGACGGGTGTCGTCCAGGGAGCCCGTCCGGAGTGGAACCGCGCCCAGATGACGGCCCTGTTCTCGGCCACGCCGGACGGCGAGACCCGGCGCACGGTCCTGCGCGAGTACTTCGACACCAACCGCATCACCACCGCGCACCTCGGCCTGGAGATGGGCTACAGCTACGCGGACGCCGGCTTCGTCGTCCCCGACGGGTCGCCGCAGCCGCCGGCCGATCCGCTGGGGCTGGAGTACCGGCAGACCGCCCGGCCCGGCTCCCGGCTGCCGCACGCCTGGCTGCGCCTGCGGGGCCGGCGGGTGTCGACCCATCAACTGCACACGGTGCCCGGCTCGTTCCTGCTGTTCACCGGCGCCCGGGGCACCGGGTGGCGGGAGGCCGCGAGCGTGCTGGCCGAGCGGCTCGGCGTGCGGATCGACGTCCATGCCGTGGGCGCCGCGGGCGAGGCGGAGTCCGCCGACGGACGGTGGACGCAGCTGCGGGGGCACGACGAGGACGGCGCGGTCCTGGTGCGCCCGGACGGATTCGTGGCCGCGCGCAGCCGCACCGGCCGTCCCGACCCCGCACGTTGGCTGCAGGACGCCCTGGCCACCGGCCTGGGCCTCGGCGCGACGGCGGCCGGGGCGGGGGATGCGGCCAACGCGCCGGGGGGTGCGGCGGATGCCTGACGAGCGCACCCCTCCTCCGTCCGGCGCCGGGCAGCGCCCCGCTGCCACGCCGCCGCCCGCCGCCCTGCGCGCGCCCGGCGGCCCCCTGCCCGGCGACGGGCCACTGCCGGCCGGCGCCCCGCTCCCGGCCGGTGCCCCGCACACGCCGGTGGCGATCGTCGGTGGCGGTCCCGTCGGGCTCCTGCTCGCCCTGTTCCTGGACCGCCACGGTGTGCCCAGCGTGGTCTTCGACGCGCAGGAGAGCCAGCCCTTCGAGCCGCGCGGCAACACGCACAACGCCCGCACGATGGAGCACTACCGGCGGCTGGGCATCTCGGCGCCGATCCGCCGGCTGGGCCTGCCGGCGGACCACCCGGCCGACATCGCCTACTTCACCCGCTACACCGGCACCGAGCTGTCCCGGCTGCGGCTCGCCTCACGCGCCGAGCGGATGCGGCAGACCGCCACCGCCCCGGCCACGGACCAGACCCCCGAACCGGTGCACCGCGCCAACCAGATGTACGTCGAGGCGTTCCTCGTCGAACACGCCCGTACCCGGCCCCGCATCACCCTGTGCCCCGGCCGGCGCATCACCCGGCTGCGGCAGAACGCGAACCGGGTGGAGCTGCGGGCGGAGCGCGCGGACGGCCGCGCCGAGCACTGGGCCGCCCACTACGCCGTGGGCTGCGACGGCGGGCGCAGCTTCGTGCGCCGCGCGCTGGGCGTCCACTACGAGGGGGCCGGCGCACTGGACCAGGACGTCCTGGGCCGCCGGGCCACCGCGGCCCACCTGCGGCTGCCGACCTTCCACCGGGACGCGGTGACCGGCCGCCGGGCCTGGAGCTACTGGGCGCTCAACAGCGAACTCGTGATGAACCTCATCGCCCTCAACGGGGAGGACGAGTTCTTCCTGCTGACCAGCTCCGTCGACCCGGACACGGCCGGCCCCGGCGCGATCGCCGACCTCGTGCGCAGGGCCGCCGGAGCGCCGCTGCCCGTGGAGGTGCTCGGCAGGCGCCCCTGGACGCCCGGAGTGGCGCTGGTCGCCCAGCGCTTCACCAGCGGCCGGGTGCTGCTGGCCGGGGACGCCGCCCATCTGTTCACACCGAACGGCGGGTTCGGGATGAACACGGGTGTGGACGACGCCGCCAACCTGGCGTGGAAACTGGCCGCCCTGCTGCAGGGCTGGGGCGGTCCGGGGCTGCTGTCCACGTATGAGAGCGAACGCCGTCCCATCGCGCGCCGCAACACCACCGCGGCCCGCGAACTCAACGCCGGGCTGGGCGCGGTGGAGCGGCCCGACGCCCTGGAGGAGGACGGCGCGCGGGGCGAGGAGGCCCGCGCCCGCGTCGGCGACCTGCTGCGCTGCTACGGCGAGCGCACCCATTCGCTGGGTGTCCAGCTCGGGGCGCGGTACGACGGCTCCCCCATCGTCGCCGGGGACGGCGATCCGCCCGCGGACTCGTGGGGCACGTACACGCCCTCCAGTGTCCCCGGCGGCCGTACGCCCCACCTGTGGCTGGACGACTGGCACGGGCACGGCGGCTCCCTGTTCGACCGGCTCGGGCCGGGGTTCACCCTGCTCCGGATCGGCGGACGCGCCCCGGACGGCAAGGGCCTGCAGGCCGCCGCCCAGGCGCAGGGCGTGCCGCTGACCGTGCTGGACGTCGACCACGACGAAGCCCGCGACCTGTACGGACGCGACCTCGTCCTGGTGCGCCCCGACCAGCACGTGGCCTGGCGCGGCAACCGGCCGCCCACCGACCCGGCGGAGCTGATCGCCCGGGTGACCGGATCGAGGACCGCGTCATGACCGCCGAGCACCTGCAGCTGTGCATCGTCGGGGTGGGTCCGCGCGGCCTGTCCGTTCTGGAACGGATCTGCGCCAACGAGCGGGCGGATCCATCGCCCCGCCGGGTCACTGTCCATCTCGTGGACGCCTACCCGCCCGGGGCCGGGCGGGTATGGCGCACGAGCCAGTCGCGGCTGCTGCTGATGAACACGGTGGCGGCCCAGGTGACGGTGTTCACCGACGACACGGTGGAGATGGACGGACCGGTGGAACCGGGCCCCAACCTGTACGAGTGGGCCCGCTCCGTCGTCCTCGGCTCCCCCCGTTCCCGGTTCGGCGAGACGCCGTACGCCGAGGCCGCGTCGCTGCGGCCGGACGCCTACCCCTCCCGCGCCTTCTACGGGTGCTACCTGGAGGACGCCTACCGGCGCATCACGGGGCGGGCACCCGACAACTGCAGGATCGTTGAACACCGTACCCGGGCCGTGGCGCTGCGGGACCAGGGGGAGGTGCCGGGCGGCCCGCAGGTCCTCACCCTGGCGGACGGCACCCGCCTGCACGGCCTGGACGGCGTGGTCCTCGCCCAGGGACACCTCCCGGAGCGTCCGTCCCCCGAGGAATCCGCCTGGGCGCGGACGGCCGCGCGCCACGGGCTGACCTACATCAGGCCGGCCAACCCCGCCGACCTGGACCTCTCCGCCGTACCCCCGGCCCGGAACGTGCTGGTACGCGGGCTCGGGCTCAACTTCTTCGACCAGATGGCGCTGCTCACGCGCGGCCGGGGCGGCACGTTCGTTCGCCGCTCGGGCAAGCTGTGCTACCTGCCCTCCGGCAGGGAGCCGCGGATCTTCGCCGGCTCCCGGCGCGGCGTCCCGTATCACGCGCGCGGGGAGAACGAGAAGGGCGCCTTCGGACGCCACGAGCCACGCCTGCTCACCCCTGAGGTCATCGACGGGCTGCGCCGGCGCCGGCGGCAGGGGGGACGGGTCCGCTTCGGCACGGACCTGTGGCCGCTGATCGCCCTGGAGGTGGAGAGCGTCTACTACGAGACGCTGCTGCGCAACCGGGGCGGCGCCCACGGGACGTTCGTGTCCGACTACCTCGGCGCTCCCACCGCGCGGGCCCGGTCGCGGGTCCTGGACGCCCACGGCGTCGGCCCGAGCGAACGATGGGACTGGAATGCGGTCCAACACCCGACGCGGGGACGGCACTTCCCCGATCGGGCGAGCTTCGAGCGCTGGCTGCTCGACCACTTGGCGAAGGACATCCGAGAAGCCCGGGCCGGCAACGTCAACGGGCCGCTCAAAGCGGCGCTGGACGTCCTGCGGGACCTGCGCAACGAGATCCGGCTGGCCGTCGACCACGGCGGTCTGGACGGCGACTCCTACCGCGACGATCTCAAGCACTGGTACACACCGCTCAACGCCTTCCTGTCCATCGGCCCGCCCCTGTCCCGCATCGAGGAGCTGCACGCGCTGGTTGAAGCGGGGGTGGTCCAACTGCTGGGCCCGCAGACGCAGATCGCGCTGAGCACGCACCACGGCCGGCCCGGCTTCGTGGCCGCGTCGCGTCACGTCGACGCGGAGCCGGTCACCGCGTCCGTGCTGATCGAAGCGCGGCTGCCGGAACCCGACGTGCGCCGCAGCGCGGACACCCTGCTGCAGGACCTGCTCGCCACCGGCCAGGCGGTCCCCTACCGGCTCGCCGGGCCGCGCGGCACCGGCTTCGAGTCGGGTGGACTCGCGGTGACTTCACGCCCGTACCGGACCGTCGACGCTCGCGGACGGGCACATCCGAGGCGCTTCGCCTACGGCGTGCCGACCGAGTCCGTGCACTGGGTGACGGCGGCCGGCATACGGCCCGGTGTCAACTCCGTGATCCTCGGCGATTCGGACGCCATCGCCCGGGCCCTGCTCGCCCTCGCGCCGGCACGGCCCGCCGCGCCGGCGCCCGGCGGCCCCCCGGCCCCAGCTCTGGAGATGACGCCATGACCCGCCCCACCGTCCCCGACGCAGGCCCGGACTCCGGGCTGCTGTCCCCCGTGCGGGTCGGAACACCCGTCGAGAAGGCCGTCAGCGACACGGCATGGCTGCAGGCCATGCTGGACGCCGAGGCCGCGCTCGCCCGGGCGCAGGCCCACCTCGGTACCCTGCCGCCCTCGGCGGCCGACGCCATCACCCGGTCGGCCCGGGCCGACCGGTTCGACGCCCGGGCGCTGGCCCTGGCGGGGCGTGAGAGCGCCAACCCGGTGGTGGGCCTGGTCCGCGCTCTGACCGAGGCGGTGGCCGCCGAGGACGGCCCGGCCGCCGAGTACGTGCACCGCGGCTCGACCAGTCAGGACATACTGGACACGGGCATGATGCTCGTGTGCCGGCGGGCACTGGACCTGATGCTCGAAGACCTGCGTCGCGCGGCCGGGGCGCTGGCGGCGCTGGCCCATCGGCACCGGGAGACCGTCATGGCGGGCCGTACCCTGGCCCTGCACGCGGTGCCCACCACGTTCGGGCTCAAGGCGGCGGGCTGGCGGCAGTTGGTGCTGGACGCCGCCGTCCGGGTCGAGGGGGCGAACCGGTCCCTGCCGGTGTCCCTCGGCGGGGCCGCCGGAACCCTCGCCGGCTACCTGGAGTTCGCCGGCCTCGGATCCACCGCGCCGCCCCCGCACCTCTACCTGGACCGGCTCGTGGACTGCTTCGCCGCCGAGACCGGGCTGGCCCGCCCCGCCCTTCCGTGGCACGCGCTGCGCACCCCGATCGCGGACACGGCGGCGGCGCTCGCCTTCACCACCGGCGCGCTCGGCAAGATGGCAGCCGACGTGCAGGTGCTGGCCCGTACGGAGATCGCCGAGGTCGCGGAGCCCGCCGTCGCAGGACGCGGAAGCTCCTCGGCCATGCCGCACAAGCGCAACCCCGTGCTGTCCACCCTGATCCGCAGCGCCGCGCTGCAGGTCCCCGCGCTGACCTCGGGCCTCACCCAGTGTCTGGTGACGGAGGACGAACGCTCCGCGGGCGTCTGGCACGCCGAGTGGCTGCTGCTGCGCGAGGCGTTGCGCCTGGCGGGCGGCGCCGCCCACACGGCCGCCGAACTGGCCGAGGGCCTCACCCCCGACCCCGCCCGCATGCTGCGCAATCTCGCCCTGACCGGGAGCCGCATCGTGAGTGAGCGACTGGCCGCCCTGCTGGCCCCGAAGCTCGGCAGGGAGCGCGCGAAGGACCTGGTCGCGCGGGCCTCGCACGTCGCGGACCGCGATCAGGTCCCCCTGCCGACGGTGGTGAGCGCGATGCCGGAGATCACCGCGCATCACACCGCCGAGGAACTCACGCACCTGCTCGACCCCACCGCGTACGTGGGCGGCGCACCGGCCCTGACCAGCCGTGCGCTCTCCATGTCCCCGCCCGATTCCCGCCTCGTTCAGGAGCTGTGATGCCGCGTCGTCTGTTCACCTCTGAATCCGTCACCGAGGGCCACCCCGACAAGATCGCCGACCAGATCAGCGACGCCGTTCTCGACGCGCTGCTGCGCGAGGACCCCACTGCCCGGGTCGCCGTGGAGACACTGCTCACCACAGGTCAGGTGCATCTCGCGGGCGAGGTCACCACCACGGCCCGGGTCCCGGTGGCGCAGCTGGTCCGCGACACCGTCCTGGCCATCGGCTACGACTCGTCGACCAAGGGCTTCGACGGCGCCTCGTGCGGTGTCTCGGTCTCCCTCGGCAGCCAGTCGCCCGACATCGCCCAGGGAGTCGACAGCGCCTACGAGACCCGGGTGGAGGGCGCCGCCGCGGGAGCGGCCGAGGACGAGCTGGACCGGCAGGGCGCCGGGGACCAGGGCCTGATGTTCGGCTACGCCACCGACGAGACGCCCTCCTTGATGCCACTGCCGATCGAGCTGGCCCACCGCCTGGCGCAGCGCCTGTCCGGGGTGCGCCGTGACGGCTCCCTTCCTTACCTGCGCCCGGACGGCAAGACGCAGGTGACCATCGAGTACCAGGGCAGCCGCCCGGTCCGCCTGGACACTCTCGTGATCTCCGCCCAGCACGCGGCGGACATCGACATCGAGGCGCTGCTCACCCCCGACATCCGCGAGTACGTCGTGGAACCGGTCCTCGCCGAGCTCGCCGACGACGGAGTCAAGCTGGAGTACGACGACCACCGTCTGCTGGTCAATCCCACGGGCCGGTTCGAGATCGGCGGCCCGATGGGTGACGCCGGCCTGACCGGCCGCAAGATCATCATCGACACCTACGGCGGCATGGCCCGCCACGGCGGCGGCGCCTTCTCCGGCAAGGACCCCTCCAAGGTGGACCGCTCGGCGGCGTACGCGATGCGCTGGGTCGCGAAGAACGTCGTCGCCGCGGGCCTCGCCGCCCGCTGCGAGGTGCAGGTCGCCTACGCCATCGGCACCGCCCAGCCGGTCGGCCTGTTCGTCGAGACCTTCGGCACCGCCACCGTCGCCCAGGAAAGGATCGAGCGGGCCATCCGGGCCACGTTCGACCTGCGTCCCGCGGCCATCATCCGCGACCTGGACCTGCTGCGCCCGATCTACGCCCGGACCGCCGCCTACGGCCACTTCGGCCGTGAGCTGCCCGACTTCACCTGGGAGCGCACGGACCGGGTGCGGCAGCTGCGCGCCGCGGCCGGCGTGTGACCGTCACCCCCGACCGGAGGTCTTTCATGCGCATCGCCGTCACCGGCTCGATCGCCACCGACCATCTGGCGGTCTTCCCGGGCCGCTTCACCGACCAGCTGATGCCCGACCGGCTCGACCACGTCTCCTTGTCGTTCCTGGCCGACACCCTTGAAATCCGGCGCGGCGGCGTGGGCGCGAACGTCGCGGTCGGCCTCGCCCGGCTCGCGCTGACCCCGTTGCTGGTGGGGGCCGTCGGCCGGGACTTCACGGAGTACGCCGCCTGGCTGGGCGCCACCGGCGTCGACACCGCGCTGCATGTGAGCGAGACCCGGCACACGGCCCGGTTCATGTGCACGACGGACGCCGAGCACAACCAGATCGCCACGTTCTACGCCGGCGCCATGGCGGAGGCCCGCACCATCGCGCTGGAGGAGGTCTTCGGCCGCGTCGGCACGCCCGACCTGGTCCTCGTCGCCCCGGACGATCCCGAGGCGATGCTCCGGCACACCCGGGCGTGCCGGGCACTCGGCGTCCCCTTCGCGGCCGACCCCTCGCAGCAACTCGCCCGGCTGAACCGCGAGCAGACCCGCGCCCTGGTCAGCGGCGCGCGGTATCTGTTCACCAACGAGTACGAGAGCGCCCTGCTGCTCGAACGCACCGGCTGGACGCAGGGGGAGGTGCTCGAAGAAGTCGGCCTGTGGGTCTCCACCCGGGGAGCGGACGGCGTCGTACTCCTGCGGCGGGACGCGGACCCGCGGCGGATCCCCGCGCTGCCCGCCGGGCAGCCGGCCGATCCCACAGGCGTGGGCGACGCGCTGCGAGCGGGCTTCCTCGCCGGTGTGGCCGGCGGCCTCGCCCCGGAGCCGGCGGCGCACCTCGGGTGCGCGCTCGCCACGCTGGTGCTGGAGGCCGTGGGCACCCAGGACTACAAGGTCGTCCCCGGGGAGCTCCTCGACCGGATCGGGCAGGCCTACGGCACCGCGACGGCCGCCACCCTCGCGCCGCTGCTGCGGGAGGCGCCGTGACCGCGCTCACGGCCTCGCCCCGCCCCGGCGTGCGGCCCGCGGCGTCCCTGCGCGAGCACCTCGCCTCGGGCCTGCGGTCCTTCTCCTTCGAGTTCTTCCCGCCCCGCACCGAACGCGGTGAGGCCGCCCTGTGGCAGGCGATCCGGCGCGTCGAGGCGCTCGCCCCCACCTTCGTCTCGGTCACCTACGGCGCCGGCGGCTCCTCCCGGGACCGCACCGTCGAGGTCACCCGGCGCCTGGCCACGGAGACGACGCTGCGCCCGGTCGCCCATCTGACGGCGGTGGGCCACTCGGTCGGCGAACTGCGGCACATCATCGGCCGGTACGCGGACGCGGGAGTGCGGGACGTCCTCGCGCTGCGCGGGGACCCGCCGGGCGACCCCGGCGGCCCGTGGACGCCGCACCCCCGGGGTCTGACCCACGCGGTCGACCTGGTGCGCCTGGTCAGGGAGCTGGGCGACTTCAGCGTCGGGGTCGCGGCCTTCCCCGAGCGGCACCCCCGCTCACCGGACTGGGAGAGCGACGTCCGGCACTTCACCGCCAAGTGCCGCGCCGGCGCCGACTTCGCCATCACCCAGATGTTCTTCGACGTGGAGGACTATCTGCGCCTGCGGGACCGCCTCGCCCGGGCCGGGTGTCACACCCCGGTCATCCCCGAGATCATGCCGGCCACCGACGTCCGGCAGATCACCCGCTTCGCCGAGCTGTCCAACGCCACGTTCCCGCCGTCGCTCGCCCGGCGCCTGGAGGCCGCCCGGGACCGGCCGGCCGACGGGCACCGCATCGGGGTGGAGCACGCCAGCGCCATGGCCCGGCGGCTGCTGGACGAGGGCGCGCCGGGGCTGCACTACATCACCCTCAACCGGTCCCCCGCGACACTGGAGATCCACCGGAACGTGGTGGGCGCCCCGCAGTAACCCAGCCGCGCGGCCCCTCGTTGGTCCGGCCGATGATCACTCACGGCAGCGACACAGCGACAGGGACGGCCATGACGGCACCCGAGAACAGCACCACCGAACTGCTCGAGCGGTTCTACGACGCCGAGGCGCACTACGTCGCGGCGGGCGGCCCGGGGCACGCCGCGTTCGACGAGATCGCGCGGTGCCTCGATCCCGACGTGACCCTGCACCAGGCCCCGGGGCTCCCCTACTCGGGCACCTGGCAGGGGCCGGAGGGGATCGAGCGGTTCATGGCCGTCATGGGCGAGATGTGGGAGCGCATGGAGTTCCTGGAGCAGCGCCGCTTCGTCGACGGGCAGGAGATCGTCGTCACCAACCGGGTCCGGCTCACGGCCCGCGGGACGGGCCGGGAGCTGGACACCCGGATCGTGCAGGAGATGACCGTGCGCAACGGGCGCATCCGGGAGATCCGTCCCTACTACTGGGACCCGGCCGCCGTCTCCGCCGTCCTGGCGTGAGAGCCCGCCGGGACCTGCCCGGGCGGGCGGCGCGGTTGCGCCAGGAGACTGAAGGAGGCCCGGCACGTCGGCGTGCCGGGCCTTCGCCGTCGTCGGCGCGGATACAAACGCAGGTGTGCCGGGTGCTGGTGGGGCGGGTGGGACTCGAACCCACGGCCGACGGATTATGAGTCCGCTGCTCTAACCGGCTGAGCTACCGCCCCATAGCGGCGTGTCGCGTACATGTGTACGCGCCGTGTGCCGCAGCATAGCCGCTCATACGATCTCCTGCTTCGCAGGGGCGATCTCGCATGCCGCCACGACCACGTCACGTCCATGAGGACCACGACGCCGTGGCCGCGGTTCCCGCGCACATGAAAAAGGACCCCATCGGGGTCCTCGTTCAGCATGCTCCCCCGACTGGACTCGAACCAGTAACCTGCCGGTTAACAGCCGGCTGCTCTGCCAATTGAGCTACGGAGGACCGAGCTCCCCCGACTGGACTCGAACCAGTAACCTGCCGGTTAACAGCCGGCTGCTCTGCCAATTGAGCTACGGAGGAATGCCTCGTTCGCATCGAACGGACCTCCTGGGGTATTCGCCAGGGGGCGCTCGCTCGCTGCGACACATACATTAGCGCAAGCAGGGGGGTGCTCCGCCAATCGGTACCCCCGGCGCCGCCGCCGCACCGCAGGAGACACACGAGGAAGGGTTGCCGCCATGCGCTACCGGCTCACATTCGTCGCCGGACTCGCCCTGGGTTACGTGCTGGGCACGAAGGCCGGACGCGAACGCTACGAGCAGCTGAAGAAGTCCGCGCGCCAGGTCACGCAGAACCCGGCCGTGCGCAACACCGCCGAGACGGCCGCCATGCAGGGCCGCCAGTTCGCCGGCAAGGCCTACCACGCCGTCAGCGACAAGGTCGGCGACCACGTCCACGTCCCCGACTCCGTCGCCCACCGGGTCAAGTCCCTGCGAGCCCGCAGCGCCCACAACGGCGGCGGCAGCGACGACTGGGGCACCAGCAACACGTAGGGCGCCTTGCCGGCGCCGGGAAGGGCAACGCCGTCAGGGGCGCGGGGCTGTGTCGATGTGCGGCTCCGCCGCGTGGGTGCGGCCGGCCGCACACAGCCCGCACCCGCCCGGCGAAGACCAGGCGCCCGCCCCGATAACGCGCCCCCCGCCCGAGCCGGCGCAGCGCTACGGCACAATCGGTGACCATGGGGATAGTCGCCGGCTTGGACAGCTCACCGGACTTCACGCGCATCGTGGTCTGCGACACGGACACCGGTGCCGTACTGCGCCAGGGATACGCCCCGCATCCCCTGGAGGGACGCCCGAGCGACGTGGACCCGCAGGCCTGGCTGCTGTCCCTCGGTGAGGCGGCCGGCGGAGGGCTGCTGGAGGGCGTGCAGGCCATCGGCGTGTCCGCGCAGCAGAACGCGCTGATCCCGCTGGACACGCAGGGCGCCACCGTGCGCCCGGCGCTGGCCGGCGGCGACAAGCGGGCGCAGGTCGCGGCCGCCGATCTGATCGACGCCCTCGGCGGGCGCGAGGCGTGGGCGCAGGCCGTGGGATGTGTGCCGCAGGCCGCGCAGCCGGTGACCAAGCTGCGCTGGCTGGCCCGCAGCGAGCCCGACAACGCGCGCCGCGCGGCGGTGCTGATGCAGGCCCACGACTGGCTGGTGTGGCAGCTGCTGGGCCGGCCGGTGCGCCGGACCACCGACCGCGGCGGCGCCTCCGGCACCGGGTACTGGTCGGCGGCCACGGGTGCCTACCGGCCCGACCTGGTCGAGCTGGCGCTCGGCCACCAGGCGATGCTGCCGGAGGTCATCGGCCCCGCCGAGGCGGCCGGTACGACACCGGAGGGCCTGCTGATCTCGGCCGGAACCGGCGAGACCATGGCGGCCGCGTTCGGGCTCGGGATCGGACTGGGCGACGCGGTCGTCTCGCTCGGCGCGTCGGGGTCCGTGATGGCCGTCCACCCCGAGGCCCTGGTCGACAGCACCGGGATGATCACGTCACTGGCCGACGCGACCGGTATGCACCTGCCCGTCGTCACCACCCTCAACGCCGTACGGGCCCTGCGCGGTACCGCCGAACTCCTCGGGCTGGCGGACCTGGAGGGCCTGTCGGAGCTCGCGATGAAGTCGACGCCGGGCGCGCACGGGCTGGTGCTGCTGCCGTATCTGGAAGGTGAGCGGACGCCTCATCTGCCGCACACCGCGGGCACCCTCGCCGGGCTGCGGCGCGAGTCGATGAAGCCGGAGCATCTCGCGCGGGCCGCGTTCGAGGGGATGCTGTGCGGGCTCGCGGACGCGCTCGACGTGCTGCGCGGCCGGGGCGTGGAGGTGCGGCGGATCTTCCTGCTGGGCGCGGCGGCCGAGCTGCCGGCCGTGCAGGCGGCGGCGCCGTCGCTGTTCGGCGCGCAGGTCGTCGTACCGCAGCCCGCGGACTACGCGGCGATCGGCGCGGCGCGGCAGGCCGCGTGGGCGCTCGGGGTGTCGCAGGGCACCCTCGACCCGCGCGATCCCCCGGCCTGGCACGGCGCGGCGGCGCAGGTGCTGGAGCCCGGTGAGGACCTGGCGGTGGGCCAGGCGGTGCGCCAGCAGTACGTGTCGGTGCGGGAGCAGACCCATCCGGGGGCGATGCGGCCGTGACCGGGCCCGGTTCGGGTTAATCGGTTGAGGTAACGCAGGGGGAGTGTCCGACGATAGGGGCCACGGGCAACCGAACCGCCCCCGTCGCCGACTTCCGAGAGAACCCAGCGTGCTCATACGACTCCTGCGGACCTATCTCAGGCCCTACAAGAAACCGATCGCCCTACTGGTGGGGCTGCAGTTCCTGCAGACCTGCGCCACCTTGTACCTGCCCACCCTGAACGCGGACATCATCGACAACGGTGTCGTCAACGGCGACACCGGTTACATCCTCGGCCACGGCGCCCTGATGATCGGCATCTCGCTGGCACAGGTCGTGTGCAACATCGGCGCCGTGTACTTCGGTGCGCGGACCGCCTCCGCGCTCGGCCGGGACGTGCGCGGTGCCGTCTTCGACCGGGTGCAGTCCTTCTCGGCCCGCGAGGTCGGCCACTTCGGCGCGCCCTCGCTCATCACCCGTACGACGAACGACGTCCAGCAGGTCCAGATGCTGGCCCTGATGACGTTCACCCTGATGGTGTCGGCGCCCATCATGTGTGTGGGCGGCATCGTCCTGGCGCTCGGTCTGGACGTGCCGCTGTCCGGGGTGCTGGTCGCGGTGGTCCCGGTGCTCGCGATCTGCGTCACGCTGATCGTGCGCCGGCTGCGGCCGCTGTTCCGCGCCATGCAGGTGCGGCTGGACACGGTGAACCGGGTGCTGCGCGAGCAGATCTCCGGCAACCGCGTCATCCGCGCCTTCGTGCGCGACGACTACGAGCAGGAGCGCTTCCGCAAGGCCAACACCGATCTCACCGCGATGGCGCTGGGCACCGGCAACCTGCTCGCGCTGATGTTCCCGATCGTGATGACGGTGGTGAACCTGTCGTCGATCGCCGTGGTGTGGTTCGGCGCGCACCGCATCGACAGCGGCGGGATGCAGATCGGTGATCTGACGGCGTTCCTCGCCTATCTGATGCAGATCGTCATGTCCGTGATGATGGCCACCTTCATGTTCATGATGGTGCCGCGCGCGGAGGTGTGCGCCGAGCGCATCGAGGAGGTGCTGGGCACCGAGTCCAGCGTCGTGCCGCCGTCGGCGCCGGTCAGCGAGCTGCGCCGGCACGGGCATCTGGAGATCCGCGCAGCCGGCTTCCGCTACCCGGGTGCCGAGGAGCCGGTGCTGAAGGCGATCGACCTGGTCGCCCGGCCCGGTGAGGTGACCGCCGTGATCGGCTCCACCGGCAGCGGCAAGTCGACGCTGCTCGGCCTGGTCCCGCGGCTGTTCGACGCCACCGACGGGGAGGTCCTCGTGGACGGCGTGGACGTGCGCGAGGTCGAGCCGCAGCTGCTGGCCCGCACGGTCGGCATGGTGCCGCAGAAGCCGTATCTGTTCGCCGGGACGGTCGCCTCCAACCTGCGCTACGGCAATCCGGACGCCACCGACGAGGAGCTGTGGCACGCGCTGGAGGTGGCGCAGGCCAAGGACTTCGTCACCAAGCTGGAGGGCGGCCTCGAGGCGCCGATCGCGCAGGGCGGCACCAATGTCTCCGGCGGTCAGCGCCAGCGCCTGGCGATCGCCCGGACCCTGGTGCAGCGGCCGGAGATCTACCTCTTCGACGACTCCTTCTCCGCGCTCGACTACGCCACCGACGCGGCCCTGCGTGCCGCGCTGGGCCGGGAGACCGCGGAGGCGACCGTGGTGATCGTCGCCCAGCGGGTGGCGACCATCCGCGACGCCGACCGGATCGTCGTCCTCGACGAGGGCCGGGTCGTCGGCAGCGGCACCCACCACGAACTGATGGCGGACAACGAGACCTACCGGGAGATCGTGCTCTCCCAGCTGACGGAAGCGGAGGCTGCCTGATGGCCGGGCCCATGGGGCGGATGATGGCCGGGGGCGGCCCCGACAGCCGTTCGCTGGACTTCAAGAACTCGGGCAAACGGCTCGTCTCCCAGTTCCGGCCGGAGCGCGTCACCATCTACACGCTGCTGGCGTGCGTGGTGGTCAGCGTCGGGCTGAACGTGGTCGGCCCGAAGATCCTCGGCAAGGCCACCGACCTGGTGTTCGCCGGGATCATCGGCCGGCGCATGCCGGCCGGGGCGACCAAGGAGCAGGTCCTCGACTCGATGCGGGCGCACGGGCAGGGCGGCATCGCCGACATGCTCAGCGGCACCGACTTCACTCCGGGCAAGGGCATCGACTTCGGCGCGGTCGGCCACGTCCTGCTGCTCGCGCTCGGCACGTTCCTGATCGCCGGTCTGCTGATGGCGGTCGCGACCCGTCTGGTCAACCGGGCGGTGAACCGCACCATGTTCCGGCTGCGCGAGGACGTGCAGACGAAGCTGTCGCGGCTTCCGCTGTCGTACTTCGACAAGCGGCAGCGCGGCGAGGTGCTGTCCCGGGCGACCAACGACATCGACAACATCGGGCAGACGCTCCAGCAGTCGATGGGCCAGCTCATCAACTCGCTGCTGACGATCATCGGCGTGCTGGCGATGATGTTCTACGTCTCCTGGATCCTCGCGCTGGTCGCGCTGGTGACCGTGCCGCTGTCGTTCGTCGTCGCCACCCGCGTCGGCAAGCGCTCGCAGCCGCACTTCGTGCAGCAGTGGCGCACCACCGGCAAGCTGAACGCGCACATCGAGGAGATGTACACCGGGCACACCCTGGTGAAGGTGTTCGGCCGGCAGCAGGAGTCGGCGCAGCAGTTCGCCGAGCAGAACGAGGCGCTGTACGAGGCCGGGTTCAAGGCACAGTTCAACAGCGGGATCATGCAGCCGCTGATGATGTGCGTGTCGAACCTCAACTACGTGCTGGTCGCCGTGGTCGGCGGGCTGCGTGTCGCCTCGGGTGCGCTGTCCATCGGTGACGTGCAGGCGTTCATCCAGTACTCCCGCCAGTTCTCCATGCCTCTGACGCAGGTCGCGTCGATGGCGAACCTGGTGCAGTCGGGCGTGGCCTCGGCGGAGCGGATCTTCGAGCTGCTGGACGCGGAGGAACAGCAGAGCGACCCGGTGCCGGCCGAGAAGCCGGCCGAGCTGCGCGGGCGGGTGGAGCTGGAGCACGTGCAGTTCCGTTACGAGCCGGACAAGCCGCTCATCGAGGACCTGTCGCTGAAGGTGGAGCCCGGGCAGACGGTCGCCATCGTCGGCCCGACCGGCGCGGGCAAGACCACGCTGGTCAACCTGCTGATGCGGTTCTACGACGTGACGGGTGGGCGGATCACCCTCGACGGCGTCGACATCGCCCGGATGTCCCGGGACGAGCTGCGTGCCGGGATCGGCATGGTGCTGCAGGACACCTGGCTGTTCGGCGGCACCATCGCCGAGAACATCGCCTACGGCGCGGCGCGCGAGGTCAGCCGCGGGGAGATCGAGGAGGCGGCGCGGGCGGCGCACGCCGACCGGTTCGTGCGTACCCTGCCCGACGGCTACGACACCGTCATCGACGACGAGGGCACCGGCGTGAGCGCCGGTGAGAAGCAGCTGATCACCATCGCGCGGGCGTTCCTGTCCGACCCGGTGATCCTGGTCCTCGACGAGGCGACCAGCTCCGTCGACACCCGTACCGAGGTGCTGATCCAGAAGGCGATGGCCAAGCTCCAGCACGGCCGGACGTCGTTCGTGATCGCGCACCGGCTCTCCACGATCCGGGACGCGGACACCATCCTGGTGATGGAGAACGGCTCGATCGTGGAGCAGGGCTCGCACGGGGAGCTGCTCGCGGCCGGCGGGGCGTACGCGCGGCTGTACCAGGCGCAGTTCGCGCAGGCGGTCGCCGAGGTCGACTGACCGTCCGGCGGGTCGCCCGGCGCCGGGCGACCCGCCGCTTCAGTCCAGATAGCCCCGCAGCTGGTCGGCGAAGGCGTGGTCGCGGAGCTTGCCGAGGGTCTTGGACTCGATCTGCCGTATCCGCTCCCGGGTCACCCCGAAGAGGCGGCCGATCTCCTCCAGGGTGCGCGGGCGGCCGTCGATCAGCCCGTAGCGCAGCTGGACGACCTTGCGCTCGCGCTCCCCGAGCGTCGACAGCACCGCCTCCAGATGCTCCCTGAGCAGCAGGAACGCGGCCGATTCCACGGGGGAGGCGGCGTCGCCGTCCTCGATGAGGTCGCCGAGCGCGACGTCCTCCTCCTCGCCCACCGGCGCGTGCAGCGACACCGGCTCCTGAGCGAGACGCAGCACCTCGCCGACCCGCTCCGGCGGCAGGTCGAGCTGGTTGGCGACCTCCTCGGGAGTGGGCTCGTAGCCGCGTTCCTGGAGCATGCGGCGCTGCACCCGCACGACCCGGTTGATGAGTTCGACGACGTGGACGGGCACCCGGATGGTGCGGGCCTGGTCGGCGAGCGCCCGGGACATGGCCTGGCGGATCCACCAGGTGGCGTAGGTGGAGAACTTGTAGCCGCGTGCGTAGTCGAACTTCTCCACGGCCCGGATCAGCCCGAGGTTGCCCTCCTGGACCAGGTCGAGCATGGTCAGCCCGCGGCCGACGTAGCGTTTGGCGACCGACACGACGAGACGCAGGTTGGCCTCGATGAGCCGCCGTTTGGCGAGGCGACCCATGACGACGAGCCGGTCCAGGTCGTGGGCCAGCCGGCTGTCCAGGTCCGGGGTGTTCGCGAGCTTCTCCTCGGCGAACAGGCCGGCCTCCACGCGCCGGGCGAGGTCGACCTCCTCGGCCGCGGTGAGCAGCGGGATACGGCCGATCTCCCGCAGGTACTGGCGGAACAGGTCGGCGGAGGGTCCGGTGCTCTCGGCCCGGGCGGGCACCGCGGGGGTCTCGTCCCCGGCGTCCACGTCGGCTTCCGCCTCGGCGAGGGCCTCGGCCGGCGGTTCGCCGGGACCGGGCATGGCCTCGGGGTGGTGCGCGGCGGGGTTCTGCGGCGGGACGGCGGCCAGCAGGCCGGCCTCCGCGTCCGCTTCCGCGCCGTCGGTACTGTCGTTCTGGACGAGGGTCTGGGTCTGCACGGGTGCGACCTCCAGGGGGGAACGCTGCTGAGGTGAGCGGACCGCGCGGGGGTGGGACGCGAGGGGACGGTTCGGCCGCGCTCCGGGGACTCAGGCACCGCACCCCAGTGTGGAGTACGACACATCGCGGAAACGAGGGGCGTGCGATGACTTTTTGCGTTCGCACCGTGACCGGCTGGTGATCGCGGCGGCCGGACCGGGCCCTGCCGGGGCCGCAGCGGCGCGCCCGCGGGGGGCCGCGCCGGGTCAGAGGGCCGCGGCCCCGTGCGCCTGAAGCGCCTGGTCGTACTGCTGGAGCACCCACAGCTCGTTCTGTACGGCGGCCAGCGCCGCGGGGTCGCCGGCGGCGCCGAGGCGGGTCAGCTGGGACTGGACCTCGGTGATCCGGCGTTCCACGGCACGGCGGCGGACGGTGACCAGGACCGTGCCGGCGTAGGTCTCGTCGACGGTGCGGCGCAGGATCGCCTCGACGGCCAGCTCCGTCACCATCGCCCGGACCCGGTCGTCGGGGGCGGCCTCACGGACGCGGACCAGGTACTCCTGCGCGTCCGACAGCCCCTGTTCGGCACCGCCCGCGTCCAGGATCGCCTGGCGTACGGCGGCGTAGGGCGGGGCGGTGAACTCGTCGACGCCGTATGCGTCGAAGGCCGGGGAGACCAGTTCGGGGCGCTGCAGGGCGAGCTTGAGCAGCTCGCGTTCGGTGGCGTAGACGGGGTTGCGCAGGGTGAGGGCCGGGCCGGAGAACGCCGGGCCGCCGGTGGCCGCCCACTGCCGGCGGTCCGGCTGTGCGGCCGGGGCGGGGCCCTTGCCGCCGCGGTCGCGGGCCCAGCGGGCCAGCTGGGCGACCCGCTTGACGACGAACTGCGTGTCGAGGATGCCGAGCATCCCGGCGAGCTGCACGGCGACCTCGTGCTGGGCGCCGCTGTTCTTGATGCGGGCGACGACCGGGGCCGCCTCGTCGAGGGCCGCCGCGCGGCCGGCCGGGGTGTCCAGGTCGTAGCGGGCGACCATCTGGCGCAGCGCGAACTCGAACAGCGGGGTGCGCGGTTCGACCAGGTCGGCGACCGCCTCGTCGCCCTTCATCAGGCGCAGCTCGCACGGGTCCATGCCGTCGGGGGCAATCGCGATGTAGGTCTCGGCGGCGAACTTCTGGTCGTCCTCGAAGGCGCGCAGGGCCGCCTTCTGCCCGGCCGCGTCACCGTCGAAGGTGAAGATCACCCGCGCGCTGCCGTTGTCCATCAGCAGCCGGCGCAGGATCTTGATGTGGTCGCTGCCGAAGGCGGTGCCGCAGGTGGCGATGGCCGTGGTGACCCCGGCGAGATGGCAGGCCATGACGTCGGTGTAGCCCTCGACGACGACCGCGCGGGAGGACTTCGCGATGTCCTTCTTCGCCAGGTCGATGCCGTACAGCACCTGGCTCTTGCGGTAGATGGCCGTGTCGGGGGTGTTGAGGTACTTCGGGCCGTTGTCCGCGTCGTACAGCTTGCGGGCGCCGAAGCCGACGACGTCGCCGCCGATGTCGCGGATCGGCCACATCAGGCGGCCGCGGAAGCGGTCGATGGGGCCGCGCCGGCCCTCCTGGGCGAGACCGGAGAGCAGCAGCTCCTTGTCGCTGAAGCCCTTGCCGCGCAGGTGGCGCACCAGGTGGTCCCAGCCCTGGGGGCTGTAGCCGACGCCGAAGTGCAGGGCGGCGTTCTGGTCGAAGCCGCGCTCGGCGAGGAAGATCCGGCCGGTGTCGGCCTCGGGGCTGGTGGCGAGCTGTTCGGCGTACCACTCGGCGGCGACCTTGTGCGCCTCGACCAGGCGGATGCGTTCGCCGCGCTGGTGGGCGGGGTTGTAGCCGCCCTCCTCGTAGCGCAGGGTGATGCCGGCCTGGCCGGCGAGGCGCTCGACGGCCTCGGAGAAGGTCAGATGGTCGACCTTCATCACGAAGGCGATGGTGTCGCCGCCTTCCTGGCAGCCGAAGCAGTGGAAGAGTCCCTTGCTCGGGCTGACCTGGAAGGACGGCGACTTCTCGTCGTGGAAGGGGCACAGGCCCTTGAGGTTGCCGCCGCCCGCGTTGCGCAGCTGGAGGTACTCCGAGACGACGGCGTCGATCGGGACGGCGTCCCGAACAGCCTTCACGTCCTCGTCTCTGATCCGTCCTGCCACGTGGAGATTCTACGGGGCCGAGCCGGCACTCCCGGGGGCACTCACGATGCGAGGTTCGCGAGCGGGACGTGCGGGTCGGCCAGGGCCTCCAGGTCCACCGGCGTGCCGGAGCGGATCAGCTTCTGGATGGGCTCTGTGACATCCCACACGTTCACGTTCATCCCGGCCAGTACACGGCCCTCCTTCACCCAGAAGGCGATGAACTCCCGCTTGCCCGCGTCCCCGCGGATCACCACCTGGTCGTACGTCCCCGGCGGCGCCCAGCCGCTGTACTCCATGCCGAGGTCGTACTGGTCGGTGAAGAAGTACGGCACCCGGTCGTGCACGACCTCCTTGCCGAGCATCGCGCGGGCGGCCGCGGGGCCGCCGTTCAGCGCGTTCGCCCAGTGCTCCACCCGCAGCCGGGTGCCGAACAGGGCGAGCGGGAAGGAGGCGACGTCACCGGCCGCGTGGATGTCGGGGTCCGACGTGCGCAGCCGCTCGTCCACCACGACCCCGCCGCCGTGCGCCCGGTCGGCGATCTCCAGGCCCGCCGCCTCGGCGAGGCCGGTGCGGGGGGCCGCCCCGATCGCCGCCAGCACGGCGTGCGCCGGGTGCTCCTCACCGTCGTCGGTGCGGGCGGCCAGGACCACGCCGTCCTGGCCGGTGATCTCGGTGAGCCGCGCGCCGAAGTGGAAGCGGACGCCGTGCTCGCGGTGCAGCTGCGCGAAGACGTTGCCCAGTTCGGGTCCGAGGACGCCGTGCAGCGGGGTCGGCGACGGTTCGATCACCGTGACCTCGGCGCCGTACTCGCGGGCCGCCGCGGCGACCTCCAGGCCGATCCAGCCGCCGCCGGCGATCACGAGGTGGCCGTTGTCCCGGCCGAGCGCGCCGAGCACGCCCTTGAGCCGTTCGGCGTGCGCGAGGCGGCGCAGGTGGTGCACGCCGGCCAGGCCGGTGCCGGGGATGTCCAGCCGGCGCGGCTCGGCGCCGGTCGCCAGCAGCAGCTTGTCGTAGTGGACGAGGGTGCCGTCGTCGCCGAAGCGGACCGTCCTGGCGGCGCGGTCGACGGCGTCGACGGTCTGGCCGAGGTGCAGCTCGATGTCGTTCTGCGCGTACCAGGCGGGTTCGTGCACGAAGACGCTGTCGCGCTCCTCCTTGCCGAGGAGGTAGCCCTTGGACAGCGGCGGGCGCTCGTAGGGGTGGTCACGCTCGTCGCAGATCAGTATCACGCGCCCGTTGAAGCCCTCCGCCCGGAGCGTCTCGGCCGCCTTGGCGCCGGCCAGGCCGCCTCCGACGATGACGAATGTCTGGTCCGCGTCGACCACTTGATGCCTCCTCGTAAGGGTGCCGCCACAGGGGAGCGTCCCGCACGGAGCGTGATGGGGGAAGGGGGTGTGGCCCGATCAGGCCACGGAGGGTCACATGGGGTTGCGTACGGATGGGTGTCCACGGCACATGCGCCTTCCAGTGTCACGCCTGTCTCGTCAGCCTGGCGTGAAGGGAACGCGCCGATGCGTCGGTGAGGGAGGCGATCTGGTCGACGATCACCCTTTTGCGTGACCGGTCGTCGCCGGCCCGGTCGAACAGGGCGCGGAACTGCGGGTCCAGGCCCTCGGGGGCGCGGGCGGTGAGCGCCGCGGCCAGCTCCAGGACGACGATGCGCTGGTCGGCGCGCAGCCGCTCCTGCTCGTCGCGCTGCATCACGTACCGGTCGGCGACCGCCTTCAGCACCGCGCACTCCAGCCGCGTCTCCCACGGCACGACCAGTTCGGCGGCGTACCGGGTGAGCCGGCCGCCGCCGTACGCCTCCCGCGTGGCGCCCTCGGCGGCCAGGCAGAACCGGCCGATGAGCTGGCTGGTGGCGTCCTTCAGCCGGGCCTGGGCGACGGCCGAGCCGTCGTAGCCGTGCGGCCACCACTCCTCGTCCTGGAGGCGGTCGAGGGCGGCGGCCAGCTCCTCGGGGGCGGTGTCCGCCGGCACGTACCGGCCGATCGCGACCTGGAAGACGTCCCTTCGCTCCGGCTCGGCGTGCAGGCAGACGGGGTCGATGTGGCCGGCGTGCAGTCCGTCCTCGACGTCGTGCACGGAGTACGCGACGTCGTCGGACCAGTCCATGACCTGCGCCTCGAAGCAGGTGCGCGTGGTGGGGGCCTCCTTGCGGACCCAGTCGAAGACCGGGCGGTCGTCCTCGTACACCCCGAACTTCCCGGAGGCCGGGTCGGTGGGGTGGGCGCCGCGCGGCCAGGGGTACTTGGTGGCCGCGTCCAGGGCGGCACGGGTGAGGTTGAGGCCGACGGAGCCCTCCTCGGTGAACCGCTTGGGCTCGATCCGCGTGAGGAGCCTGAGGGACTGCGCGTTGCCCTCGAAGCCGCCGCAGTCCTGCGCGAACTCGTTCAGCGCCTGTTCGCCGTTGTGGCCGAAGGGCGGGTGACCGAGGTCGTGCGAGAGGCAGGCCGCCTCCACGAGGTCCGGGTCGCAGCCGAGGGCCGCGCCGAGCTCCCGGCCCACCTGGGCGCACTCCAGGGAGTGGGTGAGGCGGGTGCGGGGGCTGGCGTCCCACGCGGACGAACCGGTCCCGCCGGGGGTGACGACCTGGGTCTTGCCGGCGAGCCTTCGCAGGGCCGCGCTGTGCAGGACCCGGGCCCGGTCGCGTTGGAATGCGGTGCGGCCGGGGCGCTTCTCCGGTTCGGGGGCCCAGCGTTCGGTGTCCTGCGCGTCGTACGGCATGTCTCGACAGTAAGCGGGGGGTGTGACAAACGTGCGCCTACGCGTCTGCCGAGTTTCTCTTTTCCGGTTCTGGTTGCCGGGGTCCGGTTCACCCGTTGCCGGGGTCCGGCTGCGGCCGGGGTGACACGGCCGTGTGCGCCGTGCCTACGCCTCCTCTTCTCCTCCCGAGCCCGCGGAGGGCAGCCGGTCGCGGATCTCGTCCATCACGGAGGAGTCCGTGAGCGTCGTGACGTCGCCGAGCGCCCGGTTCTCGGCCACGTCCCGCAGCAGGCGGCGCATGATCTTCCCGGAGCGGGTCTTGGGGAGTTCGGCGACGACCATGATCTGCCGGGGCCGGGCGATCGGGCCGATCTCCTTGGCGACGTGGGCGCGCAGTTCGGCGGCCGCCTCCTGTGCACCGGCCTCCCCGCCGTCCCCCGGTTGCCCCGCGTCGGCGCGCAGGATGACGAAGGCCACGACGCCCTGCCCGGTCGTCGGGTCGCTCGCGCCGACCACGGCCGCCTCCGCGACCATCGGGTGGGAGACGAGGGCGGATTCGACCTCCGTGGTGGAGATGCGGTGCCCGGAGACGTTCATGACGTCGTCGACCCGGCCCAGCAGCCAGATGTCGCCGTCCTCGTCCTTCTTGGCGCCGTCCCCGGCGAAGTACATCCCGGGGAAGCGGGACCAGTACGTGTCGATGTAGCGCTGCTCGTCGCCCCAGATGGTGCGCAGCATCCCGGGCCACGGGTCGGTCAGGACGAGGTAGCCGCCGGAGCCGTCGGGCACCGGCTTGCCGCTGTCGTCGACGACGTCGGCCGCGATGCCCGGCAGGGGGCGCAGGGCCGAGCCGGGCTTGCAGACGCTCACCCCCGGCAGCGGGCTGATCATCTGGGCGCCGGTCTCCGTCTGCCACCAGGTGTCCACGACCGGGCAGCGGTCGGAGCCGATGTGCTTGCGGTACCAGATCCACGCCTCCGGGTTGATGGGCTCACCGACCGAGCCCAGCAGGCGCAGTGACGACAGGTCGAACTCGGCCGGGACGTCACCGCCCCACTTCATGAAGGTGCGGATCGCGGTCGGGGCGCAGTAGAGGATCGACACGCGGTACTTCTCGACCAGCTCCCACCAGCGGCCCTTGTGCGGGGTGTCCGGGGTGCCCTCGTACATCACGGAGGTGACGCCGTTGGCGAGCGGCCCGTAGACGATGTACGAGTGGCCGGTGACCCAGCCGATGTCCGCCGCCGTCCAGAACACGTCGCGTTCCGGCTTGACGTCGAACACCGCCCAGTGCGACCAGGCGACCTGGGTGAGGTAACCGCCGGTGGTGTGCAGGATGCCCTTCGGGCGGGCCGTCGTCCCGGAGGTGTACATGATGTACAGCGGATGCTCGCTGTCGAACGCCTCGGCCTCGTGCTCGGCGGGCTGCGCGTCCACCACGTCGTGCCACCAAACGTCCCGGCCCTCGGTGAAGTCGACCTCCTGTCCGGTACGCCGGACGACCAGGACGCTGCGTACGTCGGGGCACTCGCGCAGCGCCTCGTCGACCGCCGGTTTCAGCGCCGAGGGCTTGCCCCTGCGGTAGCCGCCGTCGGCGGTGATCACCACGTGCGCGTCGCAGTCGAGGATCCGGCCGCGCAGCGCCTCGGCGGAGAACCCGCCGAAGACCACGGTGTGCGGGGCGCCGATGCGGGCGCAGGCCAGCATCGCCACCACCGTCTCCGGGATCATCGGCATGTAGATCGCGACCCGGTCGCCGGTGCGCACGCCGAGCGACAGCAGCGCGTTGGCCGCCCGGCAGACCTCCGCCGTCAGGTCGGCGTAGGTGATCGTGCGGGTGTCACCGGGCTCGCCCTCCCAGTGGAAGGCGACCCGCTCGCCGAGTCCGGCCGCCACGTGCCGGTCGAGGCAGTTGTACGCCGCGTTCAGGCGCCCGCCGGTGAACCAGCGGGCGAACGGGGCACGGCTCCAGTCCAGAACCTCGTCGAAGGGCCGTGCCCAGTCGAGCCGGCGGGCCGCCTCGGCCCAGAAGGCGAGGCGGTCGGCGTCGGCGCGTTCGTAGTCCGCAACGGTGGCGTTCGCCGCGTCGGCCAGCTCCGGGGGCGGCGGGAAGCGTCGCTCCTCGTGGAGCAGGTTGGAGAGTGTCTCGCCACCGGAGTCGGTCATGCGTGGGCTCCGAAGGGTCCGCGGTGGTGCGTGCGGTGCGGCCGCAGGTGTTCACCGAGGTTCGGGAAGACCGGCATGACGGCACGCTGGTACGTGGAGTTGGTGACGCCGGCGAAGGACGCGTACCAGGCGCACACCGCCGTGAGCAGACCCAGCCAGCCGCCGGCCTTGGTGGTGTTCGGGGACTGCGCGAACTCGGCGATGGTGAGGACGATGAACGTCGCGGACAGCGTGACGAACACGGCGAGGATCGCCCCCGTCGTGCGGGTCGCCGCGACGGTCATGTAGACCGTGAAGACCGCCCACACCAGCAGGAACAGGGCGGTCGCCTGGTGCGCGGTGGACGCCGGCAGGCCCGGGCCGACGAACTTCGCGTAGGCGGCGTACGACAGCCAGAACGCGCCGAAGGAGCCGAACGCGGTGGCGCCGAAGGTGTTGCCCTTGCGGAACTCCCACATGCCGGCGAGGAGTTGTGCGAGCCCGCCGTAGAAGAGCGCGAGCGGCAGGACCACGGCGACGAGTGTCTTGTCGTGGATGAGATTCGCGTTGAAGGTGCTGAGAACGAAGGTCGTCGCGGCGAAGGCGGCCAGGCCGAGCGGACCGGGGTCGGCGATCTTTCCTTGTTCGGAGGTGGGGGTGCTCATGTGCGTCTCCTGCTGTGACATGGATCACAAGGATGCAGATCCATTGTAGGCACCACCTATGCGCTCGACGCCTCGCGCACAGCCTGCACAGGGTGACCGGTGCCGCCTGCACGACGAGCGGACGTCCGGCGCGGTCGGGGCTCCGACCGAGTTTCCCGGCTGCGGATTTCTAGTGCTGCGACCGGAAAGGTTCACCGGCTCGCGACGCTAGGCGGCCGTCGTCGCGGGCATCTGCAGCGCCTGCTCGTACCTCCGCAGCACCAGCCGCGCCATCGCCGGGTGGGCCCCCAACGGCCGGGACGCGATCCAGGGGGCGGACGCCGCGCACTGCGTCGCGAAGCGGCCGGGGGCCGTGAAGCAGGAGGCGACGGCGATGCGGTGGCGGCCCCTCGCCCGCAGGGCGCGCAGGGCCGTCTCCACGGTCGGGGCCGCCGCCGAGGCGTACGCCGCGACGACCGGGACGCCCAGGCGGTCGGCGAGGAGGCGGGCCGTGCGGCGGGTGTCGGCCGTCGAGCCGGGGTCGCGGGAGCCGGCCGCGGCCAGGACCACGGCGCTCGTCCGGCGCTCGCGCTCCGTCGTCCGCGCCGGCCAGCCGGCCTCGGTGAGGCGGGCGTAGAGGGTCTCCACCAGGAGCGGGTGGGGGCCCAGCGGGGCCGCCACGCGGGCGCGGACCGGGGAGGCGGCCGCCAGCTCGGGAATGTCCTGCTTGACGTGGTAGCCGCGGGTGAGCAGCAGCGGGACCAGGACCGCCTCCGTGTCGCCCAGGGCAGCGAGGGTGTCGGGGAGCAGGGGGGCGTTGAGCTCGATGTGGCCGAGGCGCACGGGCAGCGCGGGACGCAGTTCGCGGACCCGTTCCAGCAGGTCCCGGACGGTGTCCAGGGCGCGCGGGTCGCGGCTGCCGTGCGCCACGAGGACCAGGGCGGGCGGGGCGGGGCGGCGCCGGCCGTCGGGGCGGACCAGGCGCAGCCGGCCGGCCAGCTCGGTGCCGATCGCGGTCATCAGGTGCGCCGTGGTGTCGAGGCGGGCTTCGTCGCGGGAAGGGTTCGACGCCGTCATGGAAGGATCCTGGCCGGGTGAGGTTGCGCCCCTGTTGCGAGGCCGTGACGGCTGTCTTTTCGTCAGGCTCACGGCGGGCCCGTGCGCGAGGTGAGCGAACCCGGTCCATGCGTGAGGTCGGCGAACCGGATCGGGAGCCGGCGCGTCCTGATGGATCGGGACCGATCAGGAGGGGCCGGAGAAACGATGCGCCGTTGGAGACTGCCCCGTACGCGGACCGGACAGCGCCGGCTGGTGCAGGCGGTGATGGCCGTGTGCGTGCTGGCGCTGCTTCCGCCGACCTGGTTGTACGCCGTCACGGGCGACCGGCTGCGCGGTGCGGCCGACGTGCCGCGCACCGAGGTCGCCGTCGTCTTCGGCGCGGGCCTGTGGGACGGGGAGCCGTCGCCGTATCTGGCGCACCGGCTGGACGCGGCGGCCGCGCTGTACCGGGCGGGGCGGATCGAGGTCGTGCTGGTGACCGGCGACAACAGCCGCGTCGACTACGACGAGCCGGACGCCATGCGGGCGTATCTGCGCCGGCACGGGGTGCCGACCGAGCGGATCGTCAGCGACTACGCCGGCTTCGACACCTGGGACTCCTGTGTGCGGGCCCGGAAGATCTTCGGGGTGCACCGCGCCGTGCTGATCAGCCAGGGCTTCCACATCCGGCGGGCGGTGGCGCTGTGCGAGGCGGCGGGGGTGACGTCGTACGGCGTCGGCGTGGACGAATCGCACGACGTGACCTGGTACTACGGCGGGACCCGGGAGGTCTTCGCGGCCGGCAAGGCGGCGCTGGACGCCCTGTTCCGCCCGGACCCGCGCTTCCTCGGCCCGAAGGAGCCGGGCGTGGCCCGCGCCCTGGCGAGCAGCCGCTGACCGCCGCCCCGCCGCCTGCCGGGCCGGCGACGGCCGCCGCTCCCCTGCCCGGCCGGCGCCCCACCCGGCCCGCCCCGGTCCACGACCGCCCCGCCCGGTCGGTCGCGACGGGCGCCTCACCGTGCGCGGTCGGGCGCGGGGAGGTCGCCGTTCGGGCCGTGTAACACCACGCCGTGCGGGCCCGTAACACGGCCGACGCAGCCTGAAGGGCATGCAGAACACCGCGACGCCCACGCACTGCCCGTACTGCGCCCTGCAGTGCGGGATGAATCTGACGCCCACCCCGCAGGGGACGGTGGAGGTGACGGAGCGCGCGGACTTCCCGGTGAACCGGGGCGCGCTGTGCGGCAAGGGGCGCACCGCGCCGGCCGTGCTGTCCTCCCGGGTGCGCCTGACCTCGCCCCTGGTGCGCTCCGCCGGGGGCACGCTGGTGCCCGCCTCCTGGGAGGAGGCGCTGGACCGGATCGCCGGGGCGCTGCGCCACGCACGCGTGCGGAGCGGTCCGGACGCGGTGGGCGTGTTCGGCGGGGGCGGCCTGACGAACGAGAAGGCGTACGCGCTCGGCAAGTTCGCGCGGGTGGTGCTGGGGACCTCCCAGATCGACTACAACGGGCGTTTTTGCATGTCGTCGGCGGCCGCTGCCGGGACGAAGGCGTTCGGTCTGGACCGGGGGCTGCCGTTCCCGCTGGAGGACGTCCCGAAGACCGGCTGTGTGATCCTCGTCGGCTCCAACCTCGCCGAGACCATGCCTCCGGCGCTGCGGTACTTCCAGGAGCTGCGGGAGAACGGCGGGACGCTGATCGTCGTCGACCCGCGCCGCACACGCACGGCCGAGCAGGCCGACCTGCATCTGGCGCCCCGACCGGGGACCGATCTGGCGCTGGCGCTGGGACTGCTGCACCTGGTCGTCGCCGAGGGACGCGTCGACGAGGCGTACGTCGAAGAACGCACCGCGGGCTGGGAGGAGGCGCGCGCCGCGGCGATGGCGCACTGGCCGGAGTACGTGGAGCGGCTCACGGGCGTGTCCGTTCCCGAACTGCGCGAGGCGGTACGGATGTTCTGCGAGCCCGAGGCGGCGATGGTGCTCACCGCGCGCGGCCCGGAGCAGCAGTCCAAGGGGACGGACACGGTGGGCGCGTGGATCAACCTGTGCCTGGCGACGGGGCGGGCGGGGCGGCCGCTGTCCGGGTACGGGTGTCTGACCGGGCAGGGCAACGGGCAGGGCGGGCGCGAACACGGCCAGAAGGCCGACCAGTTGCCCGGCTACCGCAAGCTGGACGATCCGGCGGCCCGGCGGCATGTGGCCGCGGTGTGGGGCGTGGACCCGGACACGCTGCCGGGACCGGGGCGCAGCGCCTACGAGTTGCTGGACGCGCTCGGCACCGACATCCGCGCCCTGCTGCTGATGGGCTCCAACCCGGTGGTGTCGGCGCCCCGTGCCGCGCACATCGAGGAGCGGCTGCGGTCGCTGGACTTCCTGGCCGTGTGCGACGTCGTGCTGTCGGAGACGGCGGCCCTGGCGGACGTCGTGCTCCCGGTGACGCAGTGGGCGGAGGAGACCGGCACGACGACGAACCTGGAGGGCAGGGTGCTGCTGCGCCGGCGGGCGCTCACACCGCCCGAGGGAGTGCGCAGCGACCTGGAGGTGCTGCACGAACTGGCGGCCCGCTTCGGGGTGGAGAAGGGTTTCCCGGCCGACCCGGAGGAGGTCTTCGAGGAGCTGCGCCGGGCGAGTGCGGGCGGGCCGGCCGACTACTCCGGGATCACCTACCGGCGACTGGCCGAGGAGGACGGCGTGTTCTGGCCGTGTCCGGCGCCGGGCGAGGACGCGCCGGACCTCCAGGACGGCGAGGACGCCGTTGCCGACGCGCCGTTGCGGGACGACGACCCGGCCCGCGAGGTGCCCGGCCCGCATCCGGGCACGCCCCGGCTGTTCCTCGACCGGTTCGCGACGCCCGACGGCCGGGCCCGGTTCGTGCCGGTGTCGCACCGGCCGGCGGCGGAGGAGCCGGACGAGGAGTACCCGGTGCTGCTGACCACGGGCCGGGTCGTCGCCCAGTACCAGTCGGGCGCGCAGACCCGCCGGGTGGAGGAGCTGAACCGGGCCGCGCCGGGGCCGTTCGTGGAGCTGCACCCGCGGCTCGCGGCCCGGCTGGGCGCGGCGGAGGGCGACCCGGTGGCCGTGGTGTCACGGCGCGGGCGGGCGGTGGCACCGGCCCGGGTCACCACCGCGATCCGCCCGGACACGGTGTTCATGCCGTTCCACTGGCCGGGCGAGGGCCGCGCCAACACGCTGACCAACCCGGCCCTCGACCCGACCTCGCGGATGCCCGAGTTCAAGGTGTGCGCGGTACGGCTGGAAGCGGCCGGGCCCGCACAGTGGGAAGCGGACGGCCCCGCACGGCTGGAGGCGGACGGGCCCGCGTAGCTCACCTGCGGGCGAGCCAGTCCCCGCTCTCGATCGGCGTTCCCCGCGCCCGCAGTCGTGCCGCGACCGCGGGCGCGGCGACGTACACCCAGGCACGCACCGCTGTGCCGTCGCTCTCCCGCACGGCCTGCCTGGCGACGCGGTCGTACAGGCTGCGCGGGTCACCCGGGACGCAGTCCTCCAACCGGTCCAGCGCGAGCAGCAGTTCACCGTAGACCTCCGGCCGGGCCGTCACCAGTTCGCCGCTCACCGCGCCCGCGGGCTCCTCGACGGCGTACGGGTAGCCGGGTCCGTCGTACAGCCTCAGGCCGGTCATCCGTGCCGGTTCCTCGCTCGCCGTGCGGCCGTGCAGGAACAGATCGTGGTTGGGCTGGCCGGGGCGCAGGGTGCCGTAGACGAAGAACGGGAGGTGCGGCGGGGGCGGGAGGGTCACAGAAACGATTCTGACTCCTCACACACCTCCCCGTACGCGCTATGGACATGACATGTCATGGCCTCTTAAATCTGGGTCAGCATCTGCGCCGCCCCCACGCGCCCCCAGGCGCCTTTCCGAGGAGAACGATGAGTCGGATACGGCAGCACGACCCGGAGTCCCGCACCCACCGCAGCTCCCGCAGATCCCGTCTCGCCACCGCTGGCGTGGCCGCCACCACCGCGGCCCTGCTGGCCGCCGCCCTCTCCCCCGCCGCGCAGGCGGCCGACCGTCCCAGCCGGGCCACCGCGATCGCCCACGCCACGGACGTCCTCGCTTCCCACGCGACCGCCCTCGGCCTGACCGGCGCCGTCAGGACCACCGTCCGCGACGTGATCGTGGACAGGGACGGCACCCAGCACGTGCGCTACGACCGCACCTACCACGGACTGCCCGTACTGGGCGGCGACTTCGTGGTCCACCTCGCCCCCGACGGCAGCTACCGCAGCGCCTCCCGGGCGACGAGGTCCACCGTCTCCCTGCCGACCGTCACCCCGAAGGTCGCCGGACCCAAGGCCGCCGACCTCGCGGCGAACGCGCTGCGCGCGGTGAACCTCGGCGAGACCCTGCGCAAGCTGACCGCCAAGCCCGAACTCGTCGTCGACGCCCTGCACGGCGCGCCGAAGCTCGCCTGGCGCACCAACGCCGTCGCACAGGACGCCCAGGGCAACCCGGTGGCCCGCACCGTCCTCACCGACGCCACCAGCGGCACCCAGATCGACGCCTGGGACTCCCTGGAGCACATCAGCGGCGACGGCAAGTCGCTCTACAGCGGCACGGTCCCGCTGGAGACCACCCAGTCCGGCTCGTCGTACCAGCTCAAGGACGCCACCCGCGGCAACACCTACACCGGTGACGCGGCGAACAAGACCGACGTGTGCTTCCTCAACATCTGCTTCAGCCGGGCGCCCTCGACGGTCTTCACGGACGCCGACAACCACTGGGGCACCGGCGCCACCGCCGACCGCGCCTCGGCCGCCGTCGACGCCCAGTACGGCACCAACGAGACCTGGGACTACTACAAGAACGTGCACGGCCGCAACGGCATCGCCGGTGACGGCAAGGGCTCCTACAACCGCGTCCACTACGGCAACGCGTACAACAACGCCTTCTGGGACGACAGTTGCTTCTGCATGACCTACGGCGACGGTGACGGGACCACCTTCGGTCCGCTGGTCGCCCTCGACGTCGCCGGGCACGAGATGACCCACGGCGTCACCTCGAAGACGGCCGCGCTGACCTACTCCGGGGAGTCCGGCGGGCTCAACGAGGCCACCTCGGACATCCTCGGCACGATGGTGGAGTGGTACGCGAACAACGCCTCCGACACCGGTGACTACCTCATCGGCGAGAAGATCGTGAAGCCCGGCTTCGGCAAGGCAGCCCTGCGCTTCATGGACAAGCCCTCCAAGGACGGCAACTCCGCGGACTACTGGAGCAGTACGGTCGGCAACCTCGACGTGCACTACTCGTCCGGCGTCGCCAACCACTTCGCGTATCTGCTCGCCGAGGGCAGCGGCGCGAAGACCATCAACGGCGTCAGCTACGACTCGCCGACGTACAACGGCGCCGCCGTGACCGGGATCGGGCGGGACAAGGTCGGCAAGATCTGGTACCGCGCGCTGACCGTCTACATGACGTCGTCGACGAACTACGCGGGCGCGCGGACGGCGACCCTGAACGCGGCGAAGGACCTCTACGGCGCGGGCAGCGCGGAGTACAACGCGGTGGCGGCGGCGTGGAGTGCCGTCAACGTCAACTGACCTCACGGCGTTCGAGCCCGGACCGACGGCCGCCCCTGCGGGGGCGGCCGTCGCGCGTGCCCGGACCGGCCGTGGCGCCGGGCGGGCGATCGGGAGGGCGAGCCGCCGTCGTCGCCGATGTCGTCGGCTCACCCGTTCACACCTGTGGGCCACGCCCATCGGGGTGCACTTGTACGACACCCCCTCACCCCGTCGCTGACCTGCTGAAACGACCTCGGCAGCGGGCCCGGGGAGGCGCTCGCGGGCACCCGTTCGCCGCGTTTTCGGCAGGGCCTCGAAGAGCGGGCGCGGCGTGCGGGGCCTTACCTCGAAAGGGCAGGGGCAACCGAACCGCTCGAAGGAGCACCGATGCGACGCACCGTCCGCGTGCTGACCGCTGCCGCGCTCGCCGCCACCGCTCTGGGCGCACTCGCCGCGCCCGGGTACGCGGCGGACGCCGGCGGCCTCGAGGTGTACCCGACCACCGTGGCGCCCGGCGCCGACGTCACGGTGAACACCGCGGCGTGCGGCGACGGCGGCGTGGCGGCGGGTGACGCCGGTGCGGTCGGCGCCGGCCGGTTCACGCTGGCGCCGAGCACGCACCAGGGCGAGGCGATCGGGCAGTTCCGGGTGCCGCCGAGCGCGCAGCCGGGGACGTACGAGATCGTCGCCACGTGCGCGGAGGGCGACCGCGTGGTCCGGGGCGACCTGATGGTGGCGCTGACGCCCGAACGCGGGCAGCTGCAGCCGCACGGAAGTGTGAAGACGGGGGTCGGCGGCGCACTGGGCCCCGACCCCGTACAGACCGCGGCAGGTGTGGCGGCTCTCGCCGTCGCCGCCGCGGGCGGTACCTGGCTCCTGCATCGCCGGGCGAGAGGCGACGGGATCTGACGGACACCCTCCGCTGTCCGTCCGCGGTACCGCAGGTCCCCTCCCCCTCCGGGTCCGACGCCCCTCGCGGCCCGGAGGGGGGCACGGGGCGATGTCCCTCCGGGGGCGAGGTCTGCTCACCACCCCGCGCAGGCCACCGGTTCGTTGATGCCGCCGGCGCGTCCGCGGCCGTTTCGTCGAGAGGGGTCTGACATGCGTCGGGTCGGCAACACCGCGATAGCGGCGGTCACCGCCGCCGCCCTGTGCACCGGTGCCTGGCTGCTGCACAGCGGCACCGCCGGGCACGCCCCGCCGCAGCCGTCGGCCGCCGAGGCGTCAGCCGACCCGGGCGCCGAGGGCTCCGCGGCACCCGCGCTGCCGCCGTCCCCGCCCGACCGGATCCGCATACCGTCGATCCGGGTGAACGCCCCGCTGATGGGCCTGGCCCTGACCGCGTCCGGCAGTCTCGACGTCCCGCCCGCCGGCCGCAAGAACCTCGCCGGCTGGTACGAGGCCGGGACGAGCCCCGGCGAGCGCGGCACCGCGATCGTCGCCGGGCACGTCGACAACGCCGACGGCCCCGCCGTCTTCTACGACCTCGGCGCGCTGAAGAAGGGCGCCGCCATCGAGGTGGACCGGCGCGACGGCAGCACCGCCGTGTTCACCGTCGACGCCGTCGAGGTCTACCAGGACAAGGACTTCCCCGACGAGAAGGTCTACGGCGCCGCCCACCGCCCCGAGCTACGCGTGATCACCTGCGGCGGCGGCTACTCCCGCGCCACCGGCTACCAGGGCAACGTGGTCGTCTTCGCCCACCTGACCGGAAGCCGCCGCTGACCCCAGCACATGTTCCTTGCCCCACAGGCCCAGCGGGGCCAGCGCGGCGTTCAGCGCCTTTCCGCGCGCCGTCAGGGAGTACTCCACGCACGGCGGCACCTCGTCGTACTCCTCGCGGTGCACGATGCCGTCCGCCTCCAGCTCCCGCAGATGCGAGGCAAGCACCTTCTCCGTCACCCCGGGCAGCGCCCGGCGCAGCTCACCGAAACGGTGCGAGCGCTGCTCCAGCGCCCACAGGATGAGCACCTTCCATTTCCCGCCGATGACATCCATCGCCGCGTCGATCCCGCACTGGTACGCCCCCGGCCGCCGCCCGATCGGCATGCCTTCCCCTTTCCTGCCTGGTCGCTTTCCCGGTGGTAACCACCCACTCGAAAGTACGTACTTGAGCGCGGTGTCCCCTCCCACCAGCCTTGACGTCATGACCGACCCCAAGCGTTCCCCGATCACCCTGCTCGGCACCGGCGACATGGGCACCGCACTGGCCCGCGCCTGGCTCGCCGCCGGCCATCCCGTCACCGTCTGGAACCGTACCTCCGCCCGCACCGCACCCCTGGCCGCCGAGGGCGCCGCCGTCGCCGCGAGCGCCGCCGAGGCGGTGGCCGCCGGCCGGCTCGTCGTCGCCTGCCTGCTGGACGACGCCTCCGTCGGCGAGGCCCTCGAGGAAGCCGACCTCACCGGCCGCGACCTGGTGAACCTCACCACCGGCACCCCGGCCGACGCCCGCTCCCGCGCACGGTGGGCGAAGGAGCGCGGCGCCCGCTTCCTGGACGGCGGCATCATGGCCGTACCGCCGATGATCGGCCTGCCGGACAGTGGCGCCTACGTCTTCTACAGCGGCTCGGCCGAGCTGTTCGAGGAGCACCGGGACGCGCTCGCCGTCCCCGCCGGCACGGCGTACGTCGGCGCCGACCCCGGCTTCGCCGCACTGCACGACGTGGCGCTGCTGAGCGCGATGTACGGCATGTTCGCCGGGATCACGCACGCCTTCGCGCTGATCCGCGAGGAGGACGTCGAACCGAAGGAGTTCGCGCCGCTGCTGGTGTCGTGGCTGGGCGCGATGGCCCCCATGGCGCACCAGACGGCGGAGCAGCTGGCGAGCGGCGACTACCGCACCGGCGTCGTGTCCCAGCTCGCCATGCAGGTCGCCGGCAGCGCCACTCTGCTGCGGACCGCGAAGGAGCAGCACGTCAGCGCGGAACTGCTCACCCCGGTCCTGGCCCTGATGCGGCGCCGCCTCGAGGACGGGCACGGCGACGAGGGCACCACGGGCCTGATCGACCTGCTGCGCACGAACGCCTGAACCAGGGGCCGCTGGCCGGCCTCGAGTTGCGGTGCGTCTCGGCCGACCCGAGCGGGGTCTGCGAAAGGTGTGGCGTCCATGCGTCTGAGGGGCTTCTGCGGTTGGCCGCGCCGCCCCCGCGCAGGTCAGCCGGCGTCCTCCAGATAGCGCAGCACGGCCAGTACCCGGCGGTGACCCGCCTCGGAGGGCGGCAGGCCGAGCTTGGTGAAGATGTTCGCCACGTGCTTCTCCACCGCCCGCTCGGAGACCGTGAAGGCCGTGGCGATGCCGTGGTTGGTGCGGCCCTGAGCCATCAGCGCCAGTACCTCCCGCTCGCGCGGGGTGAGCGCGTCCAGCGCGCTGCGGCGGCGGCTCGCGCCGAACAGCTGCGCCACCACCTCCGGGTCGAGCGCGGTGCCGCCGGCCGCGACCCGTTCCAGCGCGGCGACGAACTCGCCGATGTCGACGACCCGTTCCTTCAGCAGATAGCCCACCCCGGACGGGTTGCCCAGCAGTCGCGCCGCGTGCGCCGTCTCGACGTACTGCGAGAACAGCAGCACCCCGGTGCCGGGGTGCTCCTCACGCAGCCGTACGGCGGCCCGCACCCCCTCGTCGGTCTGCGTGGGCGGCAGCCGGATGTCGACGACGGCGACGTCCGGGGTGTGCCCGGCGACGGCCGTGAGCAGGGCGTCCGCGTCGGCGACCGCGGCGGCCACCTCGACGCCGCGCAGCTGGAGCAGCTGGACCAGTCCGTCGCGCAGGATGGCCGAGTCCTCGGCGATGACGACGCGCATCCGACCTCCGTCACAGGGGCAGTTCGACGGTGACCACGGTAGGGCCGCCGGGCGGACTGTCGCAGACGAGCGTGCCGTCGACGGTGCGTACCCGGGCCAGCAGGCCGGTGAGCCCGGAGCCGGCGCCGATCACCGCGCCGCCGCGCCCGTCGTCGGCGACCGTCAGCCGCAGCCGCTCCCCGTCCGTGCCGGCGCTCACCTCGACGGCCTCGGCGCCGCTGTGCTTGGCCGCGTTGGCGAGCAGTTCGGCGGCGCAGAAGTAGGCGATGGACTCGACCGCGGGGCCGGGCCGGGTGGCGAGACGCGTCGTGAGCCGCACCGGCAGGGGGCTGTCGGCGGTGAGCGTGGCCAGCGCCTTGTCCAGGCCCTGGTCGAGGACGGGCGGGTGGATGCCCTTGACCAGGTGGCGCAGGTCGGAGATGGCCTGGGTGGCGTGGGACTGGGCGGTGCCGACGGCGGCCAGGAGGCGGTCGGGGCCGGCGCCCGCGGTGATGAGTTCGCGGATCAGGGTGAGGTGCATGGCGACCCCGACCAGGCGGGCCTGCGTGCCGTCGTGCAGATCGCGTTCGATACGGCGCAGGGTGGCGGCGGCGTCCTCGACGGCGTGCGCCCGGGTCTCCTCCAGGGTGCGGATGCGGCGGGCGGCGGTGTCGGGTCCGAGCAGCGCGGCCAGCAGGGCGCGGTGGGGTGCGAGGGCGTGCCGTACCAGGTGGGGCGCGGCGGCCAGGAGGAGCAGTCCGAGGGCGACGGGGAGCAGCCAGCGCGGCCAGGTGTCGACCTGCATGCCGAAGAGCTCCAGCGACACATGCCGGGTCGTGCCGTCCGGCCGGTGCACGGTGACGTAGTCGACGCGCGCGAGCAGCGGATGGAGCGTGAGCAGGACACCGTAGACGTATCCGATGAGGACGGCCAGGAGCCCGAGGACGGCGGTGAACGGGGTGAGCAGCGCGGACCCCACGGCCCGCCATCCCGTCCGCTCCCCCAGTACGGCCCGCCGCCACCGCAGCGGGCCGCCCGCCCCCACGCCCTCCGGCGGTTCGATGTCCAGATCGAGCAGCGCACGGGCCAGGGCCCGCTGCAGCGCGCCCAGTGCCAGCGCGCCACGGACCGTTCCGGCCATGACCCACAGGCCGAGCGTGGTCACGGACAGCAGGCCGCCCACCACCAGGCCCGCCAGGGTGAGCAGGAAACCGGCGAGGGCGAGCGGGAAGGACACGAGCGCGTAGAGCAGCGCGGTCAGGGCACGGCGCCCGAAGGTGGCGGCGACCTGGGCGCGCACGGGGATCACGGAAGCCCAATCTAGCCGAGCAGCGCGGCGGCCAGACGGCGCTGCACCGCCGTCAGCCCGCGCACGAGCCAGGGCGTCAGCAGCAGGAACCCGATCCCGCCGGCGACCGCGTGGAAGGCCCAGGCCCCGGCGAAGGTGGGACCGCCCCAGGCGCCCGCGTAGTCGTCACCGGCGCGCAGCGGCCAGAGCAGGTTCATCGGCACGAGGGACCAGCCGTAGAACGTGACGGCGGCGACGAGCAGATTGAGCGGGGTGGACAGCAGGGCGTGCGCGAGGCCCGCCCGGGAGCCCTCGGGCAGGTCGGCGCCGAGCAGACGGCGCAGCAGAGCCCGCTGCAGACGCCCGGTGGGCGCGCCCAGCAGGGCGAGCGGCACACAGACCAGGCCGGCCGGCAGCGCGAGCAGCGCGTAGGCGCTGCGCCGCCAGGTCGCGGCCGTGAAGGGTTCGCGGACCACGCGCCACACGAGCGCGGCGGCGGAGTCGGCGGAGGGGGTGCGATGCGCGTAGGCCATGACGGATGCCTCCGGAAGGGCTGCTGGATGCGGTGCGTCCAGCCTCCCGCCCGGAGGCGTCCCGAACGAGGGTGCTGCCACGGAACCCGGGGGTTCGGTTTACCCCACCCCCGGACCCGCGGGCACGCGCCCCGTCAGCGGGAGCGGACCTCGTAGGCCGTCACACGGACCGTCTCGTCGTCCAGGCACTGGCCCGTCGCCAGGTCGAAGCGCTGCTTGAGCAGCGGGGAGGCGACGAAGGGGCGGCCCTGGTGGGTGCCGGTCAGGCCGCGGGAGAGGACGGCCGCACCGGTGAACGGGTCGCGGTTGTCGACGGCGTACAGCGTGCCGGAGCGGTCCTGGAAGACGGCCACCTGCCGGCCGTCGGGCAGCAGCGCCGCCACTCCGCGGCCCGGGATCAGGGCGCTCAGGTCGCACACCGTGAACCAGTCGTCGGCGAGCCGGAGCTGGACCTTCAGGTCGGTGGTCTCGAGTGCCAGGGTCATCGCTGGGCGCTTCCTTCCAGGACGTCTGCATGGTCTGCGGGGGGCCGCATGCCGAGGGTCAGCAGCGGCAGGTCGGGCTTGATCTGGTCGCGTTCGGGGACGAAGGCGACCACCGGGTCGGGGGTGTCAGGGGCGTTCACGAAGGACACGAACCGGGCGAGCTTCTCCGGGTCGTTGACGGTCTCGGCCCACTCGTCGCGGTAGTGCGCGACGTGCGCCCGCATCAGCGCCTCCAGCTCGTCGCAGATGCCGAGCGAGTCGTGCACGACCACGTCCCGTACGTGGTCCAGGCCGCCAGGGATGCGCTCCAGCCAGGTGCTGGTGCGCTCCAGCCGGTCGGCGGTGCGGATGTAGAACATCAGGAACCGGTCGATCAGACGGACCAGTTCGGCGTCGGACAGGTCCTGTGCGAGCAGGTCGGCGTGGCGCGGGGTGGCGCCGCCGTTGCCGCCGACGTACAGGTTCCAGCCGCCCGCCGTGGCGATGACGCCGAAGTCCTTCGACTGGGCCTCGGCGCACTCGCGCTGGCAGCCGGAGACCGCCGACTTCAGCTTGTGCGGGGAGCGCAGGCCCCGGTAGCGCAGCTCCAGGTCGATCGCCATGCGGACGGAGTCCTGCACGCCGTAGCGGCACCAGGTGGAGCCCACGCAGGACTTCACCGTGCGCAGCGCCTTGCCGTAGGCGTGCCCGGACTCGAAGCCGGCGTCCACCAGGCGCGCCCAGATCAGCGGCAGCTGTTCGACGCGGGCGCCGAACATGTCGATCCGCTGACCGCCGGTGATCTTCGTGTAGAGGCCGAAGTCGCGGGCGATCTCCCCGATCACGATGAGCTTCTCCGGGGTGATCTCACCGCCGGGGATGCGGGGTACGACGGAGTACGAGCCGTTCTTCTGGAGGTTGGCGAGGAAGTGGTCGTTGCTGTCCTGCAGCGCGGCCTGTTCGCCGTCGAGGACGTAGCCGCTCGCGCCGATCGCCGGGGCGAGGGAGGCGATGATCGAGCCGACGGCCGGCTTGCAGACCTCGCAGCCGTCGCCGCCCCGGGCGCCGTCCCGGCCGTAGCGGTCGAGGAGTTCCTGGTACGAGGGGATGCGCAGGGCGCGGACGATCTCGTACAGCTCCTCGCGGGTCTGGGAGAAGCAGCCGCACAGGCCCTTGTCGACCTCGACGCCGGACGCCTCCAGCTCGGCGGTGACCAGCTGTCCGAGCACCTTGACGCAACTGCCGCAGCCGGTACCGGCCTTGGTGCACTTCTTCACCTCGGGCACGGTCGTGCACCGGTGGTCGGTGACCGCACCGCGAATGGTGCCCTTGGTGACGTTGTGGCAGGAGCAGACGATGGCGTCGTCGGGCAGCGCGGAGGGCCCGAGCTGGGCGCCCGAGCCGGCGCCGGCGGGCAGCACCAAGGACTCGGGAGCGACGGGCGGGACGGAGCCGGTCAGCGCCCGCAGGGTGCCGTACGCCTCCGCGTCGCCGACCAGGATGCCGCCCAGCAGGGTGCCGTCGCGGCCGATGACCAGCTTCTTGTACAGGCCGGCGCGGGAGTCGGAGTAGACGACGTCCAGGCAGTCCTCGGCGGTGCCGTGCGCGTCGCCGAAGGAGGCCACGTCGACGCCGAGCAGCTTGAGCTTGGTTGACAGGTCGGCACCGGTGAAGGCGGCCTCGTCCCGGGCGATGGTCGCCGCGGCGGTCTCGGCCTGCTCGTACCCCGGCGCGACCAGCCCGTACACCCGCCCGTCGACCGCCTGCGCGCACTCGCCGATCGCGAAGACATCCGGGTCGGTGACGGTACGGCACTGGGCGTCGACACTGATGCCGCCGCGCTCCCCGACGGCCAGCCCGCAGTCGCGGGCCAGCTGGTCGCGGGGCCGGACACCGGCGGAGAAGATCACCATGTCGGTGGCGATCTCGGACCCGTCGGACAGCTTCATGCCGGTGACCGCGCCGTCGTCACCGGCGAGGATCTCCTGGGTGCCCACGCCGGTGTGCACGGTGAGCCCCATGTCCGCGATGGTGCGCAGCAGGGCCGCGCCGCCGCCGTCGTCGACCTGCACGGGCATCAGCCGCGGCGCGAACTCCACGATGTGTGTGTCGACGCCGAGCCCCTTGAGCGCGCCGGCGGCCTCCAGACCGAGCAGCCCGCCGCCGACGACGGCGCCCGTGGACGCCTTCTTGCCGGCGTACTCCTCGATGGCGAGCAGGTCCTCGATGGTCCGGTAGACGAAACAGCCGGTGGCGTCCTTGCCGGGGACGGGCGGGACGAAGGGGTAGGAGCCGGTGGCGAGGACGAGGGTGTCGTAGCCGAAGACCTGCCCCGACCTGGACGTGACCTTCTTCGCCTGGCGGTCGACGGTGACGGCGGGGTCGCCGACGTACAGCTCGATGCCGTGCGTGGCGATGAACTCCAGGTCGGTCAGGGACAGGTCGTCCGGCGTGCGGCCGGAGAAGTACGAGGTGAGGGCGACGCGGTCGTAGGCGGGACGCGGCTCCTCGCACAGCACGACCACGCGGTGGGTGGCGGTCAGCCCGCGCTCGGCGAGCGCTTCGAGGAAGCGCTGGCCGACCATGCCGTGGCCGACGAGCACGACGGTGGGGGTGTCCGTGGCGGTGTTCGCGGGGGTGTTCGTGGGGGTGTTCGTGGGCGTGGGCCCCGGGTTGGCGGTCATTCAGGAGCCTCCGTCATGGGTGAGCAGGTGGAGCAGGGGGCCGCCGTTCGTCGGGAGCGGCTCTGCTCCCTCCCAGGCGCGGGCGAGCGCGCCGACGGTGCCGAGTTCGCCGACGAGGACCCCGCCGACCAGGCGGTCGTCGCGGACGACGACCTTGCGATACGTGCCGCGGGTGGCGTCGGCGAGCTGCACGACGTCGTCGCCGGGCAGTGCGACGGGCTCGCCGAACGCGGCGAGGTCGAGACCGGCGAGGGTGAGACGGGTCAGCGAACGGGTGCCGGCGTAGCGGGCACTGCCGTCCCCGGCGATCGACTCGGCCAGGACGTCGGCCTGTTCGAGAGCGGGAGCGGCGAGACCGTAGACGGTGCCGTCGTGCTGCGCGCAGTCGCCGAGGGCGTGGATACGGGGATCGGACGTGCGGAGCCGGTCGTCGACGAGGACGCCCTTGTCCACGGCGAGCCCGGCGTCCTTGGCGAGCCCGACGCGCGGGTGCACCCCGCAGGCGAGGACGACGAGTTCGGCGTCCAGGGCGAAGCCGTCGGCCATCTCCACGGAGCGCACCGCGCCGCCGACGCAGCGCACGTCGCGCACCCGGCACTCGGTGTGCACCTCGACGCCGAGGCCGGTCAGGTGCCGATGGACCAGCGCGGACGCGTTCGGGTCGAGCTGGCGTTCCATGAGCCGTTCGGCCTGCTGGGCGAGGACGACCTGCGCACCGCGGACGGCGAGCGCGCGGGCGGCGGACACGCCGAGCAGCCCGCCGCCGATGACGACGGCCTTCACGCCGGGCCGTACGGCCCCGGACAGCCCGAGGCAGTCGTCCAGGGTGCGGAAGGCGTGTACGCCGGCGGGCAGTTCGCGATCCGGTGTGAACAGTCCCCGCAGCGGGGGCAGCACGGAGTTGGAGCCGGTGGCCAGCACCAGGGTGTCGTAGGCGATCTGCGTGCCGTCGGCGCAGCGCACGGTGCGCTCGGCGCGGTCGATGCCGGTGACGCGGGCGCGGACCAGGCCGGCGGGCGCGGGGAGGGTGATCACGTCGGGGCTGTAGCGCCCGGCCAGCACCTCGGCGAGCAGCACCCGGTTGTAGGGCCGGTGCTCCTCCTCGCCGACCAGCGTGGCGGCCACGCCCAGCTCACCGAGCCGCCGGGCGAGACGTACGCCCGCGAGCCCGGCGCCGATCACCACCACACGCGTTTTCGAGGTCATGCCACCGAGCGTGCGGTGCGGGTGTTTCCCGTCGGGTTCCCCCCTGTTTCCCGAGAGGAACGCTGCCCTCAGCGGGGACGGGGGGCGGGTGTGAGGGAGCCGAGAGGGGCTCGGGAGCGGTGTGAGGGCAAGCGTGCAGCGTGCCCCTGGCCCACGGCCCGCCCGGCGTGATCGGCCGAGCGGGCCGTGGGCCAGGGATCCGGCTCAGTCCCGCCGGATCAGCTCGGGGTCGATCCGGCGTCCGATGAGGGGCAAGGACCCGAGCGCGGCGACGACGACGGCCCCGAGGGCGCACCCGATGAGCAGGGGCACGCCGTCGCCGTCCCAGAAGATGTCCCCACCTCCGGTGACGAGATAGCTCGACTCGGCGGCCTTCCCGGCCACGACGGCCAACACGAGCCCCACAGCCAACGGCACGACCACCTGCGCGACCTGCACACCCCGCAGAGTCCAGGGCCGGGCCCCGAGCAAGGCCAACGCGGTCACCTGAGACCGCCGCTCGACGGCCCGGTCAGCGGAGGCGACAAGGTACGCAGCGACACCGATGACGAGCCCAAGGACCATGCCTACGGCGAGGAGGGTCTTGACGACGTCGACTTGACGGAGGGCGTCTACGTTGATGCCGTCGGGCCGCACATCGGCCGTGGGGTCGACCGCGCCGATCGAGTCCAGCACGTGCCTCACGGCCCCGGGGTCGGAGTCGCTGACGAGAGTGAGTTCGGCCCCCGTGGGGCGATATCCGGGCGGAAGACTGGACGGCGGGAGAAGAACCTCCGCGTCGACCGCGGCGATCGCGGGCCAGTCGGCGTAACGGAGGTTCTCGGACGGCACTTTCAGGCGCATGAATCGGTTGCTGCCGCCCTTCTCCAACGGGAGGGAGTAGGTCTGCCCGGGTCGTGTGGAGTTGTCGTAATCACCCACGGTCTCATTGACCAATCGCAGCGGACGGCCGTCGACGCATCGCCCGGCGTCCGGCACGATGGCTTGCAACTGGGCGCATGTGCCGACCAGTGCCGTCACAGACGACGAGTAGGCGTCACCGTCGCTCGACTCGGACGTCACCTCGACGGCGTACCCGCGCAACCCGTCGATGCTTTCCAATGCCCGCTGCTGGCCTGCGGACATGTGCGTCAGACTGAGGCGGTAGGTCTGCACGGGCGATGAGTTCCTGGACACCTGATCAAGTTCGATCAGGACCCCCTGGACCAATGAAGCCGCGTACACGAGCAGCACCAGCCCCGTTGCCACGCGCAGGGCGCCCCCTGGTTCCATCTCGTTGCGGCGCATGGCAAGCCCGAGAGAGACGGAGTGAGTAGTTCGTGCGATGCGTCGGGCAAACAGACGGGACAGAAGAGGCAAAGCCAGTACGAGGCCGGTTCCCACGAGCACGACGGCGATCGGCATCAGGATCGAGGAGAGCTTGGTGTCTCGAGGGGCATGCCCGGTCGCCCCTGCCAGGCAGTACCCGGCCACGATGCCCAGCCCGGGCACCAGCGGGAGCAACCCCCATTTCGCCGGTGGCTTCGCTACCGCGTTGCGTCGCACTTCGAGAGGGGTCGCTGCCGCACGACGAGCGCCCAGTCGCCCCACGAACCAGGCAAGTGCGGGACAGCCTACGAGGCAGATGGCCACCGTTCCCCAGGACAGATTCCCGTCGGACGGATACCACTTGAACCCAGGCAGCCCGATCCGGGAGACCAACTGGTTGGCGACCCAGTACGCGCACAAACCGAGAACAGCGCCGGCAAAGGCGGCGGCGACGGTCTCTGCCGCGTTGACGCGTTGTACCCCCTTGCTGCTCAGCCCCAGCAGACGCAGGGCGGCCAGTCGGCGGGCGCGTGCCGCAGCCGAGAGCCGAGCGCACACCGCCAGGAAAACAGCGAGAGGCAGCAGGACGACTCCTGCCAGGGTGAAGCGCACGATGTCCAGGGCCGAGGACTCCACCGTGGGGTACCAAACGTCGGACATTCCGAAGCGTGTCATGCGAGAGCCGTCCCTGAGCGTTTCGCGCTCGCTACCGATGTAGGCGAAGAGCTCGTCAGGGTGGGCGAGGCCCTGGGCCGAAATCTGCCCGCGCTCCTTACCAGGGAGGAGCTGGAACAGACCCGGCTCCCGTTGCAGCACGTCGTGCAGCCGTGGAGAGACGAATACTTCACCCGGCGCCGGGAACGCCCGCAACCCCGGTGGCGTCGGCACGGGATCGGTTCCTCGGGCGAGAAATACGCGTGTGAAGGGGCGGGAGCCGTACGGATCGGTCCTGACGAGTTCGAGAGCAGCCCTGTCGCCGGAACTGCACCGGTGATGACCATCCGATACACAGTCCGGTTGACGCGCAGCCTTTCGGGCGTCCTGCGCATGCAGGATCCCCGGGATGGCCAGGACGAAAGCCAGACAGCACACGCCGACCGTGCCGCCCGCGACCATGAGAAGGAAACGCACTCGGTTTCCCCGCCCACTGCCCAAGAGCAGACGCAGCCCCAGAAGCCATTCCGTCATGAGGCTTCTCGCTCACAGAGGGCCAGGATCCCGTCATGCATCCGGTAGCGGGTGTCCGCACGAGCCGCGACGTCCGCGTCGTGGGTGACGAGGACCACTGCAGTGCCCTGGGACCTGGCGAGAGCAAGGAACTCCTCTAGGACGGCCGTGGCGTTGGAGCTGTCCAGGGAGCCTGTGGGCTCATCCGCGAAGACAACGGCCGGCTGGTGTACCAACGCTCGCGCAACGGCGACGCGCTGGCTCTGCCCGCCGGAGACTTGCGACGGTCGGCGCTGCCGCAGTTCACCAAGCCCGAGGCGCGACAGCACAGCCCCGGCTGTTGCCAACGCCTCGCCTTTGCGTTGTCCTGCGAGGCGCAGAGGGAGCGCGGTGTTCTCCTCGACGGTCAGCTCGGGAAGGAGCTCCCCGTACTGGAACACGAAGCCGAACCGTTCGCGTCGCAGGGCGCTGAGCTGCTCGTCATCGAGTTCCCCGAGGACACGGCCTTCGAAGCGCACCTCGCCCCGGGCCACCGGCAGCACACCGGCCAGGCAGTACAAGAGGGAGGATTTGCCTGAGCCGCTCTGCCCAGTAATGGCCACGACCTCTCCACGGCAAAGCGAGATGTCCGCATCCCGCACGGCCACGGTGGCGCCGTAATGCAGTTCGACACCCCTGGCGCACAACACTTCTGACGTATTGATGATGTTCCCCTATGCCGAGCGAGGAGCCCGGACGCATCCGTCCGGGCTCCGTGTGCCGATCAGTCCTCAGTGCTTCGCCTTGTTCTCGAAGTGCACGGTCGGGGAACAGTTGTCCGGTCGGAGGCTCCCCCGGTCCCGGCAAGCCCGCATTTCCGCCTTCTGCGTGTACAGCTGCGCGCCGTCCCAGTTGGAACGGTGCAGCCACACGGAACTCTTCTGCTTGCCGTTGTAGCGGACCCAGTTGTGCGCCTCCACTCGAACCTGCATGTACACGTTGTGGCCGTCGCCGGGAAGCTTGTCGTTGAGCCGCCCCTGCCATTCGAAGGCCCCGTGGTTGGTGAACGGCCTGTTGAACAGATACTCACCGTCCTTGAACTCCACTCCGCCGGAGGAGAGGGTGTCGATCGGCGCCCCCCAAGCAGCTGCGAACGCCGTACCGGCACTCGTCAGGAACAACCCGGCCGCGGCCCAACCGACCAGCAACTTCTTCATCCCGCACCCTCCGTCGTCACCGGCGGCTCGGACAGCCGCCGCGTGATCACGGACTGTAATGCCACGGAAACGCAAAGAAACGATCTGCCTAGCCCATGACCACCACATCAGGTGATTCAGCCCATTGCGTCAACGACGCTCACGCGCACCGCCAACGGCTTCGACAACCGCCGCGGTTCCGCCCTCCACCTACCGGCCGACGGTGAGCGACCAGACGACGGTGGACGGCGCGGTCACGGAGACCGTGGCGTGGACGTGCGCCTCGCCGAGCAGCAGTTGGTTGTACGCGGTGCTGACTTCCCCCGGCACGCACGCGAGAGGGAAGGTGAGACTCCTGGGCTGCACCTTGACGGTCAGGGCGCCCTTTCCCTGGCAGTTCACCGCCACCAAGAGAGGACCCGCAGCGACCGTTCCGAGTTCGATCCGGCGGTTGCCTCTGCCCGCGGCCACCTGGGCCAGCGGCTCACCGGCAGCAAGCCTCGGCGCGGCGGTGACCGTTTCACCCTCGATGTGCCCAGCCCTCGGGCCCGTCGGCACGGCCGCGGCAGGCGGCCCTTCCTTCGCGCTGCTCGGGGAGGTTCCGTCCGCCCCCGTGCAGGCGGCCAGCCCCAGGCAGCACAGTGCGACAGCGGCCGTGACGGTGGCGTAGCCGGAACGCATGCTCACAGGTGACACCCCCCTGCCGGAACCGCCCCCGTAGGCGGTCGGACACGGGCAGGCTAGGTGCCTGGCTGGGCCCGCCCGGCGCGAACAGTGAAACTCTGAGCTGCCGTTGAGGTCCGCCCGGGCGCCGGTCGGGGCGCAGCCGCCGAGTGGGCGGCTCGCCGGCACCCGTCGCCCCCCGGCACGCCGAAAGGGCGGCACCCCCGCACAAGGGTGCCGCCCTTTCTCCGTGGGCCGGAGCCGTCGCCGATCGGTGAGGGTCGGGTGACAAGCGACGGCTCCGGGGCTTGCCGGGCCTGCTGGGCCGCCGGGTGCCCGGTTCGTCCCGGCCTTCGCGGGCCGGGCGTCCAGGACCGGGGGGGCGGGCCAGGGGTTCATCCCGGCCGTCGCAGGCTTGGAGTCCTGGAACTGGGGGCCGGGGCCCGGGTCTCGGTTCGCCCCGGCCGTCGCAGGCCAGGAGTCCGGGACCTGAGGGGCCGGGGGCCCAGGCCCCGGTTCACCCCGCCGTCGCAGGCCAGGAGTCCGGGACCAGAGGGGCCGGAGGCCCAGGCCCCGGTTCAACCCGCCGTCGCAGGCCAGGAGTCCGGGGCCTGACGGGGGACCTGGTGGGCCGGGCCCCGGCCCCTCCGGCCTTCGTGAGCCGGGAGGGGCCGGGGCCTCGGGTGGCCTGGGCAGGCCGGGGCGTGTGGGCCCCGCATGGTCCACGCGCCCCCGAGGGGTCAGCGGTGGTCGCTGCCCTCCGACTGGGTCGCCGCGCGGCCGGCCTCCAGGCGGGCCACCGGGATGCGGAACGGGGAGCAGGAGACGTAGTCCAGGCCGACCTCGTGGAAGAAGTGGACCGACTCCGGGTCGCCGCCGTGCTCGCCGCAGACGCCGAGCTTCAGGTCGGGGCGGGTCTGGCGGCCCGCTTCCGCCGCCAGCTTGACCAGGGAGCCGACGCCGTCCTTGTCGATCGTCTCGAAGGGCGACACCCCGAAGATGCCCTTCTCCAGGTACGCCGTGAAGAACGAGGCCTCGACGTCGTCGCGGCTGAAGCCCCACACCGTCTGGGTGAGGTCGTTCGTGCCGAAGGAGAAGAACTCGGCGGCCTCGGCGATCTGGCCCGCGGTGAGCGCGGCGCGCGGCAGCTCGATCATCGTGCCGATCGCCAGGTTCAGGTCCGTGCCCGTCGCGGCCTGGACCTCCGCGATGACCCGGTCGGCCTCCTCGCGGACGATCTCCAGCTCCTGGACCGTGCCCACGAGCGGGATCATGATCTCGGCGCGCGGGTCGCCCTTGGCGTTCTTGCGCTCCGCCGCCGCCTCCGCGATCGCGCGGACCTGCATCGTGAACAGGCCCGGGATCACGAGGCCGAGGCGCACGCCGCGCAGACCCAGCATCGGGTTCTGCTCGTGCAGGCGGTGCACCGCCTGGAGCAGACGCAGGTCGTTCTCGTGCGGCTCCTGGCGGGACTCCGCCAGCGCCACGCGGACCGACAGCTCCGTGATGTCGGGCAGGAACTCGTGCAGCGGCGGGTCGAGGAGGCGGACGGTCACGGGGAGGCCGTCCATCGCCTCGAAGAGCTCGACGAAGTCCTTCTTCTGCAGCGGCAGGAGGGCCTTGAGGGACGCCTCGCGCTCGTCCTCCGTGTCCGCGAGGATCAGGCGCTCGACCAGCTCGCGGCGGTCGCCGAGGAACATGTGCTCCGTGCGGCACAGGCCGATGCCCTGGGCGCCGAAGCGGCGGGCGCGCAGCGCGTCCTCGGCGTTGTCGGCGTTGGCGCGCACCCGCAGCCGGCGCTTGCGGTCGGCGAACGCCATGATGCGGTGGACGGCCTCGACCAGCTCGTCGGCGTCGTCGGCGCCGGCGTGCATACGGCCCTCGAAGTACTCGACCACGGGGGACGGTACGACCGGGACCTCACCGAGGTACACCTTGCCGCTGGAGCCGTCGATGGAGATGAGGTCGCCTTCCTCGACGACCTGGCCGCCCGGCACGGTCATCCGGCGGCGCTTGGTGTCGACCTCGAGCTCCTCGGCGCCGCAGACACAGGTCTTGCCCATGCCGCGCGCGACCACGGCCGCGTGGGAGGTCTTGCCGCCGCGCGAGGTGAGGATGCCCTCGGCGGCGATCATGCCGTCGAGGTCGTCGGGGTTGGTCTCGCGGCGGACCAGGATGACCTTCTCGCCCGAGCGGGACCACTTCACAGCGGTGTAGGAGTCGAAGACGGCCTTGCCGACGGCCGCGCCCGGCGAGGCGGCGATGCCGCGGCCGACCTGCTGGACCTTGGCCTTCTCGTCGAAGCGCGGGAACATCAGCTGCGCGAGCTGGGCGCCGTTGACGCGCTGGAGGGCCTCCGCCTCGTCGATCAGGCCCTGGTCGACGAGCTGGGTGGCGATACGGAACGCCGCGGCCGCGGTGCGCTTGCCGACGCGGGTCTGCAGCATCCACAGCTTGCCGCGCTCGATGGTGAACTCGATGTCGCAGAGATCCTTGTAGTGGTTCTCCAGGGTCTCCATGATCTGCATCAGCTCGTCGTACGACTTCTTGTCGAGCTTCTCCAGGTCTGCGAGCGGCACCGTGTTGCGGATGCCCGCGACGACGTCCTCGCCCTGCGCGTTCTGGAGGTAGTCGCCGTAGACGCCCTGGTGGCCGGAGGCGGGGTCGCGGGTGAAGGCGACGCCGGTGCCGGAGTCGGGGCCGAGGTTGCCGAAGACCATCGAGCAGACGTTGACCGCGGTGCCCAGGTCGCCGGGGATGCGCTCCTGGCGGCGGTAGAGCTTGGCGCGGTCGGTGTTCCAGGAGTCGAAGACCGCGCGGATGGCGAGGTCCATCTGCTCGCGCGGGTCCTGCGGGAAGTCCCGGCCGGTCTCCTTCTTCACGATCTTCTTGAAGGTGGTGACCAGCTTCTTCAGCTCGGCGGCCTCTAGCTCGGTGTCGACCGCGACCTTCTTGGCCTCCTTGGCCTTCTCCAGCGCGTCCTCGAAGAGCTCGCCGTCGACGCCGAGGACGGTCTTGCCGAACATCTGGATGAGGCGCCGGTAGGAGTCCCACGCGAAGCGCTCGTCGCCGGCCTGGTCGGCGAGGCCCTTCACGGACTTGTCGGAGAGACCGATGTTGAGGACGGTGTCCATCATGCCCGGCATGGAGAACTTCGCGCCGGAGCGTACGGAGACCAGGAGCGGGTTGTCGGCCTGGCCGAGCTTCTTGCCCATCCGGCTCTCCAGCGCGTCGAGGTGTGCGCTCACCTCGTCACGCAGTGCCGCCGGCTCCTCGCCGCTGTCCAGGTAGACCTTGCAGGCCTCCGTGGTGATGGTGAAGCCGGGCGGCACCGGAAGGCCCAGGTTCGTCATCTCGGCGAGGTTCGCGCCCTTGCCGCCGAGGAGGTCCTTGAGGTCCTTGTTGCCCTCGGTGAAGTCGTAAACGAACTTCACGCCCTCAACGCTGTTGCCCGACGCGGGTCGCTGCTGATCTTTGTTTTCCGACACGGGTCTCGACTCCTCGAGGACGCGGTGGCTGCCCTGACGTCCAGGAACATACCCAGATCGAAGGCATCTGGGTACGTCTACTTGCACGTCATGCGCCCGTAACCAGTCGTCCGCCAGCGGATCGAAAGTCAAGGCTTGGCAAGCAACCGAGGCTTTTTGTTTTCACTTCTTGAACGCATCAACACCCGTAAACCGTCCAGGACGCTCAGATGAGCGGCTTTCAGCACGTCTGATTTTCTCCGATGAACGATCAAGCCGTGGCACTGAGTGCCACCCTTTGATGAAGTGCAATCGGTCTTGTTTCGCTCATCTGAGCGCAACCCTTATCAGGGGTGGTGAGAATCACGCTCCCACACGGGGCGAGGTTTCACCATGCGGACGGGTATCCGGAACGGCCGGGCCGTCACACCCCGAGCGCCAGCAACCGCTCCTCCACCCGCTCCGGCGCATACAGGTGCTCCACCACCAGCGCCCCCGCTCCCACCAGCGCCGCCCGCTCCCCCAGCCGCGAGGTCACCACCTCCAGACGAGCGGTGGAACGCGGCAGCGCCCGCTGATACAGCAGCTCCCGTACGCCGGTGACGAACGCGGTGCCCGCCAGGTCGCCCGCGATCATCAGCACGCCCGGGTTGAGCAGCGTCACCACCGTCGCCAGCACCTCGCCGACCCGGCGCCCCGCCTCCCGGGCCAGCCCCAGCGCCTCCGGATGCCCGGCCGCCAGCAGCTCCCGCACATCCGAGCCGGACGCCGCCGGCACCCCCGCCTCCGCCAGCCGCCGCGCCACGGCACCGCCGCTCGCGACGGCCGCGAGGCAGCCGTGGGAACCGCAGCGGCACAGCGCCCGCTCGGCGTCCGGCACCCGGATGTGCCCGATGTCGCCCGCGCCGCCGTCGACGCCCCGGTAGACCGAGCCGTCCACCACCATGCCGGCGCCGATCCCCGTGGACACCTTGACCAGCGCGAACGCCGGGCAGCCGGGGTAGGACGTGCGCTGTTCGCCGTACGCCATCAGGTTCGCGTCGTTGTCGACCAGGACCGGGACCGGGGGGAGGCCGGTGTGGTCGGTGAAGGCTCTGGCGAGGCGGCCCCTTATGTCGTAACCGTCCCAGCCCGGCATGATCGGCGGCTGCACCACCCGGCCCGACTCGCTGTCCACCGGGCCCGGCACCGCCAGCCCGATGCCGCACACCTGAGCGGCCTCGCGTCCCGCCGCGGCCGGCAGGCCGGCGAACCAGCGGCCCAGTTCACCGAGGACGGCCTCGGGTCCGTCGTCGACGACCAGGGTGCCGCTGCGTTCGGCGAGGATCTCGCCGGTCAGGGTGAGCAGGGCCGCCCGGGCGTGCCGGGTGTCCAGGTCGGCCGCGAGGACGAGCGCGTGGTCACCGTCGAACTCGAGGGTGATGGAGGGGCGGCCGCCCAGCGGGGAGTCGACCGGTCCGCCGGCGCCCTCGCGCAGCCAGCCCGCGCGGAACAGCCGGTCAAGGCGCTGTCCGACGGTCGCCCGGGACAGTCCGGTCGCCTGCTGCAGGGCCCCGCGCGTCGTGGCGCGGCCACTGCGCACCAGCTCGAGCAGGTCCCCGGCGCCGGTCGCCGCCCCGGCGCGCCCGGACCTGCCGGACCGTACGGCCTCGACGCCCCGTACGGCCTGCCCGGCCTCCGTGGCCCGTCCCGCCATGCCCGTACCCCCTTGCGTTTCCCCATCCTGCATTACACAGTAGGTTCTGCGTGTTAAATAGACGTAACTCTAAGTGGTCCCGGCCGGTCGCTCGGCCGCACGTCTTTCGGGGAGTCCCGAGTGGATCGCACGGCCCAGCTCACCGCCCGCCGCACCGAGCAGGCAACCGCCCGTCGCACCGCACGCGACACCGCCCGCGATCCTGCACCCGCGCCCGCCGGGCTGCGCGGCAGAGCAGCGGCCGTCCTGGACGCCAACTGGACCGGCACCTCCACCGTGCCGTCCCGCACCCTGTATCCGCACCAGTGGTCGTGGGACTCCGCGTTCATCGCGATCGGGCTCAGGCACCTCTCGCCGTTACGGGCGCAGACGGAGCTGGAGACGCTGCTGGCCGCGCAGTGGGGCGACGGGCGGGTGCCGCACATCGTCTTCAATCCCGCCGTCCCCTCCGACGCCTACTTCCCCAGCCCCGACTTCTGGCGTTCGGCCGACGCCGGCCGTGCCGCGGGAGCCCCGCGCACGGTACAGACGTCGGGCATCGTGCAGCCACCGGTGCACGCGCTGGCGGCCTGGCTGGTGCACCGGGCCGACCCGGAGCTGTCCCGGACGCGCGGCTTCCTCGCCGGGCTGTATCCAAGGCTGGCCGCCTGGCACCGGTATCTGCTGCACCGGCGGGACCTGGGCGGCGGCGGGCTGGTGTCCGTCGTGCACCCCTGGGAGCAGGGCATGGACAACAGCCCCTGCTGGGACGCCCCGCTCGCCCGCGTCGCCCCCGCCCCGGCCCGTTCCTTCCGCCGCGCCGACCTCGACCACGGCGCCCCCGAGGACCGGCCCACCGACCTGGACTACGGGCGGTACGTGCGCCTCGCCACCGACTACCGGGACGGCGGATACGCCGACGGGAAGGGCGACTTCGCCGTCGAGGACCCCGCCTTCAACGCCCTGCTCATCGCCTCCGAGCACGCCCTCGCGCGGATCGCGCAGGAGCTCGGCGCGCCCGGCACGGCCCGCCACGCGCGCGCCGAGCGGCTGACCGAGGTGCTCGTGGAGCGGCTGTGGGACCCGGCGCGGTCCATGTTCTGCTGCCGGGACGTCGTCGGCGGCGGGCTGATCGGCGAGCGCGGGGTGTCCGGGCTGATCCCGCTGCTGCTGCCGGCGCTGCCCCGCGAGCAGGCCGCAGGGCTGGTCGCCACGCTCACCGGCGCGCACTTCGGCCTGGGCACCACCACCCGCCTGGTGCCCAGCCACGACCTGCTCGGCGAGTCCTTCGACCCGCACCGCTACTGGCGGGGCCCCGCCTGGTTCAACACCGGCTGGCTGATCGAGCGCGGGCTGAGGACCCACGGCGAGCGGGAACGGGCCGACGCGCTCGCACGGGCCCTGGTGTCCACCGCCGCCGCCTCCGGGTTCGCCGAGTACGTCGACCCGTACACCGGTGAGCCCTGCGGTACGCGGGACTTCGGCTGGACGGCGGCGCTGACGCTCGACCTGTTGCACGGCGCACGGGAGCGGTCCATGGGCGCGGGCGTGTCCCCGGGGGTCGGCGAGACGTTCGGAAAGAGCAGCGACAGGGACTCAAGGGGAGGGGACGGGGGATGACCGACCGGCATCATCTGCTCGTGTACGGGGGGACGTTCGCCGCCGTGGGCGACGGCGGCGACATCACCGGGGTGCGCGGCGGGCATGTGCCCGCCGGGCTGTTCGTCCGGGACGGGCGGCATCTGAGCCGCTGGCAGCTGACCGTCGACGGCGCGGTGCCCGAGACGCTGACGCCGGTCGCGGGCGGGGACACCGCGCGCTGTGTGCTGGTGCCGCGCTGCGGCCGCGACGAGCCGCCCGCGTACACGCTGTTCCGGGAGCAGGCCGTCGGCGACGGCTCGTTCGTGGAGGTGCTGCGGGTGGTCGGCAACCGGCCGGTGCCGGTCACGGTCCGGCTGGCGCTGACCGTGGACGCCGACTTCGCCGACCAGTTCGAGCTGCGTTCCGACCACCGCACCTACGCCAAGCTCGGCGTCGTACGCTCCCGCCAAGTGCTCGACGACGGGCTGGAGTTCACCTACCGGCGGGGCCAGTGGCGCTCGTCCACGACGGTCACGGCGGACCCGGCGCCGGACGCCGTGGAGGAGACCGGCACGGGCGCGCGGCGGATGGTGTGGACGCTGCACCTGCCGGCGCACGGCACGGCCGGACTGACCCTGCGGGTGATGGCCCGGCCGCACGGGGACAAGCGGGCGCTGCGCGTGCCGCGCTCCCCGCGGTCGGTCACCGACCGGCTGCGGGCGGACGAGGAGAGGTTCCTCGAGGGCGTGGCCTTCCCGAGCGGCTGGCCGGAGCTGGCCGCGGCCTGCGCACGCGGCCTCGCCGACCTCGCCGCGCTCCAGGTGCCGGCGCGCGGACCGGACGGTGAGGAACTGCGGGTGCCCGCGGCGGGCGCCCCCTGGTATCTGGCGCTGCTCGGCCGGGACGCCCTGCTCACCTCGCTGTTCACCCTCCCCCACCGGCCCCGGCCGGCCGCCGACACCCTCCTCGCGCTGGCCGCGACCCAGGCGGGCGAGGAGGGGACGGCGCCGGTCGCCCAGCCCGGCAAGATCGTGCACGAGGTGCGCCACGGCGAACTGGCCCATTTCGGGCAGGTGCCGTACGCCCGCTATTACGGCTCGGTCGACGCGACCCCGCTCTTCCTCGTCCTGCTCGGCGCGTACGTCGAGCAGAGCGGCGACACCGCGCTGGGCTCCCGGCTGCGGCCGCACGCCCGCGCGGCCGTGACATGGATGCTGGACCACGGCGGGCTCACCTCCCACGGCTACCTGGTCTACCGCGCCGACCGCGGGGGCCTCGCCAACCAGAACTGGAAGGACTCGCCCGGCGCGATCTGCTCCGCCGACGGCACCCGCCCCGCCGGCCCGGTGATGGCGGCGGGCGCCCAGGGCTACGCCTACGACGCGCTGTGCCGCACGGCGTGGCTGGCCCGCACGGTGTGGGGGGACGAGGGGTACGCGGCGCGGCTGGAGCAGGCCGCCACCGGTCTGCGGGACCGTTTCCAGCGGGACTTCTGGATGCCGGAGCACGACTTCCCGGCGCTGGCCCTGGACGGGGCGGGCCGCCGGGTCGATGCGCTGGCCTCGGACGCCGGGCATCTGCTGTGGTCGGGGCTGCTGGACAAGGAGTACGGCGAGCAGGTCGGGCGGCGTCTGCTGGAGGCGGACTTCTTCTCGGGCTGGGGTGTGCGCACGCTGGCGGCGGGCCAGCCGGCGTACCACCCGCTGTCGTACCACCGCGGTTCGGTGTGGCCGCACGACAACGCGGTCATCGCGCTCGGGCTGGCGCGGTACGGGCTGCACGACGAGGCGCGGGTGATCGCGCGGGGGCTGGTCGACGCGGCGACGGCCGGCGGCCACCGGCTGCCGGAGGTCCTCGCCGGGTACGGGCGGGACACGCACGCGGAGCCGGTGCCGTATCCGCACGCGTGTGTCCGCGAGGCCCGGTCCGCTGCGGCGCCGCTTGCCCTGCTCACGGCTGTGGGCGGTCTCTAGGGCGCACCGTTTGCCGGTTGTTTGCCCGGTCCTCGTGAACGAGGTCCCCGGGGCCGCCGTACGGGAGGGTGTTCGTCGGCCTGCCGTTGGAAGGACCCCGGGTTGTCCCAGGACACACGCACGCCCGAGCGGGAAGAGGGCGCCGCCGCGCCCGTCGCCGCCGAGCCCTCCGGCGCCCGCCGCTTCCTGCGCGCCCCGCATCCGCGCGCCCGCCTCGCCCGGTGGCGCGCCCGGCACCCTTCCGCCGCCCGGTGGGTGTCCCTCGCCGTCACCGTGTGCGCCGCCCTGCTCGTGCAGATCGCCCTGGAGATGCCGGACACGCAGGCGGACCTGCGGCCCTCGGCGTTCGTGCGGCTGCCGGCGGAGGCGGTCATCGGGGCGGTCGTCCTGCTGTATCTGCCGCGGCGGGCGCGGATCGTCGCGGCGGCGCTCGGCGGGGCGGTGGTGGGCTGGCTGGCCGTGCTGGACATGCTGGACATCGGATTCAGGGAATACCTCGGCCGGCCGTTCAACATGATTCTCGACTGGGGGCTGTTCGCCGACGCCCGTTCCTATGTGGCGGACTCCCTCGGCTCCACGGCGGCGCTCGGTCTCACGGTCGGTGCGATCGCGCTCGTCGTCCTGCTGGTCGTCCTCGTCGCGCTGTCCGCCGTGCGCCTCGGCTCCGTGCTCGCCCGGCACCGGGGGCGCGCGGCCAGGGGCGCGCTGATCGCCGGGACCGTGTGGATCACGTGCGCCGCGTTCGGGGTGCAGATCGCCGGCGCGCCCCTGGCCACCCGGCACGCGGCGACCGTCGCCGAGGCGCAGGCCCGCACCGTGCGGGACACCGTGCGCGACGAGGCGGCGTTCGGCAAGGAGGCACGGGCCGACGCCTTCGGGAACACCCCGCCGGCCCAGCTGGTGCCGGATCTGCGCGGCAAGGACGTCATCTTCACGTTCATCGAGAGCTACGGCCGCAGCGCCATCGAGGACCCGGTCATGGCGCCGGGCGTGGACAGCACCCTCACCGCGAGCACCCAGGCGCTCGCCAGGGCGGGCTTCCACGCGAAGAGCGGCTGGCTGACGTCGGCGACCTACGGCGGCGGCAGCTGGCTCGGCCACTCCACCTTCATGTCCGGGCTGTGGATCAGCAACCAGCAGCGCTATCGCACGGTCATGGCCAGCGACCACCTGAGCCTGACGAAGGCGTTCGCCAAGACCGGCGCGTGGGACACCGTCGGGGTGATGCCGGGCGTGGTGAAGGCCTGGCCGGAGCAGAAGTACTACGGCCTGGACAAGGTCTACAACGCCTTCCAACTGGGCTACCACGGGCCGAAGTTCAGCTGGTCGACCATGCCCGACCAGTTCGCGCTGCAGCAGTTCCAGCAGCGCGAGCACGGCCGCAAGCGCGACAAGCCGCTGATGTCGGAGATCATCCTGACGTCCAGCCACCAGCCCTGGGCGCCGGTCCCGACGATGGTCGGCTGGGACCGGCTCGGCGACGGCAGGATCTACGACGCGATCGAGAAGGCGGGCAAGAGGTCCGCGGACGTCATCGCCGACTCCACGGCCTCCCGCGAGGAGTACGGCAAGTCGATCCAGTACTCGGTGACCGCGCTCACCCAGTGGCTGGAGCGCTACGGCACCGACGACACCGTGCTCGTCTTCCTCGGCGACCACCAGCCGATCGCCCGGGTCAGCGGCAACCACGCCAGCCGGGACGTCCCGGTGTCGGTCGTCGCCAAGGACCCGAAGGTGCTGCAGAAGATCGCCGGATGGGGCTGGACCGACGGGCTGCGGCCCGCGCACACCGCGCCGGTGTGGAAGATGAGCGCCTTCCGCGACCGCTTCCTGACGGCGTACGGCTCGGTCCCCCACCCGTCCGGGAACTGACCGGCCGGCTAACGCCCTCGGGAGACCGGCCGGCGCGCGCACGGCACCGCTCAGCCGCCCGAGGTGTCCAGCTCGGCGTCCTCGGTGACGCCGGCGCAGTCGTAGGGGTCCTTCAGCCAGCCGTCGGGCAGGACGACACGGTTGTTGCCGGAGGTACGGCCGCGCGGGCCGTCGGCGCCGGCCGGCCAGGGCTGGTCGAGGTCCAGCTCGTCCAGGCCGGAGCGCAGCTCGTCGAGGGCGGAGGTGATGGCGAGGCGCTTGCGCATCTCGGAGCCGACGGCGAAGCCCTTGAGGTACCAGGCGACATGCTTGCGGAAGTCGATCACGCCCTTGGACTCGTCGCCGAGCCACTCGCCGAGCAGCGTGGCGTGCCGGACCATGACGTCGGCGACCTCACGCAGGGTGGGCCGGACGAAGTCGTCGGGCCGCCCCTCGAACGCGGCGACCAGGTCGGCGAACAGCCACGGCCGGCCCAGGCAGCCGCGGCCGACGACCACACCGTCGCAGCCGGTCTCGCGGACCATGCGCAGGGCGTCCTCGGCGCACCAGATGTCGCCGTTGCCGAGGACGGGGATCTCCGGGACGTGGTCCTTGAGCCGGGCGATGGCGTCCCAGTCGGCGGTGCCGCCGTAGTGCTGGGCGGTGGTGCGGCCGTGCAGCGCGATGGCGGTGACGCCCTCCTCGACGGCGATACGGCCGGCGTCGAGGTAGGTGAGGTGGTCGTCGTCGATGCCCTTGCGCATCTTCATCGTCACCGGCAGGTCCCCGGCGCCGCTGACGGCCTCGCGCAGGATGGCGCGCAGCAGGTTCCGCTTGTACGGCAGGGCGGAGCCGCCGCCCTTGCGGGTGACCTTGGGGACCGGGCAGCCGAAGTTCAGGTCGATATGGTCGGCGAGGTCCTCCTCGACGATCATGCGCACGGCCTTGCCGACGGTGGCCGGGTCGACGCCGTACAGCTGGATCGAGCGGGGGCGCTCGCTGTCGTCGAAGCGGATCAGCTGCATGGTCTTGTCGTTGCGCTCGACCAGCGCCCTGGTGGTGATCATCTCGCTGACGAACAGGCCCTTGCCGCCGCTGGCCCCAGCCTTCGGTTCGCCTCCGGCGAACGATTCGCCTTCGGCGAATGCCCTGCACAGGGTGCGGAAGGGCGCATTCGTGATACCCGCCATGGGAGCGAGAACCACCGGCGGTGCGACGAGGTGCGGACCGATTCGCAGCGTGGAGTTCACATCAGTCGTGGGCGTGGGCATGGCCCCATTGTCGCGTACGCCCGCCCGGCGACCCAAAGTAATTAGTTAGGCACACTAGCGATAAGGAGTATTCTGGTGCCATGCCCGAGCTGAGCCATCGCCGCAGACTGCTCGTGCTCGCGATCTGCTGCATGAGCCTGCTGATCGTGAGCCTCGACGTCACGGCGCTGAACGTCGCCCTGCCCGCCATGCAACGCGATCTGCACGCGTCGACCTCGGGTCTGCAGTGGACCATCGACGCCTACACGCTGGTCCTGGCCTCCCTGCTGATGCTGTCCGGCTCCACCGCCGACCGCATCGGCCGCAAGCGGGTCTTCATGGCGGGCCTGGTGGTCTTCACGGCCGGATCGGTGCTGTGCTCCCTCGCACCGAACCTCGACGCGCTGGTGGCATTCCGGATGGTGCAGGCGGTCGGCGGGTCGATGCTCAACCCGGTCGCGATGTCGATCATCACCAACACCTTCACCGACCCGCGCGAGCGGGCCCGGGCCATCGGCGTGTGGGGCGCGGTCGTCGGCATATCGATGGCCGCGGGCCCGATGGTCGCCGGCGTGCTGGTCGAGGCGGTCGGCTGGCGGTCCATCTTCTGGCTCAACCTGCCGGTCGGCCTCGCCGCCCTGCTGCTGACCCTGCGCTACGTCCCCGAGTCCCGCGCCCCGAAGGCCCGCCGTCCCGACCCGGTCGGCCAGGTCCTGATCATCGCCCTGTTCGGTGCCCTGACCTACGCCATCATCGAGGCCCCCGCCGCCGGCCCGGCCACCGTGCTGCCCTTCGCCGCTCTCGCCCTCGCCGCCCTGCTCGCCCTGGTGTGGTACGAGCCGCGGCGCGAGGAACCCCTCATCGACCTGCGCTTCTTCGGCTCGGCACCGTTCAGCGGGGCCACCGTGATCGCGATCAGCGCGTTCGCGGCGCTGGGCGGCTTCCTGTTCCTGTCCACGCTCTACCTGCAGAACGTGCGCGGTCTGAGCGCTCTGCACGCCGGCCTGTGGATGCTGCCGATGGCCGTGCCCACGTTCCTGTGCGCCCCGCTGTCCGGGCGGCTGGTCGGCTCCCGCGGTCCACGGCTGCCGCTGCTGATCGCGGGCGTGGCGATGACCGTGAGCGCGGTGCTGTTCGCCGCGTTCGAGGCGGAGACGGCCGATGTGACGCTGTTCCTCGGCTACGTGCTCTTCGGCATCGGCTTCGGGTTCGTGAACGCGCCGATCACCAACACGGCGGTGTCCGGCATGCCGCGGGCGCAGGCCGGGGTCGCGGCCGCCGTCGCCTCCACCAGCAGGCAGCTGGGGCAGACCCTGGGCGTCGCCGTGGTCGGGGCGCTCCTCGCCTCCGGCGTGGGGGCGTCCTCGTACCGGAGTGCCTTCGTCTCGGCGGCGCGGCCCGGCTGGTGGGTCCTCGTCGGCTGCGGGGTCGCGGTGCTGGTCCTCGGGCTGCTGAGCAGTGGACGGTGGGCGCGGGGCACTGCGTCGCGTACGGCCGAGAGGCTGGCGTCGGACGAGGTGCGGCAGGTCGTGGGGGTCTCGGAGCGGGCCTAGGGGGTCCGTGGTTGCTCGGGCCGACGCGGCGCCGCCGCACCGCGTCACACGCCGCGCTCCTTCAGGGCGATTCCGTGCAGCTTCTCAAGACGCGCCCTGGTCTCGTCGTCCGCCGGGACGTAGGTGACCATGCGCGCGCCGATTTCGGGGTTGAGCCACAGGTCGGTGTGGTCGAGGGTGAGACGGCCGACGTACTTGTTCAGGAACTCCTTGCGCTTGGTGCGGTGCGCCACGACCTCGTGACGGTCCCAGGCCTCGCGGAAGTCGGGGGACTGCTCGCACAGCCGCTTCAGGAGCATCTTCCAGGCGGGCTCGCCCAGGTGGCCGGCCATCGCGGCGCGGAAGCGGGCGGCCATCAGCCGCTGCGCCTCCTCGAGGTGCACGATCGAGGACTGCCAGTCCGGGTCGGTGTACGACAGGATCAGGCAGTTGCGGTCCTCGGGCGGCACCGCGTCCAGGTCGCACAGCAGCAGGCCGTAGGTGCGGTTGTAGGCGACGATGTCGTACCGGTCGTTCTGGACGGCCGCCGGGACCGGCTCCAGCTGCTCCAGCAGGGCTCGCACCGCGGGCGTGACGGACGGGCAGCTCTGGGCCGGGCTCGGGTCGACCGCTCCGGCGAGCTGGAAGAGGTGGGCGCGTTCGGTGCCGTCGAGCTGGAGGGTCCGGGCGAGGGAGTCCAGCACCTGCACGGAGACCTGGATGTCCCGGGCCTGCTCCAGCCACGTGTACCAGGTGACGCCGACCGCGGAGAGCTGGGCGACCTCCTCCCGGCGCAGGCCCGGGGTGCGGCGCCGGCGGCCGCGGGGCAGGCCGACCTGCTCGGGGGCGAGGCGCTCGCGGCGGCTGCGCAGGAAGGCGGCCAGTTCGTGGCGGCGGATGTCGGTGCCGCGCGGGGCAGCGGCGGCGGGCAGCGTCTCCTGGGCCAACGTGGTCATGCTCCCAGGGTGCCGCCTCGCGGGTCCTGTTTCCAGGTAGTGCTGCTACCAGGATAAAGACACTCTGGTGCCAGGCTGCGGTCCGGCGCAGGCTCGGTCACGTGACCGAGACCCTCACTTCCCACCCTGTCCGATCCGGCCCCGCCTCGCCGCCCGCGCTGACCGGGCCCGGGCTGGCCGCGGTGCTGCTCGCGGCGGCACTGCCCCTGATCGACTTCTTCATCGTCAACGTCGCGCTGCCCACCATCGGCCGGGACCTGCACGCCGGCGAGTCCGTGCTGGAGCTGGTCGTCGCCGGGTACGGCGTCGCCTACGCGGTGCTGCTCGTCCTCGGTGGCCGGCTCGGCGACCTGTTCGGCCGGCGGCGCCTCTTCCTCGCCGGGATGGCCGCGTTCGGGCTGACCTCGCTGGCGTGCGGGCTCGCCCCGGACGCCTGGACCCTGGTCGCCGCCCGGGTCGCCCAGGGCGCCGCCTCCGCGGCGATGCTGCCGCAGGTGCTGGCCACCATCCAGTCCGCCACGTCCGGGGCGCGCCGCGCCCGCGCGATGGGCCTGTACGGTGCGACGGCCGGCCTGTCCATGGTCGCGGGCCAGATCCTCGGCGGCCTGCTGGTCGCCGCCGACCTGTGGGGCACCGGCTGGCGCTCGGTGTTCCTGGTCAACGTGCCCGTCGTGGTCCTGGGCCTGCTGCTGGCCGCGCGGACGGTGCCCGAGACCCGTTCGCAGCGCCCGGAGCCGGTGGACGGTCCGGGCACGGTGCTGCTGGCCGTCGCGCTGCTGACGCTGCTCGCGCCGCTCACCGAGGGGCGGGCGGCGGGCTGGCCGCTGTGGACCTGGCTGTCGCTGGCCGCGTTCCCGGTCGCGGCGGCCGCCTTCTTCGCCGTGGAACGCCGGGCGGACCGGGCCGGGCGTACGCCGCTGGTGCCGCCGAGCCTGTTCGCGCTGGCGTCGCTGCGCCGGGGGCTGGTGCTGATCCTGCCGTTCTCGATCGGGTTCAGCGGGTTCATGTTCGTCGTCGCCGTCGCCCTCCAGCAGGGCGCGGGTCTCGGCCCGGTGCGGGCCGGCCTCGCGCTGGCCCCGCTGGCGGTGACGTTCTTCTTCACCTCCCTGGCCGGTCCGCGTCTGGTGGCCCGGTTCGGCACCCGGGTCGTGACGGCGGGCGCGGTGCTCCAGGGCACCGGCCTGGCGCTGATCGCCCTGGCGGCCTGGTGGTCCTGGCCGCACCTGGGCGTCGTGGAACTGCTGCCGGGCGGGGCGGTCGCCGGCGTCGGGCAGGCCCTGCAACTGCCCGTGATCTACCGGGTGGTCCTCTCCGAGGTGCCGCCCGCGCGGGCCGGCGTCGGCAGCGGGGTGATGACGACGACCCAGCAGGCGGCCCTCGCCCTGGGCGTGGCCACGCTCGGCACCCTCTTCCTGTCGCTGACCCCCGGGGCAGGGATGCGCGACGCCCTGATCACGGTGCTGCTGGTCCAGCTGGCCGGGGTGGCGCTGACGGGGCTGCTGAGCCTGCGGCTGCCGCGGGCGGTGGGCTGAGCGATGAGTCCGGGCGCCGTCTGGCCCCGCGCGACGCCGGGATGATCCGAACGACGGGCCCTGACTCCGGTTCGGGTGAACGGCCGGGTCAGTGGGTCGTCAGGCCCCGCAGGATCAGGTCCACCACCGCCGTGAAGTCCGCTTCGACGGACGGGTTCTTCCACTCGGGCGCGTGGCACGGGTCGTGGAAGCGGGCCGTGGCCTGGAAGACGGCGCGGGCCGCGGCGGCCGGGTCGGACGTGGTGAAGGCGCCCGACGCGACACCGTCCTCGATGATCCGGGTCAGCTGCGCGGTGAGGTCGGCGATGTGCTCGCCGACCGCCGTGCCGTTCTCGTCCGTCAGCACCGTGTAGGTCGCGAACAGCTCGGGGTCGCCGCCCGCCTTGTGCCGCTTGGCCTCGAACAGCGTCGCGAGCCAGGCCCGCAGCCGCTCCTGCGGGGCGTCCTCGCCCGCGACGATCCCGGCGAGCCGCTCCGACGTGCGGTCCAGCCACCGCTTGGTCACGGCTTCGCGCAGGGCCGCCTTGGTGCGGAAGTGACGGTAGACGCTGCCGTGACTGACGCCGAGCGCGCGGGCCACGTCCACCACGGTCGCCTTGGCCGGTCCGTGGCGTCGCAGCACCTCCTCGGTCGCTTCGAGGATGCGCTCGGTGGTCAGGATCTCGCTGGTCGGTGGCATGCCTAGACGGTACCCGGCAGCGGAATCAGCGTTCGCTGTCGAGCATGGCCATCTGCGCGGGGGCGTACCGCTCGCCGGCCACCGCGTCCGCCGGTACCGCGGCCTCGATGGCGGCGAGGTCGGACGCGTCCAGGGTCACGTCCAGCGCGCCCACGGCCTCACCGAGGCGTTCCCGGGTGCGGGCACCGACCAGCGGGACGATGTCCGTACCACGCGCGAGCACCCAGGCGATGGCGATCTGGGCGACCGTGGCGCCCTTGGCCTCGGCGATCTTGCGCAGCGACTCGACCAGCGTGAGGTTGCGCCGCAGGTTGTCGCCCTGGAAGCGGGGCGAGTGGGCGCGGAAGTCGTGGGCGGCCAGCTGCCGGTCGCCGGTGAAGTGGCCGGAGATCAGGCCCCGGGAGAGCACCCCGTAGGCGGTGACGGCGATGCCCAGTTCGCGCAGGGTGGGCAGGATCTCCCGCTCGGGTCCACGGGAGACGAGGGCGTACTCGATCTGGAGGTCGGCGATCGGGGCGGTCGCGGCGGCCCGGCGGACGGTGTCGGCGCCGACCTCGCTCAGGCCGATGTGCCGGACGTACCCCTTCTCGACCAGTTCGGCGATCGCGCCGACGGTCTCCTCGATCGGTACGTCGGGGTCGAGCCGGGCGGGCCGGTAGATGTCGATGTGGTCGACGCCGAGGCGCTGCAGGGAGTAGGCGGCGAAGGCCTTCACGGCGGCCGGGCGGCCGTCGAAGCCGGCCCAGTCGCCGTCCGGGCCACGCAGGGCGCCGAACTTGACACTGAGCCGGGCGTTGCCGCGCAGGGCGGCCGGCGCGGTGCGCAGCGCCTCGCTGATCAGCAGCTCGTTGTGGCCCATGCCGTAGAAGTCGCCGGTGTCGAGCAGGGTGACGCCGGCCTCCAGGGCGGCGTGGACGGTCGCGAGGGACTCGGCGCGGTCCGCGTCGCCGTACATGCCGGACATGCCCATGCAGCCGAGGCCGAGGGCGGAGACCTGGGGGCCGGTGGTGCCGAGGGTTCGGGTGGTCATCGTCATGGCTCCAGCCTGCCATGACAGCTGACAAATTTCAATATCTGTCATTCGATAGTTGTCAGCCCCTGCCGCCACACAGACGTCCGGTTGAGAATCCGGGTAAGAGACTCCGCCCGCCGACACCTGCTCCGACCTGCTGCTTCAGTGCGCGGCAGGGTGTTTCTCACCGCGCGCTCACCCCGGCACGCTCGCCGGGTCCGGGCGACGGGCGAAGGCTGGAAGGAAAGCGTCCAGCCCGTCGGACCCCCCGCGTCCCCGGGATACGCATCCCAAGGAGCCGAAGATGAAGACCACGTTCCGTGGACACTGCGGCCGCGTCCTCACGGTCGGCGCCCTGTCCGCCGCGCTGATGGCGGGCGGGACGGCAGGGGCTCTCGCCGCGACCTCACCGCCCAGCCCGTACCCGCACCAGACCACGCACGGCACCAGCCACTCCACCGCCGCCTCGATCACCGTCAAGGCCGACCGCACGACCGTGAAGACGGGCGAGAAGGTGATGTTCACGGGCCGCACCAAGGGCCTGAAGATCGGCACCACGCTGACGCTCCAGAGCCAGCACAACGGCAAGTGGACGTCCCTGAAGGAGCACACCACCGTCAAGAAGGGAAGCAGCTACCGCCTCACGGCCTCCTTCAACACCAAGGGCACCGAGCATCTGCGGATCGCCGCGGGCAAGGTCCACTCGCCGACGGTGACCGTCAAGGTCATGTGAGGAAGGCGCCTCCCCCTCTCCCGACACGCACGAAGGCCCACCCCCTGAGACAAGGGGTGGGCCTTCGCCGTCGGGCGGGCGGCGTCAGCAGCCGATCAGGCGCGAGGCGAGGTAGCCCTCGATCTGGTCCAGGGAGACGCGCTCCTGCTTCATCGAGTCACGCTCGCGGACGGTCACGGCGTTGTCGTCCAGCGTGTCGAAGTCCACCGTGACGCAGTACGGCGTGCCGATCTCGTCCTGGCGGCGGTAGCGGCGGCCGATGGCGCCGGCGTCGTCGAACTCGATGTTCCAGTGCTGGCGCAGCGCCTGGGCGAGCCCCTTGGCCTTCGGGGACAGCTCGGGGTTGCGGGACAGCGGCAGCACCGCGGCCTTCACCGGTGCGAGGCGGTGGTCCAGGCGCAGCACGGTCCGCTTCTCCATCTTGCCCTTGGCGTTCGGCGCCTCGTCCTCGACGTAGGCGTCGAGGAGGAAGGCCAGCATGGTGCGGCCGACACCGGCCGCGGGCTCGATGACGTACGGCGTCCAGCGCTCGCCGGCCTCCTGGTCGTAGTAGGCCAGGTCCTGGCCGGAGGCCTTGGAGTGGGCGCTCAGGTCGTAGTCGGTGCGGTTGGCGACACCCTCCAGCTCGCCCCACTCGCTGCCGCCGAACTGGAAGCGGTACTCGATGTCGGCGGTGCGCTTGGAGTAGTGGGAGAGCTTCTCCTTCGGGTGCTCGTACCAGCGCATGTTCTCTTCACGCAGGCCGAGACCGGTGTACCAGCTCCAGCGCTGCTCCATCCAGTACTCCTGCCACTGCTCGTCCTCGCCCGGCTTGACGAAGAACTCCATCTCCATCTGCTCGAACTCGCGGGTGCGGAAGATGAAGTTGCCCGGCGTGATCTCGTTGCGGAAGGACTTGCCCATCTGGGCGATGCCGAACGGCGGCTTGCGGCGCGAGGTGGTCTGCACCTGGGCGAAGTTGGTGAAGATGCCCTGGGCGGTCTCGGGACGCAGGTAGGCGACCGAGCCGGAGTCCTGGGTCGGGCCGAGGTGCGTCGACAGCAGACCGGAGAACTGCTTGGGCTCGGTGAACTGGCCCTTGTTGCCGCAGTTCGGGCAGTTGACGTCGGCGAGGCCGTTCTCGGGGGCGCGACCCTTCTTCTCCTCGTACGCCTCCTCCAGGTGGTCCGCGCGGAACCGCTTGTGGCAGGAGGTGCACTCGGTGAGCGGGTCGGTGAAGGTGGCGACGTGGCCGGAGGCGACCCAGACCTCGGGGGCCAGGATCACGGACGAGTCGAGACCGACCACGTCCTCGCGCGACGTCACCATGTAGCGCCACCACTGGCGCTTGATGTTCTCCTTGAGCTCGACACCCAGCGGTCCGTAGTCCCAGGCGGCACGCTGTCCGCCGTAGATCTCACTGCACGGGAAAACGAAGCCACGGCGCTTGCTCAGGCTGACGATGGTGTCGATCTTGTCGGCGGCCACGGTGCTCTCTTCATTACGACGACGGGCGACGAAGCGAGATGCTTCCAGCGAATGCTTCAGCGTACCGGCGCGGGCTCCCCCTCGACCAAATCGGGGGACGGCCGGAACGGGCAAAACGGGGCCGGTCCGGCCCTCTCAGCAGGCTTGTTGACAACGGTTTCCATGTTTGTTGAAAATGACTGTCATGAACGTACGACGACGCCTCATATCCGTGGCCGCGGCCACAGCCGTCACCGCCCTCGGCCTCTCCACCCTGACCGCCTGCGGCGGTGACAGCGCGGCCGCCGGCAACACGGACAAGTTCGACGTCGTCGCGTCCTTCTATCCGATGGCCTATCTCGCCGAGCAGATCGGCGGCAGCCATGTGAACGTCACCAGCCTCACCGCACCCGGCCAGGAACCGCACGACCTGGAGATCAGCGCCCGGCAGCGCGGCCGGCTCGAGCAGGCCGACGCGGTGCTCTACCTCAAGGGCCTGCAGCCGGCCGTCGACGACGCCGTCGGCCAGTCCGAGGCCCGCACGAAGATCGACGCCGCCTCTCTGACCACCCTGGAGAAGCACGGCAACGAGGTCGGCGGGCACGCCGCCGAGCACGACCACGAGCACGGCGAGGAGAGCGGCGGCCGCGACCCGCACATCTGGCTCGACCCGGTGCGCTACGCCGAGGTCGCCCGCGGTGTCGGCGCCGCCTTCGCCAAGGCCGATCCCGCCCACGCCGCGGACTACCGCAAGAACACCGACGCGCTGACCGGCAGGCTCGACGCCCTGAACGCCGAGTTCGCCGCCGGGCTGAAGAACACCAGGACCAAGGTCTTCCTCACCACCCACGCCGCCTTCGGCTACCTCGCCGAGCGCTACGGCCTGACCGAGGAGGCCATCAACGGCCTCGACCCGGAGTCGGAGCCGAGCGCCGCCCGCGTGAAGGAGCTGGAGAAGATGGCGAAGGCCGACCACGTCTCCACCGTCTTCTACGAGACGCTCGTCAGCGACAAGACCGCGAAGACCGTCGCCCAGGACGCGGGCCTGCGCACCGACGTCCTCGACCCGATCGAGGGCATCACGGAGAAGTCCCGCGGCCAGGACTACCTCCAGGTCATGCGGGCCAACCTCAAGGCCCTGCAGACCGCTCTGGGGACCAAGTGACCGACCGATCGGAGGGCGGCATGCCCGAGCCCGTCATATCCCTGCGCGGCGTACGCGCCGAGCTGGGCGCGCGGCCCGTGCTGCGCGGCATCGACCTGAGCGTGCACCGCGGCGAGGTCGTCGCGCTGCTCGGCGCCAACGGCTCCGGCAAGTCCACCGCCGTGCGCAGCATCATCGGCCAGGTGCCGGTCAGCGCCGGCGAGATCGAGCTGTTCGGCACCCCGCGCCGCCGCTTCCGGCAGTGGTCCCGCATCGGGTACGTCCCGCAGCGCACCACCGCCGCGGGCGGCGTCCCGGCGACCGTGACGGAGATCGTCTCCTCGGGCCGGCTCTCCCGCACCCGCTTCGGCGTCTTCCGCAAGGCCGACCGGGAGGCCGTACGGCACGCCCTGGAGCTGGTCGGGATGGCCGACCGGGCGGGGGACTCGGTGAACGCCCTGTCCGGCGGGCAGCACCAGCGGGTGCTGATCGCGCGGGCGCTGGCCGCCGCACCCGAGCTGCTGATCATGGACGAGCCGATGGCGGGCGTCGACCTGGCCAGCCAGGAGGTGCTCGCACAGACCCTCAGGGGCCAGGTCGAGGCCGGCGCGACGGTCCTGCTGGTGCTGCACGAACTCGGGCCGCTGGAGCCCCTCATCGACCGCGCGGTGGTGCTGCGCGACGGCTGCGTGCTGCACGACGGCCCGCCGCCGAAGGCCGTCGGCCAGCACGCCCTGCCCGGCCACGACCACGTCCACCCGCACGCACCCGCGGGCACCGAACCGATCCGCACGGGACTGCTGAGCTGATGGAACTCCTCGACTACGCCTTCATGCAGCGGGCCCTGCTCGCCGCCGTCCTGGTCGGCATCACGGCGCCCGCGGTCGGCATCTACCTGGTGCAGCGCCGCCAGGCCCTGATGGGCGACGGCATCGGCCACGTCGCCATGACGGGCGTCGGCCTCGGCTTCCTGCTGTCGGCCTCCCCCGTGTGGATGGCCACTCTGACGTCCGTGCTGGGCGCGGTGCTGATGGAACTGATCCGCTGGTACGGCAGGACCCGCGGCGACATCGCCCTCGCGATGCTCTTCTACGGCGGCATGGCCGGCGGCGTGATGTTCATCAACCTCGCCCCCACCGGCTCCAACGCCAACCTCACGTCGTACCTCTTCGGCTCCCTGTCGACGGTGTCGCAGTCGGACGTCGTCGCGATCTGCCTGCTCGCCGCGTTCGTGGTGCTGGTGACGCTGGGGCTGCGCCGGCAGCTGTTCGCCGTCAGCCAGGACGAGGAGTTCGCGCGGGTGACCGGGCTGCCGGTGCGGGCGCTGAACCTGCTCACGGCCGTCACCGCAGCGGTGACCGTGACGGTGGCGATGCGCGTGGTGGGGCTGCTGCTCGTGAGCGCGCTGATGGTGGTGCCGGTCGCCGCCGCCCAGCAGATCGGCCGGAGCTTCGCGGCCACGTTCGCGATCGCCGTCGCCATCGGTGTGACCGTGACCCTCGGCGGCACCGTCACCTCGTACTACCAGGACGTGCCGCCCGGCGCGACGATCGTGCTGCTGACCATCGCGGCGTTCATCGCGCTGACCGCGGTGGCCACCCCGCTGGCCCGGCGCCGCGCACGGGCCCGGGCCGCCGCGCAGCCCGCCGGGGACCCGGCCGAGTGCGCCATCCCGGCCGGCCGGACGGCCGCGGACGAGATCGGCGTCTGACCGGGTCCCTGCCGGGCTGGCACAATGGCCCGGCAGGGGCAGACGCCGTCGAAGGAGGCAACCGGTGACGACCGCTGGACCGCCCGTGAAGGGCCGCGCCACCCGGCAGCGTGCCGCCGTGGCGGCGGCGCTCGACGAGGTGGACGAGTTCCGCAGCGCGCAGGAGCTCCACGACATGCTCAAGCACAAGGGCGACTCCGTCGGGCTCACCACGGTCTACCGCACCCTGCAGTCCCTCGCCGAGGCCGGCGAGGTCGACGTCCTGCGCACCTCCGACGGCGAGTCGGTGTACCGGCGTTGCTCCACCGGCGAGCACCACCACCACCTGGTCTGCCGGTCCTGCGGCAAGGCCGTCGAGGTGGAGGGGCCGGCGGTGGAGAAGTGGGCGGAGGCCATCGCCTCCGAGCACGGGTTCGTGAACGTGGCGCACACGGTGGAGATCTTCGGTACGTGTGCGGATTGCGCGGGGCGCTCCGCGGGTTGAGCCGGTTCGCCTGATCGCCGTTGCGGGATCGGTCGTACGCGGGTGCGGATTCGTTGTGGCTGGTCGCGCAGTTCCCCGCGCCCCTGAGTCGGCCGACCGCCCTCGGTTCAGACGCGCCGCAGGTTGCTGTCCAGGATGGCGCGCAGGCGGTCCACGTCCTCCGGGCTGTGCGCGCCTCGCTTGGCCAGGATGTTGGCGCAGCGGCCTGCTCGGTCGGGGCTGCGGAGGATGAAGACGCGGTCGGACTCGGCGTAGCTGCCGTAGTTGGCCCAGCCGGTGCGGACGTCCGCGTGGGCGCTGACCAGGCGTACGCCCGCCGCGCCGACGGTCACCCGGACCTGTCCGTGGTGCTCGTGCGCCTTGCGCAGCTGGGCGGCCGACAGACGCGGTACGCAGAGCATCAGCACGCCCCACACGATCATCCCGAGGGCGAGCCCGAGGTTGTGCGTGTGGCTGACGACGAGCAGCACCACCCCGATCAGGGCGACCGTCGCCGCCAGCGCCGGGTGGTACAGCAGCCCGAACACCCCTTTGCGCTTGCGCATGAGCAGCCGGACCGCGTCCGTCATGTCCTGCTGCTCGTGGGTGTACTCCAGCTCGACAGCGTCGTCCTGCACGACGTCCCGCCCCATGTCCATGACCATGAGGCGGGATCGTACGGCATGGTGATCAGCCCTCCTGGCGGCCCTCCATCGCGAGCAGTTCCTCGTTCGGGATGGCGCCGCCGAAGCGGCGGTCACGGGAGGCGTACTCCAGGCAGGCCCGCCACAGGTCGCGTCGGTCGAAGTCCGGCCACAGCACGTCCTGGAAGACCATTTCGGCGTACGCGGACTGCCACAGCAGGTAGTTGGAGGTGCGCTGCTCGCCGCTGGGCCGCAGGAACAGGTCGACGTCCGGCATGTCCGGGTAGTACAGGTACTTCGCCAGCGTCTTCTCATTGACCTTGGACGGGTCGAGGCGGCCCGCCTTCACGTCCTCGGCGAGAGCCTGCGCGGCGTCGGCGATCTCGGCGCGGCCGCCGTAGTTCATGCAGAAGTACAGGGTGAGCCGGTCGTTGCCCTTGGTCTGCTCCTGGGCGATCTGCAGCTCCTTGGCGACGGACTTCCACAGCTTGGGCATCCGGCCCACCCAGCGCACCCGCACACCCAGTTCGTCGAGGGTGTCGCGGGTCTTGCGGATGAAGTCGCGGTTGAAGTTCATCAGGAAGCGGACCTCGTCGGGCGAGCGCTTCCAGTTCTCGGTGGAGAAGGCGTACAGCGAGATGCTGCCCACGCCGATCTCGATGGCGCCCTGCAGGACGTCCAGGACGCGCTCGGCGCCGACCTTGTGGCCCTCGGTGCGGGGCAGCCCGCGCTCCTTGGCCCAGCGGCCGTTGCCGTCCATGACGATCGCCACGTGGCCGGGGACCAGCTCCCCGGGGAGCTTCGGGGGCCGCGCGCCGGACGGGTGCGGCTCCGGCGTCCTGTACTCACGGCGCTGGCGCCCCAGGAACCCGCGTACGGCCATGTGCTTCTCGTCTCCTTCGGTGTTTCTACTGTTCGACGTACCTCAGGGAACGCAGACCGCGCTCCAGATGCCAGTGCAGGTAGGCGGAGACCAGTCCGCTGCCCTCCCGGACGTACCGCGGCTCGCAGGCGTCCGCGCTCTCCCAGTCTCCCGTAAGCAGCGCACCGAGCAGCGCCAGGGTCTGCGGGGAGGGCACCACGCAGCCGGGCACCCGGCAGTCGACGCACAGGGAGCCGCCGGAGGCGACGGAGAAGAACCGGTTCGGGCCGGGCATGCCGCACTTCGCGCAGTCGCCGAAGCTCGGCGCGTAGCCGTTGACGGCGAGCGAGCGCAGCAGGAAGGCGTCGAGGATCAGGTTCGGCGCGTGTTCGCCGCGGGCGAGTGTGCGCAGCGCGCCCACCAGCAGCAGGTACTGCTGGACGGCCGGCTCGCCCTCGTGGTCGGTGAAGCGCTCGGCGGTCTCCAGCATGGCCGTCCCGGCGGTGTACCGGGCGTAGTCGGTGACGATCCCGCCGCCGTACGGCGCGATGGTCTCGCTCTGTGTGCACAGCGGCAGGCCCCGGCCCACCAGCTCGCTCCCGCGCGCGAAGAACTGCACGTCGACGTGGGAGAAGGGCTCCAGCCGCGCCCCGAACTTCGACTTGGTCCGCCGCACGCCCCGGGCCACGGCCCGCACCCGCCCGTGGCCGCGCGTCAGCAAGGTGATGATCCGGTCCGCCTCGCCCAGCTTCTGGGTGCGCAGCACGATGCCGTCGTCGCGGAACAGACTCATGGACCCATTGTGCCCTTACGGACAGACCGGCAGGACCGGTTACCGGCTGTGCGTGATCGTTCACGTCCCGTCGGGCGGGTCCTGGTCCGCAGGTGCTGCCCGGGTGGCGCTACGGGGGGCAAGCCCCCCTGCGCACACGGTAGTTGGCCGGATGGGGTCGTGGGCCAAGATCCGCGAGGCTGCTCGTATGACATCGATCAAGCGTCCTGCCGCTCTCGCCGCCGCCTCCGCCGTTCTGCTCTCGCTCGCCGCGCCGCTGACCGCGACGGCCGCCGCCGCGCCCGCCGGGCGCACGGCACTCGCCTGGGAGCCCTGCCCCGGGGCCGCGCCGGACGCGCGGCAGGAGTGCGCGACCCTCGCCGTTCCGCTGGACCACAGCCGTCCGGGCGGCCCGGTGATCGACCTCGCCGTCTCACGGGTGCGCAGTGAGAATCCCGGGGCGCGGCGCGGTGTGCTGCTGATGATCCCCGGCGGCCCGGGCGGCTCCAGCCTGAACGATCCGTCCGGCAAGGGGCAGAAGCTGCCGAAGGAGGTCCGTGACGCCTACGACCTGGTCGGTTTCGCACCCCGCGGGCTGGCGCCCTCGACGGCCGTCGACTGCGGGCTCGAACACGCCGACCTGGCGATCTCCCGGCTGCGGCCCTGGCCGGCCGCGGACGGCTCGGTGGACGGCAACCTGGTCACCGCCCGCCGTATGGCCGACGCCTGCGCCCGCAACGGCGGGGAGCTGCTGCGGCACATGAGCACCGTCGACGAGGCCCGTGACATCGACCGCATCCGGGCCGCGCTGGGCGAGCGGCGCATCTCGGCCTGGGGTGTGTCGTACGGGACGTATGTCGGGGCGGTCTACAGCCAGTTGTTCCCGCGGCGCACCGACCGGATCGTGCTGGACAGCAACGACAACCCCGATCCCACCCGGGTCTCGCGGGCCTGGCTGGCCGCTCACGAGCAGGGCGTGGAGGACGTGTTCCCGGAGTTCGCGAGGCGGGTGTCGGCGCCCGGACATCCCTACCGGGTCGCGGACACTCCGCAGGGGGTCAGGGAGGAGTTCCTGCGGCTGGCCGCCGAGCTGGACCGCCGGCCGATCCCGTGGCCCGGCGCCAATCCGCCGGAGCTGAACGGCAACGTGCTGCGTCAGACCATGCTGGACGACCTGTACGACCCCGACCGGTTCGACGACCTGGCGCGGCTGATGACCGCCGCCCGCAAGGGCGTGCTGCCGCCGGCCCCGGCCGGGCTGCCCGAGGCGGTGCTGCAGAACGTGGCGGCGGTGGGCGCCTCCACCCTGTGCAACGACGTGGCGTGGCCGGCGGACCCCGAGGTCTACCGGAAGGACGTGGAGCTGAGCCGCAAGGCGTATCCGCTGACCGCGGGCATGCCGCGCAACGCCATGGTGTGCGCCGCGTGGCCGTTCCCGCCGCGGCAGGCGCCGGTGCGGATCACCGACCGGGGGCCGTCGAACATCCTGCTGGTGCAGAACGAGCGGGACGTGGCCGCTCCGCTCGCCGGGGCGCGCAAGCTCCGCGAGGCGCTGGGCCGGCGCGCGGTCATGGTCACCGTGAACTCCACGGGCCACGACGCCTACCTCGCCAACGGCAACGCCTGCGGCGACGACACGGTCTCCCGCTTCCTGGCGACGGGTGAGCGCCCGGCCGGCGACGTGTACTGCCGCTGAGCGGCGGGCCGGTGGCGTGCTGCCGCCGAGCGTCCGGTCTGCTGCCGCTGAGCGTCTTTCGCCGGCCGGGCAACCGAATCGGCGCGTTCGGTGGTCTGGGGGGCGAGGAGGGTGCTTGATGCAGGCCGAACTGGAGGACCGGTTCCATGAGTTCGTCTCCGCCAGGTGGTCGCACCTGGTGCGGACCGCGTATCTGCTCACGGGCGACGCACACCATGCCGAGGATCTGACGCAGACGGCGCTGGCGAAGGCGTACCGGTCGTGGCGGCGCGTGGCGCGCAGCGACAACCCGGAGGCGTACGTCCGGCGGATGCTCGTCAGCTGCAACAGCGACCGCTTCCGCAAGCGGCGGGTGGCCGAGTCGCTGACGTCGGCGCCGCCCGAGCGGGCGGGGCGGGACGACACGGCGTGGTCCGACGAGCGGGGTGCGCTGATGGCGGCGCTGGCCGGACTGCCGCCCCGGCAGCGGGCGGTGGTCGTCATGCGGTACTGGGAGGACCTGTCGGAGGCGGAGGTGGCCGAGGTGCTCGGCTGCTCGCCGGGCACGGTCAAGAGCCAGGCGTCCAAGGGACTGGCGAAGTTGCGTACGTATCCGGGGCTGATGGAGTTCGCCGGCGGGTCCGGCGGTCGAGGAGGCGGCAGGTGAGCGGGGAACAGCACGAGCGGGACGGCGTGTTCGAGGAGCGGCTGCGGCAGCTGCTGTCGGAAGACGCCTACGAGATCCGTCCGACGCCGGCGCCGTATCCGCAGATCCGGCGGCAGGGCGCGGTGGAGCGGCGGCGCCGGGTGGCGGCGGCCGGGGCGGCGCTGGTGGTGCTGACGGCGCTGCCGGTGGGCGCGTACGCGCTGGGCGGCGGCTCGGGGAAGGCGGACACGGCGGCGCCGCGTCCGTCGGCGACCGCTCCGGTGCGTCCTGCGCCGGAGCGGTCGCCGACGCCGTCGGGTCCGGCGGAGCCCGCCGATCCGGGGCGGCAGCTGCTGGACGGGGTCACGTTCGCGCAGGCGGCGGACGGGCTGGAGAAGTGCCTCGCGTACGACCGGGAGAGCAACAAGGACCTGCGCGGTCCGGCGCGCAACCCCGACCTGGGGAAGGCCGCCGACTACCGGATCATCCTGGCGATGCACGCCACAGGGGACTCCAACACCCCGGGCGACGGGATGTTCGTCGTCGCCGTCAAGGACGAGCCCCGGCTGACCCGGCTGATCTGCACCGTCAAGGGCGGTGAGGTGCAGGGCCTGAACACCAGCGGCGGCGGTGTCGGCGCGGACGACTCGGCGCCCGTGTCGGCCGACATGAACGGCGGCAGGCTGTACCAGCAGTCCTTCCTGGACAAGGGCAACTGGAAGCTGCCGTTCCGCTGGGGCTTCATCGGTACGGCGAAGCCGTCGGTGACCCGGGTGACGGTGTCGTACGGCGGTGGCACGAGCGAGGCCGTGCTGGACCACGGCTGGTTCGTGGCCGCGGGCACGCTGAACCGCCAGGTCACCAAGGCCCCGCACATCAAGGGCTACGACGGCGCCGGCAAGCTCCTCTACGACTCGGACCGCGACCCGGCGTACGACAAGACGCTGCCCTGAGGACGTCCCGGTCCGGTCGCCGGGATCCCGTTCCCTCCCCCTCCCCGGACCGGTCAGGAGGGCGTGCGTGCCTCCTCCAGCAGGCGGGTGACGTCCTGCGTGCACAGGGTCAGCGCGGCACCCACCGTCGCGAGGGTCTCGCGCTCGGCCGGGGTGTAGGGGCCGTCGGCCAGGGCGATACGGGCACCGGTCAGCAGGATCGATTCGCGGCCGACGCAGGCCAGGTGCGGGGCGAGCGGGTCGAGGGCCTCGTGCAGCTCTATGCCGAGCCCGGCGGTGCAGGTCCGGTCGGGGTGGACCCGGCCGGTGTCCTCCTCGACGGCCTCGACGAGCGCGGCGAGCTGCTCCTCGGTGCAGTCCGGGAAACCGGCGGCGCGCACGGCGACCGCGGCGGTCTCCAGCGCCGTACGGGAGGAGGTGCCGCCCGCGCTGAGCACGGCGACGGCGACGGTGTGGACGGCGTCGCGCAGCATCGCGGAGAAGCGGGTGGTGGTGGGGTGGTCGAGGACGTCCGTGCCGAAGTGACGGTGGCAGGCGGCGCACTCGACGACCGGCCCGGAGGCGCCGCGCGGCAGCACGGGCAGACCGAGCAGGGTGAGCCGGCGCCGGCCGGTCAGGCGCTGGTAGTTGCGGTCGCCGCCGCAGCCGGGGCAGAAGAACTCGCCGTCACCCACGGGCGTCCAGGCGATGCGGGTGCCCAGAATGCGCGCGAATGCGGCGGCCTGGCCGTTGTGTCCCCGAACTGGCAGCACGTCGCACCTCCGTAACCCCACGGCAACATCGCCGAGCGCTTGCGTGATGTTAGCCACATCCATGAGGCGGCGTCAGCACCCTGGACGAGACCTTTCCGTGACCTCGGGGCGAGTTGGCGCGAAAACGACGGGGCCCCGGCCGCCGTTCCCGGCGGTCGGGGCCCCGAAACTCCCGGTGAGGAGGGTCAGCGGGCGGCGCGGTTGACGGCGGAGACGACCGCCTTCAGCGACGCACGCGTCGTGTTCGCGTCGATGCCGATCCCCCACAGGACCTTGTCACCGATCGCACATTCGATGTAGGACGCGGCCTGCGCGGAGGCGCCCTCGCTCATCGTGTGCTCCTGGTAGTCCAGCAGGCGTACGTCCAGGCCCAGGCCCTCCAGGGCGTTGAAGAACGCCGAGATCGGACCGTTGCCGGAGCCGGTCAGGACGGTGTCGGCGCCGTCGACGGTCGCCTCGACGGTGAGCGTGTCCACGCCGTCGGTGTCGGTCGTCGACTGGCCGGTCCTGACCTGGATGCGGCCCCAGGGGTTCTCCGGGTTCGGCAGGTACTCGTCCTGGAAGACCGCCCAGATCTCCTTCGGCGTGATCTCGCCGCCCTCGGCGTCGGTCTTCGCCTGGATGATCCGGGAGAACTCGATCTGCATCCGGCGCGGCAGGTCCAGCTTGTGGTCGTTCTTCAGGACGTAGGAGATACCGCCCTTGCCGGACTGCGAGTTGACGCGGATGACCGCCTCGTACGAACGCCCCACGTCCTTGGGGTCGATGGGCAGGTACGGCACGGCCCACTCGATGTCGTCGACGGTGACGCCCTTGGCCCTGGCGTCGGCCTCCATGGCGTCGAAGCCCTTCTTGATGGCGTCCTGGTGGGAGCCGGAGAAGGACGTGTAGACCAGGTCGCCCACGTACGGGTGGCGCGGGTGGACCTCCATCTGGTTGCAGTACTCCCACGTGCGACGGATCTCGTCGATGTCGGAGAAGTCGATCTGCGGGTCGACGCCCTGGGAGAACAGGTTCATGCCCAGGGTGACCAGGTCGACGTTGCCGGTGCGCTCGCCCTGCCCGAACAGGCAGCCCTCGACGCGGTCGGCGCCGGCCATGACCGCCAGCTCGGCCGCCGCCACGGCCGTGCCGCGGTCGTTGTGGGGGTGGACGGACAGGCAGACGTACTCGCGGCGGGACAGGTTGCGGTGCATCCACTCGAAGCGGTCCGCGTGCGTGGACGGCGTCGAACGCTCCACGGTGGCGGGCAGGTTGAGGATGATCTCGCGGCCCGGGCCCGGCTGGTAGACGTCCATGACCGCCTCGCAGACCTCCAGGGCGAAGTCCAGCTCGGTGTCGGTGAAGATCTCCGGGCTGTACTGGTAGCCGAAGTCGGTCTCGGGGCCCAGCAGCTTCTCGGCGTACTCCATCACCAGGCGGGTGCCGTCGACGGCGATCTGCTTGATGTCGTCCTTGGAGCCGCGGAAGACCACCCGGCGGAAGACCGGGGCGGTGGCGTTGTAGAGGTGGACGGTCGCACGCTTGGCGCCCTTCAGCGACTCCACGGTCCGCTCGATCAGGTCCTCGCGGGCCTGGGTCAGTACGGAGATCGTGACGTCGTCGGGGATCGCGCCCTCTTCCTCGATGATCGAGCGCACGAAGTCGAAGTCGGTCTGGCCGGAGGCGGGGAAGCCGACCTCGATCTCCTTGTAGCCCATCCTGACCAGCTGGTCGAACATCCGGCGCTTGCGCTCGGGCGACATGGGGTCGATCAGGGACTGGTTGCCGTCGCGCAGGTCGGTGGACAGCCACCGGGGCGCTGCGGTGATCCGCTTCTCGGGCCAGGTGCGGTCGGGGATCTCGACCTGCTCGTAACCGCGGTACTTGTGGATCGGCATCGGGCTGGGCTGCTGGCGGTTCGCCATGATCGCGTGGGCTCCTGAGGTGTGCGGGAAAGTCCCGGTGTCCGGAAAGGACGGCCGACGACGCAACGCCAAGCTCCGCGGAGAGGGAGTCGGCCTTTTCCTACAGGCCCTCGCCGCGGCAGCTAAGAAGAAGCAGCCCGAAACGCATGATGCTCCGCAGCCTAGCCGAGCCACCCCGGGTGCGAGAGGCCTGTCCCAGTATGCGGGACCGGTGCCACAAAGGGGACAAAAAGTGCGCTGTACCACATGCCCAGCACGGGGCGACCCGAGGTCGTAGCACAGCGTGACACCAGGCGGTGCCCCCTGTCCGGGTATTTCACCAATCATGGTGGCAGGTAGTGACACGGCCATCACGCAGTGCAAAGGTGCCGTGCATGACGACTCACGGGGGCCACCAGCCCAGCCACCATCCCGTCTTCTGCACGATCGTCCCGCCGCACGTCCTCGACCGGCTCGCCCGCAACGAGGACCCCGCGCTCTCCGGCCCGGCCCGCCGCTCCCTGGAGCACGACGCCTACCAGCGCACCAAGCGCCGCCTGACCACGGTGATCGGCGCAGCCGCCGCCACCGCGCCGCCCGGCGCCCCGGCCGACCAGCCGCACCGCACGATCTACGACGCCGGGCACACCCAGGACCTGCCCGGCACGAAGGTGCGCGAGGAGGGCGCCGAGCCCGGCTCCGACGCCACCGTCAACCGCGCCTACGCGGGCCTCGGCGCCACCTTCGAGCTGTATCTGAAGGTGTACGGCCGGCACTCCATCGACGGCAACGGGCTGCCGCTGGACGCCACCGTGCACTTCGGCGAGGACTACGACAACGCCTTCTGGAACGGCGAGCAGATGGTCTTCGGCGACGGCGACAACGAGGTCTTCCTCGACTTCACCATCCCGGTCGACGTCATCGGCCACGAGCTGACCCACGGCGTCACCCAGCACACCGCGAACCTCGACTACTACGGCCAGTCCGGCGCGCTGAACGAGTCGCTCTCCGATGTCTTCGGTTCGCTGATCAAGCAGTACTCGCTCGGCCAGACCGCCGCCGAGGCCGACTGGCTGATCGGCGCCGGCCTGCTGGCCCCGCGCGTCACCGGAGTGGCCCTGCGCTCGATGAAGGCCCCGGGCACGGCGTACGACGACGACGTCCTCGGCAAGGACCCGCAGCCGGCCACGATGGACGGCTATGTGCGCACCGGCCGTGACAACGGGGGCGTGCACATCAACTCCGGCATTCCGAACCACGCCTTCTACCTCGTCGCCACGGCCCTCGGCGGCCACGCCTGGGAGAAGGCCGGCCAGGTCTGGTACGACGTGCTCACCGGCGGCGAGCTGCGGGAGGACGCCCTGTTCGCCGACTTCGCCACGCTGACCGTGAAGGCGGCCCGCGAGCGCTACGGCGCCGGGGACGAGCTGCAGGCCGTGCAGAAGGCGTGGGAGCAGGTCGGGGTACGGACGCTGTGATCCGCCGCGCCGGCGACCGGGTGCGGACGCCGTGGTCCGTTCCGGGCGGCGGACGCCGTGGCGCGTTCCGGGCGGCGGACGCCGTGGCGCGTTCCGGGCGACGGACGCCGTGGCGCGTTCTGGGTGCGGACGCCGTGGTTTCGTACTAGACAGTCACCCATGCGGATCGAAGTACGGCGCACGGGCGGTTTCGCGGGCATCGAGCGGCACGGCGAGGTGGACACCGCGGGCCTCCCCGACGCGGCCGAGTGGCACGCCCTGGCCGAGCAGGCACTGGCGGCGGGCCGGCCCGGCCCGTCGGCCGGGGTGCCCGACGGCTTCCACTACCGGATCACGGTGGACGGGACGACGGTGTACGCCGCCGACCCCCAGCTCACCGAGGAGCAGCGCACGCTGATCTCGCGGATCCTGAAGGAGGGTGCCTGAACGCCCTTGCCGTGCAGGGGTGTTGACGCGGGTTACCGTCGGTACGGATGATCCGCCCATGGCGACGGATCCCCTCCCGCAGTTCCCGCCCGGCTTCCTGTGGGGCGTGTCCACCTCGGCCCACCAGATCGAGGGGGCCGTCGACGAACGCGCCCCCTCCGTCTGGGACGCGTTCACGGCCGAGCCGGGCCGGGTGAAGGACGGCTCGACGGCCGCGGTGGCCTGCGACCACTACCACCGCCACCGCGAGGACGTGGCACTGCTCGCCGGCCTCGGCGTGGACGCGTACCGCTTCTCGATCTCCTGGCCCCGGGTGGCCTCCCCCGGCGGCCTCGGCTTCTACGACCGTCTGGTGGACGAGCTGTGCGCGGCGGGCGTGCGCCCGGTGCCGACCCTCTTCCACTGGGACCTGCCGGTGGACCTGGACTGGCAGGAGCGGGACACGGCCGCCCGTTTCGCCGAGTACGTCACCACGGTCGCCGACCGCCTCGGCGACCGCGTGACACAGTGGATCACCCTCAACGAACCGGCCGAGCACACCCTGCTGGGCCATGCCCTCGGCGTGCACGCCCCCGGCAAACGGCTGCTGTTCGACGCGCTGCCGGTCGCCCACCACCAGCTCCTCGCCCACGGCCTCGCGGTCGCGACGCTGCGGGCCCGCGGCGCGGCGTCCGTCGGCATCGCCAACTCGCACGGGCCGACCTGGCCGGCGTCGGACGCCGAGGAGGACAGGACGGCGGCCGACTTCTACGACGTCCTGCTCAACCGCCTCTTCGCCGACCCCCTCCTGCTGGGCACCTACCCGCAGGGCCTGGGCGAACTGATGCCGGGCGACGTCGAGGCCGACCTGAAGCTGATCGCCGCGCCGCTGGACTTCTACGGCGTCAACTACTACGCCCCGACGAAGGTGGGCGCCCCGCAGGGCGCGGACGCGGAGTTCGGCGGGATCCGCATGCCGGCCGAACTGCCCTTCTCCGTACGGGAGATCGAGGGCGTCCCGGTCACCGACTTCGGCTGGCCGGTGGTGCCACAGGCGCTGACGGAACTCCTCACGGCCTTCCGAGACCGCTACGGCACCCGCCTGCCCCCGATCGTCATCACCGAGAACGGCTGCAGCTACGAGGGCGTCGACGACCAGGACCGCATCGCCTACCTGGACGCCCACGTCCGGGCCCTGCACGCGGCCCTGGACGCCGGGGTCGACGTCCGCGGCTACTTCGTGTGGACGCTGATGGACAACTTCGAGTGGGCCGAGGGCTACGCCCGCCGCTTCGGCCTGGTCCACGTGGACCACGCGACGCAGCGACGGACCCCGAAGGCGTCGTACGCCTGGTACCGGGAGCTGCTGCGGGCCCAGCGCTGACCGCTGCTGCGGGCCCGGCGCCGACGGCCGGGCCTCGCGCCTACCGGTGGAAGCGGGGCGGCGGCCGGCGTCAGAAGCCCAGCTTGCGCAGCTGCTTCGGGTCGCGCTGCCAGTCCTTGGCGACCTTCACATGCAGGTCGAGGTAGACCGGGGTGCCCAGCAGCGCCTCGATCTGGCGGCGGGACTTGATCCCGACCTCCTTCAGCCGCTTGCCCTTGGGCCCGATGATGATCCCCTTCTGACTGGGCCGCTCGATGTAGACGTTGGCGTGGATGTCCAGCAGCGGGCGGTCCGCCGGGCGGTCCTCGCGCGGGAGCATCTCCTCCACGACCACCGCGATGGAGTGCGGCAGCTCGTCGCGCACGCCCTCCAGCGCGGCCTCACGGATCAGCTCGGCGACCATCACCTGCTCGGGCTCGTCCGTCAGGTCGCCCTCGGGGTAGAGCGCCGGGCCCTCGGGCAGCAGCGGGATCAGCAGGTCGGCCAGCAGGTCCACCTGCTTGCCCGCGGTCGCCGAGACCGGCACGATCTCCGCCCACTCGATGCCCAGCTCCCGGCCGAGCTGGTCGATCGCGATCAGCTGTTCGGCGAGGGCCTTGGAGTCGACCAGGTCGGTCTTGGTGACGATGGCGACCTTGGGGGACTTCTTGATGCCGGCCAGCTCCTTGGCGATGAAGCGGTCGCCGGGGCCGATCTTCTCGTTGGCCGGCAGACAGAAGCCGATCACGTCGACCTCGGCCCACGTCGTGCGGACGACGTCGTTGAGCCGCTCACCGAGCAGCGTGCGCGGCTTGTGCAGCCCCGGGGTGTCCACGAGGATCAGCTGGGCGTCCGGGCGGTGCACGATCCCGCGCACCGTGTGGCGCGTGGTCTGCGGCTGGTCCGCGGTGATCGCCACCTTCTGCCCCACCAAAGCGTTCGTGAGGGTGGACTTGCCCGCGTTGGGGCGGCCCACGAAGCAGGCGAAGCCGGCGCGGTGGACGCTGTCGCCCGGCTGCTCGGATGACTGGGTACGAACGCTCATGGCGTTCATTGTCCCTGATCCACGAAGTCCCGCCGTACCGGTCCACGCGCCCCCGCCCCACCGTGAGCCTCCGGTAACGCTCAGGCAATGAAACGCCACGGAAACACACCCGTACGCGTCCGGAAACGCACACGGGTGAACCTCTGACGCAGCCCCCGCACCGTTGGAGACGCCCGTGACCCTCGCCGCCGCGCACGTCGACACCGGCGACACCGCCTGGCTGCTCGCCGCGACCGCCCTCGTCCTGCTGATGACCCCGGGCCTGGCCCTGTTCTACGGCGGCATGGTCCGCGCGAAGAGCGTCCTCAACATGCTGATGATGAGCTTCGTGTCGATCGCCCTGGTCACCGTGGTCTGGCTGGCGGCCGGCTACTCGCTGGCCTTCGGCGACGACGCCTTCGGCGGGCTCATCGGGGGGCTGGGGCAGGCCGGCCTGCGCGGCCTCGGCCCGGACAGCGTCCACGGCACCGTCCCCACCGTGCTCTTCGCCACCTTCCAGCTGACCTTCGCGATCATCACGGCCGCGCTGATCAGCGGCGCGGTCGCGGACCGGACGAAGTTCAGCGCCTGGCTGGTCTTCGTGCCGCTGTGGGCGCTGCTCGTATACGTTCCCGTCACCCACTGGGTGTGGGGGCCGGGCGGCTGGATCGGGCATGAACTCGGCGCCCTCGACTTCGCCGGCGGCCTTCCCGTCGAGATCACCTCCGGCGCTTCCGGCCTCGCCCTGTGCCTGGTCCTGGGGCCGCGGCTGGGCTTCAAGAAGGACGCGATGCGGCCGCACAACCTGCCCATGGTGGTCCTGGGCGCGGGTCTGTTGTGGTTCGGCTGGTTCGGCTTCAACGCCGGCTCGGCGCTCGGCGCGAACGGTCTGGCGGCCGAGGCGTTCCTCAACACCCTGGCCGCCGGCTGCACCGGCCTGCTCGGCTGGCTCTTCGTGGAGCAGCGGCGCGACGGCCACCCGACCACCCTGGGTGCCGCCTCCGGCGCGGTCGCCGGCCTGGTCGCGATCACCCCGTCCTGCGGCACGGTGTCCCTGCTGGGCGCCCTCGCGGTGGGCCTGGCCGCGGGCGTGGTCTGCTCCTACGCGGTGAGCTGGAAGTTCAGGCTGAACTACGACGACTCCCTGGACGTCGTCGGCGTCCACCTGGTCGGCGGGATCGTCGGCACCGTCATGATCGGCCTGTTCGCCGAGAAGGCGATGACGGGCGGCGTCGAGGGACTGCTCTACGGCGGCGGCCTCGCCCCGCTCGGCAAGCAGCTGGTCGCCGTGGCCGTCGTGGCGGCCTACGCCTTCGCGGTGACGTACGGCCTCGGCAGGGCGCTCGACAAGGTCATGGGCCTGCGGGCGAGCGAGGAGCAGGAGCACACCGGCCTGGACCTTACGGTGCACGCCGAGACGGCATACGATCACGGCGTCCTGGGCCACGGCGCCCCGGTCGCCCACTCGCTCGTCTCCACCGCCCAGAAGGTCACCTCCCAGGCATGAAGCTCATCACCGCGATCGTCAAGCCCTACCGCCTCGACGAGGTCAAGACCGCGCTCCAGGAGCTGGGCATCCAGGGTCTGACCGTGAGCGAGGCCAGCGGCTACGGCCGTCAGCGCGGGCACACCGAGGTGTACCGGGGCGCCGAGTACCAGGTCGACCTGGTGCCCAAGGTCCGTATCGAGGTCGTCGTCGAGGACGCGCTGGCCGAGGACGTGATCGACGCGATCGTGAAGGCCGCGCAGACCGGCAAGATCGGCGACGGCAAGGTGTGGGCACTGCCCGTCGACACCGTCGTCCGGGTCCGCACGGGCGAGCGCGGACCCGACGCCCTGTAGTTTCTGCCTCGGCCCGGTACCGGCCCTGACTCAGCCGCCGTCCCGGCCACCGTCCGGAGCCGCCGTCCCGGCCGCTGTTCCGAGCCGCCGCCCCGAGCCGCCGGCTCAGCCCGCGGTGACGGTCTCGCGCACCTCGCCGTCCGGGCCCGCCAGCAGCACCGGCGTCCCGGCCCCGCCGAGGTCGCGTACGGCGGCCAGGTCCTCCGCCGACGCCGCCCCGGCCTCCGTCACCACCGCCGCCGCCTCCAGCGACTTGGCGCCGGACGCCACGGCCATGGCGACCGCGGTGCGCAGCGCGCTCAGCTTCAGCGAGTCCAGCGCGACGGTACCGGCGACATAGGTACGGCCGGTGTCGTCGCGGACGGCGGCCCCCTCGGGCACACCGTTGCGGGCCCGGGCCGATCGGGCCAGGGTGACGATCTTGCGGTCCTCGGCGTCGAGCGCGTTGCTGTCGGTCATGCCCCGAGCATACGAACAAGCACCCCGGCCGTCCGCCCACGGGGTGCAGGATCAGCGCCGAGCACCGGTGAAAACGACCGGACTTGACGGATCTAGGGCCGGTCCAGCCGTAGCCGCTGCGCGCGGGGGAGGCCGGCCACGACCAGGTCGTAGGAGTCCTCCACCAGCTCGCGGAGCAGGCGGTCGGGGAGGGCGCCGTCCACGGTGACCGTGTTCCAGTGGCGCTTGTTCATGTGCCAGCCCGGCACGATCAGTCCCTCGTGCTCGCGGCGCAGCCGGATCGCGTCCTCCGGGTCGCACTTGAGGTTGACCGTCAGGGGCCGCGCGTCCAGCTGGGTCAGCGCGAACATCTTGCCCAGCACCTTGAACACCGAGACCTCGGGGCGGAACGGGAAGTCCTCCTCGGCCTCGTTGAACGACAGGCACAGGGCGCGCAGCTCCTCGGGGGTCACTCCGCCTTCTCCTCCTCGCCGTCGGACTCGTCCGCCGGGGCGACCGGCTCGACCAGCACCGTGACGATCTTGTTGCGCCGGCCGGCCGCGGACTCGGCGGTCAGCCGCAGCTTCCGGCCGTCGGGCAGTTCGACGACGCTGGAGGCACCGGCGATGGGCACCCGGCCGAGGGCCTTGGCGAGCAGGCCGCCGACGGTCTCCACGTCCTCGTCGTCGTAGGCCTCCAGGCCGTACAGCTCGCCGAGGTCGCCGATGTCGAGGCGGGCGGTGACCCGGAAGCGGTCGGCGCCCAGTTCCTCCACGGGCGGCAGCTCCCGGTCGTACTCGTCGGTGATCTCGCCGACGATCTCCTCGAGGATGTCCTCGATGGTGACGATGCCGGCCGTGCCGCCGTACTCGTCGATGACGACGGCGACGTGGTTGCGCTCCTTCTGCATCTCCCGCAGCAGGTCGCCGGCGTTCTTGGTGTCGGGGACGAACACGGCGGGACGCATGGCCGTGGAGACCAGCTCGCTCTCGGCGTCCCGGTTGATGTGCGTCTTGCGGGTCAGGTCCTTGAGGTAGACGATCCCGACGATGTCGTCCTCGTTCTCGCCGGTGACCGGGATGCGGGAGAACCCGGAGCGCAGGGCGAGGGTGAGGGCCTGCCGGATCGTCTTGTACCGCTCGATGGTGACCAGGTCGGTGCGCGGCACCATGACCTCCCGCACGAGCGTGTCGCCCAGCTCGAACACCGAGTGCACCATGCGCCGCTCGTCGGCCTCGATCAGCGACTCGGCCTCGGCGAGGTCGACCAGCGCGCGCAGCTCCGCCTCGGAGGCGAACGGGCCGCGGCGGAAGCCCTTGCCGGGAGTGAGCGCGTTGCCGATGAGGATCAGCAGCGACGGGATCGGCCCCATGACCCTGGCCAGCGGCAGCAGCACGTACGCCGCCGCCGTCGCGGTGTTCAGCGGGTGCTGGCGGCCGATCGTGCGCGGGGAGACCCCGACGGCGACGTACGACACGAGCACCATCACGGCGATGGCGACGAGCAGCGCGGTGGCGGTGCCCTGGAACTCCTGCAGGCAGGCGTAGGTGACCAGCGCGGCGGCGGCCATCTCGCAGGCGACGCGGACCAGCAGCGCCACATTGAGGTAGCGGGTGGGGTCGGCGGCGATCTGGGCGAGTTTGGCGCTGCCGCGGCGGCCGGACTTGACGGCTTCCTCGGCGCGGAAGCTGGAGACCCGCGCCAGGCCCGCCTCCGCGCAGGCGGCGAGCCAGGCGACGACGACCAGGGCGATCGCGCCGAGCACGAGTTGTGGACTCATGGGCCTACGACACGGTGGGCGCCGGGGACGGGCCGGTCAGGCCCCGCTCGGCGCGCCAGCCGTCCACGATGGCCGCCTGCAGGCCGAACATCTCGGCCTTCTCGTCCGGCTCCTCGTGGTCGTAGCCCAGCAGGTGCAGCACCCCGTGGACGGTGAGCAGCTGGAGCTCCTCGTCCATGGAGTGCTGCGTCGGCGCGTCGGCGCCCTGCTTGGCGGCGACCTCAGGGCACAGCACGATGTCGCCGAGCAGGCCCTGCGGGGGCTCGTCGTCGTCCTTGGACGGCGGCCGCAGCTCGTCCATCGGGAAGGACATGACATCGGTGGGTCCGGGCAGGTCCATCCACTGCACATGGAGCTGCTCCATGGCGTCGGCGTCCACGACGATCACCGAGAGCTCGGAGAGCGGGTGGATGCGCATCCGTGCGAGCGCGTAGCGGGCGATGTCGAGGATCGCCTGCTCGTCGACCTCGGTTCCGGACTCGTTGTTGACGTCGATCGACATGGTGCTGTGTGTGTCTACTTCCCCTTGTGCCCGGACTTGCCCCGGCTGGGCTTGTGCCCGCCGTTCTCGGTGCCGTGCGTGCTGTCGTACTTCTCGTACGCGTCGACGATACGGCCGACCAGCTTGTGCCGGACGACATCCTGCGACGACAGCCGGGAGAAGTGGACGTCCTCGACGCCCTCCAGGATCTCCTGGACCTGGCGCAGACCGGACTTCTGCCCGCCCGGCAGGTCGACCTGCGTCACGTCACCCGTGATCACGATCTTCGAGTCGAAGCCGAGGCGGGTGAGGAACATCTTCATCTGCTCGGGCGAGGTGTTCTGGGCCTCGTCCAGGATGATGAACGCGTCGTTGAGCGTACGGCCGCGCATGTAGGCGAGCGGGGCGACCTCGATCGTCCCGGCGGCCATCAGCCGCGGGATGGAGTCGGGGTCGAGCATGTCGTGCAGGGCGTCGTACAGCGGGCGCAGGTAGGGGTCGATCTTCTCGTAGAGCGTGCCCGGCAGGAAGCCGAGCCGCTCGCCGGCCTCGACGGCGGGCCGGGTGAGGATGATCCGGTTGACCTGCTTGGACTGCAGGGCCTGCACGGCCTTGGCCATGGCCAGGTACGTCTTGCCCGTACCGGCCGGGCCGATGCCGAAGACGATCGTGTGCTTGTCGATCGCGTCGACGTACCGCTTCTGGTTGAGGGTCTTGGGGCGGATGGTGCGGCCCCGCGAGGACAGGATGTTCTGCGTGAGCACCTGGGCCGGGGTCTCCGGCCCGTCGTTCGTCCCGGCGTCGCTCGCCTTGAGCATGGCGATCGAGCGTTCCACGGCGTCCTCCGTCATCGGCTGCCCGGTGCGGAGCACGAGCAACATCTCCTCCAGCACGCGCGAGATCAGGGCGACGTCCGCGGGGTCGCCGGCGGCGCTGATCTCGTTTCCCCGGACGTGGATGTCGGCCGCCGGGAAGGCCTTCTCGATCACACGCAGCAGGGAGTCGCCGGAGCCCAGAACGGTCACCATGGGGTGCTGGGCGGGGACGGTGAACTGTGCCTTCGCCTGCCCCTGCGCGGGGGTGTGAGCTGTGGGTGTCTGAGTCATGGGCCGGCGCCGCGCGCCTGCGGTTCCTCCTCGTCACGGCCGCGCATGGCTTCGAGCGGCCTCGCGACATCAAGGGTACGACGCGGGGCGGGCTTGACCGAAGAGCTTTTCGACGGCGGGGCTGTGCTTCCGGGCACGGGACGGCGGCCGGCCCGGAAGCACGGAGGACGACGCGGGCCGCCACACCGGCCCCGCGGAGGGGACGCGACACCGGGCGGGGGGGGACGCCGGGCGCCGGGCGGTCGAGGACGGCGGGCGCCAGGCGGAGGATGCGTAGGGCGCAGAGGGCGCCGGGTCGGGGACGGCGGGCGCCGGGCGCGGGCGGACGGGGACGGCGGGCGCCGGGCACGGGCGAACGGGGACGCGGGGCGCGGCGCGGCTTCACGCCGGGTTGCGGAAGCCGATCGTCGGGACCGCCCGGCGCAGGGGCCAGCAGGCCGTCTGCGCGTCGGGGACCAGGCCGTCGAGGAAGGCGTAGCGGTCCAGGGCCGTCGGGTTCTGGCCGTCGACCGAGCGGACCGTGCGCCACCACGCGCCGATCTCGGCCCAGCCCGGCGCCGAGAGCGAGCCGCCGAACTCCTGCACCGACAGCGCCGCGGTGAGCCCGGCGAAGGCGAGCCGGTCGGCCAGCGGCCAGCCGGCGAGCGTGCCGGTGACGAAGCCCGCGACGAAGACGTCCCCGGCGCCGGTCGGGTCCAGGGCCTCCACGGCGATCGCCGGGACCTCCGCGGACTCCCCGGTGCGCCGGTCCACGGCGTACGCCCCCTCCGCGCCGAGCGTGACGACCGCGACCGGCACATGGCGGGTGAGCGCGTGGGCCGCCGCCCGCGGGCAGTCGGCGCCGGTGTAGCGCATCGCCTCCTCCGCGTTGGGCAGGAAGGCCTCGCAGTGCTCCAGGTCGGCGAGGCCCGCCAGGTCCCACGCCCCGGTGTCGTCCCAGCCGACGTCGGCGAAGACACGGGTACCGCGGCTCGCGGCCGTGGCGATCCAGGGGGCGCGCCGGCCCGGTGTGAGGGAGGCGACGGCGGCGCGGGCGTGCGGCGGGTGGTCGGGGGCGGGCTCCTCCGGGGGCGGTTCGTGCCCGTGGGAGACCATCGTGCGCTCCCCCTCGTACGCCATCGACACGGTGACCGGGGAGTGCCAGCCGGGGACGGTCCGCGACGGTGTGAGGTCGATGCCCTCGCCCTGCTCCAGCGCGTCCCAGCAGTACTCGCCGTAGTGGTCGTCGCCGAAGGCCGCGGCCAGGGAGGTCCGCAGCCCGAGCCGGGCGAGCGCGGTGGCCATGTTGGCGACGCCGCCGGGGCTGGAGCCCATCCCCCGGGCCCAGGACTCCGTGCCACGGACGGGGGCGGAGTCGAGACCGGTGAAGATGATGTCGAGGAAGACGGTGCCCGTCAGGAAGACGTCCCAGGGCGGATCGTCTGCCGTGCGCAGGACGGCGAGCGGGTCGATCCGGGGCCGGCGGTCGCGGTCCTCTCCCATGGATCCCATCGGTCCCATGGCTCCGGTGGACGGGGTCACGGTGCGCTCCCTGACGTGGTGCGGATCTGGCCAGTCTGCACCACGGCACCGACAACGCGCCGCCCCGCCCGCCGGCACGCACCGCCACGACCGCGCGCCCCGCGTCGCTCGCCGCTGTCCGGAGGACCTGTCCGACGGCGCGGACGGCGGGGCGATCACCAGCGCGGGACGGACGGCGTGACCCACTGCGGGTCGACGGTCCGCATCGCGGCCGCGTCGTCGCGGTCGCGCAGCCGGCCGTCGTCCTCGAGCCAGCGCCGGTGCAGGAACGCGAGCCTGCCGGGGTCGAGTTCGACGCCCAGACCCGGTGCGTCCGGCACGGCGACGCACCCGCCGTCGAACGTCAGCCGCTCGGTGAGGACGTCCTCCGACTGCCAGGGGTAGTGCGAGTCGCAGGCGTGGTGCAGGTTCGGCACGGTGGCGGCGACGTGGGTCATCGCGGCCAGCGAGATGCCGAGGTGGGTGTTGGAGTGCATGGACACCCCGACGCCGAAGGTGCGGCACAGCGCGGCGAGCTGCTGGGTGGTGCGCAGTCCGCCCCAGTAGTGGTGGTCGGAGAGGACGACCTGCACGGCGTCGCGTGTGAACGCCTCCTTGATCTCCGCGAACGTCGTCACACACATGTTGGTGGCGAGCGGCACGTCGGTGTGCCGGGCGACCTCGGCCATGGCCGGGGTGCCGAGCGCGGGGTCCTCCAGGTACTCCAGGACGTCCGCGAGTTCCGCGGCGACCTTCAGCGAGGTCTCGACGGACCAGGCCCCGTTGGGGTCGAGCCGCAGCGGGCGGCCGGGGAAGGCCCCGGCGAGCGCGCGGATCGCCGCGACCTCCTGCTCGGGCGGGAAGACGCCGCCCTTCAGCTTGTAGGAGGTGAACCCGTACCGCTCGGTGAACAGCCGCGCCTGCGCGACGATCCCGGCCGGGTCCAGGGCCGCCCCCCAGTCGTCCTTCTCCGACCTCACGCCCTCGGGGTGCTCGGCCCACTTGTAGAACAGGTACGCGCTGTACTCGACCGCGTCGCGCACCTTGCCGCCGAGCAGCGCGTGCACGGGCAGCCCGAGGGCCTTGCCGAGGGCGTCCAGGCAGGCGACCTCGAAGCCGGAGACGACGGACAGCCGCAGCTTGTCGGCCGTCTGCACACCGCGCAGCCCGCCGACGTCGACCTGACCGGAGATGCGTGAGGAGTCCACGGCGATCTCCTCGGCCACGGTGAACAGCCCGTTCAGATCGCTCACCGCGCGGCCGGCCAGCCGCTGCGCGAACGGCCGGGCCAGCTCCAGGTACTTGGTGTCGCCGTACGTCTCGCCGACACCGGTGATCCCGTCGGCGGTGACCACCTCCACGATCAGCCGCGGGGTGTACGGCTGGTGGACGCCCTGGGTGTTCAGCAGCGGCGGGTCGGCGACCAGGACCGGTGTGAGCCGGACATCGGCGATGGTCAGGTTCACAGGGCGGCTCCTACGAGGTCGAGTCCGGCGGCGAGCAGGGTCTTCAGGTCGGCCAGGTCGGCGGCCGAGGGATCGGTGAGCGGGGCGCGTACGGGTCCGACGGGAGCGCCGCGCAGCCGGGCGGCCGCCTTGATCAGGGACACGGCGTATCCGGGGACCCGGTCGCGCAGTTCGACGAGGGGGACGTAGAAGCCGCGCAGCAGCGTGCCGGCTTCGGCGTCGTCACCGGCGCGCAGGGCGGCGAGGAAGGCGTGCGCGATCTCGGGGGCGAAGGCGTGGACGGCGGAGGAGTAGGCGGGCACGCCGACGGCGGCGTAGGCGCGGGCCTGGATCTCGGCGGTGGCGGCTCCGTTGAAGAACAGGAAGTCCGCGGGCGCGGCAAGGGTGAGGCGCTGGAGCTTGTCCAGGTCGCTGTGGCCGTCCTTGAGACCGATGACGTTCGGGATCCCTGCGATGCGCCGCAGGGAGGCGGTGGTGTAGGCGACCTGGCCGCGCTGGTAGGCGATCAGCGGCAGCGCGGTGCGGGCGGCGAGCGCTTCGAGCTGGGCGACGAGCCCGTCCTGGGTGGCGTCGACCAGGTAGTGCGGCAGGACCAGGAGGGCGTCGGCGCCGGCTTCCTCGGCGATCCGCGCGAAGCGGGCGGCCTGGGCCCAGCCGTACCCGGTGCCGGCGACCACGGGCACCCGGCCGGCCGCCTCGGTGACGGCGGCGGTGACGACCTGCCGGTACTCGTCCTCGTCGAGGGAGAAGAACTCGCCGGTGCCGCAGGCGGGGAAGAGCGCGCCGGGTCCGGCGGCGAGCTGCGCGGCCACATGCGCCCGGCAGCCGTCCGGATCGAGGGTGCCGTCGTCGTGGAAGGCGGTGAGCGGGAAGGAGAGCACGCCGCTCGCCATCCCCTGGCGCAGCCTGCACGCCACGTCCGTGCGCCGGTCGTCGGCCACTGATCTCATCTCCCCACGCGGACACTGTCCATGTATGTAGACAGAGGTTATGAATACGAACAGGCGGCGTCAATGGGGCCGAGAGTCGTCGGGGGCTCGATCAGCACGGGGAGCACGGGCAGCGCGAGGGCGAGCGCGCGCTTTTACCCCGCCTCACCGGCACCAAACCAGAGCGTGCGCCACATCACACCCCCCGCCCTTCTTCCGGGCCGCCGCGCTTGATACAAATTCTGCGCGCGTTCCTGTCCGTCGACGGTCGTCGCCCATCCCCCCTTCCGTGCCGCTCCTTTCGCATGCCCTGGGAACGCCCGTGTCCGCCCCCCGCACCACGCCCTGGCCCCTCGTCGCCCTTTTCACGGCCGGGTACCTCGCCCCCTACCTGCTGCCGACCACCGTCGGCCGCCTCGACTCCGGCCTGCCGCTGACGGCCACTCAGGCCGGCGCGGTCGGCAGTGCCCTGCTGCTCGGCTCGGCCACCGCCGGCTTCCTCCTGGCCTCCCGGGTGGAGCGGATCGGCGCCCGCCTCCTGGCCCGCCTCGGCCTCGCTCTCGCCGTGCTCGGTTACGGCGGCGCCGCGCTCACCACCGCCGTACCGGCCGTCGTCGCGGGCGCGGTGATCGGCGGGTTCGGCTCGGGCACGATCACGGCGGTCGCCGCCACCGGCATCGCCGGGCAGCGCGATCCGCACCGCACGACGACCCTCGGCCTCCTCGGTGTGTCGGCCCTGGCCGCAGCCCTGTGCCTGACGATCCCGCACCTGGGCCCGGGCCACGCCCAGCCGCTGGCCGCGATCGCCCTCACCGCGCTCGCCGTCTGGCCCCTGACGAGCCGTCTGTCCGCCTCCACCGCCGCCGCGCACGCGCGCCGCGCCCCGGCCGCCCGCACCCGCCTGCCCCAGCTGCGGGCCGGTCTGCTGCTGGCCGCCGCGATGCCGTGCTGGTCCCTCGCGCAGAACGCGCTGTGGGGAGTGAGCGGCCGCATCGGCCTGACGCAGGCCCACCTGTCGGAGTCGGCGGTCGGCGCCGTGTTCGCCGTGGCGCTGGTCGCGGGACTGCTCGGCGTGACCGGTGCGGGTGCGCTCGGCCCGCGCTTCGGCCGCACCGCGCCCATCGGCGCCGGCACGGTGCTGATCGCGGGCTGCATCGCGCTGAGCGCGTCCGCGACCGGTCCGACGTCCTTCGCGGCCGGCGAGATCGCCTGGAACGCGTTCTACCCGATCGTGCTGTCGTACCTCATCGGCCTGGCCGCCTCCCTCGACCCGCAGGGCCGCTGGGCGGTGCTGGTCGGTTCGGCCTCGTCCCTCGGGACGGCGGCGGGCCCGCTCACCGGCAGCCTGCTGGCCGCGCAGGCCGGGTTCCCGGTGATGGGCACGGTGCTGGCGGCCGGACTGCTGGTGATCGCCGTACCGATGACGGTCGTCGCCCGGACGGCGGGCCGGCGCCCGCTGCCGGTGGTCGAGATCCCCGTGGAGATCCCGGCCGTGGCCGCGAACGCCGGTCAGACCCCGGCCGTGGTCGAGATCCCCCTGGAGACGCCGGCGGCACTGGCCCGCGAGACGACCCCGGCCGCCTAGAGTCTGTTCCGGCCCTCCCGGTCTGCCGCGCGGGTCTGTTCCGGCCCTCCCGGTCTGCCGCGCGACGCCGTGCAGGCCCTGGAAGACGCCGACAGCCCCGGAAGACGCCGTACAAGGCGGGAAGGCGCCCTGCGGCCCTAGAAGACGTACCCGTCGACCTCGGCGAGGTAGCGTGCCCGGCGCTCCTCGTCGTCGTCCAGGAAGGACGCGAGGAAGGAGTTGCGGGCCAGCTCGCGCAGCCGGTCCTCGCTCAGGTGCAGCTCACGCCGGACGGCGTCGAAGTTGTCGCCGGCGTAGCCGCCGAAGTAGGCGGGGTCATCGGAGTTGACCGTGCACAGCAGCCCGGCGTCGAGCATGGCGGGCAGCGGGTGCTCGGCGAGGACGTCCACGGTCCGCAGCCGGACGTTGGACAGCGGGCACAGCGTCAGCGGCACGCGCTCGCGCACCAGCCGCTCGACCAGCGCCGGATCCTCCATGCAGCGCAGCCCGTGGTCGACGCGCTCGACGCCGAGGACGTCGAGGGCCTCGGTGATGTACTCCGGCGGCCCCTCCTCCCCCGCGTGCGCGACGCGGCGCAACCCGAGCGCGGCGGCGGCCTCGTACACCTCGCGGAACTTCACCGGCGGGTGCCCGACCTCGGCGGAGTCGAGCCCGATCCCGGTGATCCGGTCCAGGTAGGGCTTCGCCGCGTCCAGGGTCGCCAGGGCCGACTCGGCTGACTCGTCGCGCAGGAAGCACATGATCAGCCGGGTGGAGACGCCGTGACGGGCCTCGCTGTTGCCCAGCGCACGCCACAGCCCTTCCACCACCGTGCCCATCGGCACACCCCGTGCGAGATGGGCCTGCGGATCGAAGAAGATCTCCGCGTGCCGCACGCCCTGGGCGGCCGCGCGGGCGAGATAGGCGTCGGCGAGCTCCTCGAAGTCCCGCTCGGTGAGCAGGACGGCCATCAGGGCGTAGTACAGGTCGAGGAAGGACTGGAGATCCTCGAACCGGTACGCCTCGCGCAGGGCGTCCTCGTCGGCGTAGGGCAGCTGGACCCCGTTGCGCCGGGCCAGCGCGAAGGCCAGCTCGGGCTCCAGGGTGCCCTCGATGTGAAGGTGCAGTTCGGCTTTGGGCAGCGGCATCACAACAGGTTACGGCCAGGTCAGCGGCGCTTCGGAACCGGCACCCGGAGCAGATCGTGCGCCACGGTCAGCTCCCCCTCGAAGCCGGCGGCCCGCGCCTGCCGCTCGAACTCCTCCGGCTCGGAGTAGCGCTGACTGAAGTGGGTGAGCACCAGGTGCCGCACCCCGGCGTCCAGGGCCACCCGAGCCGCCTGACCCGCCGTCAGATGACCGTGGTCCGCGGCGAGCCGGGCGTCCTCGTCGAGGAAGGTGGACTCGATGACGAGCAGATCGCACCCCTCGGCCAGGGCGTGCACACCGTCGCACAGCCGGGTGTCCATGACGAAGGCGAACCGCTGCCCGCGCCGCACCTCGCTGACGTCCTCCAGCCGCACCCCGCCGAGCGCGCCCTCACGCTGGATGCGCCCGACGTCCGGCCCCTTGATCCCGTGCGCGGCGAGCTTCCCGGGCAGGATGCGCCGCCCGTCGGGCTCCACGATCCGGTACCCGAAGGACTCCACGGGGTGGGAGAGCCGACGCGCCTCCAGCGTGTACGCGTCCGTCCGCGCGAGCACCCCGTCCCCGGCCACCGGCGCCTCGGTGATCGGCACGGTCTCCCGGTAGGCCGTGGCGTACCGCAGCCGGTCGAAGAACCGCTGCCCGGAGCGCGGGTAGTGGGCGGTGACCTGGTGCGGGACCTGGTCGAGGTTGATCCGCTGGATCACCCCGGCCAGGCCCAGCGAGTGGTCCCCGTGGAAGTGCGTGACGCACAGCCGGTTCAGGTCGTGGGCGGCGACCCCGGCCCGCAGCATCTGCCGCTGGGTGCCCTCGCCGGGATCGAAGAGGATGCCCTCGCCGTCCCAGCGCAGCAGATAGCCGTTGTGGTTGCGGTGCCGGGTCGGGACCTGGCTGGCGGTGCCGAGGACGACCAGTTCGCGTACGGACACGGCGGCTACCCGGGCGGCCAGTTCAGCCCGCGCCCGCCGAGGACGTGGGCGTGCGCGTGCCAGACGGTCTGCCCGGCGCCGCTGCCGGTGTTGAACACCGTCCGGTAGCTCTCCAGCTTTTCCTCGTCGGCCACCGCCTGCGTCTCGCGCAGCACGTCCGCGGCCAGCTCGGGCGCCTCGGCGGCGAGCGCGGCGGCGTCCCGGTGGTGGGCCTTGGGGATCACCAGGACGTGGGTGGGCGCCTGGGGGTTGATGTCACGGAAGGCGATGGTCGTCTCCGTCTCACGGACGATCGTCGCCGGGACGCTGCCCGCGACGATCTTGCAGAACAAGCAGTCGTCCTGCGGCTCCCCTGCCATGCCTGTGCCTCCTCGCGCGGATGATCGCGTACGGAGGCATCGTAGCGAGTGGCTACGACAGCGCAGGCGACGTCACTTGCCCTGGACGGGCCAGCAGGTCGGATCGCCCTGGCACCAGATGGTCCGCGTGACGGTCACGGTGACGGTCGGCCGCCCCGGGCCTGGGCCGTTCCCCGGCGGCCTGATGGGTGAGGGGGTGGCGTTGCAGTCGCCCAGCCCGCTCACGTGGAACACCTGTTTCCCGCCGACCTTCGCGGTCAGGTCCCCGCGCACACAGGCCCCGTCCACGGCCCGGGTGACCTTGCCCGTCACGGTGATGTCCCTGCCGTCCTTGGTCTGCCCCCGGCAGTCGACGGTGGCGACGGTGTCCGCGCTCGCGGAGGGCGTGGCCCCGCGGTCGCCGTAGTCGGCGTTGCACGTCAGCCACCGCACGTCCACGTGCTGCCGCTCCAGCTCCTTGGTCGCCGTCCGGTCGGTGGTGTAGGCGACGGCGGCCGAACCGAGCCCACCGGGATCACAGGCCACGGCCCCGCCGACGACCACGACGACAAGGCCGGCAACGGAGAAGAGACGCCTCGAACCGCCCATGCCCAGCAGCGTCCCACCACCGCACGCCGCGCGGTAGACCGCATACGGCCACCGCGCGCTCACCCGCGCAGCAGCAGCCACTCCTGAAGCTCCACCACATTGCCCTCGGGGTCCTTCAGATGGGCGACGCGCATCCGGTCCGTCATGGGCGCGGGCCCGTGCAGCAGCTCGGCCCCGCGGGCGGTGATCTCCTCGCAGTACCCGTCCAGGTCGTCCACCCGCAGCACCACCAGCGACCGGTGTCCCGTCGCCGTCTGCCCCAGCTCCCCCAGCACGGACGCCATCATCGCCCGGTCCTGCAACGCGATCCCCGCGGATCCCACCGCGGGGCTGAACTTCTCGTAGGGCCCCGACGCCGACCCCGACTGCGGCTTCAGCCCCAGCACGTCGGCGTAGAAGCGGTAGCACGTGGCGAAGTCGGTGACCAGCAGCCGCACTTGAGCCAGTTCCACGAGGCAACAACCCCCCGGGTCAGGACCACCGTCCGGTACGGCCGAGGAGCAGCGCCGCGGCCGCCGTCCCGGCGGTCGACGTACGCAACACCGTAGGCCCCAGCACGTACGGCGCGGCACCCGCCTGCCGAAACAGTTCCAACTCGTCACCGGCCACGCCCCCTTCGGGGCCGACGACCAGCACGATCTCACCGGACGCGGGCAAATCGGCGGTCGCCAGCGGCTCACTGGCGACGTCGAAGTCCGAGTGCAGGACACCGGCGAAGTCCGCCGTGGCCAGGAGCGCAGCGACCTGCTTGGTGGTGGCCGCGTCCGCGACCTCGGGGAACCGCACCCGCCGGGACTGCTTGCCCGCCTCCCGGGCGGTGTTGCGCCACTTGCCGAGCGCCTTCAGGCCCCGCTCGCCCTTCCACTGCGTGATGCAGCGCGCCGCCTGCCACGGCACGATCGCGTCCACCCCGACCTCGGTCATGGTCTCCACGGCCAGCTCGCCCCGGTCCCCCTTGGGCAGAGCCTGCACCACGGTGATCCGGGGCGCAGGCGCGGGCTCCTCCTCGACCGACGCAACGTCGACGATCAGCCGGTCCTTGCCCTCCACGCCGGTCACCGGGCACACCGCGTACCGCCCGGCGCCGTCGGTGAGGACGACCTCCTCGCCGACCTGGAGCCGCTTGACCGAGACGGCGTGCCGCCCCTCCGGCCCGTCCAGCACGAAGGGGCCCCGGCCCGCCCCGAACGACTCGACGACGAAAACGGGCGCCGTCATCGCCCCTCACCCCCATGGATCCCGGCCGACAACGCTGTCCGCGCCGCCTGGACCTCACCGGCCAGCAGCTCCACGAGCCGCCCGGCCGGCAGGGCCCGTGCCAGCCGGTGCCCCTGCCCCGCCCACAGCGCCATGCCCTGCGCGTCGCCCGCCTTCGCCGCGGCCTTGCGCAGCGGCGCGGTCAGATGATGGATCTCCGGATACGCGGCAGGCGCGTACGGGCCGTGCTCGCGCAGGAACCGGTTGACCAGTCCGCGCGCCGGTCTGCCGGAGAACGCCCGGGTCAGCTCGGTCCGCACGAACAGCGGGTTGGTCAGCGCGTCCTTGTGCACGGCGTGCGCCCCGGACTCCTCGGTCGCGAGGAACGCGGTGCCGAGCTGGGCGGCGCTCGCCCCCGCCGCGAGCACCGCGGCGATCTGGCTGCCCCGCATCAGGCCGCCCGCGGCGACCACCGGGATCGACACGGCCTCCCGCACCTGCGCCAGCAACGCCAGCAGCCCGATGCCGGAGCCGTCGTTCTCGGGGACGTCCCGGTGCGTGCCCTGGTGGCCGCCGGCCTCCACGCCCTGCGCGATCACCGCGTCCGCCCCGGACCGTTGCACGGCGACCGCCTCGTCCGCGGTGGTGGCGGTGACCAGGACGAAGGTGCCGACGCGGTGCAGGGAGTCGACGACCTCACGGCTCGGCACGCCGAAGTGGAAGGAGACCACCGGCACCGGGTCGTCGCGCAGCACGGCGAGTTTCGCCTCGTAGCCGTCGTCCCGCCCGCTGTCGGGGTCGCCCAGCTCGGTCTCGTACCAGGTGGCCTCCCCGGCCAGCTGGTGCGCGTAGACCTCGACGGCGCCGGCGTCGGGGGGCGCGGCGGCAGCCGCTGCGGTGGAGCCGGTGCTCGCACCGGGATACTCCTGCTGCGGCATGAAGACGTTGACCCCGAAGGGACGGCTCGTCAGGCTCCGCAGCTGTTTGATCTCCTGGTACATCCCGTCGGCGGTCTTGTACCCGGCGGCGAGGAAACCGAGGCCGCCCGCCTCGCACACCGCAGCGGCGAGCGGCGGTACGGAGACGCCGCCCGCCATGGGAGCCTGCACGATCGGATGGGGGAAGAGACCGGTCAGGGAGGACATGACCGCATGGTGTCACGTCCTCCGCACCGGTCCGAAACCGCCGCCCGATTGGCATAGGCCACCGGAAACGTCCGGCTCACCACCCGTCGGCAGCGTCCAGCACGGCGCCCGGCACAAAGCCCGGCACCGCCGGACATCACCGCCCGTTGAAGGCGTCCTTCAACCGCGAGAACAGCCCCTGCTGCCCCGGCCGGCTGTGCCCGCCCGGGGGCCAACCCCCGGACCCCCGGCCACAACACAAAACCCGGCACCGCCGGACATCACCGCCCGTTGAAGGCATCCTTCAACCGCGAGAAC